>PGXL01000013.1 GCA_002839095.1 Tenericutes bacterium HGW-Tenericutes-2 | reverse complement strand
CCTTATCTAAAGTGTGTGGTTACCTTTATTATAAAGATTTACTTATGCTTTTTTAATACCCTTTTAAAAATCATCCACCCCTAACATAATTATAGAGCCCATAAAAAAAGGAACTACAGCAATAGTTCCTTTTTTACTTTAGTAAGGCTATTTCTCCACTGATGAGTGGAATAAATTCTTTATTTCTGCTAACTACAAGATGCCCATTGTTATTAATATATTCGATATTCCCTTGAAGTGTCTTATTTTCTTCAACATAGGATATCGTTTTATTTTTATAGGCTAGATAATCATTACAATAATGAATCACTTCAATGTGGTTTTTTTTAAATATTTCATAGTCTTTGATAAACCTTTTATTGAGTTCTGTTAGTATTTGATTGATGTCAAGTGCATAAATGTCATCTATTGATAATGAAGTTGCTATGTCTTTAATGGAATCAGGGAAATCCAATTGATTCACATTAACTCCGAAGCCGATAATAACAGCTTTAAATTCATTTTCAATTACTACGGATTCAACAAGAATACCTGCAACCTTTTTAGAATGAATTAATAAGTCATTAGGCCATTTGATCTCAATGGATTGATGATATTTAGATAATACATGATGAAGTGACTTAGCAGCTAGTAGAGGAATCATTTGATTTTTTTCTACTGGTAGTTGTTCTTTAATCAATATCGAGCAAAGCAGTGAATCTTCATCTCCATACCAGGATTTTGATGATCTACCCTTACCATTGGTTTGAACCTCAGAAGTTACCCAAGAAAGATGGTTTAAAGATTCATAATTTCTTTTTATATAGTTATTGGTCGAATCAATGGACTCAAAATGTAATCTTTCCATCTTAAGCAAAGAACATTAGAAGTAATCCAGCAGCAATCGCACTACCAATCACACCAGCGACATTTGGTCCCATCGCGTGCATTAATAAGAAATTGGTTGGATCTTCCTTCTGACCTTCAATATGAACAACACGTGCTGCCATTGGTACTGCAGATACACCTGCTGCACCAATCATTGGATTGACCTTACCGTTAGTGAGTTTGCACATAATCTTACCACCTAATACACCAGAAGCAGTAGCGAGTGCAAAGGCAAATAAGCCTAGACCAATAATCATTAAGGTTTCAACTCTTAAAAATGAGGTTCCCATGGTTGTCGCACCAATGGATAGACCTAAAAGAATGGTAATGATATATAATAATGAATCTCCAGCCATCTTAGTTAATCCTGGAACGATATTCGATTCTTTAATCAAATTACCTAGCATCAGCATCCCAATAATTGGTGCTGATGATGGAATAAATGTTAGGCATAATACAGTGACTACAATCGGAAATAAAATCTTTTCATTTGGATTAACGACACGTAGCTGTTCCATTTTGATTGCACGTTCTTTTTTAGTCGTTAATAGTCTAATAATTGGTGGTTGGATAATTGGAACTAATGCCATATAAGAATATGCAGCAAGTGATATCGCACCTAATAAATGAGGTGCAAGACGACTTGCAAGTAAGATGGATGTTGGTCCATCCGCACCACCGATAATGCCTATAGAAGCCGATTCTGCCCCATTAAAGCCAAGAACTATCGCCCCAATGAATGTAAGAAAGATCCCGATTTGGGCAGCAGCACCAAGTAGCATACTCTTAGGGTTCGCAATAAGCGGTCCAAAGTCAGTTGTTGCACCAATGCCTAGAAAGATTAAAGGTGGATAAATTCCTAATTTAACACCATAATAAAGATATCCTAATAGGCCGCTATAGGTAGTTGTTTCTACACCATCAACCATTTTTATTGTCTCAACAAACATGCCTGTGTTTGGGATGTTAACAAGTAACATCGCAAACCCAATAGGAATTAATAGATAGGGTTCAAACTTTTTAAAAACAGCAAGATAAAGAAGAACGAGAGATAGAACAATCATAATAAAGAATTTCCATCCATCAGGTTCAAAAAAGTAGTAGAGTCCTGTACTTTCAAAAAAATCTAGAAGAGCTTCCCACATAAGCTTATCCTATAACCAACATGAGTTGATTGATATCCACCTTTTGGTGCTCTTTAATTAAGACTTGTCTTACATAACCATCTACAGGACATAGAATGTCATTTTCTAGTTTCATCGCTTCAAGCACCATTAAAACATCACCCTTTTTGACTTCACTGCCTACAATGACATTGAGCTTAATGATATTTCCTTGCATCGGTGCTAGAATGTTTGTTTTGGTATCAGATTGAACTGGTGCTTTTTCAATTGGTTTTACTGGTTGAATAGTTGATGCGTGTTCAGTTACACTTTCAACTTCAACCTCATAGCTTTTTCCGTTTACATTAATTTTATAGAGTTTCATGTTTTTTATCCTTTCAGCTTAATTGATCTCTTTAATCGAGAGAATGCGTACATTTTCTTTGGTTTCTTCGAAGTAGTCTATGGAAGCTACTAATCCTGCAACGAGCATGTTATCATCTGTGATATCTGCTAATTCAAATGGTTTAACATAGGGTTTTTTTATGATTTCAGGTTTTTCTGGTTTTTTAAAGATATATTGTAGGGATTGAATGATAAATGCGATGATCCCTAAAATCATAAAGACAATCATCACACTAAAGAGTGAGATAAATACACCTTCAGATAAAGTACTGATAAGTATTGTCATGATGATTTACCTCCTACAGTTACAGAAAAGGCGAAAACTTGAGTCTTAGGTTTATCTTGATATTTCTTTTCAAGAAAATCTAAAGCAACCTTTCCAAAGAGTGCAATCGATAGTATATCTTCATCATCCTTTGCGATATAGCTATACTTTTTCTTTAATTCCTCGAACTCAGATTTTATATCATCTGCTGGACGATGTGTAATTACTTTGTCATTTCCGATGATCTTAGCGAGCACTAGAGGGTTTACAGGAGCAGGAGCTAGACCGTAATAACCATGTAGGTATTCTTTCACTTCAGTTGGTACGATTTTATAGCGTTCTCCAGTGATCACGTTCATCACTGCTTGTGTACCAACCATTTGAGAAATAGGAGTGACCAAAGGTGGATATCCTAAATCCTTTCTGACAATTGGAATTTCCTTTAGAACTTCCTCATAGTCATCCATCTGATTTTGTTCTTTAAGCTGACTCATGAGATTGGATAGCATTCCGCCAGGGACCTGATACTCTAGGATGCTAGGATTGGATGTAAGTGCCTTTGGATTCAAGGTTCCACTCTTTAGATAGTTATCTTTGATAATGGTTAGCTTTTGAGCTGCATGATTTAAATGCTTGATATTTAGTTTAGGATTATATTCTGTATTTTGAAGAATGTAGTGAAATGATTCTGTTGCTGGCTGTGAAGTACCTCCAGATAAAGGAGAGAGTGCGGTATCGATGATATCGACACCTGCTTCAATCGCTTTAAGGTAAGTCGCTTCCATAATACCTGCAGTCGCGTGCGAGTGCAGATTAATTGGAAGCTTTGTATTTTTCTTTAATTGAGAAATGAGATCATATGCATCACTTGGAAGAAGAATACCTGCCATATCCTTAATACACAAGGAATCAGCACCCATCTTTTCAACCTCTTGAGCAAGTTTAACGAAATAATCGACTGTATGCACAGGTGATGTCGTATAACTTAAGGCAATTTGACAGTGACCTCCATACTTTTTGGTCGCGTCTACTGCAGACTTTAAATTTCTAATATCATTTAACGCATCAAAGATACGAATAATATCAATTCCATTTTCAATTGATTTTTTAACAAACATATCAACGATATCATCAGCGTAGTGACGATATCCTAGAATATTTTGACCACGAAATAGCATTTGTAACTTCGTGTTTGGAGCTAATTTCTTTATTTCTCGAAGTCTTTCCCATGGATCTTCATTTAAGAAGCGTAGGCATGCATCAAAGGTTGCACCACCCCAAACCTCGAGGGCATGAAAGCCTGCTTTATCTAAATCTGGAATGATTTCTAATATTTCTTTCGTCGTCATTCTTGTTGCGAGTAATGATTGATGACCATCACGTAGTGAAGTCTCAACTATTTTGATTGACATATAATCGTCTCCTTCTATATATTTGTGCATAAAAAAAGGTATGTAAGGGTTTCCATAAAACATTTTAACATAGTTATACATTCTTTTTTACTTTTTTCCAATAAAAATTCAAGTTCATTCGTTTATATAGTGTAAGAAAAAAGAAAAGAGGAAAAAAACAATGAAAAAACTATTTTTAGGTATTGCAATATTATCCATAGCATTGCTAACGGCATGTACAGGAGGCTTTCAAACGAATACTGGACTATTTGGTTCAGATGAAGAAATACTATCCTTTCAAGCATTAACTGCAGTTTCTATTTTATCAAGTCAAAGTACTGATACAACACTTAGCCAACAAGGCTCAAGTACTTTATCATCTTATCAATCACTTGAAGTTGATCCAGTAACAAATACTGATCCACTTACAGACTCTATTGATCCATATATTGAACTTGTTGAAAAGTTCTTAGGCTCAAATAACGGTTTAAGTGTAGTTGTTACTGATTCTAATCTTGAAGATTATGAATTCATGATGACATTTGAAACAAAGACACTTCAGGGTGAAACTCAGTATTATACAATTCATTATAATATGACACTAACTGAAGAAGATGACGATGATGATGAAAAAGAATATGCAATTGATGGAATCATGATCGTTAATGACGTCACTTACGTTTTAACAGGTAAGCGTGAAGTTGAAGAAGATGAAGATAAAATTCAATTTATCGCTAAGCTTGATGACAACAACTATGTTGAATCCAAATATCAAGTTGAAGATGATGAAGTTAAATTTGAAACCAAAACAGTATTAAATGGTGTAGTTGTTTCAGAAACAATCATTAAGATTGAAGATGAAGATAATGAGTTTAAAGTTGAATTAGAATTCCTATCTGGAGATTCTAAGGGTACTTATGAGTTTAAGTATGAAGATGAAGATGGCGAGTCCATTCTAAAGATTCAATTTGATGTAGAAATTGACGGTGTTCAATCTAAAGGTCAAATTAAGGTTTTAGTTGTTGTTGATCCAGTAACTGGAGAAACAAGCTATAAATTATATGTAGAACCAGAAGATGATGATGCATATGAAGTAGATAAAGATCGTGACATTGATGATGAAGATGATAATGAAGATTCAGATGATAACGATGATTCTGAACCAACAGAATAACATACTCATCTTAAAAAACGAATAGACAACACATGTTATAATATAGGGAGGATATTGTTCTCCTTATATTTATAAGATGGAGGTAACATATTAATGGTTGATCAAAAGACAATTAGACAGCTCAAAGCGAAAAATGAGAAAGCATTCGAATATGTTTACCATGAAACCAAGCGAGGGGTTTATTCAATCATCTTTTCGATTGTAAAGGACCATGCAGAAACCCAAGACTTGATGCAAGATGTCTATATGAAGATGATGAAATCAATTGATCAATTTCAAGAAAATACCAATTTTAACAATTGGTTACTTCAAATGGCTAAATATCATACAATTGATTACTATAGAAGATCAAAGAAATTTGTTCCACTAGAAGAAACTGATTATGATAACCTAATGGCAACTCAGGAAGAAAGTCCAGATGAAAAGGAACAATTTGAGAGAATGATCTCTATTTTAGATGATGATCAACGCATGATTGTCTTATTAAAGATTGTAGATCAAATGAAATTTAAGGACATTGCCAAGGTGGTTGATAAACCACTAGGCACAGTCTTGTGGATTTACCAGGAAGCACTCAAGGTGCTTAAAGGATATGAGGGATAATGATGAAAAATAAAGATATGAAAAGAATCTTTAAATCACAAATTGAATCAAACATACCAAATAATCCTCCAAAGATAGACTTTGAGTTTGTTAAGCCTGCAATCGAAGTGGAAAAACAAAAAAGATCGATATTTACCCTTTATAAGGGCTTATCTATGGTTTTAGGTGTATTAGTGATTGGTTTGGTTGTCGGATTTCTATTACAACCAAACACTCCTCAAACACCTTATACAAAGCTTTTAGCAAGTGAAGAAAAGATTATATCCTATCAAGCAGTTTCTACAATCACAATCTTTGCAGAACAAATGACAAACACTCAAGTATCATTTAATACCTTTATGGAAGTAACAACTCCTAATCCTTTAATTGGTTATGTTAGACCTTATTTAAAAATTGTAGAACAAATGATTACCAATAAGGAAGGATTCAATATTAAATCAGGAGAATCTAGTTTAGAAGATTATGAGTCGTTTATGGAATTTGAAACATCTGACTTATTAGGTAATAAGACAATTTATATCATGCATTATAATTTATTCCTAGTTGATCAAAATGATGAAGAATCAGAATACTATTTAACTGGTATCTTACTTCTCAATAATCAAACTTATCAAGTCAAAGGCATAAAGGAAATTGAAGATGATGAAGAAACCATTAAGTTTAAGGCACTGCTAAATGATAGTAACTATGTTGAAACGAAATATGTTAAAGAAACTGAAGAGGAAACCTTTGAAATGAAGGTTGTCAAATTTGGTGAGGTCATATCAGAAACCAAATTTGAAATCGAATATGATGCTGATGAAATCAAGGTCAAATTAGAGTTTAAAGAAGGTAATAATGAAGGAAAATTTGAATTTGAATTCGTTACTGAAAATGAAATTGATTTAATTCATATTGAATTTGAAACAAAAATCAATAATGTAACAACCAAGGGTGAAATGACAGTTAGAGTCGTTGTCGATTCAATTACAGGAAAGACTTCCTATTTATTTTATGTAGATCCAGATGATGACGATCCATATGAATATGAAACAGATCGTGATGACGACGATGATGAAGATGAATTTGAGGATGAAGAAGAAACAGAAGAAGACGATGACTAAATCTATTATTCAAATGAAATCATTCTTTTTAAGTATAATCACCAATTCTTAGATATAATGAAAGTAGATTATATTACTATATTTAGTAAATGAAAAGGTGACTCTATGAAAAAGGTATTGATAACAGGCGGATCTGGTGGTATTGGATATGCATTATGTCAGATATTTAGCCAAAATGGATATCAAGTCTATACGATCGATATAAAAAAACCAAAGGATCTTGATCAAAGCATATCTTTTAAAATGCTTGATCTAAGAGATTATAAGGCAGTAGCAAAATATGCGAATAGCATGGAATCTATCGATATCCTAATTAATAACGCAGCAATCCAAATCGAAGAGCCATTTATCAATAGCTCAATTGATTCTATTCAAGATGTAATTGAAACCAATATTATTGGAACATTGGCATTAACCCATAAAATCATTCCTAAAATGAGTAAAAATGGATTAATCATTAATTTAGGCTCTATTCATGGAACAATTCCTAGAATCAATAAAATGACCTATGATATGTCAAAGGCAGCATTAGAAATGATGACAAAGGAACTAGCTTTAGAGCTAGCACCAAATATTAGAGTCAATCAATTAAATATTGGTGCGACGCATACACCAATGAATCAAGTCTTTGATAAGGATCAGAAAAAATTAGAGGATGCGAAAAATAAAGTTCCGATGAAGCATATCTTTACACCTGAAGAAATAGCTAAGGTTGTTTATCAGTTAACTGATGATGTATATCAGTATATGACAGGATCCATTATTGTTTATGATGGTGGTAGAAGTCTAGTTTAAACTTAAATATTCAATTATCTATTAAGAAAAAAATGCCTTTCTATAGGCATTTTCTTTTAATTTTTGGTGGTATTAGTATAAATGATGCAATAAACAATAGACTCAAAGAGACATATAAATAAAGATAATAATCTGTTGGAATGTTTATACTATATTTATTCATCATGTTTGCAACAAATGCACCACTATAGGTTGGCTTACCTGCCATAGTCAATAGTTTCTTCTCTAATACTGTCAATGGACAGTTGACTAGAAAATATTGTTGTATAGCAACTACTATCATAGCAATCAAGTGTATTACTCTGAAATATACGTTACGAATTAGTTTAATTTTGAACATAAATCCTATGTAAATATAGAACAATCCCAAAAAGACAAATAAAACATAAAGCAAGTGTAACAGAGCTACAACTCTCGATAGAAAATATAAAATTTCTGAACTAAATCCTAAGTTTACAAACACCTAGAACACCATCAGCAACAGTGATTAAAATCACTTCACAACTGACAATTTTATTGTACAATATCGTGATTAAAAAAACATAAATTGGATGTACGATTTTTTTTCAAAATTTTAATCTGAAAATATAATCTCTAACCTATTATTTTTACCTGTGTATGAAAGTAGATATGCTTTATAATAATCACTAAAATAATCAATATTCTTACAGCTAGACTATCAATTAAAAAGAATGAAATCATTAGCATTGTATCAACAAAAATCATTAAAGTCCATTTTTGTTTTTTAGTCATCGATTTAGTTTCTACAAATGATTCTAAATGCTTCTTATAGATTTTTGTGCTTATAAACCAATCATGAAATCTTTTTGAGCTTTTCGCATAAAGATAGGTGGTAAGAAGAAGAAAGGGTGTTGTTGGTAGAATAGGTAAAACAATACCAACAATACCTATACCAAGAGATATAGTACCTAAGACAACAAATAGGATACGCATGACTATTTAGAGACCAATCTTTTCTCGCCTTCAAGCTCAACGATTGGTTTAATGTTTTGTGTAACCTCTAAAGTACCTAAGTAACTACCGTCTTTACCTCTAACTGCGAAATAACGAATATGAACAAACATATCCTTCATCTTTATCCAAAAGTCTTCATTATCTTTTCTACCACTTCTAAAGCTTTCTATAATATCTTCCACGATATGTACACTTGCTGGTGGATGACACATCGAGACGTGTCTTCCAATGATTGTCATTGGACGATCGAAGATTCGCTCTTTTCCTTGGGTAAAGTATTTAACATACCCTTCACTATCAACAAATGTCATATCAAAGGGAAGAGTATTCAATAATTGATTTAAGACTTCAGGGTTAAGGCTTCCTGCATCAAATGAAACCTCACCAGAAATAATATCCTTAATAGGTTTTTCTTCAACTATTGGATCGTTATTTTTTTTATCGGTCCATTTTTGTTTAGGCTTATCGATGAAATAGCCGATTTCATCGGATGAGCTATCTACGATTACCCAATCAAAGAATGCTAATGTTTCAATAAGAAGTGGGATTAAGATGTTGTTTTCCTTGAATATCATATCTCTAATCTTTTTAAGATTATTAGTTATGTTTGTTTTAGTTAGATCTAGATTATGATTTGCTTGACCGAGATCATTTAGGATTGCTTTAATCTCATTTCTTATCTCATCGTCCACTGCCCACATGACCTTTGGTGGAGCGTCAATTCCCTTCTTTTCTAGATTAGGAAAGAAGAGGTATTCCTTTCTTGCATAATGCTTATGAATCTCTGATAGTCTATCATAGCCTACTCTAAGCATTAATTCAGCTGTTTTACCTGACTCTGATAGATATGGTTCTATTTCTTCCTTGATTAGCTTTTCAATTCTTTCATTTTCTTCTAGAAAGACTTGTACTGGATGACCAGGCACTTTGGTATGGTCTTTGGTTGGATGGATATCAGATATCGATCCATCAAAGACTGCAGCATGCACGTCGCAAAGATTTTGAACTTCTTCAATTGCCATACCTTCTTTGATGAGAGCTTGCTCCATCATAGAGATCTCAGCAGTAGAGACTTCATTGAAATGCTTTTTAAATTCTTTTTTAGCTTCTTCAAGATTTTTACCATCATGTAAGCTTTTAATGATTTCTTTTAGAAGTCTTTGTCTATGTTCAACATTATTAATAAATTCACTCATTTTTTTATTCCTCCGTTATTTCATAACCATGTTGGTTAAATGTTTCTTTGACTTGGGTTAATGCTATATTTTTAAGTTCAGCACCTTTTTGAATGGTCATGAATCTTCCTACAGTTTGTAGCATACCTGGTTTAACTATATCTTTGAATCCTAAATCAAATAATATATCTTTGACATCTGGATGATTCAACACGATAGATTGTATGCTTTGATTGATATTAATTTTGTTCAATATGAATACCTCCTTTAGTACGAGGTCATTATACCAATGATAGAAGGTAAACTGAAGTAATGTTATAAGAGATTATAAACTAGGTTATAAATAGAATTATTTCCATATGGAGATAAACATAAGGAAATTTGACAAAAGAGGACGGCATTTTTACTTCAATGCTTTATCTATAAATTTCAGAAAACTCCCTCTTCAAAGAATTAAGTGGTGGATGTTGGAAAAACCTTAGTCAAGATTGACAAATATCATCCATCAATAAAAACTTGCAGTCTATGTGGAAAAGAGAAAGATATGAAGCTCTTTGAGCGGACGTAGGCCGTATGTGCGAATACGAGATGGATATAGACTTAAATGCCTCAATTGACATTGGTGTTCAAGGTCTACCTATATATGTTAAAAAAGAGAATGGAACAGACGCAATAGATTCGCGAAGTAATAGACACTAATCTTTTTTACCCAAGACACACCATTTCTAATGATTTTCATTAAATGGTGAGAGTAGTTAATTAATGTATTGACATTTAAAATTGATTGATATATACTAATATTAACGTTAATGTAAAGCGCTTACGGAGGAATATGATGAAGAAAAGAGTTTTGCTTAAAGATATTGCAGAAGCATCTAATTTAACCATCAATACTGTATCGCGCGCATTAAAAAATAAAGATGATATTTCTATAGCTACAAGAGAATATGTTCAAAAGCTTGCATTAGATATGGGGTATATACCGGATGTAGTCGCATCTAGTCTGCGTAGTGGGTATACGAAAACCATTGGTATTATGTTTGATAATATTGCAAATCCATATTATATGATCATGACCAATCTAATTCACCAAGAATTAAAAAAAGATGGTTATGAAATGATGATCTTTACAGCTTCTGGTGATCATGCCAAATTTGATATTGGTAGTTTTCATAAAATTATATCTCGTCGAATCGATGGGATTATCAGTTTCTTGAAACCGACAATTGAAGTTGTAAAAGCAATCAAAGATAATAAAGTTCCATTCGTTATTTTAGGACGCGAAGGTGACGATATTGGAATTGATTCAATCTATACAAATGATTTATTAGGAGGCTATCAAATAGGTGAATACCTGTTTAAGAAAGGCCATCGAAATATTGGTTACATTGGTGCTCCTACAGATATTTTATGTTCAATCAAAAGATTAGAAGGACTTAGGAAATATTTGATTGAGCAAAAAATTGAAAGTAAACCTACAGTGGATAAGTTTTTAATTCATGGTGATTTATCACTTGAACAGGTCATTGATGATTTATTAAATGAAAAAGTTTCGGCAATCTTTTGTTTTAATGACACCATGGCTTACGAAGCAATCACATTACTAAATCAAAGAGGAAAAAAAGTACCTGAGGATATTGCAGTAGCTGGATATGATAACCTAGAAGAATATATTCATTTACCAGTATACTTAACAACAATAGACTCAAATAAACAAGAACTTACTCAAAAAGTGATTCAGACTCTAAAAATGAGAATGTTATCATTTGAACAACCTTTAGTTAAGCTTGTCAACAGTGCTAAATTGGTCTCTCGAAAATCTGCTTAACAAAAAAATATAATATTGGCATTGCCAATATTATCTTGTTTTAACATTAACGTTAATGTACTCATAACATAGCAAAAAGCTATGAAAAAATAAGGGAGAAAAAAATGAGAAAAATTATAAGTTTAGTGATTTTATTAATTGCTATGGTATTATTGACTGCTTGTCAAAAAGAAGAAGTGTCAGTAATTACATGGACTGGTTTAGAAGATCAGACAATCACTCGTGGTGATATGATTGATTTACTCGAAGGAGTTACAGCAACGGATTCAATTGATGGTAATCTTACGGTTACTGTCAAAGATGATGGTGATTTTTCAACTCACTTAGCTGGTGGTTATGCAGTCATTTTCGAAGCATCAAATGAAAGTGGTGTTGTTGAAGAAAAAACTAAGAATTTCAATGTTGTTGTCGGTCATAATGTTGCAAACGGCAATTTCGAACTTGGTGCAATCAATTGGACCCTTGATACTCCAGGTGGAAATGCTTCTGTTGTATATGCAGCAACTGGAGCAACTGTTACAATTTCAAATGCTGGAAATTCATGGTGGGGTATTCAATTAATCCAACAAAATGTTGTATTCAAGACAAATGAAACATACAAAGTGACAGTTGTCGCCTCTTCACCTCAAGGACGTTCATTATCGGTAGGTTTTGAAGATCCTAATAATGGATTCGCAATGCTAAATCCAGGATTCATGCCAATGACTTTGGGAACAACTGATACAACATATGAAATGTATTATACCGCTTTAGAAAATTATAGCAATGTTAAAGTTGTTGTTTACTTAGGTCACCAACTTGACCAAGATGAAGTCGGTGACACTTCTCATACAGTTTTAATTAAAACAATTAATATTTCTAAGGTAACAAAAGTTAATATCGGTTTTGAAGGCTTAGATGAACAAACAGTTATTAGTGGTGATTTCGATATTGATCCATTACTAGATGTTACTGCAGTAAATGGAACAACAAGTGTAACAAGCAATATTACTGTATTAGGAGAACTTCCAATAGATGTCAAAGTTCCAAGTTCCTATTATTTAACTTATGTTGTAGAACTTAGCAACGGAACAGTAGGATTTGCAACACGTAGATTTAATGTTGCTCTACCTAGAGATTTTGAATATCAACCTATAAATGGTAAGTTTACAAATGGATTAACAGGTTGGACTCAAGATGTAATTCAAACACAAGGTACAGGCGAAGCTACATTCACTAGTAATGGTGATGGTACAGTTAATATATTAGTAACAAATCCTTCTGATGCAGGTTGGCATATTCAATTACAACAATCTGGAATTACCTTTAAACAAGGTGAATCATATGTTGTACGTTTAGTAGCAAAAGCAGACATCGAAAGAAAAGTCATTGTTGAAGTTGTTAATCCTGATGGTGGATTTGCTCAAATCGCACCAACACTTGAGGGAGCAGTGATAGGTACTGAATTTGTAACCTATGAAATTCATTTTACAGCTGATCAAGATTACACAAATGCAAAACTTGGTTTATTATTAGGAAATGTTGATGGAATGCAACCAAGTAATGTTACATTTACTGTTGATGAATTAACTGTTTATAAGTATTCACCATTTAATGAAAGTTTCAGTTCAGTTATCGAACCTTGGGTATTAGATAACATTAACGCAGAAATCGTAGATGAAAACATCGTTGTTACATTTGATAGTACGAAAACTGCTGGAAATGATCCATGGAATAATCAACTTTACCAAACTTCAGGTAGTGAGCTAGTATTAGGACACACTTATGAAGTTGAAGTTCGTCTAAAAGCAAGTGTTGCTAGAGATATCCGTGTGTGGGTTGAAGACCCAAATAATGGTTACTTTGGGATTGCTACAGGAGAAAATACATTCGTACATTTAGAAACAGATATTTGGACAATTTTAACTTATACGTTCACAGTTGATGAAGCAAGAGTAACAACAAATGCTAAATATGTTATCATGTTAGGTGCAGCAGGTATGACTGATGATCATACCGTGACAGTTGATTACTTTACAGTTACAGATATTACAAATCAAGAATAATTTTAGGAGATTTCATGAAAAAATTGACCACATTAATCGTCATTACCCTTTCAATATTTGTCATGATGGGGTGCGAAAAAGAAGAACCTACAAAAGATATACTCACTTACACTAATCCTGTTTTTGAACCTGTGTTAGCAGATCCTTCAGTTATATATCATGATGGAGTCTATTATGCATATGGTACACAAGATTATGGTCAATGGGGTGATGAATATGGTGTAAAATATGGTCCAATTTTATCATCAACCAATTTAATTGATTGGACATTTGCAGGTAGCGTATTTGCTCCTGCAAGTCGTCCATTCTGGGGAACACCAAATGCGGGTATTTGGGCTCCTGATATTATTAAGATAGGTAATACATTTAATTATTACTATTCCCTATCTACATGGGGAGATCCCGATCCCGGTATTGGGGTTGCAACTGCAAGTCATCCATTGGGTCCATGGACTGATCATGGACCTGTCCTCCGAAGTTTATCGATTGGGGTCAATAATTCTATTGACCCCTCGGTATTCGAAGCTGAGGGGAAAGTCTATATGGTATGGGGAAGTTTTAGAGGAATATATGGTGTTGAATTAACGGCTGATGGTCTATCCTTAAAGGATGGAGTAAATGCAGCTAACACCAAAGTTCTAGTTGCTGGTCTTGATACTTCAACAAACTGGAATGCAGCTACTTATGAAGCACCCTATGTCTTGCAAAAAGATGATTACTATTATATGTTTTTATCTTCTGGGACATGTTGCGATGGACACAATAGTTCTTATAATGTACGTGTTGTTAGATCGACGTCGCCATTAGGACCATATAGTGATCACGAAAATCGTTCTGCACTAGGCACCTATAGAGGATATCAAGTGTTAATGGGTAGCAGTTATTTTGCTGGACCCGGACACAACAGTATTATTCAAGATTTAAACGGAGATTATTATATTTTATATCATGCATTTAATACCAGTGAATCACCTGCATATGGCAACTCGCCAAGACGTTCACTAATGATTGATTTACTACACTGGAATGAAGAAGGCTGGCCTTCTACATTAGGCTCTATGCCGTCTAATAACGAGCGTAACGCCCCAATAACAGAATAAATTTAGGAAGGGCGAACAGTCCTTCCTCCTATTTGGAGGATACGATGAAAAAATTGTTTTTATTATTCACAGTATTATCATTATTATTTATAATTTCAGCATGTAGAGGTGGTAGTGACACACCTGAAGATACTGTAACAGGAAAGATCAGTCTAAAATATTGGAATTCCTTAACTGGAGCTGATGGGTCTGTGATGAGACAACTTGTTGCACAATTTAATGCCGAGCATGTAGACGAAATTGAAGTTTTTGAGACATTTAATAATGAAGTAGATTATTATTCAAATATCAATTACTTGGTTCCTCAAAAAAAGGGTCCAGATGTTATGATTATGCATTCTTATTTGGTACAAAGTTATGCAAATAGTGGAATAATCGTACCAATAGAAGATATGATTACCAACTCTGGTATTGATATTAAAAGAGAAGATTATATTACAGATATTTTCGACTCACTTTACTTTGAAAATAAGCTCTATGGTGTGCCCCTAGACGTGCATACGATAGGTATTTATTACAACAAAACTTTACTTGAGAAATATGGATTACAAGTTCCTACAAATCGTGCTGAACTCATTTCTGCAGCAAAAACTGTTCAAGCGGGTGAGAAGGTAACGAATAGTAATTTTTGGGGACTCCCATTATCAACTGTTTGGCCCTCTGAATGGACTTTTACAGCATCACTTTATCAAAATGGAGGATTGGAAATTGATCAAGAAGGCAATCCTGCATATAGTTCTCCAGAAGGTATAAAAGCGCTTGAAGCAGTTGCTGATTTAATTCACAAAGAAGGAATTTCACCACTTAATGTGGGTGTTGATCAAGATTTAATTATGTTCCAAACGGGACGTGCATTATTTCATATCCAAGGTTCTTGGATGCTGAATAGTATGAAAGATTATGATATTAATTTTGGAGTTTTACCTGTATCCAATATGTTTACAAATGAACCATCAAATACATCTGCTCAAATTCCAGTAAGATCACATACATTTGTTGTTCCTAAACCAGGAAGAGAACTCACATTAGAGAAAGAACTTGCTATTATGACATTTATTAAGTATATGAATGATAATTCATTTGTTTGGGCGACTGCAGGACAAATTCCAGCATCCAATATAGCTAGAGCAACAACCGAATATCAAAATTTACCATATCATGACGGATTTGGAAATGTTAATAATTTTAGAGTATCAGCACAATCTCCTTATTTTCATCAAGCATTCTCTCCTGTTTATTCTAGAGTAACCGCTGCAATGTCAAATCCAAATTATAATGCTTCAACTTTATTATCTCAAGCTGTTTCTGAAGCAATTATGTTACTAAATGAAGCTAGAGGATAGAAAGGAGAAATTGATGCAATTTTCCCTTGAAAGAAAAAAAAGTAGAAGAAAAAGAATTTTGAAAGATAATTTAGCAGCTTATTCATTTCTTTTGCCATATCTATTGATATTTTCCATTTTTTTCATCTTTCCATTTATTTATGGATTGATTATTAGTTTATTTGATTGGAGCATATTTTCTCCTGAAGACACTGTTTTTATTGGTTTTGAAAACTTCAGAAAAATCTGGTTCCAAGATGATTCAATCTATTATTTATATTTCTGGTCAGGGCTTAAAAACACATTAACATTTGTGATTTTTTCTATACCTTTTCTAGTCATTGTTCCTTTGTTCTTATCGATTTTAATTGATAATGAACCGAGAGGCTTTAAGTTCTTTAGAACTATTTTATTTATGCCAACAGTTCTCTCTATTTCATCAATCATTTTGGTTTGGCGTTGGCAACTGAATACAAATGGTGGATTTATTAACTCGCTTTTATTACAATTTGGTTTTGAAGAAATACCCTTTTTGGTAGCACAACCATGGGCTTGGATATCAATTATTGTTGTGACAATTTGGTGGACAATGGGAACAAACATGGTAATTTTTGGTGCGGGTTTAAAAAATATTGATCGGACATTATATGAAGCTGCATCAATTGATGGAGCCAATTATGCACAAACATTTAGATATATAACACTACCTTCATTAGCACCACAAATGTTAATTGTTATGATTATGACTGTACTAGCATCGTTTAGTATCTATGGACAGCCACAATTGCTTACTAGTGGCGGTCCTGAATTCACAACAACCGTTTTAATGATGCGTATAAGACCTTTAGCTATTGGACCACAATCTAATCCTGGAGTTGCTACTGCGATGGCAGTATCCATGGGGATGATTATGATTGTTATTAGTATTGTACAAGCGAAAATAATTAAAAGAAGAGGTGATGCATAATGGCGATTCGTTCAGTTGTTAAAAAACGAAAAAGAATGAGTTTTATCATTTTAGCTATTGTTAGTTTTTTATGGATTATACCTCTTGTATGGGGCTTTGCGACTTCTTTTAAAACTCCAATTGATATTTCTCTTAATACAACTAGCTTATTCCCTAAAGAATTTACGTTTCAACATTATGACTCTTTATTTACTCGCGTAGATACTCCAGTATTAAAATGGATGCTTAATAGTTTTATCATAGCATCCGTACATACAGTTTTATATTTAATTATTGCCTCCATGGCTGCATATGCATTTAGCGTGATGAAGTTTAAGTTTAGAGATCAGATATTTTGGTTTATTTTGGGAACTACAATGATACCTACAGTTATCAATTTAGTACCACTGATTACAATGATGATTGATTTTGGTTGGTTTGGTACATGGTTACCTTTAATTATTCCAGGTTTAGGTGGAGTATTTGGGTTGTTTTTACTAAGACAATTTTTCTTAGGTATTCCAACTGAACTTATCGAAAGCGCAAAAATTGATGGATTAGGTAATTTTGGTATATTTATTAAGATTGTAGTGCCGTTATCAAGATCTGCATTTTTAGTTGCTGCACTATTCTCGTTTATGGGAAACTGGAATGACTATTTATGGCCACAAATCATTTTATCCGGTACAGAAGCATCGTCATGGACTTTACCAGTTGGTTTATCAAAAATTGTTGGGACATATAATTATGATTACGGTTTATCAATGGCTGCAGCTATTTTAGCGATAGTTCCTGTTGTCATTGTTTATGCATTTTTACAAGATAAGATTATTGAAGGTGTAGCTAGAACAGGCATAAAATAAGGAGACATATGAACTATACAAAAAGTTATATTAAAGACTACCCAAGACCTTCTTTAGTAAGAAACTCTTTTTTGTTACTCAATGGAATGTGGGATTTTCGATTTGATGAAGAAAATATTGGTTTAGATAAAAATTGGAGCAAAGGATTTAAAAAAGAATATGAAATCAAGGTTCCTTTTTCGTATTTAACTTTGGAAAGTCAGATTAATATTCAAAGGAAGGTTGATGTTGTTTGGTATCAACGAACCTATGAAAAAAAATCATCACTAAATCATATACTTCATTTTGAAGGCTCTGATGATTATACAATGATTTGGGTTAACGGAATATTTATAGGAGATCATTCAGGTGGTTATGATAGATTTAGCTTTGATATTACTCATGCGCTTCAAAGTGATCAAAATATCATCGTCATACGTGTAGAAGATAATTTTAGAACGGATAAACCTAGAGGTAAACAACGCTGGAAGAGTGAAAATTTTGGTTGTTGGTATCATGAAACGACAGGTATTTGGAAATCGGTTTGGGTTGAATTGGTCGATCAATTTTATTTAAAGGATTTGAAGTTGAATGCTAATTTAGATCAACGATCATTAACTGTTGAATTTGAATGCAATCGTTTAAAAAGTGATTTAGTAATTGAAGTTGTAGTTGAATATAACAATCAAATTGTTTCAGAGTTCGAACAAAAGCTAATCAGAATAAGAGATAAGGCAACGATTTCAATTTCTACGATTGAAGATCAGTTTAAGATAAAAACTTGGTCATCTGAACATCCAAATCTGTATGATGTCAAAATTACAATTAAGGATAAAGTCAAAACTTATGATGAAGTTTTATCTTATTTTGGTGTTGCTAAATGGAAAAGTTTGAACAAAGGTATTTATTTAAATGATCAACCCATTTATTTAAAAATGCTACTTGACCAAGGATATTGGCCAAATAGTGGATTAACTCCTTCATGTGAAGAAGATATCATTAAAGATATTATCTTAACGAAAGAAATGGGATTTAATGGAATTCGTAAACATCAAAAAATAGAAGATGATCGTTTCTATTACTTTTGTGATGTTCTAGGCTTATATGTATGGTTAGAAATGCCTAGTGCATATGAGTTTAATCAAATCATGATGGAAAGAGTAACCAGTGAATGGCAAGCTATATTAAAGTCACATTATCATTTTCCATCTATTATGGCGTATGTGCTATTTAATGAGTCATGGGGAGTACCATCAATTATCAGCTCAAAAGATCAACAAGATTTTACAGTTGGACTCTATCATTTAACCAAAGCAATTGATTCATCTCGTTTTATAATCTCAAATGATGGGTGGGAACACACCTTAAGTGATTTGATAACCATTCATAGCTATCTTCCTTATCAAGATGATTTAGCAAAAGCTTACCAAAATATGGATAAAATATTGAGCAATGAGTTTGTCAAAGATGCACAAGCAAGATTAGTTTTTGCAGAAGGTTATTTCTATCAAAATCAACCAATTATCATTTCAGAGTATGGTGGAATCGCTTTTGAAAGTAAGTCAGGGTGGGGTTATGGAGATCAAGTTAAGACGGAAGAAGAATTTATAAATAGATTAAGTGGTTTAACACAAGCAATTAAAGAAATCAAAGATGTGAGTGGATATTGCTTGACGCAAACAACAGATGTTGAACAAGAGGTGAATGGATTGTTAGATCCATATCGTAATCCCAAAGTAGATTTAAAAAATATATTAAAAATGAATAAAAAGTAGGTAGTTAAACATGATTATAAAAAATCCCATAGGTATAACAAATATCGGTGATCCTTTTGTCTTAAAACATGATAATATGTACTATTTATATGCCACTTCTTTCATTGATGGATTTAATTGCTATACTTCTACAGATCTTATGAATTGGAGTAAACCCGTACAAGTCTATAAGAAATCAGAAAGAAGTTTTGGATATAAAGATTTTTGGGCTCCTGAAGTCATTTTTCAAAACAATCACTTTATAATGCATTACTCAGCACGCTGGAGTAAAAATCATTCACTTCGTATCGGAGTGGCAATATCATCATCACCGCTTGGTCCATTTGTAGATGTTTATGACCAAGAACCGATGTTTGATGATCACTACGCTGTCATTGATGGGCATGTTTTTATCGATGATGATGGTAAAAAATATTTTTATTATAATCGTGATTGCTCTGAATATATATATAATGAAAATCATGAATCACACATTTATGTAGCTGAGATGGATGAAACATATACGAAAAGAATAACTTCTCCGATTCTTATTGCTAAACCAGAACAACCATGGGAACTTAAAACTGGAGATTGGCGATGGAATGAAGGAGCCTTTGTTTTTAAACGGAAAGACCTATACTATTTGATGTTTTCATCTGGATTCTATGCTTCAGAAACATATTCAATCGGATACGCAATATCAAAAAACCCTTTAGGTCCTTTTATGAAAGCTAAAGAAAATCCAATTTTAAAAACAATACCTGGAAAAGTTTCAGGACCTGGACATAATTCAGTGATTGTCGGTCCTGATAATCAATTATATTGTATTTATCATGTACATACGTTTATCAATGAACCAAGTCAAAATCGACAGGTTTTCATTGATAAAATCAGTTTTAATAATGATAAACTAGTTATCGAAGGACCAACATTGGGTAAGGATGAATCACATGAATGAATTAGCTAGAAAATATTACAATATTTTTCAATCACAAGATGAAGTTAAGCATTATTATTCTCCGGGTAGAGTCAATTTAATCGGTGAACATATAGATTATAATGGTGGTTTGGTTTTTCCTGCTGCAATTAGTATTGGAACACATGGTATTGTAGGAAAAAGAAATGATCGCATGATTCATTTGTTTTCTGCTAATTATCCTCTCGAAGGTGTTTTCAAAATAAGCTTATCAGATTTATCATTTCAGAAAGAGCACGGATGGGCAAATTACGCAAAGGGAATTTTAGATGAACTAATTGAAAGAGGCTATCAAATACCTTTTGGATTCAATCTTTATGTAGAAGGCGATTTACCAACCGCATCTGGTTTATCCTCATCAGCCTCACTTGAGGTCTTAATTTCGTTTATCGCGAATGATTTATACCAATTAGGACTAACTAGAGTGGAAATGGCATTACTTGCTCAAGGTGTAGAAAATGACTATATGGGGATGCATTGCGGACTTATGGACCAACTCATTATTGCATGTGGAATTAAAGATCATGCATTACTAATGAATACTGCAACGCTTGAAATGACTCCATCAAGGGCTAAATTTGATGGTTATGAAATCGTTATTATGAATACGAATTACAAACGTAAGACAACAGATTCTAAATATAATGAGCGTGTGTGTGAGTGCAGTACTGCATTAAAGCAAATTCAGAATCATTTTCAAATAGATTACTTATGTGATTTAAATCCAAAACAATTGATGAAAATAGAAACGATAGTTAAAGATAAAACACTATTCAACCGAGTCAAACACGTCGTAACAGAACAAGATAGAGTAATTACTGCAATGATTGCTATGAAAAATGGTGATGCAAAATGGTTTGGATCACTTTTAAATGCGTCACATGAATCACTTAAAAATGATTATGAAGTCACAGGACTTCATTTAGATCTACTTGTTGAAAAAGCACTTAAGTATGGTGCAATTGGAGCTAGAGTGACAGGAGCTGGATTTGGTGGATGTGCAGTCGCATTAGTCGAAATAGGATTAATCAAACAACTCATAGATCAAGTTGGAAAAGAATATCTAGAACTTACTGGAATTACACCTGATTTCTATCAAGTAACATTTGAAGAAGGAGTACACATTATAGATAATGCTTAACTATGATAAAAAAACAGTTCCAACAAGTTTAGGAAATATTGAGCTAATCACACTAAGATCACCTGATATGGAAGTTAAACTAACCTCTTATGGAGCTGCTATTTTTGAAATAAATGTTTTAGATCAATGTGTAACGGTTCAACCAAAGGATTTGGAGGATTTTTTAAAATCACCATTTTTTTATGGGAAAACAATTGGTAGAACAAGTGGAAGATTAGTACTTCCTTCTTATAAGATTAATGATAAAACTTATCCAATATCATCATTTGGAGGAAAAAATGTAAAACTGCATGGTGGTAAAAATGGATTTGCATTCCAACACTTTCAAGTAGATTCCATCAAAGTTGACACGAATCAAGTGTCTGTTGTTTTTTCATATTTAAGTCAAGATATGGAAGAAGAATATCCAGGAAATTTAGAATTGAAAGTGATTTACACACTCGATTTAAATTTAGGTTTGTTAATTGAGTTTGTCTCAAAATCAGATCAAGACACATTATGTAATCTGACAAATCATGCTTATTTCAATTTAGTAACTGAAAAAGAGACTATTTTAGATCATCATATAGTCATACATGCTGATCACTATCTAGATATCAATGAAGAGATGATTGTTAAATCAAAAGAAAAAGTTTATGATAAACCCTTCGATTTCAATCAGGTGAGTCATTTAGGTGAGAGCATAAAGCAAATGCTTGATACGCCTTTTAGAGGTTTCGATCACACTTGGATTTTTAATAGAAAAAATAACCAAATTGAAATAGATGAGCCTTTTTCACTAGTTAAATTAGTTGTTGATACAAGCTATCCTAGTGTTGTTATTTATACACATAATTTCCCTGTTCAACATAAGCTTAATCCAATCAAAGGTCATGGTATTCACTCTAGCTTTACGCTCGAGTGTCAATATGAGCCTGGTGGGATTCATCATGACTATTTGCACTCTGGGATTTTATTAAGAAATGAATGTTATGAACATTATATTTTATATCGATTTATTAAAAAAGTATGAGGAGTCCACTGATGAATATCGCTTTTGTTATTCAAGCATTCATTGAATATGCTGTCAAACATGAACTCATTGACTCCAGTGATTCTTTTTTATTTGAACAGAAAGTGTTGTCATTTTTAGGTGTATATGAAGAAAAACTATTAGAAAAACGTGAGTTAAGCTATGAAGAAATCATGGACAATCTGCTTTTTTATGCATATGAAAAGAATATTTTTGAACCAGACACAATCGAAGAACGTGATGCGTTTGAAGCAAAATTAATAGATTTAGTGATGCCAGAACCTAAGGAAGTCAAAAAGAAATTCCTCAAATTGCAATCTATCAATCCTAATCTCGCAACTGATTATTTATATAAACTCTCGCAAAATGTTAATTATATCAAGGTAAAAAGACTGAAAGAAAACATGAGTTGGAGTTATCATTCATCATTTGGAAAATTAATGATGACCATTAATCTTGCTAAACCTGAAAAAGATCCAAAGGATATAGAAAAAGCATTACTAAAACAAATCGTCAAAGAAGAAAATAAACCTCTTTGTGTCATTTGTAAAGAAAATGAACAAAACTATGATAATGCACGTATGAATTTAAGAATTGTACCTATTCAATTAGGTCAAGAGCTGTGGCATTTTCAATATTCACCTTATCAATATTATGATGAACACGCTATTATATTGCATGATTTCCATAGACCTATGAAGATCACAGAAAAAACCATTAGTTACTTACTTGATTTTATTGATCTGTTTCCTGAGTATTTTATTGGCTCTAATGCTGATTTACCGATTGTAGGTGGATCAATTATGAATCACGATCATTTCCAAGCGGGTAAATATCATTTTCCAATTGAAAAAGCTGAAACCATCTATCAAATCAAACTTGAAAACATCAAGATTGAGCATCTGAAGTGGCCTTTATCAACGATTCGACTCACTTCATCTGATGCTCAAACCATAAAAAAATGTGCAAATAAGATTAGAGAACATTGGATGGTTTATTCGAATAAAAAATTAGACATTCTAGCAAATACTCTAGAAGTTAGACACAATACAATTACACCCATTGTCAGAAAAATTAAGGATTCATATCAAGTAGATATTATTCTTAGAAATAATAGAACGAGTGATGCTTTCCCTGATGGAATTTTTCATCCACACGCTGATGTACAACACATCAAAAAGGAGAACATTGGTTTAATAGAAGCCATGGGTCTAGCTATTTTACCTGGTAGATTAAAAAAAGAACTTGAAGAAATTGAACATGTGATTAATAATAAAGGATTGTTATCATCTAATCTGGATAAACATAAAGTATGGATAAACCAATTAATTCAATCTTATGAAAAAATTGATGATATACAATTACGTGAAGAAGTGGGAAAGAAGTTTGAACGTGTCTTAATAGATGCAGGTGTTTTTAAACAAGATTTGAGTGGCATAGAAGCAATGAAACAATTTATTTTTTCTATCATACTGTAATCAAGTAATTACTGAAAATATTTAAATATATCATTAGACTTAGTATTTGATTAGTTAGCTTCTTTATTGATGAATCTAACTGAGTGGATTAGGAAACCATTTTTAAAAAGATAGGTTTAATTCCTATACATCTATTGAATCGGCTAGTGTTCTTAAAAAAGGACAGAAATGAAATATTTATCTTGATTTTGAAAGTATATATCAATAACACAGAAACAAGATCTTTACAACTGTCGGTTATCCTGCATGACTTGACATAAGAGTGCTGAATATCATTCATGAGTTAACATTGAATAAAAAAGTTGTGTTTTTTCTTGAACTTTTTATAGTTACTTATTCTCTTACCTAAGAAAACATATCACTTTCGTCGATATGCTAATATGTTTCCATATACAAGGTCACCGCCACCTCTATACTAGAACTGTCGATGATTTGGCATGTGAATACAGTGAGTTAACATCTGTTACACCCTAAATTGAAGAATTAACCTTGATAGGACAAAATCCTATCTTTTTTTATCGTTTTGAACTGTTTTGTCCATTTAGTGTTTTATTTTACATAACAACTTGTTAACTTCACAGCACCATGAAGCCTATATGAGGTTTTCAAAAAAATGAGATTTTGTAAAAAGTATGTCAACTCACTACATAATCATTACAAGTTATTTCCGATAAAAGAATGAGTTCACGAGAATGAAGGATTTCACTTGATTAATATCGGCTTTTGAGTGATATATATACATACCAAAGATATATACAAAGGAAGGTGATTTAAGCATGAGAAAGGAAATAAGCATAAGAGAATGGGTCGAACGATTCAATGACGGCATATACGAATCTAGTGATGTACAAACGCAGATTGAAGCTGGATGGTATGATTGGTTTTGTAAAGATAGTAGTTTAGCAAATAAGACAAAAAGAATGGGTAACATTATTAAACAGATCAAACCAGGTGGTAAAGTAGATCTTGAGAGTAGTTATGTATGGTTTAAGAACAACTGTCCTCTTGATGGACCACTTTATGATGATTTTAGAATTACTGACATTAATTCAGATTCAACATTGTTAGTTATTCAAATAGATAATAGAGCAAATGAATGTCGTTACTCGGTATTTGACAGATTAAATGACTTCAAAACTCAAGTGTTCGGATCAAATTCAAAAAAAGAGTTTATTCAGTGGATCAATAAGTTAAATCGTTACAAATAGACGACTAGGTTGAAACTTGAAAACTACAAGTGGTAGGTAAAAGTAGATTTGATAAGTACCTGATTGATTCGCAAAAATTCGTTATATTCACTTTGAAAAAAATAAAAGTCCAGTTACCAGCTGGACTTTTCTCATTTTACTGTCTAAGCCTTCCATAAATGAAAGCAATTTTACTTTATCAAATTTTACTTTATTTGTCAATACATATCCTTTATATCGGGTTTTGGTAATTGTTGTGGTTATAAATAAGCATGAATGGTATAATATAGGTGTGTCAGAAAGTGAACACTAATACCAAGTTTGCATGGATAAATATTTATATTAAATTAACATTGTTCTGAAAAACTCGCTCAATGTAAATACCAAGCATAAACTTTCGCAAAGACACAACTCATTTTACACATTATTCGAGGTGATTATCTATGAAGGATGAAAAGTCTAAGCACATACCAGGCACAGACCCTAAACCTGATAAAGGTAACGATAGTGACAAGCGGCCAGAAAAACAGGTGCCAGTAACACCTGCTAGACCGCATGCCTTACTACCGTAGGGTGATTTAAAATGAGCAATGTTAAGAGCGAGTTTTACAATGTTAAACGTGTGAATAGTGAGTTCACAAAAGAATATACTGGAACTTGGTATTATGTAAAGGTAAATCCAATTCCTATAAAAGAAGAATTAATTAAAGTAGTAAGTGATTTAATGCTAGAAAAAAAAGTACACATCACACCTAACTGTAAGGTTGAACATTATGATGAGTGTGGTAACCCATCACACCATGTAAATCGCGAACTTAAGAAAATACTTATGGAAGCCCCAGAAGAATTTTTCAATCAAGAGTATACTCTAATGATTAAAGCCCCGTACTTAGATATGAAAACAGGACAAAATGTACTTAATGGGCAACCTTTGGTATTTGTCATTAACCCTTATATAAATTTCGATTCATATCCTGACCATCCTCATATCAACGGGTACAGTTCAAACCTGATACCAACAACAATTTGTTATACGGGTGACTATGAATTCTTTAAACATAAATCTATGGATGAGAAAGTTGTCTATACTGTTCAACAATCAACAATATGGCTGTTAAAACACGCCATTTGGGTCTTTTTAAAAATTATCAAATATCATTCACCATGGATTGCTCCAGCAAGTGATGTAATTCCACCTGAGAATAAAATAGATTTTTTAAATTTAAATGGTGTATGCATGTGCGGATCAAACAAGCCATTCAAAGACTGTTGTCTTAAACCATTGTTTGTCAAAAGATTTAATAGAACTTTATCTCAACCTATAGCGAATGAAATTCAAAAAATATGGGAAAGACATAATGCTTTTGAGAAAGAATTTCGAGATTATTTCATGAGTATAATTGACAAACTTGAAGGCTCAAAATAACACAATCTTATAATTAACTGTTTCAATGTTTTTATTCATAGAAACACATTTGCTTTCAAGCAACGGCTTCATAGTCGCTGCTTTTTTCATATCGTCCATCGTTAACTTTTTATTAGTAACATTAATGATGAACACATAGTTTTCTGGATCTACGATAACAAGATTACTGAATATGCTTTTAACCATATCAGGATCAATCTCCTGAATTGGATAATCGTAAGATGAAATCAACTTTTTTAGCATCTCAGGATATTTATACATTTCCCTATTCTCAAAATACTTATCTTCTAATTGTACATACTCAACACTGAATTTTGTAATCACATCTTCAAGTTGAAACATCAATGCTGTATCAGAAGAATCCAGAATTTTCTTTTCTTTGATCTTATAATACTCTTGCTTATAACCAGCTACCAGGTTAGCCAATGTGATTAATTCTAGTTCGAGATCATATTCTTTAAGAAGTAGTTTCACTTGTTTGTCGTACTTGGCTTCCAAGTCGCTAAAATTGCGTCCTAACGAGTTCATTGCTCTTTTAAGAACGTGTTTAGCAGTCTTCATATAAAGCCTTGGAGAATCGCTTTTTCGTTGGTATTCATTCTCAAGTAAATCGTAGTCACTATTATCTACATCGATCTGTTTACGATAAAGATATGCTTCATGGTTTAGCGAGAAGATGAAGTTTTTTAAGTCTATGGTTCTAGATGGTCTTTTGATGTAAGCCTGTTTAGATTGACTTAATATTTCTTGAACTTTATCAAACTTTGCTAAATCAATGATTTCAGGATGATGGTTCTTAATCACGTAAAGTGGTCTATCGCCATCATTGATGGCTCTAGTCTTTTCTAAGCCTTCTATTTTTGTATAAGTCTTTCCTCGTATGATTTGTCCTGTATATCTAATATCTGTAAGCATGTTTTTAATTTGAGTATATTTATTGATAGGTCTACCTTGTTTAGTCTTCACATCTAGACTTTTAACGTATTCAACAATCTTTTTCATTGGATACTCTTTTATGGTCATATCAAAGATAACTTGGATAACTTCAGTTTCTAATGAGTTAATAATCATTTGTCTATCTTTGGTAATATCATAACCAAAGACTGGTCTAAGAGGAACTACACCTTTCTCAGCTCTTTTCTGATGACCCCATGAGATGTTTTGAGACATCGATTGTGATTCAGCTTCAGCCATACCAGCCATCATCGTCAGTATCATATCAATAGTAGTATCTAGGCTTGAAATGTTTTCTTTTTCAAAATAGAACTCAACACCTTTTTTTCTAGTGTCTTGAATGACATTTAATGCATCTATGGTGTTTCTAGCAAACCTAGATAAGGATTTAACTAAGACAAGATCAATTCTACCTTCGTCTATCTTCTTAAGTAATGTTTGCAGTCCATCACGCTTCTTCATCGAAGTACCTGATTTACCATGATCATAATAGATCCCAGCAAATGCATAGTCTATATTAAATATTATCTCTTTAACATAATGTGCAATTTGGATATCTAAAGATGATTCCTGAAGTTCTTGTTTAGTGGATACTCTAGCATATGCAGCAACCCTTTTTTTGCCTTTACTTGCTTGTTTTGTTTTATTGGATTCAATGATTTTAATTTCTTTCATAAATAACCACCTCGTAGTATATATTTTCTCTTGTATTTAAATCATAGTAAGTTCCCTTCATTAAGATAGGGAGTGCTTTTAAATTGTCCATCTGTTCATGCAATTCATCAATCGTAATGAAGGTATCATCAATCACATATCTCACGTGATTTTGTCCCATCATTAAAACGATACCAAAGAAGCTCTTAATGATGCTTGTATCCTGGTAGTTGGTATCGATAAAGCTCTTTAATGCGTAGAATCTGCGTCTCATTAAGTGTTCTTTGGTGATGTCTTGAGTCAATGCTTCAATATGCTTTGTAATGCTGTTATACTCGATTTCTAAGCGTTGATATTCTTTCTTATAATCACTATCAGATAATGAACTGTGTATTCGGTTATTCACATGTGCTTTCAGTTTATTTCCTAGATCAACACGATCTAGTTTTAAGCTCTGAAGTTGTTCATGTGAATTATTCTTTTTAAGGGTTTGTTCCATATAGAATAAAATGCTATCTTGCATATCTTTAGTTTTCGTCATCGTCTCAACAACATGAAGTGTTGCGCGTTCTAGGAGTGGTTCATGAATGGAGTGATTATCACACGCCATTGGGTTATTCCTTGATGTATGACACTTCAGCATACTCTTTTTGAATGTTGTTCCTGAGTTGTGCATCTTTGAGTTAAACATGCGTTTGCACTGGCCACAATAAACTAAACCTTTCATTGGCTTTTGAGCTAAGTGTTTAAATCGTTCTTTGGAGTCTACAGAGACAATTAAATGTCTTGCATGCATCATCGTTTGAACGATGTCATACACTTCACGTTCGATGATTGCTTCATGCGCATTCTTGATATAATACTTGGTTGCGTAGCCATCGTTGATTTTACTCTCATGGCTTAAATAATCGACCGTGACCGTCTTTTGTAGAAGAAGGTCACCAACATATTTCTCATTGATTAAAATCTCTTTAACGGTATCTGGAAACCAATTGACAACCCCTCGACCATTCTTGATTTGCATCTCTTTTAGGTGGTTGGTAAGTTTTGAAGTTGACATGCCATTGATATAACATTTAAAGATGTATTTAACCGTTTCTGCTTGTTCTTTATTAATGATTAAGTCACCAAGTTCATTCATGTCATAGCCCAAGAAGTTTCTGGTACACATGATAAGCTTACCTTGCTGGAATCTCTTTTGAATACCCCATTTGGTATTCTCTGATATGGAGCGTGATTCCTCTTGAGCCATCGATGACATAATCGTTAAGACAAAGTCGATCTTTGGGTCCACTGATGTGATGTTTTCTTTTTCGAAGAAGATTTCAACACCAACGGATCTGAGTTCTTTAATGGTGGTTAGGATATCGACTGTATTACGAGAGAAGCGAGAGATTGACTTTGTTAAGATTAAATCAATATGACCACCTTTAGCAGCATCAATCATTTTCATGAATCCAGGGCGTTTAAGCATGTTAGTTCCTGTGATGCCTTCATCACAGAACATGCCTGCAAATTCCCATTCGAGATTTGTATTAATCCTTCTTGTGAACTCTTCAATTTGTGCTTGATAACTGTTTAACTGGTCTGTCTCATCGGTTGAGACTCTGGCATAGGCTGCGACTCTTTTCTTTCGAATCACTTGATTGGTGAAGATATCTTTATACTTTGGTTTGGGTTGAATGATTTCAACGGTTTGTTTCATGGTGAAGACCTCCAGTTAGTTTTCTTAGTACACATGTTAACTAGTAATAGAAGTATTAGCAAGTCAATGTGGTACTCTTTAAGGGTTAAGGGGATAAATAAAAAAAGAAAATGAACAATCCCCTCAATTAAGAGTGTCTTGTCCACCTTCTTGTCTTCACCGCTATCAGTATAACGAATTTAATATTCGCTTACAACCAACAGTTGTGGGTATTTATGCATTTTCATTACTTTTTAATATCAATGATGATTTTAACAACTAAACCTTCAACCATTTTAAGAAATGCAGTGGATGAGATATGTTCCACTTTACCATCAAAGAAGAATTGAACAAGTTTAGGTCTTGTTGAATCCTCGATTTCTTTGGCTTTGGTTACGTATGTTTTTTCGTATGATTTGCCGTTGATAACTTCTGTCTTTGAGATAATATAGTAATCATACGTTTGTTTTAGTTTAATCTGATATTTATCACTTGCTTGATAGATCAGTCTTGATCCTTCAGGTAATAAGGTATTTGGGCAATCATAACCTAATATCGCATGTGCGTAGATCTCTTGATCATCTTTGATATTCGATTTGATGTCATATGCTTTTTCTTGATGCTTATTGACGGTAAGCTTGTAATTCTTTGTTAAATCATAAGTTACATAGTCAGCTTTCTTAAAACGATCATCTTGTTGATTACGTTCTGCTAGAAATTGATTGATGGTGCAATCATAGATATGGCATAGATGATGCATGATCGTAAGTGGCATATCTTGAGTACCTGTTTCATAATTTCTTAATGTGTAGGTACTGATCTCTGTACCATATTTTAATAATTCCTCAATTACGTCTTCTCTAGATAGGTTTAGACGATCTCTTAATTTCTTTCCAAGTGGAATAAATCTTTTATCGGTTTGCATGGTGAAGTTCCTTTACTTATTTTATCAGTCAGAGAGTATTGTATCACGCGAAGGGAATTTCTTATACATTTCAATTTGTCAATCATGCTCAAAGCATAATTTATTACAATATATTCCATAATTTTTAGAGTTTTCGTGGATTTGATAGTTATTCGGAAATAAAACATCATCAACATAGTGTCAAGTATGTGTCAAGTTGAATGAATTGCAAAATTTGATTGTAAATATGGCTAATTATGAAGGTATTTTTTGAACTTGTTTTTCTAATTTTTTGTCATTTTATACGATATTTTAAGTAAAAATAAGGCACATAACCTTAAATGATAGAATTGGAGTAGGCCAACAAATTCATTGGCTAGTTAGTAGAGTAGAGGAGAATCCCTATTACCTACTTATCCATTTTAAAAACAGTACAGATGTCTTCTACCGCCCTTGTTCTTCACCAAAACAATAAGGTCTTGTCTATGAATGACGTCTTAAATACCGTGTTCGAAAATGTGTTTATCTATGTCTAGATATAGATAACGATAGGTTTGAGATGGCATAGAAAAGTCCTATATACTTGAAAGCTAGTTGATGAGAATCAACTTTTTTGCATTTCATGAAATCAAGATTTTATAAACGATTGTTTGTATTAAATGACTAAAGGATAGTTATAGAGAAAGGAAAGAAAAAAAGATAAATTGATAAATTTGATAAAGGCGCGTGCGCGCTTGGTATATGCACCATGAAAAGAATCTATTTAAAGACTTTAAGAGAATCCAGAGATTTAAGTCTTGAAGAAATGGCAAGCTTAAGTGAAGTGAGCTATAACTACATCCTAAATATTGAAAATGGTCATCAAGGAGATCAAGCATCCTTTATGATGATGGCAAGACTAGCTAGAGCTTATGGAATTACATTAGAAGATCTCTATAGGTATGAATACCAATACTTATTAAAGAAGGGAAAGATTAGATTAAATGATTAAATACCATCCACTTGAAGAAATCAAAGATACTTACTTAGAGAATCTGGATTTGAAGCATAAGAGTATTAAAGATTATGGTCTTTTAATAGACCGTTATATTAACTATCTGAAAAGACATAATATCCGTTATGCCAAACGTTCAGATATCATTGGGTATCGTGATTCGATGTGGAAGGATGGATTACAAGCAACAACGATTCAAAAACAAATGGTTGTTCTTAAGAACTTCTATAAGTGGATCAGAATCCATAACGGACTAGGTTATGGATTCGAAGAAGATGTTTATAAGAAGGATGTTGCTGAAGGAATTAAGGGAGCGAAGATAGAAAAGAGATATCGTAAAGAAGCATTAAGTTTAGAACAAGCAAAGATGCTGATGAGTTATAGTAAACCGGTTGTATCTGATGTGATATCACTTTCAGACTTTAGAAATTATGCAATATTACTCTTAATGCTGACTACAGGACTTAGAACGATTGAAATTGCTAGAGCTAAGATATCTGATATTGATACGATCAATGATTTTAAAGTCTTATATATTCAAGGTAAAGGTAAAGATGGGAAAGACAACTTTGTTAAGCTATCCGTTCCTGTTCATCAAGCAATTAAGGATTATTTATATTGGAGAGCAGATGATAATAAATATTTGTTTGTGTCACATAACTTTTCAATTAATTTAGAACCCATAAAAGTCGATACTGTCAGACACTCCATGAAAAAACTCATTGATGACTGCCTTGGTAGCAATAGAAGAATCTCTGTGCATTCCTTAAGACATACCTGTGCAACCTTATCACTTAAAAGTGGTAATACATTAGAAGCGACACAACAGCTTCTAAGGCATGCAAACATCGAAACCACATTAATCTATGCACATCATTTAAATAGACTTAAAGATGATACTGTAGAGCGCATTACCAATCAATTATTTGAAACCAATAAAGAGGAGAAGAACAACATATGATATTAGAAGATCATTCAATGAGATTTTACACGCTAGAAGACATTGCAAACTTTTTAAAGATTAGACCTAGAACCGTATATAAGCACTTAAGTGAAGGTCATTTAAAAGGAATTAAGCTAGGTAATAAATGGCGTTTCACAGAGCAACAGATCAAGAACTATATTCAAGTCCTAGAAAAGCGAGTAGGTTAAGATGCCAGCAAAGATTAAAGGCATCGAGTTCTTTAGTGTTGATGTCGATCACTTTACGGAACCAAGAATCTCAAATCTTGTGCATAAGTATGGACCATTAGGTTACATGACCTATATGGTCCTACTCTCGCATATCTATTCAAAAGGCTATTTTGTGAATTATGATCTAACAACTGCAGCATATTTAGTATTAAAATACATTCCTGCTAAATTCATTAGTGGAAAAGATAAGCTTCAAGAAATGATAAATTATATGGTTTCAATCGATCTCTTTGATCAGAAGCTTTATGAAGAACATGTCTTCACTTCGATAGAGATTCAAGAGATGTTTGAAATAGCTGCAAAGAAACGGAAGCAAGCAGAAGATTATCCTTATTGGTTAATCGATTCCATCGTTAAAGAGCTTGTACGAGATGATAAACCTAAAGAGGGTAATGAACCCAAGCTAACAAAGAAACAGCAGCGCAAGGAACAAAGAATGGTTGATATCGAAGAGAAAGCACCGCAGAAACATCACTTAACAATAGCTATCATTGAAGAAGAATATATCAGTAGTCATTCAGTAGATATCTATAAGTTTAATGAGCTCTTTGAAAGGTTGATAGATGAGTATGGGTATCGTCTTGTTCAAGAAGCGACCAGGTACTTAGCAAAGTATTATAAAAAACTTATAACCGAAGTGGATGACAAATATCGCTACTTTGAAGCAGCGATTAAAAAGAACCTACAAATGATAACGACGAGACCAATAGATAATAGATCAGTCAAAGAGATTATGGAAGAACTCGACAGTAAAAGAATGTTATAAATACTAATCATTGTGAGTGTGAGTGAATGTATAGAGAGTGTAAGTGGTTGCAGCGATAATGATAGTTTATGCATAGTCTTGAATAGAATGTTAAAAAGTCTATGGAATCTATGAGATCAATTTCTGTATCATTAGATATAAATCGAAGTCTGAAAAAGTTCAACTGGTAAACAATTTCAGTTAATCTAGATAGGAAAATATTAATACTTACTAGTTGACGATCTATTTATAAGCTTAATAATTTTTTGAGAGGTTATGAAGAATTTGCATTATCAGAAGAAATTATAGAATAATTCACTCTAGAAAAGTTCTATGATTTTATTTATTTTAACCCCCCCCCCATTCGAATAAGAAGCACAAGCTTGGGTACCGTACGGGAGGGCAAACAAAAAACGGAAGCCCGTTTTTTTGAAAATAGTGCATTTTGAACTGGTAATATAAAAAGTATGTTCGTTTTACAAACAAATTACGTGATTTGCCTTGTAATTGATATATAAATGATGTAGAATAAAATTATTCAATAATCGAACAATGGATGGTGAATAAACTTGAGTGATAATCAATTCTTTAAACCAACTGTATTATACAAAGAGTATATGATATTAGACATGATTGAAAAAAATCCTAATATTACTCAAAGAGAAATGAGCAAAGCTATAGGGATAGCAGTCTCAATGATAAATGATCACATTAGTGAGTATGAAAATAAAGGATTAGTTAAAAGAAAAAAACACTCTACGAAAACAGTAGAGTATTTTGTCACTAAGAAGGGGACTGAAAGAAGAAAGGTTCTAAATATTGGATATTTAAATGCATCACAACATTTATACAATTCTGCAAAAGAAAATATTGAGAGTTTTCTTGTTCAAATTGAAAACAAGAAATTTCAAAATATACTATTATATGGTGCTGGAGAAGTAGCACAAATACTTCTACATTCTATAGAAACTAGAGTTAACTCTAAGATTAATGTTCTTGCTATAATTGATGATGATCCTAATAAGCAAGGAAATGCATTGAATAATAAAATGATCATTAATCGAAATCAGATTATTGATTATGTTCATGATGGAATTTTGATTTCCAGTTACATAAATAATAATAAAATGTTAAAAAATCTTCAAGAGCAAAATTATAGTTTAACTAAAGTCTTTAATTTTTTTGATGTATGAGAGAGAGGATTAATTAAATGTCAAAGATTAGAAATATTTCATTTTCCCCACCAGATATTACCGAGGAAGAAATCGTAGAGGTTGCAAATGCATTGCGTTCTGGCTGGATAACAACAGGACCAAGAACCAAAGAGTTTGAAAAAAGAATCGCTGAGTATGTGGGTGTAAAAAAATCTGTTTGTTTAAACTCTGCAACAGCAGCTATGGAATTATCCTTACATGTACTTGGTGTCGGTCCTGGAGATGAAGTTATTACTTCTGCATACACATATTCAGCTTCGGCTGCAGTCATTCATCACGTTGGTGCCAAAATCATAATGATCGACACAGCTCCTGGTTCATTTGAAATGGATTATGAAAAGATGGAAGAAGCAATCACTGAAAAGACTAAAGTCATTATCCCAGTCGATATTGCTGGTGTAATGTGTGATTATGATCGTATATTTAAAGCTGTCGAAAATAAGAAGCATTTATTCAGACCAAACAACTTAAGACAAGAAACCATAGGTAGAGTCACTATACTTTCAGATGCTGCTCATTCATTCGGAGCCAATAGGAATGGAATGAATGCAGGACAAGTCGCAGATATTACTTGTTTTTCATTTCACGCGGTTAAGAATTTAACTACAGCCGAAGGTGGAGCCATTACTTGGACAAAAACATTTGGTATGACAGATGAAGAGATGTACAAAGAATACATGCTTTTAAGCTTACATGGACAATCCAAGGATGCTCTTTCTAAAATGCAAAAAGGTGCATGGGAATATGACATCATATATCCAGCATTCAAATGTAATATGACAGATATTTTGGCATCAGTAGGTTTAGTGCAACTCAAAAGATATGATGGTTTATTAAGTAAACGTTTTGAACTTATAAAAATATATAATGATTTATTGGATGCTAAAAAATTCGATTTATTGCACCATGTAGATGATTCGTTTAGAAGCTCTGGACATTTGCTATTGTTAAACCTTGTTGGATACTCAGAAAACGAAAGAAACAAAATGATTCAATATTTAGCAGATAATGGTGTATCTACTAATGTTCATTATAAACCACTACCATTATTTACTGCTTATAAAAACTTGGGTTTCAAAATTGAAAATTATCCAAATGCACACGAAAAATATAAAAATGAAATCACTCTACCTTTGCATACTTTATTATCTAAAATAGACGTAGAGTATATATGTGATCTTCTCAATCAATACAGAAAGGGTGAATAGAAAGAAATGAATACTAATGATATAGAAAAACTATTAATAAAAGAGTCGGTTAACTACGTATTAATCGGAAACAAGGATGTCGAATTCATCGGATTTTCTAGTTTAAAAAATTATAAGTCTGACACTATTACCTGGGCAAGAAATGATAATTCCTTTGAAAATATCGAAAAAAAATCATATCAACTTTTGATCGGTTGTAAAGACCTAAATATTGAAAGCCTTACATATAAAACTGTTATTTTAGTTGATGACCCCAAAAAAGTTTTCTTTCATATACTCGAAGTATTCTTTAAATCAGAATATGATTTACATGGCATATCAAACAATGCTAGAATAAGTGATTTGGGAAATTTAGGAGTTAATGTCACAGTTGGTGACTACTCATATATTGGACCAAACGTAAAAATAGGACGAAACACAGTAATTGGTAATAATGTGACTATTCTAGGTAATGTAACTATTGGAGAATTTACAAAAATCCAATCAGGAACAATTATAGGTGAAGATGGATTCGCATATTTAAAGGATGAAAATGGGAATTTGCAACATGCACCTCATTTTGGTGGAGTTAGAATAGGAAACCATGTCAGCATAGGTGCCAATGTATGTATAGCACGAGGTGCAATCGATGATACGATAATCGATGATTATGTTAAAATCGATAACCTCGTTCATATAGCTCACAACTGTAATATAGGATCAAACACAATAATTATTCCAGGTACTTATATTTATGGAAGTGTCACTATCGGGAAAAACTGTTGGATTTCAACAAGCTGCATCCGTGATCAAATTACCATAGGTGACAATGTAACTGTAGGAATGGGAGCAGTTGTAACGAAGAGTGTAGCAAATGGTGTAACTGTAATCGGGAATCCTGCAAGACCGTTCGAAAGAGGTAAATGATGAATAAGATATTAGTTATTGCTGCACATCCAGATGATGAACTACTTGGATGTGGTGGTACCATTGCAAAGCATGCACTTAGCGGAGATGAAGTATATACATTGATTGTTTGCGAGGGTGAGTCCCTAAGGTATCAGGGTCAAAACATTGACCAATCAGTTTACATTAAAAAATCTGGAGATATTTTAGGTGTGAAAAAAAACTTTCATCTTAGATTTCCTGATCAAAGATTAGATACATTTTCATTGGTTGACATTATTACCCCAATTGAAAAAGTTGTTCGTGAGTTGAAACCAAACATCATATATTTACAGTACGGTGGAGATATAAATCGCGATCATAAAATTGTGTTTGAAGCTTCTTTAGTTGCACTTAGACCGATTGAAACCTACATTGAGGAAATTTATGCTTATTATACTGTTGGAAGCAGTGAATGGGGGTATCCTAGATTATTTAATCCTGATACTTGGATTGATATTTCTTCAACTATTGAAGTAAAGCTAAATGCTTTTGCTGAATATATAAGTGAACTAAAAGCATATCCCCATCCAAGATCTCTTAGGTCATTAAAAAACCTATCCACTTATACAGGAAATCAAGTTTTTATGGAATATGCTGAGTCATTCATGACAATAAGAAAAACAAAAAGAGGATAAAAACATGTATGTAAACATTATAAAACCATTGTTCGATTTTGTATTTACACTATTGATCTTACCGTTTTTAATAATAATATTGATTATTTTTGGAATTCTTATAAAACTTGAAGATGGAGGAAGTATCTTTTATACTTCACTTAGGTTAGGTAAAAATGGGAAACCTTTTAAAATGTATAAATTAAGAAGCATGAAGGTGAATTCTGTAGATTTAAGAAATCTAGATGGCACAACATATAGTTCTGTTAATGATGATCGATTAACAAAGATCGGGAAATTTATAAGAACTACTAGCATAGATGAGTTACCTCAATTCATTAATGTATTGTTTTTCAAAATGAGTGTTCTAGGTCCAAGACCAGATCCTATTGAATGGTATGAAAAATTAGATGTTAAGACTAGAGAAAAATATAGTATCAAACCCGGTATTTCAGGTTATACACAAGCATATTTCCGTAATACACTACCACTTGAGAAAAAAAATCAGTACGAGTTATTCTATGCTAAAAATATAAATATACTTATGGATATAAAAATATTTTTTAGAACGATTTATAGAGTATTGAAAAAGGAATCGGTATATAGAAATGATTGATACTGATACTTTCAGATATGAGAGACTTTTGTGGGATACTGATTATTTTGGCTTTAATTGTGGGAAAATTTTAGTTTTAAATGAAATTAATAGTTTAGTACTATCTGATATTGATGCAAAATGTGACTTAAATAAGTTCACATCCATTCATATGAGCACTAATGCAAAAAACATATTTCTCATCAGCAAGCTAAAAAATTCATTTCTTGCGGATATGCCCTGCAAACTAGTGAAAAAAATAGATTCACACAAGTTATATAAATTTGAAAATGTGCAAAGATTTAATTCAACAGTTCATCATGATCTAGACAAAAATCTTTCTAAACTTATTACTATTTCTGGTAACGCGTTCACAGAAGGTAGATTCTATCGGGATTTAAATATTTCTAATGAACAAGCATCCAATCTTTATGAAAAATGGTTGCTAAATTCAATCAAAGAGAATAATAATATAATTTATCACGATAGATATGAAGGTTTTCTAGTTTATACTTATAATGATAGCAATATCAATATCGATTTAATTGCAGTTGATGAGAAAAGCAGAGGAAAAGGTATCGGGAAAAATTTACTAAATTGCCTCTTTTATACTGCCCAGAAGGAAAGCATAGAATCTATTACAGTTTATACACAGTCTCACAATTATAAAGCTATTAATTTCTATTGTAATAGTGAGTTTAGAATTTCTGATGTTTCTTCCGTTTTTCATGTTTGGAGAGATAAATGAGAATCCTTATATTATCAGCATATTATTTTCCTGAGCAAGTCGCAAGCACCTATCTTATGACTAGTCTTAATGAACATCTGGTATCAAATGGATACAATGTAAAGTTTATAACCCCTAAACCAACCAGAAATGTTAATTCAATAAATTCAAAATCAAAACACAAAGAAGTATTATTTGAAGGCAAATTAATTATTAAAAGAATTTGGCTTCCAAAAGAACATAATAACAAAATATTAAGAGCACTAAGATATCTCTTGATGAATTTTATATATTTTTTTATCGGTCTCTTTAGTAAAACTGATGTACTATTTTCAATGAGCACTCCTCCCACTCAAGGGATACTTATTGGTTTATTGTCTAAATTAAAGCGCATAAAGTCTGTTTATAACATTCAAGATGTATTTCCTGATTCGTTATTGCATTCCGGATTGACTTCCAAAAATAGTATAATTTTCAAATTAAGTAAATACATAGAAAAAAAGACTTATAGGTATAACGATAAGTTGATTCTTATCTCTACAGATATGGAAAAAAATCTAAGAAATAGAATTAATAATAAAAGCAAGATTCATGTTATTTCAAATTGGGTTGATATAAACCATTTTACATATATTAGTAGAATAGAAAACCCTCTATTCAATAAGTATTCAATAGATAAGAGTAAATTCATATTTCTTTATGCCGGAAGCTTAGGTGAAGCACAGAATATTGATTTGATAATTGAATCTGCTGAAAAGTCTAAGCACTTAGATAATGTCTTGTTTTTGATATTTGGATTTGGAAACAAAGTAAATGAATTTAGTAGTTTGGTGCTAGAAAAAAAAATGGCTAATATTTTAATATTTCCAGCAGAACCTTATGAAAATGCCAATCTTGTATACTCTATGGCAGATGTGGGCTTAGTAACTTGCAAGAAGGGTTTTGGGCAAACTTCATTACCAAGCAAAACGATGTCGATACTATCAACAGGATGTCCAATACTGGCATCATTTGACAATAACACAGAACTAGAAGAAATAATTATTAATTATAAACTTGGTGTTTTTACAAGTGCTGATGATTCAGATAGCTTCATCAAGTCAATTGAATTACTCTATAATAATAGGTTGTTGGTTCAACAATTTAAAGGCAACACAAGAAATTTTGCTGTTGAAAACTTTTCACCTGATATTCAAATTGAAAAATATATACGTATATTTGAAGACCTAAGGAGATAACGATATGGAAAACCTATCAAATAGTGTTTTATTAATAACTGGAGGGACAGGTTCTTTTGGTAATGCTGTAGTTAGACGATTTTTGGATTTGTCTGTCAAAGAAATACGAATATTATCCAGAGATGAAAAAAAACAAGAAGATATGCGTAAATTCTATAATAATGACAAGTTGAAATACTACATAGGAGACGTTAGAGATTATAGTTCAATTGAAGGAGCATTTATTGGCGTAGATTATGTTTTCCATGCTGCAGCTTTGAAGCAAGTCCCTTCATGTGAATTCTACCCAATGGAAGCAGTAAAAACTAATATATTAGGCAGTGACAATGTCATTAGTGCTTGTGTAAAAAATGGCATAAAAAAGGCAATTTTTCTATCGACAGATAAAGCAGCTTATCCTATCAATGCGATGGGCATGAGCAAAGCAATTATGGAAAAAAATGTCATAGCAAGATCAAGACAATTACGAATAAATGATACTGTCTTATGCTTAACCCGTTATGGAAATGTTATGGCTTCAAGGGGTTCAGTTATCCCACTATTCTTAGATCAAATTCACTCAAAAAAACCAATCACAATTACAAATCCTGAAATGACTCGATTTATGATGACATTAGAAAACGCAGTTGATTTGGTTTTATATGCATTTGAACATGGCGATCAAGGGGACTTATTTGTTCAAAAAGCTCCTGCAGCAACCATTGATGTTCTCGCAAAAGCGATACTCGATTTAACAAACTGTCCTATTGCACCAGTCTACATTGGGACAAGACACGGAGAAAAATTGTATGAGGTTTTAGTAACACAAGAGGAAATGAACAAATCTATTGATTTAGGTGGATTCTTCAAAATACCAGCAGATAATAGAAATTTAAATTACGATAAATTCATTGAAAAGGGTAGTAAAGAACTTGTTTTAGCGGATTCATACCATTCACATAATACAACAAGACTGGATGTTGAAGGTATGAAACAGCTATTGCTCAAACTAGACTTATTTAAATAAGGTAGGTATATTATGAAAATACTAGTTACAGGTGCTAAAGGCTTTATCGGTAAAAACTTAATTACTGAACTAAAAAATCAAAAGTATTCTGATATCTATGAATATGATATGGATTCAACACTCGAAGAATTAGAAAACTATTCTAAGGATTGTGAATTTGTATTTCATTTAGCAGGAGTCAATAGGCCAAAAGACCAAAAAGAGTTTCTAGAGGGCAACTTCGGTTTTACTTCAGTTCTTATAGACAATCTTAAAAGATTTGAAAACAAATCTCCCATAATGCTTGCTTCATCAATTCAAGCATTACTAGATAACCCATACGGTATCAGTAAAAAAGCTGGTGAGGATTTATTACTCAGATACAATAAAGAAACACATGCGAAAGTGTTCGTCTACCGTTTTCCAAATGTCTTTGGAAAATGGTGCAGACCTAATTATAACAGCGCTGTAGCAACCTTCTCATATAATATCGCCAATGATTTACCGATTGCAATTAATGATCGAAATGTTGTCATGAACTTAATCTACATTGACGACTTAGTCAAAGAGCTCATTAACGCTTTAAAAAACCATGAAAATAGAATAGATGAGTTTTGTTATGTTGAACCAGTCTATACTGTTAAATTAGGTGAGATTGTTGATTTGTTATACTCATTTAAAGAGAGCAGAAACAACCGTTTCATTCCAAATACCCAAGATCTTTTTACCAAAAAATTATACGCCAATTACTTAAGCTATCTACCTATTGACCAGTTTAGTTATGACTTAAAAATGAATGTTGATTATCGAGGTTCATTCACTGAATTTCTTAAGACTCCTGATAGAGGACAAGTATCAATTAACATATCCAAACCAGGAATTGTCAAAGGCAATCACTGGCATCATACTAAAAACGAGAAGTTTTTAGTGGTGAGTGGAATTGGTGTCATTCGTTTTAGAAAGATAGATGACCAAAATATCATTGAATATCACGTCAGTGGTGATAAGCTACAAGTAGTGGATATCCCGCCAGGGTATACGCATAATATTGAAAACCTAGGTGATACAGACATGGTCACAGTAATGTGGGCGAATGAAACATTTGATCCTGAAAGACCAGATACAATTTTCGTGGAGGTATAATGATGAAGAGACTAAAAGTTATGACTGTAGTAGGAACTAGACCAGAAATCATTAGGCTTTCAGCAGTTATTCACAGACTGAATAACTCTGAAGCCATTGAACATGTGTTAGTTCATACTGGACAAAACTATGATTATGAGTTAAATGAAGTGTTCTTTAAAGATTTCAATTTAAAAAAACCAGATTACTTCCTGAATGCAGCAACTGGGACAGCGATTGAAACGATTGGTAACATCTTGATAAAGATTGATCCAATTCTAGAAGAAGTGAAACCAGATGCCTTTTTGGTATTAGGTGATACCAATAGCTGTTTAACTGCAATCGCAGCTAAACGCCGCCATATACCAATATTCCATATGGAAGCTGGCAATAGATGCTTTGATCAACGAGTACCCGAAGAAACCAATAGAAAGATTGTAGACCACATTTCTGATATAAATCTACCTTATAGTAGTATTGCAAGAGAATACCTGTTAAAAGAGGGATTCCCAGCAGATCGAATAATTAAAACAGGTAGTCCAATGTATGAAGTATTAATGAATAAAAAGACTGAAATTGATAACTCTAATGTGTTACTAAGATTAGGATTAGAATCAGGAAAATATTTTTTAGTATCAGCACATAGAGAAGAGAACATTAATTCTGATAATTTCTTTGATCTCGTTGAAACTTTAAATACTATTGCAGAAATTTATCAACTACCAATAATTTTTTCAACACACCCTAGAACACGAAAGATGATAGAATCTAAAGAAATAAAATTTAATCCGCTCATTCAAATACTAAGACCACTTGGATTCATCGAATATAATAAGCTTCAAATTGAATCAAAATGTGTTTTAAGTGATTCAGGAACAATAAGTGAAGAATCATCAATATTAAATTTTGTAGCTTTGAATATAAGAGAAACTCATGAAAGACCTGAAGCAATGGAAGAAGCTGCTGTGATGATGGTCGGTTTAAAAAAAGAACGAATTCTTCAAGCTCTTAAGATACTTGAAACCATGCAAAAAAATACACTAATGTCAGTGAATGATTACATGGTTCCTAATGTTTCTGAAAAAATCCTAAAAATTTTAATCAGCTATCACGACTATGTAAAAAGAGTTGTCTGGAGTAGTGAGTAAATCTTTAGCATATGCAAGTATATTTACTTTGATTAATTGTATTGATACGAAAAACAGTATTGATATAATAGAAAGTTTGAGGTGAGAAAATTTGCCTAAAATATGTATTTTAAGTACAGTTAATTTGATCCACATGACTCTGATTAGTTTATATACAGATTTTTTAGAGATCAATAACATAGAATATGACATCATTCATATAGATAAATATGGTCAATTCGAAGATAATAATGCGAATAGAATATATCCTTATCGAATAGTTATTGATAGCAATTGGACAAAACTGAAAAAATTAAGAAAATATTATGGTTTTAAAAAATATGCAATCAATTTGATACTTAATAATAAATATGAGTATATAGTCGTTTGGAATAGTTATACTGCTATTTTATTTTCATCGTTTTTATCAAAAAAATATAAGCAAAAGTTTGTTCTAAACATTCGTGATTATTCTCTGGAAAAATTTTTACCAGTTTACTTAATAATGAAAAAAGTAATTAAAAATTCTTTTTTCACAACCGTTTCATCAAATGGTTTCAAAAGATTTTTGCCTAGACATAACTATATTTTTGTTAATAGCATGAATGCGTCATTGCTTAAAAACATAGAAAAAAGAAATGAAAAAAGAGATGATTTTAAACCAATTAGAATTAGCTTTATAGGATATGTTCGATTTTACGAAAATGATATTAAATTAATAAATCTTTTAGGTAACGATGCAAGATTTGTGATTCAATATTTTGGCCAAGGTAGTGATAAACTTCAGAAATATTGTGAAGAGAATGGTATAAAAAATGTGAATTTCCATGGGCGATTTGACAAAAGCCAGACTCTCAATTTTTTGGAGCAAACAGATATCATAAATAATTTGTATGGATCAGGAAAAATTGAACTAGATACCGCCATATCAATTAAGTTTTATTATTCTATATCTTATCAAATTCCAATTCTAGTTGATTCTAACACATATATGGAGGATCTAATCAAAAAATATGATGTGGGTCTATCTATCGATTGGAATATTGATAATTTATCCGACTGTATATTTGATTGGTACAGAAATCTAAACTATCAAAAATATATTGAAAATTGTGAAATGCTATGTAAAAAAATAGAAGAAGAAAATCTTGAGTTTCAAGATCAATTCAAGACTTTTTTGGTAACTGACGATTAATAAGGAGATTTTTGATGAGAAAACTAAACATATTCATTTATATTACATCTATATTAACTCTTATTGTATCTTTAATTCTTCCCAATAATAAAGATGGCTATGAGTGGCTTCCTATTTTACCATTGATTTTTATTTTATGTAATATTCTTTTTTTTCAGAATATGGTTTTAAAAAAGAAATCAATTGTTGCAACTATATTCTGGGTTTCCTCTTTTCTAAGGTATGTTTTATTGGTTTTCTTTCTTTCAGTCTCAGATGATAAATACATTGGTCAATTACTCACTCCAGATAGCAACCTTATCGTAAAATCTATTTTGCTTATGGGATACGAACTTTTTGTTTCATCTTTTTTACTGGCTTTTTTCGTAGAATATTTTAGTAAGAGACGAATGAAATCAGAACAAAAGATACCATATCCAACTTTTTTACACGGAAAAATTGTTTACTATATCATAATACTAATCGCCCTGTTAATATTTGTGATCTATAAAGATTCAAGATTATTTATAAACTTTTTTATTTTGAACTCATCAAGTGACCGAGTTGATGAATCATTAAGCACAGTCGAACTTTTGACTAGACAAATATTTATTTCTGCAATTACATTTAGCTTTCTTATAGTTATTGATCGTTCCAGAAAGTTATATAATAAATACGGAAGAACTACATATATTGCAATTGCATTGACAGCATCTGCATTGATTTTATCAGTAATTATAGGGGAGAGAAGATCGACTCAAATATATACCATGTTTGCAGTGATGTCTCTTTTACTAATGTTGTTTCCCAAACAAAAAATCAAAATTCTATTGGTAACAGGTATAGTTGGTGGAGGTGTACTTTTAGGGATGACAGTATATAAGCATGCCTATGTATTCCTTTATTCATCTTATTTTGATGCTATTGAGTCAATTGCTTTCGATATTAAAAATATTGCATCAACGATGCAGATTTACTTGTTAGGTCCGTTTAATGTGGCTCATGGATTAGGTATTAGTGATGTTTCATCACAACCAATTGGTAGGCTATTCTATGACTTTGGTAGATCTATTATTGGGCTTAACTTTCTATTAAAAGATCTAATGTTGACAACAAGTGAAATTTTCAACTTGCGACTATATGGAAGTAATGTGCAATCTGGTCATTTGCTTCCTATAACTGCACATGGATATATATATATGGGATTTATTCTGTCCCCATTATTATCTGTTCTATTCTTAATTTTCGGATTAATTATTGAAAATCTATATAGGAAAACATATTCAATTGAACTTAAATACATCTATAGTTATATACTAATAAGATTATCTTCCCCAATAATTATAGGCAATTTAGCAAGCATATTAAATGCTGTTTCTCTAACACTTATGTCATTAGGATTAGTTTATCTTTTAAATAAAACAATAGGAAAAATAATAGTTAAGAAATCATAGAATTAAAAATACAATTGAAAGGGATTCGCATGTGATTGCATATGAAGAAAATAGTTTATTCCAGAGTTTTCTTGTGGTTAATAAGTGCATTTATGTCTATCTTTTACGATAAAAGCCATTTGAAAGGTAAATACTTTTATGAAAAAAGAATGGGTTGGTTATGGGCATTTAAGGGATTACCAAGTCGCTTGATTGGAAAGAACAGAAAAGTTCCCTGGCCAGTAAGCAAATACTGTACCATTTCAAACTTTAGAAATATAGAGTTTCATCCTGATAGCATTAATATTTTCCAAAGCTTTGGTACTTATTATCAATCTCATGATGCGAAAATAAGAATTGGAAAAAATGTTCATATTGCACCGAATGTTGGAATCATTACTACCAATCACGATATCTATAATCCTGCAAAACATGTTTGTGGAAAGGATATTACAATCGGTGATAATTCATGGATTGGAATGAACTCAGTAATATTACCTGGAGTTACATTAGGTATTAATACAATTGTTGGAGCGGGTTCTATTGTAACTAAAAGTTTTGAGCAAGGAAATTGTGTTATCGCTGGAGTTCCTGCTCGTGTAATTAAACATCTTGATATAGATTCAAATAGAAGAATGGAAGTGGACATCTCTGAAAAACTTTAATCTTAAAAAAATTCTAAAAGAGAATCTAATTATAAGAAGTATTGTCGTCTTAATAGGTGGAGCAGTTTTTGCACAAGCATTACCTATTATAATTTCTCCGATACTTTCAAGAATCTACTCTCCAGTTGCTTTTGGATATTTTTCTACTTTCAGTGCTATTTCAATAATGATTGGTGCCATTGCAAACTTTAAATATGATATGGCAATAATGAACGAAACTGATCACAGGCAATCTAAAGGCACTTATATTTTAAGCAATTTTTTTACAATTACTTCTTCAATAGGTATTTTTCTACTTGCTTTGTTTTTCTTGAAATCCGAATTATTTAAAAACAATCATATAGATTTATTTTTTTTATTTCTTTTGTTATTCAGTATAATCATATATAGTTTAGTTATAACTATTAATGTTTATATGAATAAACTAGAGCTATTCAAAAAAATGGCCAGAGGTCAAATGTTATATGGAATTTCTTATGGTCTATTTGCTATGTCATTAGGATTAATCTCACCATCAGGATTGAGTCTAATATACAGTTTCATTTTAAGCCATCTAGTTCAACTAATATATTTATATTTCATATTAAAAAAACAACCTAATTATATTGAACATAATTGGGACATCAGTTTATTAATTCAACAAGCAAAAACAAACATTGCTTATCCGAAATTTAACATATTGTCTACATTCTTAAACTCTGCATCATCTCAATTGCCAATAGTTATGTTTGCTTTTTTATATTCGAGTGAAATTGCAGGACAGTATTCAATGACAGTTAGAATTGTAAGTATTCCAATAGCTTTAGTTGGTGCAGCAATAGGCAATGTGTTTTTTAAATATGCTACAGATTATTACAAAAGCAATAATGAGCAGAAATTTAATACATTAGTTTCATCAACATTTAAGTATTTATTATTAATTGGTTCAATCCCACTCTGCATAATCATGGTATATGGAAATGATTTATTTAGAATAGTTTTAGGAAGTAATTGGGAGACTGCAGGTGAGTTTGCTCAGTTATTGTCTCCACTATTTTTATTGACGTTTGTTTCATCTCCATTAACACATTTGTTCAATGTTGTGAGTAAGCAAAAATATAATTTAGTCTTCAACATAATTTTTTTTGTAACAAAAATTTCATCATTACTTTTAACCTACACTATATACAATGATCCATATATTGCAGTATTGGTCTATTCTTTATCCGGAGTTTTAATTGTGTTAGGTTTAAATTCGTATCTTTTACGAATTGCAAAAATCTCTATTTTAAAGACAAATTTGAGAACTATAGGCATCTTTATGCTTGTTACATTTTTTATATCAATACCAAAAATAATTATTTATTTTATTTATTAATTATTATAAAAAGAAAAATTTAAAATATAAAGGAGATATTATGATTAACATTATTGGCTTGGGATACATTGGTTTACCAACAGCACTTGCATTTTCAGCAAAAGGTATTGAAGTTGTGGGAACAGATTATAATGTAAATTTGGTGCAACAGCTAAATTCTGGTCGTGTAACTTTTGAGGAAAAAGGATTAGAAGAATTATATATAGATGCAGTAAAAAATGGTGTGCAGTTCAGTGTGAATTATCAGCATGCAGATATATATCTAATTGCAGTTCCGACACCATATGATAAAATTAGTAAAAAAATCGATCCTTCATATGTAATAAATGCAGTAACTAGGACTTTAGAGGTCTGTAATGTAGATGCAGTTATTATTATTGAATCTACTGTTTCTCCAGGAACAACTGATAGTTTCATAAGACCACTTGTTGAAAAATTTAATAAGAAAGTTCATTTAGTTCATGCACCTGAACGAATTATTCCTGGAAATATGGTGTATGAATTAGCACATAATTCACGAACAATTGGAGCAGATTCGTCTGAAATAGGAGAAAGAGTTGCCAAAATCTATAGGGAAATTACAGATGGAGAAGTTATCATTACAGATATAAAAACTGCTGAAATGACGAAAGTAGTCGAAAACACATTCAGAGCTGTAAACATCGCATTTGCAAATGAGCTAGCAAAAATTTGTAGATATGACAACATGGATGTCTATGAAATTATTAAAATATGTAATATGCATCCTAGAGTAAAAATACTGAATCCAGGTCCAGGTGTTGGTGGACATTGTATACCAGTCGATCCTTGGTTTTTAGTTGGTGATTATCCATCTTTGACAAAGGTTATAGGTGAAGCACTGGAGATAAATGAATCGATGCCTGAATATGTATTATCCAGAATAATGTCAATTATGAAAGACAATGGTCTTAAGGATATCTCGAGAGTTGGATTATATGGATTAACATATAAAGAAAATGTGGATGACTATAGAGAAAGTCCATCTCTCCAATTATTAGAAAGTCAAGAGAAGCATTTAGCAGAACCACTAAAAGCATATGATCCCTGGGTTAAACAAAAAATTACAAAAAATCAATATTTCGATTTTGATACTTTCCTAAATGATGTTGATTTGGTAGTTATTATGGTTAAACACGATGAGATAAAGAGCAACATTTCAAAGCTTGAAGGTAAAATTGTATTTGACACTCAAAATATAATAAAATCTGGTAGAGTTTATAAATTGTAGATTGGAGAATTCATGAAAAAAGTAATGCTAGTGTTTGGTACTAGACCAGAAGCAATAAAAATGTGTCCATTAGTTAATGAATTAAAGACACGACAACAGTTAAGGACCATAGTTTGTGTAACAGGACAACATAGACAAATGTTGGATCAAGTGCTCAATACTTTTAATGTTATTCCTGATTATGATTTGTCAATTATGAAAGACAAACAGACATTGTTTGATGTTACTACTAATATTCTAAACAAAATCAAGGAAGTTTTAGAGTTAGAAAAACCGGATGTTGTTCTAGTTCACGGTGATACAAGCACCACTTTTGTGACTTCTTTAGCATGTTTCTATTTGCAAATTCCTGTTGGACATGTTGAGGCTGGATTAAGAACTCATAATATCTACTCACCGTTTCCTGAAGAGTTTAACAGACAAGCAGTTTCTATTATTTCAAAATTCAATTTTGCCCCAACAGAAACAGCAAAACAAAATCTTCTAAATGAGTCAAGAAATCCTGATAGTATATACGTTACTGGAAATACTGCTATCGATGCATTAAAAACGACAGTAAAAGATGATTACACACACCCAATGCTTGATTGGGCATCAGGATCAAGGTTAATAATGATAACTGCTCATAGAAGAGAGAATCTCGGAGAGCCAATGAAACACATGTTTAATGCGATTAAAAGGATTGTAAATGAACATAGCGATATAAAAGCAATTTATCCTATTCATATGAATCCTGTTGTAAGAGAAACTGCAAATAGCATTTTAGCAAATAATGATCGCATAAAAATAATTGATCCACTTGAAGTTGTTGATTTCCATAACTTTTTAAATGCATCATTTTTAATACTTACAGATAGCGGTGGTATACAAGAAGAAGCCCCATCTTTAGGAAAACCTGTTCTAGTTATGAGAGATACAACAGAAAGACCAGAAGGAATTGCAGCTGGAACACTAAAACTAGTGGGAACGAATGAAGAAACCATATATGAAGCTTTCAAACAACTTCTTAATGATAAAGATGAATACACTAGAATGTCAAAAGCAAGTAACCCATATGGTGATGGTTTAGCTAGTAAACGTATAGCAGATATTCTTGAAAAAACTCTTTAGAGTGTTTAGACTATCTAAAAAATCACTTTTAGTATGTTCAAGTGTAAGTCATGCAAGATAACAGACAGTCTTACATTAAAGGTCAGGGCAATCTGGTGTGACTAAACATATTGACTTATCAAAAATAGTATGATTCGCTCTTTATTAAGACAATAAGTGACTATGAAAAATCGATCAAAAAAAGTGG
>PGXL01000025.1 GCA_002839095.1 Tenericutes bacterium HGW-Tenericutes-2 | reverse complement strand
GTACAAGAGACAAGTGCAAATGCAAATAATAAGCTTAAAACCAAAACAAATAACTTCTTCATCTTTTCCTCCTTATATTTTTTTAATCTTTAAAATTTTTAGTGCTTTCTTTTATTAAAAATCATTGAGGTTTGAGTCACAATGATTGGAGCCACCGCTAAAGCCAGTATGGCAGGTTGATCAATGATATTAGAAGCTAAACGACTATCAATGACCTTAATTGTCACTAAATCATCGTAAATTGCATAAGGCGCACCGTTAGGGAAGGTTGATTTGAAGCGAACGATAAACGTTGCTGTACCCGTTGATTCAAAATTCGTAACGATAGCATTTGAAGACACTTCAATACCGGTTCCACCATCGTCAACCAAAATAAATTCAGGGATATAATCATAGGTCATGCCTTTTAATGTTTCAATATAACCTCTTAACGAAATCGAAGCTTGAGGATTCGCTAAATCAACAGTGAAATTAAATTCGTTCATTTCAAAATTTAACCAATCGTTTGACATTCTCCAAGTATAGTCCGTTGTTATACCACCAACACCCATACCATAATAACTATAGAGCGCTTCTACTTCATTAATCGTCCATGGCCAGGTTGTAATACCACGGTAATTAAGTTGTTTTACTAAATCTTCTGATATCGTGTTAGAACTTGGATTAAATGTCGTCTTCATCGGTACTATCGTATTTAGAATCGATAAGACACTGCCATTAAGATTCGCAACATTTGATAGAGAAGTATTGAGATATCCAACGGAAATATTGGGAATTAATGTTCTCATATTGGCAATTTGAGTCGTATTAAAGGTAATAACTGTGACTTGATCTCTTATATCAAACTCAGTTATTAAATTGGCTAAAGCAGGAATAATTTCAGCTTTTCCACTCTTTATTTCGATAAAAATTTGGACGTCTTCATCTTTAAATGTATCAAAATACTCGTCGAGTGTCGGTAGTTTTAAGTTAGGAAAATTACCTGTATTATCGAGTACAGTCAATGCTTTTAATTGTTCAAGAGATGATTCTTCAACGGTTAATGTTCCATTCGTTGTCCTTGTTGTGGTTGAATCATGAATGACAATTATTTCATTATCAGTTGTCAAATAGATATCAAGTTCAATCACATGAGCTCCTGCTTCTAAAGCGAGAAGTGAGCCTTCTATCGTATTTTCTGGGGCTTTCGTAGACATTCCGCGATGGCCAATGACAAGTGGCATCCGGATTAATGAATTTTCTGGGAAGTTTCCATAAAAATCATAAAGGGAGGTCAAATCATTGACGATAACGCCATTACTACCAGCCATAACACCTCTAAATTGATCAACATCGTCACCATCTGAAGCATCGGTGATGACGGATACGAGACGTGTTTGTAAATATTCAACGTTATCTTTTGTGGCATATTCTTTTGGAAGCATGACACCTAAAGCACCACAATTATTGGCACTATCACGAATACCAAGAAGATCCGTTTCAGATAAAACTGGAGTACCTGAATCATATTCAATTTCTAAAATACCTCGGAGCATGGAATAGGCTTCTCTTGCATCAGTAATAGCTAAAGTATTTCTAGAAATTAAATAGACATCACGAATACCATAACTCTTTAACATGGTCGCAACTTCAACTGCGACGTCTCGGTTTCTAATATAAAATGCTGGAATCACTTTCCCATCTATTGCTTTTAAAGCGTCCAAAATATTAGATACTCTGATACCTGAATTAGGATTGACAATATTCACACTGTTATCAATTGACATGACTAGAACTTGTGGACGAACAACTTCGTTCATTGCCAATATATCATTATTTGAATAAACGAACTGCATCGCAGTCGGCGGAATTTGAATTCCGGTTTCCGGTTCATAAAGTTCTGCGATTGTTGTAAATTCTAAGGATGAATTATCAATGTAATCTTCAGGAACGGTGATTAAAATATTATTATAAACTGAAATTGCCCCACTGGCTTGAAAACCAATACCACCACTGGTAAAATCACTGGCATTATCATATGTTATCATCAATGTGTCATTAATATATTCTTTAACAACATCACCTTTTAAATCAATCTTTAAACGATAATTGGATGAAGACGAAATGGCTTCAGATAAACTAGTTGTTTTCGGAACATTCCATCCATTATTGACCCATTTTGCAAATTCAACACCATTGGTTGCGGTTGCTCCTTGTCTAATGGCCATTTGGAAATAACCGGTTGCACCAAAACGAAACATGACCGATGCCCAACGTGTAGGTTCGTTCGTAGAAAGGATAGTAAAGTCAGTTTCAATGATATAATTCTTGAACCCGTTAAGATAACTTGGTAACAAAACTCTTGATGGTGTTGTTGCTCTGCCATCGACTAATAGTTTTCCATCACTGATATAAGCAGTACCTGTATTGATGGTGTACCCTTCAGGTAAAGTGCCATTAACTAAACCGGCATAATCAGCGCTGAAAATTACATACTCTGTTTCTTCTGCGAGTTTTGTAAATACGTTAATTGGTATGGAAGTTTCACCCACGATAAATTGAAGGGTAAACATTCCTTTTTCAGAAGCTTCTAAGATACCATTGGTCACAGTAATACTGGCTGGAATGACATTGAATGTTATTTCATCTAAAGGAATTTCACCAAAATCACCTTTATAAACATATTCTGATAAATCCACTTCTTCACCAACACTTGCAAGAATAAAATTCTTGGTATCTTTTAAAACGATTGCAGTATCCTCTGGAATCGTTGTGGTCGTTGTTGTGGTCGTGGAAGTGGTTGTTGTAGTCGTGGTCGTTGTAGTCGTGGTTGATGATGCTGACGTCGTCGTTGAATCAGTCGTCGATAATAAGGTCGTAATCGTTGTCGTAATATCCGTACAAGCAACTAAAACAAGCGTCAAAATCATCATGCTCACTAAAATCATGATTTTTTTCATTGTGGAGTCCCCTTTCTATAGGTAAGCGTTTACTTATATTAATTTAACTACGAAAAATACAATGTGTCAAGCAAATAGAAAAAATAAAAAGATGCTATAGCATCTCTTTACTTTGATAATTTATGTTTATAATAACGTTCTTTATCGAGTACACCTAAAGATTCTGTAAATGTGCCTTGATCAACTTCTGCCAACGCTTCGCCTAATACAGCGACTTTTGAATCAATGTTATCGATAAAATGAATGATTAATGCTTCGGCGATATTGGGCTTTTTAGGCGAACCAAAGTTCCCATAGTAATGATGAGACAAAATAATGTGCTCTAAAAGCATAATTTCTTCTAGGTTTGCATACCCAAGCCTTTCTGCCGTTAATGCAATTTCATTGACGCCTAAAGTAATATGGCCAACTAATTTTCCTTGTAAAGTATATTCGCTGCCTTCATAAGTGTCAAATTCGAGTATTTTTGTCACATCATGTAAGACAATCCCTGCAATAATTAAATCTTGATTTAAGAAAGGATAAACTTGTATCATTCCATCGGATAATTTCAGCATCGTTAAAGTATGATATGCAAGACCTGATATATAGGCATGATGAAATTTAGTCGCTGCCGGATAGAGATAAAAATCTTCACTATAGCGAGTAAAAATATCAAAGGTTATCGCCTTAATTGCTTCATTTTCAAGTCGATTTAAATAACTTTCAATTCCATGTTTTAATTCAGGTAATGAGATTGGAGCGTAGTCATAGAAAGCCCGCATCAAGCGTTCTTTTTCGATATCGGATATTTTCATCGCACTCATTAATTCGACTTTTGACGCTTTTAAATGTACTTTGTCTTTAAATTCAGCGGCGAGTGCTTCGATATAATAGATTTTATTGACAAGTAACTGCGTTCCCTTTGTCACGCGAACAATGACTTTATCCATGTCTTCACAGGTAACGTTTACTGGAAAATCATCATACGTTGAACCATTCATTTGGTCGATTCGTCCAAAAAATTGATATGATTTGCCTAATTCTATGACCATATATATCACCCTTTACTTTTTAAAGATATACGTTCCGATGTCCGATATTTCATAGGTTTGGGCATCGATCGCTTGAAATAGATTGCTTGAGGATAAGAAGAAACGATAATCCTCGGGAATGATGATTGTTTCTTTAAGTTCCGTAGGTTTGAAAAGGATTATTAATTCGTCACCGTCGGTCAATTTATACAAAATCGATTTCGATTGTAATACAATGACTTCAGCGGATGTATCAAGTTCTGAAGAAGCCTTCAGTTTGAAATTATCAGAAGTTTTTCTTAATTCAATAATCGATTGAATATAACTGACGTCATCAAAGTTCTCGTCATATAGTGACCAATCGATTTTGTTAATTTCATCTCCAGAGCGATAAGAGTTTTCATCGTCTTGTTTGGTCCGATAAAATTCTTGGCCACTGTGAATGAAGGGAACGCCTTGGGATAATAAAACCATGGAAGTGGCGAGTTTTTGTTGCTTCTTGATAAGCGATATATCTTCAGTGATATGAAGACATTTATCAAAGAATGTACGGTTGTCATGACATTCAACGTAATTAACCGATTGCGTTGCATATTTAAACATAAACCGGTTATGAGCACTTCCTAAAAGCATTTCTTTGACGATGGGTGCTTCTTCTAAACGTCCTGTTGCATACCCTTTAATTTCAGGGAAGAAAGTAGCCCCCTTAACAGTTTCGCGGAATCGATCGTTAAAGAATCCGATGGTATAAATGACTGTTTTATTGCCCATATGTGCCATACGGTCTGCGGTATTCGATGAATACATTTTCCAACCTTCACCATAGACCAATAAATGTTCATCAAGATTATGAAGTTCTTGTCTTAATTCATTCATGGTTTCGGTATCGATGAGTCCCATCAAATCGAAACGGAAACCATCAATTTTATATTCGTTGGTCCAATATAATACCGAATCTATGATAAATTTTCGAACCATTTTTCGGTGCGTTGCTAAATCATTGTGACAACCAGAAACATTGGTATAAATTCCTTCTCTATCCACGTGATAAGCATATCCCGGCACTAATTTTTCAAAGGGGAATACTTCTGCGTCAAAAACATGATTATAAACGACATCCATCACTACATTAATATTATATTCATGTAATGTATCAATCATTTGTTTAAGTTCATTGATTCTAGCATAGGGATCATTAGGGTCCGTTGAAAACCACCCAGAAGGCACATTATATTGTCTTGGATTATAGCCCCAGTTATAGAGTTGATTAGGATGTAGTTCATCAATGCCATCAAAATCAAAAACTGGCATAAGCTGAACATGCGTAACGCCTAAAGATTTCAAATAATCAATTCCTGCTGGTAACCCAGATTTTGTTTTGATGTTTTTTTCTGTTAAACCTAAATACTGACCCGGATGTTTGAAATTTAAGGTTGAATCAATTGTGAAATCACGGACATGGAGCTCATAAATAATTGCGTCAGATGGATGACCTGAAAAGGATGCCTTATGTTTCATTTGATAAGTTTTACTTAAGTCAACGATGTAATTATATTCTGCATTTGCATTTGATGCAATCCCATAGGGATCTGTCAAAATTTGGGTTTTGCCATTCACATAAACGTGGTAACGGTAGCGATAGCCTTCTAAATCTCGATCGATGACTAACCGCCAAACACCTAAATTTTGATAAATCATAGATTGCGTTGTTACGACACCTTTTGGTGATACAAGCTCTAAAGTCACTACTTTTGCGACCGGCGTCCAAACTTTAAACTTCGTTGATTCTTTGGTATATGTAAAACCTAAATCATTTTTCTTATAATGGTAGATGTTATCAAATAAATCAGTTCTAACAATTTTTCCCGTATAGAGCTCAGAAGTCTCTCCTTCATCGCTCTTGATATGATAATCCATTTCCAAATGAATATAAGCATCAAATTGGCACACGAGTTTGACTTCTGTGCCAATATTATGTTTTTGAATGATTTTTAATTCAATTAACTCATCATTTCCAATCAAAGTATAAACGGTATTATCACGATAATTCTTTAATGGAACGATGATGGTTAATTCATCGAAATGATCTAAGTAACAATAAAATTTTCTTGTGTCCATTATTCTTCACCTAAACTAGCATGAATTGACAACTTATCAATCACATACTTTTTAATTTTAAAATACTCATTTTCTAATTGGTGGGTAATAATTTGATAAGTGATATCATCAATGAGATCACCAATGAGTCTTGCATCTGTTAATAATTTTAAATCTAATATATCTTGACCTTTAAATGCTAAGTCGCAGGTCTTATGAATGGGCATATCTTGATAGAGTTTGCTGATTAATTCGGTTTGATTATTTGATGGATTAATAATGCAGTTCACATTATTTGCCATTTGACAGATCTCATATCCATTCGCATACACAATCAGTTCATTAAAAGCATCATTAGAAGTCGCGATTGCAATATCATGAATTTGATTAATTAACG
>PGXL01000024.1 GCA_002839095.1 Tenericutes bacterium HGW-Tenericutes-2 | reverse complement strand
TGTGACGAGACAAGATTGAACATGTTGATAGCGACAGTTTTAGGATATGATAGTAAGAGATTATTTACCCGATACTTAAACATTTCGGCGTCAATGGGATCACTATTTTTATAAGTCGAGATAAATTGCCATAAAGGATAACTAATTTCATAATTCATTACGGCATCAAATTGATCTCCTTGTAGCCAAGGGGTTGAATCGTCCCAATTTTCTCCAATGATGTATAAGTCTGGTTTGATTGCTCTAACAACTTGTCTAAACTTTCTCCAAAATGAATGACTGACTTCGTTTGAAACATCCAGTCTCCAACCATCAATATCATATTCTTTAACCCAATAAGCGGCGACATCAAGCAAATATTTCTCCATGATTGGATTAGAGGTATTGAGTTTTGGCATGAACGGTGTCATCGCAAAAGTTTTATATTTTGGGGTTATGTTATATACGGCAGGTCTACCATTTTTATCAAGAGGAAAATCAATAAAATTATCTTCTAAAATATAAAAACAATCCCAATATTTCGAAGCGCGTTTATTTTTAATAACATCCTGAAAATATGGATGATCCCATCCGCAATGATTGAATACGGCGTCAAGCATGACTTTAATTCCGGCTTTATGACAGGCATCGACCATTGCTTTAAAATCATCATTTGTACCAAAGGTTGGATCAATTGTAAAATAATCTTCTGTATCATATTTGTGTGCCGAATAAGCTTTAAATATCGGTGTGAAATAGATACCTGTAATTCCCAAGTCCACTAGATAAGGAATTTTTTCAATAACGCCTTTTAAGTCTCCACCGAAAAACATATTGTTTTTTATTTTATCGGTAATAGATCCGAAGGGAAGATATCCTTCCTTTTGATCTATGCTTTTATTAAAGCGGTCTAAAAATATTTGATACCATACTGTATCTTTTGTCCAAGATGGAGAATCAATTAAATCTTCTTCATTGATATAAGGATAATTGAAATATCCCGCTAAGTCATGAATAAAATTGAGATCTTTTTTAATATCAACTTCTTTTAGATGGCGACACCCATAGAAGTAAGTTTTGTCTTTTGAATGTAATAAAAAAGCATATTTTGAACGAGTTGACAAAGTACCTGATTCGATGAAGAAATGATCAAATAACTCCGTTTCATACACTTTTTCCATTTTTTCAAGTGGAAACAAGTTACCACTCCATACATATTTTCCATCTTCATATCGCCATTCAAAAGGATCACCAATGATTAATTCGATATAATCGACATCGTTTTTTGCGGTTTGTAAAAAGATATGAAGTTTTGATTGATTGAAAGCATAGGCCATTTTGCTTTTTGGGACATGTCTAATTGCAGCTAAATTCATAAATAAGATACCTACCTTTGAGTCTATTGACCCATAATCATTGTAACATTAAAACAAGAATTTACAATTATTGAAAAGGTGAAATAGCTTTCATCTTTTTGTAAACGAAGATATTATTTAAAAGATATGGAAAAATTATAGTATAATGTAAATGCAAGAATTTGATAGCGAGGCGATAATGATGAATTCATTTGAAAGACGAATCAGAGCGTTTTCAATTGATATTTCTATGGCAACAGTAATGTTCATATTAATGATTGTACTTATAGGTGCATTTGAAGCTGTTTCTAACGAACTTAAACTTACAATAGCGGCTGGAATATCTTATTTTGGGTCGCTTATCATCCCGCATTTTTTCTCTAAAGGTCAATCCTTTGGAAAAAGAAATCAAAAAATGAAAATTGTTAATATTAAAAGTAATGAACCTCCTCATTTGATAATTTTGGTTTTAAGAGAAATTGTTAAAGGGTTTTTAATGATAGGAACATTCGGATTTTATTTGATGATATGTGGCATCATTGCTTCTTCACGCAAAGACGGTAGAGTTATTCATGATTTTATGTTTAAAACGAAAGTGATTTGTTTGACACTCTATGTCAGCGATAAAGAAGGCTCAGTTTTAACCCAAACACAAAGCGTTAAAAAACATTTGGAGGGCAGTAGCTATGATTAAAAAGATTATTATCGTAACGGTTTTACTTATATCCTCTTTAACATTATTTGCATGCAATAAAGAAATGGATTGGGAATCAGTCAATCCTGAAAATGGAGTATACTACGAGATTTTTGTTCGTAGTTTTGCGGATAGTGATGAAGATGGTATCGGTGATTTCAAAGGCATAACCGATAAATTATCTTATCTTCATGATTTAGGGATCACCGGATTATGGCTTATGCCAATCCATCCGTCTTCTAGTTATCATGGTTATGACGTTGAAGATTATTATGATGTCAACGAAGATTACGGAACCATGGAAGATTTTGAAAATTTAGTTCAAGAAGCCAATAAATTAGGCATGAGGATCATGCTTGATATGGTATTTAATCATACTTCCAATCAACATCCTTGGTTTTTAGCCGCTTTAGAGGGTGATACAACTTACCAAAATTATTATAATTTTATTCCCAGCACCACTGACACTTCAAAATTAACTGGAAGCTGGAATCAAAATATTTGGCATACCACCGATATTGGTAAATATTGTGGATATTTTTCACATACAATGCCTGATTTAAATATGTTTAATGATGAAGTCGTCAATGAGATTGTCAATATCACGAAGTTTTGGATTGATAAAGGTGTCAAAGGTTTTAGGTTAGATGCTGCCCATCATTTCTTTGGTACGAATGAATTTATTGGTGAGTCTTATGACTATTTTGACAACGTCTTATTCTTAAGGGATTATACCGATGAAATCGATGAATACGCTGATGATATCTTTATCATTGGTGAAATTTATGAAGAATCATTATTTCAAGTTGTAGGCGAGTATTTTATGGGACTTGATTCGCCGATTGATTTTCCTGTTGCTGCTCGCATCCGCAGTTCGTTTATGAATAACGTCAACCGTGGGTATGTTTCGAATTTAAATACCATATATTCGAGTTACCGTGAAATTGATGCGAACTTTATCAGTACGCCTTTTATAATCAATCACGATATGGATCGACTAGCTTCTTTAGCTTATGGTGATCAAACATCCATGAGACTCGCTACTGAGATGCTGCTTGTATTACCTGGTAATCCTATTATTTATTATGGTGAAGAAATTGGAATGTATGGGTATAAAGCCAATGGCCCAGATATTTGGGATGAGACACGAAGATTACCAATTCTTTGGGGCGATGATTATACAACCGATTGGTTAACTTCTGGACACGCTACATTATTTGCGGTGAATGAACAAAATGACAATGTGTATACCGTTAAAGAACAATTAGAAGATAATGAATCGTTATTAAATTTATATAAAGCAATTTTAAAAGTTAGAAACGATAATATAGCGATGAAATACGGAAATAGTTTTGTTCCATATGAAGATAATACCGGATCAATTCAAGGATTTTATCGTGAATATGATTACGAGGATTATCATCAAAAACTATTGATTATCCATAATTTTGGCACTTCCGAATCAGTAGAAATTGAGTTTAATGGAACCATCATTTATCTCAGCAATACAACGGATTTTACCGGCGTAAGCAAGATTCCAGCTAAATCAACCATCATCATTGATGTCACAGAAGGTGCACCGGATGCTTAAGATTATTGCCAATAGTTTTAAATTTAAAAATATTTTTAAACTTCGAAATCATCCATTAAAACATTTTATTTTCTATTTTTTGATTTTAGTGTTTATCATCAGTTTTCCGTTAAATTATCAAATCATTAAAACCGGTGGGTGGGATTTATATAATTTTTCTGCGGGTATTAGGCAACAATATCCTGATTGGCTTCCTTCAGAGTTACCAGAAGATATAGAAATAAGTAAATCAGGGATGTATTTTGAAAATGAAGTAATTTCAACGTTTCAAACATCAAATTTAAATGGGGAAGAACTCAATATCATCTTCATGCCTTTTGATGACTATGATATCAATAACCGTTCGTTAGTATTCGAAACCGATAGAATTGTTTATTATGACGTTGATGGCATTCAAATACTTGAAGTTGGTTACTCAAACATTAAAACGGTTGTGAGATTTTCTGACTTAAGAATGACGACACAAGCGGATGCGGTTTCAAAATTCGCTACAATGCTTGATGAAGCATTTTCATCATATGCGATATTCGTTTCCGTCGTTTATTACACGGCAATAACCGCATTTCTAAATTTGGTATTAATACTGGTTGTAAGTGCGATTTTCATATTCGTTCGAATCAGATATCAAAAAGTAACGAATTTTAAAGAGAACTTAAAGATTGTTATTGCATCCATGACAATTCCGTCGCTCATCAGTTTTATCGTAGGGATTTTAGGAGTCATGGAAATCAATGCATTTACTGTCGTAATCTATCAGTTTGCCACCCCATTAATTGCATTAGTTGCGATTTATAAAGGGTCTAAAATTAAGGAAATCAGTAACAAAAACGTATAAGAAAAAAAATCACCAAATTTCTGGTGATTTTTTGTTTGATTTAATTAGATTTTTTTTCTAAATAAGAAGAATAAGCCAATGACTAATACGTTCATTCCTAAGATAGCTGCATTCAATTCTTGACAAGATCCGCAACCAGTTGGTTTTTCTATAGGAACTTCATTCAGTCCACGGTAGAGAATGACCGTTTCGTTTTCTAATAACGGTATATTTGCGCCACCTTCATAAGTCTTGATAATTTCTTCACCGATACCGTTGCGATTACCAATTAAAGCCCATGTTTCGCCTTCAGGAAGAGGAACTGAAGCGAAATCACCGGTATTATGAATAATCAATAGTTCATCATAAGGAGTAAATTCTTCATCATAATTAGATAAAGTATAACCAATGACAGTAGGATCGGTAAATTCCACAAAATTAAGCACGGCTTCAACTTGTTCAGCAGTCGATAATCTTAACATCGGTTGTGACTTTCTGAATTCGATTAAATCTTTGTAGTATTCAAAAACTGCTAAATTATCTTCTTCAGCTTTTAGATTCCATCGGAGTTGATTGACTGAATCAGGAGATTGATACGAGTTATGGTCATATTTTTTCCCTGCATCGCATGTATCGGTATAACCGGTAGCACATGGTTTTGAACGCATGAATTCTTCACCGGCATGGATAAATGGAATTCCTTGCGCTAATAAAACAACAGCATTTGCTTGTTTAATCATGTTAGGAATATATTCTTTTTGAGTATAGTTCGTTGACATCATGAGTTTATCGTAAAGCGTGTTGTTATCATGAGCACTAACATAGTTAATCACTTGACTTGGATTATTTCCCCAGAATCTTGTATAGGATAAGTATGCACTATCAATACCTGCAAATTCAGTACCGCCAACGATACCATATTTTAACTTGTTAATGGTTGGAAGACTGATATTACCTTGAATAAATCCGCCTTCAGATGCATTAAATACAGAACCTTTTACACCATCACGAATTTCATCGTTAAATGCGGCAACGCCCGGCATATCTTCTAAGTTTACTTTATCTGCCGCAATACTCGATGAAAGAGTTGTTCCTCCACCCGTCCATGGTTCGCCAAAGACAAGAATTGTATCATCTATTTCATGTAAAGCAGCGACAATTTTATTCATTGTTTCAACATCGTGTAAAGCCATTAAGTCAAAACGGAATCCTGAGATATTATATTCGCTTGCCCAGAAGACTGTTGAATCCACCATAAATTTTTGCATCATGAAACGTTCTGAAGCTGTTTCATTACCAGTACCTGAACCATTTGAGAAGGAACCATCTTGATTCATTCTGTGATAATACCCAGGAAGAATCAAATTGAAATTCGAGTCTCCGCTTTGACCGGTATGATTATAAACAACATCCATGACAACTCTTAGATTATTTTTATCCATGGTCATCATTAGTTGTTTGAATTCATTGATTCTTACAGCTCCATCATACGGATTCGTAGAATAATGACCTTCTAATGCGTTGAAGTTAAGAGGCATATAACCCCAGTTGAATTGTGTTGAAGAACCAGATTCGTCAACTGCATTTCCATAATCGAAGAATGGAAGAATTTGTACGTGTGTTACACCTAATTCTTTAATGTGATCAATACCAGTTGAAACGCCTTCATAAGTAGTGCCTTCTACGGTGAATCCCATGAATTTACCACGGTATTTTTCAAATTCTGAAGCGACTTGCCAACTTGAATGACTGGTCAAATCACGAACATGAATTTCATAAATAATAGCATCGGTGTAATTTGTCATGGTATCTGGTCTTTTGTTATAAGTAAATCCTGTTGGATTCGTTTGAGAGAAATCAACAACCATACCCCTTAAACCATTGACGCCAACGCTTTTCGCGTATGGATCAACGACTTCATTGGTTTTGATACCGTTAGTCACTTCATAAGTATAATATTTTCCATGAAGATTTCCATTGATAGACGCAACAGACGCAACCCAAGTTCCTTTTTCACTTTTTGTCATAGATATTGTTTGTGAAGGAGTATCAGTTGCGGTAGAATCTTTTTGAATTAAGTAAGCGGGTGAGCCTGAATCGTATATTTTAAGTACGACTGATGAAGATATCGGAGCCCATACTCTGAAATTCGTTGATGTAGCGCCAACTACAGCACCAAGATCATTACCGGTATATCCAAAAGCAGTTTCAAACTCTTCGGTATCATAAATACCATCAAAAGTGACATCGTAAGATTTTACACCTTCTGAGAATTCAACGTTTATCGTGTAAGTGTTTGATAAATCTACATCTGACGAAATGGTCATTGTTCCTGATTGATTGTTCATTGTAACAGTCGCTGATGCAGGTGCATTATTAATTAACAAACTGACTTTGTCCGAAGTAACAGCTGAAGTTAATGAGAATTTAATAGTTCTCATTGCATTAAAATAAGCGCCAGTCACTTTGTTGCTTTTATCAGGTCCAGACGGATCATCTACAGAGTAACCAATACGTTCATCACCTTCAACGAGATAAACATGGAATATTCCATCTTCAGCGGTGGTTGGAATATTGATAAAACGGTCTTTATCTATATCTTTTTTAACCCATTCTCCTAATCTAACAATTATTCCCATCCTTGAAGCAGTAACACTACTAATATCAACAATAGTCACAGAACCAAACGAATCA
>PGXL01000023.1 GCA_002839095.1 Tenericutes bacterium HGW-Tenericutes-2 | reverse complement strand
CGATGATCCCAAGTATTCTGCCCATAGCCTTAGGCATACAGCAGCTTCTTTAGCGCTGGACTTGGGTGGAGATTTAGATGCAGCACAGCAATTAATGCGCCATAAAGACATATCTACCACGAAGATTTATGCTCACCGATTGAGCAAAGCTAAGAATCATCTTGAGTGGCAGATAAGCACAGCGCTATTCCAAACTACCAAAAAGAAAAAGTGAAGGGAAAACCTATGATTAGAGAGTTTGAACACAATGCCTATGGCAAAGTTCGTGCCACGATAGTGGATGACGAACCTTGCTTCAACCTGAAGGATCTCTGTCGCATGTTTGAGATTAAAAGCGTATCAGAAGTCCGGACCAAACTGAACGACACCAGTATTAAGCTTGTGAGCGTTCCCCACGATAAAACACATCAAAATATGTTCTTTGTTACCGCAGACCACCTATCTACCATATTCTTCCAATCCAAGCGCAAAGACGCAGAAGTGATTGGAGATTGGTTATATCGTACCGTATTACCTCAGCTCATCCGTTATGGCATCTATCAGATAGAGGATTTTGAGAATCCGGATAAGATTATCGAGTTCCTGGATGAGTTTCAAGAATTGAAAGTAAGAGCGAACGTCCTAGAAACCACACTCAAAATGAATACACCAAAAATCAAAGCCATTGATAACTTGTTAGGAACTACAAGTTGTGTGGATCTAGATATGGTTCATGAAGTGATACGCTTCAAAAATATCGGTAGAGATGTCTTATTAAAGATTCTAAGAACTACCCATGTTTTAGATGAGCAGAACATACCGTTTCAAGACTTCTGTGATAAGAAATATTTCAGAGTCGTTGAAGCGAAAGTGGTATCGGGTGGAACAGTTATCAAATCAACTAAAACATACGTCTATAAAGGCGGAATTACATTCATCGAAAGGATACTAAAAGAATACGATGGAAACAAACAACGGAAAGAAAAATGAGAATGTCTATAGCGTGAATGAGCTTCAAGAGATACTACAAGTCAAAAGGCCGACTCTTTTAAAGTATATCAAGTCCAAGAAAATCAAAGCTTTCAAGGTTGGGAACCAATGGCGAGTCACTCAAGAACACTTAGATGAATTCATTCAACGAAACATGAAGTAAAGACACGTGGTTAGCTGCTTCACACTTACCGATAATGCTTGTGAACAGAAACGTGAACTATACACCAAGTAGTGTTCAAGTGGTTATCAAGTAGGCGTGAAGTGGCGTTCAAGTGTCATTTAGTAATTGCCCAAAATGGGCGGTTTTTAACTATACTCACGAAAGGGAAAACTTATGGCACGACCATTCAAACAAGGCTTACAATACTTTCCTCTGGACGTGAACATTTTTGAAGATGAAAAGATTCAAGACCTTAATCTTGCTTTCGGTTATTTTGGTGAGATTATCTATATCAGACTTTTAGCGATGATTTATGCGAATGGCTACTTTCTAGAAAAATCAATCTCATCATTAGCAAAGACGCTGGTGAAAAGCATCGGTGCAAACTGGGCTCCAAATCCAGTGGATATTGAAGAGGTGATTGTGTACTGTGGAAAGGTTGGTCTTTTCAACAATGATCTATTAAAAGACGATGTGATCACATCAAAATCGATTCAAAAACAGTTCATCCTATCTACCCGAAGACGAAAAAACACTGGTGCTGATAAGTACTGGTTACTCGATGAAAAAACGATGCTAGAATTAAGCATTTTCAATAAAACAAACAAAAACATTACTGTCGACAATAATCTGATTAATGTAGACACAAACGGCGTTAATGTTAGCAATAATCAAGTTAATACTGACAATAACCGAGTTAATGTAGACAAAAGTACACAAAAAGAAAAAGAAAAGAAAAAAGAAAGAAAAAATGATAAAGAGGATAAAGAAGATAAAGGGCCATACGGCCTCCCTAAATTACATTTTATTACTAATTCTTTAATCAAAAACAAATACATCGATGAAACCTCTCTCGATGTCATCAAATATAACATTCTCTTTGAAGAAACCATCAGAGGTTATGGATTTGAAGACGTTCTATCAGCTGTGGACTATGTTGTTAAATACTCAAAGAATCCTAATCCACCCATAGAGGATAAGTTTGCATTTATGAGAGATTCACTTCAAAACAATTTAAAACAATTTGAACACAGGAGGAAGATGTCAAATGAGTCATTCGAATCGTGGATTAAACGAACCCTTTTACAAGTGGATTGATGATGTGAGAAGAGCGATTAGAAAAGAAAAAGAACTCCATGAAAAACTGGAATTCTATAATATGAAACTTATTGGATATAAAGGTGTGTCATACGATCGCATTGGATCTTCAGGTTCACGTTCATCTGGAGATAGTGAATTGTTGTATTGGTTGGATAAGGTAGATCAACTTGAATCAATCATACATGAAAACCGAAGAGTGATTGTTGAATCAATAGAATTTCAAAAGGTTTTAAACTGTGATGAAATTGCAGTTTATGTTAACAATATGCTTCAACAAAATATTCTTAAAAGTGACCAAACTAATATCAAAAAAGTTAAGATGATGAAGCAAAAAATAATAAGAACTTGGTTTTCGTTATCAAGAAATATGATTAATAAAAAAAGTTGTTGAAATAGCATAATATTGTGCATTAAAATGCACAGTCGTGTTATAATGATTGTAGGTGATAAAATGATATTAAACACATTTGGAGAAAGAATTAAATATTTGCGTGAAAAGCAGAATTTGCCACAAGCAAAGTTGGCTCAAGCCACTGGAATTGTTAGAGAACAGATTTCAAGAATCGAGAACGGACAGATTAATCCAACATTAGACACTGTATTTAAACTAAGTGAAGCATTAAATATTACTATGACAGAACTATTTGATTATGATGTAATAGGCAAAAAACAAGAGATATCAAAAATTGCACTTAAGCCATTTGTTAAGTGGGCTGGTGGAAAAACACAAATTATTCAAGAGATACTTAAACTGATACCCAATTCATATAGCACCTATTTTGAACCATTTCTAGGCGGTGGAGCTCTTTTGTTTCAGCTAAAACCTATTAAAGCTATTGTTTCTGATTATAATTTAGAGTTGATCACCGCTTATAGATGCTTTAAAGATGACAAAGATTATAGACTAATGATTGATGAAATACTATATCATCAGAAGAATCATAATGAGGAGTATTATTACCAGGTAAGAGAGATGGATCGTGAACCTGGGTTTCATGATTTACCCAATTATAAACGAGCTGCAAGAATGATCTATCTCAACAAATCTTGTTTTAATGGACTGTATAGGGTTAATTCAAAAGGATATTTTAATGTACCCTCCGGAAAATATGTTTCTGTGAATGCATATGATGAGTCATTGTATAATAATTTATCAACGTATTTATCACTTGAAACTATTTCTATTTTGAACGCTGATTTCGAAGAAGCTGTATCTTCAGCAACAAAAGGAGATTTCGTGTATTTTGATCCTCCATATGATACTTTTGAAGATAAGAATAATTTCACGACTTATACTAAAAATGTATTTGGTAAGGAAGAGCAAAGAAGACTTTCGAGTGTATTTAAAGATCTTGATAATCGAGGTGTGAAAGTAATGCTAAGTAATCACAACACAGATTTTATTCGTGAACTATACAGCCAATTTAATATAAGGGTAATCAATGCAAGACGGAGCATTAATTCGCTATCGTCTGGACGAGGAAATGTTGAAGAAGTCATCATCACAAATTACTCAACGGATAACAATCATGTCGACAACAATTAGTAAATACACATATTTTAGTGATGAAAACTTCACATTATTACTTGGAGATTCTTTTAAGTTGCTTCGTATTTTGGAAAAAGAATCAATAGATATGATATTCGCTGATCCGCCATATTTCTTATCTAATGGTGGGATAACAGTTCATTCAGGAAAAATGGTATCAGTAGACAAGGCAGAATGGGATAAAGGACTTTCTACATCTGAGAAATTGGCTTACAATCGCAAGTGGATTAAGTTATGTAAAAATGCACTAAAAAAAGATGGGACTATCTGGATTAGCGGGACGATGCATAACATTTACTATATTGGAGTAGCTCTTGAATTAGAAGGTTTTAGTATTATTAACAACATAACTTGGCGAAAGCTAAATCCACCACCAAACATTTCAACCCGAGCATTTACTCATTCCACAGAGACAGTTTTGTGGGCAAGAAAAATCATTAGTCCCACAAAAAAAGGGAATCATTTATTTAATTACAACTTGATGAAATCTGAAAATGGTGGGAAGCAAATGAAAGATGTTTGGGAGTATTCATTAACAAAACCATCTGAAAAAAAGATGGGTAAGCATCCTACACAAAAACCATTAGCACTATTAGAAAGAATCATCCAATCGTCTACAAAACCTGGTGACATAATCCTTGATCCATTTACTGGAAGTGGCACAACAGGTATCGCAGCAATGATACATAATCGAAAATTTATAGGAATCGATTTTGAGAAATCTTATTTAGATTTAACCTTAAGAAGGTATAATAGTCATAAGGGTGATAAAAATGAAGAGAAATTTCAACAATTGGCTATCGACATTTAAAGAAAGCATTGCTGACTGGAAGTATTATACAGATTTTGATAAAGTATATAAAAATGTTGAATTACTAAAATTCGAACTTAATCTTTTGAACAGTTTAATTGGTTCAACAGATGTTGAGAATGATTTTAGGGTTCTTGTTTCAAAGTATCCAGAAGTATTGAGAGTGATTCCAATTCTTTTAGCTAAGAGAGAATATGAGATTAAGATTACAGATGCCGATGGGTATCGAATCTATAATTTTATTAGTGCGAACTACTCTATTGAAGAATACGTGCTGTTCATGAAAAATACAGGGTTGTTTGACTTAATCTCAAGACATATAATCAGGGACTTAACAGATTACGTAAAAGGCGTCGAGGTCGGCCTAGATTCTAATGCAAGAAAAAATAGAACCGGCAAAGCAATGGAAAATTTTGTTGAAAACTATTTAGTGAAGCTCGGATTCATTAAAAATAAAACATATTTTTCTCAAATGACTGCAAAAGACATAAATAGACTCTTTGGGGTTGATTTATCAAACTTGAACGGTGAAGAAAAAGCAGATAAACGATTTGATTTTGTCGTTAAAACACCCAATTTAGTATACGGTATAGAGGTCAATTTCTATGGTGGTGGAGGTTCAAAATTAAATGAAACTGCTAGAAGCTATAAAATGATTGCATCAGAGTCGCAAAATATACAAGGATTTCGATTTATTTGGATAACAGATGGGCAAGGGTGGTACTCTGCTAGATATAATCTAGAGGAAACCTTTAACACCCTAGAAGATATGTATAACATTAACGATTTAGAATGTGGTATTTTTGCTGAAAAATTAAAATAGAAAAAACTAGGATATGTGCTATTTACCATTGGAAGATAGCTAAAGATACCCTAGTTTTTCTTATTAAATATCTTCAAGTAATCCTAGTGCTTCAAGAGGCAATATTCTTGTGTAATATCTACACCCTACTAAAGATATATACTCTTTAACATCATTATAAGACGGATGATCAAACCATTCATTAACGACATAAATATATTCAACTGTGACATTCATATCCCTCAGTAATTTTTGATACTGACGTTTTTTGAAATCACAAGTTTGAAGTTTTTCGTCTACAGAACCAGCTGCAGCTTGGAATTTTTTCTCAATAATATAAATTGTTCTATTCGAATAATTATAGAAAACTTCATCAGGAAGTAGTTGCTTAGATAATATTTCGCTCCATAGTATATTGTTAGGAATAAGAATATCTCTGTATAAACCATGTTTTGAAGTAATCATGCCTTTTAAATTCATATTCAAAAAAACCTCACTGTTTACTACAGTGTAGCCTTGATTTTCAAAAGCGGTTCTAAGACTTGTCTCTTGTTCGAATGCAAGACCATTTTGATTTGTAGTTGCTCCACCACCATATATATTTACTGGCATAATATGTTTTATCCTTTTCTAAACTAGATTTTTTTTGACAAGTTCATTCCATAACATAGCTCTACCTGACCAGTTCCAATAGGTGATGTCTTGTTCAATGAAAAGCCATTTTGATGCAAGAATAATAATTTCTATAGGGTGAAGAATGTTATTATAATCACTAAAATAACCGAGTGGTGATCCGGATGCAAAAGAAACATTTATACAGTTGTATGCGTCATTAAGATGCTGCTTAACCGATTGATATTGAGTTGGATAGTTTGCTTGAGAATAAGTCAATGCGTGTATGATATCGTCATGACTAGGAGTGTGATATCGATTGGTTTTCTTAAACAAATAATTAGCTGTTGGTATAGACACGGTAAAGTCAAACCCCTTATTAAATCTTGCGGGTCTATTTAGGACAATGCTGTATCCTGAGAATGATTCTACTGTGTACTCATATTTTGAGCAATTGACTCCCTTTCCCGTTCCAGGGTTTTCCAATAAAAATAAATTAATCAGTTCATCTCTAATTTCGCTTCTTGTGCTTGAAATTAGAGTATAAGGTGTTCGTATTAATGGCATTTCTTGTTTCCTCCTATGTTTTAAAGAAATTATATCATGTAAAACATTTTATTAATATACAGTTCTACCGATAATACTTGTGAACAGTAACGGCAAGTGGTTGTCAATAATGCAACAACTAACGTTCAAGTGGTCAGCAAGTGGTTATCAAGTGATAGGTCTAAAATCAAGGTTTTGACGAATTATTGTGCCACTGGCATGTAGACAAAAGTTGACTTATTGCATATACTACAAATAGCGTGGAATACTGGCTTTCAATAAGGCCTAGAAGATAGAAACTCTCAAATATGGGAGTTTCTTTTCTTTTGCAGAAAAAAATGTAGTATTCAACCCTTGGATAACTTCAGTTTTTGATAAATTTACTGAACCCTGAAAGGTTGGAATCGATGTGCCAAAGGTACTGGATACATATCAGC
>PGXL01000022.1 GCA_002839095.1 Tenericutes bacterium HGW-Tenericutes-2 | reverse complement strand
GTTATCAAGAGGAATTAACTCGATAAAAGCGTTACAAACGATTAAAGGATTATTGACAAATATTGTGTATAAAGAATTAATTATCAAGACGTTAAATTATATCGAAGACGGTAAACCATTCTCAAAAGCTTTTGAAGAAAGCAAATATATCGATTCAATTATGTCAAAAATGATTAATACAGGCGAGAAGACTGGGGATATTCCAAAATTGATGGAAAACCTATCCACTTACTATAATGGTGTATCAGAATTAAGGGTCGAACAACTCAAAAATGCAATTCAACCTATCTTGCTCATTTTTGTCTATGCCATTGTAGGAGTTATGATGTTAGCGATTATGTTACCAATGCTTTCTTTGGGTGGTCAAATCTAGTATTAATTGCGTAAAATAGCGAATAATATTAGATGGAACCATTGACAAATGAACTCATTATGATAGAATTAATTAAGAAAATAAAAAATAAAAAAAGGGGATTTATAAAAAATGACGAATTTATTAAAAAACAAAAGAGGCGTTACGCTAGTTGAATTACTCGCAGTTATTATCATCTTAGGAATCATTGCAGCTATCGCTGTTCCTACTATTGGAAACTTGATTGAAAACCAAAAACAAAACGCAGCTGAAGCACAATGGGCTAACATCATAGATGCTGCAGAACTTTATAAAGCTGCTGAACCAGATGAGACTTCTGTGACACTCGCTACTTTAGTATCTGAAGATTATATTACTTTGGACTCTTCATGGGAATTCTCTGAAGAGGCAGCTGGAACCACTCCAATTTTAACTTCTGCAATAACTTTTGATATCACTACCGGAGTATCAGTAGATTTCCCAGCAGAATATACGACCATCTTCTTAAACGGTTTCCAAGTTGCACCTGCTGTTTAATTTCATTTTCTAGTAATTATTAAAAAGGGGTTCATCCCCTTTTTTCTTTTTAATACAATCTATTATTGTTAGATTTATCTAAAAATTGTATAATAGAGTACAGGAGAAGCGCTTAATCATGCAATAAAGCGCAATTTGACATAATGACTGCAGTATATTCGATTCTATTCTTTTTATTTGGAAGTCTATTAGCTTCTTTTATCCAACTAGTTGCGTACCGACTACCGCATAAGGAAACTCTCTTGGGTAGAAGTTATTGCCCTAATTGTCATGTCGATCTTAGATTTATCGATGTACTACCAATCATCGGATATCTAATTAATAAAGGCAAATGTCATTTTTGCCATGAAAAGATATCTATTTCCTATTTAATAACTGAATTAATAGGAGGATTCTTGTTTGTAATATCTTATCTCTTAATTGGATTTGAACTTGAATTAATTGTTGCTTTAATCATGATTCTTGTATTGCTCGCAGAATCATTATCTGATATTAACCAAATGATTGTAATCGATAAACTTTGGATGATTGGCATCATTCCTATTATCATCGTCCGCATCATTCAAGGCAGTTTTACAGATTACTTAATCTCTTCACTCGTTATGTTTGGTCTGTTGTTCTTAATCTTATTTCTAGGCAAACTTTACGCTAAAAAAGAAGTATTAGGCGGTGGAGACGTCAAACTCTATCTCTTTATCGGTTTTGTTTTATTATTACCAGAATCATTTTTATCTTTATTCTTAGCTTCAATATTTGGTGTTATTTTTGCTACTGCTAGAAAGAAAGCAAAATCATCGTATCTGCCATTAGTTCCTTTTATCTTTTTAGGAGTATTAGTTAGTTATTTCTTTGGATCAGCATTAATTCAATGGTATTTAAGTTTACTAGGGATGTGATAATCTATGAAGAAAAACAAATCTGATTTATCAATCTTTATGACCGATTATACGATAGGGCTGTTTCAACAAAATGAAACGAAGGATGCCTTATCGAATTTTGGTTCATTTCCGCTTGATTCTGGAATCATCGAGAATGGATATCTCCATGATCCCAATGCTTTATTGAAACTATTACAGTCATTTTATAAAGAAAAAGCCATTAAACCCAGAACGGTTCGTTTAGTCATTCAGGAACAAAATGTTTTAATTAGAGAAATCACCGTTAAGAAGTCTGATTTACAAAAACGGTCGATTGAAAACTATTTATCCGATACAAAAAATATGGGTCTTAATTTTCCATTTCAAAACCCAATCATCTCCCATTTCGTCAACTTAGAAATGGAAGATGAATACAAAGTCATCTTATTCATAGCAGATGACAATTTAATTAATGACTATTATGATGTATTTGAACGTTTAGGCGCAAAGGAAATCAAGATTGATTTGCCATCCTTAGCGATGTATCAATGTTACTCAAAGAAAACTGAATACGATATCAATAACACGTTACTCGTGACCATCTTTGAAAGAATGATGTCAATTCATGTCTTCGAAGAAGGTATTCCAGTTTTCTCAATGATAGAAGATGTTGATGGAATTGGCGAAGAGTTTTATGATACGGTTGAAAGTTATATTGAGAGAATCGCAAATTACTATCGATATAATTTAAGAAAAGATAAAAATAACATTTATAATACCTTGATTTTCAATCTAAATGATCAAATTGATCAAACGATTTTTGTTGAAAAGATGGGATTACGACTCAAATCATTTATCACGACTTTAGTGGATATGTCAGAATTTGATGCTTTACTTTTAGAACAATCAAAAGTAACACATTTGGCTTATGCCTCTAACCGTTTAGGGAATCAAGACATTAAACTTAAAGTTAATTTTAAGATTGAACGATTAAATAAATCGAAACTCTATGCCAACTATATCTTAGTATTAGCTTTAGCCATATTTTCTGTGTTTGCCTTACTCTATCTTCCTTATCAGTTACAACTTCAGGAAGTTCAAACACTGGAAAATATGAATGCAAGTCTTGTCTTACAACTAGAAGCATTACAAGACGAAATTCAATCAGAAGACGACTACTCTGAAACCCAAATTGAGTATAATGAAGCCTATAATGCGCTACAATCGCTTGAAGCATCGCCTTCAGTTTATTTAGAAGATTTATTATTCTATATAAATGGAACGTTATCTATTTCAAAATATAGTGTTGATACGGCAGAAAAGAAAATTACGATGACAATTACCGCAAGCACTGAATTTGAATTATCTGAATATTTAATCCAAATCTATGAATCTTATGGTATTTCGAACACGACAACGGATTTATCAAGATGGATGACGGCTTCTCCATTAAGAAATAATATTTCAACGCTAGTGATGGAGGTGACGGTTTATTATGCGTAAAATTGACGTATTTGGACGTAAATTAAATCTCACTCGTCCGTTCTATTTAATCATCTTAATTTTTGCGATTGTCTTACCAGGTTACTTTTTAATTCAGAATTATTTTAATGCAAAAATGGATACTTTATCAGCTGAAAGAAGTCAGTTACAAAATCAAATAATTGTCTTATTAGGACAATCTCAAGAAGAAGCGTTACTTGAAATTGATGAAATGACACCTTATTTACCGACTCATTTTTCTCAAAACGCGATTACTAGTGAACTCACGGGTGTTAGAGATTTAGCGGGGCTAACTTTAGCGTCAGGATATGAACTTCAATTTATTGATGATGCGACTATTCCATTTACGGACACACTACCATCAACGATAAAAGCGGTTCAAATCAATTTATCAATGACGATAGATGATGCTTCTAAAGTGCTTGATTATACAAATCTATTAATGGCGTTAGATACCTTCTATTACATTGAATCACTAGAAGTCACCTATTTTGGTGAAGATCAAGCGATGGTTGAACTGGTCTTTTATACATTTTATAACGAAATCATCATTTCATAAAGCAACTGGCTATTCGACGAATGGCCAGTTTTCACTTTATTTCTTCGCGCATGCGTACGCGTGAGAGAAAAAAGAAAAAAAGTTACCAGTTTTAATAAATAATAGTTGAATTTTATAATGGCTTCTAGTAAAATAGAAGTGCTGACAAAATAAGTCAAGCGCAGGTGTAGTATAATGGTTATTATGACTGCTTGCCATGCAGTAGATGGGGGTTCGATTCCCCTCGCTTGCTCCAAAAGAATAAATCGCACTAATACAACCTGTATTAGTGTTTTTATTTTAAAAATTGGTTCACATTACTGGATTTTTTGATATGATAGAGTTGATAGAAATGGAGAATGATCTGATGAATGATATTTTTGAACTGAAGCATATTATCCAAAAATTATCTGAATCTCAATGGGATGTACTCGAGGGACCTTCAAAAAATTGGCTACGAGCGACTGAAGAACTCTTAATAGCAATTAGTAAGGCAGATAGTATTTGTGGCAACTGTGGATGCGAATTTGATGGGCTTTATAAAATTGCACTGAGGATTTTAAATGATACACCTAAAGTCGATACAGTTTAACATCACTGATAGTTTATATCGGTATCCCTATTCATTGCCATGGGTTAAAAATATAAAGTCACTTTTACTTAATAATGAAGTTACTATCCTATGCGGTGATAATGGATGTGGTAAATCGACTTTGATGAATTTGATGGCTTCATCTTTAAATCTCTACCGAATTAATTCCGGTGATTTGTCTAGTGAACCTTTAAAAGAAGCATCTAAAAGTATAAAACCCCTTTATTCAGTCGCAAAAGCACACGGTTTTTTCTTTGAAGCAGAAGCGTTTATCACCTATCTACATTTTTTAGAAAAAGAAAAAAATGAAGCGTTGAACGAACTTAAACGCGTTGAGTCTGACTATGCTAATCGTTCTGACTATGCTAAAATGATGGCGAAAGTACCCCATCAAAAAAGTATACATGAACTGGATAATCTATATGAGTATGATATAACGAAACGTTCACACGGAGAAGCGTATCTCGATTTTTTTGCATCGCGTTTAAAACCGAATCAAATATATTTACTCGATGAACCAGAAACGCCCTTATCATCTCAAAATCAATTGACATTACTCGCGATGATCAAAGATGCTGTCCAAAATAACTGCCAATTTATTATCGCAACGCATTCACCGATTATCATGGCCTATCCTGATGCATTGCTTTATCAAGTGTCAGATAAAGGTATCGATAAAATTGCATATCAAGACATTGAAAGCATCAGTTTATTAAAACAATTTTTGAACGCACCAGAACAGTTTATAAGACATTTGTAAAGGAATAAATAAATTTATAAGAAATGCTTATTGCTAAGCATTTTTTTTATTTCTAGAGTGAAAAAAAACGAGCATAAATATTATTATATGTTATAATATTCTTTGGATGTAAGCGTTTGTATTTAAAATAATACCAAGGAGACGTACTATGACAAGTGACACAAAGACTTTAAAGATGATGGCAGTCGTAAAAGACCGTCCAGAAGAAGGCTTCACGGTAGTTCAAAAAACAATATCGACGGATTTGGCTAGCCATGAAGTGTTAGTAAAAGTAATGAGCGCATCATTTTGTGGAACAGATTACCATATTTATAAATATGATGCATGGGCTCAAAACCGACTTAAATTACCCCTCACGGTTGGACATGAATTCAGTGGTAAAATCATTAAAATCGGTTCGAAAGTGACAAAAGTTAAAGTCGGAGATAATGTGAGCGCTGAAACTCATATTATTTGCGGTAAGTGTGAATTTTGTTTAAGAGGTGAAGGACACATCTGTGAGAACACCAAGATTATTGGTGTAGATACGGATGGATGCTTCGCTAACTATATAAAAATGCCTGAAGATAATTGTTTCATCAATAGTCCTGATATTAATCCTTTGCATTTATCAGTACAAGAACCTTTAGGAAATGCGGTTCATACCGTAACCCATTTTGATGTATCGAATAAAACGGTTGCGATTGTCGGATGCGGGCCTATCGGTCTTTTAGGTATTGACGTTGCGAAAGCGTATGGCGCAAGTAAAGTTATCGCCATTGAAGTTAATGAATACCGCCGTAATATAGCTAAAGAACTCGGTGCAGAAGTCATTATTAATCCACTCGTTGATGACGTGATCGCCATTGTTAAAAACGCAACCGGTGGTCGTGGTGTTGATGTTGTATGTGAATTTTCAGGGAACAAGAATGCGATTGAACAAGCGTTTAAATATATCAAAGCTGGCGGCAAGATGAGTATGCTTGGATTGCCATCTAAACCGATTGAAATTAATTTAGCTGATGATGTCGTCTTTAAAGGAATCACGATTTATGGGGTTGTCGGGCGTAGAATTTATGGCACTTGGCACCAAGTGAAAGACTTGATTGATAAAAATCAATTACATCTCGATAAAATTATCACCCACCAATTTCCATTAAAAGATATTAATATCGCCGCTCAAATTATGGGCAGTGGTAATAGTGGTAAGATTGTCTTAATCCCGGAGGAAGTATCGAATGAATAAATTAGCATTTATTGACCAAAAATTAGATGATTTAAAAAAACAAGGCGTTTACCGTAAATTACCGATAAATACGAAAGCTTGTGCGAATATCATTGAGTTTAACGGAAAAGAAATCGTTAATTTGTCGGCGAATAATTATTTAGGTTTAGCTACTCATCCGTTAGTCCTTAAAGCTGCGCATGACGCCATTGATAAATATGGGGCAGGTGCAGGAAGTGTTAGAACGATTGTTGGTAATCAAGACCTTTTAGAAGAATTAGAAGCTATCTTAGCAAAATTTAAGAACGAAGAAGCCGTTACTGTCTTTCAATCCGGACTCAATTGTAATATTGGTGTCATCCAAGCCTTAACAGATAAAGGCGATTTAATTATCTCTGATGAATTAAATCATGCGTCTATTATTGATGGAGTTAAACTGTCAAAAGCAGATAAAGCTGTATTTAAACATAGCGACATGTCGGATTTAAGAAAAATACTAGAAGAAAAAAGAAATAGTTATCAACAAGTCTTAATCATCACTGATGGGGTGTTCTCGATGGATGGTGATTTAGCAAATTTACCTGAAATCGTTAAATTAGCTGAAGAATTTAATGTCTTAACCTATGTCGATGATGCCCATGGTAGTGGCGTTTTAGGAAAAAATGGTCGTGGAACGGTTGATCATTTCCATCTTCATGGTCGTGTTGATATCATCGTTGGGACGCTTTCTAAAGCGGTTGGTGCTATTGGTGGATATGTTTGTTCAAAACAAAATGTCAAAGAATGGTTATTACACCGAGCAAGACCCTTGTTATTTTCAACAGCTTTACC
>PGXL01000002.1 GCA_002839095.1 Tenericutes bacterium HGW-Tenericutes-2 | reverse complement strand
TTAATCAAATCGCTGTTCGCTTCAATTATAAAACAGCTTACAAAGATAGTAAACCTACTGAATGCTTACTATCTTCAAATATATAATACATGCTATAATGAAATAAAGAATATAGGAGGTATATCGAATGACTCAAACTCAAAATTTAAGTTCAATACTCGTTGCTGTTGTCCTTTTTGTCTTGATGATTGTTATGAATGCTTTAGCGAACACTTTACCAATCAATGGACAAAATACAGGAGAGATCTCCGATCAGTACCCCAATCTATTTCAACCAACTGGATTTACATTCTCGATTTGGGGAATTATATATCTACTTTTAGGTGCGTACTCAATATTTCAATTGACAAGAATTGGACAGGTTGAGTCTGAAGTCATCCAAAAAACTTATTTTACTGTAAACATTCTTTTTTCGATTAGCTCGATAGCTAATATTTCTTGGTTATTATTTTGGCATCATAATAAAATTTTGTTATCTATGATTGCGATGATTGTACTTCTTGTAACACTCATCCTTATCTCCAATCAAGCTGGTTCGTTAAGTCTTTTAACAAGAATTTCATTTAGTGTCTATTTTGGATGGATTGTTATAGCTAGCATTGCTAATATGACTATTTTGCTCGTTGACCTAGGTGTACCAAGCTTTAATAGCACCTCTGTTTTTTTGACTATAGTTATATTAATTGTTGGGATTGTTATTGGTTCTTTAGTCATATATCTTAAATCAGATATAGCATTTGGCTTAGTTTTTGTATGGGCTTATACTGGTATACTGATTAGACATTTAAGTCAATCGGAGTTTAACTTTCAATATCCAACAATTGTCTATACATCAATATTCTCAATTGCTTTCTTAATAATCATCAATGGTATTGTATTCTTCAAAAGTCTATAAAAAAATGCTCAAGCTGAGCATTTTATCTACTGACTGCATCTAATTTCTTGGTTAGTTCAGCAGCAATTTTTTCTTTAATCTCTTTGTGTGTTTCCTTCATTTCATATAGTTTAAGATCTGCACGACGCATGAGCATCATTAATGTGTCGTTTTTATATTTTTTAACCGCGTATCCATATGAAAAACTAATGTTTTCAACTAAATCATCGCTTTGAGTTACAGAAATAAGCTTAGCCATAATCTCTTGAATTTTTTCTTCTGTCGTTTTTTTAATAACAATCAAGAATTCATCTCCACCAAGGCGAATTGGAATCATTTCTGTATATTGATTAGATAAATCTAAAACAGCATTTGCAAAATTGATAATAAATTTATCTCCAGATGGATGTCCTAGGTAATCATTTCGAAGCTTTAATCCGTCCATATCAATTAAGACGACCCCAAGCTGATCATTATCTCTTTCAAGTTTTTTTCTATTGGCTTCCAGATAGTTTCTATTAAATAGTCCACTCATTAGATCTTTTTTTCTAAGCTCTTCTATTTCATGGATAAGCTTCATATCCTCAGTTTCATCATATAGCAAAACCAAAGTACCCTTTGATTTAAATCTACTCACTGAAAAACTTTGAGATGTCATATGTAGATAGGGCTTTTTTTGGTTAAAAGGAATATTATTTAACTCTTTGATGTCAGTAAAGATAATTGCTTTTTTCTTGAGTTCCTTTAGAAAGTCTTCCAATGAACTTGATTCTTGATATGTAAGTTGAAATCTATCTCTTAAATTCTTCGAATACTCAATGACTACTAAATTATTATCAGTAATGATATACATCTCTCTCATTTTTTCTAGCAAGTATTGTCTAGAGGATGAAATCAAATTGACATTGAAATCTCTTTTATAAATAATTGTATACATGACAAAGGTTACAATCACTACAAATAAATAGGTTGGATCTAGGCTAAATGTATAAAAAAAGACGTGTATAACATTCAATTGAACTCCAATAATTAAGCTAAAAAGAATCATCCCAAACGGAAACGCACCTTCTTGAATTTTAGTTCTCTTTGACATATATCTAATAATCTTAACAAATGAAATCGCAAGGATAATATAACTGACAAAGGTATGAATATAGAAGAAAAAGCCACGACCAACGACTGCAAATGTTTCATTATTTATATCTTGTGATAATGTAACAGATAGCATCCATTGATGCAAAGGATTTGTTATTGAAATAATTAAATTCAAAATAAAAAATGTAATACCAAATATATGAAATGCTTTATGAACCTTTTCATTCATATAGGATTTAAAGGTTAAATAAATAAAATAGACGATTATAAATACAATCGGATAAGTCAAAATTGAAAAATAGTAAATAGATGTTGGTTCACTGACTATACTAGCTAAGCCCTTTGTAGCTGACCATGCAAAGACAGATATTGATAAATACCATAAAACTCGATACTTTTCATGGTTCTTAACCTGTTCGAGTTTAATGACAGGCACAAAAGAAATCACTGCGAAAGTAAAGTATATAATCCATAAAATTGTGCTCATCTTAATCCTCCTTTACTTCACATAAAGTATAATGTAAATTTCTTTAATATTTTTTTCATTTTGATTATATACCTAGATTATTCATTATACAAATGATATCTTTCAACTTAATGAATTTGTAATATATAAATGGATAAAAAAAGGTTGACCTAAGTCAACCAATTATTTACTTCTTATATGATATTTTGTAGTGGTCTAAAATTTGCTCGAAAATCTTTTTGTATATTTCTGGATGTTCTGTTAAATATACTTTTGCATTTTCTCTACCCTGGCCAATCTTTTCACCATTATAGGCAAACCAAGCACCACTCTTTTGAATGATATCAAGATCTGACCCTAGGTCAACAACCTCACCAACCTGAGAAATACCCTGTCCGTAAATAATATCTACAGATACCGTCTTAAATGGTGGAGCTACCTTATTCTTTACAACTTTAATGTTTGTCTTATTACCGATAATATCTGTAGCATTTTTAATTTGTTCTCCACGTCTAATTTCTAAACGAACCGATGCGTAGAACTTTAAAGCGCGTCCACCAGAGGTTGTTTCTGGGTTACCAAACATAACACCAACCTTTTCACGAATCTGGTTAATGAAAATAACGGTTGCGTTTGCCTTAGAAATTGCTCCAGAAAGCTTTCTCATTGCCTGACTCATTAATCTAGCCTGTAAGCCTACATGAGAATCTCCCATTTCGCCATTGATTTCAGCCTCAGGCACTAATGCCGCAACTGAGTCAACAACAATACAGTCCACTGAACCACTGCGAATTAAAGCCTCAGTGATTTCTAATGCTTGTTCACCTGTATCAGGCTGTGACAAAATCAAATTGTCTACATCGACACCTAACGCTCTAGCATACTTAGGATCTAGCGCATGCTCTGCATCAATAAATGCAACATACCCACCCTTTTTTTGAACTTCTGCGATTGCATGAAGTGCAAGGGTTGTTTTACCTGAGGATTCAGGTCCATATATTTCGATGATTCTTCCCTTTGGATAACCACCAATACCTAATGCAATATCAAGACCTAATGATCCTGTTGGCGCGGCTTCAACGTTACGTTCGGCTTCATCACCTAAACGCATAATTGCTCCTTTACCATATTGCTTTTCAATTTGTTTCATTGCGACCTCTAGGGCCTGTGCTCTTTTATCTTTTTCCACTGCTGCACCTCCATTTTATAGTAGACAGTTTTTATATGATTTACTTTAAATGCTTTCTAATATGACTTCTTTATTTTTAATTAGATAATCAAAGCCACTAATTAAAGTAAAGAGGATTGCAATCCAAAATATAATATCGCCGATTAAGGCAGGTAATCCAAAATCATTAAATAGCATAATAATTAAGGCAACCATGGTTGATGCTGTTTTAATCTTCCCATACGGAGAAGCTGCAATCACTTTTCCTTTTTCTACTGCAAGAAGTCTGACTCCTGTGACAGCGAATTCTCTAACGATGACGATCATCACTGCCCATAAAGGAACTCTATCAGGTGTGACGACCATTAGGAATAGAAATGCTACCATCACCAAAACCTTATCTGCTATTGGATCTAAAAACTTACCGAAGGTAGTGATTTGATTATATTTTCTAGCAACATATCCATCTAGTAAATCCGTTAAGGATGCAATCACGAAAAGGATTGCAAAAATGAGCTGATTCAATAAAATATCGTTAAAAAAGCCAAGTGGGCTTTCCATAGACTTCATATAGATGAATACAATCATGATTGGAATCATAACTACTCTTAATAATGTAAGTTTGTTTGCTGTTGTCATTTGCTTACTTCCTTCAATAATATAATTATATTTTACCATAAATCTATGTTAACTGTTGCATTTTTAATATCGTTTTGATACAATGGTTGTGCGCATATAGGAGGTGAAATTGTGGCTAATATCAAACAACAAATCAAGAGAAACAAAACCAATGAAAAACGTCGTTTACAAAACGCTTCTTTTAAGTCATCCGTAAAAACTGCTGTTAAAGCTGTTGAACGTGCAGTAGTAGCAAAAGAAAAAGAAAAAGCTTTAGAATCATTGTCATTTGCACATATGAAATTAGATAAAGGTCTTGCAAAGGGAATTTTTCATAAGAATTTCGTAGCTAGACATAAATCTCAACTTGCGAATCTCGTAAACACACTTTAAAAAAAATAAGGACACGGTGTGTCTTTTTTTTTAGCTATTTTCGATTTCTCTAAATCCACCCTTTTGAGCGATATATTTCACATGGGGAAGTCTAATACCTGAAACACCATATTTAGAGTTATAGCCAATCACATTGACATATTTTTCGATATTATCCTTTTCAATACTCATTTTCTTTAAAACTTCAAGCGTTGCTTTAATATCATCTAAAGCTCTATGTGTATTTGGTAATTCGATTTGATATGTTGAAACAGCGTTATCTAGCTTATGAGGAAATGGGTAACGATCCTTATAAATTGCCATGACATCTAAGATATCATTTTTGATTTGAAATAATGGATTCCAATATTTCTTAAATGCGTGATTTAAGAATGCTAAATCAAATTGAATATTATATGCGACAAGCAGTGTATGCTCATCCTGGTACATCTTAAAAAAACGGTGGAATGCTTCTTCTTGGGTAATTCCATCTCTTAGTAACATTTCATCTGTTATTTTTGTAATTTCAGTAATTTTAGGTGGTAATGGACGATCTGCTAATACTAATGTAGATAGTTCATCAACAACCTTATATTGTCCATTTACTCTTTCTAGCACAATCGCACCGATTTCAATAATCTGATCTAACGTACCTGATAAACCGGTGGTTTCATAATCGAAGAGTAATATTCTTTGATGGGTTAACATAAATTAGGCTCCTAACAAATAAAGTTCAAGACCTAGCTTTTTATCAATCTTTCCACTCTTGATTTCGTAATCAAGCTTGGAAAGCTTTTTTATATGGTTTTCAAGCTGTTGGAAATTCACACCCTGTGCATTCTTTACTAAGTAATAGGCTCTACCGCTCTTAATATGGAAGTGCTCAGCAATTTGATCCTGACGATACCCTTTATCTAATAAAAGCTTGGTATGCATTAATTCTCTAACCTTCCCAACGATATTGGTTAGGATTCTTAAAGGATCTTCATTTCTAGCAACTAAATCATAAAAGATTTCAATGGTTTTTGTCTGATTTTTTGATAATAAGGCATTGGTTAATTCAAAGATGTTTTCTTCTAGGTTTCTACTCACTAAAAGAATCACTGCTTTTTCATTAATCTCTTTTGTATCATATGCGAATAGCATCAGCTTTTCAGCCTCTTGATTGATTAGGTTGAAATCCAGATTTGTTCTTTCTAATAATGCTTCTACAGCATCATCAGTAATTTGATATTGGTATTTTTTAAACATGTTTTTGATAAAGTCAGGATAATCCTTTTTTTCCATATCCTTAACCTTTTCAATAAATGCATATTTAAAGAGTGCTCCACCCAATAAAGATGTTTCAGGAAGTAGCTCTTGCATCGCGATGATTAAAATAACGTCAGGATTTGGTTTTTCAAAATAAGTAACCCAATTCTTGATTACAAATTCATCTTCCTTCTCAAGCTCATCAATATTTCTAATAACGATTACCTTTTTTTCTGCAAAAAAGGAAACCGTCTGTAAATCCTCTAATATATCATCACTTGAATTTTCAAGTAAATCATATTTAATGATGTTAAAAGGATCGACATTGAATTCCTTGATTTTTTCTTCAATTTTATGGTTTAGTAAAAAATCATTTGTACTGTGAAATAAATAAATGGACTCTGCCATGTGCATGCCCCCTGACTTGTTAGTTTTATTATACTAAAAATCACTTTAAAATGGTAGAACCAAACCCCATTTTTCTTTCTTTTTGGATATTGAATAAACGATACTGCCTTGGATATCTGTTCTATAGATGATACTTTGATATTTATAAAGCCGTTCAAGGACTTTTTGATCAGGAAATTTGAATTTATTCTCATAGCCTAAGGAAATGATGGAAATGCTAGGACGCACATAATCAAGAAACTCAAGGGATGTTGAGGAAGATGATCCGTGATGGGCTATCTTTAAGACATCACTTTTTAAGTGATTTTGGTACCTATTTGCTAGATCATGCTCTGCGTCACGTTCAATATCACCAGTAAACAAGAATGTTAGATTATCAATTTTCGTTTGTATAACAATAGAATTATCATTGGGTGATGTGTATGAACGTATCGGTCCTAAAATATGCAGAGTGATGTGGTTGCATTTGATTTCATCACCTGACTTAACAAAGAGTTTTTCCCCTTTGTAGTGCTCATATTTTTGATCATATGCTGAAAGCACAATTTGATTGACTTTCATGGTGTTTATGATTGCCGAAGCGTCCCTCGTATGGTCTGAATCACTATGCGTTAAAATCAAGTAATCGATTTCATAAATCCCTTGATTTTTAAGATATGTATTTACATGTTGAAATGCATCAATTACAATCACACAACCACTTGACTTAATAATCGTTGAATCTCCCTGTCCAACATCTAAGAAGATGATTTCATTGTTTGTTGCTCGATAAAGGATGATTGCTATAAAAAATAGAGCTAGAATGAGTGTTCTAGATATTAATTCAATCACTTTATTGGATCTAAAAATTAAAATAATAATCATGAAATAGATAAACAGTTGAAAGATGGATAATGCTGGTAAATGAATAGAGATGTTTTTATGACTTAAAAATGATACTGTGTTTTCAAAGATTTTGATAAAAATAGTCATCAATTGATCTAGCTCAGGTATTAGGATGGTTGCTATTGAGCCTAAAAAGAGTGGCCCTGTGACAAACCCTATTAAAAATGGTAAACATAAGATCATTAATAACGAAACCGTTTTGTTAAACGGTAAAACCACTAAAAAGATAATACTGGTAATCACAAGCTTCTTTAAATAACCATCATATGTTTTATATCTAAACTCCATCAGATATAAAAAATTCATAATAAGATAGGTCACTAAAAATCCTTGATGATAAATCAAATGAATGTTAGTTATCAGCATGATTAAAAATGTGAAAAGGGATAAATCTAGCTTTGAAAAATCGAGTTGATACTTCTGATTTGGAATTTGAAGGATATACATTATAAACAATCTTAAAACTCCAATAGAAAATAGATTCAAGTATAACAAGATTAAATACATAATGATTTTGATAATATGCCTAGATTTTTGGCTTGCACTCAAGTAAAATAATGCCTTATCTACTAGTATAAACAGCATATAAACATGCATACCTGAAATCGTAAGTAAATACATGATTCCTAAATCTTTAAGTATTTCACTTTGATCATTTGAAAATGATTTTTCACCAAAGATAAGTGATTTGATATAAACACTCGAATTCAAATGATTGATATCGTCAAATAGCTTTTCGCGAATTTGATATATTGAAAAGCTTGATTGAATCAAAGTAGATTCTTTAACATCAAGATAGCCTTTTACACCTTTTGAAAGATAATACTCTTTTTGATTAAAACCGAAGGGTATCGTTTGATTTCGGTAATTCTTTACATCTGCATGAATATAAATGATGTCTCCGTAGCTATACCTTCCAATCTGACTTTTCATATTGAACTTCATTTGTTTATATTTAATTGTTACGGTATCCGAATACTCACCTTGATTGACACCAACTACTTTTACTTCACCTTGAATTAAACTTGGAGTATTTAGATTACTTGAGTAAAAAAATAGAATAGAGAGGAGTGAAATGAAAAAGAGTACGAAAAAAAGCTTGATTTTCTTTCGTACAACAAAAAAATATAAAAGACATAGGATAAGAACCCAGTGATGAAATAAACCTATGATAAATAAAAATATACCGTACCCATCAATATAGTAACAATCAAAGCTTAATATATGGTCTAATCTTTTCAAGTGTGGCTATTCCTATATGTTTGACATTGATTAACTCATCAACATGCTTAAAATCACCATGAGCTTCCCTATAGATGATTAAGGAGGCTGCTCTAGTTTCTGTCATACCTGGTATCGTAATGAGCTCTTTAAAGGATGCTTTATTCACATTGACAAGAATTTTGGGTGCTTCTATCTCTTGATTGATGCTAGGTATAAGGATTTGTCTATTTCTAGTTATTATTTCACTTGTCATAATGAGTGACATATCCGCATCAATTAAAGTGTTTCCAGCATAGGCTAGTGCATCACCTACTGTAACTTCTTCAAAAAAATGATAGATTCCTGGAAACTCAACAGCACCGATGATTTCAACTGAAATAATAGAGAGTGGTTTCGCTTCTAAATCCACTGTTTCTACCTTTTCACCTCTAGGAAATAAAACTATCCATAGTAAAATCATTATGATAACAATTGTCATTATTTTTTGTTTCATTATATCCCTCCAACCTATAATAGAGAGAAATATTCATATTACTATAAAAAAAAATGCTCTGGGAGCATTTTTATCTTGTTATTTGGTTGCTACTATGTAGTGCTTTCTTGAATCTATTCCATCACTAACTTCATAGGTAAATCCTAGACTCTTTAATATATCTAAATAGTAATCTAAATCATATACATATTGTCTTACAATATCCATCTCATCTTCAAAATCAACATAGTGTGTCATTAAGTGACCACTTGTTTCTATTCTCCAGGCATAGGATATAGGTTCATCCTCAATTTCAGAATAGTTTTGATAATCTACTAAAACTTCCTTTTTATAGATATCGAAGATAAATCTTCCACCATCATATAAAGCTTGATGAATGTTTTTAAATACTTTTTTAATACCCTTGAAATAGTTTGCTACATCAAACATCGCGATAATCACATCTGCTTGTGCATTCATTGGATTTCTTAAATCGTGCTCATAAAGATTGGTCTCTACGTGATTTTCTCTGAGCTTATCTAGAGCAATCGATAGCATCGATGAATCGATATCAATACCTATTGCTTGATGCCCATGATTTAATAGCTCTAATAATAGATATCCGGATCCACATCCAGCATCAATGATTAAATCTGTATTTTTAAAGTGTGGTTTTAACCACTCATAAATTTGCTCGTAATCGACATCAGCCATTAAAAGGTCATATGCTTTAGCAAACATTTACTTAATCCTTTTGATGCCCATCAATCTTTGATCGAAGCCATAATATTTTCTATCTTCTTCTCTAAATAGATGAACAATCACTTCGTGACAGTCGATTAGGATCCAAGATCCACCTCTACCTTCGACATTTTTAATTTCATCTGCTAATAACGCTTTTTTAACATATCCAATCGCTGCATTACCCTGTCTTTCATTGGTAGTTGCAACTACAAAGTATTGATAGAATGGTGATGATTGTTCAAAATCGTATACGACTAGGTCCTTGACCTTTAAATCCTCTAAAGTGTTAATGATTTTATTTAATTTCTCCACGGTTTACCTCCTTATAATATTGATAGCTTTCCATTTGCTCTGGGCTTGGGACAAGTCCTTTAGCAATGACGTGATCGATACTGATTTTCATACAGTATTCGGTTGCTTGGTTTAAATTTTTTGAAGCCATTTCATAAATCATTTCTGAATCTGAAAAATTTCTATTGGGTTCACATGAATCACTTATAAATACAATCTTTTCTAAATCACTCATACTCGGTCTTCCCCAAACATGATAACGTATACCATTTAAAATTTCTTGATCTCTTACATGAAATTCATGCTCTAATTGAATTGCAGCTGCCATTGCATGATAAATGACTGGATATTCTGCATAATTCTTAATCGTTTTTAAATCCATATGAGCGACTTGATCTTCAATAGAGTCATATTTTGCAAAATCATGAAATAATGCTGCAATCGATACTTTTTCAATATCGACATTGTGGATTTTGGCTAATTTCACTGCTGTTTCATAAACCCCAAAGACGTGAGTTAATCTTTTTTGATGATCATGTAATTTTTCTTCAACTCTTTTTTTAATTGCTTCAATCATTGAAAAAGTGCCTCCGATAATGAGATATGCATTCCCTTAGGAATAGTCATTTTCACTGTTAATGGTCCATTCACATGAACAAATCCCATATCTGCAAAAGTGATTTGATATTTACCAATTAGTATTTTAAAGCTCTTTTCTTCATAGGAATCCACGAAAACCTTAAAATTCTTTTCTTTATTATCTAATAAATCCTTAATTCTAGAAGGATTTGTTTTATGAATTTGAACCATATCATCTAAATAAAAGACTGCATTCGTGTCACTTGAGAAAGTTACTGAAATTAATCCTTCAATAAAGAGGGTTTGATTGCTTTTCAGTTGATAGATTTTAGGTTTGATTTCATGATCAGGTATTAATCTTTTATAGACATTGTAGGGTAGCATTTGATGTAGATAACCCTCTTGATATAAACCAGGCATATCGTATAGCATCTTCTTACCAAATGGCTTAGATAAAGCCTCTTGAGTCAAGCCAGCTTTTTTAAATGCTAGTGCCTTATCATCATCAGTAAGTGCCTTAAATATCGTTGTTTTACCGCTATTTTGAACTCCTAATAAATAGATGTTAGGATTTTTATGCGCATATAAGTATTCCTTTAAATGATTGATATCATCCTTACTCTTGGATGACATTAAAATAATATCGATATAAGGAATAGATGATTTTTTAGCCTTTAAGGTAATTTGATCAATCAGTAAGTCAAGATTTGTACTTTTGGGAAGTAAATCCAGTTGATTGATAATATAGACGTATTTCGCATCTGGCTGATAGCGATACACAGGATAGCTAAAAAGCATATCTAAATGCAATACAGATGAAATCATTAAAATGATTGAATTTTCTGGTAAGCTTGGTAAATCTTCAGGATGAAAATGGGTGATCGATTCACCGTAGTGCATCAATCTATAGCAGGATTGGCAATATGTTAAATCTAGTGATTTAGCATATCCAACTCTATTCTCATCTTCAGTTTGAAGCGTTGCTCCGCAACCCTGACATCTAATGGTCTTGGACATATTGCTTCAACCTTTCATTGTATAAATCTGGTAAATTCTTCTTTATTTTCTTTAAGACGATTTGTTCAAGCTTTCTGTTGAATTGAGTAATCTTTCGATCAGATTTTCTTTTCACAGAACGAACTAAAATCGCTTTAATTCCATATCTTGTCGATCCAAAAACGTCAGTCATAAGTTGATCTCCAACCATGACGACATCACTTTTATCCTCATTGACCATTTTTACTGCTTTTCTAAATCCTGACTTCAAGGGCTTCTTCGCATGCCATATAAATGGAACTTCAATATCCTTTAAGGCTAGAGAAACTCTTTTATAGCTTGTATTGGAAATAATAACAATCTTGAAATCCTTTTGTAGATCTTTTAAAAGCTTGATGTGATCCTTGGAAAGTGAAACTTCATCGTAACCGATAATTGTATTATCTAAGTCAAAAAACAAGGATTTTATACCCTGTTCTTTTAAAGTTTTGTATGGGATTTCAAAAATGGATGCATGATATTCATGCGGTATGCATTTTTGGTAAACTGCCATTACTTAATTTCCATAATCTCTAGTTTGAATAGACGTCCTGTTTCAGTCTTCACTTCAACTAAATCGCCTTCATTCTTATTTAACATCGATTTACCAATTGGTGATTCAATAGAGATTTTTCTTTGTCTTGGATCCGCTTCAATACTACCCACTAGATAGAACTCTTTGATTTCTCCAGTTTCGACAAATTTAACGGTTACTGTTTTACCAATATTAACGATATCTTCAGTTGTAGTTTTAATGATTTTAACATTCTTTAAAATGTTTTCGATTTCAGCGATTCTCGCTTCAATACGTGCTTGTTCGTTTCTAGCAGCATCGTAATCGGCATTTTCAGATAAATCGCCTTGTGCTCTCGCTTCCTTGAGTGCTTCCTTATTTTCTTCACGCTTAACATCCTTTAAATAAGCGAGTTCAGTTTCTAGATTTTTGACACCTTCTTGTGTAAGTTGAAACAATTGTTTAACAGCCATTGGTGTACCTCCTTAAATTTCTATATTATTATACTATAAAACTTAAATAATTGCTATTTTTTTCAAGTCTTTTTGATATTCCCTATGATTTGGCATTAAATCCTCTAAAAGATTATAAAAATCTTTTGAATGGTTAAAAACTAAGACATGTGCATATTCATGATAAAGCACATAATAAAGATAGATTTCATCGAGTCTTGCTAGGAAGGTATTGAGTGTAATTTCTTTGTTTTTCTTATGATAGCTTCCAAATTTAGATCTTAAATATTTAAGCTTAATTGGAACTGGATGAATACCTTGAAGATGGATAATACGATTGACTTCAGGTATAACCTGCTTGATTCTTTGAATCATTTCTTCCTTGTAAATCTCACGTTTGATTTTTTGAATATCATCAGATTTTGAGTCGACATAAACTGTATTTGAAATCATTTCATAACTAAATTTTCCATAGCTTTTTATTAGTCGATAGGTTTTTCCCCATAGGGTGATTTCATGATCCAATTCCATTTGTTTGGAACGCTCAAATTTCTCATAAAATTGGTCAAATTTTTGATCCATAAAGCTTAATATTTGATTAAGCTTTGTCTTTGGATTGGTTGTAATCACTAGATGACCATTGCGGTACCTGAAATAGGTATTTTTAATTTGTTTTCTTTGAATTAGGTAAGGGATAGATTTCCCATTTTTCTCGAATTTTTCCATTATTTCTTTCGAATCATCGCGTAGGACTCTACCGGGTAAGGTATTTTTATTTTTAGAACTTGCTTAGGATGTCTAGCAATTGGAGTCGGTTCATCCTTCTCATCTGTCATATAGTCTAGCTTAAAGTCTAAAACCGTTCCATCTGGATTAAAGACCTCTAAATCATCACCTAATTCAAAATAGTTTCTTTGTTCAATCGTGGTAATCTTTGTTTCTTCATCATAGGAATGAACAAGACCCACAAATAATTGGTTAGGCTGTTCACTTGATTTGTTATATAATTGTTCCTCAACTCCTGGCATACCCTCTAGGTATCCATGTGAGGTTAATCTATTTTCTGCTTTTTGTAGTTCAATTAAATAAGGACTAAAATCTTCAATCTTTTTAAAGGTAGTATAATCATCGATTAACTTGCGGTATACCGAGACAACTGTCGCGATATAATGAAGACTTTTCATTCTTCCCTCAATCTTTAAGGAGGATACATTGGAATCAATAAGAAATGGAATTTGCTCAAGTGCTTCTAAATCCTTTGAGGACATTGAAAATGAATGATTGCTTAATGAAACTCCATCTTGAGTTAAGTCGTAATTCCATCGGCATGAATGAGCACAGCCTCCACGGTTAGCATCTCGATCGGTCATGTTATTGGATAGGCTACATCTTCCACTATAGGACATACACATGCCACCGTGGATAAAGACTTCGATATCAGCCTTCGTTTTTTCCTTTAATTTTCTAATTTGATATTTATCGAGTTCTCTTGCTAAAACAACTCTTTTGATTCCCTTTTCGTACCAGTAATTGACTGTTTCTGTATTGGTTGCTGATTGCTGAGTGGATAGATGCACCTCTAACGTTGTATGCTTAAGTGCCATATCGATAATATAAGGGGATGCGGAAATAATCGCGTCTACATTTCTTTCTTCAAGAGCCTTTAAGTACTCTATAAGGCCATCCATATCCTCATTATGAGGGATGATGTTGGTTGTAACATATACCTTTTTTCCTCTTTCATGTGCAAATGTTGTAGCTTCTTTTATATCACTTAAGGTGAAATTTGAAGCTCTTGCACGAAGCGAAAAATTGGTGCCACCAACAAAGACGGCATCTGCACCATAAAGTAAGGCAATCTTTAATTTTTCTAGGTCACCAGCTGGTGCTAAAAGTTCAATCATTATTTATTCCTTTACCCTTATAAATCGTCTTCTTAAAGAAGAATCCATCGTCCCAAGACTCATTATATTCCTTTTGTATGGATTCAATTTGAATTGGATTGATTGTATTTTTTTGATACATTGGAAGTATTTGATTTGCGTAATTATCATCCTTAAATATCGTATCGATAATTAAGTAATCTACTATATTTTTAACCTTGTCTAAATAACTCAGTGATGAAAAAACATGACTTCTAAAGACGTGAGTTCCAGCTAAATCCTCTAAGATAGGATAGGCTTCATTCTTTCTATTTTCTTCGATAATTTTTAAGTCCTGACGCTCAAAATATAAATTTTCTTCATCCGTAAATTGCATAAAATTATCAATTAACTGTCTTTTTGAGTAAAACATATTCAAATGACCATGGCCAACCATAAACATTTGATATTTTTTATGTGCTGCAATATAGGTGACATCATCTAAGGTGATTTCCTTAGCTATATATACACCTTTAATTTTTTCATCTGCTAAAAAATTAAAATCATAAACGTTAGCCAGTAATGTTTCAGGATTATAAATGACTTTTTTGGGGAAGCCTAAGGCACTTAACAATCTTGTTGCACCTAAATCAGCGAATACTACACCAGAAAATTCATTGATTGGTAGTGATAATAAAAAGTCCTTTAACTCTCCTAGTTGATCATCGTTAAACATTTGGTTACATACCAAAAAGAGTTCTTTTTGATACTCCTTTGATAATTCGATTGCATTCAATATTTCATGATGCTCAAAGCTTTTTGTTAATCTCGTACCAAAATGATGATTACCAATTAAAAAACCATCAACATATGCTGATAGGGTTTTGATGGATTCTAGGTTGTAGATGGTCGTTAATAGCTTCATTTTATTTTCCTTTGGCTAATGCTCATTCCGTCACCAACATCAAAAAATGTGGTGTTAAAATCGCTATGCATGGTTAAGTAGTTTTTAAATGTGTCTATTTTTCTTAATAGCTGTCTTGTATGTCTATTCACATTTTCAGGCTTTAAATCATGAAACTTAAGGTTATCACATATGACAATTCCATCTTCCTTTAAATACTTTGTATATTTCTCAAAGAAGTTCTTATATTGAGCTTTTGCAGCATCAATAAAGATTAAGTCATATGTTCTGAGTTCTTGATCATAGGTTAACGCGTCAAATGGAATGAGTCGAATTACTTTTTGATCATCAAATAAATCAAAATGTATTTGAGCTTGATGAATCATCTCCTCATCACGCTCAAATGTATCGACACTACAACCATAAGAGGCCATAGCGAGTGCGCTATAGCCAACAGCTGTACCAATTTCTAAAACATCCTTGATTTGATAATCTATAATAGCCGCCTTTAAAAAGAGTAGCCCAGCATCTGTGATGATGGGTACATTGTTTTTTAAGGCATACTCTTTAATTCGACTGAGCATTACGCTTGTTCTTCGTCGTCTTCTTCTTCGTCTTCTTCATCTTCTGTCTCATCATAATAAGACTGAAGAACACCGTCAAGCATATCCCATTCTTCATCTGTTTCGATGTCTAAGAATGTTCCTTCATCGTCAGTTGCACCTGGGACATAAATTGCTGCACTTACTTCTTTTGTATCTACAAATTCGAACACCACATAATTTTTTCCATTGTGTTCGTGTGTGAATAAAATATCACATACGGATTCATCGCCATTTTGGTTGGTCACAACCATTTGATTTTCATTTAACATAGACTTGCTCCTTTATAATCTAAATAATTTTGTAATATGATAACTGCAGCGAGTTCGTCTTTTTTTTGTTTTTGAGACTTACGTCGCTCTGATCCCTTAATCATTGCTTTCATCGCAGATTGCGTAGAAAGTCTTTCATCCCAAAGTACAACCTCTACTTTGGATTTTTGTTCAATCATTTTCTTGAACTCTTCACTAATTTTACCACGAATTCCAATATCATTATTCATATGCTTAGGAAGACCTAGAACCACTGTATCAATTTTATAGGTGTTAACAAGTTCTATCACTTTATTAACTGCATCCTCATATTTGTTTTCAGTGAAACGATAGGTTTCTAGGCTATATGCAATCACACCGGATTCGCTTAAGGCTACACCTAAGGTTTTACTTCCTAAATCTAGACCGATATATTTTTTCATAGCTTACTTTCTATCAGCTTAATCGCTGATTCTAAATTTGTTAAATCTTGAGTTCCACCCTGTGCTAGGTTTGGCTTGCCGCCACCTGAACCATTGGTTAGGCTTGCTGCATAGCGAACCAAATCGTTTGCATTAGATGTTTCACTCTTGCAAAGGAAGGTTGCTTTTCCTTCTTGTATATTTACAAGAAATAAAGTTTCCGCTTTTATTTTATCATAAAGTGCGTCCATCAACTGCTTAATGATTTTAGAATCGATATCGTTTGTAACAATGACTTGTTTTTTGGAAGTGAAATCCTTAATAAATTGATCTAAATTTCCTAAAACATCTGCTTGCTTCAAACGATTGATTTCTTTTTCGTGATGCTTAGAAAGCTCCTTTAGTTCATGGATATATAATCTTAAATTGATAATATCTTGATAGGATCCTAATAGTGATGGTTCACCTGGAATTAAAAGGCTAGCATCTAGCTTCATCATCTTTTCCTTTAATAAATGAATTTCTTGATATAGTGGCTCCATATAGCCCTTTACCTCATGCTTGACATCACTACCTGTGACACCCTCCATACGATAAATTCCTGAACCAATCGATTCATAGCTAGTAATTGCGAAATCGATAATTTCTTTCGTGTTTTTAACATGTGTACCGCCACATAATTCTTTACTCCAGCCCATGTCAACAACTCTAACGATATCACCATACTTCTCACCGAAGAGTGCCATTGCACCTAGCTTTCTAGCTTCTTCAATTGGAAGTTCTCTAATGATTACATCGAGTGGTTTTTCTAATATGTAATGCTTGACAAGTGTTTCAACTTCTAATATTTTTTCATCAGACTCTGTTTCGTAATGATTGAAGTCAAATCTCCAGCTCTTTGGTGAAACCTGTGAGCCTTGTTGGTTTGCATGCTTACCGAAAATATCTTTAATTGCTTGATGGAATAAATGTGCTGCACTATGGTTACGGATTGTTCTTAGTCTTGACTTAGGGTCAACAACTGCGAGTACTTCATCCCCTATTTGATATTCTCCTTCTACTTGATGGAGAAATTGTCCATTAGGCAATTTCGATACATCCTTAACCTCTAGACCATTGATCTTTCCTGTATCTGCGACTTGTCCACCAGAGGTTGCGTAAAATGGTGTTTGGTCTAATACGATACCAGCATCAAATACTTTAATAACCTTAGCTTCTGCCTGTAAAAAGTCATAGCCAATAAATTTTGATTTTTCAGTAAAGTTTAAGTATTCTTCATCCTGAGCCTTCATTGAACCGTGTGAGGTTCTAGCATTTCTAGAACGTTCCTTTTGTTTTTGAAGCTCTGCTGCAAATGATATTTCATCTACGGTTACACCATTTTCAAAAGCATATTCTACTGTTAATTCAATAGGGAAACCATAAGTATCATATAGCTTAAATGCAGTTTGACCTGAAATCACTTTTCCTTCTTTTTCTATCGCATCTAATAAATGCTTTTCGCCTTCATTGATGGTTTCTAGGAATTTTTCTTCTTCCTTTAGGACAATCTTCTTGACGATATCCTTGGTTTCATTTAGGTTATTATAAAATACCCCCATGACTTCTACAACATCATCAACTAGCCTATATAAAAATGGTTCGTTTAAGTTTAGTTTTCTTCCATACTTCACTGCACGTCTTAATAATCTTCTAAGTACATAACCTCTACCTTCATTGGATAGAATTGCTCCATCAGAGATTGCAAACGTTAAAGCCTTGATGTGATCTGCGATGACTTTAAATGCCATTTGATCATGATAAGGAATACCTGAAAGCTTTTCAGTATGAAGGATAATTGGATAGAATAAATCTGTTTCAAAATTTGTTTTTGTTTGTTGAATGACACATGCGAATCTTTCTAACCCAGCACCTGTATCAATATTTTTATTTGGTAATTCAGGATAATCATCTCTCTTTAATCCTGGCTTAGAATTGAATTGTGAGAATACGATATTCCAAATTTCAATAAATCTTTCGTTTTCTAAATCTTCTTCAATTAATTCCTTACCACGCTTGTCATAGGATTCTCCGCGGTCGAAATAGATTTCAGTATCTGGGCCACATGGACCAGGACCGATTTCCCAAAAATTATCATCTCTTGGAATCAAATGAGATTCCTTGATACCTAAGGATAGCCAGATGTCTTTCGCTTCGATATCGTCAGGATAATAGGTCATATAAAGCTTATCAACAGGAAAAGCAAACCATTTAGGACTTGTGAGTAATTCGTAGCCCCATTCAATAGCTTCCTTTTTAAAATAGTTTCCAATAGAAAAATTACCTAACATTTCAAAAAATGTATGATGTCTGGCTGTCTTTCCGACATTATCAATGTCATTGGTTCTAATACATTTTTGAACATTGGTGATTCTTGGATTGACAGGTGTTTCTGATCCATCAAAGTATTTCTTTAATGGGGCAACCCCTGCATTGATCCATAAAAGTGTTGGATCATTTTGAGGAACTAGGGAAGCGGATGCTTCAACCTTGTGTTTTTTACTCTCAAAAAAATCGAGCCACATTTCTCTAATTTCTTTTGCTGTCATAAACTTCATTTGTAATCCTCCTTGAAATAAAAATAAAACGCCCATAGAAATAAACTCTAAGGACGTATGTTATACGCGGTACCACCTTAGTTCTAGAATTATAAACTCTAGCCCTCTTTAGTCGTTAAGGCCGACATACCCTTTGCTCCCAAACAGCTTTCATAAGCTTCACTCTTCGTTTTCACCAACCACGAAGTCTCTAAAAATGAAACACTTACTACTCCTTTTGTTCATAGCGATATAATTTTATCATAAATAAGTATTGATGTAAAGATGCTTAATATTTGTTTCTCTTTAATCTAGGATATACATTTGTTCCAAAGACCCAATCATCTGCACTCCATAGCAGATTTGTCTGAATCCATGTTCCACTTTGTAGGTTCGCAAGTGCTGTAGCTGTTCCAATTATGTTTGCTGTACCTGAATTGCCAGTTACTGATTGACCAGTCATACGATAGCTTGAGTTTGCTGCACCTAATCCATTGAGTCCACCAAAATACATTGTATTGGTTGTTTTTCCAGAACCCGTTGCTGTAACTGAACCTGTAGCATAGCTATTGTTAACACCATTAGCTGTTGTATTATGACCGACTAATCCACCTGCATAAACAGTTGCATTCCCTGTTGAATTACCTCCAGCTGTAGCAATAGCTGTTGATGAAACTGATCCAGTTGCGTAATTATTAAGAATACCTGTTGCTGAAGTGTTTTCTCCAACCAGTCCTCCTGCTTTACTTATTGCATTACCCACTCTATTACCACCAGAGGATATATTAACATTTGAGGTTACTGAAACTGTCATGCTTGAATGAGAGTTTTCAATCTTATTTGAATTTGCTCCAGCAATACCACCACCGATAGCAATTCTTGTGGTAGGGTTCACTGCTCCTGAATAAGTTGTTTCAATATTCATTGAACCAGTTGTGTAGGAAAATATAATGCTTCCTGAATTACTTCCAGCAATCCCACCAGCGATAAGTTCCGTAGTTGATGAAAGAGTTATATTGATATTTTCAAGTGATACACCACTGATCAATCCACTATTTCTAGCAAAAAGTCCTAAGTATTGTTGATTTGTAGTGATACTTACATTGGATATCTTCTTACCATTTCCATAAAACTCCCCACTAAAAATACCACTTGCACCACCAATTGGGGTAAATGAGTTATTGTTTAAATCAATATCAGTCATTAATATATATTTGCTTGAGAGAGTGTTCGATCCAGTTCCTATTTCGGATAAGGTAATCATTCCATTTTCTGTTCCAGTTTGAGTAACCCCAATAAATCCTGAAGGTGCCCATGTACCAACCTGGACTACACCATTACCAATTGATGATGAACCCTCTACACTTGATGCCCAAAATGCATAGGTAAAACGAAAGGATGCTACGAAAAATAGCATGAGAATGATGACGATTAACATTCTTTTTTGAAAGATAAACATCTTTTCACCTAACCTTTGCAAATAAAAAAGTCAAAAAAATTAATGAGAAATTTTCTTGACAACTGGCTACCGTTTAAGGTCCTTTAGCTTTGCGTCCTTAGGTTTCCCTAAGTTTGCCTTTTACAATTTATTCAATTCAACGATATTATAGCATTATATAAATATAACTGCAATCATTTCGACTATAAATTCTTCGAAAACATTTCATAATGTAATATGTCTTCTTCCATATAGGGTCCTTTAACGATTTCAAATCCTAAATTTTCATAATATTCTTTAAGATAGGCTTGACCAGAAATGCGCACAGGATGACCTTTGATGTCATTCATGGATTCTTTAATAAGCTTGGTAGCAAGCCCTAACTTTCGATAATTAGGATCTGTTACAATTCTTGAAAGTGCATATTCAGGATATTTCACACCAGGTAGGCATAATCTTAAATATGACACGACAATCCCTTTGTCTTTAATCATATAATGAATACTTTTTTGATCCTTAAAATCTGTATCTGTATATAGAATTTCTTGCTCCATGACAAAAACCTTGAGTCTTAAATCAAGGATTTGGTAAAGCTCTTCATTGGTTAACTCATTGAATGTCTTTTTTAAGATAACGACTTCCATGCTTAAACACGTAGGGAGCACCAAGTGCAGCCCAAGCTCCTATCATTAAATATCTAAAAAAATCAAATAATAATGTATCTGGGAAAACGAATTTTAATCCTTCTTTAATCACTAAAGCAATGATTAATCCAAAAATAACCTTAACAATTTGAATCCATAGCTTTTCTTTGACCTGATAAGCAACAAATCTTTTTTCTAGATAATAACCACCAGCAAACCCAACAAAGCCGCCTGCTGCGATATACAAATCATGATTTTTAACAAAAAACATTAAGATAATGAAAAGTGGAGCGAGCATCAATGTATAGATGTGCTCATCATCACCCATTTTATCAACAAGCTTAAATGTATAATGCGCAAGAATGAATGCTAGTAATGTTCCTACAATCACATCACTTAAAAAGTGTTGACCTAAATAAACTCTAGAAAGTGGAACTAAAATAAGAAATGCAATACCTACATACTTCATCCATTTGTAGCCTGTTTTTTTAGCTGAATAAAGTGCAGTATATCCAATCACACCAGCTGCTTGTGCATGTCCACTAGGAAATGCATAGCCTGTTGTATTCCAGTGAGGTTCACTTTCAACCCCTGGATATAAATAGGGTCTAGGACGCTTAAATATTTCCTTGATACCACTATTTACAACAGCACTTACCATAAATGTAAATACGAATTTGTGAGCAAATTTCTTATCAATTGTCCAGTAAATAATCACTGCAAGCAAGATAAATACGTATTGATCACCAAATTGTGTAATGATATAGAAAAACCAATCAAATACAGGATTTCTTAACGTTTGAATCCATTTTACAATATCTAAATCCATGAGTTCACCTCAGCCTTTATTTCTTTTTCTTCTTCCCTAGAGATAGCAATCAATTGAAATCCATCAGGACGTGAAAATTCATTTTTTTCGTTTAGAAGTTTTAATTCTTTAAGCTTTGAAATCATAAACTTACCCATTTGATAGCCATACTCCACCTTATTTCTAACTGCATCTGGCTTAAAATCTAAAATGTCATATGGGATAAAGCTAAATAATCTTTTAGATTCAATGTTGACTAATAAAATATTTTCTTTTTCATATTTCTTAGAATTAAAATATCCATCAATAGGTACAGCAATAATGATATCACAGCCTTGATTAAGTAGTGGTTCAATCGGACAATTATCCTTTGCTCCACCATCGACATACTTATCATCATCAATATCAACTGATCCAAATAACACAGGAATTGAAGCACTTGCTAAAACAGCACGATGCGGATCCTTATAATCATTTAAATGAAAAACTTCCTTTTCCATTCTATGAATCAAGACTTGTTCAATTCTAGATCCCTTATGGATTTTAGCAGCTGTTGCGTAGCCTTGGATTTTACTTGCTCTAATCTCTGAAAGGGAAATTTCTTTGGATAGCTTATCGTAAAGTTCTTGTAGGCTAAAAAGTCCTTGTTTATCTAGTTTATAGCGATCAAGTCCTTGACCGTAAATCTCTGCATTATCAATGCGCTCCCATAGCTCAATCATTTTTTCAAAGGTTAGGTTTGACATTACCATTAAAGTATTGATTGCTCCAATGGAGGTTCCTGAAATATTCAAAATATTCTTTAAAATCCCTTCATCATGAAGTGCCTTTAAAACTCCGATTTGATAGCTCCCTCGAGCTCCCCCGCCACCTAAAGCGAGTCCAATTTTATGTTCCATAAACTCACCTGTTTTTCATAATCTTCTTTAAGCGCATATTTTGATCCTTTTCCTTTAGGGATTCACGCTTATCATAATCCTTTTTACCCTTAGCTAAACCTATTTCTACTTTACATAATCCATCCTTTAAATAGATTTTAAGTGGAATGATTGTCAATCCTTGTTCTCTTGTTTTTGAGAACAGCTTGACAATCTCTGATTTATGCAAGAGTAGCTTTCTCGGTCTCGTCTCTTCGTGATTAAAGATATTTGAAAAATCATACTTTGCAATATGAAGGTTATTGACATAGACTTCACCATCTTTAAATGTAACAAAAGAGTCATTGACGGTTACTTTGCCTAGTCTAATGGATTTAATTTCACTTCCTAAAAGCTTGATGCCTGCTTCATAGGTTTCTTCAATAAAGTAGTCGTGTCTAGCCTTTTTGTTTTGGGCGATAATTTTCATGTCTGTGTACCTTCTTCTTGGTCGCTTTCTTATCTATAATTCCAAAATCCATTTTTTTAGCAGCTAGATCTACGTCAAGTAATTCTACCTTGACTGGATCTCCTAAACGGTATTTCTTTCCTCTATTTCCAACAAATGTTAGATTCGCTTCATCATACATATAGTAGTCATCTAATACTCTTAATGGGACAAATCCTTCAATTCCATTATCTAATTTCACAAACATACCTGATGGCATCATTTGTGTAATTACGCCTTTAAACTGGTTCCCAATCTTATCTGACATATACTCACAGCTCTTTAATTTAGCGACGTCACGCTCCATTTGAACAGCTTTTCTTTCCTGATCTGAGGTGTGCTGTGCAACTTCTGGCATAATGGATTCAAAGTGATGCATATCCTTTTTCATGTTTTTAGATTCGCCGATCACCAAGCGGTGAATAATGCGGTGTAAAATAAAATCTGGATATCTTCTGATTGGGGATGTGAAGTGAGAATAGAATCTTGCACCTAAGCCATAATGTGGTGAGTTGATCTCACTATATTTCGCTTTTTGCATCGCACGTAAAAGTGTCATATGAACGATATAGCTATAGGGTGTATCACTGGTATTTTTAGTTAATATTTGTAGTGGCTTTGGATTTCCAATTTGCTTCATATTGACTGGAAAACCAAGCTTTGCCACTGTTTGAAGTGCTAGCTTTAATTTATTGACATCTGGTTTTTCGTGAATACGGTAAATGGATGGAAGATCTGCATGAAACATATGGAATGCTACAGTTTCATTAGCAATCAACATGAAGGATTCAATTAATTCCTCTGCTTCATCCGTCTTTCTTTGATAAACATCTTTGACTCTACCCTTATCATCAACGATAAAGCCTAGCTCGCTAGACTCAAATTCGATTTCTCCTCTTTGATGTCTAATCTTTTTAAGCTTTAAGGATAGCTCATTCATTGTAATTAGCATTTTTTCAATCTTTTCATCATGAAGCGATTTATTGTGAATTAAAAATTGATTCACCTCATCATAATTCATTCTGCGTTTACTTTCAATGAATGATTTTTGGATGTCATAGGAAACGACCTTAGCATCCATATCAATGACCATTTGGCATGATAAAGTCAGTTTAATTTCATGTGGGTTCAATGAGCATAAATCATTGGATAATTTATGCGGTAGCATTGGAATCACTCGGTCTGCTAAATAAGAGGATGTACTTCTCTTATATGCTTCTTCGTCTAGCATTGTGCCTTCCTTGACATAATGACTAACATCTGCGATATGAACACCTAAATGATACATACCATCTTTTACCTCTAGACTGATAGCATCATCTAAATCCTTAGCATCTTTTCCGTCGATGGTTATAATTAAATCATTTGTTAAATCAAGACGTTCTTTTTTCTCCTTTTCGATATCGACATCAATATCATTTAAGGATTCAATTAATTCATCACTAAATTTTGTTGGCCATTCATAGGCATAGACAATCTTTAGCGTATTAATATCTGGATCATTCACATGACCAATGATTTTTTTAACCTTTGCAAATATTTGATATTGTTCAATCGATTCCACTTCAAGAGTGACAACATGTCCTGCGACAAGTCCATCCATCTTTTCGACTTCAAGTCTTTTATCTAGATAAGTATCTGATTCAAAGAAAAGTCCTCTTGGCGTCTTTTTTAATGTTGCGATAATGACGGTTAAAGCTCTTTTAACAATATAAATAATCTTTGGCTCCACGCCTTCTTTAACAAGCACGATATCATCATGCATTGCGTCAAGAAGATATCTTTGATCAATATAAACATCCTCTAATTCCTGTCTTAAAAATCCAAAAGTCTTTTTATGATCTAATCTGCCGATTAAAATATCTGGCTTTAAGGAGTAAAAGGGTTCTTCAAATGTTAAAAATGGATATTTTTCTAAGTCAATATCTCCAGTAACCTCTTTATTTAATTTTCTTGTTTGTTGGTTATAAAACTCTAAATATAAATTTTCCATGGTTGTTTACCTCGTCATTATTATATCATATAATGAGTTGCTTGAAGGGTAAAGAAAAAGCGATTACGTAATCGCTTCTACTGAAACCAAACATCAATTTGAATTAATCCTTCCTGATGCATCAGTTCTTTCTTTTCAATAACAATCCCTGAATCTCTATATTTTTGATCCAGCTTTCGATAAGGAACCTGGAAACCATTGAGTAGGACACTTTCTTCACCGTAGTGATATGTCACTTTAATTTTTTTGTTCATATAGTGATAATCAAAGATTAAACCATCTAATTTTTTAGGTAAAACAGGGTCGATGACTAAATCTTCCTTATCGATTCTAATACCTAAAACATTGGTGATTAGCTGGTTAATATAGATACCAGGTCCAGATGAATATAGTCTCCATCCACCCTTCACTAGGATTTCACCTTTTCTGATTTTCTCAAAATCTCTTTTCGCTTCATATCGATCCTTAAACCAAGCATCAGAGCTAGAGAAATAGACATTGCTTTGTCTATAATAGGCATTTTTAACGGTATCTTGAATTAGGATAGGGTTGATGGTTAATAATCCTTGATATGCATCATTTGCATGTCCAATTTTAGCCATCGCTTCAATATATCTAATGTGTGCATGCACATATTGTAATCCAATTTCTCTACCGAAATTCGCTGCAGTTTCTGCTCTTGTGAAATAGGTTTTTTCTCCACCTTTATAATCCACTGTCGTATCCATTAAACGAATACCATCTGGATGCTTAAAATATTGATTGATAATGTTGACATAGGAAGTAATCTTTTTAGGCTGAACAATTTCTGAAATCATCGATCTTGTAAAAGGGAGTAGTCTATATTTTAAGCCTGTTTTTTCATCTCTTGGATGTAAAAGATAGGTTAAATCATCATTATCAAATACGACAAACCCTGCTGGAATATCATCAACAATTATATATTTCTCATAATCATGCTTGACATTTTCAGCAAGTGATTTCAATTCCTTAGCAAAATCTTGGTCATAATCTAAAAGCTCTTTTGATAATTCGAAAAGGGCTTCATATAAAAGGGCTACTGTCCAACCGCTAACCATCTTGTTCGTAAGCTCATGATTTGCTGGCTGAAGTGTATCATCCCAATCTCCTCCACCATATCTAGGAAGATGAGTGTTTGGAATAAATGAATTCTTGATTGCTTTCAATTGATAATTCAAATGAGTCATCATTGAATACTTATCCGTAAATTCATTTTTTTCGATTGACATAAATGGTATTTGTTCAGATAAAATAGAGAAATCGTTTGTTGCCTTCAAATAGTAGGCGAGTGAGCGCATTGGCCAAATAATGATATCACCGTGTGATTCATGGGCTTGGATTTGATAGTAATTGTCAAACATATACCATTGAGGGAAATCACCATTATCCATAAATTGATGCTTATAGACCTTAATTAGGATTTCTCTAACGATATCATAGTTTTGAGTTGCTGAAAAAAATTCAATAGGACCCTGACAAACATCTCTAGTTCCCCAAGCTGCACCATTGTATTGCTCTAGACCGTGAGGTGATGCATAATGGGTGAGTGCATTATGTGTGTACCAAAAGGTAATATCAGTGAGCTTATCCAATTCATTTTGATATGTTTGATGAGATAAATTAAAGTTTGAAGCAAACGATTCAAAATAGAGTGTTCCCTTCATATCGCACATCTCATATTGAAGAGGCTCAAAGTATCTAAACTCATTTTCAAAGGTTGCTAGTATATCGATTTGAAGATTTGAAATATCTTGATAATGCATTAGTAATAATCCGTGCTGATCAGAAATTGAAAATGCTTCTTTTTCAGACATGATATCAAATGACTGATTGGAGGACATCTTATATTTTAAATTGGGATATTTAATATAAAACATGGAATCATGTGGTGCTCTAAATGTAAGCTCTTTACCATTTCTTTCGTATTCGATATCATAGGAATACTCATTCACACCCATCAGTATTTGATTGGAAACGATCATTTCATACTCTTTATTTTTCTTTGAATTAAAGTGTAATGCCTGTTGATTGTTATCCATATCTACCATCATATCAATGGTTAGGACATCATCATGTAGTTGATAATACCATCTTGTAACTGCTCCACCCATTTCATAATAGCTTGGTAAGCCAAGAAGCCTAAATGTACCATCAATCTTTACATAAATTCTCGTACCAGAAATTTTATGTAGATTTAAGGGATTTCTTAAATCGCCTAAAAATTTATTAAATGAAGTGTTACCTAAAACAAGATGTGAATTGAATAAACCAAACATAAAATTAGTGGTTGCCATTACATTTTCACTCACATGCTTGATATCACCATGAATCATTAAATGTCCATGAGGACGTTCAACAAGTAATTCCTTTTCCTTTAAAACGATGTGATGATGATTGTCAGTGAAAAATGATAGATAGCTATTTTTGTCTTTTTCGATGTGATGCATTTTATTAAATAAGCCTTCAACTTGTTTACTGGATAATGATTGACCAGAAAGAACCTGGCTTGCATCCAGTAGGCTTTTCTTTTTAAGAACATACTCTTTATTCAACCATGATACCTGATTTAAAATGGGCTTAACATTAAATAAGAGTGCATGGATATCCACATGCTCTGCTACATATAAACCATAATAAGTAAATCTTTGGATATCTTTTTCTAGTTTTATTTTTTCGCTTTGCAAAGCCATATAACTAAATTCATATTGATAGATTTCTGAAGGAAGCTTTAATTGATTCAGTGCTGCAGGTATTCCTGTTTCCTTAAATGATGTAGTAAAGAATTGAAAGCCATCTGTTGAGTATGCTACGTTTTTATTAAATGACCCAAGCTGAAGATATTGTGCTCTTCCTTGGTTTTGTCTAGCAGATAATATGTAGCCATTTTCACTCATGTTTGACTTGTAATCGATATATTGGACTGTATATGGCTCAGAAGATAATATACTTGTTTTCGCTGCGATCCCCACATCTTGACCATAGTATAAATCAACTTCAACATTTTCTTTGGATTGAAGTAAAACATCAAAGTTCCACTGAAAATCCTTAACCGTTAAGATGACTTGATAATCGATAGTTAAGAAGGTTCCATGGTAGACCGCATGATCGCTAAAAAGTTCAAATTGACTTGGACTGTTCGTTCCAATAAGCTTTGTATATTTCATACCTTGAGGAGTCATGACACGAAGATAAATATTCATTAAGGTTCCATCAACGATGTTACCCTTAACTAGATTGATTTGGTTTTCTTGATAGGATATTTCATGAATATCACCAGATTCAAGAAAGGAAAATGCTAAACCATTACCCTTAATTTCTTTGGTTATCACTCTGTTTTTTAAAATCATTGACTTACCTCCTTCTTTAATATAATATCTAAAGATTTGATTTGATCTGAGGATGGACCAACCATGATTTGGAATCTTCCTGGTTCGATCACTTCTCTTCCTTGATCGTCTAGATAACTTAAGCTATCCTTATTGATTTTAAATTCAATTGTCTTTTTTTGATGAGGTGCGAACCATACTTTTTGGAAACCTTTTAGCTCCTTAACAGGTCTTGAAATATTAGCTACATAGTCTCTAATGTATAGTTGAATGGTTTCAAATCCACCAATTTCACTTTCATTAGTCACATCGATTGTAATCTCTATTTCTTCATTGACTAGCATTTCATTTTTAGATGCTCTTAAATTTTGATAATCGAATTTCGAATAGGATAAGCCATATCCAAATGGAAATAATGGACTATTTTTTTCATCCAAATAATAGCTCACATATTCGTTACGATCACCCTCTAGTTTTGGTCTTCCTGTATTCAAATAATTGTAATATAAGGGGATTTGACCTACATGTCTTGGATAGGTCATGGTGAGCTTCCCGCTTGGGTTAACATCACCAACTAAAAGATCTGCAATTGCTTGGTTTGCCATGCTACCTAAATAATAAACATCAAGAATTGCCTTAGCATCCATGATATTGGTTAGATCAAATGGTCTACCATGATAGAGTAAAACGATTGTATCTAGATGAATATCTCTAAAAAATTCAACAAATTTTTCTTGATTTCTTGGTAGTTTAATATCTACCTTGGAATGTGCCTCGCCACTTTCTCTTTCGTTTTCACCAAGAGCGAGTATCACTGCATCTGATTTTCTAATCTCAACTAAATCCTGATTGGTAAGCTCATCCAAGCTTCTAACTTGCTTAACAAAACTTAAAGATATATTTTTTTCTTCTAAAGTCTCTTTTAGTGTTTGATTTAAGTCATTTTTCCCATGCCATGACCATGGTCCATTTGTATTTTTAGTATCTGCGTATGGACCAATGATTGCATATTTTTTATTTTTTGAAAGTGGTAGCATTTCTTCGTTTTTTAATAGAACCATGGATTCATGAGCTACTTTTTTCGATATTTCTAAATGGTTAGCTGATCGGACTAGTTTACCTTCTAGTTCGACGCTCGCTCCCTTGTAGGGATTATCGAACAATCCGATTTCTTCTTTTAGCTTTAAGACTCTATAAACTGCTTCATCTAAAAGCTTGATGTCAACTTCTTTATTTTCAATTAGCTTCTTTAAATAATTGATATAGCAGGTTGATGCCATTTCAATATCTAGTCCTGCAACAATTCCCTTGAGGGCTGCCTCTTCATCATTTTCGGCATTTCCATGAGGAACAACTTGATGCAGTGAATCATAATCAGAGATTGTTAATCCTTCAAACTTCCATAAATCTCTTAACACATCTCTTAAAAGATGCTTATTGATGGTTGCTGGAATACCGTCAACAACATTAAATGATGTCATAATTAGCTTCACATCGGCATCAATAGCCGCCTTATATCCCTTTAAATAATAATTATGCAGGTTTATTCGAGATAGATCTACAGTATTATAATCTCTACCACCTTCAGCAGCACCATATGCAGCGAAATGCTTTACACACGCTGCTATATTTCCATCAATACTGATGTCATCCTGCTGATAGCCCTTCACCATTTCCTTAACAAAAAGACTATTTAAATATGGATCCTCACCAAATCCTTCAACAACTCTACCCCATCTTGGATCTCTAGAGATGTCAGCCATCGGAGAGAATGTGACATGTATACCTGCTGTGGACGCTTCTACTGCAGAAACTCTAGCCATTTCAAATGCGAGCTTAGGATTCCATGAAGTCGATAATGCTAGTGGCACTGGAAATATGGTTTCATATCCATGGATAATATCAGCCATAAAAACAAGTGGGATTTGATGTGTACTTTTTCTTAAATACTTTTCTTGGACGGCAATCATTTCAGATGCGTTATGAATACCTAAAACTGATCCTGCAGAAAAAACCTTTTTTTCATTCAATCCCAATTCCTTGAGATGTCCAAATACTTCAACTTCAATATCTCTAATGAAATTAAAAGGAGAGAGCTGAAGTAGCTGTCCGATTTTTTCTTCTATGGTTAGTTTTTTAAGTAGTTGTTTGATATCCATGCATATTCCTCTTTTCTAGTTGCTTAATATTTAGCAAGATTCTCTATAGATAACTGATCCCTTTGGATGACCTATATTTCTAATTTTATTACTCTGTAGGATATCAAGAATTGCTCCTGCAACCTCTTTACCCCACAAAACGTGGTCAATTCCGATTGTTGTTAGCTTAGGTGTTATATATTCACCTAAATAAATATTATCAAATCCTGCAATTGCGATATCCTCTGGTACCTTAATGTTTTCTTCACGTAGTGCCTGCATCAATCCAATTGCTGATTCATCATTTGCACAATAAATAAATCTTGGTCTATTTTTACTTTTTATAAGTTCTTTTCCGACTTGATATCCACCTTGGATTGTAAAATCACAATCAAAATGCTGGTGGGTACTGATATTTTCATCCTTTAATGCAGCAACAAACCCGTCATAGCGGTGATTATTGTTAAACGCTACCTTTGGACCAGATAAATATCCAAAGTCCTTATACCCCTTTTTAATCATCTCTTTGATGAAGTGATAGACTAAACCCTCATTATCAATTAAGGAGGAATAGATATTTTTACCATCTAGTTTTCGATCCAATACATAAAGAGGTAGCCCGTAATTCGCGTAATTAATTAAAACATCATCAGAAAGCTCATTATCAAAGATAATCGCTCCATCAATTTGACGTTCCTTGAGGAGGTTAGCTGAGGATTTTCCTGAGCTAACAACGATGTTGAAATTATTTTCTTGAAGCTTTTGACGAATACCCTCTAAGACATCACTAAAAATAGGACCCGCAAATCCGTAAATAAAGACGCCGATACTTCCAGTACGCTTGGTTTTAAGGTTTCTTGCGATTCCATTTGGATAGTATTTCAATTGCTCTGCTGCTTCTAATATTCTTTTTTTCGTATCTGGATGTACATTCGGTAAATTATTCAAGGCATAGGATGCGGTTGAAATAGATACTCCAGCTAATTTAGCAACATCTTTGATTGTTGACATGATTATCCTCCGATTTTTAAAATACATGCATAATATGGTGAAATTTCCATATGATGTTCTATTTTTACTTGATCATCATTAGAAATTAATAACTCGTATGTCTTATTGGGTAATTCTAAAACCATTTTTTCATCACTGAAGGATCCAATGATTAAAATTTCTTCTTTATCGTTTTTTCTAAAATAAGAAAACATTTTTGGATGATCCTTCATCCATGGAATAAATCTTCCATCATTAAAGACTTGATGACTCTTTCTAATTTGAAAAAGCTTTTTAAAATAATGATAACAACCATCTTCACTAGCTAAATCCTTTTTAGCATTGATTTTTGTGTAGTTTGGATTGACATCTAGCCATGGTGTTCCACTTGAAAATCCTGCATTTTTTGAATCATCCCATTGAAATGGTGTTCTTGAATTATCTCTACCCTTTTGATAGATGGATTCCATAATTTTCTCATGTGAAATTCCTTGATTCGTTAGGATATGATAAATATTTTTCGTTTCAATATCCTTATACATATCAATATTTTCAAATTTCACACCAGTCATCCCTATTTCTTCACCTTGGTAAACATAGGGTGTTCCCTGCATGCTATATAAAATGGTTGCTAGCATTTTTGCACTTTCACTTCGATATTTTTCACTCCCATATCTAGTCACTGCTCTTGGCTGATCATGGTTAGCTAGAAATAATGAATTCCAGCCATGGTTATACATAAGGCTTTGAAGCTTTTCAAAAACATTCTTAAATTCAATTAAATCAAGATTTTTTAATGCCCATTTACCCTTTCCAGGAATCTCATCTAAACTTATATGTGAGAATTGGAAAATCATATCCAATAAAGGATTTTTACCAGATGTTATATCCGCTGCTCTTTCTAAGGATAGACCAGGCATTTCTCCAACTGTCATAATATCTCTGCCTCTAAAGCATTCATTATAAAGCTCTTGTAGTCTTTCAATTAGATGTGGTCCATCAGATAGTATTTTATGATCAATATCCTTACCGATTAAATCAATGACATCTAATCTAAATCCATCAATACCAAGGTCTAACCAAAAGTTAACAGTTGCATATATTTTTTGACGTAATATTGGATTATCCCAATTGAGATCTGGTTGTTTTTTGGAAAATAAATGAAAATAATATGAATCTGTCAATTGATCGTATTCCCATGCAGACCCACCAAAAACTGAACCAATATCAGAGGGCTCATCTCTCCACACATAAAAATTGCGGTATATATTATCCCTAGACTTTTTAGATTCTAAAAACCAGTGATGCTCATCAGAGGTATGATTAACGACTAAATCCATAATAAGCTTCATGCCTAATTCATGTGTCATTTGGATTAAACTCTTCATATCCTCCATATTTCCAAAAATAGGATCAATTGCTAAATAGTTTTTGATGTCGTATCCATTATCATCCATTGGTGATTCATAAACTGGTGATAGCCAAATGACATCGACACCTAAATTTTTCAAGTAATCCAACTTGCTAGCAATACCCTTTAAATCACCTATACCATCACCATTTGAGTCCATAAAGGATAGCGGATAGATTTGATAAACAACGGCATTTTTCCACCATTTTATTTCTTTTTCCATCCAAGCACCTCCATGCCTTCAATAACAATTGGATGACTCATAAATGCTTGATGCACATCCTGATATAAATAGGCATTCACCATTAATAATTCAAGACCCTTGTTAATAGAAAAATATCTTTTAGAAATCCAAGGTGTATGCTCTTCAAAATTAAAGCTATCAAAAAAGCCGTATTTACCCCAAAGACCTTCAATTTTTCTCATTTCTTCAATTGCTGGTATTGAAATTTCAGGTGTGAAAATAATTGAGCCTATCGGTCCAAATGGACAAATGGTTCCATCTGTATCTAGCTTATTTAAGGTATTCGGAAGTCCTCCATAAACGCGATAACCATTTCTCGTATCTCCTGCAGTAAATCCAAAGAAATATTTAGAGAATGTTTTATATTGACTTGCATAATCGATTGCGCATGCCTGATGAGCGAGGGTTGCTGTTCTTGCATTATCAAACCATGAGATATGATCTTCATCATAAACATTTTTTAAATCTAGCCATGCGAGTGGAAATTGGTAAACAAATAGTGAGTTCCCTGGTGAATAGATATATTCAAATTCTTTATAGCTCCCTTTGACTCTTGAAAAGCCATTGTATAACTCCTTAGCTAAATGCTTATATTTTGAACCACCAATCATGACATACATCATGAGCTGCTCTGCAAACATATCCCAATGGTGAATAAAGCCTGGTTTTTTTTGAACGTAGTCTCCACCACGATCTGGGTTATATGCCATATGTAATGTAGGCTTTCCCTGATAATCAAAGGTAAACATATCCCAATCGATTCTATCCATAATGTTTTTCGTTATTAAAGAAATTTTTTCATCCTTGAAAAATGAATCTACAGTGAGTACACCACATAAGCATAAGGCCGTATCAATCGTAGAAAATTCAGTTTTTCCCATTCTTTCAGCAGTCTTAAAATCAAGAAAATGGGCGAAAAAGCCAAATTCATGCATCACATGATCTCGTAAGGTAATCAGGGTGTGATATGCCTTATCATATGCCTCTTCATAGGATAAATAATGATGCTTTACACCAATAACTAGTGAAGATAGCATAAATCCAGTCGATGCAATCGATGCTTTTTCTAAATTCATAGAATGATCTAGAGTTAATCCAAAAGCCTTTGAATTCGTTTCAAAGTTAGTAAAATCCTTAAAGAAATCATATGCTGTTTTTTGAATCTCTAGTAGTACGCTGTTGTCCATCATTTCACCTCATTGAAACGTTTCGATATACACCTTTATTGTATATGAAATGACATTAAATCTCAATAATATTTTACTCAACATATTGAAAATCTAGTTGATTTAATCCTTCAATGATATATGGAACCTCCATATAGATTTTCCAAATCATTTCTGATAAATAATTTTCAATCATTAAAATAGAAATCCCTTTATCGATTCCGATAATATCGTTAGCAAACCAACCATTGGTTGAATGTGATAAATTGTACGCACCCTTAAATCCGTAAATACTCCAAAAGCGGTCATAGGTACGATAATTTTCAATCGCACGAATCGCTTCTTCTGGTCTAAATACTATCGATCCTATCGCACCATATGCTGGAACAGTTCCATCGACAACGTGTGCATTTCCCATGGAAGGGCCTGACCCATAGGGTCCGACATAACCATTTGGTCCATCGCTTGCTGACATGCCCCAAGAATTTTCATGAATTCCAATATAGGTAGCAGTTTGAGTTTTCGCATAGGCAATCGCTGCATCGACAGCACTTTGACTATTTTTAAACCATGAATATCCCTGTTGGTCATTGACCTTTGAATAATCAACCCAAGCATGTGAATATTGATAGGTGAATAATGAGCCTGTCCATGTTAAATAAAATGAATCATAATCCTCTGTTGTTCCAGATTTTTGGCTCATAAACTTCATGAATGAATAAGCACCCTTACCAACCTTATGCGTTGGAGAGCCTGCAGCAAGCACGTAAACCATCAGCTGTTCGCCGTAGTGATCCCAATAGCCTTCAAATCCTGATTCAGGACGATAGCCCATATAAAACATATTGTTTAAGTTATCAAAATACCAGTCCCATTCAATCTCTTCATAAAGCTGATATGCAAGCTTTTCTACTCTTCCACCAAAATATCTACCTACAGTGAGTGCACCATTGATAAAGATAGCAGAATCGATAATGGAAACCTCTGAGTTCCATTCTCTAAGACCTGTTTGCATATTAACAAAATGATACCAAAAACCATGCGTTCTTTGCATATTCTTAAAGGTGACTAAGGTATAGTATGCTCTTTCTTCACCTTCAGCTCTCGTTATAAATTCATTTTCAATTCCACTTGGAATCGCTGATAATCCATAGCCTACTGAAGCGATTGAAGAAATCCCTCCTGGGTTTCCTGTGAATGTGTTGAATCGATCAGGAATTAATCCATAGCCATTGGATTCTAAATTATCATTAGCAAGCTCCCAAAAGAAATTGAAGCCTAATTCAAGTTCATCTAAAACAACCTGAGAAACATTTTCTCTTACACTTGTTCTATATAATTTTGTATTTTCAGCTGGAGTTGTTGGTGTAACGGTTTCAATTGGTTCAGTCGGGATTGTAGGATCTGTTTGACAGGCAATGAGTCCAAATCCAGATAAGATTATCAGTAAAAGTAATAAATATTTTTTAAAGTTTTTCATTTTTTTATTCTCCTGTAACACCAGTTTTTTCAACACCCTCAACAAACCATCTTTGTATAGCGAAGTAAACAATGACCATTGGCAGGATGATTAATAGGGTTGCTGCTAATCTAACACCCTCATTAATTCTGAGTAATTCATCAGATGAATAAATCTGTGTGTATTCTGAAACGAAATTTGCGAGTCTTAATTGTAGATTTGGATACGCTGAGCCTAAAAATAGGGAAGCGATATAGGTTTCATTCCAATACCAAACCAAACCAAATAAGAATGAAGTAATGAATGCAGGTACTGCTAGAGGAACTGCAATTCTAAAGAAAATGTAATAGGGACCAGCACCGTCTATTTCTGCTGCTTCATTAATGCTTTGGGGTATCATTCTAAAGAATTGATAGAAAATTAAAACGAATATTGCAGAATTGACACCTTGACCAAAAATTGCAGGAAGGATAATAGCAAGTGGCTTTTCAAGTAATCCAAATTCAAAGAACATCACATATCTTGGAATCATGTAAACTTGAACCGGAATAATAAAGGTCATTAAGACTAAGACAAGCCACATTTTCTTGAATTTAAAATTAAACTTTGCAAATCCATAGCCTATTAAGGCTGTAACTGCAGTTTGAATTAATGCTGGAAGAAGAGTCACGACTAAGCTCTTACTTAAGGTTGGGAAAAATCTTAAGACTCTAAATGCTCTTTCATAATTACCAAAGTAAATCGCAGTTGGTACCCAATTGACCATTGGATTGATAATATCTGATTGACTCTTTAGGGAATTGGAAAGCATATATAGCATTGGATAAATGTATAAAAATCCAATAGCAATCAAAAGGATATAAATCACAATTTTAGCCAATGTTGAATTGGTCCCGTTCGTGCCTAATATAAATCTTTTAATTCTTGATTTCATCGTTTTTTTATTGTTCATCTTCTCTTTCCCCCTTCCTTAACGTTTTTGGGGATAAAGATTATAGCGACAAGTCCAATCATTAGCATCACGATAATGAAATATACCCAGGCCATTGCTGATGCCATACCATAGCCAGTATTGATGTTAAACATATTGGATTTAATGCTTATAATGACTGCATTTTCACTAAATGTTGATAATAAAACAATGGTATAGATAACATTAATAAATACTAAAGTTGATAGTGATGGTAATGTAATCTTCCAAAATGATTCCCAAGGTCCTGCACCATCGACTCTAGCAGCTTCATAAATTTGACGATCTACCTTTTGAAGCCCTGCTAAAAAGATTAGAATTTGAACTCCAGAAAACCAGAAGATAATAATGATTTCTGAGAACACACTAATAATTGGTGCTGCAAGTCCTGGGTTAAGTGTATTTTCGATAATACTAATAAAGCCATAGCTTTCAAAGATTGCAGCGCCACCAGCACCCTGAGTAATTAGCTCATTAATGACTGGTCCACTTGAAATAATAACTGGTAGGAAAAATATGGATCTAAACATTCCTCTACCCTTAAGTGGCTGATTGAGTAAAACAGCAATCAAGACCGAAAATACAATAATAATTGGAACCTGGAAGATAATTTCCTTAAGAAATGAAATGAGTGCTTCAATAAACTGGAATCCTTCTTCAATCTGAAAGATTCTTCTAAAGTTCTCGAACCAATGGAATTGAACATCAATACCACTTCCTAATATTCTAACCTCACTCATTGAATAAATTAAAGAAGAGATAAAAGGGTAAAACATAAAGATAAAGAAGCCGACAATCCAAATGCCGATGAATGAATAGCCGATTAAGTTTTCACGAAGTGCTCTTGACATCTTTCTCTTGGTCATCTTCATCCTCCTAAGCATTTAAATCTTTAATTACATAATTTTTAGCACCTATAATTAAACTTCCTTGTGTAAATGGAGTTTCTCTATAGTTCACGTATATGACGATATCATTTTCATAGGTGATTTGAATAACACCATTGGTAATGACTTGACGATCAACAATTCTTTGACCGATGACTGATGAAAGTGCACCATCAACAAAATCATAATATGCTAATATAGATTTTTTAATATCATCATATTTTGATGAATAAATAGCCTCTAATCCTGTTTCTTGAAGCTCCTTAGATGACTTTTGTGTGACGACGAAGGATGGATAAACTCCAAAATCAATTAAGCGAAGCAATTCATCTCTTGCGTATGGATAAAAGTTAGCGTGTGGGCCAAATAGCTGAACAGAACCACTTAAAACAATCGATAAAAATGGTACTGTATCATCAAATGTTATATATTGAGAGGAATACATCGGGAAATCATAATATAAATCCATTGATTTCCATAAATATGAGTTGACATCATACAATGCGATATCCTTTTCGATATTAGATAATAGCTCTTGATACATTAATATAGCTTCAGGAAGATATTTCTTATTACTAAAATCATCGTAAAGTAAGCTTCCCATCGATTCGATAGCAAATCCATCAATTGGTTCATCTGATAGCTTCGCTATACTCTTATTCATAATACTTTGAACTGCGTGATACTCAAGTAAGTATTTGGTGTCTGTTCCTGATAGATAGGTATAGAGTTGATCATTAATCTTTTTCGCTAAATCAAAGTATTGATTATAGCCTGATGATTGATTGCTTGCCTTTAAGTATTCAGTCACGAAATAAAGACTGCTGAGTGCCTCTTGAAGCGACTCGAGATCATTTTTACTACCTAATCTTCTCGATATATTTTCATACTGTGGTGCTGACCATGTCACACCACGCTTTGTAAATCCACTAAAATTACCAATAATATAATCGATGCCATGACTGTTTAAATCTAGAGTTATATCTCTAAACTCACTAAATGTGGTCATGACTGTTGTTTGGTTAAAGAGTAATCCCTTATTCTTTTCAATTCCAATCGCGTCTAATCTTAAAGGAATCGAATCATATTGACTTTCATAGGATTCAAGATCGAGATAATCTCGATAGGTCTTAGCCATACCGACATAGTTTGCATCTTCATTTTCTAAAAGAGTGTATTCTATTTTTATATCCATTTGATTGGAAAATGATTGTAATAAGGATATCGTATTTCCAACCTTATCAATTGGCTGACGATATGTTTTTCGATAAACAAATTCAGAGAAAACAGTCGTAAATCCTCTGGTTCTTGCTGGAAAATATAGGTTAATCATCGCGTACTCTGAGCCACTTGTGATATTGGCGAATACAGCATTTTGATTGATTCCATGAACAAAGCCAAAGACAGGAGCGTAAATTCTCGTACCACCACTTAAAAAGGTATTCATATTACTTACAAGATTGTATCCGATATTTCTATCATATACTTCCTTTTGATAATTGGTTGAAATTAAAGGATCTGTTAGCTTATAATCTACTAATGCACCAATTCCATCAGGTAAAAATACGTATCCTGGTATTTGGTTTTCTAAAACCGCACCAAAATATGGGTAAACCTTGATAGATGATATTTTAAATACTCCACTTTCATTGATTTCTTCATAGGGAATTTCGACATGGATAGAATCAAGTCCAAAGGTTACATATAATCCCATTTGAATACCAGATCTTCCAAAGGTTATTAATGCGTGGAATCCATTGGTAATTAAGGTTAACTCAATTTCAGTATTACTTTCATAAAGATTTTCTTCAGTTAATGCGAAGCTTGTTACACCTGTATTAAATGATTCTAGAATAATTGCACTTCTCGCACGTCTTTTAAACGTATTTGGGAGTCCTGGGACATTTTCATTAATTGTTGAAGACCAAATATATCCATTATTATTAACAACCTGAAAGGCGAGTGATTCTGGATCTAAATAGACAGTTCCATAAACGGTTAGAATTTCAATAGGCTCATCAAAGAATCCTTGTTGGTTGGTAGCTAAGGCATCTGATTTTAGATGAGAATACTTATTGGAATCCACTAAAGGAATGATCTCATCAAAATTAGGAATGGAATCGAGTTGACCAGTCTCCTCTTCAAGGAAGGCATATACTCCAAAGGTTATTGAAAATGAGATGAGTATTAAAATGATCAATCGCTTGAAAATAATATTCTTAAACACGATAGATCACCTCCTTGATTATTGATAGGATAAACTCAATCAATTGGCCAATAAATGAATAAATTAATAAACCGATTAAAATTAAGATAAACATTCCAAAAAGAATAATTAAAATATTTTTAATGGTTTCCATGAATGTATAATTATGAACCCATTTGATGGATAAGAAAATTAAAATCAATGTCCACCATAAAATGATTTGGTGGTAGAAATCAAAAATAAATGTTTCATTATAGGTTAGATAATTGGATAAGAATGTCATTGGTAGTGTGAATAGAATAAATGGTGCGAGAATATAGGATGTTGAAATGAAAACATCCTTAAATCTACCTTCACCATCATTTAATGTCGAAATTAAATAATTGACTAACACATATAATGAAAAGATAGATAAAACAGTGACTAACTGAACGACTACACTATTCAGATTTGTTGATCGAAACAAAAATCCGGTTGCGTAAACATCAATTAAATAAACGATAACAAATAGTCCTAATACAATAAAGCCTGATAGATAGCTCGCTTCATTCATCCGTTTAATGCCATAAAACATATCGTTAGGTCTTTTAATCACGTTTAGGCTATAGGTGACCTCTTTCACCAGTTTTTTATTTAAGAAGGCTTCCTTCTTCTCTACATATTGAGGATAAATCAATGACTTTCTAAAGATTGCTGTGCCAATCTTTAAAACTAAATATAATCCAAATATTACAAGCGCGAAGGTTGGTAGATTTTGTTGAATCGACACATTTCTGATTTCCCAAAACGCATTGGAGTATCCTAAATAGTCTCTTGCATCATAAAATTCTGATAAAGCCTCATCATAGGCTCCTTCTTTCATTAAGGCTGCACCTAATGCAGAATGCGCTAACGCAAATGATGAATTTTGTCGAATGATTTCTTCCCATATAGGCTTCGATTCCACATATTTTCCATCATTATATAAGGTGACTGCCTTATGAACTAAATCCACGAACACCGTTCTTTGATAAACATGAATTGAATTATAGCCTCGATCTAAAATATATAAATTACCTGAGTTATCAGAAACAATCCCCTTTGGATTAGATGTTAATCCTAATGTTTGAGTGAGTGCATTATCCTTCGTATTAAAGTAGAACAGCATATTCCCATTGGAATCATATTCATAAACATCACCATTATCAGATGTTAAGTAAATATAGGATTCATTACTCATCCAAATATCTGATAATGCCTGTGTTGGATATACCGTTGTAGGTAATAATGTGTTCACTCCAGAGATATTTAATCTCTTAAAGGTTTCATTGACATTGACATTTGTTGATAATATCGCACCCTTTTGACCTAAGGCGATATTGGTAGGGGAGGCTGGCAGGCTTGATGCTAAATTGGGATCCTGTACAAAGAAGTTATATAAAATTCTTCTTAAGGAAAGCGTTACTGTATTGATTCCTAAATAACCAACAAACTCTCCTGCATAATTCATCTGAATAACACCAGATGTAGAGCCTTCGCCAATAATATAGATAGAGTCACTGGAATCCACTGCAACCTTAATAGGGACAAAATCATTTTTTTGTCCATAAATTGGTGAAGTGGGCTTAACGATTGTTTGAACGATTTCCTCAGTTAATAAATCAATTTTATATACTTCTTTAGAAAGCTTATCAGCAACATATAAAAATTCATCCTTTACAAAGACACCGGTCGGTTGTTCAAATTCTGGTAGGTCAATAATAGAAATCAAATCACCTGATGTATTGGATATGACAATCCGTTTATTTCCGGTATCCGCGATATAAAACAAATTATTCTCATAAAAGAGATCCTCAGGAAATGATAATCCTAAATTACGACCAAAATTACCAACTGGAATATAGGCTGCCTGGGTTGGTATCAATCTTTTTGAAGAATTTAGTGTATAGGTTTGATAGGGTATTCCATAATTAGAAAGATTGGATGCTTCAACTTCTTTTAAGCTAAATGATAGTATAGCAGTCATTAAAATGATGATCCATAAGCTTAGTTTTCTCATATGCTTCACCTACTTAATCCCCGAGTTGACCATCGTTGACATTACCTTACTTTGAAGGAATATGAAGATAATCAAGTTCGGTAAAAACATAATCAGTGATGCTACAGCACTCATCCCTGCACCAGCGACCACATTCGATGAGGAGGCAAGTGTTTGCATATAATAGGCAAAGGTCTTTAGGCTATCGGTATTGACATAGGTTGCAGAAATACCTGCATCATTCCAAACCATTTGGAAGGAGAGAATCGCGATGGTCGCGATTGCAGGCTTAATCAATGGAAGAATAATCTTCCAGTAGATCATGATGCTCGATGCACCATCAATTTTCGCTGCATCTAATAATTCATTTGGAATTTGGTCGATAAATTGTTTGACTAAGAATAAACCAACAGGGATTGCGATGACAGGAATAATGTGCACCATGAAATTATCAATCAATCCCAATTGTTCGATAATGATGTATCTAGGAATAATAACAGCTGTACCAACAAACATCATCGCTAGTGTATTGATTTGTGAAATAACTCCTTTTATATGGAATTTCAATTTAGATAGCGCATAGCCAGTGATGGTTGCTAAAAAGATAGATAGAAAGACAACGGCAGCTGTAATTAAAATACTATTGAATAAATATCTGGTAACAGGAATACCTGTTGTCGTTGCAGTTTCAAATAATTCAAATAAATTATCCAAGGTAGGTCTTCTAACAAAGAATCTTGGTGGATATTCGATTAACTCGTCAAATGGCTTAAATGCATGATTAAAAATATAGACTAACGGCATCATCATAAATGCTGCAATCGGTAGTACCATAAGTAGGAATGGAACTTGACCCCAACCAAAGCGAGTAGGATTAATTTTGATGGCTCTAAAATTTCTTATTTTTCTCATCATATTCCTCCTAATCTCTGTCCCCGAAGAATCTCCAAGATAATCTACTGAAGAAATATATAATCAGTAAAAGAACTAGAGATAATGCGGCAGCATAACCCATGTCATAGCGGATAAATCCGTAATCTTCAATATGGTTTACAATTAAGGATCCTGCATAATTTGGTGTTGGATTGGATCCGGATAAAGAAACACCTAATGCCCCAGCACTAAATGTACCAACGATTGCCATAACGGCTCCAAATAGCATTTGGGGCTTCATGGCTGGTATAGTGATATAGATAACCTCCTGGAATCTTGAATTGAGTCCATCAATATAAGCAGCTTCATAAAGCTCTTGATCAACATTTAATATACCTGCAAGCATTGCTAAAAAGCCGATACCCATGGATCCCCATAATGCAACAACAAGCATAATAGTAAATAAATATTGAGGAGATTGTAAAAAGGCGATAGGCTCTACAATCATGCCAAGCTCTAGGAGCATATAGTTTAGATAACCAGATTCATCACCTGCAAAGAATACACGCCATACAACAGTCATCGTAACACCTGCTGTCAGTGATGGTGAATATAATATAATGGCTAGTACTGTTCTTAGCTTATGAGGTAGCTGTGCTAATGCCCAAGCCATGACAAAGGATAATATATAGCCACCAGGACCAACGATAACTGCGAATTTAATTGTGTTTGGTAGTATATATTTCATGAATTCTTCATCACTGGTTAATAAATAGATATAATTATTAAATCCTGTAAATGTAGGAAATGATACCATATCAAATGTGGTAAAGGATAGAATAATCGCTAATGCGATTGGGATAACAATAAACGCAAGAAATAAGATGATATAAGGCAATGTGAAAAGATAAGCGGCTTTATCATCATTCTTAAACTGCTTTTTTTCTAGTTCTATAAACTTTTTAACCTTAAGCTTTACTGATCCCATTCTACTCATCATACCACCTCAAGATATCTTCAACCGTTGGTAGATTGAATGGTTTTAAGACGTTTCCTTTGCTATCTAGATAGCCAAATTCAACCATCTTTCTGGCAAGCTCACGATCAATTTTAATCATCGCATCCGAGACCGTACTTCTTAAATTGGCATCATTATAGACGACACTATTCCATGTATTACTAATTTCTCTTTCTACAATATAACTACCAGGAATTTTCGGTACTTCCTTTAGGTGAGTCCATTGTTCTAAGATAACCTCTAAATGTGCTTTATTGATGCTTAATTGTTCAAAGGCTTCGAGATTTGCTGTATTCCAAATATATCTAGTGCCTAATGTATTTAATAAGGTATTCGAAAATAAGACTTGAGTTTCTGTTGACATCCACCAGCTGATGAACTCCCATGCCTCTTCCTTCTTCTCTGATTTTTCAAAGATGATTGAAGCCTGCTGTGCTCCACCCATCGAACGGTTAATCACGGTTTCCATCATTTGAGTATCCTCATTTAGTTTTTGATGAGGAATACCTGGAACAAGTGCAATATCCCATAGACCACTAATATCACTCGCTGCATTGGTTAACTGCAAATACATTCCAAAATCACCAATACCAATAGGAATATCTCCGTATCTAAAGCTATTGAAGAAGCTAGGTACTTGGAATGGCATACTATATTCTCGGTATAAATCAGTCATAAAGGATAGGGCTTGAACTGTATTTTCATAATCGATAGCTGAGCCAAATCCATCATCTGCATAAATCTTTCCTTCAAACTGATAGATTAAAGGTGCAGTTGAATCAAACGATTTTAATGCTGATGATGAGGATAACGGTATATAAAAGCTCATGCCATATCTTCTCAATACCGGAAGCATGTCTAAAACATCCTGCCAAGTATTTGGCACGTTTAAGTCTAGCTGATCAAGTATATCTTTTCTATAGAATAAAACAAAGAAGTTTTCAGTTTCAGGTAAACCATATAGCTTATTATCAAAAGTCATTGGAATGAGTTGCTCCGGATTAAAGACTTGAATAGTTTGGCTAAAGTTTTTAGCTTGACTCATATCATAGAGCATTCCACGCATACCATATTCATTAGGAATCCATGCAGATATGCCTAACGCAGCATCAGGTTGTTGGTCTGCAGAATTTGCTAAAAGTAGCTTCGAATCATCATTGATTAATGATATTTTGACTTTAATGCCGGTTTGAGTTGTAAATTGATCATCTGCTATTTTTTGCATCAAATCCACATACTGTCTTGAACGATTGACCCATATCTCAAGCTCATCCGGATCCGCCTTTTCAGAATAGGACTGATCAACAAACGATAGGAAAAAGCGAGAGATAGAAACTCGAACTCTTGTCCATAGATTTGGATTCGGATTGGGTAGAACATCTAAATTGGTATGGATATAGATTGCGTCTAAAACTAAAGGTTGTTTAATGATGTTATCAAACTGATTGGATATCAATTGCACAGCACTTGATGACCCAGTTGATAATAGGGTGAGTCTTCTTGGTAGCTCATTGATATCACCTTGAATAGTGACTATTTTTTGTTTAGCTGCTTCAATATCTCTAACGATTTGTGCAGTTCTATTGAAGCCATAAAGTGATTTAATAACTTCCTTTGCTTCATCAAGTTCAACAATCCATCTCGATAAATCGTTATTTAAGTTAGGGAAATAATCAAGCATAACCCAATCAATTCCACGGTCTGTATTATTTCTTGTTAGTTTTGTAACATCAAGTCCAAGCGCACTCATCTCTGATGTAATCATTCTTAGCTTTTCTAGGGTCGTTGAAAATAATGAGCTATCAACCTCTAGGGTGATGACATCACCTGGCTCTAAATAGACCTTGATCTTTTCTTGATCCATCGTTCTTAGGGTTGCATTTTGCCAGTTTCTATCATAGGAAATTGGTAGATGCTTCGCTTCCTCAAAGGGGATTTCTCCGTTGATATAAAGTGTTCGATAGGAAGTAGCATTTTGTCTTAGCATTTGAGCACGTAATGTAATATAATACCATCCAGCTTGTTCAATATCGACTTCCCAAGAAACAGCATCTCCACCATTGTCATAGGAATCAGTGCCTAAAACATTGAGTTTGATCTTTGTCATTGAAAAAGGCTTGACCAAAGGATCTCTACTTGTTCCTCTAGCAATTGTTGAAGAGCTTTTATATAGATTTTCTTCCGCTTCGATTCTAATTATTTCATCAGCAGTTGTATTGTCGTAATTTTGGATATATTCGATATAGCTTATGTATTCCTTTTTGGTTTCTACACGTATTTCTCTAAGCTTTAAGCTTCCTGAAATCTTTTCAATTTCAATGATATTTTCTCCAGCCTCTAAATAAAAGCCTAAGCCATCTTGATATAATCTTCTTGTATCCTTGATTAATAAATCTTGATAAATATCTACAGTTTCTTGAGCGATACTTACATCGTTGCCATAGCGATCTGTACCTAAATCTGTTGATGATTCTCTCCATAAAGTAGGAAGTGTAATTTGTGATGCCTCATAGTAAGGAGAATCCTCTGCACCATTGAGCTTGACAGCTAGTCCGATAGGAATATGTGTCTTTGCTAATGACATGTAGTTGATATGAAGATAATAAAGTCCTGCATCCGCAATATCAACATGGATAAAAATACTGGAATCTTCAATCCATTCATAGTTCATTTGGTCTTCTGAGAGTTCCTCGTTATCAGGCAATACAAAATCCACTGCCGGTATCGATATAGATACGTCAGTGCTTGGTTCGCTAGTATTGATTTGACTTAAATATTTAGAGTAATGATTTTCTAGGTAAACTGATTCTAGGTTAGCAAATGTTGGTGTTGGATTTTCCTTTGGTGTAAACACTCCAGCAAGTCCTAAAATGGCAAATGAGGAAACAAGCAAAATCAATGATAAGGTCACAATTTTTTTAATTTTCGGTGTTATTTTCATCTGTTTCTCCATTCAAGAATGTGTGAAAAGGAATCCAAATGGACTCCTTTTCGCACGAGTCTTTTTTTTATTTATTTCCTAAAGCAGTTTCAAATTCATTATTGGCTTCTGTATAAAGTGCATTCGCTCTAGTGTTCAATTGTACACGTATATCAGCTAAGGCTACTTCTCCTGCCATTAACTTGGTTATAATATCAGACATCTTATTTTCAGCATCATATGTTCCTGAATAGCGTGCTGCAATATAACCTGGTAAATATTTAGGTGGTTCAACAATAAATGTACCTGTTTCAATAATTGTTCTTAACCCAGTGAAATTTGGATATAGCTCAAAATAAGCATCGAGTAAATCTTCGTCATTTTGAATTGGTGCGAAATTAACTTGGGATATACCTGGAACAGTTTTTGATAGTTCAACGCGCTTCAAATAGCCTTCTTTACCAAAGCCCATCCATTTTGCTAGTAAATAAGCAGCTTCAGGGTTTTTTGTGTTTGAAGCTACAGTATAAAAGTCAGCGACGATTGGTACACGCTTGTTGCCATTTACGATAGGTGTTCCAATAAATTCTAGATCCCATGTATATTGACCACTGTTAATATTCGATTGCATCCAACCAAAATCCCATGAGTAAAACCATTTCGCTAAAATATTACCATTATTGAATGGATCACCCTCAGGGAAAATGTTACCAATTTCAATTGTAGAGTTTTCAGCACCAGCAGCATCATATAAAGCCTCTAAAACATAGGTTTGATCTGTTCTTAGTGTTCTATACATTTGCATCGTTGATGTAAATTCTGTTGAATTCAAATTGAATCCAGAATCTGATAATGTAAACCAACGATAATTGGTATTGAGCTGTGCAGGATACCAGTGAATGATATGTTCGATACCCTCTAAGCCCACAACACCCGTATTGTTATTGGATGCATGGTTTGCTGCAGCCTTTGTTAGACTTAAAAATTCAGTCATTGTTGAATCAATGGTCGGAAAATCTTGACCTTGACGATCATATAGTGTTTCATTGACTATATAACCTGCATAGTGAACAGCATTTGGAATCGCCATCACCTTGGAATCATAGGTTGCAACTCCACGAATATCTGCACTGACGTTTATATATTCAGGATCTGCATTCGCAACCGTTGTTAAATTGTATGCCCAGTCATTGATGACATAAAAAGGAATGTTATCTGCCTGAAATACATCAGGAAGTGTTTGAGTAGATGCTCTAGCAGCTAAGAACTCATTCCATCCTAAATCGTCATTGGTTCCAGGAATTTTTGGTCTTTCAATAATGTTAACCTTAATATTTGGATATCTTTCCTGAAAGGCTTGGATCATTAAACGTTGCATATTAGGTTCTTGTGAATCTGGTGACCCTAAATCCCAAGAAGCATAGGTGATTGTCACCTGTCCTTCTACTGGAGTTGTTGGATCATCAGTTGGATCTTCTGTAGGATTATTATTACAAGCGACCAAAACCAATGCAAATAAAATGATGGATACCAACATTAATATTTTTTTCATATTTTTTCCTCGTTTCTTCAATTATTATGCATCAAATCTAAAAATTGCGAGCAGTTGCATTCTTAAACATCCGGCTACTAGCTCGCAATTTCTATTCGATTTTAAAGTTTAATTCTTATGCACCTGGTTCGTATGAAACAATTGCAGATACGATTTCAAATGTACCTGTTAAACTGCCATTAATTGGATCAACGAAAATCAATACGTTCATTGGAGCAGTTGTAAGTGTGAATGTAAATGTTTGTTCAGTTCCATCAAATGTAACTGTTTGTTCATATGCACCACTATCATTTGGCTTAATAATTAATTGTGCACCGTTTGTTCCTTTAACAACCATTGTAATTGTGTTATGATTTGCAAGATTATCTTCAAATGTGTACTTCATGAAAGCCCATTCTTGTCCTGCAGTCTTTGTGTATGAAACGACATTTTTACCATCAGTTGGTGTAAATGTGTAGATTCCACCATCATTATCAACCCAACCTTGAGTAAAGTTTACATCGATTTCTTGATCGAGAGGAGCTGGTTCAACATAAGATAACTTAGTAGATCTAATTTCAAATGAACCTGTTAAGCTACCAAGAATTGGATCAACAAAGATTAGAATTTTAACTGGTGTTTCTGTTAATGTAAATACGATAGTTTGTTCAGCACCTGTAAATGTTACAGTTTGTTCAAAGATGTTTTTATCATTTGGCTTAATAATGAGTTGCTTTCCAGCTTCACCTTGAAGAACCATAGTGATTGTATTAAATCCTGACATGTCGCCAACAAATTCATTCTTGATAAATGCCCATTCTTGACCTGCAGTCTTTACATAATCAATGTCATAAACCATGCCATCTTTAGTAATTGTGTAAATTCCACCATCGTTATCAACCCAATCGGTTGCAACTTCTACGCCTGGTTCAACATATAGAACCTTAGCGCTAATGATTTCAAATGAACCTGTTAAGCTTCCATTGATTGGATCAACGAATATTAATACCATCATTGGAGCTTCATTTAATGTAAATCTTAGAGATTGTTCAGTTCCATCAAATGTAACTGTTTGTTCAAAGGCACCTTTATCATTTGGTTTAATGATTAGTTGTGCACCGATTGTTCCTTTAACAACCATATCAATTGTGTTATGGTTAGCAAGATCCATATCGAATACATTCTTTATAAATGCCCAAGCTTGTTCTGAAGTTTTTGTATATGATACTACATTTTTACCATCAGTTGGAGTAAATGTATAAATTCCACCATCATTATCAACCCAACCTGTTAATGTGAAGTCAACTACGACGTCTGTATCTACTGGTGGAGGTGTCATATACATGAATTCTGTAGAAATAATTTCAAATGAACCTGTAGCAGGTGCAGTACCTGGTTCTGCAAATATAATTAAACCGGTAATTGATTCAACCATAAATGTAAGTGTGACTGGTGTGTCTGCAGCAAATGTTATTGTTTCTTCAATAGAATTATTGACCTTAACCATGACTGACTTACCAGCAGTACCTTCTAATGTAATCTTAATCGTGTTTAATCCTTCAACTTCACCAGGAACGAAATTATTCTTTAGGAATACCCATTCTTGACCTGCAGCCTTTGTGTAATTGACCACAGCAGTTTCACCATAAACAACAGCGTAAGTGTCTGGATCATTTTGAACCCATAGGTCATTGACATCTGCTGTGTAATATAGAGAAGCAGAAAGAATTTCAAATGAACCTGTAGCAGGAGCAACACCTGGATCACCAAATAGGTAAACGCTAGTAAATGCTGCAGCTTGAACTGTAAATGTGACTGGATTTTCATCAGTAAATGTGATGAATTGTTCTAATGCGCCACTATCATTTGGCTTAATCAATACTTGCTTACCAGCAGTACCCTTAATGACGATTGTCATTGTATTTAAACCAGCAGTATCTTTTGCATCAAATTGGACTCTCATCCATTCCCAATCATTACCAGCAAGCTTATTATAGGTAACCATTGTCTTATCTTGCATTACTTCAATATCATAAATTGTTGCTGAATTTGCAACCCAAGCTGCATTAAACATATAAACAAGCGTTGGATCGAAATCAACAGGAACATAACTCAATGTAGCAGATACGATTTCAAATGCACCTGTAGCTGGAGCTGTGTTTGGCTCACCAAACATAATGATACTAACAAAAGCATCTGCAGTAACAGTGATTGTTACAGGCATAGCATCTACAAAGCTAACTGTTTGTTCTAGTGCACCATTATCATTTGGCTTAACTAAAACAGATTTACCTGCAGTACCCTTTAATACAAGTGTTAATGTATTTAATCCTTCAACTTCTGCAGGAACAAAATCAGTACGCATTGCTGACCATTCTTGTCCAGCAGTCTTCGTGTAATTTACTACTGTTGTTTCACCATATGTGAATGTATAAACACCTGGATCAATTGATGACCAACCTGAATTTACATCCATATCGGAAGTCTTAAATGTTACAGAATGAATTGTAAATTCACCTGACCCAATTCCACCAGGAGCAGCAAATAATACGATCTTATTCAGCTGTTCAAGTTGAGCAGTAGTCATTGTGAGTAAATCAAAGACAAAGACTTGCTTAGTTCCATCAAATGTAACTGGAACTTCTTTAACTCCAGCTGGACTTTCTACCTTAAGTAGTAATGTCTTATTTTCTACGCCTGTGATTTCAAATTCAATTTTAGCAAATCCACTAAAGTCACCATCAAGGTTAGCAAACATATATGACCAATGGAAGTTTGCATCTGGCTTGCTGTATTCAACTAAATATTCATCAGCAATTCTAGTGATACCATAAACTTGGTCTCCACCATCATACCAATTGTGAATATCAAATGTTAAATCAGTGCCATTGTATTCGTTCTTAATAATAACTGGAGCAACATATTCATAATCATCAACCATGAATGCTTCATGAATTGTAAATGATCCAGTTCCAGTTCTACCGGCATTACCAAAGATTAGAATGGATGTAATTGCATTCTTATCAGCTAAAGCCATTTCAGATAAATCTACAACGACTTCTTGCATTTCACCATTAAGGATAATTCTAGTTTCAACACCGTTAGCAGCCTTAACAATGATTGGTTGTCCAGCTGTACCTGTAACTTTTACAACAACAAAGTTAAATGCTGTGAAGTTACCTTGAACTCTAGATTGCATTGCTGACCATTCAAATCCAGCAGCCTTTGTGAATGAAACATCATATTCTGTACCATCTTGAGTGATGACATAAGTTTCTTCAGCAAAGTTTTCCCATTTGCTATTAAAGTTAAAGATTTCATCAGTACCATTATATTCATTCACATTTGTTGGGATGTTGTTGAAACCATCATTGATGATAAATCCAGATGCAACATCAACACCAAACTTAAGTTGAGTAATATTGATTGTACCAATTGACTCTTCTTTTCCTGGAGCAGCGATGATCACTACTTTATTGACCTTAGCAAGAAATGCTGAGGATGCCATCAGATTCCATTCATAAGTTCCTTGAATACCTGTGACATTAATGCCAATTTCCTTGGCAGGTGTGCTATCACTAGTTTCAAGCTTAAGTAGCATCGTACCTGAGCCTTCAACTGTAAGGACAAGCTTCTTATAAACAGAAAGATCTTCTGTAATAGTTGCACTGCTCATGTATGCGTATGGAAATTCATCCTTTGCATATGAGAATTCTAATTTTGATGTCGTGTTGGTTGTTAGTGTATAAACACCATCTCCTCCATCCATCCATCCACCTAATACATTGAAATCTGTGACAACAGGAACTGTTGGTGTTGGTGTCGGTGTTGGTTCTGGTGTTTCAACAGCCGGTTTGCAGCCAACGATCACAAATAACAATCCTAAGACTAAAAGCATCGAAAAAAGTTTTACTGCGTTCTTCATTTCTTTCCTCCTATTTCTATTCTTATACCTAAAAACAATGAAAAAAAATAACTATCGAAACGTTTCGAGCCTTGTATAAAATATAATCCAGATCATATTCTATCCATCTGAAATCGCTTACATTTTAATTATAGCAAGGACTCGATTTTGTGTCAATGAAGCTGGCTTGAGTTTTAACATCTTCTGCTTGTGCGTTCGATTTGATTCATCGAAACGTTTCAATTACATTATAATGCAACCGTTTCCATTAATCAATACTTTTGAATTGTTTTTTTTATTTTGTTTATTATTCCTTTTCTTAGAACTTATCGTATAATGATATCGAGATGTAATGATTGAGGTGTGCATGAAGAATATTTTTAAATATTTGTATCGAGACAAGGTATTTGTAATCGCGTTTATTTTCGCGGTTATTTCTATGTTTATCATCACTCCTTCTAGTCAATATTTGAGTTATATTAACTACAAAGTCTTAATTATCATGTTTACGTTAATGATTGCTGTTGCAGGTTTTTATGAAACTCATTTTTTTGATTTTGTAGCTACAAAGCTTGTTATTCATTTTAGAAGTATTAAATGGATAGCCTTAGTGATTATTCTTACAACCTTCTTTTTGGCAATGCTATTAACTAATGATGCAGTGCTTTTAACACTGGTTCCCTTTACAATCTTTATTACTAAGCATACAAAGACTGAGAAATATGCAGTCATTATCATTATTTTACAGACCATCGCAGCCAATATGGGTAGTGCACTCACACCAATGGGTGATCCTCAAAATATTTATTTATATGCCTATTATGATATTCCCTTTCAAGCATTTATTATGGTTACATTACCGATCACAGTGATGGGCTTTATATTGGTGAGTTCAACTGCATTACTTAAGATTCCAAATATTTCTTGTGAGTTAAATATAGTTGCTCCTACGGTAAACTTTAAAAAATTATTTTTATATTCACTCATTTTAGTGAATGCATTACTATCTGTTCTTCGTATTGTTCCAGAATTTTATACGTTAGGTATAACCATCATTTTAACCCTTATTTATGGAAGGCATTTATTAAAAAGAGTCGATTATACCTTGCTACTAACCTTTTTATCATTTTTTATCTTTACTGGAAATCTTGGTCAAATGGATTTTATTAAAAATAGTATCGAGGGCTTATTAGATTCAAGCACTTCAGTGTTCTTCACTGGAATCATTACCTCACAATTCATTAGTAATGTACCAGCTGCTGTTCTTCTATCAACATTCACAAGACATGAATTCTGGCCACCATTACTTCAAGGAGTCAATATCGGTGCAATGGGAACGATTATTGGATCATTAGCAAGTCTGATTACATTCAAATACATACTTCGAGAGTATCCGAAGGAAACGAAAAACTATTTAATCACCTATACCATTCTTTCGATCATCTTTATTACGATTATCTCAGTTGTAACGCTATCCATAATGTAAGAAAAAAAGCCGTTTGGCTTTTTTTTAATTATCCACTCTAAAGAATCTCCTTAAGATTTCTACTAATATATCTGTTGTATTTCTAGAATATGCAATTTCTCTTGCACGAACTGGTCTATCGGTGATTACACCATCAGCATCTCTTGAAATAACCTCTTCTATTTTTGCATCATCATTCACTGTCCATACGTAAACCTTTTTATTGTTTTCATGGATCAGCTTAACAAAGGCCTCATTTCTCATAAAGAAAAATTCTGAGAAGCCAAAGTAATCAATATCCTCTGCTGCAGCAAGTAGGCTAATATCTCCATAAAAGGTTGAAACTAAAAGTAGTGTTTTTACATCTGGGTTGATTTGCTTTATTCTTCTAATTTGATCTCTTGAAAACGAAAGTAAAACAACTTGATTCACTATATCATATTGTTCGATTAATGATAATACACTTTCTTCTATCGTTTGACTATAGACCTTCATCTCAATAAACATAACCACTCGTTTATCCACTCTAATAATGGTTTCCTCTAGTGTTGGAACCTTTTCATCTGCAAAATCAGGAGAAAACCAAGATCCCGCATCTAGGCTTTTCATTTCAGCTAGAGTCATGTTCGCAACTCTTCGATTTAGGGTATCATTCGTCGTTCTACCTGTAGTTCTGTCATGAAATAAAATAGGAATTAAGTCGCTTGTTTCTCTGACATCAATTTCAACTGCATCGACACCCTGCTCTATCGCTAATTCAACCGCAGCTAAAGTATTTTCAGGAGCGTCAAATGAAGATCCTCGATGTGCAACAATTTCAGCGTAGTTAAATAATTCGATTTGAACCTTTGGCGTTTGAAGTAGTGTAATGATGCTTGATATATTGATTAATGAAATAATGAAAATAGCAGCAAACGTCGTTCTTCTAACGCGCTTTAGGTTAATCAATTTAGGAGATATTTTCTTTTTAGGAATTGCTGTTGGTAAGAAGCCCATTTTTTCTCTTGCTTCATAATACCATGAGGAGATCATCGCGTAATTGATTGGAATCAATGTAATGGTTGCTAAAAAACCAATAATTAAATATAGTGAATAAAGAAGGGTTAGAATCACTGATAACGTGTAGATTTCACCCTTAATAATCGATACAGCGAAACCAATTAAAATAATGATTAGGGCATAGATTAAATAGAGAATACCGTTCAAAATAATATTTAAACCGATAAACTCTAAAACCATCTCTAATCTTTTTTTCTTGAGCATGGTTTGACTTTCTTCGATAGCCCTTTTTGTCGGTATTTTTTCAATTGTATATAAATTGATTGTAAAAATAGTTTCTATGAATAAAAAGCCTAAAAAAATAATTAAACTATAAAATCCTAATTGCATATAAATCGATTTGTTGATTTCAACAATGAGTTCATCTGGCATATTGAATGTTGATGCAATCCCTACAATATGGAATAGTTCAACCAATATAATAAATAAAAACGCTGGTCCAATAATTCTTAAACGATATATTTTAACGGTTTCAAGTAATTTCTTTGAGCCATAGATCAATAGATTTTTAAATGAGATATTTTTTTCATGATAACCAAAATCAAAGATTAATGATAAAAATACGAGTTCAATTACAATATAAATCGCTAAAAATATACCCATGATTAAAAAAATGATAATGGTTGAAGGTTTAACAAGGTATGTGAATAGAAGACTATTTGTTATATAAGCATAACCAGATAAGCGTATAGAGAGATGAAATAATAGCTGACCTAACGGAAAAATAACGAGTAAACCAATGACTCGGTAAATGACTTCAAAAAAGAATAGAGTTCTTAAATTATACGTCAAGCTTCGATAAGTGTCGATAAATGTTTTTTTCATAGAAACCTCAAGTATTCAACTCTATTATAACACTCATTTCAACAAAAAAAGGTGTAGACATTGTTGTCTGACACCTTTTTAAAGTTATAAATAAATTACTTTTTTAAATTGTAGAATGACTTAAGTCCTAAGTATTGTGCACTTGAGCCAAGTTGATCTTCAATTCTTAATAATTGGTTGTATTTAGCAATTCTATCAGTTCTTGAAGCTGAACCAGTCTTGATTTGACCAGCATTGGTAGCTACTGCGATATCTGCAATGGTTGTATCTTCTGTTTCACCAGATCTGTGTGATACAACTGCTGTATATCCTGCTCTCTTTGCCATTTCAATTGCATCAAATGTTTCAGTTAAGGTACCAATTTGGTTAACCTTAATTAGAATTGAGTTTGCAATTCCTAATTCAATACCCTTAGCTAATTTTTCAGTGTTTGTAACGAATAGATCGTCTCCAACCAATTGAACTTTCTTACCAAGTTTTTTAGATAGATAAACCCAACCTTCCCAGTCATTTTCATCTAAGCCATCTTCGATGGAAATAATAGGATATTTTTCAACTAATGTTGCGTAGAAATCAGAAAGTTGTTCAGAAGTGAATACTTTTCCGCCTTCTCCAGCAAGTACATAAGTCTTCTTTTCTTTATCAAAGAATTCTGATGAAGCAACGTCCATGCCTAAGAAAATGTCTTTTCCAGCAACGTATCCTGCTTTTTTAATTGCTTCCATAATCACTTGAAGAGCTTCTTCATTTGAACCAAGATTTGGTGCAAATCCGCCTTCATCGCCAACGCTTGTGTTATATCCCTTAGCCTTTAAAACAGCCTTTAGGTTATGGAATACTTCTGTACCCATACGGATAGCTTCTTTAAATGTTTTAGCTCCAACTGGAAGAATCATAAATTCTTGGAAGTCAACATTGTTATCAGCATGTGATCCACCATTGATGATATTCATCATTGGTACTGGAAGTTGTTTTGTATTGAAGCCACCAAGATATTGGTAAAGCTCAACACCTAGGAAATCTGCAGCAGCTTTAGCAACAGCCATAGAAACACCTAGAATTGCATTCGCACCTAACTTAGACTTATTTTTAGTTCCGTCTAAATCAATCATTAATTGGTCAATTGCATTTTGATTTGTTACGTCAAATCCTACGAGCTCAGGTGCTATTACTTCGTTCACGTTGTGAACTGCATTTAAAACCCCTTTACCTAAATAACGCTTTTTGTCACCGTCTCTTAATTCGACAGCTTCGTGTTCTCCTGTAGATGCTCCTGATGGAACAATTGCGCGTCCAAACGCGCCAGAATCTGTGTAGACTTCAACCTCAACAGTTGGATTTCCACGTGAGTCTAGTACCTCGCGTGCATAAATATCGCTTATAAATGGCATAATTTCACTCCTTTATTTAGTTTTTTTGCCTGTTTGTTTACTACTATTCATTATACCAAATAATTCTTTGTTTAAAAGATTATTGGCAATAAAAACGTTTACTTACTATATCTAAATGCATAATATGTCCCAATAAAAAAGAACAAGAGCATTAGCATATTATCAATACTAAAAAATTGACTAGAAAATGGGTTCATAAAATAAAAATATTGAAATGGTTTGATGACTTGAAGGATAAAGTTTGTTACTAGCGCATCGTATAGGAAAAGCATGCCTAGACTTAAGGTGATTGACATTAAATAATATGCTAGGAAAAAGAAAAATACGCTCAAAATAGAATAAATCAAATGATATTCATTATATGATCTTCGAATTCTACTTGCAGTTATATGTGCAAGTATAAGTAAGAATAACCAAGTGAGTGAGAACCCAAATTGAAAGGAAAAGAATGCATGAAGTGCACCGATTAATAACCCTCCGGTAAATGACATAAAAATGCCCTGTCTGATGACGGGCATTAAGTCATCCTTATGTATAGGTAATTTCATTTGATCTATAAATTTCATTTATTTACCTCAGGATTATTATAACACGATTTATAATTCTAAATATTTAAGTCTTGGCTTTAGTGCTAGGAAAATCGATATGATTAAAATACTTTTCATAATATTAAATGGTGTGTAGCTAATTAAAGCTGCTATAAAAAATGAAAACAAGGTAAATGGTGGTGCACTGTCTTTAACATAAGAGAATACTGTAAAGTGTAGGCTTGTTTGACTTTGTGTCGCACCAAACATACTTAAATATAATGGAGTAGCAAAGAAATAATTTGCAGCTAACATCCCAACTGATAAAAAGACAATTCCAAAGCCTAGATAAACTGCCCAGTCCTTTTTAGTAAGCTTTTCTTCTTGAACAGGAAGAACATAAAGTAAAGGTTCTTCTTTTCTCTTCAAAAATTTGCGTGCGCTCATGTAAGCGAATAAAATAGATAATGAAGCAGTAATCGCTAAAAACTCACCAACATAATCCATTGCAAATCCCATTTTAGGTAAAATAAGTGGTCTAATTAAGCTTCTGAGTAAAATAACAGAAATTGTTTCCTTCGGTCCCATTACTACTAAAGCTACTAGAACAACTACATCACTAAAATCAAGTCTTACAAATGCAGCCCATGGACCAAAAAAGGAAAATGGGTTTGGAATTTCAACTAGTCCTATCACAATAGAGACAGCTGAAAGTGAAACAATGTAAAGCATTTTTTTTAAGTACAAGTAATTTGACATTTTGGTTAACCTCCTAAGTTACAAAAAAATCGCCAAATTACTTCGGCGACAAAAGAACGTCAAAAAGACTCATCCTTCTTCCATCCAGACTTTACTGTCGGTCCTTGAATTACACAAGGTCTGCCTATTGGCTCGCGGACTATACCGCCGGTCACGAATTTCACGTTGCCCCGAAGTATTCATTTACAGCATAATTCTATCATAATTTTTGTAATTTACAATATGCCACTATTGAAAACGTTTTTTTTGAGTCAGTATTCATGTGTTTGATATTTTTAAAGTATAATATAGTTGGACAAAACGATAAGGAGTATAACAAACAATGAATAAGAAATTTGCAGCATTAATTATTATGGATGGATATGGACTTGCTCCAGATAGCCCATCCAATTCAGTATCACTAGCTAAAAAACCTTTTTTAGATTCACTATTTAAGGACTATCCAAACAATGTTTTACAGGCAAGTGGTGAATATGTAGGCTTACCTGATGGACAAATGGGTAATTCTGAGGTTGGTCATTTAAATTTAGGAGCTGGTAGAATTGTTTATCAGTCATTAACAAGAATCAATGTCGCAATTAAGGATGGGTCTTTCTTTAAGAATCCAGCATTTTTAGAAGCGATCAATTACACAAAGAAAAACAAGAGTAAATTACATATCTTTGGCTTAGTATCTGATGGAGGAGTACACTCCTATCCAACGCATATTAAAGCACTTCATGATTTAGCAGTATCTAATGGTGTTACACCTTATTTACACGCATTCATGGATGGTAGAGATACTGCACAAACATCTGGCTTAGGCTTTTTAAAGGATTTAATGGATCACGGCATGAAGGTTGCTACAGTATCAGGTAGATATTATGCGATGGACCGTGATAATAACTGGGATAGAATTCAAAAGGCCTTTGATAATATGGTCTTAGGTACTGGAAAGACTTATTCCAATGCGCTTGAGGGTATGCAAAAATCGTATGATGAAGGCGTTACTGATGAATTTATCATTCCATTTTTAGTTGATAAAAATGGTTTAATTGGCGATAAGGATGCAATTCTTTTTGCAAACTTTAGACCTGATCGTGCAATACGTATCGCAACTGCTTTTACAAATCCAGATGCTACCAATTTATATGAAACTCCTGGTAAAGCAAAATTCGATCCAAAGAATGCACCAAAGGATATTTTCTTAGTCTCTATGATGCATTATAATGAATCGGTTAAAGGTCCTTTAGCCTATGAGCTTCAAACACTTGATAACCTTTATGGTGAAGTGATTGCGAATGCAGGATTAAAGCAGTTAAGAATTGCAGAAACAGAAAAATATCCACATGTCACCTTCTTCTTTGATGGTGGTTCAGATAAAGAATTAAAGGGAAGCACTAGAATTCTAGTTCAATCACCAAAGGTTCCTACCTATGATTTACAGCCTGAAATGAGTGCCTTTGAGGTTAAGGATAAGGCAGTTGAAGCGATTTTATCTAAGGAATATGACACCATGATTTTAAACTTTGCTAATCCTGATATGGTTGGACACACAGGTTCGATTGAAGCGACGACTAAAGCTGTTGAAACTGTTGACCAATGTACAAAGGAAGTTGTTGAAGCAATCCTTTCTATTGGAGGAGTAGCTATTGTATTAGCTGACCATGGTAACGCTGAAAAGATGAGAGACGATTTAGGAAATCCTCACACAGCACATACAACCAATTTAGTTCCAGTAGTAATTACTAAAAAGGATGTTAAGCTAGGTACTGGATCATTATGTGATGTTGCACCTACATTACTAGACCTTTTAGGTATCAAACAACCAAAGGAAATGACTGGTCAAAGCTTAATCGTTAAATAAAAATTTTAAGACGAATCCTTATGGGATATCGTCTTTTTTTATTTCAAATCCTCCAAAAGTTTACTATAAATGCAAATTGATAGTCAAAACCATCATTTAATGATACTTTTTAAATTAAAAGAGGTGGTTATGTTTGAAGGCGGATGTATTTGTTAATTTATGTGTTCAAGATGTAAAAAGATCTAGAAGCTTTTTTGAAAAGCTAGGATTTGAAATTAAAGAAGAATACTCAGATGATACAGGATATTGCCTATCCATTAATGAACGAGCTTACGCAATGATGCTAGGTTTAGAAAAATATATGCTTTTTTCAAAAAACACTGTTGTTGATTCCTTTAAACATACAGAATCTATCTTCAGCTTAGACCTAAAGACACCAGAAAAAGTTGATGAAATTCTTGAAAAAGTTAAGAAACTTGGTGGATCTGAGATAGGGAAAGCATCGGATGATGAATATATGTATTACCGGTCATTTAGAGATCTGGATGGTCATCATTTTGAAGTTTTCGCAATGAAAAAACAAGGCTAAAAAGAATAGAATGGAAATCTTTTAGACTCCCATTCTTTTTTTGTTATTCTGCGTTTATATCCTCATTATATTCAATTAAATCTACAATATTTGGCTCAAAGCCTAAATGAGATATAGCATTCATAATTTGATCAAGCTCGACTTGCTCTCTATTGAACATTATTTTCGCATGTGCATGTGTAAAATCATAGGTGAATTGCTCTACTCCAAGTGTATATAGTGCATTTTCAATGGATGTCAAACACCCGTCACAATGTTCCCCTATAAAACTCAAGTAAACAATAGGCATAAATGACCTCCTTCTTGATTACATCATATTTCTTAAATAATACTCAATGATACTTTGCGTACCACTTTCTTGAAAGCCATGATCGGATAAGATTTGATATGCTTTGCAAGCATATTCAACACCAGCTAGCTTTAAGTCCTTCTTTTCTTCAATAACAAGCTTTAAATCCTTTAAATAATGTTTGACATAAAATCCTGGAGTATAATCCTTATTAATCATTTTAGCTCCATTGTATTGTGCCTGCCATGAGTTTGCTGAGCCACCAGTGATGACTCCCAGCATTGCTTCTAAATCAAGACCCTTAACCTTGGCATAAACCAAAGCTTCAGTAATACCAATAATATTTCCTGCAATAACTGTTTGATTTGCTAGCTTTGCATGCATACCAGATCCTGCTTTACCCATATAGGTAATGGTTTTTCCCATCACTTTAAAGAGCGGTAGGACACTTTCAAATATTTCTTTATCGCCACCAACCATAATGGAAAGTGTAGCATTGATTGCACCAATATCACCACCAGTGACTGGTGCATCTAGCATTCTTAAACCTAATTTCCAAGCATCTTGATAAAGCTTAATTGCGAGTGTTGGTGAAGATGTTGTCATATCGACTAATATCGCACCCTTCTTCACATGCTTCATCACTTCTTTATATGTTTCTTCGACATCACTAGGATATCCAACAATTGAAAAGACAACATCTGCATCCTTAACACACTCTTTAATGGTTTCTACTGCCTTAATATGTGGCTCTAATGCCTTTGCTTTTTCATATGTTCTATTGTATGCAGTAATAGTATATCCTGCGGCACTTAAGTGCTTTACCATGGGTACACCCATGACCCCTGTTCCAATCCATGCAATTTTCATCATAATCTCCTTGTTTTAAGTTCTTTCCTTTAACCATTCTAAGACATCAGCAAATGTTTTTTCACGATCCAAATCATTAAATATTTCGTGATAAGCAAATGGATAAGTTATTATTTTTTTATCTTCTAAAGGAAGTAAATTGAATAATCTTCTGCTAAATTCAACAGGAACTATTTTGTCCGCTTCACCGTGAACGATTAAAACTGGTGTTTGATATTGAGCGATTCGTTTATTCAAATATCTGACTCCACCAACAAACATGTTTCCCGCAAGTGAAAAATGAAATCTCTTTAAGTTTAAAGGGTCTTGGATATAGGCTGTTTCAACTTCTTTAATTCTTGATAGTTGATCATCAGCAAAATTGGTTTTTTTCGTCATCATTCCTAACCATTTATACCCAATAAATCTAAAGGGTAGAACATCCTTAATAAAATATGATGGTGCAGCGCTTGATATAATTCCATCGACATCCTTATATTTAACTGCATACATATTGACTATTAATGCTCCCATGCTATGTCCTAGTAAAAATATTTTTTTGGGTTCTCTTTTCTTTTCATCTAGTACTAAAACATGTAAATCATCAATCATCTGATGATAACTCTTTAGAGCCCCACGTTTCCCTTGGCTTTGCCCGTGACCTCTAATATCATAACGAACGACATTCAAAGATGCATCATTTAGCTTTTTAGTAATCTCATCATATCTACCTGAATGCTCAGCAATCCCGTGTGTGATGATTATGCTTCCTTTCGAGTTTTCAACATCATTTCTTTTAACATGTAATAAAATATCATTAACAAGCATCGTTAATCCCTCCTTTATTTTATTATACATCCAAAAAACTCTTCAAGAAATGATAATTTCATGATATGATAAATCTAATCATAGATAACGAGGTTTCTATCATGAAAAAACTCATTATATTTTTGCTTATTTTAAGCACCGTATGTCTATTTCCTTTTTTAACAGCAAATGCTGATTTAGGTCCAAAAAGAACATTAGATATCGAGGTTATAGGTATCGATCAACCCTACTTCTTGGAGATATTAGAAAAGGGAACACTAGGTTCAATTGAAATATTAGAAGAAGAATATCCAAATGAAAACGAAGAGGGAGAAATCTTTCCTGAACTTTTATATACATTTACTGAGAATGGTTATGTATCATCTTATTTTGTTCGTCCTTGGTCTATTTTTCCTACAAAAGTTTCTGAAAATAATTATAGACACTCCTATAATCCTCCATCAACCTTCAAAATTATTTTAATCTTTGAGGATAATACCTATGTTACATCCAAGCCAATTACAACTTCTCTTTTTAACAGTAAGGTTACATTTGATTTAACTGGTGTGAATTTAGCAATTACCGTGTCCAATGCTGGTACCATTGTAGAAAATTTTCCAGTTCAAACGATGACTATTGAACTTATTCTTAGAATTCTAGGTACAATTTTAATCGAGCTTCTTGTTTTAATCATCTTTGGCTATGCAAAGAAAAAGAGTTATTTGTTTGTTACCTATGTGAATTTATTTACTCAAGTCTCTTTAACAGGCTTTGTGTTTATTATGAAATACTACTACTCTCCGGTTATAGGTGAAATTGCTGTTTTAGCGATTGGAGAACTATTAATCTTTACTATAGAAATCCTTATTTATAGACGCTACTTGACCGAAAAATCGAAGAACCGTGCGATGCTTTATGGATTGGTTGCTAACTTCTTTTCACTCATCGCAAGTTTTTCTATAATGATTTTATTGCTCAATATGTAGAATTAAAAAACTCTTAAAATGAAATGGCGGAAACGCCATTTTTTTGTTTTTATATATAATATATACTTCTTCAAACATTATCGATTTGATTTCTAAAAATATGTTGTATAATGAAAATAGAAAACGCTTTTAGGGAGAGTACAAATGAAACTAACAGCTTTACATGATCGCCACCTAGCGTTAAACGCAAAGATGATAGAATATGCTGGTTTTCACATGCCAGTATCCTATGCCGGTATAACTGAGGAGCATATTGCTGTTCGCACAGGTATGGGCATTTTTGATGTTTCGCATATGGGTGAATTTTTAGTAGATGGCAAGGATGCACTACGTTTTGTAAATCATATCGTCACGAATTTTATAGCTGAAGATACATCTAAAGTTACTTATTCACTTTTTCTTGATGAAAAAGGATTTGTAGTTGACGATTTACTTGTTTATGTGATGAAACCTGAACAAGTTTTATTAGTCGTTAATGCAGGAAATATTGATAAGGATTTTGAATGGGTTACTAAACAAAGTAAAACATTTGATGTTACAGTTAGAAATGTCTCAGATAATTATAGCCAGGTCGCGATTCAAGGTCCTGAGGTGATTAACCATATTGGTGAAATCATGGATATAGAAACACCTGATTTAAAGTTTATGACCTACAAGGTTATTCCTTATAAGGAAGGCTATGTCATTCTTTCCCGTACGGGATACACTGGTGAAGATGGTTTTGAGGTTTACGGAACTCATGATCTAGTCACTCAAGTCTTTGATAAGGCAATTGAAATTGGAGTAGTACCCATTGGACTAGGAGCTAGAGATACGCTACGCTTTGAAGCGAATCTTCCACTTTATGGACATGAAATCAGTGATTCTATCAATCCAGTTGAAGCAGGATTAAATTTCGTTGTTAAGCTAGATAAAGAAGATTTTATCGGTAAAAGTGCGTTAATTGCCTATAAAGAGAACCCATTAAGAAAAGTTGTAGGTTTAGAATTACTACAGCGCTGTATTCCAAGACAAGGCTATAAAGTACTTCATAATGAACATGAAATTGGTGTAATTACTACAGGCTATATGCTACCGAATCAAGAGTCTCCAATTGCATGTGCATTAATTGATATTAAGTATGCTGAACTAGGAACTGAACTCTATGTTGAGATTAGAGGAAATCGCTACTTAGCAAAGGTTAGAAATAGAAAATTTTATACAAAGAACTATAAAAAATAGGAGGATTCAAAAATGGTATTAGATGGATTATTATACAGCCCAAGCCATGAATGGCTAAAGGTTGAAGGAAAGACTGCATTTGTCGGTATTTCTGATCATGCGCAGCATGCGCTAGGTTCTGTTGTTTTTATTGAATTACCAAGAGTTGGCGTAACCATTAAAAAGGGTGATAGCTTTGGTGCAGTTGAATCTGTTAAGGCAGCATCTGATATGTATCTTCCTGTCACAGGAAAAATATTAGAAGTCAATTCAAAGCTAGAGGTTTCACCAGAATTATTAAATGATGATCCATATGGCAGTTGGATTGTAAAAATTGAACTATTAAATGATTCTGAATTGTCTTCTTTATTAACAAGCGAACAATACAAACCACTCAGTGAGGAGTAATTAACATGCACAAATATCTTCCACATACAAGTCAAGATATTGAAGAAATGTTAAAGGTCACAGGGGCAAATTCCCTTGATGACCTATTTACTTCTATACCTAAAAAGCTAAGACTAACAAAGCCATACCTTATTCCTAGTGCTTTATCAGATTATGACTTAACCAAGCATATGCAGGATTTAGCAAAGCAAAATAAAGAATTAATCGTTTTCCGTGGTGCTGGTGCCTATGATCACTATTCACCATCCATTATTAAAGCCTTAATTTCAAGACAAGAATTCCTAACTTCCTATACTCCTTATCAACCTGAGGTTGCTCAAGGAACATTGCAATACATTTTTGAATATCAATCTATGGTTTGTGAGCTTACAGGCATGGAGGTTTCCAATGCTTCTATGTATGATGGAGCAACTGCTACTGCTGAAGCAATGTTTATGGCATTTGCACAAACAGGAATGAGCAAGGTTTTAGTTAGCTCAACTGTAAACCCACGAATTATTGATGTCGTCAAGACCTACGCGAGATATCGTGATATCGAAGTCATCGTTACACCAAGTAAGGATGGAGCAAGTGATTTAGACTTCATTGAAAAGAATTTAGAAAATTCAATGGGCTTAATCGTTCAAAATCCTAACTACTATGGAATCATTGAAGACTATGCTGGATTTGCTGATGCAGTTCACAAGCATAACGGATTACTGATTATGAATGCTGAGGGTCAGCCTTTATCCATCATTAAAACTCCTGGTGAGTATGATGCAGATATCGCTGTTGGTGATCTTCAATCCTTTGGTCTACCTCTATCCTTTGGTGGAGCTTATGTAGGTTATCTTGCAACAAAGATGAAATACGTTAGAAAAATGCCAGGTCGTATTTGTGGAATCACTACTGATGTGGATGGTAAACGTGCATTTGTTTTAACACTTCAAGCAAGAGAACAACACATTAGACGTGCAAAAGCAAATTCAAATATTTGTTCAAACCAATCCTTAATGGCTCTAGCTGTTACTATTTATTTATCCACTATGGGTAAGGATGGTACAGTAATGGTTGCTAATGAATCGATGAAAGGTGCGCATTACCTATATGAAGCACTTCTAAAGACCAATAAGTTCGAAGTCGTCTATCATAAGCCATTCTTTAAAGAATTCGTTCTAAAGGCTAAATTCGACGTTGAAAAATTTGAAAAAGATTGTCTAGATGCTGGTATTTTAGGACCTCTTCATTTAAAAGATAATAACCTATTATTTGCAGTTACTGAAAAGAGATCTTTAAGTGATATTGAATTACTTGTTGGAAAGGTGGTAGAACAAAAATGAAATACTACAATAAGCTCATTTTTGAAATATCCAAGGAAGGCCGTCAAGGCTTCAATCTAACAGAGAAAAATATCCCTGAAGTTAAAATCCCTAAGGAACTGTTGAGAGTAACTCCTGCTGAGCTTCCAGAGGTGTCTGAGTTTGATGTCGTTAGACATTATACAAACGTTAGCCAAAAGAATTTTGGCGTTGAAACAGGGTTTTATCCACTTGGATCTTGTACAATGAAATATAATCCAAAAATTAATGATGAATTAGCAACCTTAAGTGGATTTGCGAATATCCATCCACTTCAACCTGTTGAAACCGTACAAGGGCTATTAAAGATTTATCATGAAACACAAAGAATTTTAGCAGAAATATCAGGACTTGCAGCATATTCATTAAATCCGTTTGCAGGAGCTCATGGAGAGCTAGCAGGATTAATGATTATTCAAGCATATCATGATAAGCGTAATGACTCAAAGAGAAATAAGATTATTATCCCAGACTCAGCACATGGAACCAATCCAGCAAGTGCTACGGTTTGCGGATTTGAAACCGTTGAAATTAAGTCTAATTTAGATGGTACTGTAAACCTTGAAGCACTTAAGGCTGTTTTAAATGATGAAACTGCTGGTTTAATGCTAACCAATCCTAATACTGCTGGTGTCTTTGAAAAGGATATCGCTGAGATTTCAAGATTAGTACATGAAGCAGGTGGATTGGTCTATTATGATGGAGCAAACTTAAACGCGATCTTAGGTAAAGCTAGACCTGGAGATATGGGATTTGATATCACACACATCAATCTTCATAAAACATTCTCGACACCACATGGTGGTGGCGGTCCAGGATCTGGTCCAGTAGGTGTTTGTGAAAAGCTTCTTGAATTCCTACCCAATCCAATTGTTAAGGAAAAGGATGGCTTCTACTACTTTGAGGATTCTGCTGACTCCATTGGCGCATTAGGTTTATTTTATGGAAACGCATCTGTCTATATTAGAGCCTATGTTTATCTAATGACATTTGGTAAGGAATCGATGAGTGATATCGGGTTGATGGCAGTTTTAAATGCAAACTACATTAAAGACTCATTAAAGGATATATTTGAGCTTCCTATCAAGGGACATTGTATGCATGAGTTCGTATTTGATGGTCTAAAGGATCAATCAACTGGTGTAAAGACCTTAGATGTAGCGAAAAGATTATTAGATTATGGCTATCATGCACCTACGGTCTATTTCCCATTAATCTTCTCACAATCGATGATGATTGAACCAACTGAGGTTGAATCCAAAGAAACTCTTGATGAGTTCATTAACATTATGAGAGTCGTTGCACAAGAAGCTAAGGATAACCCTGAGCTTGTAAAGACTGCTCCACATAACACCATCGTTAGACGTCTTGATGAAGCAAAAGCAGCGAGACAACCGATTGTTAAATTTAGAGATATTAAATAATTAAAAAGGACTCCGGTCCTTTTTTTCTTGGGTAAATGATTTTACATCAAAAATGAGAAGGAATATACTAAAAACAAAAAGAGGTAAAAACATGTCTACATTAGTTTATGCATTCTATAATGAGAATGCGAGTGAAGCAATAGAGTTTTATCACTCTATCTTTGGTGGAAAAGATCCTATCATTATGAGATATGGTGAGTATTCAGATGAAAGCTATCAGCCCGAGGAAAGAATTAAGAATTTAGTGATGCATGCCGAAATGTTTGTTTTCGGATCAAGAATTATGCTTGCTGATATTCCTAAGGGATTTGGTAATGATTGGGTTGAAGGAAATAATTTTTCTTTCGCTGTTGTTGATTCAGACGTTAAAAAGCTAAAAGCAGCTTGGGATAAGCTCATTGTTGGTGGTAAGGTCTTAGTAGAATTCAAGGAAACCTTCTTTAGTGAAGGATACGGACATGTGATTGACAAGTTTGGGATGCAATGGCAGTTCATTCACGAAAAATAAGACAAAAAGAAAAGGGACTCGATGAGTCCCTTATTTGTTAGATATCCATTTCTTTCATTACTTTTAATGCTAAATCATTATAAATCTTTCCTGCTTCTTCTTTGCCTGTATAAAGGAAATCACCATTTTGTGGTTGTCCAATAGGAATTTGACCAAATAGCTTCACACCTAGTTTTCTAGCAACTTCATCTCCTCCGCCTTGACCGAAGATAAATTCTCTTGTGCTACTGCAGATATTGAAATAATAGCTCATATTCTCAACTACACCAATCACTTCATGTCCGATATTTTGAGCACCGATTCCAGCTTTAACAGCAACATGAGAAGCATTGACATGTGGAGTGGTCACCACTAAAATTTTACTCTTAGGAACATATGTTTTCACATCAAGTGCCACATCACCAGTTCCTGGTGGAAGATCGATTAGAATTAAATCAATATCATCTTGCCATTTCACTCCAGTAAAGAAGTGGATCAACATTTTACCTAACATTGGTCCTCTCCACATGAGTGGTTTTTCAGGTGGCATGAAAAATTCTGTAGAAATAACTTCGATACCATCTTTTTCAAGTGGGATCATTCTTTCATCTTCAGCTGCAGATAAAGGCTTAATGCCTATCTTTAAAATATTTGGAATGGATGCGCCGTATACATCAGCATCTATAATTCCAACTTTTTTTCCTTGTCTAATGAGTGCAGCAGCAAGATTAGCTGTAACTGTCGATTTACCGACACCACCCTTGCCAGAAGCAATCGCTAGGTATTTAATAGGCTTTTCACCTTCAGGAACGAATTCGGATTCGAAAAAGTCAATTTTAATACCTGGAAAACCTAATTCGATTTTCACTAATTTAATAATCATTATTTTGACGGCCTGCTCGTGCTTTGTCTTATCCTTTAGATACATTTCAAGCTCAGCAACTCCAGTAGGACCGATGACTAGTTTTTTAATACCATTTACCGCTTTAAAAGGAAGGTTAAAGCCGGGGTCGATTAATTCTTCTAGTCTTTTTCTTAAATCATCATATGTCATCTCGTTTCACCTCGAACCTATTATATCAAAAGATATAGATTAACCCCAAAGGAAACGATAATATAACTTCATATTAGTCATGATAAATACTGAACATAGTTGTTGTTCAATCTCATATTGGATTGGTATGGAAAGTTTTTTCGCTTACTTAAAGAAAGAATGTATTTACAGAAAGTCATATAAAGATTCATCTGAAGTTAAAAAAAGATCTATTTGAATATATAGAGCTCTTATATAATAGAAAAAGAATCCATTCAACCTTAAATTATATGACACCAATGAGCTACAGAATTCAAAATCAGGCTTTTATATCGACCTCATAAATGATATAATTTGTATGAATATGAATGATTATTACTATCTGTTTAAAAAACACTTAGTCCAAGTTTCTCTTAAATCCATATGCATATAGATATGATTTATACCAGCATATTAGAAAGGTTCTCGGTGGAACTCATGCTTAAAAAAATCTACTCTGTTATTTTCGTTACAATACTTATCATAGTACTATCTTCATGTAAAAGAGTATATTCCGATATCGATAAATATGAAAACTACATAAACTCGATTCCTGGAGCACAGGACTTTATGCCATCTCTTGATCAGTTGCTTACTTATGAAAGACATGCAGTGTTCTATGTTGAAACTTCTAGTAAATCATTGAACTTAATTGTATATTATTCACCTGATGAGTATCAAGATGCGAAAGATATTTTTCTAAACTCCTATGAGTTTCTGGAAGAACCACTAATGGAATACAACTATTATACAATTCCTGAAGTAGAAATTTTTTATAATGGGTATGTTATCAAAGTTGTTAAAGATGAAAACTTTAATTATCCTGAACAGTTTGGAATGTTTGGTTACTCTGACATAAATCACTCAATCTCTTTTATGTTTTTTTACGACAGAAGTTTAAATAGACTTGAAAGCTACTCACTCTCGGATCTAATTAAATATGATTTTGTGTTCCCAAAAAACTAGTTTTGTTTTGTAAAACTATCGTTTTTTGCTTATCTCTAACTACATTACTCTGGTAATCAACAATGTTTTTAACATATCCAGCATGACAGCAAATGGAAAGATGGACTTTTCAAGTCATGTGCAATTGAAGTCAAATGAAATAACTAACATGACAAATCTAAGTTCATTTGAAATGTCAATGAATAAAGGATATTTAGCATTTAGTAAATACAAATCTAACTACTTCGGTAATTATTTTCAAGATAAATTAATTTTAGGTGGAATTGTTGGTGGCTGGTCTGTTGCTTTTTGGTCATTTAGGTAAGTCTTTACCAAGTTTTGATAAGGCATTATTCGGAGTTTTTGGGTACATATTGACAGGAGTGTCATCAATTGCATCAGCTATCATGTATGAGTCTTACTATTCATCCTTAGGATTAGACGACAATGAGTATAGAACAGCAATTATGCTTGAGAATGGCAATTTACTTGCTACAACAGCAGCCGCTCTTTTGGTTGCAGGCATTCTAACTTCAACTGGTGTTGGAGCACCTATTGGTGTTGTGATAGTTGCAGTGGTTGGGGCTAGTATAGTTGTTGATTATTTTTATGATAAAATTGTTTTATTTAAAACTAATCTAGATATAAAGCGATTCAGAACGTTTTTGTTAATGGGTAATTTTTTGTTCGATATCGGTGATTTATTAACCAACATTTATAAAGTAAAAACGATATTTATAAAAGACCAAAAAGTTTTTATAGAGGACATCATTAAAACATTTAACTGTAAATATACACAAATTCAAGTTGATCAAGATCTTCTTGATAGTGTCTTTTCAGATAAGCATAAAGTGTTAAAAAGATATAACCTGAATGTATTGCAACTAAGTATATTTAGCTTATTATCGCTCATCTACTCAATTGCTTTTATACTTGTGCTAGTTTATTTTGAAAGCATATATTCTGATTTTCTATTCTTCTTCGCAAGCTTTTTATTAAAAGGAATAACTACAGGTGGCATAAACATGCACTTAAGACTCAGACATCTTAAAACTATTTTAGAAGACAATGATATTTTAGGCTATCTGATTTACCAACAATATATGTTAAATGGGTTATATTATAATACATTTATTATTCTCCCTAAATTAGATCAATTTATACTCAAAAACATGAAAATTATTGATAATATAATATCAATAAGTGAAGGAAGTATTTTATTCTTAAAGCTATCAACAGAAGGTGATATTGAGTTAGTACAATAAGGTGAATAATTTGTGAGGTCAATTGTTGTAATGAGTGTAGCCAGTTTAGGACTAGCTAATTAAAATATAAACGAATCTATAGACCATTTATGTACATAAAGAAAAAAACTACTCAAAAAAATATTATTTTATATGATTGTGCGATGGACTATGTTATCTATCCTATATAAATATTTGAGATCGTTTGGATTAAGATGCCAATATGGCATCCTTTTTCATTTTGATACGTCATGTTTTCATATTATATATCACTTGACTTATCTTTAATATTCGATATAATAAAGTCAAGTGGTATATACCAGTTAGAGGTGTTCTTTTGATTCCAGATATCCCTAAATATATGATTGTTATTGATGAAATTGAAAAAATCATCAAAACTCAAGAAGTGAATACCTTAATTCCATCAGAGAGAAATCTCTCTTTATCGCTTGATATATCTAGAATGACGGTTAGAAAAGCAATCGATATATTAGTTAATCAAGGAAAGCTCTACAGAGTCAATAATGTAGGGACTTTTATTTCTGAACAAAAGCTATATAAAGTATTCAATACACTCATGGGCTTTACAGATGAAGTTTTATCTACTGGTGGTACTGTTCAAAACGAAGTTCTTCTATTTGAAAAGATTCAAGCAAATGAATGGATATCTGCCAAATTAAACATTGAAGAAAATGATTTTGTTTATAAGCTGATTCGTCTTAGAAAAAAGGATCAAGTTCCGCTAACGATTCAAGAAAGTTATCTTCCATCTTCATTAATACCTTTAACAAAGAAAATAGTGGAAAACTCAATATATCACTATATAACCAATACACTTAATTATCAAATCATATCTTCAATTGAAGAGATTAAAGCAATCCTCATCACTGGTGAGTATGCCAAACTACTCGAAATGAAGGATGGTGAACCAACCATCAAAACTGAACAAATCAGTTATCTAGAAAATGGAAAAATATTCGAATATACAATTAGCTATAAGAACCAAAACAAATATGAGCTTGTCGTACAAGCAATGAATGTGAGGAAATCATTATGATTAAAGGTACACCAGTTTCTGAAGGATATGCAATTGGTAAGGTCTTAAAGCTAGAGGATTACTTAATTGATACCTCTAAAAAAACAATCACTGATATTGATCTTGAAATTCAAAAGTTTGATGAAGCAATTGAAAAAACTAAAGAACAGCTATCTAATCTTTATCAGCTTGCTGAAAAAAAGTTTGGTGTTGAAACCGCTAAAATTTTTGAAGCACATTTACTCATTACTGAAGACCCTGAGATTAAAGGTGCAGTTCATAAAAAAATAAAGAATGAATCCGTCAATCTTTCCTATGCATTAAAGACGGTTGTTTCAGGCTTTATCGATTTGTTCCAAGCACTTGATGATGAATACTTAAGAGAAAGAGCAAGCGACTTAATGGATGTATTCAATAGAATTTTAAAGAATGCATTCGATATCAAGATCATCGATCTTGCTGCAATCAATGAAAAAGTCATTTTAATCGCTCATGATTTAACCCCTTCTGAAACCGCTCAAATCGATCCTAGGTATGTTTTGGGTTTCGCTACAGAGACTGGTGGTAAAACCTCTCATAGCGCGATTATCGCACGCTTATTAGGAGTTCCTGCTCTAGTTGGTGCAAAGGATATCATGAAATTATTAAAGAATGGACAAGAAATTATCTTAGATGGTATTTTAGGTGAGATCATCGATGATTATGATGATGAGATTAAGTCTTTATATATCAAGAAGGAAAAGGCATATGCTCTTGCTAATAAAGCGCTAGAAAAAATGATTGGAATTCAAAGTGAGACTAAAGATGGACACCAAATCACTTTAGCTGGAAATATTGGATCCTCTAAGGATTTAAATCACATCTTAGATAATGATGCTGACGGTATTGGATTATATCGAACTGAATTTTTATATTTAGACCATCAAACATTTCCTACTGAAGAAGAACAATTTGAAGAGTACAAGCGTGTATTAGAAAAGATGAATCCTAAACCAGTAGTTATTCGTACGCTAGATATTGGTGGAGATAAAAATCTTCCGTATTTAAAAATGCAAAGTGAAATGAATCCCTTTTTAGGTAAAAGAGCTATAAGATTATCTCTAGATGAAAAGGAATTATTTAAAACACAGCTACGTGCCTTAATTAGAGCTAGCGTTTATGGAAACCTAAAAATAATGTTTCCAATGATTGCTACCTTAAGTGAATTTCTTGAAGCGAAATCCATGGTTCTATCTGTTCAAAAGGAATTAGATTCAAAGCATATAAAATATAGTCCTTTTGAATTAGGGATCATGATTGAAATCCCTTCTGCTGCCTTAATGGCAGATAGTCTTGCTAAGCATGTTGACTTCTTCTCCATTGGTACCAATGACTTAATTCAATATACGATGGCAGCAGATCGAATGAATGAATCTGTAGGCTATTTATATCAACCATTTAATCCTGCAATCCTAAAGCTTATAAAGATGGTTACTGATGCTGCAAAGAAACATGGACTTTGGACTTCGGTATGCGGTGAAATGGGTGGAGACTTAAATGCAGGACCTATACTCATTGGTCTTGGTGTCACTGAGCTTTCAATGACACCAACTCAAGTCTTAAAAATGAGAAAGGTCATTTCAACAATGAATCATTCTGATTTGCAACAAATCGCTTTAAATGTGTTAGAATTAGAAAGTGAAGAGCAAGTCCTCTTAGAGTTAAAGAAATCGATCCACATTTAAAGGAGCAATCTATGGAAAAGAAATTTGTCTTAGCTGCAGAAAATGGTCTACATGCTAGACCAGCGACTAATTTTGTGCGTTTCATGTCAAGTATTCCAGCCAATGTCTATTTAATTCATAAGGACTTTGTTGCTGATGCAAAATCAATTATGGCGATTATGAGCCTTGGGTTATCTAAGGGTTCCACATTTGTGATGAGAGTCGAAAGTGAAAATCCAATTTATATGAAACAAATTGAGGATTATCTAGTTGAAAATAAAATGATTTAATCTCCCTAGTGGAGATTTTTTTTATGTTATAATTGTTGTTGTGTGAATAAGGAGAATACTATGATTTATGACGCGATTGTAATTGGTGGAGGACCATCTGGATTGATGGCTGCAAATATCCTCGAACAAAATAAAATCAATTACCTATTATTAGAAAAAAATGACAAGGTCGGAAAAAAGCTTCTACTGACTGGTGGGAAAAGATGTAATATCACCAATGCTTTATCTAAAGAAGACTTTATCCAATCCTTAACATTTAAACATAAAAGATTTTTATATCCTGCAATCAAGGATTTTGGTTCTCCTGAAATCATTGAATTTTTTAAGTCAAACGGCTTAAATCTAGTTTTAGAGGAAAACTTTAAATATTTCCCTGAAACCATGAAAAGCTCGAGTGTATTTGAAGTCTTAACGAAAAATCTAAATATGAGTAGGCTTAAATTTCATCATAGCGTTAAGGACATCTTTAAATCAGAGGGTGGCTTTATCCTAAAAACAAGTAATGAGGACTTTTTAACGAAAAGAGTGATCGTTGCTACTGGATCGAATGCTTATCCATCTACTGGTAGTAGTGGAGATGGTTTGGTTTTCGCATCTAAATTAGGACTTGAGTATAAAGCATTTACTCCTGCTGAAACCTACTTATATGCATCCTATGTTAAGGAAGCTTTATCTGACCTACAAGGCGTTTCTATAATACATACAACTGTAAAAATAAGAGGTACTAAAATATCAAGTCATGGTGGTTTACTGTTTACTCATTTTGGTTTAACTGGTCCAGCTATATTGCAAATATCAGAATTTGTATATGATGAACTTCTTGAAGGTGATGTCACCTTGGTATTTAACATCACAGATCACAATGACGATGAAGTGATCAGGCAAATGAATTCAATTGAAAATCAAAAGGTTCAAATTCTTAAAGTTCTTGAATCTTTAACTACAAAAAGATTAGCGAAAAAGGTATTGGATATGGCAAATGTATCCAATAAGAATATGAATGAAATATCTAAAAAAGATATTGCTAAAATACTAGAATTACTTATTTCATTTCCTGTAAAAATTGATGCTGTAGAAACTAAGGAAAAAGCATTTGTAAATGCTGGTGGAGTACTAACAAAAGAGTTGGATCCAAATACGATGGAATCAAGAAAAATTAAAGGATTATATTTTATCGGTGAAACTGTTGATTTACATGGTCCTATTGGTGGATATAATGTAACCATTGGTTTATCAATAGGTAGAAAATGTGCACTATCAATCGTTGAAGAGAATAAAAAAGAAAAAAACCAGTAACCTGGTTTTTTTGATGCCAATCATATAAGTTTATTAAGCCAACAATACATAATCGATTTATGGTATAAATACGATTTCTATTTCTTTAGACATATAATTTGATGCATACTCCATAGAATATAGTATAGCTTCTTTAAGTCTTTCTGCTTGCACTTCATTATCTGGGAGATAAATAGTTAATGTGTCAATCAAAGTGTAACTATAATTCGCAAATATAAAGTATTTAGAAAATTGTTCATGAGCATCACCTTGCAATAAGTAGCTTTTAAATTTTAGCGTATGTATATCGTTTTTATTAGGAAAAGGATTATTGCTGTTGTCAAATACATAACCACCAATTTTTTCAATAGTTGAGGGAAACTCAACAGAAGTTAGTGCATTTTCAAAAAATGCTGATGCACCTAGTTCAATTAATCCCTCAGGTAATATTAGATTTCCTGAAAACCCACATTTAGAAAATGCTGAAACTCCAATGATTTCTACATAATCAGGTAAATGAATGATTGTATCTTGATTATTGGAAAATGCAGCAAATTTAATCTCGATTAGACTCTCTGGTAGAAAAATCTCCTTAAATCCAGAATTTGCTAACGCTCTTGGTCCTATGTAGTCAATATAATCAGGAATGATGTAGATGGAATCATCCGTTTTTGCTTTCTCAACATAAATAAGTTCACTTTCATCTTGAGTCAGAATAGATTGATGATTAGAAATAATCACTTCTTTTAAAAAGTTGTGATCCTTGGCTAATGAGACTTCAATTTTAGGGTGTGTGCCAAATGCTTGACCAAAGTAAGTTAGGTTGATTGGGACTGTAAAATGCTCTATTGATGTAAAAAGGAATGCATACATTCCAATAGAGGTTATTGAATCGGGAAGTGTAATACTTTCAACATGTTCTAGATTTATAAAAGCTTTTTCAGCAATAGAAACTACAGGCAATTCATTGTAGAAACCTGATATAACTACATCTTTTGAATCTCCCGTATATCCTGTTACTATATATGCATCCTCAGAATCACTCATTTCAAAGATAATACCTGGAGTTGTGATGAGCTCTTCTGATGGATTACAAGCATTGACTAAAAATGCTAGAAGTATGACTAAAATAATTGATAAATATTTTCTTTTCATCAGTTTGTCCTTCTGAATGATTATGCTTTATGGATGTTTTCAAGTCAAATGATGATGTTTTCCCACCGAATCAATTCTTATTTATATTATATATGTTTTTTTTTGTTTTGCAACTTAAAAAATAGTTTTCTTTTTTAATCTAATCAATCTAAAATTGATAAAAAAATGTCTGATATGTTTACAATCAGACATTTTCTTTACTGTTAAATTTCTTCTTTTTTTACTTTCTTACCATTCTTCTGAAAAGCCTTTTTAAATGTATCCTTAATTCTCTTGAAGAACTTCGTTTGATCATAACTTAATATCGCGACCTTATAGATAGGTGCTACAAAATATAATGCTGCTAGGAAAAATATGATTACAGCAATTAACGCGATAATCGCCTCACCAAGAGATAATACTCCGGATGCGAATGCGATAGGTGCGACCATTGGTGTAAAGATTGGAACGAATGCCATAATTCTCATGAATGTATCTCCACCTGCCATAGGTGCGAACATTCCGATATAGAAGCCGCCAAGTAACATCAGCATCAAAGGAGATTGAAACTGTTGATAATCTTCTTGTGTTACTGCCATCGATGCGAATAGAGCTGCTACGACTAAATAGAACAATGTTCCAACAAGCATAAAGAGTAATGCCATGATTAAGACTATAGGCCAGTTTGGAATAATTTCTGCTAAATAAGCAAATAGTGATTCTCCACCAGTAGGTAAGCCTAACGCTTCAGCTTGAGATAGAGCTCCACCAATCAAGGCTGCAACCACACTATAGATTAATACCAATCCTCCCTGAATAATCACGAAGAATATACTTGAGGTAATCTTAGATAAAAAGTGAATCGTTGATGGTACAGACGCGATAATCGTTTCAATCGCTTTTGTTGATTTTTCTTCGATGATATCAACACCAACGAATTGTGTTGCCATCGTTATTAAAATAAACATTGGAAGTATTAATAAGCTTGCAATGGATCCAACCATCATTCCTTTATCTGGATCCTCATAATCCGGTGCTACGACTTGAGTAAATGTCGGTCTTTCATAATTACCAATTTGATAATTGATCAGTAGAAATTCGATCTGGTTTGAGAAGATATAATTCATTTCAGGGTATTTACTATAGATTACTATCTCTGGAGAATCAATTGTTCCAGTGAAGTGAAATACAATATCTCTTTCACTATCAGCCCAAAATTCATCTATATTAAATGCACCAATGGATAATGGATTAACGATATAAAATGGTGTTTCTGGATTTGTTATATTAAATAAAGCATCTAGATCTGTTACTAAATTCGCTTCATTGGTTTGATTGATGATTTCAATATGGATATTTTCAAGTTGATCATCACCGCCACCAAATAAGCTAATAATTGCAGGAAGGTTAACAATCGCGATTAGTAGAATTGCTATAACGATATTAGCGATTAAAAATGCTTTTCTACCTACTCTTTTTTTAAGACCATATTTAACTAGATATTTAAACTTTTTCATTTTTAAGACCTCCTACTTTAGCAATAAATATTTCTGATAAGGAAGCCTGCTCAACATCATACTTCATAATGTTTTTGCATGTTTTAACATATTCAAATACATTTTTAGCTATATCTTCATTTTCGATTTTGACAATGATTTCATTTGAATTTTCAATCACCTGATAAACTCCAGGGATATTCTTTAAGGTTTCAATATCAACATCACCAACGATTTTAATGTTTTGTTTCTTATAATCCTTTTTGACTTGATCGATTCTTCCTTCAATAATTGCTTTACCCTTTTCTAAAACAATCAATTCCTCACAAAATGATTCCACGTGATCTAATTGATGGGATGAAAAAACAACCATCGAACCTTTCTTTTGAAAATCACGAATGACTTCAACGAAAAGCTCTGTATTGATAGGATCTAACCCACTAAAAGGTTCATCTAATACAAGCAATTTCGGATTATTGATAATCGCTGAAATAAATTGAATTTTTTGTTGATTTCCTTTAGATAGTTCTTTAATCTTCTTGTTCTTGTAGTCAACAATATCAAATCTTTCTAGCCAATAATCTAGTCTTTCTAAAATGACCTTGGTTTCCATATCCTTAAGCTGACCAAAATATAACATCAATTCCTTAACGGTTATTTTTGTGAGTAAAGATCTTTCTTCAATCATATAGCCAATTTCATTGACATTATGATATCCAACCTTTTCACCGTTATAAAGTACTTCTCCTTCTGTTGGTTCAAGAAGTCCCATAATCATTCGAAACGTAGTGGTTTTACCCGCACCGTTGGTGCCTAGTAAACCGAAAATGTCTCCTGGTTTAATCGTGAATGATAAACTATCTACCGCAATCAAATCACCATAGAGCATTCTCGCATTCTTTACCTCTAACATATATATGCCTTCTTTCTAATTGAATAAAACTTATTTTTTATTGAGTTGATCTCGCCAATCATCTTTTTTCTCTTTCTTACCTTCTGAATCTCCAAGTATAACAAAGAAGATAACAACGAAAATAATGCCAAGAATTAAGATCCCACCGAATATACCTAGTATACTCATGTGTTCCCCACCTCGCTTCCTGACATTATTATATCATAATTATTTATTATGCAACATAATTATTTTTGATTATTTTTTATTTTCCGCTAACACAATTTCCAAAAATTCTTGGATGGAGACAGTGACTTGGTCCTGAGAGCCATATTTTCTGTAAGTGACTAATCCTTCATCTGCTTCCTTATCACCTAAAACTAAGGAATATGGAATCTTTAAGGTTTGTACCTCTCTAATCTTATAGCCAAGCTTTTCTTCTCTTAAATCACTTTCAACGCGAATTCCACTCGCTCTTAAGATCTCATGAACATCCATGACATACTTATGGTGGTGTGTAACGTTTACTGGTAATACTTTAACTTGCACAGGTGCAAGCCAGAAAGGAAATGCTCCCTTATACTCTTCAATTAAATATGCAACAAAGCGTTCCATCGTTGATACGATACCTCTATGAATGACGACAGGTCTATTATTATTTTTTCCATCCTCACCAACATAGGTTAAATCAAAGCGTTGTGGTAATAAAAAGTCTATTTGAATAGTAGATAGTGTTTCTGCATTACCTAAGGCAGTTTTCACTTGAACATCTAGCTTTGGACCATAAAATGCCGCTTCACCGATAGCTTCATAATAAGGCATACCAATTTCATCCATCGCAACCTTTAACATCTTTTCTGCTTCAATCCACATGTTGTCATCTGGGAAAAACTTATGCTTATCCAGTGGATCTCTATAGCTTAGTCTAAACTCATACTCATTAATATTAAAATCCTTATATACATCTAGCATGAGCTGAACAGTTCTTTTGAATTCATCCTTGATTTGATCAGGACGAACAAAGATATGTGCGTCATTTAAAGTCATTTCTCTTACACGTTGAAGTCCTGATAATGCCCCACTCTTTTCATAGCGGTGCATCATACCAAGCTCAGCGATTCGAAGTGGAAATTCACGGTAGCTATGTACATCATTCTTATAGATTAGCATATGATGTGGGCAGTTCATCGGGCGAAGTACTAACAATTCACCATCACCCATATCCATTGGTGGAAACATGGAGTCTTGATAGTGATCCCAATGTCCTGAAGTCTTATACAATTCAACATTCGCCATAATTGGAGTATAAACATGCATATAGCCTAGACTTAATTCCTTATCAGTAATATATCTTTCGATAATTCTTCTAATAGTAGCCCCTTTAGATAACCAAAATGGTAATCCAGATCCGACTTCCTTTGAAATCATAAATAAGTCTAATTCTTTACCAATCTTACGATGGTCTCTTTGTTTTCTTTCTTCAAGAAGTAATAGATGAGCATCTAAATCCTGTTTATTTAAAAATGAAGTGCCGTAAACTCTAACAAGCATCTTATTATCGGAGTTACCTCTCCAATATGCACCTGCAAGATTTAACAATTTAAAGTTCTTCAAGAACTTAGTGGATTGGACATGCCCACCACGACAAAAGTCACTAAAATCCCCTTGAGTGTATACAGTGAGCTGTGAATCCTTATATTCTTCAATAAGCTCTTGTTTATAAGGGTCATTTTTAAATAGCTTCTTCGCTTCACTATAGCTTACTTCATGTCTGACAATCTCATAGTTTTCTTCAGCTAGCTTAAGCATCATCTTTTCAATCTTAGGAAGATCTTCATCAGTAACCTTAACGTCACCGAAGTCGACATCATAATAGAATCCTTCTTCAATAAAAGGACCGACGCCAAAACAAGCACCTGGGTATAGCTTTGTTATCGCCTGTGCCATTAGATGTGCTGTACTGTGGTTAACCACATCAAGAACTCTTGGATCCTTTTCTGTGAGTAGCTCTAAAATGCCATCCTCATTTAATTTTCTTGATAGTTCTACATAGTTCTTATTAAAAACTGCAGCTATCGATTTTTTTGCCAAGCTCATTGAAATGCCTTCTGCAATTTCAAGAGGGCTGATACCCATTTGGAATTCCTTAACGGATCCATCTGGAAAACTGATTTTAATCATTTTCATCGCTCCTTATCTAAATAAAAAAGTCCCTAGATATATATCTAAGGACGAATATGTTCGTGGTACCACCTTAGTTCTAGGATAAATCCTAGCACTCAACTTATGGATAACGGCATGGCCCGGGCTATCTTTTTTAGCCAACTCCAAGGTAGTGATTTTGTCGTTCGCAGCTTTCACCGTCCTGCGTCGCTAGGCTTGACTAAACCTTGTCCTCTTCATCGTTTATGTTTATATTATAACACTTATTTAAACATTTTCAAGACTTATTATCCTTTATAGTTTTCCTGTGTTAATTTCACATAAGTCATTAAATCTTTAATTCTTTGTATGAGTCTTGCAGCCTTCACACGATTGGTTTCATCTCTAGTAATCGCTAATGCTTCAATCAGTCCTACGTATTCTAGATTCGAGGACATAAAGACTGGAAGCTTCGCTGAAAGTCTATATTGAATAACAGGGCCTAGAATTTCATCTCTAAACCAAACAGACATGTTTTCGCCACCCATATCATCAAGCATTAATACATCTGCTTGCTTTAGTTGATTCACTCTTTCCTCTAAATTACCTTCACTCATGCCTTGTTTAATGCTTCTAACTAAATCAGGCATGTAGACAAATAGAACACTAATATTTCTTTCAGCTAGGGTTTGTGCGATTGCAGAAAGTAGATAGCTTTTACCTGTCGCGTATTTCCCGTAAATGTATAAACCCTTGAAATAGCGATCCTTTTTGTAGTTGTCTAAAAATTCCTTAGCAAGTGTATAGGCTTTTTCTCTTTCTTCATTGAACACCTCAAAACGATCAAGACTAGCATCTTGAATGTAGAGCTCTGTATCATAGAATTTTAAGTGTTGTCTGATTTTTTGTTTTTTCAGTTCATCTGCCTTTTCCTTGGTTGGACGATAAACAATTTCAATATAGGGATCCGTTCTTAGAACTGGCTGATAGCCATCTCTTACCGTTTTTTGGTCTCTATCCATTAGGTATTGGTATACCTTATAGATATCGACATCAGAAATCGATAGATTCATTGTTTCAGGATCTTTTAAAATCGCTTTTTTCATTTCATCTAAGTTCATAGTTTAGCCCTCCAATTTAGCAATCTCAGCAATATAATCCTCTAACCAGTCAGGTTCATATGCTGTACGTTTATTCTTGCTTTGAGCTGCTTTTTCTTGATACTGTGTTTCTAGACTCGCGGAATAGTTAATCGCATCTTCCGTTGTTTGAACACCCTTATTTAACCAATCATGAAGAACCTTCTCCATGTAGTTGATATTTGGTAATATTCCATCCTTATGCTTTAAGACTAACATTAAAATGACATTGATAATTCCTGGTTCAACACTATTGGTTTCTAGTAGCTGAGTTGCTACGGATAAAGCAATACCCTGTTGATCAGTTTTCGCATATTTTTGGATAATGACTTGAGGTGATGCTTGTCCAATTAATGTTGGTGTTGGTAAATCCTTTTTCTTTATCGTTAAGAGCTGATGTTTTTGTTCATAATATTGCTTAGCCTTTAAATTAAGGTTAGCAAAGTTAATGACCTGTCTATTTTTAGCTGCTCCTTCATAGACTGCAATCATATCAGAGACATCAAATTGATAAACAAATGAGATTTTATTAATTTGCTCTCTAAACTTATCTGTAAGTAATTGTGAGTTTTTGAGTCTTTCTGATAGGTTTTCAACAAATGATTCATAATTGAACTGATGCTTGATATGTGAACCACCATTGGATACTCTACCTTGAAGAGGATGCAAGACATTGAGTAAACTCAAGCTCTTAAACTCATATAAGGCATCAAATGGTTTGGTGATATTTTCATATCCTTCAGTAGATGGTATATCAATTCTAAACATTTCAGTAAGTAGGTTTAAATTCTTTTCACCAATTTCTGCTTGTAGGTAGCTACCAAATACGGTATCCATTAAAAATTGCTTTGCAGTTAAAGGAGCCTTCATAAAATATAAGTAAATATCTTCCTTTTGATAGACAGTAAGTAAATTTAAAGCTTCAAGCTTATTTCTTACTTTTAAGAAATCTACTTGCTTGATATTGACTAGATCAAAAAGCTCTTGATGTGTATATGTATTTCTTCCTGTCTTATTGATTAGCTGATAAAAGGTTGTATAGAGTGCTTGCCCTTCAAGTCCCATCAATGGCTGATATAAAAGAGCAAGCACCTTAAAATCTGCTGCACTTAAATCCGATTGACTTTGAATTTGAAAAGTTGAACTATTTTTCATCTTTTAACCCTCTTAAAAACGAATCAATTTGGTAATATAAATCGCAAATAGTCGTTTCGTTATTCAATATAACATCTGCAAATGCACGTTTTTCATCTAAGGGCATTTGTGCTTTTATTCTTTTGGTTGCTTCTTCTATAGAAAGATCATCTCTTTGGATTAATCTATTGATTTGCGTTTCCTTTGAAACATAAACGACTAATACAAAGTCAACCTTTGATCTATAACCCACTTCGATTAGTAAAGGCATGTCAATCACGATTAATTCACGATCCGTGTAAAACGACTTTTCCTTTTCGACTTCCTGAAAAACATAGGGGTGAACGATTTCGTTTAATATTTCCCTTTTTTCTTGATCATTAAAAATGATTTTAGCAAGTTTTTTCCTATCTAAATCATTTTCTATAGGAAAGCCGAAGGATTTTTCAATCTTTTGAACCATTTCCTTATTTTCTTTCCACAATCTTTTAACGATTAAATCAGAATCAATTACTGGAATGCCTAAAGACTGAAAATAATTAGAAGCTGCGGTTTTCCCACTTCCAATTCCTCCAGTAAGTCCGATTAAGATTGGTTTAGTCTTGACAGCTTGGACAGACATAGGTTCCACGTCCTTTGACCTTCATTTTTATGATCTTTGTTTGACAGATTGGGCACGGTAGGTCCTTTCTCATATGAACGTTTAATTCATTTTGAAAACGACCATGCACGCCAAGACTTGAGGTGTAGCTACGAATCGTAGTTCCACCTAGTTTGGTTGCTTTATCTAAGACTTGGATTGCACTTTCTATTATTTTCTTCGCTTCATCCAAGGAAATCGTATTTGCTAATCTGGTTGGATGAATTCTTGCTAAAAATAGCGTTTCATCGACATAGATATTACCTAGGCCACTGATGATATGCTGATCCAAGAGTACTGCTTTAATCTCAATTCTTTTTTTCTGAAGCGTTTCATAAAATTTATTCAACCCTATATCCTTTGGCTCAGGTGCGAGCTGATTTAGCGGATATGTCTCTAAATATGTATCCTTAGGCAGCAGAGTAATCGTACCAAATTTTCTAACGTCATGATAGCGTAGTTCACGACCAGACTTAAATTTGAAAACGATATGTTCATGCTTTAATAGAGGTTCACTTGTTTTAATGAAGAACTTGCCTTCCATTCTTAAGTGAATAATCATGACATCTTGATCTAGGATAAAAATTAAATATTTACCCATGCGGTCAATTCGATTGATTTTTTGGTTTAAGATTTGTTTTTTAAATTCAGAAACATCATTGGTAATAATCTTGGAATAGTAATCCTTAACCTCAATGATTTCTTCATTTTGGATAGCTAGCTCTAATGTTCTTCTAACCGTTTCAACCTCTGGAAGCTCGGGCATATCATGATCTCCTATTTCAATTCATACCAATTCTTTCCAACATCACATGAGGTTTCAAGCTCAACTTTTAGCTTTAACGCATTTGACATCATCATTGGTACTACTTTTTTCATTTCCTCTAATTCTTGTTCAGGTACCTCTAGAATGAGTTCATCGTGAACCTGAAGTAAAATCTTTGATTTTTTCTTGTTTTTCTTTACGTAGTGATATAAATCAACCATCGCTTTTTTCAAGATATCTGCAGCACTTCCTTGAATGGGAGCGTTGAGCGCAGTTCTCTCACCAAATAGTCTTTGAGTATAGACTGGTGATTTCAGTTCAGGTATATATCTTCTTCTATTCATGATTGTTTCGACGTAGTCATGTTCTTTTGCGAACTTCACGATATTTTCCATGTAAGCCTTGATTTCTGGATAGATGGATAAATACCTGTCGATAAAGGCTTGAGCCTCTTTGGGGCTAACCTTGATGTCCTCTGATAGACTCCAAGCACCAATACCGTAAATGATTCCAAAGTTAACTGCCTTTGCTGCTCTTCTTTGATCACTAGTCACTTCTGTAACGTGGAAAACATCTTGAGCAGTTTTCGTATGAATATCTATTTTTTGATTAAAAGCTTCAATTAAGGATTTGACATCTGCCATATCCGCTAAAACTCTTAATTCAATTTGAGAGTAGTCAGCACCTAATAAATAATGGTTTTCTTTAGGTATAAATAGCTTTCTTATTTTTCTACCTTCTTCACTGCGAATTGGTATATTTTGAAGGTTAGGATCCAAGGATGATAATCTACCTGTTGTTGTTAAGGCTTGCATATAAATCGTATGGACCTTGTTATCATCAAATAAGTTTTGCTTGACACCTTCAATATAGGTTGAATGTAATTTGGTAAGCTGTCTATATTCCATAATCTTTTCAATGATTGGATGGTGTTTTTTAAGCTCTTCGAGGACTTCAATATTGGTTGAATATCCAGTTTTTGTTTTTTTACCATAGGGAAGATTTAATTTTTCGAATAAGATATCTCCCATTTGTTTTGGAGAACCGATATTAAACTCTTCTCCAGCTAATTCGTGAATCTCAGACTCTATTCTTTGAATTCTTTCCTTTAAATCGTTACCTTGAATTTCTAGTTCATCTAAATCGACGGTTAAGCCTTGATATTCCATTTCTCCTAATACTTCAGATAAAGGAATTTCAAGCTCTGTTAATAATTTGGTTTGATTTTGGGTTTCTAATGTTTCTAGCATCGATAGTCTAAGCTCAGCGATCGCCTTTGATTTACTGACGATATGTCTTTGATAGATTTCCTTTTCAGGAAGTCCTTTTTTAGCACCTTTACCATAAACAGAGTCATCATATAAGATATCCTCATAATTAAATGCAGATACGATTCTTTTAAATTCTTCTTTCCCTAAGTGAGAGTTGATTAAATATGCTGCAAGCAGTAAATCAAATTCAACACCTGCTAATTCTAATTGATTCCAAAGTAGAAAGACTTTAACAGCCTTTAAATCATAGGTATATTTTGAAATAGATTCATCTGATAAATACATTTGAAAGTTAATGGATGTTAAAGCGAATTCTGGAGATAAGTAATAATGATTTTTCCCATCAGATATCCCAACACCCCATAGGGTAGCCTTATGGTAATTATAGTCAGATAATTCAAAATGGACTGCTAGTCCCTTTTTTAATACTTTTCCTAATTCTCTTTCATCCTCAATCACCTTAAATTCCCAAGATTCCATTTGATCAGTTGGGAGCTCCATCTTTTTGACAAAGACATGTAGATCAAGTGCTTGGAAAAATGACATCAATTCGCTTGTTTTAGGTGCTTCTTTCACTAAATCTGAAACCTTATAATCAAGCTCGGCATCGATATCAATCGTGACGAGATCCTTACTCATTAAAGCGAGCTTTTCATGTTCTCTTAAGTTTTCACCAAGTTTACCCTTGATGTTATCTTTATTTTCTAATATTTTTTCTAAAGAACCGTATTCTTGAAGTAGCTTAATCGCGGTTTTCTCACCAACTCCAGGAACTCCTGGAATGTTATCGGATGCATCACCCATTAAAGACTTTAGGTCAATCATTTGTTCATGAGTTAATTGATATTCATCAAATAAGGATTTGGGGTCAAAGCGTGCGACTTCTTTCATGCCCTTTTTTAATAAATTGACAGTGATTTTATCGTCAACTAATTGTAGTAGATCCTTATCGCTAGAAAAAACCTCGACCATATAGCCTTCATCAGCACCTCTTTTAGCAAGCGTACCAATGATATCATCTGCTTCATAGCCTGGCTTTGAATATAGTTTCACACCATTTAAGGTGATGTATTCATAAATATATGGGATTTGCTGTATAAGCTCTTCTGGCATTTTAACTCGACCAGCTTTATAACCTTCATAGGCGATATGTCTTTTGGTAGGTTCCTTTGTGTCAAAGGCTACCAAAGCATAGGAATCATTTTCAGTGATAATTTTTTCGAACATACCGACAAATGCGAAAAGTGCATTTGTATAAACGCCTTGAGTGGACTGCATCAGCTTAGCACCAGGATAAGCAGTAGCGTAATATGCTCTAAACATAATGGAGTTTCCGTCTATTAGTATTAGTTTCTTCATCATTCATCCTCTTTTTCTTCATTTTATCATAGATATTTAAGTAACTTTTCCACAACTTTTGTGGGGAATTGGGGGTGAAAAAAAGGATCAACGAATCCTAAATTGACCCTTTCCTTTACCTTTACCTTTTTTTACTTTTTGGGTTGGCATCATCTTTGATGGATCTTTTGATAAACCTTCGAGTTGTTTTTCATCCATGTTCATCATCTTTTTCATCATTTTCTTTTGAGTGTCTAATGCTGTTCTAAGCTTATTTAAATCAGCAACACTCATTCCCGCTCCTCTAGCGATACGCTCTCTTCTTCTAGAGGAAGTATCGATAAGCTTTGGGTCTTTTCTTTCATCTTCAGTCATCGAGTGAATTAAGACACTCATTTGTTCGAATTGCTTATCATCGACTTGAGATGCAGCATTTTTTAGCTGTCCCATGCCTGGGATAAATCCCATGATTTTTGAGATGGAACCCATCCTTTTTATCATCTTAAATTGCTTTAATAAATCATTATAATTGAAGGTGTCTGACATGAGCTTTTCCATCATGCCCTGTGCTTCATCTTCATCAATCGATTCAGTCGCTTTTTCTATTAATGTTAAGACGTCTCCCATACCAAGTATACGAGATGCCATACGCTCTGGATGGAATGCTTCAAAGGTATCCATTTTTTCTCCAGAGGAGGCAAACTTAATTGGAATCCCTGAAACTTCCTTAATCGATAATGCAGCACCACCACGAGTGTCACCATCTAGTTTAGTTAAAATTGCACCAGTTGCAGTTAATTGTTCATGGAAGCTTTTACAAATGTTTGCAGCATCCTGACCTGTCATCGCATCCACTGTTAACAAAATTTCATTAGGCTTCGCGATTTCTTTAACATCAATTAATTCTTGCATCATCTTTTCATCGATATGCAGTCTACCTGCAGTATCGATAATGACGACATCATACTTTTGGTCTTTCGCGTAGCTAAGCCCTTCTTTAACGATTTGTCTCGCATCGATTAAACCCTTTTCAAAGACTTCAATTTCGATTTGCTTACCAATCGTTTTTAGCTGTTCAATTGCAGCTGGACGGTATACGTCTGCAGCAATAAACATGACTCTTTTCTTTTCGGTTTTTCTAATATAGACACCAAGTTTACCAATCGCAGTTGTCTTACCAGACCCCTGTAGACCGATGGTCATAATGGTAGTAATTCCGTTAATGTTATAGCGTATACCCTCAGAATCCTCACCCATGACACGCTTTAATTCGTCATGAACGATTTTAACAACCTGTTGTCCAGGGTTTAATCCCTTTAGTATTTTTTCACCAACAGCTTGTTCTTTTACATTGGCAACAAATTGCTTGACTACCTTAAAATTAACGTCAGCTTCAAGCAAAGAAAGACGCACTTCGCGCATCATTTCATCAATATCATTTTCAGTTAAAAAGCCGCGTCCAGTCAAACGGCGCATCGCCATTTGCAGTCTTTGGCTTAAGCTATTTTCTGCCATTATTCATCCAACTTTCTTAAGGCTTCTAATAATTTAAAATCTTTAGTTTCGATTGCTTTATCAATGAGTTCCTTGCGCTTTAATTGAAGCGCTAGTAAACTTAATTTTTCTTCATATGAAAATAGATAATCCTCTACCTTTTTTAATTGATCAAATACTGCATTTCTACTCACAGTATAAATCTCTGATATTTCTTGAAGAGAATAATCTTCTCTATAATACAACTCAAAATACAAGCATTGTTTTTCTGTTAGCAAGCTTTTATATAAATCGAATAGCTGATTGAGTTGTTCCTTTTTGTCTAGAGCTTCCATAATAACTCCTTAGAAGAAATCCTTAAATAGACCGTAGATATATTGTTCGATATCAAATAAGACGAGATCGTCAATTTTTTCTCCAAGGCCAACATATTTGATCGGTAAATGATATAGATGTCTAATTGCTAAGACGATTCCACCCTTAGCTGTACCATCTAGCTTCGTTAAAACGATACCAGACACATCGGTTGCGTCCTTGAAAACCTCTGCTTGACGCATCCCATTTTGTCCGGTAGTCGCGTCAATAACTAATAATGTTTCCTGTGGAGCATTTGGTAATGTCTTTTGAATGACACGCTTCATTTTAGAAAGCTCATTCATTAAATTCACTTTTGTCTGAAGGCGACCTGCTGTATCCACTAATACTACATCATACTTCTCATTTTTCGCTATTTCTAAGGCATCATAGATAACAGATGAAGGATCACTTCCTGCATCTTTCTTATAAACAAAGGTGTTACTTCTTCTTCCCCACTCAACAAGCTGATCAATCGCACCGGCTCTAAATGTATCACCAGCAACCATCATCACCTTTTTACCTTCATCCTTTAATTGTTTAGCTATTTTACCGATTGTTGTCGTTTTTCCGACACCATTGACTCCAACAAAGAGATACACATTGGTTTCACCTTCATCAAAATTTAAATCGGTTTGAACAAGCTCACCCTTAAGATAGATTTCAAACATTTTATCAACGATAATTTCTGCTAAATCCTTAGGATCTTCTATTTTTTTATTTTCGACTTCTAATCTTAATTGATCAATAAAGTAAATAACGGTATCAATACCAATATCAGCTTGAATAAAGATGTCTTCTAAAGAGTCAAAAAGCTCATCATCTATTTTCGTAGATGCGGCTAAAATTGCTTTTAAGTTTCCTAGGTTTTCTTTAGTTTTATGTAAACCTAATTGATATCTCTCATTCTTAGGTTTTTTACCAAAAAGCTTTTGAAATAATCCCATCTTTTCTCTCCTAATTCTTTGAATATTATACCATAGACAAAAGAAAACCGAAAGTTATTCTTTCGGTAATTTTTTGACGAATGTAATCAGTTCATCAAAGTTTAGATGAGAGCTCATTTCATCAACATATTCGTTATAAATGATCTTTCTTGATTCATCCAAAACGAATACGCTTCTTGCTTGAAGTCTTAATTCCTTAATATTCGTTCCATATTTGTTTGCGAAATCTAAGTCTAAATGATCGGATAATGTAATAACATTTGGTAATCCAGAATTTCCACACCATCTACTTTGTGCTGTAGGTAGGTCATTACTGATGGTAATCACTAAGACATCTTGTCTTTCAGCAAGTTCATTATTGACTGTTCTTGCTTGCATGTCACATACTGTCGTGTCTAAGGATGGGACAACATTTAAGATGATATAACGTGATTTGTAATCTGTTAGGTGTTTAACTTCACTTTTTGTGTTTAAGGCTTTGAAATCAGGAGCAATATCGCCAACTTTTTTAGACTCACCGAGTAGAGTAATTGGCTTTCCTTTAAATGTTTTCATGTTCACACTTCCTTATATTTTCGTTCATGAATATTATATCATGATTTAAAAAAAATGCTAATAAAATGAGGTCCACCATATAAAGTATGGCGGACCTCTTCAGGGGATTTTGTGCACTGTAGTACACGTAAATAGGGGATAAATAGCATCTATAGAGGTAGATGCATAATCATATTATCACTTTTTAAATCGTTTGTAAAGTATTTCTATATCGGATTCAAATTTAGTCTTTTTTCACATATTTGCAGGATGGAAACCCACTACATGCTGTAAATTCGCCATATTTGCTTTTTCGAATGACTAGAGGTTTACCGCAAACAGGACAGCTTTCACCAGTTTCCTTAGCTCCAATCTTCTTCATATCCTTTTGAGCGATATCTACAAGAGGAATAAATGAATGATAGAACTTAGAAATTAAATGTGAACCTTTTTGTTTACCATCGGCAATTTCATCTAATACAGTTTCCATTTTAGATGTGTACTCGACATTAATGATTTTGTTAAAGAATAGATCAAGCTGTTCTGCAGTCAGTCTTCCTTGCTTGGTAGGCTTAAATCTTTTTTCTTCAATATCTACATAATCTCTATTTTTTAATGTTTGAATGATTTGAGCATAGGTAGATGGTCTACCGATACCTAGAGATTCTAATTCCTTAATTAAGGTTGCTTCAGAATATCTTGTTTTTGGTGTCGTTACCTTTTCAATCGATAATACATCCTTTGCATTCAACTCTTGATTTAGTTCCATCTTAGGTAATATTTTATCTTTGTTCTTTGATTCACTATACATCTTTAAATGACCTTCAAACTTTTCAACTGAACCTTCAACTAAATAGTCATGTCCATTAGAGGATAATGTAACCTTTGTAATATCAAAGACTGCTGGTGCCATTAGAGATGCTACAGCACGATTATAAATGCGCTTGTAAAGTCTGAGTTCATCCTTAGATAAATAGGATTCTAATGAATCTGGTGTTCTATCAATAGAGGTTGGACGGATTGCTTCATGGGCGTCCTGTGCATTCGCTTTGGTAGATACAGTATATTTACCTAAGTAATTTTTACCAAAGTTCTTTTCTATATAAGACTGTGCTTCGTGAACGAATGGTTCAGCAAGTCTGTTGGAGTCAGTTCTCATATAAGTGATTAACCCAACAAGCTCACCATGTATTTCCTTACCTTCATAAAGTGCTTGTGCAACCATCATTGCACGACTCGCACTCATGCCTAAGCTTGATATTGCATCTTGTTGTAAAGTAGAGGTAATAAATGGAGGTTTAGAATTTCTTCTAGATTCCTTAACTTGAATATCCTTAACGATGAATGGATTGGTTGATTCCTTAACGATTAAATCTGCTTCATCCTTACCAAGTCTTTTTTTATCAGGGATAATATAGTCAGCCTTTAAATGATGAAAGGTTGCTTCAATTTCATAATAGGTTTCAGGGATAAATGCTTCAATCTCATGCTCCAAGTCAACAATTAGCTTCAAAGCTACAGATTGAACACGCCCTGCTGATTTACTCTTAATTTTAGACTGTAATAGTTTAGAAAGCTTAAATCCAATGATTCTATCTAATATGCGTCTAAACTCTTGGGAATAGACAAGATGTGAATCGATAGGTCTTGGATGGTTTAACGCTTCTAATATTGCAGGTTTTGTGATTTCTCTAAAAACAATACGGTTGCTTGCTTCTGGATCTAGACCAAGAAGCTCAGCTAAATGCCAGCCGATTGCCTCCCCTTCTCTATCAGGGTCGGTTGCAATTAAAACATCTCTTCCCTTTGCCTTAGCGATTAAATCCTTAACTAATGCTTGTTTTGTAGGTATGATTTTATAATGTGGAGCGAAATTGTTTTTTAAATCAAGCCCAAGTCCATCAACACCTGAAGTTGCTAAATCTCTTACATGCCCCTTTGAAGATAAAACAATTACATCGGATCCGACGTAACTAGCTATGGTCTTCGATTTAGATGGTGACTCAACGATGATTAATTTCTTATTCATGACAACACTCCATTTCCATTACAATTATAGTGTAATAATTTTCTATGTCAAGAAGAAAGTAAAGATAATTTTTTATATATATTATTTAAATATATATGATTTTTTCCCTACTTTATGGTAGTTAAAATATGTGAAAAATGCTTTAATTTTGAATTGAAAATAAGTAATCGCTTACACTTTTTTTATTATTCATTCATAAAAAAAAGAAGTGCGTTACTTCTTTTTTAGCATTGATTTGACAGGTTCATATGTTTTTCTGTGAATCGGAGTAATTCCATATTTTTGAATTGCTTCTAAATGTTCCTTTGTACCATAGCCCTTATGATTCTTAAATCCATACTCTGGGAATACCTTATCCATTTCAAGCATATAGGCATCTCTTGTTGTTTTAGCAACAATTGATGCTGCAGCAATCGATATCGATAGTGTATCTCCTTTAATGATACTCTTTAATGGAATGTCAATTTCCATTGGCATTGCATCAATTAATAAAAACTCTGGTTTGATCTTTAATTGCTTGATTGCAGATAGCATTGCTTCTCTGCTAGCTCTATAAATATTGATCAAGTCAATTTCTTCAACTGATGATATTCCAATACCAATAGATAGTGCATTTTCTTTGATTTCGATTAATGCTTTATCTCTTTGTTTTTCAGTTAATTGCTTAGAATCATTTGTATATTTTAGGATTGCTCCCTTTTTTAGGATTACTGCAGCAGCAACTACAGGTCCTGCCAATGGTCCTCTTCCAGCTTCATCTACACCTGCTATATAGGTAAATCCACTGTTATACAATTCATTTTCATATTGATACATCACTAAGTCTGTCAAAAGATAAACCTCCAAGCATTTTATTTCTAATATCGGTTAAGATGATCGTGTAAACTCTTGAATAATCAATCTCACCATTTTTAATTAGACAACCTCTAAGTCTACCGATTGTATCTAGCGTTTCGACATAATCACTTTCTATATTAATACCGTATCGATCCTTTAAGCGATTGGGGTAATATTTCCTTAGGAATTTGATTGCATATTGAACAACATCATCCTCAGGTAATATTTTATCCTTGATTGCTCCAGTAATCGCTAGATGATAGCCTACAATGGGATCCTCAAACTTTGGCCATAAAACACCAGGAGTATCTAATAATTCAAAATTCTCACCAAGCTTAATCCATTGCTGAGCCTTCGTTACTCCAGGAGTGTTTCCAGTCTTGGTTGCACTGGATTTGGATAGCTGATTAATCAATGTTGATTTACCAACATTAGGAATACCTAAAATCATGGTACGTAAAGGTCTTGGCTTAAGTCCTTTACTTTTTTCACGCTCTAGTTTTTCCTTTAGGACTTCTTGGCATAAAGGATGTATTTTATTAACATTTTTTCCTGTGACTGAATCAATCTTTAAGGTTGCGAATCCTTCCTTTTGGTAATAATTCACCCATTCATTTAAAACATTCTCATCAGCTAAATCCATTTTGTTAAAGAGCATAACCTTGGGTTTATGACTAATGATTTTAAATAATTCAGGGTTGATTGAAGATAATGGAAGTCTAGAATCCACTAAAACTAAAACGATATCCATGATGGATATCTTTTCTCTGATTTGTCTAAGCGATTTAAACATGTGGCCAGGAAACCACTGAATTTGTTTCATCATTTTACACCTCCGAATGGAGAAAGCTTGAAAATGACTTTACCCATAATACTACTATTTTCAACAACTCCAAAATTTTTGGAATCCGTTGAGTTATTTTTGTTATCACCAAAAACTAAAAGCTTGTTATCAGGTAGCTTGTTAGCGATTAGCCCTTCTTGAATGATTGCTTTTTGAAGATAGGTAAATTCATAGATTTCATTATAAGGGTTTTGATAAATCCTACCATTAATTGAAATATGATATCGTTTATTTTGTTCAATAAAATCTACTGCATAATCTTCAGCTTCTATAAAAGTTACTAAATCACCTTCAACACCTGCAACTCTTTTTACGAAGTAAATCGCATCAAGCATAACCGGACTATTGGTATCATCTAAAACAATTGTCGTTACACAATCGTTATTTAAAAATTTGAAAACGAGGGGACAAACTGTTTTCTTCTTATAAAAATATGAATCATTTAATTCTGGAAATTCATCTTGAGTAATCTTGATGATTACAATATCATCTAGCTTTGGTTCATATTTAAAATGATAGACAATAATTCTATTTCCATCCTCTAATGTTGGTGTCATTGACCCTTGTGAAACATCTGAAGGTAAGATAAAAAATAGAAATAAAACGAAAATAGCCATTAATGAAACACTTAGGAATGTAAACCAATCGAGGATTTCAAATCGATGCTTTGAAATCCAATTGGACTGTTTAATATCCTTTAAATGCTTGTTTTGATGGATTGCGAAGACAACAGAAAATAAGGAGAGAATCGCGGCTATAACAAATCCGGTCATCCCCCAATCTAATTTTAATCTCGTAACTCTTAACGCGTAAAGAATGATGGTTAACATCATAAGAATTACAGTGATGATTAATGTTTGATAGGCTTTCTTTAATGTCATGACGTCATCCTTAATTTTATAATCTTATAAATCTGCTAAAATGTCGTTTAGTTCAGAGATAGTTACTAAAACTTCTCTAGCCTTTGTTCCTTGGTTAGGTGCTACTATTTCATATTCCTCTAGCATTTCAACAAGCTTTTGAGCTCTATTAAAGCCAATTGTAAATTCCTTTTGAATGGAGTTAATCGAAGCATTACCTGATTCCACAACAAAATATGCAACATCTTGGAATAATTCATCATTAACGGCTTCTCTAGCTCTTGCTTGTTGTTTTAAGGCATCATGCTCAAAGATGTAGTTCGATCCACCACTTTGCTTTCTAATAAAATCAGTAACTGCATAAATTTCTTCGTCAGGTATAAATGCACCCTGTAAACGATGTGTACGATCACTTCTCTTGAGAAGCATATCCCCTTTACCGAGCAGTGCTTCAGCACCTGCTCCATCAAGGATGGTTGTAGAATCCACGAAGGAAGCTACCTTAAATGCAATTCTTGCTGGAATGTTTGATTTAATCGTTCCCTTGACAACATCTGTTGATGGTCTTTGCGTAGCAACTAATAAATGAATACCTGCAGCTCTAGCCTTTTGTGTAAGTCTTTGAATGGCATCTTCAACTTCATGTGCAGCAACTGCCATTAAGTCTGCTAATTCATCAATCACGATAACGATGAATGGCATTTTTTCTAAATCTACAAGACCACGCTTGACATTGTCATTGAATGACTTGATATCTCTTGAACGACTATTTGCGAAGGTTTGATATCTTTTTTCCATTTCATTGACTGCCCAATTTAATGCTGCAGCAGCCATTTTAACATCGGTAATTACCGGTGTAATCAAATGTGGTAAATCGTTATAAGGTGTAAGCTCAACCATTTTAGGATCAATTAAGATCATTTTTAAATCTTTAGGTGAGTTTTTAAGAAGTAAGCTTACAAGCACTGTGTTCACACAAACACTCTTACCAGAATTGGTAGCACCTGCAATCAATCCATGAGGCATGGATTGAATGTCAACATAAATGTTTTCACCATCAATATCGACACCTAAGGCAATCTTTAATGGGTGATCCATATCATCTAGGAATTCCTTTGTATCGACTACATTACCAAAGGCTACGATTTCAGGCTTATAGTTTGGTACTTCAAGTCCTACGTATGGTTTACCAGGAACTGGTGCTTCAATACGCAAGGATTGTGAAGCTAGATTCATCATTAAATTATCTTGAATACTTAAAATTCTTTTAACGTTGACACCTGGATCTAAGGATACTTCATATCTGGTAACAGTAGGTCCTTTTTTAGATCCACTGACAAATCCTTCAATACCAAATTGTGAAAGTGTTGCGTTAATAACATCAATTTGGTCTAGTAGCCATTGTGGCTTTTCATTTAAATCTCTTTCCTTTTTAGAGAAAAGCTTAATGGAAGGAAGGATGTAATGGTCTTCCTCCACCTTTTGTAAACGAATAGGTGGTTCAAATCTCTTTTGTTCAACAGGTGTTATATTTGAATTGGGATTCGTTCCAAAATCAGATGACTTAATTGAGCTTGGATCCACTGGTGCTCTTCTAACATAGGTATCAACTACTGGCTCTGATTCAACTTTTCTTTCTTCAATAACTGGAGCTACTGAAGCTACTCTTCTTTGAGGCTCTGGATTCGCCTTAAATGGCATTGGATCTGGTTTTGCTGAGCGATCCTTATAATGTCCACCAATTGGACTAATTATTTTTCTTTCATGTGATTCCTCTACATCCTTTTCATTGGTTGGGACATAGCTAGACTCGCCAAAGTATTCAGCTCTAGTTTTATTGGAGACAATATTAGTAAACTCGTAATATTTATTACCGTGCTTACGTTTCGCTTCCTCTTCAGTAAGCTTAGGTTTTGTTCTAAACGCATCAAAGCGTCTAGTAGTATCTCCGGTATCCTTGATCGTAAAGGGTACTGTTACAACATCCTTGACACTACGGCCAAAAATAGGAGAGACGAAACGACTCTTCTTATACTTTTCTTTACCTCTGATACCTTCAAGCTTGATAAACTGGAAGATTACAAAAGGATCTTTTTCTAAAGGTAGTTCTACTGATTGTTTACGTTTACTCATCTTTAGCATCCTCTCTAGCCAAATCTCTATTGATGTCTTCATATATAGAATCTACGCCAGTATCGATTGACATCTCTTCATCAAACACTTTTTTACTATAAATCTTATAGGTTTCTTCACCAGTAATCGCGATTAATGCTAATCCGATTCTAACGACAATCACGTTTAACGTGACTTCCTGAGTGATTCTTCTTCCCCAATATACTGGATTGACTGCATTTAGTATGCTAACTGCTGCTTTGGTAACCTTTTTATATTTAACCGCTGCTTTTACAATTGGGTTATTATCAATTTTTGTTTTTACTTCGTTCATTTCAACGATTTTACTTAATGTTAATCCTCTTGTTAATCTTAGAATTCTTCCTTGAAGAAGCTCTTCTAGACGATTGGTGATGTAATGATTTAGTCTGAGTGTTTCATCAATCGTTAATTCTAGGTAAGGATATTTGGATTTAGGATAAAACTTCTTTGCAATATCAACTGATAAATCTCTATTAATCTGTAATAAATATTTAGGATATCCAATTGCATTTCTTGTTTCTTTATCCTTAAATTGCTTTTGAGCATCCTCGATTAACCATTTGATTTCTTCTTCATCAATATCTTGTTCATCTGCACCTCTAAGTTTTAATCCTTTATTTAGACTTTTTAAAACAGCATATAGATAGATGAGTAGTAAAAGGAAAAAACCAAAGCTTAATCCGATGAGAAAGCTAATCATTGTCGAAAAATCAAAGCGAATTGGCCATAAAGATAAAAGAATATCAGTCATTTGGAAAATCCTCCCTATAGAATATTATATCACGGTTAATCAATTACTGAAAGTATTGATGTTTATCTGAAACATCAAAAAAAGCACCAAATCATGGTGCTTTTGACTGAATAACTTTTTCTACGGGTTTACATCATTATAAAATGTAAATATAGACATTTGGATTAACGCTGTATCATCAATGGTATAGGAGACGTTAACTTGTCTAACATAGAAGATTAAATCTTCTGCATAAAGATTTTCAATGTAATCAAGAATGAGTAAAGGATCATCAATATGCATAGTTACTGTCATGCTAACAAACTTTACACTAGCTGGTAATGGATCAGTAAATGGAGTAGTCGCTTGTGCATTGTATGTAATTCTATAGTCGATTGCATCACCTAAACCTGAAATGTTTCTAACATATTCAAGTCTATTAGCGATCGTCATTTGATCATATGAGGTTGGAAGATATGGAATTAATTCATCTATCGTGTAATAGTCTACTGTTTGACCACTTTGTAGAAGTGAATTGATTTGTCTTTGAATACTTCTTTCCTCTTCAGCAAGCTGACTCAATCTATTTTGTTGAATTCTTAATACACCAAAATAACCACCAATGACAATTAAAAATACGAAGAAAATCATATATAAAAACTTTGCTTGGCTAATCTTTTTACCAAAAACATCATATTTACGCATAGCGGATTGTCACCTCCACTTGTAGTGGGTTATTGAACTTATAGGTTGGTTCAGATATAATCCATCTAGCTTCATCATCAGTTCCTGAAACAATACCGAAAGCTTCATAGACTTCAATCATATATTCAAATAGATCTGATTCCGTATTTCCCTGAAGAATAATAACTATTTCCTTCGTTTGGCTCTTTACCTGATAGCTATTGATTATAACATTAGCATTTAATTCACTCATTAAATCAAGAAGCATCGGTTTAGGATCTATTTCTTGATTCATTAAATATTGAAATGCATTACTATAATTTTGTTGAATGACTGAAAATGATGGAGTTGGTGGTGTTTCTTCAATTAAGACCTGTAATTGATTTTGAAGTGCGTTGACATTGTTTTGCTCAATCTTAATTTCTTCATTCATAGAAAAATATGGAATATATACAAGAAGGGTTGTGGAAACAATGAAAAATGCAGCAATCAATAAATAATTCGCATGTAAATTGAGTTGTTTAACTCTATCCAATTTGAAATCGAATTTTACCGGTGACGTGATTTGTCTATTTCTAGCAACAGCGTAAGGTAACATCGTTTCAAATGGTAATATCTTAGCCAGTGGATCCTCTAGATAAAGATCACAAACCTTTGCTTGATAGTTCTTTAGTTTAACGCATAGGCCTTGTTGAAGCTGAAAGATTGATAAATCAGGATTGAAATTAAAAAATATTACATTTTGAATTTCAGTTTTACCTTTTCTCATGTTGTACTTATAGTAATTTGCGATACGTTCAACATAATTTTCAATAATCATGTCGTACTCTTCAAGACCACCATCAATTTCTTCAATTAGATTAAATATTGGAATATGCTCTTCAATAATTTGAAGACTAAACATACCTTCATATATAGAAACAAGCATTGAATTAGATGCCTTGAATCCACCCTTTTGAAGATATTGTTCATATAGTGGTAGCGATGATATTTCAAACTTAACTTCCTTCGCTTTTAAGCGGTCAAAAACATCATGATAATCATGTAGTAAATTGGAGTCAATAATGATTGCTATGACTCTAATTTCTACATCATTTTCATATCTGACGATATGGGAGATTGTAGATTCGCTAAATGGAAGTAATAACGTCTTCCCTTGTTGTTCCTTTATGTATTCATCAACTGACTTTTTGCCAAGTTGTTCTTTGATAATTTTAATATCTCGAATGAGAATATTTTGGTCATGAATGATATGAGTGATTTTTCTTGGTTTAACTTCATATTGTTTAAAAAGCTGCTGTAAAACATTTAATAGTGCTTCAGGCTCCTTAATATAACCATTTTCGATAATACCTGTATCAAGTTTTACTTGTCCATAGCGTGATTGATCTAAAAAAGGTGCCAATTCAAAAAAACTGACATAGTCATCAGTGAAGAAGACACTAAAATCTGAGCTTTTTGTAAACATCGTCATCACATCCTTAATAGACTTAAATACCAATTGATAATGTCTTGACCATATAAATATGAAATCATGACACCAAGAAAGATAAACGGTACAAGTGGAAATTCTTGATGCTTCGTTCTTAATTTAATCATACCATAAATAAAACCGAAAAGTGATGTTAGAAATAGAGCGAGTAATCCTTGTCCTAAGGTTAAGATAAAACCGATAAAGATAAAGAGTTTTACATCTCCTCCACCTAGTGCATCCTTCTTATATATCTTTTGAGAAAGATAAGCGATAAGAAAAAGTATTGAAAATAGTACTGCTGATGAGATTAAATGTGTGAAAAATTCACCTTGAATGATTCGAATAGCGATGACTGGAATGATTCCAATTATCCATATACGATCAAGAACAATCATATACTTTTGATCACTTATTGATTCGATGATAAATACGGATATAAAGATTAAGACAATAGCGAGCTCTAATGAAAAACCATAGATTAGGAAGGAGATTGAGAATAGGGCTCCACCTAATAATTCTAATAGTAAGTGACAAATTGGAATTTTGGATTTGCAAAAATGACATTTTCCTCTATTGATTAAATAACCAAGGATTGGGATTATATCAATCCATCTTAATTCTTTTTTGCATGTATCACAGTGTGATCTACCATTGATGGATTCAAACTTGGGTAATCTATCACCTAAAACATGATAAAAAGAGGTAAGTAAACTACCAAGGATGAAGATGAGGCTTGCGTAAAGGATGGTCATATTGACTTACTCCTATAGTTTGTTATTAAAAAAGGAGGTTTCTAGAGTTAGAGACCTCCATTGAGTTTAATTTTTAAAACTTATGGTTTTTCGTAAACCAATGTGTCGTTAACGTAGAAATCAACTGCAACTGTACCTGCGAGATCTGAATAGAATCCTACAACCCCACCAGTAATCTTAATATAGACTGCTGTTTTAGCTACTGGAGTTTCACCATCAAATGAGAATGTATTAGTTTTTAAATCAATGAAATCATCAGTTTCAAGCTTATCAAGTGTAAATACTGCTGTTCCACCATATAGTTCTGCAGCATCAACGATTGCATTATATGTAGCTGTATCTGCATTCGCTTGTTGTCTTGCAATTAAACCACCAATTGTTGGTACAGCGATTGCTGCGATAATCCCTAGAATAACAACTACTGCTAGTAGTTCTACTAAAGTAACACCTTTTCTATTTTTAAGAATTTTAAACATTTTTAGTTCCTCCTTATATTTGTCATATCTAATCTAATATTAACACTGTTTTACATTATGTCAATAATACTTCATGAGATTTAATAAAATTGTAATATTTAACTATATTTGTGAGCCTAATGAAAGCATTGGTAGCATGATAGCTAGAATCAAAATACCAACTATTGCGTATACAACAAGCAACAAGATAGGTTGTATCGAGTTTTTCAACTGTTGAATTCTCATTTCTGATACTCCATTATAGTACGCTGATAAATTCTCCATCAGCTTTGGAATGTTACCAGTCTTCTCACCGGTTGATATCATTCTTGCCATGATTGGATCGATAAAATTGCTTTCTTCAAATGCCTTTGCGAATGGTTTACCATCTTCAATGTATTTTAAGGTTTTTAATATCAATTCCTTATAAATCACATTGGTTATGATTCCTCTGGTTGTTTGTAAGGCTTTAATTGAATTGACACCATTGGATAGCATTTGACTCAATGAGTTTGCGATTAGGATTTGATTGTTCATTTGAATCAAGCTTCCAAAAATCGGGATCTTTAACCCGAGCAGGGTTAGGAATCGATGAAATTTGGGAACTTTTCTATCAATATAAATGAAAATTCCCGATAAAACAATCAATCCACCAAAGATCATGAGTGCATATTCCTTCATAAATACCCCAACATTTAAAAACATTTGGGTAATCCCAGGTAATTCTGCTCCTTCAAAGGATGCGAATAATCCAGTAATATTAGGAAATACAAAGATTAACATACCTGCGGAAATTAATAATGCTGCTGCTAAATAAATGAGTGGCATTCTTAATGCTGCCTTAATCTCTGTGGTTAATTTCATCTGGTGCTCATAATATTCAGCCATTTTGATAACTGTAGGTCCTAGTTCTCCAGAAATTTCACCGATTTCAACCATTTGAACTAATAAGTTAGGAAATTCCTTAGGTCTTTTTGATAAAGCCTTAGAAAATGTTAATCCATTGTTGATTTGCTGATAAAGTTCAAAATAAAGTTTACGCTGGACTCTATTTTCTTGTTGAAGTGATAGAAGTTCTAGTGCAGATATTAATTTCACCCCAGCATTCAATAAGGATCCTAACTGCTTCAAAAAGAAAATTAAATTCTTTGTGCTTAATTGACTACCAAAAGTTATTTGATCTAGCCTACCTAAAATATTATTATATTCGGTAATATTTTTGATAACATAATTTTTGGATTGTAAATATTTGACAACTACATTTCGATTTAAGGCTTCGATTTTTCCGTGAATTGATTTTCCTTCAGCGTTTGTAGCAATATACTTGTAATTACGGAGTTCCATTCATCATCACTCCCAATCACTAGCTACTTTTAAGACTTCTTCTAAAGTGGTAATGCCCTGCTTGACCTTGAGTAATCCAGATTCAAGAATTGTCATCATACCTTCATTTCTTGCTTGTTTACTCAGTTCAATGACATTCGCATTTTCTGCAATCAGCTTTTGCATATTTCTTGTAATAGGCAATACTTCAAATATACCGATACGTCCTGCAAATCCCTTAAAATTACAGGATGGACATCCTCTAGCATGCTTGACTTTATCAATGTTCATGCCATATTTCTTAAACATGACCACTTCACTTGGACTTGCTTCTTCTTCAACACTACATTCAGTGCATAAGCATCGTACAAGTCTTTGAGAAATAATTCCAGAAAGGGATGATGCGATTAAGAAGGGTTCTATATCCATATCTAGAAGTCTTGTTACGGTTTTAACCGCGTCATTGGTATGGATTGTTGAAAGGACTAAGTGTCCCGTTAGGGACGCACGAATCGCGATTTCCGCGGTTTCAACGTCTCTAATTTCACCGACCATTACAATATTTGGATCTTGTCTTAAAATAGATCTTAATGCTTTGGCAAATGTGAGTTCAACTTCAGGATGAACTTGAACCTGATTCACACCAGTCATTTTAATTTCAACTGGGTCTTCTACAGTGACGATATTTACTCCTGGTTGATTGAGCTCATTTAAGCAAGCATAAAGAGTTGTTGTTTTACCAGAACCTGTTGGTCCACTAACTAAAACAATACCATTTGGACGATCTATCATATCTCTAACCAATCGTTCTTCCTTTGCAGAAAGACCAATTGCAGTAATCTTGTTCATGGAGCCAGATAAATCTAGAATACGCATAACAACCTTTTCGCCGCGTACCGTAGGTAGCGTTGAAATACGAAGGTCAATATTTTTTTGTTGGATCGCAGTTTGAATTCTTCCATCCTGAGGAACTCTAGTTTCTGTAATATCCATCCCTGACATAACCTTGATTCTACTAATCATTTGATTATGAATTTTGATTGGAAACTCTTTTACAACATCCAATACTCCATCCACACGATAACGAATCAATACCTTATCATCTAATGGGTCAATATGGATATCTGAAGCTCTTTGAAAAACCGCAGATGTTAGAATTTGATTCACCAATTTAACCATTGGTGTATCATCTTCTTCGTCATCTTGAAACTCTTCTTCCTTAGAAATACTTTGTTTCGCTCCAAGAGCCTCTAAGGTTCTAGTAAAGCCATAATATTTTTCTATTTGTGTAATGATTTCATTTTTAGGAGCTGAAAAAGGCTTAGGGCGATATCCAGTTCTAACACGCAAATCCTCTATTACTGCGAAATCGAGAGGATCTGATGTAGCAAACATTAAATTCTTCCCTTCGATACGAAGTGGAATGATTACATGTCTTCTACAAAACTCTTCATCTACAATCGCTAATACATTTTCATCAATGGTGAAATTGGATAAGGATACTCTTTGAACTCCTGTAGAGTCCTCTAAGGCTTTAAGAATTTGCATTTCTGTTGCATATTCTAATCTAGATAGCGTTTCACCAAGTCTTTCATTTTTTTCTTGCTTGGATAAAGCATCTTTAAGCTGGTCAGCAGTAATTACTCTGGCTTGTAATAAAACATCACCTATACGTCTGAGAGCCATCTCAATCACCATCCTTTAAAACAATATTTTGTTCTCTAATTTCTGGTGAAGCCACATATTGTTCATCATATATTTTTATGGTAGTACTGCTTCCATTAAGTGGTGTAATTGTCTTAAAGTATGAAATGACTTTGCCTGTTTGACCCGGGGTGATAATCATTTCATAAATAAATTCTGTATCAGTTTCAGTAATAATCACACCAGGTGTCGTTTCATCAATTGTTAGATTCTCTATGTAATGTGTACTAAATGGTATCACTATACTTTCATCAATGGATGATACATAGGTTGTCATATATGGATATCCTTTTAATGTAAAGGATAAAGTATCATTACTCACTTGATTGATTTCAACTGTATATGGATCAATTAATCTATTGTAAAATGAGAAATCAAATTGATTGACCTTTAAAATTCTTACATTCATTCCAGGCTCTGCCCAGGAAGGTAGTGTTAAATAGCTCGTATAGACATACCCTTCAAAATGTGTATCTATCGTTAACTTTTGTAGGGCAGATGCGATAATACTTAATTGATTGTTATCTAAATTTGGGTTTGTTCCTAATGATTTTAATATAGAAAATCTTGAAGTTCCGAGTATTTGAATCGATTCAACTTCTTCAATAATTTGGTTAACATCAGCTAGCGAGATTTGATCGATTGTTATCGTTTGAATCACAGATTGTGATAAACCTTCAGCCAAATATAATTTTAATTGATAAACCTTTCGATTTTTTAAGCTACTCATATCAGATAAAACATCCTCTAAAAAACTATCCATATCAAAGGATGAAAGAATCGTTGGCGTCATATGATCTTCAAAATGAGTCATTAGAATTGCTCTATTTTCAGTACTGATTGTAAAAAATGCTTGATTGGTTTGATTGGTTTGAATTTGACTTACTGTTTCAGTTACATTGAAATTAAAAAGCGATAAATCAATTTCTATTTCATAACCATGATAAACGAGCTCGAAATCAGCGGTTTCCTGCCACTGAGCAACCTTTGATGTTAATACACCTGCATACTGTTCCTGTGAATAGCTACCTAGATAAATGAATCCAACACTGGTCTCTTCAACAGATTCACCTAAATCTAATACAAATAACATGACAACTGCAAACATAACAGAAAGAGATACCGTAATAAGCGATATCATAAAATAAAGATTATGTTTGAAGTAAAAAGCGATACGTTTCAATCCAATCACCTCTGCTTAACCCTATTATAGCAAACATCTTTATGAATATGCTTGAAACTTATAGATTATTTGTAAGAGTTAATGAATTTGTAATATATAAGTACGTTCCATTTATTTAAAATAGATTATAATTAAAGTGAGTTAGTATCGGAGGTGATAAGGATGCGCGTTTTAAATAAAAGAGGGTTTAGCGTATTAGAAGCTGTTGCTTCTGTCTTTATCATTTCACTTGTGTTTACTACTGCTTTCACTGTTATTGTTGCGATGAGAAACCGAACAATAGCAACTGAAGAAAAACGTTATGCTGTTGAAATCGGATCATTAATTAGAGATGAAATCGTTCAAAATTACACCTATTTATCGATTTCCACGTGGATTCTTGATGGTGAAAAAACTGTCGATTATTTAAATTGTAGAGATCTTGATAATCCTATCTCTTGTTCATTATTTGAATTTGAAGCAAATCAAAAGGTTTATGATAATGAGATTGAAGTTATATTTCTAGCACCAACCCCAGATTCAATCAGCTACAAGGTTATCCATTTTCAAATTATTATCGAGTACTATAAAGGATTAACCATCACCTTAGAAGGTATCATTTATGAATAAAAAAGGGTTAACTTTAGTAGAACTACTTGGTGCAGTAGTTATATTTGGAATATCCATATCACTCATCGCATTACTTCTATCTGTTATCTTTAATGCAAATGATAAAATTCTAGAACAAAGTAGAGCAAACACTGAGGGTACAATTGTTATAGCACATCTAGAGGATTTAATGAGAAACTTCGCCGTTACGGACTATTCAACTTGTATTGATAATCCAAACTGTGTAACTCTAGAATCACATTACACCTATGAGCTCAGTGGGGATTCTTCCAGTATTATTTTAGTCACACATACTCCACCAAACACACTTCAAATTAGTATTCTCAATAATCAACTCTATATCAATGGTGTGGTTCATGAAATTAGAAATTTCGAAATTCACAGTGATTCCTATATAGAAAAAACGACTGTGAATAATCAACTTAAACTAAAAATAGTCATTATACTATACATAAATGAAGGTAAAACATATACATTTACCTCCAATCAAACATTTGATTTATCTGATGTACCCGCTTCTTAAGGAGGACCTATGAACATATTAAAATCACGCAAGGGAATGAGTTTACCAACCGTACTCGGTATTGTTGCTTTTGTGCTTGGCACAACAGCTACTCTTTTATCTTATGTGTTTTTCCAGTCCAGACTTATCAATATTAGTATTGAAGATACAGAAGCCTATGAAAATGCAGTTCAAAAGGTCGATGCAACATTAAAAATTATTTCAAGAGATCAATTGCTTGATCCTGAATATTTAAGTAGTCTAGAAGCTTATATGGGTGTTTCTATTGAGTTATACAGTGAAAATCTTTATACGGTTTCATCAATGATTAATGATTCAAAGGCAGTAACAAGCTATATCACTGGTTCTGTTACTTCAGCAAGCACCTATGATTTAATATTTCAAAATACAGGTGAGGAACCAACCTTCAGCTTAAATCCATTAATCACTCCTGCCAATATGGTTTCATCTTACCTACCGCAGTATATCAATACGAACTTCCCATGGTTGACACCTCAAACAGATTTCACAGATTTTCAAAGTGTAATTACTTATATAAGAACACTCGCACTCGCTAATAATGGCTTTCAAAGATATTTTCCAAGTGGTCTTGAGTCTCAATCCAATCCAACTGCCATAGGACATATGTATATCGAAGGAAGTGTTGTCATACCAAATAATAGAAATTTAACGATACCTGAAAACAGATTACTTGTTATCGATGGAAATCTAACCATGAATCGTGGAAGTACGATATATGGTAATGTTGTAGTCAATGGCAATGTAGTCATCAATGGTCAAGGAAATAGTTCACAGGGATTACAGGGTACGATTTATGCGAATGGAAATGTAAATTTTGCAAAGAACCTAAATTTTGGTTTAGAAAATCGTCCAAGCTTTGTGTTTGCTGAATATGATATAACATTGGATAATATCATCAATGGTTACGGCTTCTTCTTATGCAGAAATTTCACTGCGAAACAAGGTAATATTTATATTGTTGGTGGTGTATACACTTCAGAGGATCAAAATATCCAAAGATCTATTGGAGAATACACGAACTTAAATACTGATGAGTTCTATGATTATGCAGTTCCTACTTATATCGAAATCGAAAGTACTGATCCAAATTCTGGTTTCACAGGTGAATTTAAATACACATCCCCAAAAATTATTTCATAAAGATGAGTCCATCTCATCTTTTTTTTAATTCTTTTCATAACCTTTACACCTTTCACTTGATATTTATTTCGTTTGTGGGATAATGATAAGGAGGTGTTATTCATGAAGTATTTAATCGCATGTGATCTAGATGGATCACTCTTAAACCGTCAAGGTGAATTAACTAAAAAAACAGTCGAAGTCATTAAGACTTTAAAGGATATGGGGCATGTTGTTGTGATTGCTACAGGTAGACCCTATAGTGGAGCAATTTCAAAATATGAAGAATTAGGCTTGAATACAGCAATGATTACAGATAATGGTGGAGCAATCGATAATCCAATGGATTTAACATTTGCTAAACAAAGAACCTTTATTCCAATTCATATGATGCATGGCTTATTTACCTTTAGTAAACCATTTATTATTTCTACATTCTTTAGTGTGGATAACGTGGTTTATGCCTATAAATATGATAAGAGATTGGAAGAATTCTTTAGTGGTATTCATAGTGATCGAGTGATTGATAAAGAAATGACTGAATTTAATGTAGAACCAACTGGCTTAATCTATTTAATTGATTTTGATAAACAAAAGGATTTTGAAGGCTTTATTGATAAAGAGTATGGTCATACACTTTCCTATAGACTTTGGGATGCAGCTAAGGAATACGCGATTTATGAGGTTTATTTAAAGCATGTATCTAAATCTTCAGCAATTAAGTATCTTTTAGATCATTATGAAATTGATCCAAAAAACTGGATATCTATCGGTGATGGAATCAATGATGTTGAAATGATTAGAGATGCAGCTTGGGGTGTAGCAATGAAAAACTCGGTTCCTGAATTAAAGGTTGTTTGTAAGGATGTTACAGAATATACACATGATGAAGAGGGATTTGCAAAATACTTAATTAAATATTTCAATTTAAATATCTAATAAAAAGAGACTTTTCGATATAAAATGAACAAAAAAGTAGACACTTAAAATAGTGGCTACTTTTTTATAATTGAGTTACAAAATTTTAACACATGTCCTTTTTCTTTCCATAAGAAAAACTCATTTGAGATGCATTCACTTCAAATTACTACTGAATAGCAATGACTTCTTTTTTACTTTGCTTTTTATCATATTTGAGACTCATTTCAACCTTTTCATTTAAATAGATAATTAAATACATTCCATTCATAAATAATGCTGCAAGTAAAATAATGACCGATAGATAAAGTATTTGATGGATATCTTTTATACCATTTAAAAAATCTACAGGTGGATTTTTTAAAAAGAGCTCATCAGATCCACCAAATACATATGTCGCATATCCTGAGATAAGTGCATATATTGCTAAATAGAACATTGATAGGTATAAATCCTTTTTTAATGGGGTAAAGCCTAATACTCTATATCCATAAATAGCAAACCATCCAATCGCAGCATGAGCACCGAAGTATGTCCAACCATTCCATCGATCTAATCCCCATAAAGTATCAAAGAATAGAAAGGTAAGTAAAGTACCAAAAGCATAAAAATAGGTAATGTTAAATATCTTCTTGTTTTTAAATGCAATAGCATATATTAAACCATATAATGCAATTCCGCATAATGGAATTCTAAAAATCGAGTTATTTAATATTCTACTTTCAAACACCTTGTATTCAAATAGAATAGCTAAACCAATTAAGGTAAATCTAATTATTTTTTCATATTTACTATTCTTGATTTTTGGTCCGAGAAGCCACAAGATTATAAGTGAAGAAAGAAAACCAAATAATAGTAAAATATGAGTGAAACTAAACCAGCCTATGGTTTGACCAATAACATCGCTAAAAAAATCCTTCATGTTGAATTACTCCTAAGTTTTTTTAATATATATCCACCAAGTATTATAATTCTAAATAGTTTCTTTATCAATATATTTTGATACATTAGTTGCATTGGATTTAAGTTTTGATTAAAAAAATGTGTTCATTTGTTTTCTACTCTAAAACGATATTGAAAGGGGAAAAAAAATTTTAATGCGTAAAAATAAAAAACCCCGAGGTCGGGGAATTTATATAAAGTGGCGTTGCAGGAGGGATTCGAACCCCCGACCGACGGCTTAGAAGGCCGTTGCTCTATCCAGCTGAGCTACTGCAACGTAACTAGTCGGCAATGATTATTATATACTAATCACTGCCGAATGTAAAGTGTTAATTTGTATCAAATTGACTATAATAGAGCTTCGCGTAGAATCCATCTCGTTTGAGTAGTTCTTCGTGGTTTCCTTGCTCTAAAATATTACCATCATTCATAACAAAGATTACGTCTGCATCCTTAATCGTAGATAGGCGGTGTGCAATCACAAAGCTTGTTCTATTTTCCATGAGTGCTTCCATCGCGTGTTGAATAAGAACCTCTGTTCTTGTATCGACTGATGAGGTCGCTTCATCTAAAATAAGCATTGGACGATCGGCAAGCATTGCTCTACTAATTGTTAGAAGCTGTCTTTGTCCTTGAGAGATATTGGATCCATTTTCTAGCAGTTGGAAATCATATCCTGCGGATAAGGATTCAATAAAGTGATGTGTTTGAGAAAGTCTTGCAGCATTTTCCACATCTTCTTTTGTTTTGTCCTGTGAACCATAAGTTATATTTTCATAAACGGATCCTTCAAATAACCAAGTATCTTGAAGAACCATACCAAATAAACTTCTTACGCTTGCTCTTGACATGTTTCTAATATCAACACCATCGATTTCAATTGAACCTGACTTAATTTCATAAAAGCGCATCAACAGATTAACAATGGTTGTTTTACCAGCACCAGTAGGTCCTACAATAGCTACCTTTTGTCCTGGTTTTATTTCAGCACTGAAGTTCTTGATCACATCGACATCATCAGCATATCCAAAATAAACATTTTTGAAAACTACATGACCCTTTATCTTTTTAAGCTCAACTAAGTCTTCTCTTTCAACTGATTCCTCTGGTTCATTGAGTAAATTAAAGATACGTTCAGAAGCTGCTGCTGTAGACTGTAATACATTTGCTATACTACCAATTTGTTGAACTGGTTGATTGATTTGTCTTGTATATTGAATAAATGTTTGAATAATACCGACTTGGATTGCTATTAATGGATTGGTTGTTAGCACTAAGAACGCTCCAACAACTGCAATCGCGATATATGCGATATTTCCAATAAAGAATTGAACAGGAAACATGATTCCTGAAATAAATTGTGATTTAACAGCACTCTTAAAGAGATCCCCATTGATTTTCTCGAAGGCTTCCTCTGATTGTTTTTGATGGTTAAAGATTTTAACTACAGTGTGTCCACTATAGGTTTCTTCAATGTGACCGTTCAATTCACCAAAAGATTTTGCTTGACTTCTAAAATAGCCTTGAGAAAGTTTAACGAATTTACCTGCAATCATTAAAGCAAGTGTAGTTGTAATAAATACAATACCAGTTAATATGGGTGATAGAATAAACATCATCACAAATATACCGATAATTAAAGTAATCGATCTAAAAATTTCTGAAACACTTTGCGTTAACGTCATATTGATCGTTTCCACGTCATTTGTGACTCGACCTAAAATGTCACCAAAGCTTTGTGTATCAAAAAACTTAAGTGGTAATCGATTGAGCTTACTTGATAATTCTCTTCTCATTGAATATGTCAAATTTTGAGTCATTCCAATTAATAAGAAGGCTTGGAAATAGTTGAAAACAAATGATAAAAAATAGGTTCCTGCAATAAATAATGCTATCTCACCAATCGATAAATTCAGATTAGGAAATACTCTAATTAATCCAAAGATAATATCAGTATTCGTTTCTGAGGCTAGCTTAAATGCTCTTGCTACCTCTGAGGTGATTAACCCTAAAAGCCATGGTGATAGTACAGATAATAATGCAGCTGTCACAGCCATGATTGCAGCGAATAAAATTCGAATTCTAAAGGGCTTTAAATAAGCTCCAAGCTTCTTCATAGTTCCCTTAAAATCTTGAGGTTTTTCTGTATAATTCATTCCTCGCATACCGCCACCCATCATCGGACGAGGAGCGTTTTTATCTTTATTCTTATCTTGATTTTGGTTCATCTTACATCTCCTCCTTTGATAGCTGTGAGGAGGCAATTTCTTGATAAACTGAACATGATATAAGTAGTTCTTCATGTGTTCCCTTACCAACGATTGTTCCTTGGTCTAATACAATAATTTGATCTGCATGACGGATCGTATTAATTCTTTGTGCAACAATTAATTTAGTAGCTGATACTTCCTTATCAAGCATCTTTCTAAGCTTTTGATCTGTCTTATAATCAAGCGCTGAAAATGAGTCATCAAAGATATAAATTAATGGACCTTTAGCAATCGCTCTAGCGATGCTTAAACGTTGACGTTGACCGCCTGAAACGTTGGTTCCACCCTGGGAGATGTTATGTTCATACTTATCCTCCATCTCATCTATGAAATCCTTTGCTTGGGCGATTTTCGCCGCCTTAATCATTAACTCTTCATCATCTTCATCCTTACCAAATAGAATGTTTTGGCGAATAGTTCCACCGAATAAAACACCCTTTTGTGGAACGTATCCCATCAGGCTATGTAGATCATGCTGAGTCATATCCTTAATATCAATTCCATCGATTAAAATATCACCATGTGAGCGTTCATAAAAGCGTGGAATTAAATTAATCAGTGTCGATTTTCCTGATCCAGTTGAGCCAATAAATGCTGTAACAGTACCTGGTTTTGCTGTAAATGTTATATTGGATAAGACTGGTTCCTGTGCATCTGGATATTGAAATGAGACATTTTGAAATGTCACTTCACCCTTCATATCACTTGGTAATGATACCGGATTCACAGGATCATTAATATCAATTTCCATTTCTAAAACTTCCATAATACGCTTCGCAGAAATAGATGCTCTAGGTATCATAATAAAGATAAATGTTAGAAACATAAACGCCATAATTGCACGCATCGAATATTGCATTAATGCCATCATTGTACCTGGGTCAAAACCATCGATACCAATGAAAAATTCAGCTCCTAAATATACAATTGCGAGTGAAGTTAAACCCATGATTAATCCCATGGTTGGCCACATAAAACTCATGACTCTATTCACGAAAATATTTAATTTCATTGACTCATAGCTTGTATCATCAATACGCTTTGCTTGATAGCTTTGCGTATTATATGCACGTACAACTCTTAGACCTGTTAGATTTTCTCTAGTTACTAAATTGAGTTTATCAACGAGCTTTTGAACCAATTGAAATCTTGGTAGTGTGATTGAAAAAATGATGACCATCATCACGACTAAGCTAATGACTGAAACAATGAGTAACATCGATAAAGTCGGATGCTGAGCAATCGAAAAAGCAATCGCTCCGATTGCTAAAAATGGTGATAAAATAATCATTCTGAGTAATGTATTGACAATACCTTGAAGCTGTTGAATGTCATTAGTAGATCTAGTAATTAATGAAGAAGTCGTAAAATGATCCATTTCTCTTAGCGAGAATTGTTGGATCTTTTTATATACAGCTCTTCTTAAATCGAGTGCGAATGATGCAGAAATTCTAGATTCGGTGTAGCCACTAATAATTGTAATGATAATACTAATTACTGTTGCTGCTAGCATCAAGATTGCGTACTCCCAAATTTTTTGAATATTGGGATCGACAGAGTTTTCCCCTAGACCTATCCCTTCATTTACAAGTAGTCCTAAAACTAAAGGTAATAAAAGATCTAGAAAAGCGCGCAGCCCGACAAAAATAAAAACGAATAAAACTCCCCACTTATAGGGCTTTAAAAATTTAAGTGCCTTAATCAAGAAAAACCCCTTCTTTCTAATGAAAAGGAAAGACTTTTACATCTTTCCTAACTGACTAATTTTGTCTAGGATACGCATGAAAGTTTGTGTGTCCTCTTCTCCAAGATGCTTAACAAGATCCTTAAGAGGCTTATAATATTCATCTTTAACTAATTCTACGTATGCCTTCCCTTGAGGGGTAAGCTTTATATATGTGATACGTAAATCTTTAGATGATGTTTCTTTTTCTACGTAGTTCTTATCCACTAGATCATTGACTTTATGTGTAACTGCGGGAAGTGTTACCCGAAGTGTTTTTGCTACATCAGATAGCTTAACCTTTTGATTTAAATCACAAAATGCGATACAAAACAAAACCATAATATCTGCATCACTTAAGGATGTCTTTGCTCTCTTATAAATTCCACTTCTTCTAAAAGTTTGCATTGAACGATCCAACTTTTGTAAAGTTCTATATTCCTTCAACTTTCTTTCCTCCTCCATAGTGCTCCATAAGTGCCCATAGACTATTTTACCTAATATATACATACATGTAAAGTGAAATTGCTATATATAAATTTTAACATATTTCGATATTTTTATATATTTTACGCATTGCATCCAATTCTTCTCTTCTTTTTTCATCTGCATTTTCATATATTTTATCGATTTGTTTTAATTTATAATCATATAGCACTCGCGATTCAGGCTTATGTCTTAGGATAGGTCCTAAAAGAATATCCTCTGGAGTTAGCTTGGACTCGCCTCTTTTTACCTTTAAAATTACATAGTAAAATTTATCCTTAACGAGATATTCATCGATTATAGAAAATCCATGATTCATTAAATATTCTCTTAATATATCTGTCTTATCATTTGGCTGAAGTATATAGGTGATATCCTTTTTTGGTGCGTGATTCATGATGTCTTTAATTAAATGAGCACCCATACCAGCAATAATTGCTAAATCATAGTCCTCTTTGATAGCTAAAAAACCATCCGAGATGACAAATGTCACTGGATAGTTTTTTAAATTGTTTTTTGCAGATTTTAAAGGTTGTTCCCGTAGATCACTAGCAATACCTTTTTGGATATAACCCTTTTCAAAGGCTTTTTCTAATACAAATCCATGATCTGTACCAATATCTAGAACTGAATGATATCCTTGGGTTAATTCAGCTAGGAAGAGAATTCTCTTACTTCTTGCCATAATAAAATTCGCGCAGTTTGTTTTGTCTTGATGGACTTCTTAGTTTTCTTAATGCCTTTGCTTCAATCTGACGAATACGTTCACGTGTTACGCCAAATTCACGACCTACTTCTTCTAATGTATGATTCTTTCCATCAAATAAACCGTATCTCAAACGTAAGACCTTTTCTTCACGATCAGTTAAAGTTTCTAGAACTTCATCTAAGGTTTGCTTCACCATTTCTTGTAGCATAAATTCATGAGGAGTGAGTGCATTTGGATCTGAGATAAAGTCACCTAATGATGAATCTTCTTCCTCACCGACATGTGCTTCTAATGAAATAGGTTCCTTCGCAATTCTTTGGATATTTTGAACCTTTTCAGGTGTAATTCCCATTTTTTGTGCGATTTCCTCTAAGGAAGGTTCTCTTCCTAAATCCTGGATGAGTTGTCTTTGAATACGAATCATTTTGTTAATGGTTTCAACCATATGGACTGGAATACGAATTGTTCTTGCTTGGTCGGCTACAGCACGTGTGATTGCTTGACGAATCCACCATGTTGCATAGGTTGAAAACTTAAAACCCTTTTCGTAGTCGAATTTATCGACTGCACGCATTAAGCCCATATTACCTTCTTGAATTAAATCTAGGAATAATAAACCTCTTCCAACATAACGCTTAGCAATCGATACAACCAAACGGTAGTTCGCTTCAACAAGCTTATTTTTAGCATGATGTGCTTTTTCTAATGCTCTTTTGAGTTCATCAACGTCAGCTTCATCAAGTTCTAATAAACCTTCCTTGATTTCATCAAGCTGTTCTTTGGCATATCTTCCATTAGAAACTGCAACAGCATATTTCTTTTCATCTTCATGATTGAGTAGAGGAATTTGACCGATTTCCTTTAAATACATACGTACTGGGTCATCAATCTTGATATTGGATGCGATGGTTTCAATGTTGATTAATTCTTCTTCCTCAACTTCAAGTCCGCTTAGAGATAGATCATCTGGTTCTTCTTCCTCTAATTCAAACTCAACCTCGTCATCATCATCCTCTTCGATTTCTAAAACAGCAGTAGTTTCTTCTTCATCTTCAAGATCTTCTAAGGCGATGATATCAATATCCTCGTTTAAAAGCGCTCTTTCAATTTCAAAATAGTCTTCACTGTTTAGATTAGCGAAAGGAGTGACATCCTCTTGGTTTAAAAACTTATCTTTGCCAGCTTTTTTGATTAATTGTGCAATTATTTTTTCTCGATCCACAGTATACCTCCTAATTTTTCTTCATCAATTGAAGCTTGATTGCGTCTCTTTCCTTAACCAAGTGTTCACTATATTCTTCTAAGTTGTTTATCTTATCATTTAGATAATCATATCTTCTCTTCAAATTAGCTTCCTTGATTAGTCGAATATAATTTTCAATTTCTTCATCAGAAGTCGAAAAATTATTGACCCAATACATATCTTTCAATAAATTTTTTTCCATGTGCTCCCTTTGGTCACTCGCAAGTCCATCTAAAAATTCGTTTAAATTAAACTCTAGATGATCTTCATAATAGTGCTCCAATTGGATACGGATAGTCGCGGTGATGTGATCTGCAAAGTCTGTCGGTTTAAGTTCTTTAACGACATTCATGCATACATCTCTTGATCTTAACATGGAAAAGATTAAGATGCGTTCCGCTTTTTCATTCTTGTTTAACATCCTTGGCCGTTCAGCCTTTGGTATAACAGGTTCCACTACAGTTGGAGGTTTTCTTTTAAACTCCAATTCGGAAAGTGGAATATTCAATTCGGTCGATAGCTTTTGTACATAAAATGCACGAATCGAACTATCGGATGACTGTATCATCGTCATCACTTGTTTCTTGAATTCCTTTAAGTCATTGGCATTTTGTAGGTTTTTACCTATTTTGTAGTAATTGTATCTAAATGCATATGCATCTAGCGTATACTCACCAAAAAGCGCTTCAAACTTTTCTGGACCATATGACTTCACGAAGTCGTCTGGATCCATTTTTTCAGGAATGGATAATACTTCAACCTTGAGTGTTTCTTTTTCTAGAATAGGTATCGCATGGTCAGATGCCTTGAGACCAGCCATATCACCATCGTAAGCAATAATAACAGATGGAGCGACACTTCGTATCAATTTTGCTTGATCCTTCGTTAGGGCTGTACCCATGGTAGCAACTCCATTTTTTACACCAGCACTATAGGAGCTGATGACATCGAAGAATCCTTCATATAAAACCACTTGTTTTTCAACTCTAATATCATTTAATGCTTCATATAAATGATAGAGCAGTAAACCTTTTTTAAAGATGACTGTTTCAGGACTGTTGATATATTTTACTGATTCCTTGGCACTCATCGTTCTTCCACTTAAACCAACAACTAAACCCTTCGGGTTTGTGATAGGAAAGATGATACGATCTGAAAATAAATCGTAATATGAACCATCATCCTTTTGTTTAACAACTCCAAGCTTAATCATATCAGATACTGCGTATCCTTTATCCTTTAAGAGCTGATAAAGTGCATCACCGTGAGTTGGTGCGTAGCCTAATCTAAAGTGATCGATTAATTCATCCGTCATTTGTCTTTTATATAGGTAGGATAAAGCCTCTTGACCCTTTTCACTATTTTTCAAATTAAAGCTATAAAATGAGGAAACCTCATTCATCAGCTTATAAAAATTTTCGTAGGGGTCTTTTTTGATTTTAACATCCTTGATTTCAATACCTGCACGAAGTGCTAATTCTTGTGCTGCTTCATTTAATGAGATGTTTTTGATTTTACGGTAGAAATTGATTGGGTTTCCGCCTTCATGACAGCTCATACACATTGCGATATTTTTTTCAGGAGAAACTGAAAAGCTTGGTGTTTTTTCCTGATGGAAGGGACATAAACCCATGAAGTTCTTGCCTTTTTTTGAAAGTGAGACGAACTCACTGACTAAGTCAACAATCGCTGTTTTCTCATTGATTTCATCGAGTAGCTTATTGTCCATGGTTTCCCTCCTTTTTTTAGAATTTAGATTGTTCTTCGATATAGCCTCTTAATTCTTTGATTGGGATACGAACCTGTTCCATTGTATCCCTATTACGAACAGTTACTGAATTGTCAGCTGCTGTATCGTGGTCTACGGTAATACATAGGTAGGTTCCAATTGCATCCTGTCTACGATATCTTTTACCGATATTTTGTGTTTCATCATAGATCACATCAAAATATTTAGTTAGCTCAGTATAGATTTCAAATGCTTTATCTGCATGTTCCTTTTTCATTAAAGGAAGGATTGCTGCTTTATATGGAGCAAGCGCTGGATGAATTCTTAGTATTTGGCGTGTATCTCCACTATCTAATGTTTCTTCATCTAGTGCATCTGTTAAAAATGCTAAAACTAATCTTTCCACACCAACTGCTGGTTCTACAACATAGGGTAGATACTTTTCATTGGTATCTGGGTCTAAATAGGTTAGGTTTTCACCTGAGTGAAGTTGATGTGCCTTCAAATCATAATCAGTTCTAGACGCAATCCCCCATAATTCATCAAATCCCCATGGGAATCTATAGCGAATATCTGTTGTCGCATTCGAATAATGACTTAATGCCTCAGGCTTATGATCATCAAATTCAAGATTTTCTCTCTTTAAACCTAAATTGGTTAACCAATTCATGCAAAATGATTTCCAATACTCGAAGTATTCCATTTCAGTTCCAGGCTTAACAAAGAATTCCATTTCCATTTGTTCGAATTCTCTTGTTCTGAAAATGAAGTTACCTGGGGTAATTTCATTTCTAAATGATTTACCAACCTGACATACTCCAAATGGAACCTTTTTTCTAGTTGATCTTTGAATGTTTTTAAACTGAATAAAAATTCCTTGTGCCGTTTCAGGTCTTAGATAAATTTGATTTGCTTGCTCTAAAACTACACCCTGAAAGGTTTGAAACATCATATTAAATTTACGAATTGGAAGAAAATCTGTTTTTCCACAGCTTGGGCACTTCACCTTATTTTCTATTAGGTAGTTATACATCTTATCTGTATCCCAACCATCTGCATTGACTGAATGATCATGCTCTTCAATTAATTTATCTGCTCTAAATCTTTGATTACAGCTCTTACATTCTGTTAGAGGGTCGCTAAAGCCACCAACGTGTCCGCTAGCCTTCCATACTTCGCTATTTAAAAGAATCGAACTGTCTAATAAGACGTTATTCGCACTTTCTCTTTGAAATTTTTGAACCCATGCATTCTTAATATTCTTCTTAAGAAGGCTTCCTAAAGGACCATAGTCCCAAGTATTTGCAAGCCCACCATATAATTCGCTTCCTTGATAAATAAAGCCAGTGGTTTTTGCGTATTGAACAATCATATCTAATGTAACCATGTGAACACATCCTTTAATGTCTATTGTAGATTTTTTAGTGTAGTTTGTAAATGAAACTGGTAATATTTTAAAATAAATCCTTTTATTTTAGAAAGAATCTCTTGATCCAGTGATTCTAGTTCAGTATAAGGCATTAATGTAAGTTTTAATAGGGTTATCGCATCTTTAACATCTAAATCTAGATAATCAAGTTCACCCTGGTAAACTAAACCACCCTTTTCAATATTGATGCCCTTAATTTTTCTACCATCACCAGATAAATCCAAAGGATATCCTAGCGGCTTTAAAATCTTTAAAGCAAAGCTTATTGAAGATTCTAAGATATTTGAAGCAGATAACGCAAGCATCATTTCATGATAGATTTGTTGATGATTGTAGTTTTCGACAATTAAATGATCAATAATCTCTAAAATAAGTGCTGCGCTTTTTGTTTGATGAAAATCATTTTTTACCAACGAAAAATCATTTAATATCTTAGATTCTGCAAGTGTAACAAATGATTTTTCTGAGTCCTTAAACTCTATATGAGTTAAAAACTGAGAAAGTACTCTTGAGACTTGATTCATCTTTTGTGAACCTTGAGCAAGCAATGTTTTCTTACCCTTTGGAGTATAAACAAATAAAAGTCTCGCATTTTCCTGATAGGGTTGTACCCGGTAAATGAGCCCTTCCATTGAATTACTCACCATAGCCAAATGCCTTTAAGTCATTCGGTCTATTTCTCCAATCCTTTTTAATCTTAACCCATAGGGTAAGATGAATCTTTGTGTTTAATAAGGAATTGATTTCTTTTCTCGCTTCGGTGCCGATCTTTTTAATCTTTTCTCCACCCTTACCGATTAATATTTGTTTTTGCGTAGTGCGTTCAACAATAATTAATGCAGTCACATCTAATGTGTTTAATTCAGGGTTTTCTACTAAGGATTCAATCACAACCGCTACAGCGTGAGGAACCTCTTGTTCGGTATGATATAAAATCTTTTCTCTGATTAGCTCAGACATAAGCTTTTCTTCACTTTGGTCACTTTTCATATCAGCAGGGAAAAACTCAGGCCCTTCCTCTAATAAAGGAACTAGCATTTCGATCAAACGATTTAAATGCGTTTTTTCCTTTGCTGAAATTGGAATGACACCCTCAAAAGGATAGGCATTTAAATAGCTAATAATGATTTCATCGATTGCTGATTTATTTTTTAGCTCATCGATTTTATTGATGACCAAGAATACTGGTATTTTTATTCCTCTAAAGTAATCGATGATGTGATCCTCTGCTGCACCCTTCATTGAATCAACAACAAATAAGACGATATCGACATCATTAATTGAAGATACTGCAACCTTATCGATTGACTTGTTAAGTAAATCTCTTCCCTTGTGCATGCCTGGGGTATCGACAAAGATCATTTGATATTCATCTGTTGATAGCACGCCTAAAATTCGATTTCTAGTCGTTTGTGGCTTAGGACTCATAATCGCGATCTTTTCACCTATCAATTGATTGATTAATGTTGATTTCCCAACATTTGGTCTGCCAACAATCGCGATAAATCCAGACTTATGACTACTCATCTTTAGGTTTTTCATCTAGGACGAATGCATAGGGTAGCAGTTCATCAGTTGTCGTTTCTTTGATTTCACCCTTCGTATTTGCTAGATATACCTTTGTATTTTTTGGCATAAGTTCATGCATAACCTGTCTGCATGCTCCGCATGGAGATACAGGTGTGTGATCGTTTGCGATAATGGTAATGGATACGATATCTTCCTTTTTATAGCCTTGACTATAAAGTGAGAATAGAGCACTTCTTTCTGCACAATTAGATAGTCCAAAGGATGCATTTTCAACATTAGCTCCGTGAATATAAGTGCCGTCCTTAAGAAGAATTGCTGCACCAACCTTGAAATTGGAGTATGGGGTATATGCCTTACTTCTTGCAAGTAAAGCTTCATTAATATTTTTCATGTTATTTCCTTTCCAGTTTTGCCTTTTTTAATATATTTTCTTGTGCTTCAATCATCAATTTTTCTTCGGATTCAGAGTGATGATCAAATCCTAGTAAATGTAGGTATCCGTGAACTGCAAGAAATCCAATTTCTCTTTCAAATGAATGTCCGTAATCATTTGCTTGTAGTCTTGCTTGTTCAATCGAGATGAAGACATCACCAATCGAGCTATCTAGCTCATCATCATTTGGAAATGATAATACATCTGTCGATTTATCAATATTTCTGAAATTTTTATTTAGTTCTCTAATCTCTTCTTGAGATACAAAGATGATTTGCATATTGTTTTTTTGTTTGATGGAACGAAAAACCTTTTTTAAAAGTTTTTTGATTTCCTTGATATCTTCACTTGTTTGATTATATAGGTTGATTTTCACTATTTTCATACCTTTCAAGTATTCTTTGCACCAATGGATGTCTAACGACATCTATTTTGTCAAAAGTAATAATTTTTATATCCTCTAATCCTTGAAGTAAAGTGAGTGCCTGATTTAATCCCGAAGGTGTACCTTTAGGTAAATCAGATTGAGAAGGGTCTCCTGTAATAACCATCTTTGATGCAAACCCTAATCTTGTTAAAAACATCTTCATTTGAACCTTCGTTGTATTTTGAGCTTCATCTAAAATGACAAATGCATTTTCTAAAGTTCTTCCTCTCATATAGGCGAGTGGTGCGATTTCGATGATTCCCTTTTCTAAAAGGCTTAATGTTGTCTGCATGCCTAGCATCTCATAGAGCGCGTCATATAAAGGCACTAAATATGGATCGACTTTTTCTTTTAAGTCTCCAGGTAAAAATCCTAAATTTTCTCCAGCTTCAACAACTGGTCTTGTAAGTATTAATTTTTTGACTTTATTATTTTTTAAATCTGCAACCGCCTGAGCAACTGCAAGATATGTTTTTCCGGTTCCAGCAGGTCCAACTCCGAAAACTAAATCGTAGTTATTAATGCCTTCTACATAGCTTCTTTGATTAAACGTTTTGGGATATATTGATTTTCCTTGATCATTAACTAAAATCTTTTTTCTATTACGATACAAATCAAAAACATCCTCTAATTCATTCTTTTCTGCAAGCTTAATAATATACATAACATCTCTTTCCGTTAGTTGTACTTGATGCTCTGCAAGTTCTATTAAGACAGCAAAAATAGCTTCCAACAATGGTAACTGTTCTTTCTTAGCATCTGTAACAATCTCAGAGCCTAAAATAGAAACATGAATACCTAGATATTGCTTGAAAACTAATAAATTACGATCTTGTATGCCCACCAGTCTTGCTATGGCTTCAGCATGATGAATTTGTCGATTTAATTTCATTAAATCCGCTCCTTATCGTGTTTTCATTATACCACACCAGAAAAAATAAAAAAGCACTGCTGTACTTTTTTAGGTGAAAACATATAAAAACGCACCAAAAAGGTGCGAATTTTACTTTACTTTTTTTTAGCGCGTGCTGCACGTTGTGCGTCCTTACGTGCTACACTTGGTTTCACGTAAAACTCACGCTTGCGTGCTTCTTGGAGGTTTCCTGACTTAGAAACATCACGTTTAAAGCGACGTAAAGCATCTTCAATTGATTCTTTTTCGCGAACGACTGTTTTAGGCATTGTCTGCCCTCCTTCCACGCTTAGATTGATTAGCCTTTTACATTATATATGATTTTTTTTAATTTGTCAAAAAAATTCAGATATTTTTGACAGATAGATAGGTCAGTATATATAGGCTAGCGATTTCTGTAGGTAAAATGTAGTGACCCAGTGTTACTGGTATCACTTTTTTTGATAATAAAGAGTTTCTTTCTGCTTCACTAATCCCACCTTCAGGACCAATGATTAAGGCTATTTTCATCTCTTTTTGAATCTTTGGAAGTGCTTTTTCTAGAGTTGTTGATCGCTCATTCTCATCAGCTAATAGTACAATATCATATAATGATAAATCTATTTTATCCAAGCTCTTCTTCATTTCAATAGTTGGTACTTCGAAGCGATGAGCAAGCTCAGCTGCTTCCTTAGCAATCATTTGAAATCTCTTGGTTTTATTATCCTCATTATCTAGCTTAGTAATACTTCGGTGCATGCCTGCTAGAATAATTATAGACGCTCCAAAGATGGTTGCATATTTAATAACTATATCCGATTTAGGGTTTTTTGGTAATCCTTGAATTAAAGTGATTTCTGGTTGATCATGCTTGATAAGCTCTTGAACAATGTCGTATTTCACTTCTTCAGTTTCTAGATTCAAAATAGATAAAAAGCATTTGCCAGCATTGCAAACAATGATTTCATCACCAGTCTTCATCCGCATCACTTTCTTAATATGATGTGCGTCTTGTCCTGTAATTATGTTATTCTGATTTTCAATAAAATAACGTTGAGGCATAATCTCACCTTTACTGATGAAAAAAGCGTTTCAAAAGAAACACTTTTTGTCTAATTTCTTCGAGAATTTAAAAGCAATTAATGTAATAAATTCGATGTGACGACCAAAACAATTAAAAGTAAAGCAAGCACTGCAGATGAACGAACTAAAAATAGTTCAAGACCGCGTGTTTTTTTATTTTTAAATAATTCTGATTTTTCACCACTAAATGCATCTTGAATGTTATCTTGTGAATGTTGTAGTAAAACTGTTATCACAAGTAAGATTGCAACGATAATTATTAAATAGTCTACCCAGATCATATGATTCCTCCTAAAACTCCAACTAATGATATCAAATTTTCATTTTTTTGTCAATTATAAGTTTTGATAATCTATGATTAAATGTTTTTCTCGATTTTAACAATCTTTCCATCTTCTAAATATAAAATACGATTTGCAATGTCCTTTGCATCCTCATAATCATGAGTAGCAAAAATACAGGACATATTTTGCTTATTCATAATCCGTTTTAAATCTTGTCTGATTTGTTTTCTAAGATCCTTATCCAAATTACTGAATGGTTCGTCTAACAATAGCATTTTAGGATTCGGAGCAAGTGCTCGAGCTAGTGCTACTCTTTGTTGCTGTCCACCAGATAGTTCGTGTGGATACTTTGTATTCTTCTCATTTAAGCTGATTAAATCGAGCATTTCTAATGCAATCTTTTCTCTTTCAATTTTAGTTTTTTTAATTAAACCATATTGAATATTTTGCATAATAGTTAAATGAGGAAATAGCGCATAATCCTGAAAAACCATACCGATTTGTCTTTTATTTGGTTCAACAAAATGATGATTTGAAACCATGATTTCATTATCGATTTTTATTTCTCCGTTTGAGGGTATTTCTAGCCCTGATAATATGCGTAAAAGCGTGCTTTTTCCTGATCCACTTTTTCCTAGAATAGCGACGATTTCGCCTTTTTCTATTCCTGTTGTGCAGTCATTTAAAACCATCTGGTTTTTATCGTATCCGAAATTGATTTTGCTGATATCAATATACATTATTGAACAGTCCTTTCTTATAATGTGTTAGTAAATAAATTAACACACCGGCAATAGTAATTAAAATTAATGAGGGAAGACTTGACTCCTGAATCATTTCATCTCTCGCATAGGTATGAACGATTGTAGATAGCGAATCATAGTTCGCAGGTCTTAAAATCAGTGTTAGGGGGAGTTCTTTGATGATATCTACGAATGCTAAAATGAATGCTCCAATTAATCCTGGATAAATCAAGGGTATGTCAACTCTAATCAACGCATCCATCCTACTAGAGCCTAGAGTGTATGCAGATTCGGTAAACTTTGTTCCGATTTTATCGTATTGACTGTCAATACTATTGAATCCTATGGATAGGAATCTTAAAACATAAGCGAATATCAATGTAAATAGGCTCATTGTGATCACAAGTCTTGGTCCATTTGGAATAATAACTGAATAAATTGGTGCTAAAAGTCGATCGATATCCACGAAGAACACATGGACTGCAACTGCGATAACTGCTCCAGGTATTGCATATCCAAGATTTGCAAGCTTAACCCATGATTTACTAGCTTTACTTCTAGCTTTCATACGGCTGAAATTAGCCATAAATAATGCGATGATAACAATAATAACAGCTGTAATAATAGAATTGAAAACAGTATTCAATGTTGCAAGAACAATTCTCATGTTGAATGATTTATTGATGGTTAGTACTAAATACCATAAGAGCTGTAGGAACGGAATAATAAATCCAACGGCTAAAACAAACCATAGAAATGAAACAACACCTAAATGTTTCCACCCATGAATTTTTCTTCTTGAAATCAGCTTTGTTTTAACATGCATTTGAAACTGTCTTCTTCCTCTTAAAATGCGTTCAATTAAGATGACTCCAAAAACAAGTAACATTAGATATGCAGATAAACGAATTGCACTCGTTACATCACCTAATGAAAACCATGCATTAAAGATAGCAAAGCTAAATACTCTTACATTGAAATACTGAACCACACCATAGTCATTTAAGGTTTCTAAAATGACGAGTAGTGATCCTGCGACAAGCGCAGGTCTAGCGAGTGGAATCGTAATTGAAAATAACCTTTTCCAGCGATTTGCACCAAGTAATGTCGCACTTTCCAAATAGGATGCGCTTTGTCTAGAAAGTGATGTGAGTGTTAAAAGATAGATGTATGGATAAAGAGTAAACGCGAAAATGAGTGCTGCACCAGTCATATTCATAATATTGATCTGACCACTAATTCCAATCCAGTTTAATAATCTACCAATCGTTCCTGTATAGCTCATCATATCTGCATAAACATATGCAGCAATATAGGACGGCACAGCAAGTGGTATAACAAGCATCCAGCTTAGGAATTTACGCCCCTTGAAGTCGTATCTTGCTACAAAATATGCTGAGGTAAATCCAATAATTAAAGAAAGTATGGCAACGATTATAATTAAAACAATTGAATTTTTAATATATTCTGCTAATAAGTAATTTTTAATGTGTTCCCATGTGACACTGCTAGATCCGAAAAACTCAAAAAGAATATTGACAATAGGCAACAAGATTAAGACGCCAATGACAATACTCATGATTGAAAATATATTTAAATGACGCTTGATCTTATTGATTATAATAAAATACACATCCTTTAGTTAATACTTACTTCCATCCAATCTCATTCATAATAATGATTGCTAAAACACTATGTTCGCCTAATTTGCTTAATGGAATATCCTGTGCCTTAAAACTTCCCCATGACTTTAATAAATCGTGTGGTTCAACTGCTGGATTAATTGGATATTCAAAATTCGCATCCGCATAGGATTTTTGTGCTTCTTCGCTTGTTAAAAACTCAATTAGTTGAATAGCTTCATCTACATTTTTTGAATACTTAGCAACTCCAGCACCACTGACATTGATATGCGTTCCTGTTGTATCTTGATTAGGAAAGAAAATACGAACAGTTTCTCCAACTTCAACTTCATATGGATCGCTTGAATTGATCATTCTTCCAATATAATAGGTATTCATGATTGCTAAATCTGCTACACCTGAGACAACTGCTTTCGCTTGATCTCTATCATTACCTTGAGGATCTCTTGCAAAGTTTTGAACTAATCCTGTAGCCCAAGCTCTAGCTGCTTCTTCACCCATGATTTCAATCATTGATGACATTAAGCTTTGATTATAAATATTGGTTGAAGTGCGTGTGATAATGCGTCCTTCCCATTTTGGGTCAGTTAAATCTTCATAGGTTGATAAATCACTGATGTTAACGCGTTCAGGGTGATAAACAAATACTCTAGCACGCATTGTCAATCCATACCAAAAGTTATTTGGATCCTTATACTGATTTGGTACGTTATCTGATAATGTATCAGATGTTACTGATTGAAACAAATTCATTTCCTTTGCACGATGTAAACGTCCTGCGTCAGCAATAATCAAGATATCTGCAGGTGAATCTTCACCTTCATTATCCATTCTTGTGATTAATTTATCAGCATCATCTCTAATTAGATTGACACCGATGCCAGTTAATTCAGTAAATCTATCATATAGCAATTGATCCGTATCATAATGTCTTTCTGTATAGACAGTAATGACTTTATCTGTTCCGACATTGCCAAATTGACAAGCGGTTAGTATGATTGATATAAAAAATAAAACAAAAGTTAGTATCGTTTTTTTCATTTTCTTCTCTCCCTTGAGTTTGATAGTTAACATGAATAATTTTATGTTTTCTATCACTTAAAGTCAAAGAATATGAGTTGCATTCTAAACAGTGGGCTATTTTATGATAAATAAGAAAAAAACAGCAATTTAATTGCCGTTTTTGTGCGCAGGTACACCAATTAATCTTGAATTTGCTGGTGCTTCTTTTAGGACAACTGCGTTTGCTGCAATGATAGAATTATCTCCAATATGGATTGGTCCAATAATGGTTGCTCCTGCATATACAATGACACCATTACCTAACTTGGGATGACGGTCTACTTTATCGAAGGTGTTCGCACCAAGGGTAACACCGTGATAGAGTACACAGTTATCTCCAACACTTGCTGTTTCACCAATGACAAGTCCCATGCCATGATCAATAAATACACCATGACCAATACGTGCAGCAGGATGAATATCGATTCCTGTTTTCTTTCTTGTTTTATAGCTAATGATTCTAGCCCAATTTTTGAATCCTTTATTCCATAGTTTATGTGCTCTTCTATGTCTTCTTAAAGCAATAACTCCTGGATATGTGAAATAGATCATCATGCAGCATGGAGCTGCAGGATCAAATTTCTTAGCAGCTAAAACATCTTCTTTTGTACATTGAAATGATTTCATTCGTATAGTGTTGTTGACAAGTAACGTTCACCGGTATCGCAAACGATAGCAACAATTCTCTTTCCTTTATTTTCTTCGCGTTGTGCGAGTTCTCTTGCAGCAAATAAAATCGCACCAGATGATATACCTGCAAAAACACCCTCTGTTTTCGCTAGTATTCTAGCTGTTTCAAATGCATCCTCATTAGATACTTGAATAATTTCATCAATTACATTTCTATTTAAAACTGCAGGAATAAACCCTGCACCAATGCCTTGAATCTTATGTGGACCAGGTGCTCCTCCTGATAATACAGCAGAGTCTTTTGGTTCTACAGCAATGATTTGAACATTTTTTAATTCTTTTTTTAAGATTTCACCAACACCAGTAATTGTTCCACCGGTACCTACACCAGCAACAAATATATCGACTTGACGATCTGTATCCTCTAGGATTTCAATCGCAGTTGTTTTTCTATGTATTTCAGGATTTGCAAGGTTTTCAAACTGCATGGGTATAACATAGTGATTTCCCTGTGCTTTAATTTCATTCGCCTTAGCAATAGCACCCTTCATTCCAAGTGCAGCTTCTGTTAAATATACAGTCGCACCTAATGCTTTAACGATTTGAACACGTTCCTTTGTTACTGTTTCTGGCATTGTTAAAATAAGCTTATAGCCTTTAGCAGCACAAATGAATGCAAGTCCAATTCCAGTATTTCCACTTGTTGGTTCTACGAATACAGTTTGATCTGTAACAAGTCCAAGCTTTTCAATCGATTCTATTAATGCAAAAGCTAATCTATCCTTTACACTGGATAATGGATTATGATTTTCTAGCTTTACAATAATTTCAGCCTTTGAATTGATTAATTTTTCATATTTGTTTAATCTGAGTAACGGAGTCTTTCCGATAAGCTCAGTATAGTTGTTTGCAATTTTCATTTTGATTACTCTCCTTAACGTTTTTATTATACATTTTATAGTTGAAGAATGCTTGCAAAACGATATATGAATACGTTTTATGTTATAATACGGTGGGTGATAAAATGGAAATCATGAGATTCTCTTTAGGAAATTTAAAAAGTAACTGCTACATCGTTTCAGAAGCAAAAAAAACATTTATTGTCGATCCAGGCTATGAATCCGAGGATGTAGTAAAATATATTAAAAAATATAATCTTGATGTTGAAGCGATTTATATTACACATGGTCATTTTGATCATGTCGGTGGAGTCAAACAATTGAAGGATTTATACGGTTGTGCCGTATACGCTCCTATTAAAGATAAGATATGGATGAGCAAAACGACATATAATCAATTTGGTTATGAAATACCTGTTGATCATTGGGTTAAGGATTTAGATAAAATTGATTTATTAGGACATACATTCACAGTATATGATACTCCTGGTCATTCTGAGGGTAGCACAGTTCTTCATTACGACTCTATTTTATTTTCAGGTGACACACTCTTTTTCCAAAGCATCGGTAGAACTGACATTCCACTATCTGATTCAATGGCTATCTATAAAAGTATAAAAAGAATTTATTCACTATTTAATGAGGATGTTATTGTTTATCCAGGACATGGTCGTGCCACAGATATTGGACACGAAAAGAAATTTAATCCGTTTGTAAAAGCATAAAAAAGTGCACCTTGAGATGATTCTTAAGGTGCACTTAATTTTATAAGTAAATCAGGAATATTTTTTGTAGCAATTTCATATATGATGACTAGCTTTACCCCTTCGTATTCATGCGAAATCATATTTCTTAAACCAATAATACTTGGCCAATTCACATCAATATAATGATTTCTTGTTTCAAATGATATTTTTTTAGCTGTTTCTCCTATTTGCTCTAAATTTAGAATGACAGCATCTATTTTCTCGTCATTGGACTCAAACTCTTCATAGGAGTGAATGACACTCATGTAATTAGTAATTTTTATTGCATACTTTTTTATGCGTTCTATATAATCATTATCTCTCATAAATCAACACTCCAGTTTTTTTGATTTCATATTCTATTTTTGATTTTGCTATAACGGTTTTATCACTAAGAAGTCCTACTTTTTTGTTTAAGTGTTCTCTTAGTATTTCTACAAATTCAAAAAAATCTAACCCGAATAAACTAGATTCCATATATAAATCTACATCGCTTTCTTCCTTAGCTTGACCTTTGGCATATGATCCAAACAAATAAATACGATCTATATCATAGTGATTCGCTATTTGATGAATAACTTTCTTTATGGTTAAAAAAGATAAAATTCCTGTAGTCTCGCTCACATACATACACTCCTCATTCTTCTCTCTAAGTATCCGATCAATAATTAGATCAATTGTCCAATCACTTGGTCTTCTAATATCTTGCTCCCAATTTCTTATTGTTTTCACTGGAATTCCAGTCATCAAGGATACTTCCTCTTGTGTCAAACCAGTATTTTCTCTAATAGTCTTGATTTGATGAATCATATATATCACCTCTAGTTTGATTATATACCCCATTGGGGTAGTTGTCAATATTTATTGAGAAAAATAAAAAGGCTGAATAGACTAAATGTTTTAGCCAAATCATGCCCTTTATAATATAGTTTTATTCTTACTTATTTTTTCTTTAATATGACTAATGTTTCTAACTCTGATGTATGATAAAACATCTTAATTGGAATTATATCTTCAATATCAAATGCTTTAGTTAATTCTGCTAAATCTCTAGCAAGCGTCTTCGCGTCACATGATAAATAGAATATTTGCTTAAATGATTTCGTTAGAACTGTTTCAATGAATTCAGGCATCAATCCATTTCTTGGTGGATCAACTATTAAAACATCTGCGTCTAATAATTTAATTATTTCTTCGGCCTTCGCATCAATGACTTCTACTTTTTCAAGATTATATTTGTCCTTAATCAATCTAGCCATTTCAACGGATTCAATATTGGATTCAACCATGACAACTTTAGATGCAGTATCTGATAGATAAAATCCAATGGATCCATTTCCACTATATGCATCAATGATGTATTGATTTTTTTCAATTTTTTCCTTAATCATTTGATAAGCCATTTGAATCACCGGTAGATTTACCTGGAAAAACGAACGATCACTGACAAGCATCTCCATACTTCCAATTGGCTCAGTAATGAGATTTTCGCCAAATAGAACCTTTGAAACTTTTCCTAAAATGCTCTTCGGATTATCCTTGATATTCAGTGTAATACCAACAACGTTTGGTATTTTTTTTAGTTTGGTAAGTAATTCACCTTTTCCAAGAAAATGATCTTCAGTAGCAATTAGGGTAATCAATATTTCTTTTTTTAAATTGGTTCTAAATGCGATATGCTTTAATTTGTTTGGATCGATTAGGACACTATTTTCACTGATGTATTTTAAGACTTCATTGGTCTTATCATCCGCTAAGACAAAGCTATCCACAGCAATTAAATTTCTTCCGCTTAAATCATATAAGCCTAGCTTTAAAAACGGTTCATCCATTACATGAAAAACATTTTTATTTCTATAGTTTGAAGTTATATTATTGGATAAAATATGCTCTATTTTAAAATCTATTTTCCCAATTTTTTTCATTGTTTCTTCAGTAATTCTTACCTGCCATTCAAGCTGTTTAATAGGGTCGACATGAATCATATCACAGCTTCCAAGCACTTCGTCCTTATGATTGATTCGATGCTTACTTTTTTTAGTTAGCTTTAAAACAACACCTTGTCCAAAGTTTTTATTGAGCTTTGTTATTTTGATTTCTGCTTCTTCACCATCAATTAAGCCCTTTACAAATATGACATAATTATCATGTCTAACAACACCTTGCCCCTGATAGTCTAGATCAACAGCAACTCCTCTAATTACATTACCAACAGTTAACATCTTCTTCCTCCTTAAAGTAAAACGCGAGTCCACCCTGTGAGGTTTCCTTATAGGACGAATGCATATCAAGACCGGTTTGATACATGGTTTGAATCACCATATCTAAAGAGATCTTTCTTGAGTCTGTTAAAAAATATGCAAGTCCACAAGCATCGATTGCACGCAGTGCGGCAACCGCATTTCTTTCTATACAAGGAATTTGTACGTATCCGTTAATCGGATCGCACGTCAGTCCTAAATGATGCTCAATTGCGATTTCAGCTGCGTATTCCACCTGATCCATGGATAGATTAAATAGTGTTGCATGTGCTGCAGCAGCCATAGCGCATGCACTACCTATCTCTGCCTGACATCCTGCAACTGCACCAGAAATAGATGCGTTATGCTTAATCAAATTACCAATTAATCCTGCAACAGCTAAACCATTTAAAATACGCTCTTTATTGACGACATCATGTTTTTCATGCATGTAATAAAGAACTGCTGGTAATACACCACAAGCACCGCAGGTCGGAGCTGTAACGATAATTCCTCCTGAAGCATTTTCTTCACTGACAGCGAATGCATAGCTAGCAACCAATCTATTTTCAGTGATTTCTATAGCTTCTCTTTCAGAATCTCTAGCATATAGGGATGGTGCTTTTCTCTTAAGCTTCAAGGGTCCTGGTAGTGTTCCTTTTGTTGAAATACCCTTCATAATCGATGCCTTCATCGCTTCCCAAATGCCTTCCAAAAAATCATGGAACCCTTCACCCTCAACCATAAAGACATAATCTGCAAGATTCATTTTATGATCCTTACAATATTTTTTTATTTCCTTAAAGGTTTTATGGGGATAAATTGGTTTTTCATAATCCTCTTGTCCAACAAAAAGAATTCTTCCACCACCAACACTTTGAACTTCCTTTTCTACAATTAGCTGATTTTCCTTAAATCCTCTAATCATTAAGGTATTGGGATGCTTACCTAATTCAATTGAAGTCAAAAAAGTCACAGGACAATGTCCTAGTGACTCCTTGATGGCTTCCTCTGTTAAATGCCCTCTTCCAGTCAAGGCTAAAGAATTGTAAAGCGTTATTTCATAATGATCAAGGTCTTGATATTCATCCCTAATCATTTTTACAGCCTTGGCAGGACCCATCGTATGAGAGCTTGATGGGCCATATCCGACGTTATAAAGTGATCGAATCGAGAGCATTTCTATTTCACATTCCTTTTTACTTGTTAAATTTCTTCTTTAAATAATTGACATAATATTGTGGGTTAAACTCTTGTTTTGTCGCGATCATTAATATTTCCTTTGGTGATTTTGAGCGACCGAATTGATGAATATGCTCTTTATTCCAAGCATTAATCTTTTTAATGTCATTATTGCGAAGTGCATCATCAATATTAAAATCTAGATTCATTGATTCATAGATTTGTGCTGCATATGCTGAGCCGAGTGCATAGGTTGGGAAATAACCAATCATACCACCTGACCAGTGAATGTCCTGTAAGACACCTTCTTTATCTGTCTTGGGTTTAACGCCTACATATTGACCCATTAAAGTCTTCCACTTTTTAGGAAGGTCTCTAACCTTGAGCTTTCCGCTAATCAATTGCTTTTCAATTTCATAACGCACCATAATATGTAATGAATAGGTTAACTCATCTGCTTCAATACGAATAAGTGATCTTTCAGCTTGATTAATGAATCTAACCCACATTTCAACGGGAATATCTTTAAGTTGTTTTGGGAATAGTTCAACAAGTTTTGGATAATGTACTGTCCAAAATGCTAGAGAGCGTCCAAGCATATTTTCAGCCATTCTGGATTGTGACTCATGGATACCTAATGATGTTCCACCATGTAGGAAGGTATCATCATATTTAGGATCACATTGCAATTCATAAATACCGTGTCCCATTTCATGAATCGTAGAAAAAATAGCAGACACTGGGTTATCCTCATGATAATGTGTAGTGATTCTTGTATCTGAGGTACTTACACCTGAAGTAAATGGATGTGCACTTTCTTTAAGTAATCCACGTTTTCTATCATAATCAAATACATCTAGTAAATATTCAGAAAATTCCTTTTGTTTATCGATTGGCCAAACTGATTTAGTTAATCGTCTTGGAAATCTTTCCTTTGTTTTTGTTACTTCTAAAACAAATGGAACGAGTTCATCCTTTAATGTATTAAAGAATAAATCATATTCCTTAACACCAAAGCCTTCTTCAAACATATCAAGTAAAATATCATAGCCCTTTAATTCATCTGTTTCAAGATATTTTACAAATTTTCTACTGAATTCAACAATTTTTTCTAGGGTTGGTGCGAAGGCTTCAAAATTATCTTCATTCTTAGCCTTTGCCCAAATTTGTGATGCCTGTGAAGTTAAAACTTGATAAGCTATTAATTCATCCTTAGGAACTTTTTTAACTAATCTAAGGTCTTTAAATTCATTCTTAATTTCAACTCTAAATTCTGGATCTAATTGATCCTTCATTTCATAGAGCTTTTCGATTGCTTCTACATATTTTGGATCCGCCTGTAGCATATACATTTCCTCTGCCAAGACTTGGTATTGCTTCGTGCGGTGAACAACAGATAATTCAGGAGCTTCAGTTTCTTGATCCCAGCTCATCAACCATCCAAAATATTGATATGCCTTTAATTTCTTTCTTGTTGCTTCATACACTTTAATGTAGTTTTCCATATTCTCTCCTTATACTTAATTCTTTTCTATTATTATAACATAAAAGGGACTTCACTTTGTGAAATCCCACATTCTCACAAGAAGACAATGGTTGCTACTCCAAAATAGATTACAAGCGCTACAATATCATTGATTGTTGTAATGATTGGACCAGCTGCAGCAGATGGATCTTGTTTGTATTTTGTCAAAACAATCGGTATTAATACTCCGATGATTGCTGAGATAAACATTGAAGAAAAAATAGCTATTCCGACAACAAATGCAATCTCAATAGGTAGCTGTGAACCTATTGTAGGAAATATGGATAGAAACATTGTAACAAATCCAAATGATGCGATAGCAAGCAATGTACTATTCATAAAACCAATAAGTACTTCTTTTTTTACATGTGCCTTAGGTAGAGATTTTGTATCGATTTCCTTTAAATGAAGTCCTAAAATAGTAACCGCAAGTGATTGTGTACCAATATTTCCTGCCATCCCTAAAATCAGTGGTTGGAATAGAACAAGTGCTGTAACCTGTGCAATGGTCGCTTCAAATATGGATAGAAATGATGCGATCAGTAAATTAAGTACAACAGCTAACATTAACCATGGTAATCTTTGCTTTGTTCTTTTAAAAGCACTTGATGTTGATTCATGGTCACTTAATAATGCCATCTTTTGATAATCATATTCAGTGTCTTCAATGATTTCATCAAAGATGTCATCCGCAGTAATAATCCCGATGACATGATCATCACGATCAAGCACTGGAATTGCATTTCTGTCATAATCCTGAATCGTCTCAATCGCTTTTTCAATGGATTCATCTTCATATACAAAATGAAAGTCGTCCATCATAATGTTTTCGAGAAGCTGATTACTTCTAGCTCTGATTAATTCTTTTAAGTCAACAATACCCTCAATTCTTTTATCATCACCAAGAATAAAGATGGTATCGATATAATCATTTTCTGTAGAAGTTGTTGTGATCTTATTCGTTGTTTCTTTAATTGAAGCATCCTTACTAATGGTTAGAAAATCAGTAGTCATAATGGATGCTGCTGTATCCTCTTCATAAGTCATTAATAACTGGATTGTCTTTGCCTTAACCATTGGTAAAAGCGCGATTATCTCTTTTTGTTTATCCTCTTCTAAACTCTCAATAAACTCCTTTAAATCATCGTTTTCGAGTGTTTTTAAAAGTGATTTTCTTCTAACAGGTTCTAGTATCTCAAGTAATTCTAATTGATCTTCAGTATCGAGTTCAACAAATATATCTGCAATTTTATCTAAGTTAATAAGCGATAAAAGGCGTTTTCTTTCATCCTGATCAAAATCATTAAACATCACTGCAATATCATACGCAAACATTGATTTAAAATGTTTTCTTAATGCGTTATCTGAGCTCTTAAAATTTATTTTTTTCATGATTACACCCCCAACATCATGCCAGCAAGACCAAAGTAAATGATCAATGCGGCAACATCTATAACCGTAGTTATAAATGGACCTGATGCAACAGCAGGGTCGAATTTAAGAAATCTAAGTGTTAATGGAATCAATATAGCCACTATTGGGGCTAAAAATAATGTTAGCCATAAGGACAAACCTACAACAAATGCTATTAAAAATGGGTTTTGTGTCAATGACGTATTTAAATATGCAAAGACAAGTGTCATGATAAAAGCAACAAGTCCAATAGCAAATCCATTCATTAAGCCAGTTAAAATTTCTCGATATGAGTTACGAATTAATCCCTTTTCATTGGTAGAAAACATTTTTAAAGTCACGGCGAGTGTTTGTGTTGCAACATTACCTGCAGAGTCTAAAATTAAAGGCTGAAAAACCACTAATATAGCTACAGCAGCTAAAACCTGCTCAAAAGAATGAGTAACTAATGAAATAGGTACTGAAATAAGAAGTAATGTAAGTAGCCATGGAAGTCTATGGAAAGCGGTACGAACTGGTCCACTATCCTCAATCGTTTCTGGTAGACCTGCAAGCTTTTCAAAGTCTTCTTGTGCTTCCTCCTGGTAAATATCTAATGCGTCATCTAATGTAATCATCCCAAGAAGCTTTCGATTCTCATCGACTACTGGAAGCTCATAAATCGCATAATTTCTAATTGCTTGAACAGTGTGTTCAATAGATTCTTTATCATATGCAAATGGATACTCTTCCATAATTTCTTCAATGTTTAAGGGTGTTTTTGCCTTAAGTAGAACCTTAAGAGGTACAACTCCTAAATATATACCTTGTTGATCAACTACGAAAATCGTAGAAATTGATTCAACATCAGCAGCCTCTTTAATCACTTTTTTGGTTGCTTGTTTTACATCCATATCTGGAGTAACTACAACCATGAGTGTTGTCATTGCGGATCCTGTTTCATCTTCATCATAGCTGATTAACTGCGCAATTTCTGATTCTTCACCAAGTATCTCAAGAAGCTCTTCCTGATCATCTTCCTCAAGCTCTTGAATCATGTCAACTGCATCGTCTGGTTCCATCATTTCAACAATTTCTTTTTGTCTATTGATATCAAACTCAACGATAATTTCAGCAGCCTCTTCAGCATCTAAATAGGAAACAAGATCTGCAAGCTTTTCATTACCTAATAGAACATAGACACGATGTCTTTCTTCTTTGGATAAATCAACAAAAAGCTCAGACAGATCATGGGCATGAATATCTTCTAAATATTCCTTTAGTACTTGGTCATTTGCATGTTGAACCATATCTTTTAGCATTGTACTACCCCTTTCCATTTCTTCTATTTTAACACGGATTTTCTTTATCTTTCTTAAGAAAAAACACCAAATCGATTGGTGTTTATGAGTTAAACCGATGTCCAAAGAGCATTTTTGCAGTTTTTATACTGATAATCTTTGTCCTATCTTGATCTTTGATTTTAATCATTCCATTAAAACTATCTTTTTCAATCAATTCATATCGATCATGTAATTTAATCTCATTTTCATTTAAGAAGACGAGAAGTTCCTTAACATCAAGAACTCTAGTGATTTCGAAAACCTCACCCTTTTCAAGTTCATCTAAAGATAGTGTCGCTGATTTTTCCATTTTACCCTTTAAATCAGGAATTGGATTACCATGCTGACAAAATTTTGGACTACCTAAATATTTATAGAGACTTTCAAGAACCTCAGGGCTTGTTGCATGCTCGAGCATTTCTGCATCCTCATGTACACTCTCCCAAGAAAACCCTAATTTTTGTGTTAAAAAGACTTCCCAAATACGGTGTGCTCGAATCATTCGAATAGCAACCGACTTACCCTTAGAAGTTAAAGAGACTCCCTTGTAGGGAACAAATGATACAAGATGCTTAACCTCAAGTTTTTTGATCATTTCATTGACACTTTGATCAGAAAATCCGAAGCGTTCAGATAGTTCGTTGGTTTTGATCATTAAAAGATCTTTTTCAACGGTTAACTCATAAATCATTTTTATATAATCTTCTTCCGCCCTATTCAAAATAACTCACCTCTTTTTTTCATCCTAATGCTACATCTAGCATCATCATTATAATAAATCCAACCATCACACCTAAAACTGCATAGTGTGCACCCTTTGGAGTTTGTTTTTGCTGTGCTTCTGGAATTAGTTCTTCAACAACAACATAAATCATTGCTCCTGCAGCAAATGCTAATGCATAAGGAAGTATAACACTTACGTAGGTCACTAAAATAGCTCCAAATACCCCAGCTATAGGTTCTACTAAGCCAGATGCTTGTCCATACATGAATGCCTTTCTTCTAGACATCCCCTCTTGTCTAAGAGGAATGGAAACTGCTGCACCTTCTGGAAAGTTTTGAATACCAATCCCTATTGCTAGACCAATTGCAGATAGTGTTGCAGCGAGTGGATCACCTGAAATGTATTGGATAGCACCAAATGCTACACCAACTGCTAAACCTTCAGGTATGTTATGTAGTGTGATAGAAAAAACTAATAAAATATTTCTTTTTAATTTTGTGGGTAAACCTTCTTTATCATGATTGAAGCCAAAATGCATATGAGGAACTGTTTTGTCTGCGATGAATAAGAAAATTCCACCTAATGCAAAACCTATAGCAACAACAAGCCATGAAATAGCTCCTTGCTCATCAGCCATTTCTATAGCAGGAGCAAGTAGGCTCCAAAAGCTTGCTGCAATCATAACACCTGATGCGAAACCAAGCATTAAATTAAATATATCACGCTGGATGTTTTTGAAAAAGAAAACAAGACCAGCACCAAGCGCTGTTAATCCCCATGTAAATAATGTTCCGATTAATGCTTGTACCCAACCATCTAAGCCCATAAACCAAGTTAGCATTATAATCACCAAATTCTTTCTAGTTTTCAGGTATGCCTTAAAACCAAGTTAAGTTTAGCACTATAAAATCTAATTGTCAATAGAAAAAAGAAAAAACCGATAAAAATCGGTCTTTTGGTTTACTTTAAAGCATCTTCAATTGCGTTAAGTTCTTCTTTAGTAAACTCAAGATGCTTGAGTGTTTCAAGGTTTTCATAAAGCTGAGAAATTTTTGATGTTGAGATCAGTGTTGATGTCATTTTCTCATTTCGTAACGTCCATGCGAGTGCGAGTTGAGCAATCGATTGATTTCTATTTTTAGCAATCACATCAAGCTTTTTCATTTTTGCTCTATACTCTGGAGTAATATCTTTTTCCTTTAACCACATTGAATTAGGATTTTTTGCTCTTGAGTCCTCAGGAATTTCATTGATGTATTTATTAGTTAATAGACCTTGTTGGAGTGCAGAAAAACAAATGGTTCCGCCACCTAAGCTATATTGTGTTTCTAATAGGTTATCCTTTTCAATCCATTTGTTGAGCATGCTATAGGACGGTTGAGTGATTACAAATGGAACATTCAACTCATTTAATATTGCTGAAGCTCTTTTGAGTTGTTCACTATTATAGTTAGAAAGTCCAACATATAATGCTTTTCCTTGTAATACTATATCTCTTAATGCTAGCATGGTTTCTCTTAGGTCAGTATCATAATCAAAGCGGTGGTGATAAAAAATATCAACGTATGAAATACCTAGTCTTGCTAAGGATTGATCGATTGAGGCCATCAAATATTTTCTAGAACCAAGGTCGCCATATGGACCAGCCCACATGCCATATCCAGCCTTCGTAGAAATAATTAATTCGTCACGGTACTTCATTAAACCATCCTTAAGCATTCTTCCAAACATGCTTTCTGCATATCCTGGAGGTGGACCATAATTGTTAGCTAAGTCGAAGTGCGTAATCCCATGATTGAATGCTTCTTTAATAATTTCATAGCATTTTTCATAGTCATTATCCGCACCAAAGTTTTGCCATAAACCCATGGATAAAACAGGGAGTTTTAGCCCACTTGTTCCTAATCTACGATATATCATTTTTTGATAACGATCTTCGTTTGCTTCAAACATTATTATTCTCCTCCTATAACTAATGACTTAATAAATACCGATGGACTACCTGTTCCTGAAGTGTTAAATTTAAGGTCAGATGATATTCCTGAAACCTGATTTAGTATTTCAAAGAAGTTACCTGAAACTACAATCATTTTGACAGCTTTAGTTAATTTCCCACTTTCGATCATTTGTCCAGATGCCTGTAAATTGAAAGCTCCTGAAACTGTTTTAACACCTGCATGAAGTCCAATTAATGAAGTAATATAAACTCCTTTTTCAATTGGCTTAATCATTTCATCAAAGGATAAATTGGTTGGTTCTAGGTATAAGTTCGTAGAGGATATACCTCCACCAAATCCATTACCAGTTGGTTCTTCATTAAATATTTTTGCTGTTTTAAGATTGTGATTAAATCCCTTAAAGACGCCATTTTCGATAACATATCTTTTTTTACATGCGACCCCTTCATCATCAAAAGGATTTTTAAAATAAGCTAAATCTGATAGTGGGTCATCAATGATATTAATTTCTTTTCCTGCAATCTGTTGATTGACTTTATCCTTTAATTGAGTAAGCTTTCTATAGGCAGCTTCTCCTGAAAAAACAGGAGAAAATACTTCGATTAAATCTGAAAACATTTCATTAGAAAATACGACTGGGTATTCACCTGAAGGTATAGAGGTTCCCCCTAATTTGATAATTCCTTTTTGTACGGTTTCATTTGCCATTTCTCTAGCGTTAAATTCATCAAAGGATTTAGCTAGCTTAACATCATAGGATGTCACGATATCGTTATCTATTCCAAGGACAGCAATTGCATATGCGTATGCGAATCGATTTCTTCTTGTTAGGTTTAATCCTTTTGAATTGACTAAGGTTGTCTTAGTATCTACTTCTTGATATAGAGATGTTTGAACCTGACTTGTGAGCTTATTCTCTAATATGTATTTTTCTAAATCGAGTAATAATTGGATTTTCTTTGTTACATCAACTGCTGAGAAATCGAACAGTTCATCCTTAACCACAGGGTATTCCTTTGAGCCTTCATAAATGATTGCTGGTTCTACTACAGTAAGTGCTTTTGCATTTTCTATCAGCTCATCTAGCATCAATGCTGCATTTTCATCTGATAGATTTTCAAAGCGAACTGTTGAAAGCTTACTGTCATAAATTCCTCTAATCGTTACCGATTCAACATTACTTTGAACGTGTTGATCAAGCTTTCCTTGATATACTGAAAGCTTCAAGCTTTGACTTTGAACTGCAAATATTTCAAGATCAGTAATTCCCTTTGATAAGCCTAATGCTATCCATTTTTTAAACATTATTTCTTACCTCCTGAACCACCGACGGTCATTTCTGATACACGGATTGATGGTTGACCAACATCAACTGGAATACTTCCAGATATTGAACCACACATGCCTTGTCCAAATGATAGATTATCGGATACTCTATCAATTTTAAACAAAATATCCTTACCATGACCGATGAGCATCGCTCCTCTTACAGGCTTAGTTATCCTGCCATCTTCAATCATATATCCCTCTTGAACTGCGAAGTTAAACTCACCAGTTGCTGGTACAACCGTACCACCACCTAGCTTTTTAGCAAATAATCCATATTTTGTATCCTTTATAATATCTTCAAACTTATCTGTACCCTTCGCGATATAGGTTGAATTCATTCTCGAGGTTGGTGAGAATTTATAGGATTGTCTTCTTCCAGATCCTGTTGGATCCATCTTCATTTTTCTAGCATTCCGATAATCGATTAAATAACCCTTTAAAATTCCGTTTTCTATTAATAGATTTTTCTGAGTTTTCATGCCTTCATCATCAAAGTTAAGACTACCCCATTCACCATCTAAGTCGCCTTCATCATAGGCAGTGACCTTATCACTACCAATTCTTTCACCCAGCTTATTCGCGAATGGTGATAATCCTTTAGCAACCGCAGTTGCTTCAAGTGGGTGACCACATGCTTCATGGAAAATAACTCCTCCAAATCCATTATGAAGTACGACTGGCATAACCTGTGGTGTCATTTCTTCTGCTGATAATAAAGTAATTGCCGAAGTAGCAACCTCATCAGCGAGTGTTTTGAAATCTATTTCATCTAGTAGCTCATAGCCCATATGACGTCCTGGACTTTCATATGCTTGTTGCATTAATCCATTTTCTTCTGCTGCTGACATCAATGTTAATCTTGTATAAGTTCTTATATCATCTTGATAAATACCATCTGAATTCGCAATCAAAACATTTTGTTCATTCTCAACTAAAACAGCAACTGCTTGAACAATTCTTTTATCCTTCGCACTCATGATTTTAGAAAGCTCTTGAAGCTGATCTGTTTTGACTTTGACAGGAACCTTATGCATTGGCTTTTTGATGAGATACTGAAATGGTTTTTTCGCTCCTAAAGGCTTTGCTTGAATAGGAGTCGAATGAAATGATGCTCTCAAATTCTTAATAATTGTTAGGATTGCATCCTCGGATATTTGATTGGTATATCCATAAACCTCATCAAGACCTAAAATTAGTCTAATACCTGCACCAAATACATTTCCTCTATCTATGGATGTTACATCGCCATTCATCACTCGAATCATTGATGATTTGGTGTCTTCTAAATAGATTTCTGCGAAATCAGCACCTGTTGTCATTGCTTCATTTAATAGTCTTTGTAATATATCTTTTTCTAGCATAACATTACCTCTTTTCTCATATCTATTGTAAGGGATTTTAGTTAATATATCAAACGAATAAAAAGGAGACTATTAAAAATCTCCTTAATTTACCTTTTATATTTCAGTTGTAGCTTCCTTTTCATCATATTGAAGCTGGTAAAGATTGTAATATAAGCCCTTTTGTCTAAGTAGCTCTTGATGACTTCCACTTTCCTTGATTTCACCCTTTTGCATCACGATAATCTTATCGGCATGCTGAATGGTTGAAAGTCTATGGGCAACGATTAACATCGTTGAGATGTTCATCATTTTTTCTAATGATTCTTGAATTAACTCTTCGGTTTCACTATCAATATTTGCTGTTGCTTCATCTAAAATCATTAGGCTAGGCTTATAAACGAGTGCTCTAGCAAATGAAATCAATTGACGTTGTCCACTAGAAAAATTGTTTCCTCTTTCTAAAACAACGTGATTGTATCCTTCAGGAAGCTTATCAATAAATGTATTCGCTCCAACATATTCGGATGCATGAATCACTTCATCCTTCGTGATTGAGTCATCACGTAGCGTGATATTTTCTTCAATAGTTCCACTAAATAGGAATACATCCTGAAGCATTTGACCGATATGCTTTCTCAAGCTTGAGCGCTTGATTTGATGGATATCAATACCATCAATTAAAATTTGACCCTTTTGAATTTCATAGTTTCTAACAATTAATCCTAGGATTGTTGTTTTACCTGAACCGGTTGCACCTACAAAGGCTACTGTATCACCTGGATTGACCTTAAAGGATACACCTCTTAAAACCCATTCATCTGGAAGATAGGAAAACCATACATCCCTAAATTCGATTGCTCCACTAAATCTTTCTAATTCGATTGCATCCTCTTGATCAACAATATCTGGTTTTGTATCCAATACGTCAAATACTTTTTCAGCACTTGCAAAGGCATTTTGAAGTGTATTAAACTGTTCAGCTAACTGCTGAACTGGTTCAAAGAAGTCACCTACATAGGTATAATAGGTGAATAGGATACCTGCTGTTAAGATACCTGCCATAACTTCTTGATATCCTAAATAAAGTGCAATCACAGCTCCAACCATCGATAATGCATAGACGATTGGTCTATAAATACCAAATACTAGTATTTCTTGTAGATAGCTATTTCTTAGCTTTAAGCTATGTCCTTTAAATTCTCTTCTTTTCTTTGTTTCTTGATTGAAAATTTGAGTGACCTTCATACCGGATAGATTTTCTGATAAAAATGCATTGACCTCAGAGACATTTGCACGAACTCTTCGATAGGATGCTCTAGAAAACTTTCTGAATAAATAGGTTGCGAATAATAATACAGGAATAACAAGCATTAAGTATAAAGTGATTTTAATGCTAATAATTAATAATACAACAAGTACTGCAACTAAATAGAGCATATTTTTAACTAGATTAATTGCTACATTGGTGTACATATCGCTAATCGTATTGGTATCATTGGTTACTCTAGTAACAAGCTTCCCTACAGGGACTTGATTGATTTGACCAATTGAAAGATTCTCGATATGATTGAAAACTTCATTTCTTAATGTAACAACTGTCTTTTGACCAACCTTTTGTAGCATGATGTTTTGAATATATTGAACAAAATTACCTATTGCTAGTGCGATGATAAAGAAGATGCTCAGTAAAATCATGTACTGAATCTTTTCATCCCTAGATAATATTGGATCACTGACTGTATCCACTGTTCTACCAATTAAGAATGGAGGTAACAATTGGATTGCTAAGGAAATTAATAACAATAAAGAAATGACTATAAATTCCTTCCAATAAGGCTTCATATAGCCTACAAGACGTCTTAATACCTCTTTGTCACTACGTTCACGGGTGTTGTCCTTAAAGTCCTTCATGCTGTACTCCACCTCCTTGAACTAGATTTTCTAATGTTTGACGCTTAACCATATCTTGATATAGCTCAGAGGTCTTCATCAATTGTTGATGATTACCAATTGCTACAACTCTTCCTTGGTCAAGTAAAATGATTTTATCCATCTTTTTAACAGTTGAAATTCGATGTGCAATAAATATAGTTGTTTTTCCTTTTCTAATCCGGTGAAGATTTTTAATGATAGCTTCCTCAGTTTTAGTATCTACTGCTGAAACTGAATCATCTAATATGAGTACTTCTGGATTTTTAGCTAATGCACGTGCAATCGATATTCTTTGTTTTTGACCACCAGATACCGTTACACCTCGTTCACCAAGCATCGTTTCAAAGCCTTCCTTAAATTCGGAAACATTTTCATAGACATCTGCTAGCTTTGCTGATTCAACAACCATATCTTCAGTCGGATTTTCTAAGGCAAAGCCAATGTTATTTGTAATTGTATCCGAGAATAAGAAATTATCCTGAGGGACATATCCTATCGCGTTTCTAACGGAATGAATCGATAAATCCATAATATCGATGCCATCGATATAAACTTGATTTTTATCTAAGTTATAGATACGTAGTAATAGATCTACTAAGCTACTCTTACCACTTCCTGTACGACCTAAAACCCCAACCATTTCACCCTGGTTAATTTCAAATGAGACATTATTTAAAACTGGTGAAGATCCATCGGGATATTGGAATGTTAAGTTATCTACCTTTATTGAACCCTTTAAATTATCATTGACAATCGCATTTTCGCTATCTTTAATTTCAATTTCTCGGTCTAAAAATTTACCAATTCGATCAGCACTACCCTTAGCCTGACTTTGAATTTGAATAAATTGTGAGATTGCCATGGTTGGCCAAATAAGTGCGAAGAAATAGCTTAAATATTCTGTTAATTGTCCCGCAGTAAAGCCATTTGCTCCACCGTAGATGACAAGATAACTACCAAACAATAGGATTGACAAGATCACGATATTTAAAGCGATACCTACTGCAATATTAATTATAATAATGTATTTAATAAATTTTAAATTTTTATCGTAAAGCTCCATATTCTTCTTATTAAAGAACATTGCTTCCTTTAATTCCCTAACGAATGCTTTAATAACTGTAATACCAGAAAAGTTTTCTTGAGTAAAGTCACTTAAATTCTCAAACGCTTGTTGGCGTTCCTTAAACTTTTTAGAAATAACCTTTCTAATAAATACTAAAATGATTGTTAATAAAACCATTGGGATTGCTGCATAAAATGTAAGTCTAGCATTCAAGTTAGCCATTCTATATAATGCAAAGCCACCTAATGTTAAACCATCAACGAGCATTAAAATCCCTGGACCGAATGACATACGAACAGCTTCTAGGTCATTAATGAAGTGAGTCATTAAGCCTCCGACCTTTTCTTGACTATAAAAGCTTTGTGATAGCTTAGTCGCTTGGCCAAACATCTCATTTCTTAAATGATATTCAATTCTTCTAGATGCTCCAAAGATAGTATATCTCCATAAAAATCTACCAACAGTGATCATGACTGCTAGTGATGCAATTCTTAAGATCGCTGCTTCAATAGACTCACTACTTGCACTACCTGATTTTAAGGTATCAATAATACGTCCTACAAGCATTGGAATATCAAGTTGGACCCAGTCAACAAATATTAAAACAGCCGCTCCAACTAAAAAGAACAAGCTATATTTTAAATAGTACTTTCTAAAGTGTTTCCCGAATAGCATGGTGTTTCTCCTTCTTCGAGTAAGTTATACATCAAGCATAAACTCATACATGACAATAAGACGGATTTCCCGTCTTATTGTTTAATTGATTCAATTATTGCAAATTGACTTATTCAACAACAATTTTAACGATGTCACCATCAGCAGATTCAACATTGACTAATTCTCCAACAAATCCTTGATTGATCATATCTAGTATAGCATCAATATCGATATCTGATTGCTGTAAGTTAACATTGAACTTGCCAGTTTTGAGAAGCTTAGCAAATTCGATTGGAATTTGGATCTTGACAACATCTCCATCTTTAGAGTCTACATAAATTCTTAGCATTCTAAATGGAAACTTCTTGCTTGGGACTCCTGGTACTACAATTTGTTCACCAAAATTGGCTTCTGGCGTGTTCATCGCTCCAAGTAGTTTTTCAGCTTCTTCTGCTGAAACGACTCCTTTAGCGAGTAAATCTAATATTTTCATTCTTTCTTCTCTTAATTGTTCTTTTGACATATTCATTCACCTTTCCTTTGTGGTTTTATACTATTTCTTTTTGTTTAGGAGTTCTAATGCAGCTTGTACTGTCATTTCTCCCTTTTCGATCTTATCTAGGATGCTTTGCTTCAAAGCACTTTTTGGTTCTTCTTTTTCTTTTGTAAACATTGCATCATCATCTTCTACTGAATATCCTAGACCGACAATGACATCGTCTAACATCTTTTTAACAGTTGGATAACTAATATTTAACTCTTTTTCTATTTGCTTAATGTTTCCTCTGTTTTTGATAAAGATCTCAATAAAATATAATTTTTCAGTTTCTAGATAATTGAACTTTGATAATGTGAAGGACCCCTCGATGGTCGTTTCGCAATAGTCACAATGTAATCTAGCTACTCTGAGTTCATGTTTACAAACTGGGCAAGTGGATAATACTGGGTTTACTTTGTTTTTTTCTTTCATAGTTTTATTTCTCCTTTTAGAATGTTCTCACATAAATTTTTTCATTTGTGTGTGTATTGACTTTAATTTTTACTCCTCTAATTGAAACCAATCGAATTAATTCTGCTTTAGACATTTGAAACTGTTCTGTAACTTCATCCTTTACAAATCTTCTAAGAACCATTCTTACTAAAAACATAGGGATTGGAAAAAATAGGATGAGACCTAGGAAGAAATTAGCTGGTCCTTCATCGGGAACTCTAATCTTCACTTTTAGAAAATGAGCTCTTCTAGGCTTTCTTTGTTTCGTTTCACCATAGAGTAACTTGTATGCTTCCTTTTTAGATATCTCTTTGTTACTCAATTGAGTGAGCACTTCATTTTTTGTCAATTTCATCACACCTTTGTTAATTTTTTTAATTCACACCTTAATTATATTCATTTACAATTGATTTGTCAACACTTTTTATGCAAAAATATTAAAAAAATTAATTTTGTGCTTAATTTTTTCAATCATTTACTGTATTTTATGTGATTTATGCGTTATAATATGACTTAGAAAAGGAAGGTTATCAAAATATGGATCGATTAATTGAAAGATTTTTACGTTACGTGAAGGTGGATACACAGTCAGATCATGAAACTGGAACCCATCCATCAACAGAAAAACAAAAGAATTTGAGTAGAATTCTCGTTAAGGAACTAAAGGATTTAGGCTTAGATGCATTCTTAGATGATTTTGGTTATGTCTATACAAAAATCAATAAGAATATGGAAGGCGCGCCTGCGATAGGGTTTGTCGCGCATGTCGATACTTCGCCTGATGCACCTGGTAAGGATGTAAATCCAAGAATTATTGATAAGTATGATGGATCTGTCATTCAATTAAATGATAAGCTATCTATGGAACCAAGTAAATATCCAAGTCTATCTAGAGTCATTGGTGAAGATATTATCGTCACTGATGGAAACACACTTTTAGGTGCTGATGATAAATGTGGTGTCGCTGAAATTATGGAGCTTGTTGAATACTTTGTAGCGAATCCAAATGAAAAGCATGGAGATATTTATGTCTGCTTTACTCCTGATGAAGAAATAGGTGAAGGTGCTGACCACTTCAATTATGATTGGTTTAAGGCTGATTTCGCATATACAGCAGATGGAGATGAAGTTGGTGGTATAGAATATGAAAACTTTAATGCTGCAACTGCAAAAATCGATTTTATCGGTAAAAGTATCCATCCTGGATCTGCAAAAAATAAGATGATTAATGCACTTCATTTAGCATTTGAATTTCATTCGATGCTACCTGTATTCCTAAATCCTGCAATTACTGAAAAATATGAAGGATTTAATCATTTAACAGGTTTAAAGGGTGAGGTTGAAAAGGCTCATGCAAATTACATTATAAGAAATCATGATATGAAGAAATTTAGAGAACAAAAAAATGAATTTGAATTGATTGCTAAATTCATGAATGAAAAATATGGTTATCAAGCAGTTGAATTAAACATCACAGATAGCTATTTCAATATGTATGAAGTCATTAAAGATCATATGTATGTTGTTGAGTTGGCACTTCAAGCAGTTAAAAATGTTGGACTAACTCCATTTACTAAGGCTATTCGCGGAGGTACTGATGGTGCTAGACTAACCTATGAGGGCTTAATTTGTCCAAATATTGGAACTGGTGGATATCAATTCCACGGTCGTATGGAGTTTTGCTCAATCGATCAAATGAGAAAAGCAGTTCAAGTCTTAATTGAGATTGTTAAAATTTCTGCAAAAAAATAAACTGCAAATAAGAAAAAGGGTGAAAATAAAATTTCACCCTTTTTTGTTTGATTTATTATCTTATGTATAGTACAAGCTAATCAGTGGGATAACGATAACACCTAAATATAAGGATATCTTGACGTATGTCGTATATTGAGAAAAATCCTTTTTGTATAGCTTCTTAGGGAAAAGAATACTCGCATAATTCAAAACCAGTAATACAAATGAAATCGTGCTGTAAATAATCTTTATAGACATTTCCCCTGAAAAATTTGGATTCGTGTAGGATACGATATTAATAAATACATATAATATAATACCGAAAGATAAATATAGATATTTTAGGATTGCCATGACGACTTCTGCAATTTCTCGTAATTATTAATGGATAGCATTAATTTTACTGCAGCCTCCAAGCCTTGATCTGCAGCCTTTTGCCACAGCTCCTTAGCCTTTGCTTCATCCTTTTCAACAATTGATCCTTCAAAATAGATCATACCTAAATTATATTGAGCAATTGCAAGATTCGCATTTGCTGCTTTTTCATACCAGAAAAATGATTTTTGCATGTTTTGAGGAACACCATCACCCTTTTGATACATCACTGCGAGATTATATTGTGCATGTGGGTGATCAAGTGCTGCTGCTTGCTCTAGTAATTTAGCAATCGTTTGATAATCCTTAATCTCTTGTTTAATTAAAATCATTGCTAAATGATATAAAGCATTCTTTTCTTTTTTAACTGCTGCTTTTTCCAGCCAATAAATCGCTTGTTCTATATTATGTGGAACTCCTCTACCGTTTTGATAATAAAGACCAACATAATATTGAGACTCTGTATGATTTTGTTTTGCTGCTATCATAAACCATTCAAATGCTTTTAAAGGGAATTTTGGTTCCTTTTCATGATAATACATTGCGAGCGAGTAACAAGCTAGTGCATATTGCTGGTTTGCAGCCTTTTCAAGATAGAAGACGGCATCTCTCCATCTTTCTTCTTCAAGTGCGTTAATGCCTAAGGCATACTGTGCATATGGATGATCCTGCTTACTCGCGAGCTCGTAATAGTGTGCTGCCTTTTCTTTATCCTTAGCGTCATGACCAATGGTTTCATAAATCATACCAAGCATATATTGTGAATCGCTATATCCAAGCTCTGCAGCTTTGATAAACCATTCGATTGCTTTAAAGATGTATCTTTGCACATAAAAGCCGTAGTAAAAATAGGTTCCTAGGATATGCATTGAAACAGGGTCCTTACCCTCAGCCTCTGATAAAAGAATTTCGTAGTTTTGTTTAAAATAGTCTTTAGCGGTTGTTTCATCCTTTTCGACACCCATACCGCTATGGTAAATTAAGCCTAGGGCATATCCACACTTATAAGAGCCTAATGAAACACCTTTTTCATAGTGTTCTCTTGCTTTAACAAAGTCTAAGGAAATACCATCTCCTAAACCATAAAAGCGACCTAAAAAGTAGTGAGAATCGGCATGACCTAAAACAGCAGCCTGATTGAAATGCTCAATAGCTACCATAATATTTTTCTTTGGTGTATTTAATAAATAATTGGATAAACCTGCTTGATAATGCGTGTTTGCATTCATATAATCAACTCCAAATCTATGATACCATAACTAGACTTATAAATCCCTTAAAACGAAAGGCTTAAAAGCCTTTTTACTGCTTCATGATTTGATGAATAAAATTCAGATATATTTCATATCCTTCTGGATTCAAGTGTATACCATCGGTTGTATATTTTAAGTTTAAACTTCCATCTTTATCAATCAATTCATCATAAATATTGATGTATTGCTCTTTAACAATTTGTTTTTTAAGTTCCTTGTTAATTTTCTTAATATCATCATTGGTTCTACTGGATACATAATCCATGTTTGTAATCTCATGATCCCTTAAGACAGGTGTGAGATTCATAACATAAACCTTTGAATTTGATTTCGCTTCAATTTCTTCCTTGATCTTTATAATATTTTCTACTGTTTCTTGAAGAGTTAAATCAGTTAAGACTATATCATTAGATCCAATACTTAAGATAACCTTGGATGGTTTCAATCGAATTGCCAAATCAAGTCTTTTTATAACTCCGATGGTTGTATCACCGGCAATACCTTGGTTAATGACTTCCTTTGCTAATCCAAACTTATTTAAATTCAAATAAGCGACCATCGAATCGCCAATAATAATTACCTTGTTGAATTCATTCAAATCACTGAATTTTTTGACTTTTCTGTCATAATCTTCTCTAATTATTTTTTTGATTGTTTCTATATCTTTTTCCATTTTCTCACCCTAGAAAAAAGAAGACATTAGTCTTCTGCTTTCAATTCAAATAGTAGATCTCTAAGCTCTGCAGCCTTTTCAAAGTCAAGATTTTTAGCAGCAGCCTTCATTTCAGCTTCAATCTGTCTGGTCATCTTTTCTCTTTCCTTCTTCGAAATCTTAGAGTAATCCTTAGCTTCTTCAATCACATCTTCACGCACGCTAATTTTATCTCTAATATCCTTTTGAATGGTTACTGGAACGACATTATATTTCAAATTGAACTCAAGCTGAAGCGCTCTTCTTCGATTGGTTTCCTTAATTGCGAAATTCATCGCGTCACTCATGTTATCTGCATACATAATGACTCGACCATTTTGGTTTCTAGCTGCTCTACCAATCGTTTGAATAAGTGACCTTTCACTTCTTAGGAATCCTTGTTTATCTGCATCTAAAATCGCGACAAGTGAAACTTCTGGTAGGTCTAGACCTTCACGAAGTAGGTTAATACCGATTAAGCAGTCATATTTACCAATTCTTAAATCTCTTAATATTGTGATACGATCCAATGATTTAATTTCACTATGTAGATAAGCAACCTTTAATCCAAGCTGTTTAAAATACGCTGTTAAATCCTCACTCATACGAATGGTAAGTGTGGTAACTAAAACACGTTCGCCAGCGCTTATTCTTTTTTTAATTTCAAAGTATAAATCATCCATTTGTCCCTTGGATGGTCTAATTTCAATTTCAGGATCTAATAAATAGGTTGGACGTATAATTTGTTCAACGATGGGTAATCCCTTTTCTAGTTCATATGCACCAGGAGTTGCTGATAAATATATAACCTTAGAAAATTTCTTTTCAAATTCATCGAATTGAAGTGGTCTATTATCCAGCGCACTTGGAAGTCTAAAGCCGTAATTGACTAGGGTTGTTTTTCTGGAGCGGTCTCCAAAATACATACCTCTAACCTGAGGGATTGTTACATGTGATTCATCGACGATCATAATAAAGTCATCACCAAAGAAATCAATTAAAGTCGAGGGAGTTTCACCAGCTTCACGTAGTGATAAATGTCTTGAATAGTTTTCAATCCCACTACAAATTCCGATTTCTTCAAGCATTTCCATATCGTATTTCGTTCTTTGTTCGATTCTTTGAGCCTCTAGTAATAAATTATTACCCTTGAAATAGGCGATTTGCTCCTGAAGTTCGTTTTTAATTCTACGAATCGATTCCTTTAGCTTATCCTTATTGGTCATGAAGTGAGATGCAGGAAATATCGTGACGTAGTTTAAGCTTTCTAAGGGCTGTCCAGTTAAGACATCAAATCTTTTAATTTCTTCTATTTCATCACCAAAAAATGAAATACGAATACCATTCGCTCTTTCATAGGCTGGAATGACTTCGATTGAATCGCCTCTAACTCTAAAGGTTCCTCTATGAAAATCCATATCGTTTCGTTGATAGGTTTGTTCTACTAGCTTATTGATGAGTTTATCTCTTCCATAGTCATCACCAATACGCACAGCAATCATAGAGTTTTTATAGTCTTCTGGGTCTCCAATCCCGTAAATACAGGAGACGGATGCTACAACAATTACATCTTCATTATCTAATAAAGAGGATGTTGCACTATGTCTTAATTCATCAATTTCATCATTGATGGAGGAATCCTTTTCGATATAGGTATCTGAGGAAACAACATAGGCTTCTGGTTGATAATAGTCATAGTAGGAAATAAAGTATTCTACTCTATTATTAGGAAAAAAAGCCTTAAGCTCGCCATATAATTGACCCGCTAGGGTCTTATTTGGGGCGAGCACAAGGGTTTTCTTTTGTAGATGCTGGACGATATTGGCAATCGTAAATGTTTTCCCTGTACCTGTCGCACCCAAAAGGACTTGCTCATTGATATTCTTTTCAAAGTTATCTTTTAAAGTTTCAATTGCTTTAATTTGGTCACCCTTTGGTGTATATGGTGCTTTGAGTTCAAACATGATTACCAACTCCTTATTATATATCTTTATCTATTTCGTGAGGTTTTGGTACTAATATGCTTTGTGGAACGTACATTGGTTCAATTACTGAGCTAACAATGTTCATTAAATGGTCACCGATTCTTTCTAAATTCGCTAGAATATCAGGGAAATTCGCTGCTGTAACGAAGGTGATATCACCATTTTTAAGTCTTTCAATATATCTATATCTGAATTTTTCTTCGAGTTCATCGACCAAATCTTCAGTTTTTACTACTTTTCTTGCGAGTAGTACATCTTGATTTTCAAAGCTATTTAATGTATCTTCGAGCATTTGTCCTATGACATCATATAATTCATGAAGATCTCTTGTTCCTTCTACCGATAAGAGCTGAGATTCTTGATATCTTTCTTCGAAGAATTGAATGATGTTTGTTAAATGATCTCCAATACGTTCAAAATCTTTAATGGTATCTAAGTCTCTTGAAAGTTTTAATGAGTCTTGTTTATCTAATCCTGCTCTTGAGATTTTAATTAAATAGTCATGCAGCTTTTGATCATAGGTATCAATCATCATTTCATGCTGAAAGCCTTCTTCAACAAGCTTTGAATTTTCCTTAAAGCTGTAAACTCTAACTATATCAAAATAGTCTTTAACGATAGATCCCATGTATAGAATCGCTTTTTTAACAAATTCTAATGCGAGTGAAGGTGATTCCTCGATAATCTTTTCATCAAACATATCCTCTGGGATAACCTTACCACTCTTATCTTTAACAACAAGCTTAGCAAGATAAATCATTTGCTTGATAAAGAAGTACATAACAAAAGTCATTGCGATATTTTGGAATGCATGTGCAAATGCGATGGTTAGCATAGAGAATGGCTGTAGGAATCTTGCTTCAACCCAAACAATTAATGCTTCATATGGCACAAGAATAATTAAGAAAATAACAGCACTCACGACATTAAACAAAATGTGTATAAATGATGCTCTTCTACTTTCAATATTACCACCAATGGATGCTAATAAGGCAGTAATTGTAGTTCCTATATTCGCGCCTAATAAGATTGGAATTGCTCCATGTAAAGTTATAGTTTCAATACCCTCTGCATTCAGTGCGTAAAGTTTTTCTAATACCCCAATCGCTGCCGATGAGGATTGAACAAGTGCTGTAAATAATGTACCAAAAATAGTTCCTAAAAACCAACTATTCGAAAATGTTTGAAACATAGCTTCTGCTGTTGGGGTTGCTGCTAGTGGTTTAAGTCCATCTGACATCGTGTTTAACCCTACAAATAGCATCCCTAATCCGACAAGTACTCCACCGAAGTGATGCACTTTTCTATTTTTCATAAATGACATCACGACACCTACGAAAAGTATATATAAACCATAATCTGCTACAGGTAAACCGATAATGAATGCAGTGACTGTTGTTCCAATATTTGCACCCATAATAATTCCAACTGCTTGAGGAAGGGTCATTAACCCTGCTCTAAGCAAGCCTATCATTAATGCAGTCGTTCCTGAGGATGACTGAATCAAGATAGTTAAAAGAATACCTACGATAATACCTTTGAGTGGTGTATTCGTTGTTTTTTCAATAATTGCCTTCAGCTTGTTTCCAGCTGCAGCCTTTAGGGAATCACTCATCATGTTGATCCCAAAGATGAAGAGAGCAAGTCCTCCAAATACGAACATTATACTTTCTCCATACATAAACGCAGATACGTTCATAAAATCCTCCTAGTGCATTTGTCAGTTTTTTTAACTGAAACCTCTAAAAAAAGATCTATAGATTCATAAAAAGTCGTAGTAAATACACTTTTTATGCTTATTTTTTTCAAGAATTATAAAGTCATTCATCTTGATGATTTTATGCTTGTACACGCTTTATCCCAGTGTATTATATCATAGATATAGTGCAATCTAAATATTTCGTAAAATTGAAAACGTTTTATTGGTTAAATATTTACAATAACTAAAAAAAGCATACCCTTTCGGATATGCTTAATCAATTATTTTTTAGAACTATTTTCTAGGGTTCTTGATGTTTGCGTGAGCAGCAGCAAGTCTTGCGATTGGAACTCTAAATGGTGAACATGAAACGTAAGTTAAACCAATATTATGGCAGAACTCAACGGATTGTGGGTCTCCACCATGTTCTCCGCAAATACCTAATTTAATGTCAGGTCTTGTTTGTTGTCCAAGTTCAACTGCCATCTTCATTAGCTTACCAACGCCTTGTTGGTCGATATGTGCGAATGGATCGTTAGCGAAGATTTTCTTTTCATAATAATCGCCTAAGAACTTACCAGCATCATCTCTTGAGAAACCAAATGTCATTTGTGTTAAGTCGTTTGTTCCAAAGCTGAAGAATTCAGCTTCTTTAGCTATTTCATCTGCAATAATTGCTGCACGTGGCACTTCAATCATTGTACCGACTAAGTATTCTAGCTTAACGCCAGCTTCCTTAATCACTTTTTCAGCTGTAGCAACAACTACATCCTTAACATATTTTAATTCCTTAAGATCGCCTACAAGAGGAATCATAATTTCAGGAACTACATTCATACCTTCTTTATTTACAGCGATAGCAGCTTCAATAACAGCTCTTGTTTGCATTTCTGCAATTTCAGGATATGTTACAGATAATCTAACTCCGCGGTGTCCTAGCATTGGGTTTGTTTCATGAAGTTCTTCGATTGTCTTTTGTAGAGTTTCGAATTCTAATCCCATTTCCTTAGCAAGTGCTCTAATATCAGACTCAGCGGTTGGAACGAATTCGTGTAGTGGTGGATCCAAGTAACGAATGGTTACGGCGTAACCCTTCATTTCCTTATATAATCCAATAAAGTCTTCTCTTTGCATTGGAAGTAATTTAGCTAAAGCTTTTTCTCTTTCAGCCTTATTCTTAGCAACGATCATTTCTCTCACTGCAGGAATACGGTCTGCTTCGAAGAACATATGCTCAGTACGGCATAAGCCAATACCTTCAGCACCATATTCATAGGCAACCTTAGCATCTCTTGGATTATCAGCGTTTGTACGGATCTTTAATGCTCTGTGCTTGTCAGCCCATGCCATTAATGTTCCGAAATCTCCAGAAACTGTAGCATCTTGAGTTTCTACTTTTTGGCCATAAACCTTACCGGTAGATCCGTCTAATGAAATCCAATCTCCTTCGTTAAACTTTTCGCCATTCACTTCAAAGTATTTCTTTGATTCATAAACGTGTACTTGACCAGCACCCGCAACACAGCATGTACCCATACCACGAGCAACAACTGCTGCGTGTGATGTCATACCGCCACGTGAAGTTAAAATACCTGATGAAACGATCATACCTTCGATATCTTCTGGAGATGTTTCTTGACGTACTAGTACGACAGGAAGTCCATCCTTAGCCTTTAATTCCTTAGCGCGTTCTGCAGAAAATACAACACGACCTGTTGCAGCACCTGGAGATGCGTTTAATCCAGTTGTAATCACTCTAGCAGCCTTAAGCGCTGTTGGATTGAATTGTGGGTGAAGTAATGCATCTAGCTGTCCTGGTTCAACCTTTAGGATTGCTTCCTTTTCAGTTAATACGCCTTCATTCACTAAATCAATAGCTAGCTTTAATGCAGCTTGAGCAGTTCTCTTACCATTACGTGTTTGTAGCATATAAAGCTTACCACGTTCAATAGTAAATTCCATATCCTGCATATCACGATAATGTGCTTCTAATTTTTTAGCAATTGTATAAAATTCATCATATAGACGAGGATTATCAATCTTCAATTCAGAAATAGGTTTTGGAGTACGAATACCTGCTACAACGTCTTCACCTTGTGCATTAAATAAATACTCACCATATAGTTCATTGGTTCCATCAGAAGGATTTCTTGAGAATGCAACCCCTGTACCTGAATCATCACCCATGTTACCAAAGACCATGCCTTGAACGTTAACTGCTGTACCCCATTCATAAGGAATGTGATTGAGTCTTCTGTACGTATTCGCACGTGGGTTGTCCCATGATCTGAATACTGCAGTAATTGATTCAATTAATTGTACTTTTGGATCTTGTGGGAATGGTTCACCCTTTAGTTCTTCATATTTAGCTAAATATTCAGCAACTAATTTTTCTAAATCCTTTGCATCTAAGTCAGTGTCTAATTCGACACCTTTCTTGTGCTTCATTTCTTCTAATAATTCTTCATAATTTGATTTTGGAATATCCATTACAACGTCTGAGAACATTTGAATGAAACGACGATATGAGTCATAAGCAAATCTAGGGTTGTTTGTAAGTTTTGCTAAGCCTTTGACTGAGATATCATTTAAACCAAGGTTTAAAATGGTATCCATCATACCTGGCATGGAAGCTCTTGCACCAGAACGAACGGATACTAAGAATGGATCGTTAGGGTCTCCAAACTTTTTACCTGCTTCTTTTTCTGTTACAGCTAATGCAGTATAGATTTGTTCAATAATTTCAGGTGCAATCACCTTTTTTCTATTGTAGTAATCGATACATGCTTCTGTTGTTACTGTAAATCCTTGTGGAACTGGCATACCTAGTGTTGTCATGTCAGCTAAGTTTGCGCCTTTACCACCAAGCAAATTCTTCATCGAAGAATTTCCTTCTTTGAATAAATATACGTATTTAGTCATATGTATTTCCTTTCTATATTTTAATCAATTTCATTATAAATGATTTTGTTTGATTATGAAACTTTTTTAACTAGATTATAGATTTCATTCTTTGGTCTCTTTTGACCAACGACATTAGAAAATGGAAGATGTACCATTCTTGAATCTCTAACTCCTACACAAACACCGTAAATATCATCATTAAGAAGTTCTACAGCATAGGTGCCCATTCTTGAGCCTAAGATACGATCTTCAGGACATGGTGAACCTCCACGTTGAATATATCCAAGTACTGTAGCTCTTGATGCAAATCCTGATTTATCAGTGATTTCATTTGCAAAATCATGTACATTTAGAATATTTTCGGTAATGACGATAATTGCGTGTCTTCTACCCTCTTCTTTATGTTTTTTTAGTCTTGAGATAATCTGTTCCTTATTCATTGGATGTTCAGGTGTGACAATAAATTCAGCACCACCACATATTCCAGAAAATAAAGCTAAATCACCACAATGACGTCCCATGACTTCAACGATTGAACAGCGTTGATGAGATGTTGAAGTATCTCTTAATTTATCGATTGCATCAACAATGGTTTCAACTGCTGTATGAAATCCGATGGTAAAGTCTGTGCCTGCGATATCATTATCGATTGTGCCAGGAAGCCCAATAGTTTTTAGACCCATTTTGGTTAGATCCATTGCGCCACGATATGTTCCATCACCACCGATAACGATTAATGCTTCAATGCCTCTATTTTTTAAATTATTGACTGCACCTTGTCTAATCGTTTCATCTAAAAATTCGGCAGATCTTGAAGTGCCTAAAAATGTTCCACCTTTAGCAAGCATGCCAGAAACACTTTGATGGTTGAGTAAAATCATATCATCATTGATCATTCCTGAATACCCATCTTTGATGCCGTAAATCTCATGTCCGTAGAGACTTCCTGCGCGAACAACTGCACGAATTGCAGCATTCATTCCAGGTGCGTCACCACCCGATGTTAATACACCAATTTTCATATTCTTAAACTCCCCTGCATAAAAAAATGTACTGCAAGACTATTATAGCACAATGTGTAGTTAAAATGAACGTATGCTACATAGATTTTGGTAAATTATGAAATCGTTTTTTTAACAAAAAACTACTCTATATCCTTCATTTATGGTAAAATGCCTGTGGAAATTAAAAAAATAGATAAGAAATGGTGATTATATGAAGAATTTAGTCGGAGCAGCATTACTCGGTCAATCGGGTGGTCCAACAAGCGTGATTAACTCCAGTGCAGCTGGTGTTTTCATCGAAGCTTTGAAGCAAGAAAACATTACTGCGGTTTATGGTGCAGTACATGGTATTAAAGGTGTTTTAAATGAAGAATTTTATGACATTGGTCAAGAAGACTTAGAAGAACTATTTTTATTAAAAAATACTCCTTCTTCAGCAATTGGTAGTGTTCGATATAAGATGAAGGATCCTAAAAAGGATACTACAGAATACGAAAGACTTCTTGAAGTGTTCAAAAAGTACAATATCCGTTATTTCTTCTACAATGGTGGAAATGACTCTATGGATACTTGCTATAAGATTAGTAAGTTCTTTAAGAAATCAGGTTATGATTGCAATGTCATGGGTGTACCTAAGACAATTGATAATGACTTAAATGCAACCGATCATTCTCCAGGATATGCAAGTGCTGCTAAGTATGTAGCTACTTCATTAATGGAGCTATATCATGATGCGACAGTCTATGATACTAAGCAGGTTACAATCGTTGAAATTATGGGAAGAAATGCAGGTTGGCTAACAGCAGCTGCAGCGCTTGCTCAATATAAGGGACAAGGTCCAGATTTAGTTTACTTACCAGAAGTTCCTTTTGATATCGAACAATTCTTTACTGCAGTTGAAAAGAACTTAAAGGAAAAGGGCAAGGTTATCGTTGCCGTATCTGAGGGTATAAAGACTAAAGAAGGAAAATATATTCCTGAAATGTATCAAGAATTAAAGAGAGATGCGTTTGGACATGCTCAATTAGGCGGAACTGCAGCAGTTCTTGCTGAGCAAGTAGCTAACCGTATTGATGTAAAGGTTAGAGCAATTGAATTCTCACTTCTACAAAGATCAGCAGCTCATTTAGCATCTAAGGTCGACGTTGAAGAAGCATTCAATGCTGGCAAAAAAGCGGTTCAAGCAGCAGTTCGTGGAACATCAGATAAAATGGTAGGATTCAAGAGAATATCTTCTAACCCTTATAAGATCAAATACGTTCTTCTTCCACTAAAGCTTGCAGCAAATACAGAACAAAAGGTTCCTCTAGAGTGGATTTTACCTGATGGTAAAGGATTAACTCAAGATTATGTAGATTATGCATTACCATTAATCCAAGGTGAATCGAAAGCCAAGCTAGTTGATGGACTACCTAGATTTGCTAAGCTTAAAAAAGTAAGAGTAGTAAAAAAGTAAAGTTAGTAAAAGATAAAGATTGAGCCTCCGAAAATTCGGAGGCTCTTTATTTATTCTAAGATAAACGAAATGATATATTCTTTATTTTCAATATTTGGCATAAATAGATTTGTAATCATATAGTTTTTCTTATCTTCTATTAGTCCTGCTTCAAAATGATATATTGCAATCCCTATATCTAATGCTTGCATTACAAATGGAACCAATTGTGCATAATTTGGAGTGCGTTCTAGATAAAAATGTAATTTATTATCTTGAACAATAACTCTCCAGGGCTGCTTATTGGAAGCTGAAGGAGCAAGATGAACAAGCTCTAAATATTTCATGTAGCGATGATTTTCCAGAATAGAGTGTTCAAAATCATTGATAAAGAATAACTCTTCAATTGGCTTTCTGCGGTCTGCTTTAATCGTTAACCTAATTGCCTTTTCCATCAAGGATAGCTTTTCTTCTGGATAGCCGACAGGCGATATAGCAGGTATGACTTCATTTTCACCTACCTCAGATTCAAAAGCTGTTCTTGAGAATGTTCCACCTAGCCATACTGTACCAAGTTCATGCTTCGTAAGCTCTAAGATAATGTGCTCAAATAAATAGCCAAAATCAATGATAGCCTCGAAAGTATTTTTGATGACACCACCAAAGAATGCAGGTGCATTCTTAACAAACCCGTATGTTCCGATGCGCTTCGCTTCATCATCAAAAGCTTTATTTGTACTGTAATAGAAGAATCTCGCATGATTCCCAAATGGACCTTTCATTATTTCAGTTTCAGTTAATAGATTTTTTAGCATCTCTTCTTCTTTTTTATTGAATGGCTTTTTTAAATACGTTCTAACGGATCTTCTTAATTTTATAGCTTCGTTCATAAAAAACACCTTCTTTATTATTCGTTGATGAGTCAACTTAAATATAACATGATTTCATTACGATTTCACTTATTCTGTGAAATTATGAAATCTATAATTACAATTAAACTATATTTAGTATATAATGAGATAAAACAACAAAATGAGGTGCATAACATGGCATTCCTGAATTCTTGGTGGGTTTATTTGATCATAGGTGTAATTTTTTTCTATGTTCTCTTACAATCCGTCATTTTTTTAATTAAATCAAGAAAAAGAGCATTATTCTTAGGGTTCACTAAAGAACAGATCAATAAAACCATTTCATCATCCATGGTATTTAGTATTGCTCCTTCAATTGCAATATTAATTGGATTGATTGCCTTAAGTAAGGTCTTTGGTCCGATGATCGCTGGTATGAGATTAGGAACTTTAGGTGCAGTGACCTATGAGCTTCCAGCAGCAATTAATGTAATTAGCGGAGTCTTCAATATGAATATTGGAGATACTTTAACTCCTGAAATCGTGATTACTGCTTTATGGGTAATGACACTAGGATGTATCCCACCACTTTTAATCATTCCATTCTTCTTTAAGAAATATAGTCAAAAGATTCATTCAGTTAAAGAAAAGGATAATTCATGGAATCAGATTATGATGGATGCGTTATTCTTAGGGATGATTTCTGCATTTGTAGGCTATATATTAGCTCCAAAGACTGTAGATGGTGAAACTTATTTCTCAATACTTGGTGTTATCGTATTTTTAACATCAGCAATACTGATTATTGTCTTTGGATTATTAATTAAAAAGGGTAAGGCTGATTGGTTAAAGAACTATGCACTACCATTATCCATGGTTGGTGCAATGGCTATGGCAATATTAATTGCTAGCATGGGGGTAAGATAACATGGAAAGAAACTATCAAGATCAACTTCATTATGAAGGACGTATTTGGATGCTTGGTGCATTATCTCTATTTATTAGTGCTCCTCTTCTTATTAGTTTAATCACCGGAGTATGGCCAACCTTATCTCATTTCTTACCAGGCTTTTTCGCTACAGCAATTATATTTTGGCCAGTGACTACAATTGAAGTATTTACATTCACTCCGATGCTTGGCACAGGTTCAAGCTATCTAGCATTTGTTACAGGCAACTTAACAAGCTTAAAGGTTCCTGCAGCGCTTAATGCTCAGGATGCGTTAGGGATTGAAAAAGGGACTGATGAGGGTGATGTAATAGCAACCATCGCAGTCGCTTCAAGCTCAATTATTACAACATTGATTATTTTGATTGGTGCACTGCTTATTATTCCATTAACACCTGTTTTGGAATCACCTGCATTAAAGCCAGCATTTGATAATATTATCCCTGCACTATTTGGTGCATTAGGTATTGTTTATATTATGAAGAGAGTCATGGTAGCTATTATTCCATTAATCTTTATGATCATTTTCTTTATCGCAGTTCCTGGTAGTGGTGGTTATGTTGGAATTATGGTTCCAGTAGGAGTTGGACTATCACTATTAAGTGCACGCATCTTCTATAAGAAAGGGTTGATTAAATAATGGAATGGTATGCATTATTACTAATACCAATTCTTTTCATTTTAATCGTCATCGTTCGAACCATTCAGTTCAAGCCTAATCAATTTCCAGAAATGAAGAAAAAACATGAGATTGATGAAAAAAGAGTTGTTGAATCCTTATCAAAAATGATTCAATATAAAACAATATCTAGCAATGATAAATCAAATGAAGATGAAAATGAATTTACAAAATTTAGAGCATTTATTAAGGAAAGATATCCTTTAATTTTAGAGCATGCAGAGTATAGTGAACACGAGCGTGGTATGCTATTTAAAATTAAAGGTGAATCTGCTGAATTTCCAACCGTTTTGATGTCTCATTATGATGTAGTTCCAGTCAATGGTGATTGGGTGCATGATCCATTTTCTGGGTTAATATCAGATACAACTGTTTATGGCCGAGGTGCACTGGATACGAAAAGCAACTTAAATGCTGTGGTAGAGTCAGTAGAATATATTTTGAGTAAGGACAAAAAATTCAAGAATGACCTTTATTTGGCTTTCTCAGGCGATGAAGAGATATCAGGACCCTCTGCTAAAGCAATCGTTAAATATTTAAAATCATGCGGTGTAAAACCTTATATGGTATTAGATGAAGGGGGAGCTATAGTCTCTAAAATGTTTCCTGGTGTTAAGGAAAAAACAGCAGTAATAGGTATTGCTGAAAAGGGCTATTTAAATATAACCTTAACTGCGATTTCTAGAGGTGGTCATGCATCAACACCACCCAAAAATACACCACTAACCGATTTGTCTAAGGCTGTTGTTGCATTAAATAACAGTAAAGCATTTAAGCTTAAAATGACTGATCCTGTAAGGTATTTATTCAATGCAGTAGCTCCACATTCAAAGAGTCTTCCTATTCGAATATTGTTCGCTAATTTATGGCTATTTATGCCTGTTGTGAAGATGATTGCAAAAATGAGTGGTGGGGAGTTATTATCAATGTTTAAAACAACTCAAGCATTTACTCAAGCAAACGGAAGTGAAGCAAGTAACGTACTTCCATCGAAGGCAACGATTGGTATCAATTACAGATTGAGACCTTTTGAAACAAGTGAAGATGTCGTTAGAAAAATTAAAAAAATAATTAAGAATCCAAATATTGATGTAGCGATTACTTCTGTTTCAGAGGCAACTACTGTGAGCGAAGTTGATGAAGCATTTAGAATGGTCCAAAGAGCAATCAATCAGGTATGGTCAGATGTTTTAGTCGCACCATATTTAATGGTAGCAACTACTGACTCTAGAGAATATCATGAGATTTGCGAGCATGTCTATAAATTCTGTCCAATGGATGTTTCAAAGGATGATTTAGCTAAGATTCATGGAATTGATGAGGATATCACTATTGAGAATGTTGTAAATGGTGTCAACTTCTATATCAATTTATTAGAACAACTTTAATTAATGAAAAAAACAATAGACAATAAAAAACCGTTAAGGAAATTCCTTAGCGGTTTTCTTATTTAGTAATTTTTAACTATTAAGGTAATTCATTGATTGCATCAGCAATTGAAGTTCTCTTCAATCTTAATCTGTTGCTGAAACCATCTAAAACATAATAATCATCTGCTGGTCCTGGATATGTTATTGGATCAGTAGCTACGAGTAAGTCATAAACATTATTATCTGGATCAACTGTTTCAGAAATGATGTAGTAAATAATTGTGTTTGGTCCACTTGTGTTTGCTTCAACTAGTACTTCAATTTCTGCTGGTGTTAATGCCTTAAGTCCAGCAACAGTAATATCTGAAGCAATCGTCATAATGCTTGTAACACCTAGAATATTCATTGAGTCAACAATATGTTGCATTTCAGCAATCTTGATATCATCATTAATTGCTAGTGGATCATAATTGTCATCACCAAGTTCTGCATAAGATTCATCTGTATCAATACCTGATGCAATAATACCAGCTGAGATTAATCTATAGACAATCAACTTATCAATATCAATTAAATCTTGTAATACTGCTGCAGTTAATAATGTATTATCAATTGGTGTTAGATCAAGTAGAGTAGCTGTATCATCGCCACCGTTTAATACTAACATTGCATCAATGACACCTTGAACTTCAACTGCAAGTAAGTCTAGTGTTGAACCAATCATATAAGCTGTACTTGGAATATCAAGAGCTGCAATAATCGCATCTGACAATATTCTATGAACAATCACTGAATCAAATTCATCATCAACTGGATCAGTTCCTAAACCTACATAATGTAGATTTTGAAGTTGAGCAATTGTTACACCTTGTGCATCAATAGCAACTGATAAATCTGTAATACCCATAATATTCATTGCTTCTACTAATGCATACATTTCAGAAACCTTAATATCTTCACCAATTGCGTTTGGATCATAGTTAGGATCTCCTAATTCTGCATGTGATTCATCAGTGTCTAGTGTAGCAGTAATAATACCACTTGCTATCATTCTATGAATAATAAGTGTGTCTATATCAAGTAAGTCTTTAATGAGTGATGGAGTTAATACGCTATTTGCTACTGGAGTTAAGCTGACTAATGTTTGTTGATCGTCACCACCACTTAAAAGTAACATTGCATCAATAACACCTTGAATTTCATCACGAGTACCATCGATAAATAAGTCTACTGTACTGCCAACCATAAATGCATTGGTTGGGATAGTTAAGCTTGCACTAATTGCGTTGGATAATAATCTATGAACGATTGTTGAGTCTAGATCATCTATACCAGCATCTCTTAAGCCAACGTCATGTAAATCTTGAAGATTTGCAATCGTTGTATTTTCTGCTGCTATTGTAGTTCCTAGGTTAACAATACCCATAATTTCCATTGCATCTACTAATGCTCTCATTTCAAATACCTTCAAGTCTGCTCCAGGAAGATCTGGATCATAATTGACATCACCAAGAACAGCTAATGATTCATCTGTTTGTAGATTTTGATCAATAATGCCTGTAGCAATCAATCGATAGATAATGAGTGATTCTAAATCGAGTAAATCATCTATTGCTGCTGGAGTTAATACGGTAGTATCAACTGGAGTTAAGCCATTTAATGTTTCTTGGTCATCACCTGCACTTAATACAAGTAATGATCCGATAACGCCTTGAATTTCTTCAGGCTTCAAGTCTAGTGTTGAACCAACCATATAAGCACCGCTTGGAATCGTTAATGCTCCAATGATTGCTTCTGATAATAATCTGTGGACAATTACTGATTGGTGTACATCTGTACCTGGATCGATACCTAAACCAACATAATGAAGTTCTTGAAGCTGTGCAATTGTTGTATCTTCAATCACGATTGTAGTACCTAAATTAGTAATACCCATCACGCGCATTGCTTCAACTAAACCATACATTTCAGAAATCTTTAAATCATCGCCGATAGCATTTTCATCATAGTTATCATCACCTAATTCTGCGAGTGATTCATCAGTATGTAGGTTTTGATCGATAATTCCTGAAGCTACCATTCTATAGATGATTAATGAGTCTAGGTCTAATAGATCTTCAATAGCATCTGGAGTTAACACAGTTGTATCGACTGGAGTTAAACCGTTTAATGTTTCTTGGTCATCGTCACCACTTAATACAAGAAGGGATCCGATAACACCTTGAATTTCTTCAGGCTTCAAGTCTAGTGTTGAACCAACCATGTAAGCACCACTTGGAATCGTTAATGCTCCAATGATTGCTTCTGATAACAATCGATGAACGATTAAGGATTGATGAGTATCTAAGACTGGATCAATACCTAAACCAACATAGTGTAGTTGTTGAAGTTGCTCAATAGTAGTTGCATCGATATCAATTGTAGTACCTAAATCAGTGATACCCATCACGCGCATTGCTTCAACTAAGCCATACATTTCAGAAATCTTTAAATCCTCACCAATAGCATTTTCATCATAGTTATCATCACCTAATTCTGCGAGTGATTCATCAGTATGTAGATTTTGATCAATAATTCCTGAAGCTACCATTCTATAAATAATGAGTGAGTCTAAATCAAGTAAGTCTTCGATGGCATCCGGAGTTAATACAGAAGTATCGACTGGAGTTAAACCATCTAATGTTTCTTGATCATCACCTTCGCTTAATACGAGTAGAGATCCGATAACACCTTGGATTTCATTTGGTAATAAGTCAAGTGTCGATCCTACCATGTAAGCACCACTTGGAACAGTAAGTGCACCGATAATTGCTTCTGAAAGTAATCGATGAACGATTACAGATTGATGCGTATCTAACACAGGATCAATTCCTAATCCAATGTAATGAAGTGCTTGTAGCTGTGCAATTGTTGTCGTATTGACATCAATTGTCATACCTAAGCTTGTGATACCCATCGCTTGCATAGCTGCAACTAAAGCATACATTTCTGATACCTTAAGGTCTGAGCCTGGTGCCTCCGGGTCATAGTTAGCATCAATTCCATCAGCTGCTAGTGATTCATCAGTTTGTAGATTTTGATCGATAATACCTTCACCAACTAATCTATAGATTAAATTGGAGTCTAGGTCAAGTAATTCTTCAATCTTCTCTGGAGTAAATGTATTTAAATCAATTGCTCCTGCATTGCTAATATCAATTTCTAATATATCTAATGCATCAATTAATGCACCTAATTCTGATCTCTTTAAATCAAGCTTATTGTCAAACTCATCAACTTCACTTTCATCATCATAGGATAATGAGTGAATTGAAATGCCTGAATCGATAATAGCTTCAGATAATATTCTATCCACAAGTCTAGAATCTAATTCATAGAAGTCTCTAAGCTTATCTCTTGTAATGGTTGATGTATCAATTGGAGTTAATCCTACAAGTGTTTGTTGGTCATCACCATCAGCAAGTATCAATAAGACCTGAACCATATTGTTCATTTCATCTTTTGTCAGTCTTGTTAATTCAGCATTATATGCAGTTGCTGGAACTGATGTTAATGCATCAACGATTGCATCTGATATCATTTGATCAATGATTATAGAATTTAAATCAAGTAATGCTTGAATATCTGCAATCGTAATGGCGTTGATATCAATATCTGCAGGATTTGAGGTACCTAATACATCAAATGCACCAAAGACATTAATGATTTCAACCTTTTTAACCATACCATCAAATTCACCAGCTGTTTCATATACATCAGCAGGTAAGCTTAGACTTGTTTCTGACTTAAGCATTAAGTCGATGGTTACGTATAAATATGAGGAATCAAGAACATTTTCGATTTCTTCTGGAGATAATGAGGTGATTTGTTCGATATTAAAGCTTGATCCTTCAAGCTCTGATAATCCTAAAATGTTTAAACCGTTAAATAGATTATATAATTCATCATTTGTTAGGCGATCTCTATCACCAATGGTTGTATATGAGGATGCTGGCATAACAAAATCTCCCGGTGTGAATCGATCAGCTGCTAATAATTCAATGACTGCATCTGATAATAAGAGTATGGAAAGCTTATCTGCGATATATTTAGAATTTAAGAATCGATCGAAATCATCTTCTCCATCTATATCTTCATTTTGACCAAGCATACCTAAAATGGCAGGGATTTGTATATCCGTGCTTTCATCAAGCCCAATCAGCTTGAAGGATACCATTAGGTTTCTCATCTCAGCTCTTGTCATGATGTCTTCTTCAACACCTGTAGTTCCAAGTGCGTCTAGTGGAGCACCCATGTCAAGATCAATGCCATCGCCAAATGCACCAGATAGCATGCCACCAACATATTCACCAAAGCCTTCATTTTCAAAGAGACGTCCTAAAACGACATAAATGAAATCGGATGCAAGGAATGTTGTGAAATCATCTGTTTCAGCATATGGATCCGCCATATTTACAAATGTTTCAATTCCGATTGTACTAAAATCGCCAAGTAGAGATAGAGAAACGATAATGTTTCTAAATTCTTGCTTAGTCACTCTACCAACTTCAATTGGTTCATGATCAATAGCATTACCAAGGGAAGCAGGATGAGGAGTTAAATCGATAGTGATATCAACATCACCGAATGCACCAGATAGTGCATCGTTAGCAAAATTGCTTAATACATCTAATTGAATCACTTTATCTAATAATGTATAAATGAATCCTGAATCAAAGAAGCGGTCTAGATCATCTTTAGCTCCAACAACATTTCTATCAATTAATGCAGATAATGTATTTGGACCAAATGAACTTAGTTCTTCTGTACTTGCTAATTGTAATGATTTAATGGATATAAATAGTTTACCTATTTCTTCACCCTTCACACCATCAGCATCTAGCATTTCAGGAGCTAATTCTAAGAAATCTGCAGGGACTTCCATAGTTTCTTGTGCATCATTTAATGATTGGACACCAAATGCTTGAAAATCTTCACTTAATAATAATTCACTAATAACACCCTTAAGTAGGATAATTTCTCCAAATGATAATAGTGTTTCATCTGCTAGGTTATTATAAGCAGGAAAAATCGCATTTGCTGATAAATCAGCTGTCATTTGTGATATTGTCGTATAATTCCATGTGTTATTCAAATCATCAACGATTTTTGCTAAACCGTTAATTAAGTCAACTAATACACCAAGTTCTAGCATTTCACCATCTTTAGCGATTTCTGGAGTCTTGACTTCATATCCTCCAAGAGTTGCTGCTGTGGTTGCACCAAATGTATCAATTGCAGTCTTAATTGATGTTCTTAGGATTACGGATGAATCCAAGCTTCCAAATGCTTGTTCAGCCTTGGTTAAATCAGCAAATTGAGTAATGAGTTCTATGGATGCACCAGTTGGATCTGCAGCAAATAACGTCATATCTCTTAAGGATAGTGTTAATACAGTTGAATCCTCAAAGGATGCGGCTAGATCAAATACTGAGCCTAATAAAGCATTTAATTCATCCATCCAGAGTTCACTTTCAGGAGATGCATCTAAATAAGCTTGAGGTAATGCTAAATATTGTGAGATGCTCACATCATTTGAATAATGTTTTAGATTGTGTGCAATATTAGCCAGCAAGAAATTAGAATGATTTTCTAAATTGGTCGGTAATATGTGACTTCTAAAAACCTCGTCTGCAAATAATGGAGCGAAGTCGATTTCTTCAAATGAGTTATAAAGGTTTGCATTTTCATGCGTGTATTTCGCTGCATAATAAACAAATCCAATAATTGAAGTGATTTCTGTTCCTAATTCAATTTCTTCTGGAACATATAGCTGTTCAACTGCGAATCTTGCCTTTGCATAATCAAGAGCTGCAACATCAGTTCTATTTAAGATTTGCAGGTTTTCAAATGCAGTTTTAAATGTATTGTATTCTGTTTGATTTAATGAACCAAATCCAGCAAAAAGTTCAACTTTTTGGTCCAAGGTCATTGTTGAAAAACTATTCAATTCAGTAACAGTCGTAAATTTATAAATCGATTCAACGATTGTTAATACATTATTGAACTCCTGACCAAAGTTGAAGTCAACTTCACCACTATCTGGATCACTCATCAATGCTTTCAATGCTATTTCTTTTAATTCTGGATCTTCAATCATGGTTTCAACAAGCATTGGGGATGCAATCTCAATTGCTGCATTCACAAGTGCTGAATCCTCGAAAATCTTACTAACAATCGTACGAATACCATCCATATGATTGATTGCGATGTCATCAATGATTGCATAATACTGTGGATTATCACCAAGTAAGCTTGCTACACCAATCTTTAATGCTTCTGTATAAATTTCACCAACATTTAAAATTTCAGCTTCCCAATCAATTTCTTCTAATCGAATTGCCATTTCTTCAGCAAGCTCTGCACTGACTTGACTTCCAGATGCACTGTAAAGACCATAGTCAACACCCATTGGAATGGATTCTATTAGAAGTTGGATATCAACCAATTTAACAAAAAGATTATTAATCCATTCTTCATTTTGAGCTTCAACAAAGGCTTCTGGATCAGCAGATGCGTTTAAGAAAGCTGTAAGGTCAACATCACCAAATTCATCAGTAAAAATTGCTTCTATGAAATCAGCAATACGATAGATTTCTCCACTATCACCAGTGAAAAATTTAGGATCATCAATTATAAATGCTAAACGATCTTGGAGGTACTCTTCAACTTCTTCAGGAGCAATCCATTGAATTTGTTCCTTGACTTGATCCATTGTAGTTGCTAGATCGAGTGCAGCAGAGATTAAGGATAAAGTCTCCATATTTCCGAGTGCTCTAAATATATTTGCAAGCTTAGCTCCTTCTTCAGGAGATAATTCAGCTATTAATTCTGGGTTATTTGCGTAAACCATCAGTTCAGATACTGAACCAAATTCTAACACAGCTTCAGCAATACCATAAATATTATTGAATTCAACTTTCCAATCGATATTTACAAACTCATCGATTGCAGCTTTACTCTTTTCTCTTTCATTGATGTTAACTCCACCAACCATATCTGGTAGTAGGTTTTCAACACCATATCGTGTAGCGAATGGAATCATATAGCCTAGTAAATCTGAATTTCCAATGTGGGTAAATAATTGTTCAATATAAGGAAGATGTTCCTTTGAAATATCTTCAACCTGGAAGCCTTCTTCTAAAAATCCTGATTCTAGGATAACCTTACCAACACCTAAAATACTTTCTAATTCACCTGCCCAATTGATTTCAGTAACTTTATCTTCTTCAACAACCTTTGTGGTGAACACCATATCAAATAAATATCTTTCCAAGGGCTTGCCATTAATGACGATTTGACTCGTTATCGATGTTAAACCATTTGCATTCATTTCATCAATTTGAGCTAAATAATCTGCAAGCATATCACCTAAGGCTCCATCAAGTCCTGGTATTGCTACTAATTCTTGATCTCCTCCACTTAATGCTTGGCTACCATTAGAGGATTGAATTGGTAATATATCACCAAATCCATCGATAAAGCTTGCCATTACAAGTAATGGTAGTAAAAAAACGAAAGCAACAACAGCACCACGAAGTCCACCCATCAATCCACCACCAAAACGACTAAAAACATTTTTTCTTAATCTTTTAGCTGGAACAAACTTTTGTTTACCGTTATTTCTTTCTTCAAATCTTTGTAATTGCTTATCATTTTGTCTTTTTAATAATGCTGGAAGTATAATACGTTTCCAAATCGGTTTGAATATAACTAGTGTGAAAAAACCTTTAATAATAGGATAAAGCGAAAAGAATCCAATGATTCTAATCACTAGGTCAATGATTGCAATAATAAAAGGGGTAATTGCTGGGTCAAATAAATAAGTGCTCACTTCAGTAGGTATAGTAAACCCTACCCTTGCTGCAATCATATTAATATAGCTTTGGAAGGTGTTCCCTCCAACAAAGAGTGCGTTTATCGACATGAGTGATACAAGCCACAGCGTCACAAACGTCATCACAATACTAACTATTGTGAAGTATGTTGATTTACTGGTCCCTCTCATAAATCCTAGTAGGAAGTGTATCAATACGAAGAATCCGACGACACCCCATTGAATCATTAATAACGATGGCATATATATTCCACCTTTCCCATTCAATTGCTTAGTCCTATTTTAACAAAAAAATATAAAAAAGAGCCAATATACACTGTAAAAATATAACTTCGTTTATATTTATATACATATATGGGCTTTTTATGCGCTTATTGACTTGTGTGGGTTCACGTGAACCATGCAGTGGATAACATCTGGAAATTCTTTTTCAACTTGGTGATGTACCGTTTCTGCTATTTTATGAGCAACCTCTAGTGTAAGATTGGACTTAACACCTATCTCAACATCCACATAACGCTGTGTCATGTGCTTTCTTACCTTAAGGTCATCGACCTTAAGTACACCATCAATAGATAGGATGACCTCGAAGATTGATTTAATTTCATCCTCTGACGGCGCTTGATCTGTTAAAAATGATACTGATTCTAATAAAATTTGAATGGAAAGTCTTAAAATAAATAATCCAATAATTAAGGAAGCGATGTAATCAAAGATAATAAGATTGAATTGAGCAAGTGTTAGACCAATGAGAGAAAATAAAGTTGCCCAAGCATCTAGTAAATGATTCTTTGAATCAGCTTTTAGTGTTGGACTCTTGTATTTTTTGCTGATGATTAAGTAGTATTTGAATAAAATAATTTTTACGATGAGTGAGAGAAATGAAACAGCTACTGTAATTATGTGTGGAGCTGATACATTGGGATTATTGATATATCCTATAATGGAATTTATTGAAGTATATCCAATTAAAATTGATGTCGCAAAGAATATAATTCCTAGAAGGAAATAGGCAAGCCCTTCATACTTCTCATGACCATATGGATGATCATGGTCAGGCTTTTTCGTCGCTAATTTTAAGACTGCCAAAATCATAATACTAATGAATACATCTGAAAGAGAATTCATCCCATCACTGATTAGTGCTTGTGCATTACCCCAAAACCCAAAAATCAGTTTTAAAGCAGCTAAAAAAATATTGACCCCAAGGCCAAAAGCTACTGCTCTTAATATTTCTTTTCTACTCTCTTTGGTCATTTAAACCTCTTAATTGCGATATTTTTTATATGTGTCGTCTAAATTGATTAACTCAAACTCAGTTTCAAAGCCATCTAAAAGATGATACTCGCTAATATGTTCAACTGCATCAGTATTACCTTTAGTTAGTTTATCATAGGTTGTACCGATATGCAAAATCATTTCTAGTAGCTTTCTCATATCATAAACATTCTTAATTCGAATTTCTGTATATTCTAAGGTTTCATAATCGTTATAAAAATATAAGTCGACGTATATTTCATTTAAGATAGATTCCTTATAAAGTAGTACATCATAAGAAAGCGTGCTTAAAAACATGCGCTCAATGAGTGCTTCAGTTTGCATTAAATCCTTTTCTTCCATCGATTGATAAATATTATAGCTGACATTATCAAGTAACTCAGATAAAAGTATTGGATCAGATTTAGATTTAAATAAGGTTTTCATCACTCGAATCTGACCACCAAATAATCTTTGGTATTCTAAATCCAGTTCAAGTTTTTCTTCCTTTGTCCAATCATCAAATCTCATATGTTCTCCTCATGTATTGTTTTCTATGAATGAAACAATAATTTCTATGGTTAATAATTGTTGCTCAGATCTGGTGATTAAAGCTGTACCATCACCTTTTTGTTCTCCATAATTCCCAAAATAAGCATGATTTCCACCAGGAATTATATAATATTCTGTATCGTTTGGTAAGAGGATTTTAGTATCTTCAAGTTTACTTACATCTAAGACTAAATCTTGATTTCCATAAATGGATAAAACCCTTAAGTTGTAATTTGATAAATCGCTTGAGCTTGCTGGATATGCAGCAAGCAAGATTAGTCCGCTAACCCACTCATGATTTTTACTCAAAAATATGGAAGCGCTGGCTCCTCCTAATGAATGTCCACCAATATACCATGGTAGAGATGAGGGATAGCTTTGATATATTTTTTCTGCTGCATTTGTGTTTGTTATTGCAAGCTTCAATGGCATGGAGACTAAGAAAACACGTACTCCTTCATTTTTTAAACCATCTAATAAGACTGCATATGCTTTCTCATCAACAAATCCACCTGGATAGAATATGAGATTAGAGGTTGCTACCTCAGGCTCAAAAATGTATAGATTTTTTTTTTGAACTATTTCATTGATAATTAAAAGAGCATCCTCAGTGGGTTTATACGTACTAACATTGACGTAAATTGTGATGCCTAGGGTAATTGTAGTGATTATGATTAATATAATGAGTATGACTTTTCTTATTCTTTTCATTGATTGTCACGCTAGTCGATTTTTTTGACTTCCTCAATCACATTAGATTTTTTGTCCTTATACACGTTGGCTTTAATTCTAAAAATTCGAACCTCTCTATTTAGTAAATCGATATACTTTAAATAAGTATCTGTAAATAGGGTTGCTTCAAGTTCTGTTGAACCATCATCAAGTAGTGCGAATGCCATTTCTTTTCCCTGCTTTGTTTTGATGACTTTAATGTTTTTAATATACGCAAGCGTCAAAATCTCATGTTGATTGTATAAATCAGAAAGTGGCTTAAGCTTTAATTTTGCAATCAAGTCCTGATGTGCATTAATAGGATTATACATCAAATTGAATCCTAATGCCTCTTTTTCGAACTGAGCTTTTTCAAAGAATGAATAATCTTCAGTCGTTTTTAATTTAAAGTCAGTAATATATTGCTCGTATCCAGCATCGTCTATTTGCTTATGATAATTCATGGTTTGATGATTTAAACCAAATGCATCTAGTGCTCCACTATGAATTAACATTTCAAGATTTTTATCATTTAAATCCTTCTTCATTCGAAGCTTGAAATCCTGATAATCCTTGAATTCACCATTTGTATTTCTTTCTTCCATTATTTTTTGGACAGTCAATCTTCCAATACTTTTGACTGCCAAAAGAGGCATATAAATGACGTTATTTTTATAGATATATTGATCACTACTTAAATTGATATCTGGAGGTAATATTTTGACTTGATGCTTTTTTAGTTCATTTAAATAGTCTTGTGTTAATCCTTCATTTCCAGTGACTGATGATAAAAGAATGGTCATAAATACTGGGAAGTAATTCGCCTTTAAATATGCCATTTGATAGGCTACTAATGCGTAGGCAACACTATGACTTCTATTGAATCCATAGTCAGCAAATTTAACAATATAATCATAAATTTCTTCAGCAGTTTCTTGTGTGTAATTCTTATCCTTGCATTTCAAAATGAAGCGTTTACGTTCATCCTCCAAAATATTTTTATCTTTCTTAGAAATCCCTCTTCTAAGCAAATCAGCCTCCGCTAGAGTGTAACCTGCAAATTCATTTGCGATACGCATGATCTGTTCTTGGTAAACAATAATACCATAAGTCTTTTTTAAAATAGCTTCAAGATTTGGATGAACGTATTCATATTTTTTACCATTACGTCTCTCTATATATTCATCAATATTATCCATAGGACCAGGTCTAAATAGTGCTAGAATTGCTACAATATCCTCGAAATCTCTTGGCTTTAATTTTCTTAAAACAGCACGCATTCCACCTGACTCAAGCTGAAAGACTCCACTGGTTTCAGCGCGGCTTAATAGCTCGTATGTCTTTTCATTATCAAGAGGTATATCAACTAGTGAAAAAGGCTCTCCTAAGCGATGTATCATTTTGATAGCATCATCGATAACAGCTAGGTTTCTAATCCCTAAAAAGTCAACTTTAAGTAGACCTAATGACTCAAGATCGGATGCTTCTAATTGACTTTGATAGAAATCATAAAGCCCCTTTTGAAGCGGTATATAATTCGTCAAATCCTGATCAGCTAAGATCATCCCTGCTGCGTGTGTTCCTGTGTGTCTTGGTAGTCCTTCAATCGTTTTAGCGACTCTTAATAGTCTTGTCATTTCCTCATCGGTTTGATCGGCTTTATCATTGATTACACTTTGGATAATTCCTGTTACTCGACTAGGATCTATTTTCATTACTCTTGCAATATCTCTAATTGAAGAGCGTAATGCAAATGTTCCAAATGTAACAATACTAATGATATGTTTATTTCCATATTTTTCCTTAACATACTGTAAAACTTCATCACGTTTATTGTCTGGAAAATCCATATCGATATCTGGCATTGTGATACGTTCTGGATTTAAAAAACGCTCAAAAAGTAGGTCGTAGGTGATCGGGTCAACATCGGTAATTCCTAGGCAATAAGCAACTAGAGATCCCGCTGATGAACCACGACCTGGGCCAACTAAAATATCATGTGTTTTCGCATATTTCACAAAATCATAAACGATTAAAAAATAGTTATCAAATCCCATTTTATGAATGACAGATAGCTCATATGTCAATCTCTTTTGATAGACCTTGACATCTGCATTTGGAATCTTTTTTAACCTTTTTTTTAGTCCTACAATTGATAATGATTTTAGGTATTCATAGGGTGTTCCATTTTCTACAGGATACTTAGGCATTTCAAAATTTGGTTTAACCCACTCGAAATCAATAGCTTGGATTACTGTCGATAAGGAATCAAATACGTAGGAATAATCCATAAACATATTAGAAAGCTCATCCTTATTTAAGAATTGATAATTCGCATCTGGAAGCACTTCATTTTTTTCATCTTCAATTTTAATTAATGCTTCATACACCTCTTTACCCTCTGGCTTTAAATAGGATGTTTGATGTATAGGTAGCAGTTTAATTTTTGTTTTTTCAGATAGATCAAGTAAGATAGGAGCTACCTTCATTTCAAGCTGGAAGGTGTCTAGGGATAGACCTAGGTAAAAATCATTGAAGCTTGATTTAAAGATATCGATATAATGACCTGCTTGACTATAATCTTCATTCATAATGAAATGATTGACAATTGAATCAGGACCTGATGTTACAAAGATTAATCCTTTTTGATAGGTTTTTAAATCATCAATAGCTAATGATTGTTCATTGGATAGTAGGGATAGCTTCAATAGGTTTTGATAACCTTCCTTATTTTTAACATAAACCAAAAAGCTTGTATACATCAAATCAATAGAAACTTTTATTTTTAATCCTATTATAGGTTTAATGTTATGTTTTTTTGCAAGGTTAAATAAAGATAACATTCCATGAAGATTGTTATCTGACAGTGCAATAAAATCATATCCCCCCTGTTTGACTTCTTCGAATAAAGAAGGAAGGGGGATTGCATTATTGAGCATGCTATATGAACTTTGTAAGTATAATACTCCGAACACAACGATCACCTATTCTTATTATAGCAAGTTATAATCCATCTATCTAAAAAAAAATGCTTGAGTCAGCATTTTTTATTTGTTTTTAGAATTTTGCGAAGCCTGAACCAAATTCAACACATAGCTCTTCTTCTTCACTTGATGGAGTTGAATTGACCTTTAATCCTTCTTGGAATAAAACTGCACCTGCAGCAACTGTACGTTCTTGCCATGCATCCATCCATTCGCCTTCGCCCCATCCATATGATCCAAATAGTGCAACCTTCTTACCTGAAAGACTTGCTTCAACCGCTTCAAAGAATGGTTCGAATTCATCTTCTTCTAATGTTTCTACACCCATTGATGGGCAACCAAATGCTACTTTATCGTAATTTGCTAAATCATCTGGTTCAACTTGATCAACAGTCTTATAATCAACGGTTGCTCCAGCACTTTCTAGACCTTCTTTAATTTTTTCAGCCATAATTTCAGTATTTCCAGTTCCACTCCAGTAAACCAATAATACGTTCGCCATATTTATACTCTCCTTTGATATTTTATAATCATATCTACCCTCACATTATAATTTATTTAAGAGGCTTTGTCAAAAGATACTGCTTCTATCCCTTTTTATAAATATAGTAGATTGATGCTATTCCCAAAAGGGTTACAATTACCACTGGTAAATAGGAGGTTAATTCTATTTTTTTTGAATCGTCTAGAATCACTATTTCCCTTACATATGTTGTATAGTTACCCCTTTGATCAACTGCTACATAGGTGATTTTCTTTTTGCCTGCAAGGCTTGTATCGATAAATTCTGGGAAAATATACAGTTCATAATTTCCCATATTATCTTCGATGTGAATACCCTCTAATGGATTGAATTGCTGATTGACATGAAGTGATAGGGGAGTTGATGTAATAATTGGAGATGTGCGGTCGTCAATGGTAACCACCAATTCCTTTTTTATGCTATTTAGGGAAGAATCACTTAAGTAGTATGTGATTGTATAAAGTCCGATTCGATTATACTTGACTTCACCTTCGATACTTACATCATCTTTCGTTAAATAATCATAATTATCACTTGCATTCTTGATGAATGACTTTAGGTCCAAGGGTTCACTATTGATTTGAAGAAGGACTGCATGTTGTTTTAATTCAAGCTCAGGTTCTATAATATCAATGATTAAGATCTCAGTATGTAAAATTGTATAATTTGAGGATTGATCTGTTGCTGTTACAATGATCGGATAGCTTCCTATGGCTTCATAATTAACATATTGATCATTGATATGCACACTAATTTTAGTAATTGGGTCATAATTATCTGATGCTGAAAAATAGAGGTTATAGCTTTTTCTACTAAAGTCGGTAATAATGATATCATTTATCTGTATTAGCTCTGGCCTTGTGGAATCAATGATTTCTATATAGGATTGCATAATCTCTTTATTTCCTGAAGTGTCTGATACCTCTACTGTAATTGGATATTTGCCTATAGCGTTCATTTTAAAGCTCGTAGTTATTCTTAAGGTTAGTTTGCTTTTTACATCATAATTATCTTCATATTCAATAAACTGATTGATAAATGGTGTTTCTTCAAAAACCTCGAATATTAAGGGCTCAGTAAAAAATATGGTTGGTTTGTCAATATCCTTAATCTTAACCTTGATTTTAGTTTCTAGTGTGTTTTTCGATTGATCTGTTAGTGTATAGTATATTGTATATTCCCCTAAAACATCCCATTCAATATCATGTGTAACTGCTACATCGTTGATAGTAAGTAAGTCATAATTATCAGAAATGCTTAAAATAAAGCTTTTCAACAACGTATCACTTTCACTAGAATAAACAGGTATCATTGGAGCTTGACTTTTCATCGTTATTTTTGGTTTTTCGATATCGACAATCGATAGCATTTGTTCAATTTGACTAGATAAACCACTTTGATCCGTTGCAGTAATCACTATAGGATAGCTTCCAAGCTTAGCATAGTTAACATATTGATCATGTATTTTTATATCAAGTACTGTATCATAATTATCAGTAATGGTTAAGTAATTACTCCAAAGAAATGAACTTCCATAGGACAAAATAAGTTCTTTTTTTAATGATATTGTTGGAGGTAAATGATCATAAACAGCTAACGAACTAAGTATAGTGGTTGTATTATTCGATAAATCTGAAATTTGATAGCTGATTTCATAGGTACCCACACGATTTAGAATAACCTTTGAAGAATTGACTATAACCTTAATATTTGAAGCATGATCATAATTATCTAAATAAGTTAATCCTTCAAGTAAATCAGGCATTTTTTGTCCAAGTGGAATACTAAAGATGGGGACTTGCACAAACTCAGGTGGCATTAAATCAACGATGTTAAAGGTAATGGTTTTTACCTGCGAAATATTATAGGTTGGATAATTGACCCGGTATTTTATATAATATGCCTTCACAACACCAGAGTTAACAGTGGAAATAAAGGTCCATTCAACACCATTTCTCTCATAAAACATTCTCGGGTCATTTATCTTTACACCATCAATATATAATGTCGCCTCAGGTAAATAGGTGTAGTTATCAATGTTGTCATGTAATGGAATTGTTAAAAAATCATTGATCCAATCAATTCTTACTGCTAAAAAGCTAAATATACTAAATAACGATAATAAAAAGGACATGTTTTCACCTCTATCCTATGATAGAAGGTAACATGCCCTTTTACTTTATTTAATTATTAAATTCCCGCTTCTAGTTCAACGCTCTTTTCTTTAAAGAATTGATTTCTATAAAGTTCAAAGTATGCGCCTCTCTTAGCTAGAAGCTCTTCATGGCTACCCATTTCAAGAATTTCTCCCATGTCTAGCATAACGATTAGGCTTGCATTTACAATAGTTGATAATCTATGAGCAACAATAAAGCTTGTACGATCAGATAGTAATTGATTTGTAGCTCTTTGAATGACTTCTTCAGATTCAGAATCGATAGATGATGTTGCTTCATCTAGAATAAGAATTCTAGGGTTTGCAAGCACTGCTCTAGCAAATGAAATCAATTGCTTTTGTCCAACGGATAAAAGATTTCCACCTTCTCCGACAAATGTTTGATATCCTAAATCAAGGTGAGCTACAAAATTATCAACTCCAACCATCTTCGCTGCATATATAACCTCATCATCGGTTGCATCTAATCTACCATAACGAATATTTTCCATTACGGTTGTTGAAAATAAATGCGGACTTTGAAGTACATAGCCCAATTTGGAATGAAGCCAATGTATACTTCTTTCTCTATAATCCTTTCCATCAATTAAAATGGAGCCTTCCTTTGGTTCATAAAATCTTGCAAGCAGGTTGATTAACGTTGTTTTTCCACTTCCGGTATGACCAACAAGTGCTACGCTTTGACCAGCTTTAACTTTTAGATTGAACTTGTTTAAAATAATTTCGTTGTCTTTATAATAGAATGTTACATCCTTAAATTCGACATCACCAACTAAGCTTTCCCAGTTTTCTCTCTTATCGTTAAATAAACCACCATATATTTCTTCAACCTCTTTAGTATCTACTAAATCAGATTTCGTTTCAATCAAACCAACAATACGCTCTGCAGATGCTTGCGCGTTTTGGAAATCGGATAAAATTCTAGAAATCGCCATCACTGGCTCGAAGAAATTGACTGTATAGCTTAAAAACATTTGTAGGGTTCCTAGGGTAATAATAACCTCTAATACAAAGATTGACCCTTGAACCATTGTAGTTGCTACTGCAACATATGCAAGAACTAATATAATCGATGAAAATACAGCTGATGATACAACAGCCTTAATACTAGCTCTTTTGAGCTTGTTCGCTGTTAATGAAAACTCATCAAAATTAGATTCCTCAATCGATAAACTCTTTGTTGTCTTTGCACCTAGAAAGCCTTCACTGTATTGTGCAGTTAACTGACTGTTATGCTTTTTAGCAGCTCGATGCTGCTTTAAAATCAGTTTTCTAAATACGTATGCAATCGCTAGCATAATTGGTACAATAATTGTTACAATCAATGCCAATTTAAAGAATGTTAGGTATAAAACGACCATAATAATAATCATGGATAAACCAGCCCAAACAAAATCAACTAAGCCCCAAGAAATGATCAATGATAATCTTCTTGCATCACTTGTCATTCTTGCCATGACCCAACCCTGAGGGGTTTGATCAAAATAAGAATAAGAAAGTCTTTGCAAATTCTTGAACGCTTGACGTCTAAGTTCAAAGCTTGTTTCAGCTTCAATAATACCTGCTTGATAAATAAATCCCCAAACTGCAAGACCAAATCCTAATGCTAGTGCTATATTAGCAGCAACAAAATATGGCCAGTTCTCATAATTTCCAGCAACAAAAAACTCATCAATCGCATAGCGATTCAAAAGTGGTATTGCTCCATCTAAGATTGCTAAAATACTTGAATATACCATCAATAAAATTAAATGCTTCTTTGATTTAAATATAATACTAATGATTTTTTTCCAAGTTGATAACTGAATCTTATACTGAATGTCTTGATCATCTTGATGCATCAGTCTCACCTGCCTTCAGTAACGCTTGAAATTCTTTCTCAAGCTTGCCTTGGATGTCCCATAACTTTTTATACAAACCAGGTTGGTTTGCTAATTCATCATGTGTACCAATCGCCTCGATATTGCCTTGATCTAAGACAACGATTTGATCAGCTTCCTTAGCTGTTGTTATACGATGTGTAATAATAATGGTTGTGTGCTTGTATTCTTTATTGAGTAGAGCTTCTCTAATCATCATGTCTGTTTTTGTGTCAACAGCACTTAACGCATCATCAAAAATAAGGATTGGCTTGTCAGCAACTAAAACACGCGCTATCGCGACTCTTTGTTTCTGTCCACCAGATAGGGTAGTTCCTTTTTCTCCCACGACAGTTTCATAACCTTGCTTAAAGGTTTTAATGTCTTTTTCTAGTGCTGCTGTTTGAGCAGCACGATAAACACGATCCTTATCCGTGTTTTTATGGGCAATAGCGATATTCTCAAAAACGGTTTTCGAATATAGGAAAGGATCCTGTAAAACGACACCGATTGAATTTCGAATATGCTTTTTGCTAATATCTTTCAAAGATATCCCGTCGATAGTGATTTCACCATCTATATATTCGTACATTCTTAAAAGCAAGTTGATAATTGTAGATTTCCCACTGCCTGTACGACCAATGATTGCAACTGTTTGACCAGCTTCAATCTTAAAACTAACTTTTTTAAGTAAGTGCTCATTGGTGTCATTGAATTTAAATGATACATCCTTGAATTCAATTGCACCTTTTACATCTGGCGTTTTTGTACCGTCGTTTAGATATTCGCTTGGCTTATCTAATATTTCATTGATACGATCTGAGGCAACAAGTGCCTTACCAAAATCGTTAATGATTCTACCTAAACCACGTACTGGCCAAATCAGCATTCCTACTAAGGCTAGCGATGCAACAACACCTGCAGCATCCATACCTCCATTTTGAACATAAGTTACACCAATCGCAATAATGATTAAATATTGGCTAATGCTAATGAAATCCATTACGCCCCAATAAATAGCAACAATCTTATTCGCTTTTTTGAGTGAATCTGCATACTCTTTATTCTTTACTTCCATCTTCTCGATTTCGTAAACTTCGTTTGCAAACGCTCTAACAACACGGGCACCAGATAAGTTTTCTTGTACCACTGTCATCATCTTTGATTCTGTTTTTTCAATGTCTTCAAAAATCTTTTCAATTTTCACGAAATAGATAATGGATGCGGTAGCAACAATAGGTACGATTGAAAGTGTAATCCAAACCATGGTTGGATTGATCAAAATCAATTGGTAGGCACCAAAAAATAAAGTTGCTGTCAAATGTACAACGTCGAGCATACGGGTAGTTAAAAAGCTTGTTGTTGACTCAACATCAGTTGTAACTCTTTGAATTAAATCTCCACTATCAGAGTTGTTATGAAACTCATAGTTCAAGTCCTGAATATGTCCATATAGACGTATTCTCATGCTTTCAGCCATGCGCTCTTGAATGGAGCCCTTAAGCCACATTTCAAAGAATCTTAGACTGAATCTGAAGAGTTGCAGTACCATGAGTGAAATCGCAATTCTAATAACGATTCCAAGCACCTCATCATCTCTTCTAAAAAACTCGATGAGGAAAGAAGGTAAATTAACTTCACCTACTGAGACACTGCCCGGAGCGATACCTGGGACTGCTAAAAGTGTCTTGATTAAATACTGTGTAAATAGGGGAACATTTGAGTAAGTCCATTGGTGAAAGGCTGTTAAGAATGCAGCTACCATGAATACTACTAAAAAGCCCTTTGCTAAGCTGAATAATTTTATGATTCGCATGTTGTTCCCTCCTTAGCCTTAATAAGTATATAGGAATTTTTATTTTTAGTCAATTTTTGATGGACATAATGCAAAAAAATAAGGGTAAGATGAAAAAAAAGATTAAGAATTGACTTAATCTTCAGTATCATAGTTTTGCATGGCCATTTTAAGCGATTTTAAGGTGATTCCCATTTCATGAGAGATTTGGTTTGCTTCTTTATAAAATTGGTGGTTGGAAAAAAGTTGTGAGGCATCAGTCATTAAATATTCAACAGTATCATAATTATCAGTCATTAACCTGTTGCTTAATAGCTCGTTTCTCAAATATCTTAACAACTCGTTTTTATCTTTTTTGTATTTGATTTTGATGTGCTTTATTAATAATGTATTTGTCTCGTTTAAATGATTGAATAGTTCGTTTCTATCTATTAATTTTATAAGTTCTATTTCTTTATTGAGTGCATCCAGACAAATTATATGTATAGAAAGCCATTCAGGATTGAGCATTTGATATGCTTTGGATAAAGGATAGAGTTTTTCATATTGTCTTTTAGCAAATAATGATTTTGCATAGATCAAATCCTTTTCTTCCTTTGATAAAGCACGTATCTCTTTCATCATCATTTTAACTTTTTCTGGTTCCTCGTATATTGAGTTAAGCTTATAGTATTCTAGGTTAACATCCTGAAGTAATTTGAAGTATTGTTTTTCAGTCGAAATTATTAAAAATTGATTGTAAAGACTAGTCATATCACTTAGTCTTCTCATCTTAAATGCACATAGTAATGTCCATTTCATTAATAATATATTTAGTGCTTCAGATTTGATAGCATGTGAAGCACCTATTTTTAAGATATGATAGGCATTTTGATAATGCTCCATTTGATATAAGGTGTGACTCAGTGCAAGAGATAGCATAGCAGTTTCAAAATCATTTAGGTTGGGGATAAATATTTTAATTTGTTCATATGCCTTGAGTACCTCTTGCTTTTGATTGGACAGACTATAATAACAAATCACAATGAGTAAGGATTGTTGATCATTATGATTCTTATATTTCGTTAACAAATTGATATCCATCATTTGATCTGTCAAAAAACATTCTAATATTTCATTTAAATCATTCTTATATACACTACTATCGATTTCTAATTCATCTTTTAAATTGAGTCTTTCTTTTAACTGTTTGACAAATACTTCATTTGGTTCAATAAGATTATTTTCTAGTTTCGATAAATATGAAATGCTACATATCCCCTCCGCACTTTCCTCTAATGTCATTTTTAATTCTTTTCTTTTTACCTTAATCGCTGAACCAATCGGTTTTGTCTCATAAGGTTTTTCATGCCGCCTCCTCTTAATTTGTTTGCTAAAATAAATCATGTTAATCATATTCAGTTTCTCCCTTTAAGTGTTACCCTTACTGTATATGAAAACTAAATTTGAACAATTCACTTTTTTGAAAAAAAAAGCAACCAGTTGAATGGTTGCTCAATCTATTGACTTTTATTTTCGTATTTGCATATGTCAAATAATGGACAATTGTTGCATTTTGGATTTTTTGCTAGACAATGATATCTTCCGAAGAAGATAAATTGATGATGTGCCTTCTGCCATTTTTCTCTAGGAAGCTTTTGCATTAGCTTTTTTTCAATTTCAAATACTGAGTCATCCTTCTTGGCTAAGCCTAGTCGTATAGATACTCTAGCAACATGGGTATCGACCGCAAGTGCAGGTATCCCAAATGCATTGCTTAAGACAACATTAGCTGTTTTCCTACCCACTCCAGGTAGAGACTCTAGGTCTTCTCTTTCACCAGGAACTATTCCTTGATGCTTTTCGACGAGCTGCTTCGATAATAAAATAATATTTTTGGCTTTGTTTCGATATAAACCAATTGTCTTAATTTTATTCTCAATATCTTCTAAATTCGCGTGCATCATTTCATATGGTGTAGGATATGCTTTAAATAAAGCTCTTGTAATTTTATTCACTCCGACATCTGTCGTTTGTGCACTTAAAACTACTGCAATTAATAATTCAAATGTGTTTTCATGGTTTAATTCGACGTGAGCATCGGGAAACATCTGTTCAAGAACTTCTAAAATATGTTCTTCTTTTTTCATCGAATATTTTTGAATACCTCATCCAGTGCTTTTTCAACATCTGAATCGATTTCTACTTGTTCTGGAATGATTTGATTAAGAATCCGCTCTACATATTTAATGCTCACTTTGTCTTTAGCTGATTCAATAGCTTTAATGATTGCTTCATGTGCGTATGTTTTATCTTCATACCATCTTCTAATGTTTTCAAGCTCATAGGGTAATAGTGATCTTCCTAGACCCTGCTCGAATAGATGGATGGTTTGTGATATATAGGTTAATTCTTCATTTTTTATTCTTTCAATTTCATCTTGTCTATATAGAGACTCAATCTTTAAAAAGACTTCATCTAAAGAAAATACTTCTCTTTCTTTTCCATCCTTATTTTCAAGACTGATGATTAGCATATTTTTATCGATTAGGGATTCAATGGCTGCCCCGATCTCTTCATTGGAAAGTTCAACTCTTCTTGATAAAGATGCCATAGTAAAAGTTCTTCTTTTTTTATATATCGAAAAAAGAGCGAGCAATACACTCATTTCCTTCATGGTTAATTTAAGTCTTTTCGACTCCTTCACCAAAATGCGTTCAATTGCGAGATCATAATCTTCAAATAAGCGTTTTAAGATCATAATTACCTTTCTTTAATGCATCATGTGCTGCATTTTGTTCAGCTTCTTTTTTCGTTTTACCTTTGCCAACACCTAAAATAATTTCCTTGTCTAGTCTAACTGCTGCTTCAAATTCCTTATCATGTGAAGGTCCTGTCTCTTTAGTGATTTGATAGGTTATGCTTCTTTTATCACCGCTCTGGATATATTCTTGAAGTGCTGACTTGTAGTCTTTGATATCCCAAACGAGATTTAAATTTGGCACGATAATACGATTGAATAATTCTTTTGTTGCTTGATATCCAAGATCAAGATAAACCGCACCAAAAAGTGCCTCAAAGGCATCTGCAATCATCGCGTCATTCGCGCCTTTTGCGAGTTCACCTTTTCCTAGTTTAATATAATTTTTTAATTTGATTTTCGTTGCGTACTTATAATGAGCCTCTTTGCATACTGCTTGTGCTCTTTTTTTGGTCATTTGACCTTCATCTTCTAAATCTTCCTTATAAAGATAATCACTCATTAATACACCAATGACTGAATCTCCTAGAAATTCTAATTTTTCATTACTTTCTATTTGATTTTCATATGCGTAAGAAGAGTGCGTTAACGCAGTTTCATAAAGCGATTCATCTTTATACGGAAGATTCAGCATTTTTAAAAATGCTTTCATTCTTCCACAGCTTCCTTTTTAGATAATGTTTCTGTTACTAAACCGATGACATTGGCTTCAACCATTTCTTTAGCTTGGCGAATACCATTAAAGAAACCATTTTCCTTTGAAGCACCCTGTGCCTTAATAACGACTGAATTGAATCCCATGAGTAATGCTCCACCAATTTCTGATGCATCAAATGATTTTTTAAATCTCTTTAATCCTTTTCTCATAAAAAGTGCACCAATCATTGTAAAAATAGAGGATTTAAGTTCTCTTTTTAAAATCATTCCCATTCCTTTAGCGGTGCCTTCCATTGTTTTCATTACAATGTTTGCAGTAAAGCCATCAGAAAGTAAAATATTTGCTTCAGTTGTTAAAAGCTCTTTTGGTTCTAGGTTTCCATAAAAATTAATATCTTTGCTTGCTTTAAGTAATGCGAAAGTTTCCTTATCGAAATCTCTCCCCTTACTATCTTCTGTTCCAATATTGATTAATGCAACCTTAGGATCCTTGATTTTTAGTACTTTATTAGACATAATCGTTGCGTAAACCGCAAAGTCTAAAAGATGCTCAGGCTTAAAATCAACATTTGCTCCTGAATCTAATAAGATTCTTCCCTTACCATCAAAAGATGGAATGACAGGTGCAATAGCAACTCTTCTCATTTCAGGCATTCTGCGAATGATGAAATGTCCACCAACGACTAAAGCTTGCGTAGGACCAGCACTAATGACAGCATCTGATTTGCCATCTCTGACGTGCTGCATTGCCATAAACATTGAAAGCTCTTTGTTTGTTCTATACTGTTTAATTGGATCCTTTTCACCCATATCGAGATAGTGAGGTGTATGCATGACATGAAGTCTTGGATGCTGTTTTAAAAATGGTGCCATCTTGGTTTCATCACCAAAAAGCGTGATTTCAATATTATCAAATTTCTCTAATGCCATTAAGGTTCCCTTAACGATTGGTTCTGGTGCGTAATCTCCGCCCATTCCATCGACTGCTAAACGAATCATATTATCCCTACTTTCATTCTTCATTATTATATCATATCTTCAAAGACTCTAATATATACTTGTTCAAATATTTGTATGCTGAATTGGTTTTAAAATCAGGTTTTGAGAGCAATTCTTGTACATTTTTTTGTGCTTCTATTAAAACTGGATAGTCTGTAATTAAATCTAGGAAATTAAATTTCAAATAACCAGATTGTTGAACACCTAGGAAATCCCCTGGTCCTCTAGCAATCAAATCATATTCAGATAATTGAAATCCATCATTTGTTTTTGAGAGAAGTTCTAGTCTTTCTACATCATCTTTTTGAGAGACTAGATAGCAAAAGCTATGCAAGCTTCCTCTTCCGACTCTTCCTCTGAGTTGATGAAGCTGAGATAATCCGAAGGACTCTGCAGCATAGATTCCGATGAAGGTTGCAGTTGGGATATCAATACCAACTTCAATCATCGTGGTCGATAGTAAAATACTACCTGGAGTATAGATAAACTTTTCCATCACTAATTCTTTTTCTTCGTAGGGAAGTTTACCGTGAAGAACAAATACATGTGAACCAAACTCTTCTTTGATCTCTTCATAAACAGTTTCAATATTATCTGTGACATGCTCTGATGTTATTGCTGGAACTACTAAGAAAATGTGTTCTTTTCTTAAGATTGCAGAATGCATTAAATCATACATTTCTTGAATTCGATCCTTTGTTATATATTTAGTTTCTATCAGTATTCTATGCTTCGGTTTTTCTTTGATGATGGAAACATGTGAATCTCCAAAAGCAATCATTGCGAGCGTTCTAGGAATAGGAGTTGCAGTTAAATAGATGACATCCTTACTACTTGATTTTAGAATGAGTTCATCTCTTGTGTTCACTCCAAATTTATGCTGTTCATCAATAATGACTAAACCTAAGTTTTTAAACTGAACATCATTTTCTATTAAAGCATGAGTCCCAATTAGTAAATCTATCTTACCCTGTGAGACATCTTCCTTTAGCTGATTCTTATTTTTAGTTTTACTGGTCAATAAGGCGATATTCACGTCTTTTAATAAGTTCTTGAAATATTGATAGTGCTGATTGGCAAGGAGCTCAGTGGGTGCCATCAAAGATACCTGTTCACCTGCTGTGATTACTGCGTATGCAGCAATTAATGCAACCATTGTTTTTCCTGAGCCTACATCACCTTGAATGAGTCTATAGCTTGCATGATCTTTCTTAAAGTCTCTAAAGATATCATTTACTGATTCCTTTTGATCTGTTGTCAGTTCAAAAGGAATCGTTGAGATTAAACTTCTAACCTTTTCTATATCATATGTCTTAGGTGGTCTTAGATGATTGATCTGTTTTTGGGATTGTAATTTGAGCTGGAGATAAAATGCTTCCTCATATTTAAATCTTCGTTCTGCCTGATGTATCTCTGCAATGGACTTTGGTAGATGAAGCATTTTATAGGCTTCTAATCTATTGAGTAATTTATATTTTTCTAGGTACTCTTTTGGTATGGTTTCATAGATAGAAACTTGATTGCTTGAAAATATTTCTTCCATCACATTCATCATCGTTTTATCGTGAATTCCTTCAATGCCATATATTGGCTTCATCGGTATTTTTTTATCGACCTTGATGACTGTTGATGCATTAATCTGTCTTTTAAATAAATGATAGGTCCCCTTAATAATAACCTCTTCATCCTTTGAAAAGCTTTTAATTAAATATCCTTTACCGAACGCAACCACATCAATAATTTGATTCAATATCTTCGCCTTGAAGGAAACCATTTGTGTTTTTCCAAATCGATTTATTTTTAAGTCAGTAAAGATCGTTGCATGTGTGGTAATTATTTCTTTATCTTGAGTTCGATCGAGTGATGTGATCGAAAAATCCTCATAGCGCTTAGGATAATTTAAAACAAGGTCATACGTTGACCATATGCCTTGATTTCTTAATATTCTAAGCATGCTAGGACCGATTCCCTTGACGGAGTCGAGCTTGATTTCCATTTCATCACCTATTCTTATTATACTCTATTTGTAATCTAAAGAAAAAAGCCAAAACTGAGTTTTGACTTAAGCCTTCGTTCTAAAGATTCTCATCGCATTCGCAACTGCTAGGATGGATACACCAACATCGGCGAAAATTGCTAACCAAAGGTTTGCGAAACCTAATGCACCAAGAATTAATACGATCCCTTTAATACCTAAAGCCATCACGATATTTTGAAGGACAATGCGCATTGTTTTCTTGGCAATTCTTTGTGCAATAATAACTTGATATGGGTCATCGTTCATAATAACAGCATCTGCTGCCTCTATGGCTGCGTCGCTACCAATCCCACCCATAGCAATACCCAAATGTGATATAGCAAGTACAGGGGCATCGTTGATGCCATCGCCGATAAATGCAACCTTTGATTTTTTAGAGAGTTCTTCAACAATTCTAATTTTATCCTCAGGTAGACAGTTCGCATAATAGTTTTCAATATCTAGGTGAAATCCAACATCCATAGCTGCTGTTTCAAAATCACCTGTTAGCATTGTAATTTCTTTATTTTGTTTCTTTAATTCTTGAATTAAACGTTTAGATCTCTTCTTTAATACATCTTTAATCACTAAATATCCCATATATTCCTTATTGGCTACAACGTAGACAATCGTTCCGATTTCATGGGTTTTCATATATTTAATTTTGTTATCATCAAGAAGCTTGTGATTGCCGACTAATAAATTGATTCCTTTATAATTTGCTTTCATGCCCTTACCAGCAATTTCTGCGATGGATAGTACAAGATTAGGATCAGGGTCTTTTCCATAGGCCTTTAGAATAGATTTTGCTATTGGGTGATTAGAGTGATATTCAGCATGTGCAGCATATTCTAATATGAGTTCCGGTTCACCAGATACGATGGAAAATAGTTTAAATTTACCTTGTGTTAGTGTTCCTGTTTTATCAAAGACGAAGTGATCAATACGACTCATCATTTCTAGGTCACTACCACTTTTAAATAGAATACCTTTTCTTGATGCTGCTCCTATACCAGCGAAAAATGATAATGGAATAGATAGTACAAGTGCACAAGGGCAACTAATGACTAAGAAGATTAATGCTCTTCTAAAATAAATGGAAAATGCTTCTGCGAATGTTGTAGTTGTAAATATGGATAATCCCCAAGGGACTATAAACGCTAATATTAAAGCCATACCTACAACAAATGGTGTATAGTATTTAGCAAACTTAGTGATAAACTTTTCTGCTTCTGCTTTATTTGCTTGGTTATTTTCAACGAAGTCAATGATTTTGCTAACAGTTGAATCCTCAAATGATTTCATTACTTGAACTGTAATTAAACCTGATATATTAATGGAACCTGATATAACTTCTGTGCCTTCATAGGCATCTCTTGGGATCGATTCACCAGTGATTGAAGCTGTATCTAGCCAAGAACTACCTTCTGTAATAATTCCATCAACTGGAACCTTCTCGCCTGGTCTAACAACGATGAGTTGTCCGACTTTTAACCTTTCAGGAAGGATATCAAATATACCATCATTAGTTAATAGATGAGCAATTGAGGGTCTAATATCAACAAGTTCTTTAATGTTTTTTCTTGATCTACTGATTGAAATGTCTTGTAGATATTCGCCAACACGATAAAACAACATCACTGCTATCGCTTCAATATAATCTGTGGTAGCAAATGCACCGATCGTAGCAAGTGTCATTAAAAAGTTTTCATCAAAGAATTTCCCTTTGAGTATATTTTTAAAAGCTTTGGAAAGAACATCCCAACCAAAGATTAGATATGCTGCAGTATAAAAAGGTACAGGGACAATCTCTCTTGCTGAAGAACGAATAAATTGATTTAGAAGAAAACCTGTAATTAGGAAAAACATCCCCATCGCATAGGTAATCCATTGAACCTTTGTTAAGTGTTTATCAACATATTCAATCTGTGAGTTTTCATCACTCACTGTAACAGCTTTTTCTACTTTCTTAGCAATTACCTCTAGCTTCTTTGCTGTATATTGTTCAACTTCACCTTCAAGATATACTTTTTCTCTAGCATAATTGACGCTTACTTTAGTAACGCCTTTAAGCTTTGAGTATTCTGCCTCTATTTTTTGAGCACAATTCGCACAATCAAGATATTTAATATCAAATATTTTCTTCATTATTTTCCCTCCTTCACATGAACAAGGGCTTGACTAAAGATGTGATGGATATGCTCATCGGCTATTGTATAAAATACAGTCTTACCTTCTTTTCTAGATCTAACTAAATCAGCTTGTCTAAGTGTCTTCAGCTGATGAGATATAGCACTTTGAGTCATTTTCAAGATTACTGCAATGTCACACACGCATAACTCATGCTTTTCAAGAGCAAAAAGGATTTTTATACGGGTTGGATCTGATAAAGCCTTAAAAAGAAGACTCACTTTATTTAAGTCAACATTATTTAATATATGCTTTTGAACTTCAATAATCGCATCCTCATGTATGATGATGGATTCACACTGATAATTATTCATGGGTAACTCCTTACATATGAACACATGCTCATATGTTCATATATATAATATCACGATTTTTTCTATAAATCTATCATAATAACTCATTTATTTGATGATTTTGAATATTTTTGATTAATTATCAGAAAACTGAAAAAAAAGTTACTTTGTAAAGCTTCATTATGGATAATTAAAATGTAAATTAGTGTAAAATATACTTGACATGTTGTATCTTTTGATTTACAATGTGTATATAATAGTTAACAAAGGAGAAACGCAAATGACATTTCATGAAAAAAAGACAATAGTTACATCAATTACAGGATTAATCATTACATTTTCTTATTTATTCTACGCGATCTTTAAGTATAATCAAGGTTTACCAGAATCGTTGACACTTAAATTTTGGGCAGTGACAATACTTACCTTTATTGGAATTGGTATTGTTGGAATCATTATCGCGATGATTTTATTCAACATCTTCTATTCAATTAGCTTAGCAATCAAGATGAGATTAGAAAATAAAGATATCACGGATAAAGAAATCGAACAAAAAATTGCTCAAATCGTTAAAACTGACACAGTTGAAGATGAGATGGCAAAATTAATCGAATTAAAATCTATGCGCATTGGATTCTCATTTGCTGGTATTGGGTTTGTTATAGCACTATTTTCAATAGTTCTCAATTATTCCCCTATCATTATGATTAATATTTTGTTTTTATCATTTAGCCTAGGATCAGCATTAGAGGGATTAACTCAACTCTATTATTATCGTAAAGGAATTCGTCATGCTTAAAAAATATGAAATTGTTAACAAAATTAAGACATTACGCTTTTTTGCTAACGATATGTCTCAACAGACGCTTGCTGAGTTGACAGGTGTTTCTAGACAAACTATCAACGCAATAGAGCTTGGGAAGTATACTCCCTCATTGGATCTTGCGTATAAGATTGCTAGAGTATTCGAGCTTACAGTAGATGAAGTATTTGAGTACAAAGAATTATAGTCATATCTAAACAAAAGACCTATACTCCATTTAAGAGCTTAGGTCTTTATTCTTATCTAAATTTATTGGATTGATATATATTGTTTATCCTTAGGTGGTTTCATGTAGAAGAATAACCAACTAAAGGAAAGGATAAACATTAAACGCTGAAGAATACCCATATAGGGTGGCATCATTGCCATCCCAAGGGAAATTAATGATGCAGCAATCGCTAATATTATACCTATCCATCTTTGTTTACCCTTACTCATAAACCCATGTGAAAATGCAAGGATAACAAAGCTGATTCCAGTCGTGGTTGCAAACACAGAATGCATTTGATCTTCTAAAAGAACAGTTGTATATCCATCAATTAAAGCACCATGCTTGAAAACTCCAGTTAGTAATAAACTCAGACCAAACATAGAACCAACCACTTGATATAGACGAATCTTACTTTGAATTGCAATCCATAACGAGGTAATTCCTAATAAAATAAAGGTTAAATTCATAATCCAAGCATTTGGTGATCCTTGTGCTCCTAAATGACTGGTAGTATTTGATAGAATCGAATACCCTGGAAAGCTAAACATTGGTAGAAAGCTTGAAACAAGAACGAAAACAATAAAAACTAAAATAAAAAGTGTTTTTTGCGAGAATTTCATTTGGCTTCCCCTCGTCTTAAGAATCAATCTCTATGCATTAAATATTTTTTTAGTGATAGGCTTTACTAATCAAATATAAATCAGCAAGTACAATAGCCAATGCATTTTCTAAAACAATACCAGCTCTTCTAGCGATACAGACATCATGTCTACCACCAATTTGAAGAATTTCCTTTTGATTGGTTTCAAAGCTATAGGTTTCTTGTGGTCTTTGAATCGATGATGTTGGTTTAATCATGACTTTAACAATTAAATCATTTCCATTAGAAATACCACCCGATACTCCACCTGAATGGTTTGTCTTCGTTTTTCCAGTTTCATCAATGAACTCATCATTGAAAGAACTACCCTTCATTTCTAAGCCTTTAAACCCTGTACCAATTTCAACACCCTTTACAGCGGGTATAGAAAACATCATTTTCGCAATTTCAGCATCTAGCTTATTAAAGAATGGTTCTCCAAGTCCTACAATCATGTTAGTCGCTTTAACTTCGATTAAACCTCCAACAGAATCTCCATCCTTAGCTATACCCTCTAAATATGCATCAATCTTTGACATATCCTTTAGTGTTCCAACTTGAATGAGTTGATTAGATAATTCAAATGGTATCACCATCTTAGCAATCGCACCAGCAGCAACCAATGCTGCAGTTAATCTACCAGAAAATCTTCCTCCACCACGATAGTCTTGAAAGCCTTTATATTTAACATTGGAAACGAAATCTGCATGCCCTGGTCTAGGTTGATTGATTAAATGCTCGTAATCCTTTGATCTAGTATTTACGTTTTCAATCATTAAATGAATGGGGGATCCTGTCGAATATCCTTTAAATACACCGGATGTAATCTTGAATAAATCAGGCTCTATTCTTGTTGTCGTTCCAATTGCTCCTGCTTGTCTTTTGATTAAATCTTCAGTGATCTTTGATTCGTTAATTTCAATACCTGCAGGAATTCCATCAATAACAACACCGATTGCTTCTTGGTGTGATTCGCCATATAAAGTTACTTTGAAAAGAGTACCATAGCTATTCATGATAGATGACTTCCTTTAACTCTTCGACAAGACGATCTGTAATGTCAATTTTTCTATCAAACCAAATTTCTTCACTCTTAATTGCTTGAATGATTAGCATATAAAGTCCACTAATACCTTGCTTAGCATCCTTCATAATCTTTGTAATTGGAGGATTATAAACCATATCGATAACGAGTTGATTTTCAACATAAACCTTACTTAATACGGAATCCTCCACATTTGGAAATGTTCCGATTGGAGTTGCTTGAACGTATATATCTACCTTAAATGGATCTATTTTTTGATAGGAAATTACATGCTGAAATAATGGATCTAAATCATTGGTTTGTCTAGAAACTACAGTGACCTTCGCACCTAAATCTGATAAGACGATATACGCAGCTTTTGCTGCACCACCTGCACCAAGCAAATAGACATTTTTATCCTTTACATTGATTCTATTCCGACTGATCAATCCTAAAAATCCATCATAGTCAGTATTATCACCAACGATTTTTCCATTCTTCAAATAGATGGTATTAACAGCGCGTATACGTGATGCCTTAGGTGTTAAAATATCTACATATTTCATCACAGTTTGTTTATAGGGGACAGTCACGTTAAAGCCCTTAAAAACACCATTTCTTAAATGCTTAAAAAGATGGGAAATATCAGATTCATCAATGTCAAAAAGGTCATACTTAAAATCGATGCCTAACCTTTTCGCCATGAAATTATGAATTTGACTAGACTTTGAATATTTAATATTCTTTCCTATTAATCCATATCGTTCGCTCATTTTTGGTACTCCTTCGATAGCTTCATAATTTCCTTTATAAATGCTTCATAGTATGGCCATAATGATTGATCATCGAGTTGATTTTTTCTACTTTTCAATATCTCTTTTTCTCTTGTGGAATCGAGTACCGGTAGATGATTTTCCTTTTTATATTCTCCTACCATATAGGAGAGTTCCATGCGCTTTTTAAACAGTTCCATCATTTCAGTATCGACTGCGTCAATAGCTTTTCTTAGTTCATCAAGATTCATTGATTTGCCCTCCTAGTTCCTTATAGATTTCAAAAAAATTCGGGTAGGATTTACTTACGACTTCTGCGTGATTGATTGTGATTGGACCATCTGCACGAATTGCAGCGATTGCGATTGCCATCGCAATCCGGTGATCACTAAATGTATCTAGCTCTAAATCACCTTTGAAAGATTTTACACCTTGGATAATGGCTTCATCACCGCTTATTTCCATAGGAACACCAAACTTTGTTAAAACTTGATACATCGCATCTAGGCGATCAGATTCCTTCATTCTTAATCTGTTACATCCAATAAATTTAGTCTTCTTTTCACTCAGTCCTGCAAGCACCATGAGTATTGGGCCAAGGTCTGGAATCTGAGATAAATCTATAGTGATACCATCAGTTTGACTAGGCTCTATTTTATACATTCGATCTTGATCAATGTACTCAATATCTCCGCCCATTTCCTTTATAATATCTACTATTTTTGCATCACCTTGCTTGCTAATTGGGTTTAAGCTTTTTAGATTAATTTCATCACCAATTAAACCAGCTACCATCCAAAATGCTGCCTGAGAGAAATCGCCTTCAACAGTGACTTCCTTAGGTAGATAGGATTGACCACCTTTGATGTAAAAATATTGATCCACTGATAAAATATGTATACCAAACATTTTTAATACATCGAGTGTTAAATCGACATAGCCCTTTGATTCAATTGGAGTTGTCATTTCGATGACTGAATCTTTTTTTAATAGTGGTAATGCAAATAGCATACCAGTAAGAAACTGTGAGCTGACGTCACCTCTCATTTGATAGAAACCTGGTTTTATTGGTCCCTTGACTGTGAGTGGGAGATTGGATTCTTCACTATCTTTTTTATAGTATAAATGCTTTTGATTGAATATATCAAAATAGACATCTAAGGGACGTAAGGGTAGACGGCCATGCCCTATAAATTTAATTTCTTCTCTAAGCAGCATAGAAATTGGAATCATAAATCTTAGGGTAGACCCTGATTCATTACAATCTATTTCATTATGGATAACTTTTAATTCTCCACCTGTGACTTGATTGTTATTGAATGTTACACCAAGTGCAGATAAAGCATTTTTTGTAGCAGTCAAATCATCACTATCTAAAGCATTTTTTATAGTGCTTGTCCCTTTAGCAAGACCTGCAGCAATTACATACCTATGTGATAGAGATTTAGATGATACCACCTGAAGTGTTCCCTTAAGTTTTGTTGGTTGGATGGTAATCTTCATAGAATGTCAAGTTCCTTTAATTTATGTGTTTTTACATCACCAGGCTTAGTAACAATAATGAAATGAAGTCCATCTGCTAAATTCTTTTTATCGTGAATGATTTCATCACGATACTCGTCCATTTCAAGTAGTGGTTCTTTAACAAGTCCTCTATCTAAAAGTAGCTTTTTAACCTCCTGATAGAGTTCTTCTTTTGTTTCTCCAATTTGGATACCAATTTGAAGAGCGATTAACATACCGTAGCTTATAGCTTCACCATGTAGGTAGGTTTCATACTTATGTTTCTTTTCAATTGCATGTCCAAAGGTATGACCAAAGTTTAAATACATTCTTTCCTTTTTATCATAAGGATCTATTAGAACGACATTTCGTTTCACTTGAATTGCTTCTGTGATTTCAGTCTCTGTTACTGTATCATGCTCAAGTAGATAAGCATATAGTTTTTTATCACCAATCAAACCAGCCTTAATCATTTCAGCTAGTCCATTATTATATTCTCTTTTGGATAACGTTTTAAGAAAACTAGGGTCTATAAAAACAAATTTTGGGTCATAAAAGGATCCAATCAAGTTTTTACCTTCCTTTAAATCAATACCAACCTTACCACCAATACTACTATCAACTTGAGCAAGTAGTGTGGTAGGTATTTGGATATATGAAATCCCGCGATATAGAGTTGAAGCGATAAATCCTGCTAAATCACCAATAACACCACCACCAAAAGCAAGAATTAAATGATTTCTCTTAATGCCCTTTTCAATCAAGGTTTGAATGGCTTGATGATAGACCTCGAGTGATTTTGATTTTTCACCTGGAGGTAATATGACAAATGACAATTTATAACCAATTAATGCTTGAATCAACTTTTCATTATAGAGATCAAAAACATTTTGATCGGTTATAACAAAAAGATCATCATATGGATAAACCTCTTTGATGTGCTTTGCAAGATGGGATAAACCATCTTCTTCGATGAAAATGTCGTAATTCGGCATCTTAAGAAATGTCAAAGGATTTCCTCTTTTCTTTGGCTTCCTTTAAATAATTCATTAACCGCTTTTTATCATCATCAAGGATAAGCTCTTTAATGTATACAAGTTCTGTCATAAATTCATTAATCTTAGTAACTAAAGCGTCTTTATTTTCTAAAAAAAGTTCTGTCCACATCACTTCATTAATTTTAGCTATTCGAGTTAAGTCTCTAAATGAGTCTCCAGTAGCTTCTTTAGTTTCCTTTAAATGATCGCTTTGAATTAAAGTCACAGCAAGTATATGTGTAAGCTGTGATGTAAATGCAATGAGCTCATCATGTGTTTTCGCATCTGTTACTGTTATTTTACCAAATTTCAGATTGTTTGCGACAAGTTCAAGTACTCCAATATCATTCTTATCACTTTTTTTACCCTTGACGATAATGAAATTCGCATTTTTAAATATATGAAAGTTTCTTGACTCAAATCCAGAGGACTCGCGACCTGCCATTGGGTGATGCGAAGTGTAAGATATACCATTTGGCAATATCTTTTCAATTTCATCCATCATCCATGATTTCGTACCACTGACATCGGTAAGTATTTGACCTGCAGTCAATAAATTTTTATTTTTTTGAATGAATTCAACATTATCCTTTGGATATAAAGCTAAAATGATAAGATCTGCAACACTTATTTTTGATAAACTATTATCTTTTTCTATAAATCCTAAATGGATCCCTTTTTCGATATTCTTTTCTATTAAATCATATCCATAGACATGATGTCCTGCTTGATGAAGTCCCTCGGCATAGGACGCACCAATGAGTCCAAGTCCTACAACGAATATCTTCATCTCAGTTTCTTTCCTAATACAACCGCTACTTTTTCAAGCTCATCCATCATTGAATGAAACTTAGGAAGCTTTAGAGATTGTGCTCCATCAGATAATGCATGCTCAGGATCGTGATGAACCTCAACGATTAACCCGTGTGCTCCTACAGCAAGAGATGCAAGAGAAAGCTTTTCAATCATGCTCCAGCGACCAGCTGCGTGAGATGGGTCGATAATGACTGGTAAATGTGAAAGCTCCTTTACCGCTAATACTGCACTAATATCTAATGTATTTCTTGTATATTTTTCATAGGTGCGAATGCCTCGTTCGCACAAGATGACTTGTTCGTTTCCACCAGCCATAATATATTCGGCTGACATTAACCATTCTTCAATGGTTGCTGATAAACCTCTTTTTAATAGAATTGGCTTGGTTGATTTACCTAAAGCCTTCATTAAATGGAAGTTTTGCATATTTCTTGCACCAACTTGAATTACATCCACATATTCTTCAAATAAAGGAAGTAAGTCAGCACTTGGAATTTCAGTAACGATTTTTAATCCCACTTCATCCCCAATTTTTCTAAGTATCTTCAAGCCTTCTAATTCTAAGCCTTGAAAAGCGTATGGTGAAGTTCTTGGCTTATATGCTCCACCACGAAGGAGTGTCGCACCAGCCTTTTTAACAGCCTTAGCAATAATTCTTAATTGTTCCTCTGATTCTACTGAACAAGGTCCAGCCATCATCACAAACTGATCACCACCGATTTCGATATCATCACCAATTTTGATAATTGTATCCTTCTTTTTAAAGCTACGACTCGCCTTTTTAAATGGAGTAGAAACTCTAGTAACTTCTTTAACACCTTCAAATGCGTATAAATCACTAGGATCAATTGATGTGGTATCACCTATAATACCAAAGACACGAATTTCATCCGAGCTTGCATCCATGATGTCTAACTTTTTAGCTTTTAAAAACTCTACTATTTTTTCGAACTCTCTTTTTGTTGAACCTTTTTTCATCTGAACAATCATATTCTTTTCTCCTTTGGTTTTTAAATAAAAAAATCCCTGAGGAACCCCAAGGATGAACGTTTGTCATGGTTTGGCTGTTCCTTTATTACTCAAAAAGGAATGCCTTTGCAATCCTCATTTTCAACGATATGCGTAATAATAACTAACCTTTTTAACATTTAACATCAATATCACCTATCTTTGTTTGAAATAATAGTATCATATAAGCTTTGAAAAGACAAGATATCCATGTCATAAATAAAAAAATAAAAAAAATTAATTTTGGGTATTGTGTTTCGCACAGTAAGGTGTTATTATAGTAGTGTGCAACACACAGTAAGGAGGAAATTATGAATACACAATTCAAAAAGGGTATTCTAGAAATGTGTATCTTGAGCATTATCAGAGATCGCGATATGTATGGCTTCGAAGTCATAGAAAAGCTATCATCTGAAATTGATGTCAACGAGAACACGGTCTATCCGATTTTAAGAAGATTGACAGGACAAGGACTTTTCGACACCTACATTGAAAATACAAACATAGGTGCACCGAGAAAGTATTATAAGATAACAAATATAGGTAACGAAAAATTAAACGAATATGAAAGCGAATGGAGAACATTTTTAAAAGGTGTGTTCAAATTATTAGGAGGTATGGAAAATGAAGGATAAGTATTTAAACAGTTTAAGAGCTCAATTAGAGGAATTTCAAGCAAGTAAATCAGAAATTAATGAAATCGTTAGTGACTATGAACAGCTCTATAACGATGCAAAAAGCACAGGTAAAACGGATGAAGAGGTTTGGAACATTTTAGGTGATCCTAAAAGTGCAGCATATGAATTAATGGATACATTAAAGCTTAAAAAAGAAAAAAGTGTGAGAAATAAAATCATAGCATTAACACCATTTATCAGCTTAATCGTGTTCTTTGTGATGGGATTCTATTATGATTTATGGCATCCAGGTTGGATGGTATTCTTAATGATTCCAATCACATCGATTGCACTACATACAAGACTTAAAGATGGGATTGTTGCTTTATCACCATTCTTAAGTATTATTGCTTATTTAATATTAGGTTGGGGATTTGGTTTATGGCATCCAGGTTGGCTTGTCTTCTTACTCATCCCAATGGTATCCATCATTTTACATACTAGATTCAAGGAAGTGTTTGTAGCAATCTCACCATTTGTATCTGTTATTGTATTTATTATTCTAGGAACCTATTACAATTTATGGAATCCAGGATGGTTAGTATTCCTAAGTATTCCAATGATTGGTATCTTAAATGAGAAAAAGCTTTGGAAGGTTTTATTATATGAAGCATCCTTTATTGCAGCTATTCTCTTCTATCTATATATGGGATATACTTACGGTGAATGGAGATATGGTGCATTGGGATTTGCATTACCTCTAATCGTTGGAATTATTTTTGGAGATATCCACATTTTATGGGATAACCAACTTGAAGGAAAATATAGACAAAAAGCAATCTTTATGGTTTCTGTAGTCGTCATCACAACATCTATATTCTTGGCTTTAGGACTTGCATTAAACGGCTGGGCATATGCATGGCAGGTATTCTTATTCATTCCAATGGTAGCGATCATTGCATTTGACAAGATTAGATTTACAGCGTTAATGCCTTTTATAGCAGTTATTCTATTCTTCTCTTTAGGTTATTTCTTCCAGCTATTTCATATCTCTTGGTTAGCATTCCTTCTTATTCCAATTGTAGCAATCATTGAAAACGCGTAAAACTAAATAAAATAGAAATACAAACGAAAGATATACAGCGATAAGTTGTATATTTTTTATTAAAATTTGATTAAAATATTCTTTAGCAAAGCACTCACGCACATAATGCGTGCTATAATATATACAAGAAATGAGACAGGGGGCAACATGAATCCTAATCCTGTGAACAATAATATTAACAAAATATTCTTTGGTTCAATCATTTGGGGTGTTTTTTATCTCTATCCATTTTTTGATGAAACTATATGGGATAGCACGCTTTTTGGTTCGCTTTTTGGAGGTAGTTATAGCTACATCTTTATTTATGCGATTCAAATTGTGTTCTTCCTTTTTTTAAATTTCAATTTATATCATTATACAATTGGCAAAAAATATAACATCTTTGATTTAGATAAATTTTTTAGGGTTTTCATATTCTCTGCATTGCTTGTTCTACTCTCACAGTTTATATTAATCCTCTTTGATCTTTCCTATCATTTTGGATTAATTGGTTATCTTATTGGACAAAACAACTATTCCAATTTACTTGTTTTTGAATCGGTATGGGTGTATGCTCTTTATACAATAGGAACGATTTTAATGTCTATCTATATTGCTGGTATTTTAGTCTATTTCTATCAGATTCAAAAGATGAATATGGAATTTCCATTTTCACTCCTACTCAGGTTACTTGTCTCCTTATTCTTCTACGGGCTAGTTCTTGCAACTTCACCTGATGGATTCAATTGGATTCAGTTAGCATTTGGAGTAGTTTATATATTATTGGCAGTGCTCGTCTACATCAAAAGTAAATACAGTTTAAAAGCACTATTCCTATCCTTGGTTGTTCTATTTTTACTATAAAGAATAAAAAAATTAAAATAAGAGAGGTATGTGACTTATGAGTGATTTAAGAAATGATTTTGAATTTGAAAAGGAAGTCGTTGATGAAGCCCTTCTGGATAATCCAGAACCACGATGCCCTGTCGTTTTATTACTTGATACTTCTTACTCCATGTCTGGTAATCCAATTAACCAACTCAATGAAGGTGTTCACGCACTTTATGCAGCACTTCGTGATGATGATCTAGCAAGTGTGAGAGTTGATTTATCGGTGATTACATTTGGTCAAAGTGTCTCTGTTGTTCAAAACTTTGCTACCGTTTCAGAATCTCAAGCTCCAGAATTAAAGGTCAATGGGATGACTCCAATGGGTGAAGCAATTGTCACAGCGCTTAGAAATATCGAAAACAGAAAATCAGAATACAGAAATGCTGGTATTTCATATTATAGACCATGGTTATTTGTAATTACTGATGGTGAACCAACAGATAACGTCAGTGAAGCAAGCGGAATGCTACAAAATGCAATATCTGGTAAAAAAGTTATTTTCTTTGGTATCGGCGTTGAAAATGCAAATATCGAAAGATTACGCCAGATTTCAGGATCTGGGGATAGAGTCTTTAAATTAAATGGTCTAAACTTTAAGGAACTCTTCCAATGGGTATCCTCATCATTATCTTCTGTTTCATCAAGCCGTGTAGGAGATACATTAAAGCTTGAAAAACCAAGTGATGATGTCTTTGAATTTGAGGTCTAATCTTGGTTAGACTTTATGGTGCATCTGTTGTTGGCACCTCGCATTTATCTACAGAAACACCATGTCATGACAATCACGCTTATCAAATACTACCCAATGGATTAGGATTTATTGCATGTGTTAGTGATGGTATGGGCAGTGCGTCTCATGCAGAGCTAGGAAGCTTAACAGCTTCTACTTTTATCGTTAATTTCTTAGAAAAGCATTTAGATGTCAAGATGGATGATGAAGATATCATCACCTTGATAAAGGAAGGCTTTATAGAAACCAATGATGAATTGCTTGAGGTTGCTAAAATTAACGAAGTGAATATTAAGGATTTAAATGCTACACTTTTGGTTTTTGTAAGCTTTAATGGATCTCAATATTATGGTCAGGTTGGCGATTGTGCAGCAATCGGCAAGATTGAAGATGAATATGAAGTCATTGCGAAGCAACAAAGAGGAGAATACGCAAACGCAACCTTCTCCATTTGTAATCTTGAATCGATTGAAAATGGTATCTATGAAAAATGCGATAAGTTTTATCCAATGATCGCGTTAATGAGTGATGGTATTGAATCCATTAGTATATCTGCTAAGGATAAGACAGTCAGTCATTTGTTTTATGATCCCTTTTTCAAGGTGTTTTCCCATGAAAACTACAATCAAGAGGAAGTCCAAAAGTCACTAGAAAGATTTTTAGCGTCTGATCGAATTAATAAAAAAACAGATGATGATAAAACATTACTATTTGTTGAAGTGAGAGATGAATGAGAAAGTACTATTTAGAGGACGGTTCTAAAATATTAGTAGATGATACAAAACCTATTGGTAGCGGTGGTGAAGGTAGTGTTTTTAAGCTTGCTAAAAATCCTAATATTTTAGTTAAGGTTTATACAGAACGCGCTTTAGAAAGAATGCCTGAAATTGTAGACAAAATTAAAGCGATGGTTCAAAAGAAACCAGGTCTTCTAGATTATAATGGTTTAACAATTATTGCTTGGCCAAGCTATGTCATTTATGATGAAAATAGAAAATTCATTGGTTATTTAATGCGTAGAGTGCAAGCAAAGAATCAATTATCACATGTTATTACCCCGGGACTACAAAAAACAAAGTTTCCAAATATTACTTGGTATGACCGACTAGTGATTTCAATTAATTTAGCTAAGGTCATGAGCTTTATTCATAAAAATGATACTGTCATTGGTGATATTAACACAAGTGACTTCTTTGTCTATCCAGGATTTGAAATCGGTGTTGTAGATACAGATTCATTCCAGGTTTCATCAGAATCAAAGCTTTATCACTGCAAGGTATTTACACCAGACTATACACCACCAGAAGTCTTTGAGGCGAAAAAGAAATCATCTGTTGAACCAAAAAGAATTCCAAATCACGATAACTATGGATTAGCAATATTGATCTTTCAGATTTTAATGATGGGTGTCCATCCATTTTCAGCAAGAATCAAGGGTGTGATGGGCTTTGATGGAAATGCGATTAACTACAATATGGAGCATGAAATATTTCCATATAGTACTTTAAACAATAATATTATTCCTCCAAAGAACTCAATGCCTTTTAGCTTCTTCCCAAAACAAATTCAAGATTTATTCACAAGAGCATTTGATAAGCATAATGATGTCGTTAATAGACCAACAGCAGATGAATGGGCAGCTGGTTTGAGAGTTGTAAAGGATAACATTAAAAAGTGTAAAAAAAATAAGGCACATTTCTATCCCAATCATTTTCAAAAATGTCCAATATGCGCTAGAGAACAAACAAAGGACTATGATTATTTATTAGATTACTTTAAAACGATTTCTAGAAAGTATGTCAAATATGATACGGATGATAAAGAGATTATCGTCGATGAGAATCATGTATATGACGAAACACTCGCTAGTAAGAGCTACACCTTAAAGAACAGTAAACGCTTAGCAGTCTTTTTTAATCCTAAAATGCTTGATAAATATCAATTAGGAGCACGCATTGAAGCGTTAAAGAATGAAAAGGTTTATCAAAAAATGCCTGCTTATTTCGCACCTCCTCAAGAGCTTATTATGAAGCATGATAAGGTCATAGGATATGTCAGTAAGAGAATACCAAACCTTTATCGACTTCAAACGTTTTTAAAAAATAATAGACTTGGTAAATTAAAGATTACAGATAAGGTGAAGATTATCGTTGCTAGAAATATCGCATCGATGTTTTCTTCTCTTGAAAAATATAATATACCCATTGAATTCAATCAAATCTTTATCGATAAGGATTTAAATCCCTTTATTCCTGATTTTGTTTTCCTAGGATCTTTTGATGATACAACAAAGGCTATGGTTTTCCAAAGAGAGGACTATCTACCTCAAGAATACTTTTATGAACAAAACTATAAGAAGTATTTAAAGACTATAGAGGATGCAAAAGAAAAGGAAAGAGAGCTTGAAAGAAAACGTCTCGAAGAACTTAGAAAAAAGGATTTAGAATTAATTCGTTCACCTTTAGAAAAGAAGGTTGAAAAAAAGGTTGAAAAAGAAGAAAAAATAATAGATCTCAAATCGTCAACCACTGTTGAAGATTTTGAATTTGAAAAATCAAACAATGTTATTGAAAAGGAAGTAAAGGTTAAGGAGATTGTTCCTGAAACACCTAAGGAGTTTGTTTTTGAACCAAAAGGTAAACAAACGATTAGATACTACTTAGCAGTCATCATCCATATGATACTTCAGGATACTCATCCTTTTAAGGGCACCCACAAGCTAGCGAGTAAACCTTTATCCTATTTTGTTGAGAATAACTACTTCCTCCATAGGGAAACAGTTCCTGGAGTTGAAATCGATGAAAAGGCGAAGCTATTAGAGCTATTCCCAAACTACTATCAAAGAGCAATGAGAAAAGCTTTGATTGTAACTAACCCAGATAAAATAAGCAGAACCTCTCCAAATGAATGGCAAGGTGCATTATCAAAGCTATCATTTGAAAGTAAAAAGTGTTTAACATCTGAATATCATTATTACCACCAAAGCATGACCAAATGTCCGATTTGTGGAACTGGTGATACAAAAGATCATGGAAAGATGAGACAGTTTGTTTTAGAAAATAAAAAAGGTGCTGTCCATGTGCTTCTATTCACCAATAAGATACTCAATCATTTAATTTTATCAACCTTGATTGTAATGATGATTTATGTATTAAATACTGTAGGTATTAATCAGCTTGAAGCATTGCTATCTCAAATCAATTTTGCAGAAAAGCTTGAAATGGTGAAAAATTTTATTCGATTGGATGCTATCATTCAATTCTTTGAGAACGCAGTTGACTTCTTTGTTAATTTATACCGACTTATTTTTGGAGGTGCCGCATGATTATCGCATATATTTGCATTGGGCTATCCATATTCTGGGCACTATTAAATATTTTATGGTTTGTATTATTGATTGTTAAGAAATATACAAAGATTAAGATACCTAAAGAGGTTATATTCACAATTAAAAAGACAATGAAACTCAATTTATATTATCTCATTATCTTTGGAATTCTGGGGTTTCTATTCCTATGAAAAATATCGGAACCATAGCAATCCTTGGAATGATTGCACTCTATTTTATAGGAAGTCCTGTCTTTGATAATATTGTTTCTATGACAGTTCGTATCATTCATTTCTTATTAATCTTTTATGTAGTATGGATTATGCTCTTTGATTTCTTTAGAAGCTTAAAGAAGAAATTGGGAGAAAAGTTTGGATTGCAGATCAAGAGATTGAAAAGAAAGATTTTCAAATTAAAGAGATTATAGAAGAAAAGCGAGACTCATTAGAGTTTCGCTTCTTTGTTCTTAATCTTATCAAATTCGATTGCTGCAAATATCAATGCAGCAAGTCCAAAGGACCAGTTTTTAGCTCTTGGAATGAACTTATATCCTAGGTATGGAAATAGTGGAAGTGGGATGGTTGGTCCACTGATCTCTGGCATAAAGATAGCATCATTTTCGTAGATTAATGCATCAACTACTGCCTTGTATGCCTTTAAGCCTGATTCTAAATATTGATCGTCAAGTAGCCCCATACGATGTCCTTGAAGGAACCCTCTAGCAACTAAAGCTGTAAAGGATAATTCACGATACGTCCTTCCAACCTTATTGAATACTGTTTCAAATGCTCCATCACTTCTTTGATAAGGAAGTAACGCTTCTGCTGTTTCTTTAAAGATTTTGATGATGTTATCCTTTTCTTGATGATTACCAATATTTTCTAAAATCATAGGTAGGGATGCAACCACCCATCCATTACCTCTACCCCAAAATATCTTTCTTCTTGGGTAGTGTGTTTTTTGTTTTGTCCAATAGCAGTGATACCATAATTTGCTATTTGGGTCTTGCATATACTTAGACATGACTCTAGGCTGACGACTTGCAATATCCATCATTTCACTGTCTTTGTTATCCTTTGCATAATGAGATGGAAAGACCGAAAACATCATTAAGCTATCCACCCAAATTGACTTAGGGTAAAACTTTCCCTCCAAGCTGTTTCCTAAATGATTAACAGAATCTTCAATCAACCTTGGTTCATTCTTTATATAATATAAGACGCGATCTGTTAGCTTTTTATAATCTTCATTTCCAGTTTTCTTATACATTTGATAGGTAATAAGTGCTGGAGCTGAAGTATCACTTTGGTCAACTCTTGGAGGATTTTTGACATAGTAGTCACAATAATCAGTTAAAAACTTTGTATATCTATCACTTCTTAAATGTTCATCTAAAAGAGATAAAGAGTATCCAAAAAGAGCTTCTCCCCACATCCATTTCATCTTAGGATCCCATGTTTTAGTGATATAATCTGCAAGGTCAACGACCTTTGTGAAATAGCTTTGATCTAGCATTACTTTTCCTCCCTGATCATTTGATTGAAATTCAAATATAATCTCTTATTCATATATGCTATAGTAAGTTCTTCTGGCTTTCTTTTTGCATGAACATAAGGTGTTTCATATCTTGAATATTCAGTATCTATGACTTTACCGTCAATCTTAAAATCCTTAAGCATCTTGAGCTCATATAAATGATCATTTTTCATCACAATTTTTTTCTTTGTAAAGATAACTTGACTAGATTCAATTCGTTTGACAAAATGGTCAAACAAAATATCTGTTTTTTCATCCCCTAAAACGACTATAAATTGACTATACTTTCCTTCATAAATAATTTCAGAGTTTTCAATTTTTTTAGGATTTTTTGATGCGATAATTCCGATGTAATTTTGTTTCTTTTTAGCTAGGATAATCGAGCCCTTATCGATAATCTCATCAAATTCATCCTTTGGGAAATAGAAGTGAACATACTCTTGTCTATTTCGCTCTAAATAGCCTTTTCTTGGCGATAAATCATAGATCAAAAATACTTTATTCTCATGCTGAATGGCATGAGGATTGATACCATTTCCAACCCAAAATGATGGAGAGAAGTTTCTTGCTGCATCATCAAACATAGGTGACCCTGGATGGGTTGAAAAAACTGATATTTTATCATTCATTGTTGCTTGCCAAATATGCTGTTGATCACCAAACTTTTTAGGGTGATATTTTTGAGCTGTGGAAAGCATATAGCTATCTGTTTTATAGGTATAGGTATTCGCTCTTTCGATAGCGACTCCTTGTGTTGCTGGATTGAGTATTTTTACAACCAAAGGTAATAAACCAAGCTTTCTAATGATAGGAATATTGACAGATTCTAGGTCTCTTAAAAAATTGTTTTCTTTTAGGTTCCATGCATTAAATATTTTCATCGTCATATTGATGGACTCTTTATTGGTAAATGCCTCCATGGACCAAAGAAACATTCCTTTTTTATTGATATCATTATCCTTGAATTCATGCTTGATTTCAGATAAATTCAAGCCCATTGAATCCTTTATGACTTGTTTATCTTTATTCTTTGCGATATCAATAATAATTTCCGGAACTTTATAGTTCTTGCATAGGATAAATAGTGCAGAGATTCTTTCATAATCATAATCTCTTTTTTGAATTTGAAATGCATGAGCGAGTATATCATTGACATCCGCTTTTTCTCTATCCTTTTTTTGTTCCTCGTAGCATCTTCCACTACTCGCTACAAAATAACCATTGAAGCTATGCATAGCGAAATCTAGGAATAAAACATCTAAAATGATTTTCGCTTTACTTACAATCTCCATATCCTTTGCATGATCCACCAAAACGCAAAGTGGAGCGATATCCTCTTCATAATAGGTATTTGAATGCCATTCAGTAAATCCATATTTAAATCTATTTTCAAGCCAGTCTAATATCTTAGGCTTTGCCTTCTCTTTATGATATAAACCAATATGTCCATCATTTGAAAATGAATGGTCAGGAAATAAGTCCCCAACAAAATACTCGCAGGTATGAAAGAGTAATTGATGGTTTTCAGACCAATAGCACATCCCATCACTACCAGGCTCATCCATCCAATACTTAAAATGAAGCATAGCATCTTCAATAGCTTTTACAGTATCGGTTGATAAAAGATCTTTATAGGATAAATAGGTTTTGATTAAGGAGATTAATCTAAAATCTGCGCAATCGTATCTGTTATTCACAAAGTCAACGAGCTCTAAAATTTGAGACTCATCGATTTTTTCTCCTTCATCTAATTTCTTAATATCCTTAAAGCATTTGACATTCATTTTGATAAGCATTCCAACATCTTCTTTAACAGCCATGATGGCCTCCTACTAGAAAATTTCTGATTCAAGCTTCATTAACTCCATTTGATCATCTACACTTAAATTTTCTAATCCTGTTTCTTCTCTAATCTTTAAGAACTTTCTAACCTTAAGGCTTCTTTCATTGGTTAATACAAATTTTCTTGCTGCGAAATAACCAATAGTCATTAGGATAACAAAGGATAATGACATTGCGATACGAATACCTAATAATGCATTGTCAGGTTGAACTGGTTGTTGATTTGTTGTTGTTGGTTTAACATATCCTGAAATATATAGCATAATCCCAAATATTTGAATTGCTATCGCAGAGCTAGTCTTTCTAATGAATGTCATAATACCTGAGAAGCTTCCAGTAGGTCTTTCTTTAAGCTTTAACTCACCAGCATCAACCGCATCAGGGAATATAATCCAACTCATGAGCTGTGCACCAGCAAATCCAAATGCTGTTACTGCGGTTAACGCATAAGCACCAATCACTGACCAATCAGAAGGATAAAGTCCAACCCCTATAAAACCAAGGATAGCAATAGGTAGTCCAAAGTAATAGATCTTCTTTTTATCCACAGTATTGACTAGCTTACTAATGATTGGAAACATTAAAAGCTGAACTCCAATAAAGGTTCCTAAAAATACAGTAGCACTTCCTCTAACGACATAAAGTGAATAATAAATAATACCAGCAGATAAGATATCCATTGAAATGCTTTGACATAAATACATATAAACTAAACCTCTAAATGCCTTTACCTTTAGTGGTTTAACAAATGAGTTCACTTCAAAAACAGTTTTTTCTTTAGGTAGCTCCACACGTTCCTTTGTGAAAAATCCGATTAGAATTAAAGGTAGCGCGAAGAATAGTCCAAAGCCAATACCAGTGACTAAATAGAATGTATTGATTCCTATGGTTCCTGCTTTAAATATTTCTAGTATCATTGCTGGAACTAGTGTACATACTGCAGATGCTAGTGTAGAAACTACTAATCTAATCACATTGACTTGATTACGCTCCTTGACATTGGTCGTTATTTCAGCAGATAGTGAGCTATAGGGTACTGCAATAATGGTTGAGATGGTGCTATAGAATAAGAATGTTGATATTGCAAAGACGACCTTTGCAGCATCTGATTCCCATCCACCTATTGGAAGCCACATTAATGCAAACGCGATTAATACTAGAAAGCCACCAGCCATAATAAATGGTCTTCTTCTACCAATCTTCGTTCTTGTGTTATCACTAATAACACCCATAATTGGATCACTTACTGCATCCCAAATCTTTGAGATTAGAATTGCAGTAGCTGCAATCGCTGGATTGAGTCCGATGACATCTGTTAAGAAGATTAAATATAGCACACCAATCATTGCTTGTGCTCCACCACCGAATACGTCTCCCCAGGCAAATATTAATTTTTCTTTACCCTTCATTTGGGCTAAATCGACATCATATTTTTTCGCGTTCATTTAAAATAGCTCCTTATATTGTGTTTTTAAATAATCTACACTTTTTTCAATGCTTTCCATTTCAGTTTTTGTATTTTGTTCAATGACTAGATAGTGTGCATTTTTTGATGCTAGCATTACCTGGTCGAAATCAATTAAACCAGATCCTACCTCACAGTCTTTTGGTACCCCATTTTCTTGAATCAAATAATCTCTTAAGTGAACTCCTATTAATCTATCTCCAATTCGTTCAATTACCTCATGAGGTTCATATCCTGATTTTTTAGACCAATAGGTATCAGAGACGATGTATAAATCATTTACTGTATGATTTAATATGTAATTCAGTTTGGTTTCATTACCTATTTTTTTGAACTCAAAATGATGGTGATGGAAGGCGACTCGAATTCCCTTTTGTTTATAGAGTTCAACAAGTAGATTTAATTTTTTTGTAAACTTTTGTAGACTTCTTTTGCCAAAGAAAATTGCAGGGATGGATAGAACTGAAACAATAACTAAATTACATCCGACCTTTTTAGCGAATGCTGAAATATGATCGATATCCTTAAATAACTTACGCATCTTCATTTGGATGGATAGGACTTCAATTTTCTTTTTAGATAGAGTGAGTGTTAGTTCTTCATTTAAATTTAGTCTTGCAAGCTCAACTCTCTGAATTCCAATTCTTAGTAACTCATCGAATGCATGAGACAAATTCTTTTGAGCAGTTTTTCTAATCGTATACGTCTGAACACCTAGCTTCATATTAGTTACCGATGGTTCTTATATTGTTTTCATAATGAAGCGTTAAAGAGTGTCCATTGAAGCTATAGATAATTTCCTTTGGCTTTCTTTGGATGGAGGTAGTAGCTACATATTGATTTTCATAGCGTTGGTATTCTAGGTTTTGAGTCACTCCACCTATTGTAAAGCTATAATCAAAGGTTGCTACCATAGTCTTTAAAGTCGTTTCTCCGTTTAAGCGTGTTTGATAGGTTAGTTGGTGTTTAGTTGTGTCATAGCTTATATCATTTGCCATAAATCTAGATATAAATGCACTAAATGTTTCATTTGTTTGAGAGGATAACTCAGTAACAAAGTAATGATCTCCAGATCCTGTTTGAACAAGATCATATTTTTCTGTTAAAAGATCCTTAGCACTACCTCTAACAAGCATATCATCACGATTTCCTTCTTGATTACTGATATCGAAAGGTACCCATTCTAGTGCATGTCTCGATTGAATTGCAATCATTGCGTTTCCAACTCTTCCAAATATATAGCCCTGACTGATGAAGGACTCATTTACTTCATCAAATAGCTCATAAGGGAAAAAGATGTGTGTTTTTTCCTTAACAATCATTGGTTCCATAAAACCTACTTTAGTAGGCGGTTGATAGATAGTGATATTCACATTCTTTTCTTGAACACTATATGGTTGTCTACCATTTCCTGTCCAATAGGTTGGTGTTCCACTTCTTCTAGGAATTTTAGCTGGTTGTGTTGAAAAGACAGAAACTAAATTACTTAAATTAATGGATGTGACTGCATGTTGATCTGCATATTCACCTGGTTGGTAAGCTTGAGCGGTATGCATGGAATAATCATTTGTTTTATAGGTATAAACATTTGCTCTTTCAATTGCTACACCATTGGTTGAAGGTTTTAAAGTAGATGAAACCATACCGAGTAAATTAAACGCTCTAAGTGGCCATAAATTGACTAGCTTGAAATCATTTAAGAATTCATTTCTAAACATATTGTTTTTAGACATATATTTGATTGTATTGTTAACAACCTCTGGATTACTAAAGGCTTCCATATTCCATTGCATCATGATCTGATGGTCATCAAGCCCGAGTAGTCCTTCTCCTTTTAGCTCTTCAACATTTAAGGATTGACTCGATTTAATGATTTTTTCTTCTGAATCATCATTAAATATTTCTTTAATAACTTGAGGTATTTCATAATATGGTTCATTACTTTGGTTTAATGTTTCCATCATTTGTCTAAAGCAGTTAAAGAAGCCGTTCGATGATGTTGACCAGCTATTTTCAAAATCTTTCGTTTCTTCTGGTTGCATAACAAAGTCGATAAAGTTTCTCATCCGATTTCCTGTTTCATCACTCATTCTATTATCAGAATAAGCTCTACCACTACTTGAATTAAAAATATAATAGGTTCTTGGTGCTCCACTACTATCTAATCCTTCATATTTAAAGCTTTGGGATGCCATATCAAACCATAAGAGATCCATAATCATTTTCATTCGATTGACCATTTCTGGGTCATTTGAGAATTGGATAAAGTTTGCCATTGGTGATATATCTTCTGGATAATAGTTATTGGAATACCATTCTGTAAAACCATAGGTGAAGCGTTGAGACATCCACGCTTCAATACGGCCTGCCGCCATTTCCATATGCTTTGCTCCGGTTTTTCCATCAACTGTAAATATCTCATCAGGAAATTCTTGGCCAACTAGGTATTCCTCTACAGCAAATAGGATTTGGTGATTCTCTGACCAAAAACACATGGAATCCTCTCCACCTTGGTCCATCCAATATTTAAAATTTAGGAGTACATTTTTAATATCATCCTTCGTATCTGGATGCATCATATCTCCATAGCTTAGATATAGACGAATAAGTGCATTGACTCTAAAATCAGCAACATCATAACGTCCATTGATATAGTCAAATGTTCCCTTGAGTTCATTATTAACGAACTCATCGGTTAGAATTATTCCTTCAGGAAGTGCTTCTCCTTTATCTTCTAGATAATAATAGTAAAGAAGGCGATCTCCACCGCCTGAGTTGATTGATTCTGTTGGTCTACTTGGTAGCGGATCAATTCCCATATTGATCGCAAACTGTATACCAACACTAGCTAAAAAGAGCACTAGAAACAATAAGAATCCTATAACGATTTTTTTCATATAAACCTCGTTTTTCTTTGTCATTATGATTTAGTTTTTATTTTGTATACCTATTTTTTATTATACATGAAAAACAATATAGTTTGAACATGAAAATATATAGTTTGAAAGTTATTATTAGAAAGTGTGTATCTACATTAAAAAAACAACCACAGGATACTTGTTGAAGGTATTTAATGGTTGTTTTTAGTTATGTATTATCTTTATTACTGACTATATAAATGTTGAAAACGACTGTTGGAAATACATCGCACATCCACTTTTCACTAGTCTTTTAAGCACCCAATAGGAACAACATACACGCCATCTGCTCTTCTATACGCAGTTACTCCTCCGTATACAATCATTAAAAACGAAGGTTCCTTCATATGCTCAACATCTATTTTTTCTTTAAGCTTTAATAAATTAGCTGCAGCTTCATCCAGTTGATTACCTCCAACTTTCACTTCTACAGCAGCCCATCTATCATCATTAAGTTTCAAAATACAATCAACTTCTAGATTGTTTTTGTCTCTATAATGGAATACGGTTCCACCGAGTCTATCAAGATATACTCTCAAATCTCTTATCACCATAGATTCAAAGAAAAAACCAAATGTTTCCATATCATTTCCTAGGTCAATAGGTGTTGCACCTAATGCTAAAGCAGCAATCGAAGGATCAACAAATTGTTTTTTTTGACTCATTCTGATTCGAGTTGCACTTCTAAGTTTAGGAGTCCAAGCATCCAAATTCTCAATGATGAACAATTTTTCAAATGCACTTAAATATGAAGCGAGTGTTGTTTTATCTACACCTTCACCGATATTCTCTAAATCTCTTAGCATCGTTTGATAATCTGTTAAGGTGGAAATATTTCTTGCATAAGTTCTTAGAATTGCTTTTGCTCTATTAGAGTTTCTCTTTACACCATCTACATCAATAATGTCAATATTGACTAATGCTTGAAAATAATCATTTACATAAGAGATAGCTTGTGTTAATGGTAATCCAATGACTCCAGGCCAACCACCACGACAAACTAAATTGACTTGATCAACAATTGTTAATTTTGATTCTCCACGAACTTTATATGTGAGATCATTGAATAATCTATCCAATGATACTTGTCCAGTAGAGTCCTTTGATTCATATAAGGACATGGGTCTCATCACAATTTTTGCAATTCTTCCTGCGCCAGAGTGTCTACCTGAGTCTTCCATCGGTTTGGCTGAACCTGTGAGTATATATTGCCCTGGATTACCTTGTTTTTCATCTACATCAAGTCTAATAAAATCCCATAGTTCAGGAATTTTCTGCCACTCATCAAATAAGATAGGTTTTTCACCATGCAATAAATCTTGGATTCCCGTTGATGCAAAGACTTGATATCTCTTAAATACAATTGGATTTTGTAGCTTGACAACTGTTTTTGCATATCTAGTTGCTGTTGTTGATTTGCCACACCATTTTGGACCTTCAATTTGAATTGCACCTATATAGGAAAGTTTTTTCTCAATGAGTGTCTCAATTAATCTAGGTAAATACATAATAATCACCACCTTAATTAGTATTATACATGTTTTCGCCACATTGTCAATATTTTAATCGCCATATAGTCCATATATCGCTCGCCACATTGTCAATATTTTAATCGACAATATACTGCTAAAGAAAAAGTGTGTTCATCCTTTTCTGCAACAAAAAGTTTCAACATGCTTCTCCAATGTATGTTATCTCATCAAAATTTAATATATTACTTATATATAGAGATAAAAAAGACCATCAAATTAGATGGTTCTTCTTCAACAAGGGGTCAACTATTGAATACGACTGTTCAAAATATCCTTTACAGTATAGCGCACCCATATTTTTTTTACGAATTACTAAATCATGGCTTAACTAAGCATTTTATCAGT
>PGXL01000051.1 GCA_002839095.1 Tenericutes bacterium HGW-Tenericutes-2 | reverse complement strand
GTGGTGGCTAAGATTAACATCATGATTCCTTGAATCAAATGTAATCCGCCCATAATCATGTTAAAGCGTCTTAATTTTAATAATTTTTCATTTTCCATATCATTTCTCCTAAATATTATTTTGAACTTCATATTAATTATTGTATCATATATTTAACGGTAATAAATTAGTTTGCTCAAAAATGCTCAATAATCAAAAAAGTGGTGATAAGATGAATCCAAATCGAATTAATAACATTAAAACCGGAATCGTAACAAGCGAAAAATCGTATGTACTCTATTGGATGCAGCAATCTCAAAGAGTCTATTATAACCATGCTTTGGAACATGCTATTAACCGAGCTAATGAACTTGAATTACCGTTGGTTGTGTTCTTTGGATTAACACCTAATTATCCAGATGCCAATCATAGACATTATCAATTTATGCTCGAAGGATTAAAAGAAGTTAAATTTGTTTTAGAAGCGATGCATATTTCTTTTGTATTTAAGTTAGAATCTCCTGAAAAAGCAATTTTACCATTATTAACTGAAGCAGACACGCTAGTGATGGATTATGGATATATGAGACATCAAAAACAGTGGCGTCAAAAAGTATGGGATTATGCTAATCGACATTTAAAAGAACTCACCATTGACATCGTGGATACCGATGTGATTGTCCCCGTTGATGAAGCGTCTAATAAAGCGGAATATGGTGCCTATACATTAAGACCAAAACTCCATAAAATCTATAATGAGTATAGAGATTATGGTGGCTTGCTTGAGGTAAATCAGCCAACTTTCATAAAGATTGGATCAGATGATGATTTAAGCGATATTGATTTATTAATCTCTAAATTAGAGATTGATAAAACAGTGACTCCTAGTCTTATCTATCACGGGGGTTACACTCATGCGAAAGCCCATTTGATTGATTTTTTAACTTATAAAATCAACCAATATCCTTTAAGCAATAACCCAGGGGATGATTTGACTTCAAAATTGTCGATGTATCTTCATTTTGGTCAAATTTCTTCTTTAGAGATACTAGATTCACTCATTGAAAGATTTCATTCAAACGAGGTAACGCAAGAAGCATACCTTGCGTTCTTCGAACAA
>PGXL01000012.1 GCA_002839095.1 Tenericutes bacterium HGW-Tenericutes-2 | reverse complement strand
GGTTCAAATAATTTAACTACGCCTTCGCCTTCATTTTACTACCAATGACTTAAAAATAAAAGACTAAGAGATAACTCCTAGTCTCATTATACGAAAAGAAAGAAAAAACGGAGGAAAGAAAAGTATGAAGAAATTTATTGGCTTAATAGTTCTACTATTATCCCTAGTTGCTTTAGTTGGTTGTATTAATGAAGATGAACCTACTATTCCAACTGACAAAACGCTTGTAACGATTTCAGTTAAAGCAGCTCCTACTCAAATTATTTATGAGCTAGGTAGTTCAGCACTTAATTTAGCTGGTATCCAAGTTGAAGCTGTATATAGCGATGGTTCAACAGCAATTTTGACTAGTGCGGATTATACAGTAAGTGGTTTTAATGGAAATGCCTCAGGTGCACAAACAATCACTGTCACTGCAAGTGGAAAAACTGCAACATTCTCTATCGTTGTAAGTAATCCAGATGCTCCAGCGACTCTTGTTGCATTATCTGTTACATCAACTCCATTTAAGACCATGTATGCAATTGGTAGTACACTTTCATTGGATGGCTTGAAGGTTACTGCACTTTATAGTGATGGTTCAACAAGATTGCTTGAATCAAATGAAATGACTGTAACTGGATTTAGTTCAACAGTAGCTGGTAAAAAGACTATTAATGTATCTTTTGGATCAATTAATACATCTTTTGATACTACAGTAACTCCTGACATTACAGAAAATTCTACACTAATCAATTTAAACACTGCGATTAACTATCAAGGTAGAGGTATCACTTACCAAGAAGCAAATCCTTACATCTCACTCAATGGTAAGACTTACACAAATGGTATGATTATGCCTGTTTGGGAAGCAATTGGTGAACGTTTAAATGTTACTTTCGTTGATACAAAACAAACTGCAACTACAAATGACCAACTGCAAGCTTATGCTACAACAGGTTTTGCTGGTGCTGATTTAATTAATGGTACTGGTGTTCAATTCAATGAGTATGGTTTAACAGGTAATTTCGTAGATATTACTAAATATTTAAACTACATGCCTAACCTTAACAAGTTCCTAAGAGAAAATCCATCAGTTAGATCTTCAGTTACATCAGCTAACGGTGCGATTTATTACACTCCTTACTTCGACGGTTTCGGAGAAATCGAACAAATGTTCTTGATGCGTATTGACTGGGTTCAAGATATTCTTGATGTTGCATCACCTACTTTTGATTCAGCAGCTTATACTGGAACATTCACTGTAGAACCAGTAACTCCAGCAGTAATGAACGTTAACGTTACAGTTGCTAATCCTGATGGAACTACGCGTGTAGTAACTAAGGCTCATTCACAAAACATCCTTGACATCTTAGAAGCACTTCCTACTAAGACTGGTGCTACAATGGGTAATGCATTTAGAACTTATATGCAAAACACTTATGGTTCACAAGGCTATGCTAAACTATCTGACGTATTTGTTGGAACAGATGCAGCATATGATACTGATGAACTCACAGCTTTAATGTATGTAATTAATGCAAATCCTCAATTTATCACTAGAGAACATGCAACTCCTAAGACTGACGTTGAAATTTACTTCCCAAGAGATGCATCTAACTCAAGAATCAGAAACTTATTCCGTGGTCTTGAAATGTATGGTGTTCGTGGTGCGTTCTCAAGATACCAATGGGCATATTTCAATGAAGCTGGTATCGTAGAAGATGCTAGAGTACAACAAAAGACTCTTGATGCTGTTGATCAATTATCAAGAATGTATAATGACTCATTAATTCCTGTAAGCTTTAATGAAACTAACAACTGGAGAGAAATTTTACTACAAGGATCTTATGGTTTCATGACTTATGATTATAATGCATCATCAACTCCAAATGGATACATCGCAGCTGGTTCAGCAGTAGATTCTACATTTAGATTTGAAGCAGTGCTTCCTCCAGTCGTTGATTGGATGGGTAATGGTGAATATTTCCATTTCTCAGAAGGCGTCCGTGCTGTTAAGAACGAAGCTTGGGGTATTCCAAAGCATGTTGAAGGTAATCCTGTAAAACTTGCAAGAGTTCTTCAATTGTTTGATGGTTTATATGATTATTCATCTGATAGTTCAATTGGTAACATTCATCTTTATGGTCCTGCTGGATTTATTGATGGTCAAGTTGAATATAATGGTGAAATGATTCCTGCAATCAGTGCAGCTGCAATGGCAGAAATGCAAGCACTTGCTTCAGGTAACATGATTAACTACCTAAGACGTTTTGTTGGTGCAACTATGCCAATTGGACATATCCGTAGTTTAGGTCTTGAATTCCAAACATTGTCACCACAAGGTGTTGCTGGTGTACAAAGAATTAATACCGCTGTTCAAGCTGGTACATTTAGATTAGCTGGTGTTTATGAGTCAGATAATCCATGGTATCAATTATCTCCAACATTATTTGCATTAACTGCAAATGAAAATGCAGATATCGCAACATTAACTTATGATGACATTTGGGCAGATGCTCAACTAGCATTACTTGTTAAGTTCGGTTTCTCAGGTAATGGTGGAAGTGTTACTCAAGCAACTTATTTAACAACTATGGTTACGAAGAGTGGTATCAATACTTATGAAGAAATTTATAAGAAAGCTCTAAATAACGCATTAGCGAGAGTAAGCAACTAATTAACAAATAGATTTAGTTTTGTGGTCTCCGGGGGAATTTCCCCCGGATCATCCACATTGATTATGAAATATAGTGAAAGTAGATGTGACTATGAAGAAGAATATATTTAAAAGAATATTAGAATCCATTCTTGAGGGTGTAAAATCATCATTCAAGTGGCTATATAAGAATAGACAGGCACTCACCTATGTATTTGTTCTAATTATTAGCTTATCCTATTTTGTATACGTTTTGGGATATAGTACAAATTGGGCAATGGTAATTAGTGAAACTAGAGGCGGTAGTTTTTACCGTGCTTCTCAGTCTGCAAATCGCTTAATGGGTGAACTTGGGTTTATTACGGTGCTTGTTGTCTTAATCACACTAAGCTTTGGATCCATCAAGAGAAAGAAATTTTATATAAGTAATATTGTTTTAAGTCTATTATCAAGTGTTTTATTAATCGTATCCGCATTGATTACACTATATTATAATTCTGTATTAAATAGAATGTATGCAAGAATTACTGAAGAAGAAGTTCCTGCTTATCTTTATGCTGTGCATGGAGCAGGAGAAAAGAGCTTTCAAGTATTTAAGATTGGTAATGTTTTATCAGTCTTTATGATCGTAGCAGCTGTTATGCTTCTCATATTTTTAGTTCAAAAATTAAGAGCTCAAAAGGAAAGAGCACGTTTAATAGAAAAGATGGTGATCAGTCATGAACATTAAAGCAGATAAGATGCGTTACCAAACGAATTCAAGTGCTTATAGTCTGATTCTTTTAGGACTTGCTTTAAGTGTTGCTGCACTATTCGCTATTATTACACCAAGTACGATTATTCCCGATTTTAGTACTGCAATAGAGATTTTAATCAATATCGTTTTGATGCTAGTCACTTTTCTAGCTGCTGAGCGTTGTAAATTCTATGAACGTAAATGGGCTATTATCGTCAACGTGATAGCAGCAGTTCATATCCTGCGTATATTTTATGCACCAACAAGATTACTAGCAAAGGGTCAAATTACATTTTTCCATTTTGTATTCATCGCAGTATTACTTATAGCTTCAGCATTATTTTTAATTGCTGGTGGAATGATTACGATCAAGAAATCTCAAGTTTTGCATAATCATTTGAAGGAAATGGGTGAATAAGATGGCAACAATGAATTTAACGAATGTAAATAAAATCTACCCAAATGGAGTTCAAGCTGTGTTTGATTTCAACCTTGATATCAAAGATGGTGAGTTTATTGTCTTAGTTGGGCCATCAGGCTGTGGGAAATCAACGACTTTGAGAATGATCGCTGGACTTGAAGAAATTAGTACTGGAGATCTATTAATCGATAATCTAAAGGTTAACGATCAAGCACCTAAGGATAGAGATATTGCAATGGTTTTTCAAAACTATGCGCTTTATGCACATATGACTGTTTATCACAATATGGCTTTTTCATTAACACTAAGAAAAGAAGATTCAGATAAAATTCATGAACGTGTCATGTGGGCTGCTGAAGTCTTAGGACTTATTCCCTATTTAAATAGAAAACCTAGAGAATTATCTGGTGGACAAAGACAAAGGGTAGCTTTAGGGCGCGCGATTGTTAGAGATCCTAAAGTTTTCCTTTTAGATGAACCACTTTCAAATTTGGACGCTAAGCTTAGAGGACAAATGAGAAAAGAATTAAAGGAATTACATCACCGCCTTGGTGTTACGATGATTTATGTAACACACGATCAAATAGAAGCATTAACTTTAGCAGATCGAATTGTCGTGATGAAGGATGGATATGTCCAACAAATAGCAACTCCAGAAGAATTATACGCAAGACCTAATAACTTATTTGTAGCAAACTTTATTGGAACGCCTCCAATGAACTTCTTTCATGCTAAAATAGATAGTGAAGGGTTTGTATGGATTGGTGCAGTTAAACTAGATATAAGTTCAACAAAGAGTTATAAAGCTTTGAGAAGTAAGGAATATTTTGGTAAGGATATCGTTTTAGGTGTTAGACCTGAACATATTACAATTGAAAGACCTCTTAAGGATAAAATGGATAAAGGTCATTTATCAAAAGTGGAGTTATATGAACTTTTAGGTTCTGATGCACTTGTTCATTTTACGATTGGAAGTAAAAATGTAGTATCAAAGATTAATTCGCGAGTAATCCTTCATCGCGGGGAAGAAGCATATTTTGATTTTGATGTTTCTCACCTGTATTATTTCGATAAAGAAACGGAAGTGTGCATTTATGAATGATGGAATCAAAAGGGAACCCTGGCATATCCGCTGGTATAACTATAATAAATATTCGATTCCAGTCATTTTCACATTGATTGGAACCATTGTTTTCACTATTTTTCTTGATTTTAGAACAGGTGAAACCAACTTTGTTTCTCATATCGCTGCTATTAACGTATTAACCAATAAGGTGATTGGGTTTTATTTATTTTCTATTTATATGATTTCACTTGTGCAATTAGCAAATAGTCTATCATTTAAAAAGAAAAGATCGCCAGTTTCCTTATTTATGTTTACAATCTTAAATGCGATACAGATTTTGATTGTGTATCTATATGTCAATGTATTTTATACCGAAGTAGAGCTAAGACCTGAATTTGTAATTACACCTGCTGGTTATTTTTCGATGAATATTATGATGATTGGTGCAGCATTTTATATACTAGCAACCGTGTTTGCTTGGTTCTATGTAGATTGGAAGTACGTGAAAATTGAAGAAGAATAATAAACCGGAACAAAAACCATTCAATCCCTATAGCATTGATAAGCTCAACAACATTAAACCCGGAGTAAAAGTCGGGTTTTTGAAGTTTTGGGTCTCAGGAGCAGCATTTTTCTTAACTTTTACTGCATTTTTTTATGCAGTAGAAGATTTATTAATCGCGATGTTTTTACTAATGACCTTAGGTGTTGAGTATATCGTCAATAAAGTCATTGTATGGATGCATAATGATAAATTTCCAACGCTTCATTATTTACCGCATCATGTGGAAAGAAAATCAATATTAAGTTTACTCGCAACTGCAGGATATGTTTTAGTGATGATAACAGCAAGCTATTTTGCAATAGAAGGCCTATTATCTATTGGTATCCCATCGATTGGAATGTTATTTTTTGGGTTTGATAATATTGGTATTGATCCAATTACATTTGGTTTAGTCTACTGGGTAATGGATTTCATCTGGTTACAGGTAAAAAACAGAGTTTACCCAAAATATATGATTAAGGAGAATCAAAATGTTTAAGGTTATTTTTAAATCATCAAGAAGTCTAACTTTAGAACTTAAAAATCATGATATCTACTATGCTAAGGAAGTCTTTGATGTGAAAGTCAATGACAAGGTTATGCTAAGCAAAGTAGATACCAATGTTTTTTCTATATATAATTTAAATCCTGGCGAAAAATATACAATTGAAGTTTTAGGATATAAGGAAGATGTTCAAACTGAAGAAGAATCAACAGTTCTTAATGTTAAGGATTTTGGTGCTATTGGAAATGGCTTAAATGATGATACCATGGCTATCCAAACTGCAATGCTAACATGTCCTAAACATGGTAGAGTCATTATTCCTGAAGGAACCTATTTGGTTAGACCATTATTTTTAAAGAGTAATCAAACGATTGAACTCGTTAAAAATGCGACTTTACTTGGACATACAGATAGAAGTGTCTATCCAATACTTCCTGCTCAAATCACAAAAGCGGATGGATCGTTAATTGAATTATCTTCTTGGGAGGGTAATCCAGCACCAACGTTTGCTAGTATCATTACAGGTATTTTAGTTGAAAATGTAAAGATTATTGGTGAGGGTATTATTGATTGTAATGCACAAAACTCTGATTGGTGGATAACCCATAAGATTCAGCGTGGTGGTGCATGGCGTCCAAAGGGAGTTTTTCTATCCAATTCAAATAACATCGGCATGCAAGGTGTAACTGTAACGAACACTCCATCCTGGAATCTTCATCCATATTTTTCTAGCTATATTGATTTTATTGATATGAGAATTATTAGTCCTAAGGATTCACCAAATACAGATGGATGTGACCCTGAGTCATGTGATCATGTCAATGTCATTGGTGTAAACTTCTCGGTTGGTGATGATTGTATCGCAATTAAAAGCGGTAAATATGAGATGGGCATGAAATATAGAAGACCTACTTCAGATATGATTATTAGAAATTGTATGATGGCATATGGCCATGGTGCAGTTGTACTAGGGAGTGAAATGAGCGGTGGCATTAAGGATTTAACTGTCACGCAATGCTATTTCAAACAAACTGATAGAGGCTTAAGAATTAAAACCAGAAGAGGTAGAGGAGAATCTGCTGTTATTGATGGAATCACATTTGAAAATATTTATATGGACAATGTGCTTACACCTCTTGTAATGAATATGTATTATTACTGTGATGATGATGGTAAGACTGAATATGTATGGAGTAAAAAGGCACTACCAGTCGATAAGAGAACTCCGTATTTAGGAAAGTTTAAATTCAAAAATATGGTTTGTGAAAATGTACATGTTGCAGCTGGATTCTTTTATGGATTACCAGAGCAGCCCATTAAATCAATTGAACTAGAAAACATCACATTTACCTATGCTAAAAACCCAATACCTGAAGTACCAGCGATGATGAGTTTCTTAGATAAAATGACAGGTGAAGGCTTACAATTTAGATATGTAGATCAAGTTAAAATAAAGAATGTTAAATTAGGTAAAACAACTGGAGAACCTTTATTACTTGAGCATGTTAAAAACTTCGTAGAAGAATAATAAATAACAATTTGACACAATTAAGCCGTCTATCATATAATGATATTGTATGAATAAATAGACACATTAATATGGATACAAACACCGTTTATGAAAAAGGAAGGTATATCTGATGCAAAAACATGAAATTTTAAAGAAGATTACTGAGGTAGGAGTGGTTGCTGTTGTACGTGCTGAGACCTCAGAACAAGCAATTGAAATCTCTAAAGCCTGTATCAAAGGTGGTATTACTGCAGTTGAAGTTACATTCACTGTTCCTAATGCTGCACAGGTTATTGAAGGCCTTGCTAAGGCGTTTAAACCAAGTGAATTGATTGTTGGTGCAGGTACAGTTTTAGATAGCGAAACAGCAAGAATAGCGATTCTTGCAGGAGCTCAATATATTGTTAGCCCAGGATTCAATTTAGATACAGCTAAGCTATGCAATAGATATCAAATCCCTTATATGCCAGGCTGCTTAACCATCACTGAAATGATTACTGCAATGGAAGCTGGCTGTGATGTTATTAAATTATTCCCAGGCTCAGCATTTGGACCATCCTATGTGAAGGCAGTCAAGGGACCACTTCCACAAATTAACATTATGCCTACAGGCGGAGTTTCACTTGATAATGTTAAGGATTGGGTCAGTGCTGGAGTAATTGCTGTAGGTGTTGGTAGTGAGCTTACAGGTCCTGCTAAAAAGCATGATTATCAGGCAGTTACTAAAAATGCACAAGCATTTGTTCAAGCATTTAAAGAAGCGAAAAAATAAGATGAAAAGATATAAAGGAGTGAATTTAAATGGCTAAAGTTGTTACCATGGGAGAAATCATGCTCCGTTTATCAACACCAGGACAAACAAGATTTGTTCAATCAGAATCCTTCGATATTGTATATGGAGGAGGAGAAGCCAATGTAGCAGTATCGTTAGCGAATTATGGACATGATGCATATTTTGTTACTAAGCTTCCTAAGCATGAAATAGGACAAAGTGCAGTCAATGCACTCACACGCTATCAAGTCAAACCAGATTTTATCACCCGTGGTGGTGAAAGAGTCGGTATTTACTTTTTAGAAACAGGCGCATCCATGCGTCCATCCAAGGTTATCTATGATCGTGCAAATTCAGCAATTGCACTAGCAGAACCTAAGGATTTTGATTTCGATTTGATCTTTAAGGATGCAAAATGGTTTCACTGGTCTGGTATCACTCCTGCAATTAGTAAAAAAGCAGCAGAGCTTACAAGACTAGCATGCATTGCAGCAAAAAAAGCAGGTGCAACCATCTCAGTTGACTTAAATTATAGAAAAAAACTATGGACTCCAGCAGAAGCTCAAAGTGTGATGAAGGAGTTAATGCAATATGTGGATGTTTGTATTGGAAATGAAGAGGATGCAGAGCTTGTCTTAGGCTTTAAGCCAAAGCATACTGATATTTCATCTGGTAAGCTAGAAATAGACTCCTACAAGGAAATATTTAAGGAAATGAAGGACGCATTTGGATTTAAGATGATTGCAACGACTCTTAGAGAATCCTATTCAGCATCAAAAAATGGATGGAGTGCTCTACTCTATGATGGTAAAACATTCTATCAATCGAAGCATTACACAATTGATCCAATTATTGACCGTGTCGGTGGTGGAGATTCATTCTCAGGTGGTTTAATTCATGGTCTACTGACTAGAAAACCACAGGAAGCGATAGAATTTGCAGTTGCTGCAAGTGCATTAAAGCATACAATTTTAGGTGATTTCAATCAAGTATCAGAGGCAGAAGTCGACATCTTAAGTGGTGGAGATGCTTCAGGGAGGGTTCAACGATGAAAGATAATCGATCCGTATCAAGAATTTTACAAATATTAGAATTAATCGCTAGACATGATGAAGGCTTAACTTTAGGCCAAATCTATCGCATGCTAGATATTCCAAAGGCTACAGTCTATGATTTCCTACAAACCTTATATAGAGCAGATGCTATTTACTATAAAGACCCAAGACTTAAAAACTATGTCATCGGTTCAAAAATGTTTGCGATTGGTTCAGTCTATACGAAAAACTCAAACTTAATCGAAGCAGCTCAATTTGAGCTTAAGGACTTTGGTGATAAATATGGTCGTACTGTCTTTATTACGAAACGCATTAACGATAAAATCGTTTATGTCTTTAAGCATCAACCAACCAATTCAAAAATTGTTACACCTCAAGAAATTGGTACTGTATCTAGAGACTTTGAAAAGGGTCCAATTGGACAAGCCTATGCTGTATTTGATAAGAATATAGTCAATAACGGAATTGAAAATACTGAACAAATCAAAAAGGACCGCTATGTTTATTCAAGCCTAGAGGATTCCTCTCATATTTGCACACTTGCTGCTCCTGTATGGAACTTTGAAAACAGAATCGTTGGTGTACTCGTTGCTGCTGATTTAGCAGCAGATGGAGCCAATCGCGAGGTTATCGCTAAGGAGTTTGTACAAATTGCAGAAAGAATTTCTAGAAGACTTGGATATCTAGGAAGCTTCAATGAATAGGATTGGCATTCGTGCACATGATATAGGAAAAATGTCATGTGAAAGTCTATCGGAAAAAGTTAAATCTCTAGGATTTGATGGTGTTCAGTTAGTTTTCAAAAAAGCAATCGATACAGAAGTTGATTTTAATGATATCAATCTTATTAAAAAGCATTTTACAAATCCAATGATTATGATGCTTGGAGCGTATTTTAATCCTGTTCATCCTGATCCTAAAATAGTTACTCAAGGTATTGACTATTTCAAAAAGCATTTAGATATTGCATTTTCATTAAATGCTAAATACGTAGGTACTGAAACAGGTTCACTCATGGGTAGTCCATGGGGCTATGTAAAGGAAAATCACGAACAAAAGGCTTTAGATGATGTTATAGAAGTGGTTAAGGATTTAGTCGGTGTTGCTGAAAAGAAGCATAGCTACATCGCAATCGAAGGAGCATATGCACATGTTGCATACTCTCCCAAAAGAGTTAAAGAAATCCTAGACAAGGTTTCTAGTCCTAATTTAAAGGTAACAATTGATTTATTCAATTATCTACATATAGGAAATTATCAACAACGCATGGAGATATTTGAAGAATCATTAAAGCTTTTAAAAAATGATATCGTTATTTATCATTTCAAGGATTTTATTGTAAAAGATAATCAACTAATTCAGGTTGGTTTAGGGCAAGGTCTAATGGATTATCCAAAAATCATTCAAAGAATTCAGGAAGTAACACCAGATGCATATTTGATTTTTGAAGGTGTAACTGGTGATGATATAGAAAAAAGTCTTACCTATATCAAAAAAATAATGGAAGGGAAGTGAGAATCTTGAAGCTAGATATTCGATATAATAATCATCCAGAAGATTCTAAAAAATACGACACAAATACACTAAGAGACAGATACTTAATTGAGCATGTCTTTGTTAAAGATGAAATACAGTTTACTTATTCACACCACGATAGAATTATAGCAGGTGGAATATTACCGATTGATCAAGAGTTAAGTTTACCAGTCACTAAGGACTTAGGCACTGATTTCTTTTTAGAAAGAAGAGAACTAGGAGCAATTAATGTTGGTGGTAAGGGATATTTAATTTTAGATGGTAAAAGATATGAAATGGCTGAGCGTGATGGAATTTATATTGGTAGTGGAGTTAAAGAGGTTAGATTTGGCTCTCTAGATAAGAAAAATCCAGCGAAGTTCTATATCAATAGTGCTCCTGCACACCATAGCTATCCAACAGTTCATATTCCATTTAAAAATGCGAATCCTAACAAATGGGGTTCACCAAAAACATTAAATGAAAGAACCATTTACCAATATGTCCACCCAGCAGTTTGCCAGTCATGTCAGTTAGTGATGGGAATGACCATACTATCTGAAGGATCTGCATGGAATACAATGCCATGCCATACGCATGAAAGACGCATGGAGGTTTATTTCTATTTCAATATGGAAAAAGACACTAGAGTTTTCCATTTCATGGGCGAAAAGGACGAAACAAGACATCTAGTCATATCGAATGAACAAGCAGTTATTTCACCAAGCTGGTCAATTCATACCGGTGTAGGAACATCAGATTATACCTTTATTTGGGGTATGTGTGGTGAAAATAAGACATTCGATGACATGGATTTCGTCAAAATGTCTGATTTAAAATAAAGAAAGAGGTATATCATGTCAATATTAGAAAAATTTAGTTTAAAAGATAAAGTAGCTATTGTAACCGGTGCATCAACAGGCTTAGGTCAAGGTATGTGTATTGGTCTAGCAGAAGCTGGAGCAAATATTGTTGGGATAGACTATGTCGATTCTCCAGAAACAGAAAAGCTTGTTACAGAATTAGGAAGAAAATTCTTAAGCATTAAATCAAATCTAATTACAATCCATAAAGAAGGCTTAATTGATTTAGTTAAACAAGCAGTTGATCATTTTGGTAAGGTTGATATTCTTGTTAACAATGCTGGAATCATTAGAAGAGAAGATTCCCTAGATTTTAGCGAACAAAATTGGGATGATGTCATGAATATTAACGTGAAAACTGTATTTTTCTTCTCACAGGCAGTAGCAAACCAATTCATTCAGCAAGGTAGTGGCGGAAAGATTATTAGTATCGCTTCGATGCTATCCTATCAGGGTGGAATTAGAGTTCCCTCCTATACAGCATCTAAATCAGGTGTGAAGGGTATTACAATGACCATGGCAAATGAATGGGCGAAATACGGTATTAACTGTAATGCAATCGCTCCTGGCTATATGGCAACCAATAACACTGCAGCGCTTCGTGACGATGAGAAGCGTGCAGGTGAAATTCTAGAAAGAATTCCTGCAGGACGTTGGGGTAAACCAAGCGATGTTGCTGGAGCAGCAGTATTCCTAGCTAGTGATAACGCAAATTATATCAACGGATTTACACTTGCTGTTGATGGTGGTTGGTTAGGTCGCTAGGATTCAAAAACAAAGTCAAAGGCTATCTTTTTAGATAGCTTTTTTTGTTTTGTTTCGGTGTATAAATCATATAAAATATGATACAATAACATATGAGGTAATTATATGAAGAACCAAGATAAACACGAACAACGCATTGAATTAATGAACCAACTTTATCAATATGATTTATATCAAAGTGATAAGCTACCCTTCATTCCATATTTCGAAATAGAAGGAACAGAGCATATTTATCATGAGATAACAGAAATGATTAAAGAAATTGATAAAATCATCGAAGATCATCTTTTTGAATATAGCTTATATCGCTTAGCCTTTCTAGATCGTGCAATTATTAGACTAGCTGTCTATGAGCTTCTTAAAACTGATTTAGCAAAGCAAATCGTTATTGACGAAGCAGTAGAACTTACAAAGATTTATAGCAATTTAGATGATGAAAAACAACACAAATTTACAAATAAGGTATTAGATAATATCGCAAAAACCATTAAGGGATGATCTCTTTGGAACAATATCTTTCCGTCAGTGCCTTAACTAAATATATTAAAGCCAAGCTCGAAGGTGATAAACACCTTTTTTCCATATTATTAAAAGGTGAGGTCTCTAATTTCAAAAAGCATTCAAGAGGACATTTCTATTTCACCCTAAAGGATGAGGGTGCTCAAATCTCAGCAATCATGTTTAATAGAGATGCCGAAAGAACTGAGTTTACTCCTAAGGATGGCGATCACGTTTTAGTCAGTGGAAGAATTAGTCTATATGAACCAAGTGGTACCTATTCCATTCAAGTGACACAATTAAAGCTTGATGGTATTGGTGAACTCTATTTAAAATATGAACAACTCAAAAAAGAATTAGAGGAAAAGGGCTATTTCAAGCTAGAGCATAAAAAACCAATTCCTAAGTTTCCAAAAATCATTGGAGTTGTTACATCACCAACAGGTGCAGTCATTGAAGATATTAAAAATACAGTAAGTAGAAGATATTTACTAACTGAAATTCATTTATATCCAGCCTTAGTTCAAGGACCTGGTAGTGCTGAAAGCATTAGAAATCAAATACTTTTAGCGAACAGTAGAAATGAAGTTGATGTATTAATTGTTGGTCGAGGTGGTGGATCGATTGAGGATTTATGGGGATTCAATGAACTGCCTGTCATTCAAGCAATCTATGACTCCAAAATACCAATTATTACCGCTATCGGACACGAAACAGACTTTACACTCTCTGATTTTGTATCTGATTTAAGAGCACCAACTCCTACAGCTGCTGCAGAGCTAGCGACACCAAATGTCTTTGACATTAAGGAAAAAATTAAAGAAAATTTAGAACAAATCGAATATAAGGTTGCTCAATACTTTGGTCAAAGAAAAACAGAACTCATGTATTTAGACCAAAGATTAGATCGGTTATCACCTCAGGTGAAGCTAGATTTACTTAAATCGGATTTAAGGAAAAATACAATTGATTTAGAAAGAAATTATCTTTATCAACTAGAAAATAAGAAGTACCGTGTTGAATCATTAAAGCAAACGATGAAAAGTCCGGAAGAGAAAATAAGAAGCTATAAGGACAGAAGAGAAAATCTCTACATGAGATTGCTTAGAAATATCGAATCCATTCAAGAGCTCAAAACGTATAAATTCGATATTTTAAGAAATTCACTTTCTGCCTTAAATCCTTTAATGCTTATGGATAAGGGATTTGCTGTTGTGTCTAAGGATGATCGTGTGATTACATCCGTTCACGATATTGAGATTAATGATCAGTTAAATATTCGATTAAAGGATGGCTCAGTTGGAGCATCTGTGACAAAGAAAGAGGTAAAGTAACATGGAAAAGAAATCATTTGAAGTTCTACTAAAGGAACTAGAAGGCGTTGTTAAAGACCTAGAAAATAAGGATATTCCACTCGATGAAGCAGTCAAGAAATATCAATTAGGTATTGAGCTATCTAAGGCATGCTATCAAATGCTTGAAGAAGCAGAAAAATTAATCGTAAAGGAAATTAAAGCATAATGAATTTAACTGACATCAAGGACCCTAGCTTTCTAAAGGAAATGAATCATAAGGAATTAAAAAAATTAGCGGATGAGATTCGCTTATTTCTAATAGACTCGATCACCAAAACTGGTGGTCATTTAAGCTCGAACCTTGGTACAGTTGAATTAATTATTGCATTGCATTATGTTTTCAATAGTCCAGATGACGTCATTGTTTATGATGTAGGACATCAAGCCTATACACATAAGATTTTAACAGGTAGAGCAAAGGAATTTGATTCCTTAAGACATACGAAGGGATTATCGGGGTATATCAATTATGAAGAATCCATTCATGATCAATGGGAATCCGGTCATGCAGGCACTGCATTATCAGCTTTATTAGGCATTTTATATGCCAAGCATATGAAGGGTGAAGCTGGAGAAGGAATTGCAGTTATCGGTGACGCATCGATTACCAATGGAATGGCCTTTGAGGCATTAAACCTGCTTGGTAACGATCATAAGACCAGAGGAATCATCATCCTAAACGATAATGAAATGAGTATTTCTAAGAGTGTAGGGTCGATATCTAAAGCATTAACTAAATTTCGTTCGATGAAGATTGTCTTAAAGTGGAAGCGCATATGGACTTCGATACTACCTGGATTCGTCGTTAGATTTTTAGGTAGAGTTAAACGTGGTCTTCGTGGCTTCTTGCAAAGACAAAATATATTTGAAGATTTAGGATATATGTATATCGGACCAATTGATGGTCACGATATCAAGGGATTAATTTATAGCCTAAAACGTATTCAAAAAATAAAAAAATCTGTAGTTCTTCATATCATTACCGAAAAGGGTAAGGGACATTTAGAGGCAGAAAATGATAAGGTTGGTACATACCATGGTGTATCAAAACCATCCAATGGTAAAAAAATAGGTATTTCATGGAGTGAACTTGTGAGCATCAATATGGTTGAGCTCCAAAAGCATGTAAAGACATTTGTGATTATGCCAGCAATGGAGGTTGGTGCACAGTTTTCTAATTTCGCTGCACAATTTAGTGACCGCTATATTGATGTTGGAATTGCAGAAGAACATGCAGCAACCATGGCAGCGTCCATGGCACATCAAGGTGTTAAGGTATTTCTACCCTTATATGCTACATTTGCTCAAAGAGCATTTGACCAAATTTTAAATGATATATCAAGAAGTAATCATCATGTCGTTTTTGGAATTGATAGAGCAGGCATCGTTGGTGAGGATGGATCGACCCATCAAGGACTATTTGATGTTTCAATGTTTTACTTAATGCCAAATATGGTCATCACGATGCCATATAATGCAAAGGAAGCAAGTAATCTTCTTTATTATGGCTTTATGAAGCAAAAGAGTCCTTACGTCATGCGCTATCCAAGAGGTACAGTTTTATTTGATAAGACTGAGGAAAGAATTGAGTTTGAAGAGATTACTCCAACATGGACTTATCTTAAAAAAGGGTCAAAGGTTAACTTGATTTCATATGGTCCATCACTTGATTTGCTCATTCAAGCAAATGATAACTTAAAGCTAGATGCATCGATTGTCAATGCTAGATTTATTAAGCCTATTGATGAAGAAATGCTTCATGAAATATGCAAGAATAATCAACCAATCTTTGTATATGAAGAATGCTCAAACATAGGTTCATTATATCCACAAATTTTAAAGTTTATGGCTAAACACCAATATCATAACCGTATCACTGAAATGTCAGTCACTGATCAAATTGTTGAGCATGGACATTATAAGGATATTCTAAAAATACTTCATATGGACCTAGATTCAGTTGAAGAAAACATTAAGGCTTTCCTAAAATGAGACTCGATCATTATTTAGTGGAAAAGAGTATCGCGAAAACCAGAAGTCAGGCCACGGATTTAATTAAACGTGGTCTTGTTTTAGTAAATGATACTGTCATTACTAAAGCTGGCTATGATGTTTCAAACGAATTGATAAAATTAGTTGAAGAAGTGAAGTATGTGAGTCGTGCTGGTGAAAAATTGTATCAAGCGATTCAAGTGTTTGGTATAGAACTACTTGGTATGATAGTTTGTGACATTGGTTCATCGACTGGTGGATTTACAGATTGTGCCCTTCAGGAGGGTGCTAAAAAGGTTTATGCCTATGATGTTGGTAGAGATCAAATGGATCTTGAGCTTAAAAAGAATCCAAAAATTGAACTTCATGAAGAAACGAATATTTTAGATGTGAAGTTACCAGATAGTGATTTAATCATGATTGATGTATCCTTTACATCGATTAAGCCAATATTGAATCATCTTCAAGGATATCAAAATGAAATAATCGCTTTAATTAAACCTCAATTTGAGGTTGGTCATATTCATTTTAAGCAAGGTGTAGTCAAGGATATAAAAAGACATAAGGAAGTACTTACGGATGTCTTAAACTACGCAAGATTATTAGGATTTTCAATTAAGGGATTAATTAAATCTGATTTAAAGGGTAAAGCTGGAAATCAGGAATATATTTTATATATAGCAACGACGAAAAATCAAGAAGATATCAAAAAGATGATAGGGGATGTTTTATGCTAAAGTCACTGCATGTAAAAAACTTCGCTTTAATTGATGACTTAGAAATGGATTTCTTAAATGGATTATCTGCAATGACTGGTGAAACCGGTGCAGGAAAATCCATTATTTTAGAATCCTTGCAGCTATTATTTGGAAAAAGAAGTGATTCTCAAATGATTCGTCATGGTGAGAAGAAGGCTTATGTCCAAGGTCTTTTTGAATTGAATCCAAAAAAACAAGAATTACTTGGTTTACCCCAAATGATTGAGGTCGAAAGAGAAATTGATAGTAATGGGAAGCATAACATGAAAATCAATGGAGAACTCACGACTTTATCAAGAATCAAGGAAGTCATGAATTCCATTGGAAGCATTCATTCTCAAAATGAAACCATGAATTTATTTGATAAATCATTTTATCTTACATTTATCGATCAAGTCGATCAAAAAAAAATAGATTCACTCTTAAATCCATATTTAATCGATAGAAGTAATTATTTATCGAAGAAAAAGCATTTTGAAGAGCTCAAGAATAAGAAAAACCAATCCATAGAAAAGAAGTCTTTTATAGAATATCAGGTTCAAGAATTAAAAGCCTATAACCTAGAGCCTGACGAAAAGGAAATTCTAGAGGAAAAAATTGCTAAGCTTAAAAACCATGATAAAATCATGAGTCAATTAAGAACAGCCTATCAAGCATTAGATAATGAAATGTTTTCTGTTGACCAGGTTTATGAAGCAGGTCATGCACTTGAAAAGATATCTAACCTAGATCCTGAATATAAGGAGATGGGTGAAAGACTGATTTCTGCGTATTATGATTTAGATGACGTCAAGTCAAAGGTTTATCAAACCATTGAATCTCTTGATTTTGATGAAGATCAATTCAATCTCATGCAGGAAAGAAGCTATGAGCTTGTTAAAATAGAACATAAATACGGAAAATCTATTAATGAAGTGATTGACTACTTAAAAGAAATCGAAGAGGAATTAATGCTGATTACCGATTATGATCATTATATTGAATCTTCACAGGCAGAAGTAAAAAAAGCCTTCCAGAAGGCCTATCAGAGCGGTTTAAAGCTATCTGAGCTTAGAAGAAAGCTCGCTAAAAAGCTATCTAGTGATGTTTTAACTGAATTGAAGGACCTTGATTTAGAAAAGGCTATTTTTGATATTGAGTTTGAAGTGGTATCTGAAGAAGAATCCTCTTTATTAGAAACTGGTTTAGATCAGGTAGAATTTAATATATCACTCAATGAAGGTGAACCAGTAAAACCTTTGGCAAGAGTTGCATCAGGTGGTGAGCGTGCTAGATTTATGTTTGCATTAAAATCAATTTATGCAAGGTCTAATGAGCTATCACTATTAATCCTAGATGAGATTGATATCGGGATATCTGGTAAAACTGCAGCAAAGGTAGCAAACAAGATGCAAGACCTCTCTAAAAATATGCAGCTACTCGTGATTACCCATCTACCGCAAGTTGCAGCACGTGCGAATTATCACTATGGAATCACCAAGATAAAAGAAAAGGACCGTATGGTCACTCGTATTGAAAAGCTATCTGATGATCAAAGAATTGAAATGATTGCGTTAATGCTTTCTGATGAAAAACTCAGTCATTTTGCAATAGAACAAGCGAAAATGCTCCTTAGAAAATAAAAAAAGCTTTCGCTTTTCTTATGCATTTCCACCAATAAGGGCAAGTATAAATGATAGTATAATTAGACCAACCATTCCGAACACGATGATCCAAACTACCGCTTTTCCCCACCATGTTTCAGTTGGATTCACATAATGTTTTTTCTTTTCGTCTTTTACAGGTTTTGTAACATTTTTAGCCATGATTTCACCTCGTTCACTTAATCGTTACTATTATACTATAATTTCTATCCTAAAGGAAGAGTTTTGATGAAAAAGAATATTAAAATTATCTTTCATATCGACTTAAATGCCTTCTTTGCCAGCTGTGCGATTATTAAAGAGCCTTATTTAAAGGATAAGGTTTTTGTGGTCGGTGGAAACGCCACTTCAAGACGTGGTGTTATTTCAACTGCGTCCTATCCAGCAAGAAAATTAGGCATTCATTCTGCAATGAATATTAATGATGCTTTTCGGATTTATCCCAAGCTTATTATCGTTCCTACACAGTTTAGTCTATATCAAAAATACTCGAGTCTATTCTTTACATTTCTAAAAAGATATTCAAATATTATTCTTGAAGGGTCTATCGATGAAGCCTATGTAGATATGACAGAAGCGGCTATGAAGAAGCATCCTCTAGAAATAGCAAAGGAAATTCAAGAAGGATTAATGAAAGAGCATGGCTTGCCTTGCTCAATCGGGATTGCATCTACCTTATTTTTAGCGAAGATGGCATCTGATATGAAAAAGCCAATGGGTATCACTGTACTTAGAAAAAGTGATATCGTTGATAAACTTTTCCCTTTACCGATTAGAGATTGCTACGGGATAGGTAAAAAAACATATCCAAGATTAGAAAATATAGGGATCGATACGATTGGTTCATTTACAAAGCCTGAGAATAAAGAAAAGATTTTAACGATTATGAGTGAACAATCCTATGCTTCCTATATTGAGCATATTATGGGAAGATCATCTGATGTCATCGATCCTAAGAAATATGCAATTCCTAAATCGATATCCAATGAAACAACTCTAAATTACAATATGGATTCATCGGATGCAATCTTTAAAATTATCACTGAACTATTAGAAAATACACATGATAGGTTATTAAAGGAAGAATTGGTTACGAAAACGGTAGGTATTCGTTTAAGAGATAACAATTTTGAGACAACAAACCGCAGTGTAAGCTTTGTGAATCATACGGATAGCTATGAACAAATTTTGGACGCAATAGAAACTCTATTCGAAGAAAACTATAAGGGTGAACCGCTAAGACTTGTAGGTGTATTCTTTAATTCTGTTGTTCAAAAGAAGGATTTAAAAATTGATTACAATCTATTCAATTATCAGGAATTGACAAAAAGAGAAGAAAGTATATATAAGGTTATTTCTTCTATTAATCAAAAGTATCCAAAAAGTACATCCAAAGGAACAAAAAAGACATCATAGGATGTCTAAAATGTCTAATTTTGATTGATGATCCCAGGTTTTGGGGTCATTTTTATTATACTGCTTTAGGAATTCTACGACTTCATTGGTAACTATTGTTGGTGTAGATGCCCCTGATGTAACAGATACTGAATCAATATCCTTTAACCAGTTTAAATCGATATCTTCAACACCACCAATTAAATGACTTTTAATTTTTTTCGCTTTTTCTCCTACATAGGCTAGCTTATTCGAGTTTGAGCTCATTTGATCCCCTACAACAAGCATTAAATCAACATGCTCTTGATTGACAACTGCCTCTTGTCTAACTGTCGTTGCATTACAAATTTCATTATCAAATAAGTAGTTTGGATATTTCATTTCGATTATCTTTAATACCGAATCAATATCATAAAGACTTAAGGTGGTTTGATTGGTTACGAATATCTTCTTATCCTTCAAATCACTTGGAAGTAGAAGTGCATCCTTTTCATCCTCAACAAAATAGATTTTAGGATCGATTGCAAGTATCGCTTCAGGCTCTGGATGGTTTCTATGTCCAATATAAATGATTTCATAGCCCTCTACTAGTTTATCCTTCACTGCCTTATGAACCTTATAGACATCTCTACAGGTCGCGTTCAATATGGTTAATCCCTTTTCTTTGGCTCTATTAATCACTTGATCACTAATACCATGCGCAGTAAATATAACAGTACCTGATTCGACTTCTTCAATCATTTCAAGTCTTGTTTTTCCCTTTTGATCTAGGCTTATGACTCCATATGCATCAAATGCTTTGGTAATCTTTTCGTTATGAACGATTTGACCAAGCACATAAATAGGACGTGGGTAGGATTCAGTTTTAATTACTTTTTTTACCATGGCTAGGGCACTTAAAACACCGTGACAATAGCCTCTTGGGGTTAAATCTATTACTTTCATTATCATCACCATTTCCATTATACTGTAAATTTAACTATATTCCCTTTTTTTTACTTATATCAAAGTTTAATGGTATAATATAGCAGGTGATTTTGATGTATATAGAAAGTAAGTTAAAACAATTAGGATTTGAAAAAACGACCCCCATTCAAGATGGCGTTTTTAAGTCTATAGGAAGTAAAAAGCATTTGGTTGGACTCGCTCCAACAGGTACAGGTAAGACACACGCCTATCTTTTACCGATATTAGCCAATATGAACTTTGAAAGACAAGAGGTACAAGCAGTAATCACTGTTCCTACCAATGAGCTTGTTATTCAGGTTGAAAAGATGCTAAAGGAAGTTGAATCTAGTGTTCGTGTTCGTGCCTATTATGGTGGATCTAATAAACAAAGAGAACAGGAATGGCTTGAAAAGTATCAACCACAAATCGTGATTGCTACTCCCCAAAGACTTTATGAATACGTTGTTGAGTTGAATATCTTAAAGATTCAAACAGCACGTTATTTTGTCTTAGATGAAGCAGATATGATGTTTGATTATGATTTCTTATCTCTTTTAGATGCTATATTACCTACGGTAGCTAGAGCTAAGCTATTACTATTTTCAGCAACATTTGTTCAAGGCATGGAACCATTTATTAAAAAGTACTTTGGTGCCTATGATTTAATAGATACCTCTAAAAAGCATCAATTAAAGATTGAATATCAATTGATCAATATTAAATATCAAGATCGACTTGAAGCATTAACTCAAGTCATTGAAAATATCAATCCATACCTTTGTTTTATCTTTGTCAGTAAAAAGGAAAATCAAGAGGCAGTCTTTAATTCAATCCAAGAAAAGGGATTACAGGTCGTCAATATCAATTCAACACTTGGTGTGAAGAAAAGAAGTAAGATTATTGAAGATATCAATGAGCTGAAATATCAGTATGTTGTCACATCTGATTTAGCTGCGAGAGGACTTGATTTTAAGATCTCTCATATTATCCATTTTGATTTACCACATCATCTAGAATTCTTTATGCATCGAAGTGGTAGAACTGCTAGAATGTATGATAGTGGAGTTGTTATTACCTTTATGACAGTTAATGATCATCGAAAGATCGAAAAACTGAAGGAAAAAGGAATTCCATTTAAGAATTACCAATTAACAAAAGAAGGAATTAAAAAGGTTGTCGTCAAGCATAATGCGATCTCAGATGAAGAAAAAGACGCAATCGCTAAAATACAAAAGCCAAAAAAAGTAACCCCTAACTATAAAAAGAAAAATGCGGAGCTCGTTAGAAAGGCGAAGCAGGAAATTAGGAGAAAAAAATATGGTCAAAATCGGTAGTCATGTCTCAATGAGTGGAGACGATATGTATCTAGGTTCCGTAAAGGAAGCATTAAGCTATGAAGCGAATGCATTTATGGTCTATACTGGAGCACCACAAAATACAATTAGAAAAAAAATAAGTGATTTAAGAATTGATGAAGCAGTTCAATTAATGGAGGATAGTCAGTTATCATTTGATAATGTCATTGTCCATGCTCCCTATATTATTAACCTAGCAAATCCAGATCCTGAAAAAAGAGAGTTTGCAATCTCATTTCTAACTGAAGAAGTGAAGCGCACAGCAGCAATGCACGCGAAACAAATTGTACTCCATCCAGGAAGCGCCGTAGGCGGTGATCGTGAACTTGCGGTCAAGTGGATAGCTGAAGGCGTTAAACAAGTGATTTCAAACACGAAAAATCTCGATGTGAAAATAGCATTAGAAACCATGGCTGGTAAAGGAAACGAAGTCGGAAAGACCTTTGAAGAATTAAAGGCTATTATGGATTTAGTTGGTGAAAAAAATAGAGTCAGTGTTTGTTTTGACACCTGTCATACACATGATGCAGGCTATGATGTTAAGCATGATTTTGATGGCGTCATCAAGCATTTCGATCAAGTTGTTGGAAAAGAATTTATTTCAGTATTTCACGTCAATGATTCTAAAAATGATGTTGGTGCAGCTAAGGATAGACATGAAAACTTTGGCTTTGGATTTTTAGGATTTGATAGCTTACTTAAAGTCATTGAACATCCTGATTTTTTAAGTGTTCCTAAAATATTAGAAACACCTTATGTTGAAGGTAATGCTCCATATAAGGAAGAAATCATGATGATTAGAAATCAAGTCTTCGATCCAAATCTAGTTGAAAAGATAAAGAATAAGTAAAAAGATGAAAAAGCCAGTATTTTATGATGATTTAGTCTTAGATATTTCAAATGTAGAGAGAAAAATAACACCTGCTTACCGTGCATTATCCTCGAAATATTATCAAAAGGTGAAGCATTTAAGCTTGAATGAAGTCTTAGAAATATCTGCTTATTTACTTGATTCAGGAGTATGGGTTTGTAAGCTAATCGGATTTGATTTCGCATATCGTAAAAGAAAAGAATATAAAGTAGAAACCTTTGATGTCTTTGAAGATTGGGTTAAAAAGTATATTAAAGATTGGTATGATTGTGATGACTTTACAACACATGCATTAGGCTATTTGATTGATATGTATCCTGAGCTTTCCATAAGATTAAAGAGTTGGGTGAATGATCCTAACTTCGCAGTCAGAAGAGCAGCAGCAACCTCTCTTTTAATTCCAATTAAGAGAAGAAATCATCAAATCATTAATCCATTTGAAATATCAGATTTATTACTAAATGATGAGCATTATTTAGTTCAAAAGGGATTTGGTTGGATGCTAAAGGTATATGCCTCTTATGAAGAGGATTTAGTTGTTGATTATCTAATAGATAAACATCAAGAGATGACTAGATTAGCATTTCGTTATGCTATAGAAAAAATGCCTAAGGATGTAAAGAATAGATTAATGAATCTTTCCAACGAATGAAAAATATTAAAAACAATTCAAAAAAAAGACCAATTCGGTCTTTTTTGTTTAAACTTAGTATACATTCTTTAATCACGAAATAGGCTATTGTAAGTGATTTTCGCCTCTTTTGACTTCTTAAATTCAGCTTTCAATAATGCAATTGACTCTTCAATTTTAGGCATTCTAAAGACATAATCTTTATCGTTTTTCATTGTCACATAACATGCCTTTTTATAGATACCATATTTCTTCATATCAATATGATCTACTTCAATCCACAAAATGCTATGGAATTCTTTAGCTGGTGTCAGTACAGCACCAAGAGCTCCAAAACCGAAAGCAAAAAATTTGTTTTTCCTTGCTAAGTCTATGCCAGTCTTAGTCAATGTAATATGACCATACTCAGCAATCTTTTTAGGTGGAAAATACATTGTACATGGTATTCTCATTTCTATTTCCCCTTATGTTTTTTTTTAATTATAGCATTTATTTGACAGAATAAAATCATTATTTATCACTAATGATTTGGATTTAGGATTATTATGGATTCATTAATCTTGATTAAGTATCTTTTGATATAGCTCTGTGTATTGCTTCGCCATTTTAGATAATGAGTGATTGACATGCATCGATTGATGAATTAGTGATTTAAATGCTTCGTGATCATGATCATATAAATCTAGTGCCTGATTGATCGCTTCAATTAATTCATCTGCATCATAATTCTTAAAGGTAAATCCAACACCAACACCTGTAAATTTATTATAGGGTGTAACCGTATCCTTTAATCCACCAGTTTCTCTAACAATAGGTAGTGATCCATAGCGCATTGCAATCATATGATTTAAGCCACATGGCTCAAAAAGTGATGGTAACATGAATAAATCACTAGCTGCATAAGTCTTTTGAGATAAGTCATTATCAAAGCTGGATTCAAAATAGACATGATTTGGATACTTTCTTTGCATATCGGAGAAGAAGGATTCATAAAGTGCGTCACCATTACCAATCGCGATGAAATTGAATTTTCCATCCTTTAAGTAGTCTTCCAAGACAGGCATTAAAATATCAAGTCCCTTTTGACGTGCAAACCGGTTGATAAATGCGATTAAAGGCAATTTCTCTCCATCTAGGTGTAAATCCTTTAATAATTCAATCTTATTTTTTTCTTTTCCTAAGGCAAATGTATTTTCATCATAGTTCTTGTAGAGTGATGGATTTTTTCTTGGATCATATAGTTCTTGATCGAGTCCATTTAAAATACCGTATAAATCCTGTTGTCTCGCTTTTAAAGGTCCATCTAGGGTGAAACCATAAAATCTTGTTAGTATTTCATTTCTATAATTCTCAGATACTGTATTGATTGCGTTCGCACGCATAATCCCGCATTTCAAGAAATTTACTCGATCTAAATGGATATAGGTGAAGTTCTTATTTCCAAATAACTTTTCTGTTTCCATTGGATATGAACCTTGTTTTTCTAAATTGTGAATCGATAATACAGTTTTTATACTAGCAAACTCTTTATTTTGAGGTCTATATTTAACATCTAAAAAAAATGGAATAAGTCCTGTTTGCCAGTCATTGGCATGAACAACATCTGGATAATCACCAGTTAGCTTAATATATTCAAAGATTGCAAAGTTAAAGAAGGTGAAGCGCATCGCATCATCCTCATAGCCATAATATTTTTTTCTGTCAAAAAATTCATCATTTTCAACGAAAATATAAATAACGTCATCATACTTAATCTGGTAAAAATTAGCAATCTTTTCATAGATTCCCATCTTAATCACAGAAGAACCTAGAAATCTCATATCGTCATGATGTGCTTTGATCATTTGATAGTAGGGTGTAATGATTTTCACTTCATGATTCAATTGATTTAATGCCTTTGGAAGTGCAGCAGCAACATCTGCTAGTCCACCGGATTTACTGAAAGGATAAGCTTCTCCACTACAAAATAATATTTTCATGTTATTCACCTGTCTCAATGATAACAAAAGAATTGATGTTTCACAAGATATAAAGATTGAATATCCGGATGAAAAAAATCATTTATTCTTATTGACCTTCGATTGACTAAAGTCAAATCCTATGATAAAATCATTTTGGTTCTTGGACCACTTTTTATTTTATGAGTATATGATTAAAAATTCGGGAGGATGAAAAAATTGAGAAGACTTGTTGTTGTTGGAACCCAATGGGGTGACGAAGGAAAAGGTAAAATTACAGATTTTTTAGCACTGCATGCTGATATCGTCGTTCGTTATCAAGGTGGGAATAATGCTGGTCATACAGTCGTATTTGATGGTAAAAAATATAGTCTACACTTATTACCCTCAGGAATTCTTAATCCTAAAATTCATAATGTAATGGCAAACGGAATGGTCATTAATCCCAAGGCTTTTGTTGAAGAAATCAATAAGGTTTCAACAAAGTTCAATTTACTTATCTCAGATCGTGCACATGTTGTCCTACCCTATCACCTAGAGTTAGATAAGGCATATGAAGCATTAAAGGGAAGTAAAAATATCGGAACTACCCATAAGGGAATTGGTCCTACCTATACTGATAAATCATCTAGAATCGGTATGAGAGTTTCAACATTTATTCATGAAGAAAGATTTGAGCAAAGCTTAAGAGAATTAATTCGTGAAAAAAATGCTGAATTAAAGCTCTTAAATCATCCGCTTCTTGATTTTGATGCAATCTTTAATGAATACAAAGTATATGCTAAGGTGATGGCTCCTTATGTGACAGATACATCACTCTATTTAAACCTAGCGATTGAAAGCGATAAAAAAATATTATTTGAAGGTGCACAAGGTGTTTTACTTTGCCTAGATCATGGCACCTATCCATTTGTTACCTCAAGTTCACCTACAGCGTCCTCAGTGCCCTTAAACACAGGGATTGCTCCATGGTTAGTTGAAGGAGCAATCGGAGTGACTAAAGCCTATACAACACGTGTAGGAAGCGGACCGATGCCAAGTGAAATACATGGAGATCTAGCAACACAGATTAGAACAGTTGGAAATGAATTTGGAACGACTACTGGTAGACCAAGAAGAATTGGTTGGCTAGATACAGTAATCCTTAGACATACAAAGCGTGTCAGTGGTCTATCTTACTTAGCAGTAACATTACTAGATGTCTTAACAGGCATTGATGAATTAAAAATTGCAGTTAACTATACCTTAGATGGAGTCATTATTGATCGAATTCCAGCTGAGATTGAAGATTTTGAACGATGTGTTCCTAACTATATCACCATGCCTGGATGGAGTGAAGATATCACAGGTGTTAAATCCTATGAAGATCTACCATTCAATGCCAAAAAATATTTAGAAAAGATTGTTGAGTTAATTGGTGTACCTATTGGAATGTTTTCTGTTGGTCCTGACCGCAATCAGACCATTATGGTGAAAGATATATTTTAGGAGGAATCTATGATCTCAAGATATCAAAGACAAGTGATGAAGGATTTATGGAGCGATGAGAATAAATTCAAAAGCTTTTTAGCAGTTGAGCTTGCAGCAAGCTATGCTTGGATGAAGACAGGTCTATTTAGCGAAGAAGAATTTAAAAGATTAGAAAAAGCTAGCTTCAATATAGATGATATTTATCGAATTGAAAATGAAGTAAAGCATGATGTCATCGCTTTTACTAGAGCAGTATCTCTAACCCTAGGTGATGAAAAGAAATGGCTTCACTATGGTTTAACATCGACAGATGTCGTTGATACTGCACAATCCTTAATCCTAAGAGATGTCAATCACATTCTTTTAGAGGATATTGATGCGTTCATGAAGGTGCTTCATCAAAAAGCTTTATTGTATAAAAAGCTACCTTCCATGGGAAGAACACATGGTATTCACGCTGAAATTACTTCATTTGGACTTAAATATGCTTTATGGTATGAGGATTTCAAGCGTTTAAGAAGATTGTTTGTTCATGCTGCAGAGGAAGTCTCAGTTGCTAAATTAAGTGGTGCTGTAGGAAATTATTCTGCAAGCTCACCAGTGATTCAAAAGCTTACTAGTGATTATTTAGGATTAAATGAATCCAATATTTCTACACAAACCTTGCAGCGCGATCGTCATGCGAACTACATGAGTGTGATTGCACTCATTGGTAGTGAACTAGAAAAAATAGCGATAGAAATCAGACATTTATCAAGAACTGAAGTAAAAGAGGTCAACGAATATTTCGCAGCCACTCAAAAGGGTTCCTCAGCGATGCCTCATAAGAAAAACCCAATATCTAGTGAAAATGTTACTGGATTATCTAGAGTACTTAGAGGTTATATGATGACATCCTATGAAAATATCGCGCTTTGGCATGAAAGAGATATCTCACATTCATCTGCAGAGCGAATTATATTATCGGATGCTACCACATTGCTTGATTATATGCTTAATCGTTATAAGGACACATTGAATTTATTAGAGGTCAATGAGAATCAAATCGCATATAATATTACACTCACTAAAGGTGTTGTCTATTCCCAAAAGCTATTATCATATTTAATCCAAAAAGGATATGATCGTAACGATGCCTACGATCTCATTCAAAAGAGATCTCTAGAAGCATTGAGTAAACAAATTGATTTACTCGATTTATTAAAGGATGACCAAACTATTTTAAAAGTGATATCAAAAGAGGAACTCAAAGATATTTTTGATAGTAAAAGCTATTTGAAATATGTAGATGATATCTATGATAAAGTATTTAGAAAAGATAATTAACCATAATTTGAAATAAAGGCTAAAAACAGCTGTTCATCATTGATAATGATATATATTTGTGCTATAATCAATAGCAGTCAAACCAGGAGGATTACACATGGCACGCCAAAATGTAAAAAAAGTTAAAGTAGATAAATATAGTAAAGTTGAACCTAAAATCCATCCAATTACTATTATAAGTATTGTCAGTTTTTTCGTAGTGATATTTGGATTACTTTTAATATTCCAACCAAGCAATGAAGAAAAAATACAAGATGCTTACGCTCTATACAATGTAGAGCTTGCTGATGATCATCCATTCTATCAAGTTGATTATAGTGGTGGATTATTTAAAAAGGGATTAAAGAAGATAATTAGTAGTGATGATGTTGTTATCGTTTATGTTGGCTTTGCTCAATGTCCTGCATGTCAAACACATATTAAAGGATTTGCGTCTTACTTCGCTTCTGAAGGAGCAGATGAATACGCATCAACTATCTATTATATCGATCCAACACAAAATCAAGGCGATTTTGTTAAATTCCAAGAAGCATTCCCTCAAATAACAAATTCTACACCTCAGCTCTTAGTATTTATTGACGGTGAACTTGTTAGACAATTCACACCAAGTCAATCTACAGTACAAACAGAAATTAATAGAAATATCCGTGATTTTTATAGAGCAGTAGTTACTTTGATTACAGAATAAAAAAGCACGCTGTGCTTTTTTTGATAAAGGATGAGAAAAAATGATTGAAAGTTTAAAGAAACTGATTAGAGAAAAAATTGAATCTGAATTTAATATAGAAGGACTCGTAGTGGAAGAACCTAAAAAAGGTTTAGCAGACATCTCAGTTCCACTTTTTCAATATGCTAAGCTTTGGAAGATGTCACCAGTTGATGTTTATAACAAGTTTAGTACTGCGTTAACAATGATTGAAGAGATTGAGAAGCTAGAATTTAGCAACGGCTTTTTAAATATCTACCTAAAAAGAAAGAAAATAGCTGAAGGTATTTTGAACTCAGTTTTGGTAAACCAGGAAAACTATGGCCAAAGCGAAGTTGGTCAGGGTAAAACGGTTGTTATGGATTATTCTTCACCAAATATCGCGAAAAGCTTTTCTGTTGGACACCTAAGATCTACAATGATTGGTAATGCCTTAAAAAATATTTATAAAAAATCGGGCTATAACGTTGTAGCAGTCAATCACTTAGGTGACTGGGGCACTCAGTTTGGTAAGATGATTGTTGCCTATCAATTATGGGGTAATGAAGAATTAATTCGTAGTAATCCTATTATTGAACTTCAAAAGCTATATAAGAGAATCAATGATGAAGAGAAAATCAATGAAGAGCTTACTCAAATGGCTAGAGATGCATTTAGAAAGCTTGAACAAGGTGATCCTGAATACATTAAGTTATGGCAATGGTTTAGAGATGAATCACTGCGTGAGTTTATGGAAATGTATGAGCTATTAGACGTTCAATTTGATTCATTCCATGGTGAAGCATTTTATAATGACAAAATGGATAGAGTCGTCGATATGCTTGAGGAAAAAGGACTACTTATCGTAGATGAAGGTGCAACCATCGTCGACTTAAGTGCAAGTGACCTTCCACCAGCATTAATTAAAAAATCAGATGGAGCAACACTCTATATTACAAGAGACGTCGCTGCGATTTTATACCGATATGAAACCTATCATGCAGATAAGCTTTTATATATTGTAGGTAATGAACAACAGCTTCATTTCAAGCAATTAAAGGCAGTCACTGACTTAATGGGATATAACTTTGATTTAGAGCATGTAAACTTTGGTTTAGTCTTAGTCGATGGCAAGAAAATGTCTACACGAAGCGGTAAATTCACTAGACTTGATGATGTCATCAAGCAAGCAATTTTAGACGCTAAAGAAGCTATCACCTCAAAAAATCCTGATTTAAAGGATCAAGATATGGTAGCAAGAAAAGTTGGAGTCGGTGCCATTATCTTTAATGATTTAAAGAATGAAAGACATTTAGATGTCGACTTCAATTTAGCAAACATGCTTAAATTTGAAGGCATGACAGGTCCATATCTACAATACTCTAGTGTAAGAATTGAAAGCATTTTAAAAGAAAATGAACTCAACTTAAAGGATTTAGATGCTTCATACTATGAGGAAGACCATTATTTTGAAGTCATTAAGCAGCTTGCACAATTCCCTCATATTATTCTTAAAGCTCAAGAAAATAACGCTCCAAGCATTATTGCAAGATACATTACAGCACTTGCTCAGGGCTTTAACTCATTTTACGGTAAACAAAGAATTAATGTCGAGGATTCAAAGCATAAGAATGCTAATCTTTTATTTATTTCCTCTATTCAAATTGTTATCAATGAAGGCTTAAGAATATTAGGAATTTCTCCTTTAAAAGAAATGTAATTTTAAATCATTTCGAATTGCAAAAAGGGAAAAACCGTGATATCATAATTTTGCTGCGTTATGCAGTAAAATAACCCCGCGTGATGAAATTGGTAGACGTGCCAGACTCAAAATCTGGTGGATGAATAATCCGTGCTGGTTCGAGCCCGGCCGCGGGGACCAATAAAAATAATTAAAAGTCGTGATTTTTCACGGCTTTTGTTTTATAATACACGTGGGGGCTTCGTAAACATCATTGATAGTTTAATAAGTCTTTTATTTAAAATATCAGAAAAGAGGTCTAGTTCATGAATGAAAAGGCAGTAAAGCAGGATGGAAATATAAAGAGTTTTATCATGACCACAATGAATGGAATGGTTTATGGTTTATTCGCAACCCTAATCATTGCAGTCATTTTCCAACAATTTGGAAAGCTTTTAGGTATTGAATTAATTGAGGTGACATTATTTACTGCACTACGCGGTTTAATGGGTGTTGGTATCGGGATGGGTATCGCACTATCACTAAAGATGCAGGGATTAAAGATGGTTGTGCTATCCGTAATGGGTGGAATAGCAACTAGCTTTAAATATACTTTTGGTGTAGGAATCGTTCCAGGTCTAAATAATGATCCTGTTACTACCTATTTAGTTGTTGTTTTCGGATATTTAGCGATCAAATATGTATTAGTTAAAAAAACTCCGATTGATATTTTATTAGTTCCATTATTTGGATCCCTAGTCGCATTAATCCTAACATTATTACTTTCTGGTCCAATTGGATTTGTCGTTTATTATATTTCTATTGGTATTCAAAGTGCAACATCCATTGCTCCACTACCAATGAGTATTTTAATTGCTGTAGCAATGGGTATGCTACTCACATCTCCTTTATCTTCAGCTGCAATCGCAATCGCGATTACACTAGATGGTATTGCAGGAGGAGCAGCAGTTGTAGGCTGTACAGTTCAAATGATTGGCTTCGCTGTTCAATCTAGAAAAGATAACAATATTGGTATGGTATTATCGATTGCATTTGGTACATCAATGCTTCAATTCAAAAATATTTTAAGAAAGCCTGTGATCTGGTTACCAACAATTATTGCATCAGCAATTCTAGGTCCAATCTTTGTCTTACTCTTAGGTACGAACACAACACAATTTGGTGCTGGTATGGGTTCTTCAGGATTAGTAGGACAGCTTCAAACACTTGAAGCAATGAACTACTCATTCATGGCTTGGCTATCCGTTATTTTGATGATCGTACTCGCAGCAACTTTAGTATTTTTCATCGATTTACTCTTTAGAGCACGTAAGATAATTGTAATAGGCGATTTAGCAGTCAATAAGGACATAAATTCATAGCATTTTTATAACATCACTTATAAAGTGTGGTAAAATAATCTTTGAATAGATTCAGAAAGAAAGTGGTGAGTTTTATATGAACAAAAGAGTTTATAATAAGGCGTTGGGTAAATTAGTTAGAACATTAGGTTTTATACTTATTTTAGTATCATCAACGTTCTTAAGTGCAAAATTGATTTTGGGTTACCAAGATCTACCACTGATTGGAAATGTTTTACCATACGCAAATATGATTAATGATTTTGCAGCACCTTATCCAATTATTGATGAGTATGCTCTACTTGGTTTAGTTGCAGGTTTAATTATGCTGCTTTGGGCAATTAGAAGAGGTTTAGTGCTTCGTGTTGTCTTAACAGTTGTATTAGTTTTCGTTTTAATTGAAGGAACGATAGCAGCAACCTCTCCATTATTTCCTATCACCTTAGCATCACCTACATGGGTAGCTACTGTATTAGGACTTGTTTCACCATTAATTGATATGCTTAATAATATTTCACCTTATATTATTCCAGGTCTTGCTGTGGGTGTTCCATTCTTATTATGGGTATTATTTGCCTATAAGAAGCCAGGAAGATTCTCAATCTTTATGCTTCGTCTTGGTTCGATTACGTTATTCTTAGCAGTGGCAATGTTTGCTGGCAAGCAATTTGTTGCATCACTAAATGATGTAGAGATATTTAACACAATTAATATCGTGTTATATTTACTAACATATTTATTATTTGTAGTAGGTTCAGCATTTGGAGTCCTCGGATTCGCAAGAAAATAAACTATAATTTAAACTGCATCACCTGATGGTGGTGCTTTTTTTATTTTAAAGAGATTTATCTATTGACTACGGTAAATAAAGGCGTATAATCTAAAACGAAAGAAGGCGAATTTTATGAAAATGATGATTTATGTAATGAATAAACCAGAGCTATTAGATAAGTTTTTAAAGGAATTAAGTAAGAATCAAATTAAGGGGGCAACCATTCTTGAAAGTACAGGTATGGGAAGAAAGCTAGCAGGAAATGAAGATATCCCATGGATTGGTTCATTGAAAGCTATTTTAGACGTACCTAGAAAAGAATCACACGTGATTATGCTCGCATTACCAGATGAACAGGTTGATCTAGTCTATCAAATTATAGAATCTGTTGCTGGAGATCTGATGGCTCCAAATTCAGGTATTGCATTCACACTCCCTATTGATTCTATCAAGGGCTACAAGGGATAGGTGAATTCTTTTGGGTATTTATGCTTTACTCTATGCAGGAATTATTATAGCAACAGGACTTTTATTTGGTAAGGTTGCTAAATATTTAAAGCTTCCTAACGTTACCGGATATTTAGTTGGTGGTTTATTAATCGGACCAAGTGTCTTGAATCTCATACCTGAGAACTCGATTGATAGCTTAGAAATTGTATCAACAGTAGCCTTAGGATTTATCGCATTTTCGATTGGTAATGAAATGAAACTCGTTTATTTTAAACGTGTTGGAGCAACTCCAATTGTGATTGCATTATTTGAGTCATTATTTGCAGTATTAGTCACCCTATTAGGAACATTACTTTATTTCACTTTAAAGGGTAATCTAACTGTAGAAAACTTTAGATTTGCACTCGTTTTATCAGCAATTGCAGCAGCAACCGCTCCTGCAGCCACCTTAATGGTCGTTAGACAGTATAAGGCAAAGGGGAAATTAACAGAAACGTTAATGAGTGTTGTAGCGATTGATGACTCGGTTGCTATTGTCTTATTTGGTATCTTTGTAGCGATAGCCAATGCCTTAGGCAATGTAGGCTCACAATCTATTTTGATGCAAATTTTGAATCCTTTCATTGAAATTGTTGTTTCTCTATTGATAGGTTTAATCTTCGGTATTTTATTAACATTAGGAACTAGATGGTTTACGGGTAGAGGAAATAGAATCAGTTTAGTGATTACCTTTATCTTTTTAACAATCTTTCTAGCAGACTATTTTCATGGGTCTACCCTACTTGCTTGTATGATGCTTGGTGCAGTATTTGCCAATATCAGCAGCAAGCAAGAAGAAATCAATGGCTTAATCTATTTTGTAACACCTCCCGTATTTATTATGTTCTTCGTTTTAAGTGGTGCAGAGCTTAATTTAGAAGTATTAGGTGTTGTTGGTCTGATTGGTATAGTCTATGTCATCTTTAGAGTCATCGGCAAGATCTTTGGTGCCTGGTTTGGTGGTAGGGTCATGAAAGCAGAGCCAGTAATCCAAAAATATTTGGGATTTGCTTTAATCCCTCAAGCAGGGGTAGCAATTGGGTTAAGCTTAATTGCAACTCAAGTGCTAAATCCTGAAATGGGATCACAAATCAGAGCAATCATCCTATCAGCAACTTTAATATATGAGCTTGTTGGTCCAGTAATCACAAAAATAGCCTTAAAGAAGGCTGGAGAAATTTCTATAGAAGCTTAAAAGAAAATGGTTCGATTGCTCGAACCATTATTTTTTTATTTACATCAATGTCGAAAATCCTTTAAGCATCACTTGAATTAATCTGTAAATTATATTTCTCTTACCAGATTTTGTTATACAAATACTTTTTTCAATCGTGGAATCAAAGAATTTTGTCATTTCATTGATAGTTTGGCAGCCATCTAAAAATACACTGTTCTCAAAATGGAGATATAAGCTTCTAAAATCAAGATTAGCAGTTCCAATCATCGCCTTATTGTTATCGACAATCATCATTTTTGAATGTATAAATCCCGGTTCATATCTGTAAACATTACATCCTGCTTGAATCAGCTCAGGTACATAGGACTCAGTAACCATATAAACTATTCTTTTATCTGGAACATGTGGAATGATAATTCTAACCTTTACACCTGATTTTGCAGCAAGCTTTAATGCTGTATTTAGTTCATTATCGATAATTAAATAGGGTGTTGTTATATCAATAGAAGTATTTGCAGCTGAAAGCATTGAAAGATACATATTTTTAGTGGTTAGCTCTTTATCGAGTGGTGTATCTCCAAATGGTGCAACATATCCATCCGATTCGCTCACTAAATCTCCTTTATAGTGTTCATAATCAATATCCTTTTTACCCATAAAGCGGTAGGTTTCAAGAAATGAGATGACGAGACTCCAAACTGCTTTTCCTTCAATTCTAATCCCAGCATCTAGCCAGTGACCAAAGGGTGAGATTTTATTAATATACTCATCACCAATATTAATACCACCTGTATATCCTACATTTCCATCGATCACGACGATTTTTCTATGGTCTCTATAGTTCATCGCGAAGTTCAAGTGGATACGCATTGGGTTGAAGTTAATGACATCAAAGCCCATTTTTCTGAGTTTTTTCTCATAACGAAATGGTAGAGCTGAACTACCGAAATCATCAAAGACAAGCTTAACATCTAATCCCTCTTTGATTTTTTCTCTTAATACCTTTAAAAGTGAATCCCACATTTCTCCTGGACTAATGATAAAGAATTCTAAGAAAATATATTTCTTAGCATTTTGAATGTCCTTAAGCATCGCTTCGAACATCGCTTCACCAGAAGCTAAGAAGTCAGTTTTGGTGTTTGAGTATGCTGGCCAGTTTTGATTATCTAAATAGTTCGCTTTTTTGGTTTTCAGCTTATTTTCTATTGTATGAACATAGTCATATCGATTTAAATCAATATTTAAATGTCTTTGCAAAACCTTAGAGCTTAAGTTTCTTTGTCGGTAAAACAGATAAAACAAGCCCCCAAATAATGGAAAAACAAGGATTGGTATGATCCAGCTTATTTTATAATAAGGATTTTCTTCCTTCGCAACTAAGTAGATGACAATAATAATTGATACTGTATAAAAAGCAATTGACCAATCACCAATATTCGATACATACTCAACTAATACAAAAAATAGGGCAATCTGTGCCAGTAATAAAAGTAAAATGAGTGTCGTTCTTGAAACAATCATCCGAACCAAGCGCTTCAAAGTTATACCTCCTTGGAAAATATTAAAACTGTATTGCTAGATTTTTCTGGATTATATCGATATCCATCCAATTCTATTTTCTTCATATCGTTTAATTCAGTAATACTATGCTCAATTAAATATCTAGCCATCATGCCACGCATCTTTTTCACAAACATTGAAATTGATTTATATTTTCCATTTTGTATTTGAAGAAAATCGATTGTGACTATATTTATATTTTTAGGTAATAATCTGCTATATTCACTAGATGCAAGATTAATTATCAATTCATCATGATGAAATTCATTGAAATATTTCTCAATTCTTTTCTTCCAAAAGGAATAAAGGTTTTTTACAATCTGATCTTTAATGTCTAAGCGGTAATAAGATATTTGATCAAGTGGCTTAAGTAAACCATAAAGCCCTGATAATATATAGAGATGCTCATTTGATTTAAGAAGAAGATCGCTAGATATTGTATGAATATCAAATCCTTTAAAGGCTTGACCATCATAGGTATGAATGGCTGATAATTGATGTTCTTCAAAATGAAGATAATAATTTTTTACATCATGGGCGAGATTCTCTGAAATTTTCATTGAATCCATAATCTCAGAAATCCCCTTTTTCTTTAATGATTTCACAAGAGATAAAGCTTCACTTTGAAAATAGGGAACTTGATTTGAAGTGGTTTTCGTTTTAGAAAACGTTTTTGCTGGTGATAAGATGATAATCATGTTTTCCCCCTTATTTATTCTTAACAATATTATACCAAAAATGAGCGAAAAGTGTTAAAATAGAGAGTGTCTAAAAGAGGAGGCAAATAAATGAACGTTCGTAAATTATCACTTTTGATGGACTTCTATGAACTGACCATGGCGAATGGTTATTTCAAGGACAATAAACACAATGAAATAGCAGTTTTTGATGTATTTTTTAGATCAATTCCTGACCAAGGTGGATATGCAATATTCGCAGGTCTTGAGCAGGTCATCGATTATATAAAAAATTTAAGCTTTGATGAAGATGAAATTGAGTTTTTAAGATCAAAGGAAGTTTTTTTGGATGGTTTCCTAGATTATTTAAGACATTTTAAGTTTACATGTAGCGTTTATTCCATGAAGGAAGGGACACCAATCTTCCCTCATGAACCAATTATGATTGTTAAGGGTCCTATTTTAGAGTGTCAGCTCATTGAAACGATGATCCTACTCACAATCAATCATCAGAGTTTGATTGCTACAAAGGCTGCTAGAATCGTTTATGCAGCGCAGGGTAGAGCAGTCCTAGAGTTTGGTGCGAGAAGAGCTCATGGCTATGATGCATCTATTTTTGGTGCGAGAGCAGCCTATATTAGTGGAGCGATTGGTTCATCTAATACCTATGTCGATTATATGTATCAAATTCCAGCGATTGGTACCATGGCGCATAGCTATATTCAAAGTTATGAAACAGAATATCAAGCTTTTCAAGCCTATGCTAATACTTATCCTAAAAATACAGTGTTATTAGTTGACACTTATAACACATTAAAAGAAGGCGTTCCTAATGCAATTAGAATTCATAAGGAAGTTTTAGAGCCTAAGGGATTTAGATTAAAGGGGATTCGCTTAGATTCAGGAGATTTAACCTACCTAACTAAAGAAGCTAGAAAGATGCTAGATAAAGAAGGCTTAACTGATGTAAAAATCACTGTATCGAATTCACTTGATGAGTATTTAATTAAAGAATTGCTCCATCAAGGTGCTCAAATCGATAGCTTTGGTGTTGGTGAAAGATTAGTGACCGCTAGGTCAGAGGCTGTTTTTGGTGGCGTATTTAAACTATCAGCAATCGAAGTCAATCACGTATTAGTTCCTAAAATTAAGATTAGTGAGAATGTTGCTAAAACAACAACTCCAGGATTTAAGCAGGTATACCGTTTCTATGATGAAAATGGAATGGCTGAAGCGGATGTCATGACATTATTTGAAGAAGAAGTTGATTCAAGAAAGCCATACCATTTATTTGACCCAAACTTCCCTTGGAAGAGCAAAGTCATTGAAAACTATACAGCAATACCATTACTCATTCCAATTTTTGAAAACGGAAAATTAGTTTATGAGCTTCCTACATTAAAAGAAATTAGAGCCTATGCCAAGGAAGAGCATATGAAGCTTTGGCCAGAGGTCTTAAGATTAGAAAAACCACATGAGTATTATGTGGACTTATCTCAAAAGCTTTGGGATTTAAAACAAGAGTTAATTAAAAAATATAAAAAATAGAAGGTTACATCATTGGCTAGAACACTGAAAAAACAAAATATAGATCGCATATTAAACCATCAGTCGATTCTAAAAGGTATTGTCATTATGGCAATACCCGTTTTTTTGAACAATTTATTAAAGAGCCTTCATGATTTAGTGGATGCAGTTTTTATTGCTAGAATGGATGTAGGTAGTCAAGAGACATTAGATGCAGCACTCGCAGCATTAAATATTCACTGGCCAGTCTTTAACTTTTTTATGGCACTTGGTGCAGGGCTAGGAATCGCTACAGTCGCGATGGTAAGCCAATATGTCGGTGCGAATAGAAGAGACTTAGCAACGAAATACGCGACCAAATTAATGACACTTGCAGTGATCTTTGGATTGCTTGTTACTGGAATATTCTTTCTAACATCAGATAAGGTTTTAGGCTATAATTTATTTGCTTATTTAATGGGTGCACGTGGTGAGGCGTTAGTCTTTGCTGGTCAGTACTTTAGAATTCGAAGTCTTGAATTTGTCTTAGTTTTTGTCTTTATGGTCTATCAGGCAATTAGACAATCGACTGGTGAAACATTGTATCCTGTGATTTTAAATGTTGGTGGGATCTTTGTTAATATTATTTTAACCTGGTATTTCATCTCAGTTTTAAAGATGGGAATTGAGGGTGCTGCATATGCGACATTGATCGCACATGGTGCACCAATGCCATTTATTATTTATGATTTGATCAAGAGTAAAAAGCATATTAAACTAGATATAAAAGAGATGAACTTAGACCTACCAACGATTAAGGATATGGGAAGATTCGCATTTCCTGCAGCGATAGGTCAAGCAGTAAGTGCATTAGGATTTGTTTTAATTCAAAGTATTATTTTAAGCTATGGTGATGCAGTATCTGCAGGATTCTCTGTTGGAAATAGAATTTCTAGCTTACTATTAAACCCTGTCGTTGCTATCTCAACGATTGCTGCAGCCTATATCGGATTAAATATCGGTCACCAAAAGCCAGAACGAGCCAAGAAGAGCTATGAGATTTCAAGAAACTTATCCTTAGGTATTATGCTAGTTGGTATTGCAGTCATCATTCCTCTAAGATATCCTATTATTGAACTCATTTTAGGTACGAATACTTCAGATTCATATTTTATAGCAGGAGAATATACTGTTTGGCTATTACTTACTCAGCCACTCATGGCACTGTTCCAGTGCTATATCGGATTATTTAATGGTAGTGGCTTCTCTAAATATACATTAAAGATGGCGTCACTTCGCCTCTGGGGACTAAGAATTCCAATTGTCTTATTATCATTATGGCTACTTCCTAGTGATGATTACCGAGGTATATTTTGGGCAATGATGATTTCCAATGTTTTAATCCTCTTTTATGGTCATTATTTAAAGAAGGGTATTAATTATGAAATGCAGGTGAGAATATAATGTTACATATCGTTTTATATGAACCAGAAATACCACAAAATACTGGAAATATTATGAGAACATGCGTAGCGATTGGTGCGAAGCTTCACTTAATTGAACCACTAGGCTTTAAAATTGATGAAACAAAGCTAAGAAGAAGTGCATTAGATTACTATGAACACTTAGACTATACACTTTATAAAAACTTTCAAGATTTTGAGTCAAAGAATAAAGGCACTTACTTATTCTTAACTCGATATGGTAAAAAGAATTATGCAGATATTGAATATCAAAAGCTAGAACAGCCTTTGTATCTCATATTTGGTAAGGAATCAACAGGAGTCGATAAATACATTCTTGCAAGTCATATTGAAAACTGCTACAGAATACCTACGACCGATAAGGTCAGAAGCTTAAATTTAAGTAATGCAGTCGCAATTGTCTCTTATGAAGTACTTAGACAGTTCGACTATGAGGATTTAATCGAAACGGAACCCGAGACACACAAGGGTAAGGATTTTTTAGACCAGTTCAAAAAATAGGAGAACATTATGAAAATAGACAACAAACAAACACTAGGTGAAGAAATCGCAAATGCTGTTTCTCATGGCGTCATGGCAATCTTTGGGATTGTCGCATTAATTCTACTTTTAATTAAGTCAGATCGAGCAGTAGAAGTCACTGCAGCTATTATCTTTGGCTTTGGGATTATTAATTTATATACAATGAGTACGCTCTATCACGCACTTTTTCATGCAGGAGCTAAGAATTTATTTCAAAGATTTGATCATCTATCGATTTATATTTTAATTGGTGGAACATTCGCACCAGCATTACTCTTACTTCCTGAGCTTCAAAGACCATTATTTGGAATTTCTGGATTAGGTCTTGGACCAGTCTTATTTATTGTGCAATGGTCACTCATTTTAGTCGGTGTCATCTTTAAATCTATATGGATTAGAAGATATGCAAAATTGCATTTATTTATCTATCTAGCGATGGGTTGGAGTGCACTCATTTTTGTTCAACAGCTTTTTGCTTATCAGCCAGCAGCATTCTTTCTAGTCTTTGGTGGTGGACTTGCTTATTCGATAGGGGTTGCATTCTATGTATTTCCTAAAATCAAGTATTTTCACTTCATTTGGCACATTTTTACTTCCATAGGTACCATTTTGCAGTTCGTAGCAATCTATGTTTACCTATATTAACATGAATATTTGTTCACGTACTTGATTTCATTTAGAAAATCATGTAAGATAGAATTGAAAAAGAGATAAGGAGATTAAAAACGATGAAAATTTTAGCAGTCAATGCTGGTAGCTCTTCCTTAAAGTTCCAGTTATTTGAAATGCCATCTGAAGAGGTAGTTACATCAGGTATCGTAGAAAGAATTGGATACGATAATGCAATTATTACCTTCAAGGTCAATGGAGAAAAAATTAAGGAAGATAAGCAAATTTTAAATCATAAAACTGCAGTTGATTTAGTGATCCATGGTTTAATTCATTTGAACATCATCGAATCACTAGATGAAATTAAGGGTGTTGGTCACCGTGTTGTTCAAGGTGGGGAGTACTTTAAGAACTCAGCAGTGATTGATGATGATGTTGTTGCACATATCAGAGGTTTAATCGATTTAGCACCTCTTCATAATCCAGCAAACATCACAGGTATTGAAGCATTTAGAAATGCATTACCTAATGTACCTCAAATCGCAGTATTTGATACAACATTCCATCAAAGCATGACAGAAGATGCATACCTTTATGCAGTGCCTTATGAATGGTATGAAAAGTATGGTGTTAGAAAATATGGATTCCATGGAACATCACACCAATATGTATCTGAAAGAGCAGCAGAAATTTTAGGCAATAAAAAGGCTAAAATTGTTGTTTGCCATTTAGGTAATGGAGCATCCTTATGTGCAGTAGATGGTGGAAAATCTGTGGATACTTCAATGGGGCTAACTCCACTGGAAGGTATTCCAATGGGAACTAGAAGTGGTAATGTCGATCCAGCTGTCTTAATGCTAGTATCCTCTAAGGAAGATAAGACTTATGGTGAAGTCTTAGATGAATTAAACAAGAAGTCAGGATACCTTGGTTTATCAGGTTTTTCTAATGACTCAAGAGATATTATTGATGGCATGAATGCAGGAAATCATAGAGCATTCTTAGCACATCAAGTACAAGTGAAGAGAATTGCTGATTATATCGGTTCCTATTATCTTTATATGGGTGGATTAGACGCGATTTGCTTTACTGCAGGTATTGGTGAAAATGCACCTGAGGTTAGACGTGATGTCATTAAGGCTTGTAAAGTATTAGGCATTGAATTAGATGAAGCTGAAAATCAAAAGCGCGGTGAGCGTATGATTTCAACGAAGAATTCTAAGGTGAAGGCTTATATCATTCCAACCAATGAAGAAGTCATGATCGCAAGAGAAGTTATTCGTTTAGAATCTAAATAACAATTTGGACCAAGAAATTGGTCCTTTTTTTTATCTGAATGCACGAAAAGAAAGACTGTAGAACGCTTTATCTATGATAAAATAGTATCATAAGAGGTGCGAATGATGAATGAACATATAAAGATCGATGATTTACTAAATATCTCAATTAAGAGAATGGGAATTAATGGAGAAGGTATTGGCTATTATAATAAGCTAGCCATCTTTGTTGACCAAGCATTACCAGATGAAGAGCTCACTGTTAGAGTAACTGAAGTCTTTGACAATCGTGCGATTGCGAAAATAGAATCGATCAATAAAGAGAATCCTGACAGAAGAATTCCTTTTTGTCCTGTATATGAAGAATGTGGTGGTTGTCAAACACAGCATTATGACTATAAAAAAACATTAGAAGAAAAAAGACATATCATTTTAAAGGCTTTTGAACGCTATGCAGGTCAAAAGATTGATGAAACTATCGTTAAAAAAACAATTGGTGCAGATAATCCGATGAATTACCGTAATAAGGCAAGTCTTCCTGTTCAACGTATTAAAGGAAAGACTAGAATTGGAATGTATGCAAGAAATTCAAACAGATTCGTCTTTATTAAGGATTGTCCTGTTCAAAACGTTTTAATCAATCAAATATTAACTTCGATTGCATCCCTAATGGATGAATTACAGGTTGACGCATTTGATCCAAGAACAAGACGTGGTTATGTCAGAAGCTTAGTCGTTAGAGTTTCTGAGAATTTAAAGGAAGCTCAGGTTTCTTTTATCATGCTAAAAAAATCAAATCGTATCGAAGATTTAGTAGCCAAGCTTGTTGAAAAGGAGAAAAATATTGTTTCAGTCTTTGAAGTGATGAATCCAGATATGAAAAAGCCTGGATATTTCACTGGAGATATGAGACTTCTTTATGGTAAGGAAACGATTGAAGAAAAACTAAACAATTTAAGCTTCTTATTAAAGCCTGAAGCATTCTTTCAATTAAATACTGCTCAAGCAGATAAGTTTTATAAGGAAATGAAAAGATTAGCACAGCTTAAGCATCATGAGATCGCGATAGATGCCTATGCAGGTATCGCTCCAGTTGCTCATTACATCTATAAGGATGCAAAGCATGTCTACGCAATCGAAATGGATGAATCGGCATGTGATAGTGCAAGACTATCACTTGCTAAAAATAATATAACAAACGTATCGGTTCTTCAAAGTGACTTTAAGAGAGCCCTATCCGGATTAAAGGAAAAGAAGATTGATGTGATGTTTTTTGATCCACCTAGAGTTGGTTTAGGTGATGAAACCATTGATTTAGTCTTAAAGTTTATGCCAGAAAGACTGGTTTATGGATCATGTAATCCTTCAACACTTGCTAAGGATTTAAACGTACTATTAAGATCCTATGATTTAGTTGAAACAGTACCTATTGATATGTTTCCATACACTTCCTTAGTTGAAAGTGTTTCCTTGCTTACAGTGAAAAAATAAAGCATGATATAAAAAGGGGGAGATTCCATGTTTGAAGACATTCCAGGCTATGACAAATGGGTAAAAATAGAGAAAATAGAACGTGGATGGTCCTTTGATACCAAATATTATGTAGAATCTGAGGATAATCAAAAGCTTTTACTTAGAATTTCTGATATCAAATTTTACGATAAAAAGAAAAAAGAGTTTGAAGTCATTTCTATGTATAGCAAATTAGGCTTTAAGATGTCTAATCCAGTAGACTTTGGAGTTTTTGAAAATGAAACGAAGGTCTATATGCTACTGACTTGGGTAGAGGGTGAAGATTTAGAAATTGCTCTACCTATGTTAAGCAATGAAGAACAATATCAAATAGGTAGAGAAGCAGGCTTAATCCTTAAAAAGATTCATAGTCTTCCAATAGCAGTGAATGATTTACCAACACAAACAAAGGAAGAAAAAAAGCGAATTCAAATATTAAAATATGAACAATCAGAATTAAGAATTGAAGATGATGAGATTGCACTTCAATACGTCAAGGACAACCTTCATAAAATATGGAAAAAGCTACCAGTCTATCAGCATGGTGATTTTCATCCAGGTAATTTAATCCTAACAAAGGATAAAAAGCTTGGAGTTATCGATTTTAACAGATGGGAGATTGGTGATCCCTATGAGGAGTTCTATAAGCTAGAAAACTTTGGTACCTTAATTAGTATTCCCTATTCCATTGGTCAAATTGATGCCTATTTTGATGATGAAGTGCCAAATGACTTTTGGGAAATCCTATCTGTATATGTCGCTCACTCTGCATTATATTCCATCGAATGGGCAAGACCATTCGGAAAAAAGGATGTTGATGTGATGAAGGAAATTTGCTTGAAATCATTTAAGCATTACAATCATTTTAAGACACATATACCGATTTGGTATAAAAAGGGTAATGTTTAAGGATAAAACAATTGATAATAAAAATAAAAAAATGTAAATGTTTGATTCATCATTGGAGGTAAACTATAAACAAATTAAAGAATTATTAAAAAAATGTAAATGTTTATAAGTGAATACATGAAATCATAGATAGGAGATCTTTATGCAAACGAACAGAAATCCTCTAGAAGTTACCAGATATTCAAATTCATCATGGTTTAGAATTAAAACAAAGGAGCATATCATTCATATCGATCCAGGATTTAGTGGCGATCTAGAGTCCTTGAGAATTAAAGAGTCATTTTTCAAGGATAAAGCAGATCTAATTTTAATTACTCATCCACATAAGGATCATGTGAGACTTGAAGCAATTCAAAAGATATGGAAGGAAAGTACTGTAATTGTTGCTGCTGAAAATGCTTTAACACCTGCAGAATATCCCTTTAAGGTTATTCATGCCTTTGAGCATTTGGAATTCTTTGATATTAAAATTCAAACAATTCCAGCATACAATACTGAAGAAGGACATTCAACAAAGAAGTTTCATACGAGAGGCTTAGGAGTAGGCTATATTATAGATGTCGAAAATATAAGATTCTATCATGCTGGTGATACAGATTTAATACCTGAAATGCAGGATTTAAAGGATATCGATGTTGCGTTTTTACCATGTGGTGGTACCTATGTTATGGATATTGAAGAGGCGAGCAATGCAGCTATTTTAATATCACCTAACTATGTGTTTCCTATGCATCACGCAAATTTAGATATGCTTGATTTCAAGTATAGATTAAAGGATTATAAACACATTGAAGTCGTTATCTTAAATATTTGTGATAGTAAACTTATTTAATCAGTCTATTGCTTTTTATGAAGAACTAGGATTTGTAAAGGTCATGATGGTGAGTTCAAGTGAACCTTTAATAATTAAAAAAATCAAAGTTTAAACAAAACAACTTTTTAGTAAAAAATTGTACATGTTTGATTATTTGAATGATTTAAAATAGAGGTATCCAATGAAATTAGTAATTATTACTGGTCCACATGCTGTAGGAAAAATGACAGTCGGCCAAGAACTTACAAAAATTACACCATTAAAGCTTTTTCACAATCATATCTCTATTGAGCTAGTAGCATCCTTAATGCCATTTGGTACACCTTTTGGAAAAGAGCTTAATGAAAGAATTAGAAGTGATGTCTTTGATGTATTTTCTAAAAGTGAGGAATACGGATTAATATTCACCTTCATGTGGGCATTTGATATGAAAGAAGATTGGAACTATATTGAAAAGCTAGAAAATCTATTTACTTCACGTGGTGCAGAGGTTTACTATGTTGAGCTTGAAGCAGATTATGAGTTAAGACTTTCTAGAAATAAGACAGCTAATCGATTAAACGAAAAGCCTACAAAAAGAAATTTAGAATTTTCTGAGTCGATGTTTAAGAATCTTGAAGAAAAATATAGATTGAATTCACATGATGGTGAAATCAAGAAAAAGCATTATTTAAGAATCAATAACACAAATCTTGAACCAAAAGAGGTTGCAAGTCAAATTAAAGAAGTGTTTGACCTATAAATAGAAATATCATAGGGGTGGTTCAATGAATAACCAAATGAAAATCACTGATAAGAAAATTATCATAACTAAAGAAGTTAATCTACCCATTCAAAGAGCTTATGAATTATGGTCTACAACTAAGGGTACAAGTGAACTCTTTCAAACAGAAACCGATATTGAGCTAACTCCTTTTGGAAAATATGAAATTTATTTTATTCTAGATGGAAATGAAGGAGAACGAGGTAGTGAAACATCTAAGGTATTGTCATTTGTTCCAAATGAAATGATTTCATTTACATGGAATGCTCCACCAAGTTATCCATATGTTAGAAATCATTCTTATCAAACACATGTCATTATTAGATTCTATAAACTAAACGATTCAAAAACTAAAGTAGAACTCATACATCACGCTTGGCCAGAGGGTGATGCATGGGATCAAGTATTTGATTATTTTACAAAAGCATGGGAATTCGTCATGACAAACATGACTAAAATAAAAGAATAGGAAAAAAGAGAAATGATAAACACGATCGAGGCAGCAGATTTACTGATTGAAAAGATTAAAAAGGATTACAAGGATGATATCTCCTTAGTAGTGATGATGGGTTCAAGACTTTATAATGACACGCATGCAAAGTCAGATCTTGACCTCTACTTCATTCCTAAAACAAAAAGAGGAGAGAATTTAGGGTTTGTCTTTATTATTGATGGCATTGGATTTGATTTTTGGCCAATTTCTTGGGAAAGAATTGAAAAAATCGCAAGATTCGATGAACGCATTACATCCATCATTAGCGACGGCCAAGTTCTCTATTCAGGATCAGATGAAGATTTACAAAGATTTAATTTGATTAAGGAAAAGATTAGTTATGAATTAGAACCAAAGGAGTTCTACGAAAAAGCTTTAAATAAGCTCAAGAATGTTTATGAACCATTTTATGCAATGCTTGATGAAAAAGAATATGTAGCAATCGTTAGACTTCAAGGTGTTAAAATACTTTATATTTTAACAGAAGTCATCGCACTTGCTAATAATACATTCATCAAAAGAGGAAGAAAGCATTTAAAGTCTGAAATTCTAGCAATGAAGTATGTTCCACAAGAATTTGAAGAAAATTACGATCAATTCTTTTTAGAAAATGATCCACTAAAGATTGTAGACATTATCACCAATATGATTAGAGAAACAAAATATATGCTAGAAAACTTAGATTTTTATACGAAGCCTAAGAAGTTTAAAGAAAATATGCAAGGCTTCTATGAAGAAATTATCAATCACTACAATAAGATTGAAAGAGCTTGTGAAATTGATGATCATGTAACTGCGATGCTCGCAGCTGCAGAAATCAATATCGAAATGGAATGGGCTTTTCAAGATACCGAAGAGGTTCTTGAGATTCTTCCTGGTATGTTACCAGCATACAATGCGAGTAGTTTAGGATTTTTTTGTGAGCGTGCTAAATTACATCACAATACATTCCTAGAACTTCTTGATCATTATGAAGTAGAAGTTAAGCACTTTGCAGATTTTAAGGCACTAAAGGATTACCTAGACCTTCTATAAGGAAGTGATTGCGTGATTAGAAGATATCGAGAAAATGACGCTTCTATGCTAATGAAACTAATTGAATCCGAAGGCGATGAATGGAGTAGTTATTATCAGGGAGATGGAAAAGATAAGTATTTAGTATCCCTTAAGGATTCCATCACCTATATAATGATTATAGATAATGAGATTATTGGATATATTAGAGCAATTGATGATCATGGATTTGATGTTTATATATGTGATCTCCTCGTTCATAAAGAAAAACGAGGAAATCACTATGGCAAAAGATTAATACAAGTAATCCAATCTCATTTTATAGGTCGAGATATTTATGTGATGAGTGATGTAGATGGCTACTACATCAAGGAGGGACTTGAAAAGATAGGTTCTATCTTTAAAATATGAGAGGAAAAAACTCATGAAAGAAAAGCCATTAAAAAGAATTATATTGAATAAGAAATACATTCATGAGCTTAAGGAGATTATGATGCTAAGCTCACATATGGTTTGCGCAGTCTTCGCATCCGAAGCCTTAAAGCATTTAACAGAATCCATGGATGAAAATTATTTAATCAAACGTGAAGCGATTGATTGCATTGAAGCAGCAGACAGATGGCTATCTGGTGATATTCAAGTAATTGCAGCTAGAGTATATGCTCAAAAAGCTCATGTTCTTGCAAGAGCTGAAGATGATTTATTTCTTAAGTATTTTTATAGAGCATGTGGACATACAGCAGCTACTATTCATGCTAAGATGCATGCACTACACACTACAAATTACGTGATGAAGTCGTTATTATCAAAGTATCATGATCATACACGAGAAATCGAAGATAATGAGCGACAGTGGCAAATTAAGCGTTTATTGGAGCTTGGATTGAAGGCGTAAGGAAAGGTTTACCATGAAAAAAATGATTATATTTGACTTTGATGGGACGATATCGAATTCAGTCGATATCGTCTACAGAGTTTATGAAAAACTATCTAAGGAATATGGATTCAAGCATTTTACACATGAAGAGATTCATGAGCTTAAAATGCTATCGATTCATGAGAGACTTAAGAAACACAAGGTTTCTATTTTTCAGCTGCCAAAGCTTGCTAGAAAAACAAGAAGAATTGTAAGTGAACTCATTGAAGAGACTTATCCATTTGATGGAATGAAGGAGTTACTTGCATTACTTAAGGAACAAGGATTTATCTTATCGATTGTTTCTTCAAACTCGAAGCATAACATTGAAAGCTTTATCAAGAATCATGACTTGATTGAATTCGATCATATCTATGGTAAAGCATCCTTCTTTGGGAAGGAACGCTTGATTAGAAAGCTACTTAGAAAAGAAAAGCATACAAAATCAATATATGTTGGTGATGAATTAAGAGATATTGTATCATCAAAGGAAGTACCAATTGATATTATATCTGTGACTTGGGGCTTTGATGATATTACGCTTCTTGAAGCAGAAAGTCCAAATTATATTGCAAATACTGTAGATGAGCTTAAAGAACTATTAATCCATAAAGTCTTTAAGAGCTAGGATTTATATATTCACATTAGTATCGGAGGGGAACCATGCTAATCGTTAGAGATTTAACAAAAGAAGAATTAAAGGAAGCAGTGATGTTGAAAATTACATCATGGAGTGAAGAGTTGAATGGTGTTGCGGAAAATCAAATTCAATTTGATGAAGAATATCAATTCTTTGTGGATTGGGTGGATAACGAAAAGGAATCCAATGATGTAAGAACCTTAATTGGTGTCTTTGAAGATGATTCCATGCTAGGCTGTGCCTTTGCAAGCTTTGCAGATATTTATGATTGTGAAGAAAATGGGATTGAACTCAATGGACTTTGGATTTATCCAAGTGCTAGAAATAGAAATCTATCGTTAATGATGCTTAATCATATCATTGATACCTATTTACCCTATGGTATGGAGAAGATGATTGTTTATAGTCATCATCATGCACCATCCAATAGTTTTTATCATCATTTGGGTGGTAAAGTCATCAAGTATGATCTTCAAATGCATGGAAAGCTAGAAGTTGATATTTTTGAATTTGAGTTGGCTAAGCTTAAAAAGCTGATTCATAAGAAACTAGTTCAATCAATAAACCATGAAAATCATTGATTATTTACTATCAGGTGACGAGGTCACTATCTATTTAACAAAAAAGTATCTACTGAATCAAGAATCTAACCATTTTGATCATGGATATATAGATAAATATTTAAAATTATTTGATGAAAAAACAAATCGATGGGGAAATGGAGTTTATGGTCCAAAATGGATTTCCACACATTACACCATCCAAGAACTTAAATATATGGAAATCTCCAGTAATCATCCATATTATCAAAGAGGTCTTGATACGCTTCTTACCTACGAATGGATAAATAAGGGTATGTATAGTAAAACAAGACATCAGGATATGTGTATTGTTGGCATGCTCGTTTCATTTCTTTCCTATGGAAAAACAAAAAATGAAAAGCTATTTGAAATGATAGATTATATTTTATCTCATCAGTTTTCAGATGGTGGCTGGAATTGTGCGTGGGATTCGGGGAAGAATCCAAAAATAAGCTCTATACACACCACATTATCGGTTTTAGAGGGTTTAAGTGAATATGTCAAGAGTGGTTATACATATAAAATCGAAGAGGTTAGAGGGGCAATACCTAAGGGTGTCGAATGCTTACTCAATAGAGATTTATTTAAAAATATGAAAACTGGTGAAGCTATTCATCCTTCTGTTATAGATATCCATTATCCACCGCGATGGAAATATGATATCTTAAGAGTTCTAGAGTATTTAGCATCTATTCAGTATCCATATGATCAAAGAATGGAAGATGCAATCCAACTTCTTATTCAAAAATCAAAGAATGGATATATGCCTAAGGGTAGTCAAATACCTGGTCTTATTCATTTTCAATTAGAAAAAGAACGTATTTCAAGATTCAATACGATCAGATTTTTAAAAATTATTAAATTTTACAAGCCTACTCTATATAAGGAATGGACTTCTTAGGGGGACTTTATGGAAATCAAAGGTAATCTAGTTACATTAAAAATGATGACTTTAAATGATATTAAGGATAGCATCTATTGGTTTACAGTGGATAGGGAATGGATGAATTGGGATGCACCCTGGGAAAAGGATGAACCATTTGATCCTGCTGACTATCAAAAAAGAAAAGAACTCTTAATCGAAAAAAGAAAAAATGAAGATTTTGAACCAAGACTAGAAATCTATTATCAAGATATTCATATCGGTTGGATTAGTAGATATTTTATCAATGAATCCTTTGAGTTTGATTCAAATGGGAAAGATATCGCAATCGGTATGGTGATTGTCGATCCAAAGTATCGAAATCACGGCTTAGGGTCTGATGCATATTTAACTTATATGAATCATATTGAAAAGCTAGGATATAAAAGAATCTATACACAAACATGGTCAGGCAATACTCCAATGATCAAATTAGCGCATAAGACAGGCTTTCATTTGATTAATCGTGTGAAAGACTGTAGAATGGTAGATGGAGTCTCATATGACGCGTTAACGTATGTAAAATCGCTTCTTTAGGGGTATTTATGTTTAAAAAAAGAGTTAAAAAAACTGAATCACAAAGTATTTATTCCATCAATCCAGAGACATCAGCATATATCGTTGAGATCTCTTTAGAGGATTACTCTGAAATCTTTAATGGTTGGGATGCATCTCCACTGAGAAGAAAAGATATGGAGCCTGAGCTTTTGGATTACTTAGAGCAAGCAGCAACTGAAATTCCTTTATCAGAGAAAGTTGAGGTTTGTTTTTACCTACCTAAGGAATTACAGGATATCGATAGAGAACAAAAGAGTATTACAGCAGTTAAGAATAACTTCAAGGTTGTGATGATGTTAATTGATAAGACATTAAATAGAAATTATCGTCAGCTCGCTACCTATATAACCTTATCCATTCTTTTCTTAATTGGTGCATATGCCTTAAGAAATTTAGCAGAACGTGAGTTCTTATTGAATATATTAGTAGAAGGTTTATTTATTGGTGGTTGGATTTTATCCTGGGAAGCATTCAATGTCTTTTTCTTTGATTCCCATGAATCAAGAATTAGAAGAAGATTATTCAGAAGATATTTAAATTCACCGATTTATTTTAAAGATACTAAGGAATAAGCATATATAGATAACTGAATAAGGGGGATCAAATGACAGTCTATTTACTGATTGCAATTCTTTTTTCTAGTATTTATATCGGGGTTGAGTTATTTTATAAACCTCTTTTTGCATTCTTTTTTAAGGCAATTGCTAGTATGTCATTTATAGTTCTTGGATCAGTAAGTCTTGGAATGAGAATAAGTGAAGCATTGCTCTTCATTGTTATTGGTCTATTATTTGGTATGGTTGGTGATTTAATTCTAGCGCTTCGACCACTTAGACCAAAGGAAGAAGATCACACGATTATCTTAGCTGGTATTATATCATTTTCATTAGGACATATATTTTATTTGTTATTCCTTTTAGAAGTATCTAGATTTAGCTTTTATTCCATACTCTTCAGTATCGGAATGACTATAATTGTGATGGTAGTTAGCTATGCAATGAAGTTTCAAATGGGTAAAACAAAGATTCCTAGCTATATCTATTCATTTCTTATTTTCTTAATGATTGGACAAGCAATAGTTTATTACATGCAGCAAGGAAATACCCCAAATGTAATGATGATTTTAATTGGAGCATTCCTATTTGGTATCAGTGATTTAATACTGGCTCCAATCTATTATAATCATATAAATCATAAAGCAATGATCGCTTCCAATTTAATTACTTACTATGCAGCACAAATTTTGATTGCATATTCGATCTTTTTCCTGTGAACTACTCCCACCACTTAATGAAAACCATTAGAAGTGGGGGCTTCTTGGGTAAAACAAACTATTGTTTGTTAATTTACCAAGCTAACGCGTCTGTTCCATACGCATTTTTAACATATTGGATTAAACCTTGAACACCAATATTGATTGCTGCATTTAGGTCTCTATCCATCTCGTGTCCACAGATACAGTGATATGTGCGTTCAGAGAGTAATATATCTTGCTCTCTTCCACACTGACTGCAGGTCTTTGTGGATGGATAATATTTCTCGATCTTGATTAAGGTTTTTCCTTCATCCTTTGCTTTATACTCAAGATATCTTGTGAATGTCCCAAATGATGTATCAGAGATGGATTTTCTGAAATGCTTGGTTTTCGCCATTTCAGTTAAATCCAGTGTCTCGATACTGATTAAATCATAGGTATTCACTAAATATCTAGATGCTTTGTGTAGGAAGTCTTTTCGTTGGTTCTTGATATGAAGATGCAGACTAGCTAGTTTTTCTTTTTGTTTCAAGTAGTTAGCAGATCCTTTAACTCTCTTGGATAAGATGCGTTGTTCTCTAGCTAACTTCTTGAGTGATTTCTTATAGTAATTGGGGTAATCAGCTTTGTTTCCTTCACTATCCATATAAAGACCTTGTAGGGTATAATCTAGTCCAATCGCTTTTTCAAATGTTTTCTCTAGTTGTGATAAGTGTTCATATTCAACGCGAAGAGATACATAGTAACGCTTTCCATCTCTCTTGATGGTTGCTGCTTTAATTATGGAGCCATGAGGTAACGCTCTATGGAGTTTTATCTTAACAGGTCCTAATTTAGGGAGTTTCAGATAAGTACCCTCTATACGAATATTATCATTGGTCGTATGGGTTGTATAAGATTGAACGGGATTATGTCTCGATTTATATTGAGGTTCATTATGAGACTTGTTAAAGAAGTTACTGTAGGCTTGTTTCAAATGTAGCCAAGCAGTGGTTAGACTTTGAGAGTCAACATCATACATATATGGGAATTGTTCTTTAATGGTTTTAGGATTGAGATAGTCATGACTCTTCAGTAACTCTGGATACTTTCCATAGAGTTCATAGATGGATTTGCGTTCGAAAAGGAGTATATTCCACATTTTTCTGACACATCCGAATGTTTGGTTAATGAGATTGATTTGTTGGGTTGTAGGATTCAGTCTATAGACATAACCTTTGATGGTTTCACTCATAGTATTCTCCCCCTTTTACATCGATAATATATACTTATATTATATCATGTAATGATATATGAGGGAATGTTAATTGTAGATATTTTAAAGAAAAAAGTCGGTTTCATTCATCTCCCACTTAATCCTTTGAAGAGGGAGTTTTCTGAAACATCTAGATAAAATATGATTAATATAATGTAAGACTTAGATTGAAGGTGAACTGGTGAAATCTCAATATGATTGCATGATTCATCATCAACTCCTTAAAACAGATATCATCAAAGGGCCAGTTCTTGATTTAAAGCTCCTAGGATATCATGAAAGGGATTTGACTGATGAAATCCCCTACTATTGTTTCCAAATATTATTAGCAAATCAAGTGATTGGTAAAATCACGTTAAGAATTGGTTTTAGTGAAATGACTTATATTCATGGACATGTTGGATATGGAATCGATGAGGATTATCGAGGCAATAACTACTCATATTATGCTTTAGAAATGATTAAAGATTTAGCGAGAAAACATGGCTACAGAAAATTATTACTAACAACTGATTCAAGGAATGAGCAGTCGAAAAGAACTGTTTTAAAAAGTAGTGGAAAACCAATTGAAATCGATCGATTAGTTCCCAAGGATCACATCTATTATGTGCTAGGTATTGAAAGACTAAATGTTTATGAAATCTCGCTTTAGATTTCATAAGCTTTTTTTATATATTGGTTGAGTTAGAAGCCATTTACTAAAGAAATAATTAAGCTAGATGTCTGATTATATGACACATCAAATGTCCTTTTTTAAGTGACTTTTTATATGGATGAATTGAATAGAATTGATAAGTAAAAATCATTGAAAATAATAAGCATTGAATATATAATAATTATAATTAAATGTCCGAAAATATTGAGCACTTTTTAATAAATATCTAAATTAAAAATAAACTAAAATATAGTCAAAGAAAATTAAACTCATTAGGAAATAAGAATAGATATAAATAAATTATGAATTTCATTTTTTTAAATAAACTTTTCATAGTAAAAAACTACTTAAGATAACGCATCTCAAAAATAAATGATTTTCTATACATTCTAGAAAAAAATATTATAGATCACTTTTTCAAAAATACTTCATTCTTTTCAATTCTTACATTTTTCTTAAGTTGTAGAAACCGATTTCCACATAAAAAAATGAGTAATTGATTTAAATACAAATAAACCTGTAATTGTACTTAATTTGCAGGATGATGTGCTAAAATAGTGATAAATAGTTAAAATGTTAAGTATTTTGTATTTTTTTTTAGATATTTAGAGGTTTTGTTTAGAATGAAATTAATTTGAAGTGAATTGTCTATATAATGTGAATAAAAGATTCGTTTATTTGGAGGGAATAAAATGCATAATCTATTAGTTCTTGCCGATGACAGTAAACCTTTTACCGAAATCATAGATCATTTTAGGAAGGATTTTTTCAGTGTATTTGTCAAACCATTACACTTTCTTAAATCTAATCTAGATGACTTGAGTGGATTCGACTTCATTTTACTATCATTATCAGAACAAGAATCAGACAATTTTTCAATGATTCAGACGATTAAAGAGAATTCAATATGTCCTCTTTATATATTCTCTTCTAACCTAGATGATGAAGACAAATCAAGATACCTAGAGTATGGTGCAGAGGGACATGTTACGATACCATTTAGTTCCAGAATTATGACCTCTCGAATTAAATCAGTATTAAGATTTATCAACAAATTGAAGCACGTTAAACAAAATGTAATTAAGATTGGAAAGCTCATTATTAGTATGGATAATCGTGAGATTGTATATGATGGAAATCAGATCCAATTGACCAAGGTAGAGTTTAGAATTCTTAAAATTTTAGCTGAGCATAAGAACACTGTTGTTTCAAAGGATAAGATCATTCATTATGTTTGGGATGAGGATTCAAGTGCAACAGATAATGCATTAGGAATCCACATTACTAGACTTAGAAAAAAGATTCAATGCAATCAATCTCAAATTATTGAAACTGTATGGGGACTAGGATACAGACTGAATCATAAGTTATGTGAAGAAGATACGTTACAGGGGAACTAATTCAATCAAAAGTGGCTGAAAACAATCAGTCACTTTAGTTTATATCAATATTCTATATTATTTGTTAATTTTATAAATTGAAAAAGAAACGAAAGGTTTGCTATTTATAATGGAAATTGTTTTGAAATATTCCTTAAAATAAAAGAGGTTAAGAAATGATAGACTTACATGCTCACATTTTGTTTGGTGTAGATGATGGTGCACCTGATTTAAATGAATCGATAAAGATGCTAGAGTCTGCAGCAAATGCTGGTATACATTCTGTGTGTTTAACACCACATGTATCACCATATCGTAGAAACTTAAGCACTCAAGAAGAGATTCAAAAAGCATTTGAAATACTAAAAGATAAGATAAATGAACAGCATATTGATATATCCTTGTTTTTAGGAGCGGAAATTGATGAACATGAGTCCATCCTAAAGACTTTAGAACATGGACATACATTAAATAATTCAAAATATGTCTTAGTCGATTTTTCAAGAAGAGATATTGATATATCAGAAATGGTTTATGAACTACGAATTCACGGATATAAAGTTGTTATTGCGCATCCTGAACGTACGAAATTCTTTAACATCGAACTCTTAAAGCAATTAAAGCGTGAAGGTGCACTCCTTCAGGTGTCATCACCCAACTTAACAGGTAATATCTACCGCAAGGTATGCAAGAGAGCGAGATTGCTTTTAAAAGAAGATTTAATTGATGTCGTTGCAAGCGATGCACATTCAGCAACAGATGTTTCTAGCATGAAATCAGCTTATCATTATGTCGTAAAGAAAAAAGGTCTAAGAACTGCAGAAAAATTATTTATAGAGAACCCAAGAAAAATTATTGGCATCTAGAAAATTTAAGGAGATTACCATGCAAGAACATGAAACGAATGAAATTGACTTATTAAGTTTATTTAAGATCTTAATGAATAAGTGGTACTGGATTTTAGGATCAATGGTCCTATTTTTCATGGTTGCTTATGTTTATGCATTTGACATGCTTGAAAATGAGTATACAGCAAATGCATCAATGATTGTATTGGTCAGTAGCGATGAGCTCAATCAAGACCAAAGTTATAAATACGGTCAAAGTCTAGCGAAGACTTATACTGAGCTCGCTAAAAGTGATACAGTGATTGTTAGAGTCATGGATGAACTGGGACTTAACTACAAGCATAATCAATTTCGAGATATGATTACCATTACTGGAGTCTCTGAGACAATTATCATTAAGCTTTCTGTCACATCACATGATGATGAAGAAGCCATGCTGGTCGCGAATAAAATGATAGAAGTCATGCAAGCTGTTAGTTTAAATTATGAAGGCTTTGATAATATTGAAATTCTTGATACAGCACACCTTCCTGAAGGTCCTAGTGGACCTAATCGATTGCTTTACGTAGCGATTGGTATCATTTTAGGTGGTATTGTTGGTGTTGGTGGAATCTTTTTAATTGAAGTATGTGACAGAACAGTGAAATACCCAAGTGAGATTGAAAAAAGACTTGGTTTACGTGTCCTTGGAACAATCCCTAATTATCATATGGAAGAGGAGATTGAAACACTATGAACAGATTAAATAAACTTAACAAGCGTTTAGACTCCTATATTCCAATTTCAAGTAAAGAACCAAATTCAGTTATCTCTGAACAATATCGAAAATTAAGAACCAATATTGAATTATCTAACTTTGATAAAGAAGTCAAGGTCATTTCACTCACATCAACTAAGATGATGGAAGGAAAGACGGTAACATCGATTAACTTAGCAACTGTTTATGCTCAAAGTGAGAAGAAAACCTTATTAATCGATATGGATTTAAGAAAGCCTAAGATTCATCGAGGTTTTCATTTAAGTCATAAAAATGGTTTATCTAATATCATTACAGATAATCTTGAATTAAGTGAAGCAATCCATAAAGTTACTCCTAAGCTAGATGTCATTACAGCCGGAAATAAACTACCATTTCCTGCAGAATTTTTAATGAGTGCACAACTCAAGGAATTAATCTTAAAATTAAGAGATTTATACGATATCATTATTATCGATACACCTCCAATGACTGCAGTAGCAGATGCTGCAATTATTTCAAGCTTTGTAGATGGTACGATTCTTGTCATTGCATCCAGAGAAACCAATATCGATGCATGTGAGCGAGTCATTAAGGAATTAAAGGATAATGGAGCAAATATTATCGGTAGTGTTCTCACAAGAATTCGTAAGAAGGATACAAATTATTCGAATTATTACTATTATCAATACAACGAAAAGTAAAATTATTGAAATAATAGACGATAAGTGTGTAAAACTGTATTTATTATCTTTACGCACAATTCTATATATGTTATGATAGACTTACAAGATATATCTATGATATAGAGGTGTAGTGATTCAGATGAAAAAAGGAATTGTCATTTATTCAAAAACTGGTAACACCTTAGGTGTTGCAAAAAGACTAGCAATTAAAATGAACTTAGAGGTTATGGAAGTCAAGGTAGAAAATGATGACCCTAACATTTTAAATCCAGTTCTTGTAGAAGCTCCTGATGTAAGTTCATATGATCATTTGGTATTTGCAGCTCCAGTACATGGTTTTAATTTATCTAAAGCAATGCATGTATATTTAAATCAACTTCCTGATTTATCTGGTAAAACTGTTGATTTATTTATTACTCATTTCTTCCCATTCGCATGGATGGGTGGAAACAGAACATTGAAACAAATGAAAGTGATTATCGAAGGCAAGCATGCAATCGTTAATCAAATGACCTCAGTCAATTGGAAGTCAAAGAAAAGAGAATTCGTTATCTCTCAAATGATTGAGAATTATGCAAAGTAAAAGGCATTCTAAAAAGAGCTAAAAAAGGGATACATCTAGCGATGTTTCATTTTATATGCATAAACGTCTTATTATTTTATAATTATGATGTATACTATATTTAATGAAATCTTAAGAGATGACAGGGGAACCAGATGAAGCAACTTGACTTTAGAAGATTTTTGAAACTATTTAAATATGCTTTCTTCGATGCTGTAATGATTACAGTGTCTTATTTGATTGCGATTTTTATGTTTATGGTTTTAGAACTTCCTTTAGATCAATACGCCTTATATTTTGCATTACCTGGAGTCATTATCTTTAAACTACTAGTCTTCTATATCACTGGTTTATACAAGATGCTAGAAAATCATGTCGGCTTCGAAGATGTAATTAAAATTGCAGTTGTCTCGATAATCTCCAATGTGGTCATTGTAGTGTTCATTGCATTTAGTGGTATTACCTTCATGTATAAATCAGCATACTTCTTTATTACGATTGCAGAAATTGGTTTAATAACATTACCTAGAATAGCAAATCGAATCATTGTTTATGTAAAAACAAACTATGATTGGAATAGAGCACTTGGAAAGAGAACCTTAATCGTTGGTGCTGGTGATGCTGGAGAGCTTGTTGTTAAAGAAATTTATCGTAATAAGGACTTAAATAACATACCATTAGCATTTGTTGATGATAATCAAGATAAAATAGGCAATAGACTATTAGGAATCCTTATTGTTGGTCCTATTGATCGCATCAAAGAATTTATAGATGATTATAAGATTGAAGAAGTCATTATCGCAATCAATTACTATCCTACTAAGCAAATGCAAAAGCTCGTTCAGCTGATTGCCGATAAAAACGTAAGAATTAAAAAATTACTTTCAATGACTGATGTAGATTCACATCATAAGCCTCAAATTATTGATGTTAGAATCGAAGATTTATTAAATAGAGATGAAATCAAATTAGATGATGAATGTATTAAAGGTTTTATAAAGGATGAAATTGTCTTAGTTACTGGTGGTGGTGGTTCGATTGGTAGTGAGCTTTGTAGACAAATCTCAGAGCTAGAACCAAAACAACTCATTATCTTTGATATTTATGAAAATAACGCATATGATGTTCAACAAGAGCTTCTAAGAAAGTTTAGTAAGTCTCATAGAGAACTTAATTTAAAGGTTTTAATAGGTAGTGTTTATAATAGAACAAGACTTGAAGATGTCTATAAGACCTATAAACCAACCATCGTGTTCCATGCAGCAGCTTATAAGCATGTTCCACTCATGGAAGATAGTGCTGTAGAGGCTGTAAGAACCAATGTTTTAGGCACCTATAACGCATCTAGCTTAGCTAGAGAGTATAATGTGAAGAAATTCGTCTTAGTAAGCTCTGACAAGGCTGTTCGTTCAACCAATGTCATGGGTGCAACCAAGAGATATGCAGAGCTTATCGTGCAGGAACAACAAGCACATACAAAAACTACTAAATTTTCTGCGGTAAGATTCGGAAACGTATTAGGTAGTAATGGTAGTGTAATCCCTTTATTTAAGAAACAAATTGCTGATGGCGGTCCTGTGACAGTCACTCACCAGGATATTACAAGATATTTCATGACAATTCCTGAGGCAGTTGGATTAATATTACAATGTGGTGTATATGCTCAAGGTGGAGAAGTCTTTATTCTCGATATGGGTGAACCAGTAAGAATTGTTGATTTAGCTGAAAAGATGATTAGCTTAGCTGGCTTTAAGCCAAATGAAGATATTAAAATCGAAATCACTGGTCTTAGACCTGGTGAAAAGCTATTTGAAGAACTATTAGTTGATCATAATCATGATGATCAGCACAGAACAGCAAATCAAAAGATTTATATTGAAAAACAAAGAGAAGTACTAGAAAGTGAATTAGAGCTTACGAACATCATCGAGACAATTGAAGAATATTCTAATGAAGATGTTAAGAAGTTTGTTGCACATGTTATACCATCCTATAAAAGAAATGGTGACTAATAGGGATTAATCCCTATCTCACATAAAAAGGTTCTCTGTCAAGGATAGGGGTACCGAATAAGTAAATCAATGAATAAGGGTATTTGGCATGAGTTGCTGAATACCTTTTTTATTTCAACCAAT
>PGXL01000021.1 GCA_002839095.1 Tenericutes bacterium HGW-Tenericutes-2 | reverse complement strand
TAACAAGTTCAGATAATCGAGTTTTTACTTGGGGGAGTAACTACTCAGGTCAGTTAGGCGATAACACACTAGAAAAAAGGGATTATCCCGTTGAAATTACCGAGAATTTTAGCTTGAATGAATTTGAGTGGTTTAATAAGATTACATGTGGTGGTTATCACACACTTATGTTAACGAATGAGTCACGTTTATATGGATTTGGAAGTAACACAAGTTTCCAAATTGCTTCACAAGCACTAACACACTCAAGTCTCCCTATTGACATAACAAGTCAACTATCGCTATTAGAAGGTGAAACGATTGTTGATGTAGATTCCGGTGATTATTTCAATATTCTATTAACTTCGAATGGCAGAATTCTAACTTGGGGCAGTAATTTTAATGGAGAAATGGGAATAGGTACTAATATTTCAGATCAATTAGTTCATGACATTACGGGCAGTTTTAACATTGGTGAATCAGATTCTATCATCAAAATTAAAGCAGGTGACAACTATGGTATTGTTATCACTGAAGAAAAACGAGTTTTCACATGGGGCTTTAATGGTGCTGGGCAACTTGGTGATGGAACAACGACGAATCGGCTCTCACCGGTTGAAATCACAACGGCTATTCCCCTTAATTTGGGTGAAACGATTGAAGTTATAAGTACTTCTCATGATTTTGTCCATCTAGTCACAAGCACAGGAAGGATTTTTGTTTGGGGACAAAATTCAAACGGTTATTTTGGAAACGGAAATACTACGAGTAGTCTTTCACCTATCATCATCGAACCTAATTTTGAGTTGGGTGTGGGTGAAAAGATTAATTATATTTCCGCTGCGTATGAATATGTATTTGCGATTAGTTCTGAGTACCGTGTGTTTGTTTGGGGGATAAATTATGATAGTGCTTTTGGAGTTGCGACACCTTCTTCATCCAATACCCCAATCGAGATCACAGAGGCATTAAGTGATTATCTAAATTATCCGGTCATTGAGATTATTACAGGTGGTCGAGCAACCACATTTATCTCTTCAGCGGGTACTTTAGCCACGGCAGGAACGTCATTATATGGTCAATTAGGTGATACAGATACTGCCATTCTCCATACCCCAAAAATCTATGTTACAGAAGTTTATGATTTACTTTATGAAAGTGTTATTGATCATGAATTCATAACATTTGAAGGATACGTATTTGATGGTTGGTATTGTGAAGTTGAACGTATTTTATTAAGTGACTATACAACCATGCCTGCAAAGGATATTGATTTATACGGAATATACATGAAAGATGAATCATAATTAAATGTATTAAAATAAAAAATTCCTGGTCTTCGTGATCGGGAATTTGATTATAATCAGAAGTAATAGATATAGCTTATATAAAATTAAAAACTCCAGATAATTTATTATTTTGATTCATGTTAATAAAAATCAGTTATTTCATAAGGTGTTTATGTCAACAAGTAGAGGATTTTACTTAATTTTTTGATGTGATTCGTGTATAATAGGTTTTGAAATATTTAAAATGAGGTTGAGCATGAAAAAATTATTACTGATTACTTCACTAATCTTAACAATGACGCTTGTAGCGTGCGGAAAGGAAACAACAACCATGAACACCAGTAACAACACCAATCCCGTAGTAACAATCTCTGTAAAAGGATACAGTGAACCCATGGTATTAGAGTTATATTATGATATCGCTCCCAATACCGTCCGTAATTTTATCAAACTTGCTAATGACCATTTTTATGATGGTTCAACGTTTCATCGTGTGATTGAAGACTTCATGATTCAAGGCGGTATGGGTTCAAAAGATACTTGTACGATCGCTGGCGAATTCTCAAGCAACGGATTTGAAAATAATTTAAAGCACGACCGTGGCGTGATTTCAATGGCGAGAACCAGTGTTAAGAATTCTGCGACGAGCCAATTCTTTATCATGCATAAGAACAGTCCTCATCTTGATGGACAGTATGCCGCTTTTGGGAAACTCATCAGTGGATTTGATACATTAGACGCTATTGCGACCGTTAATACAGGCTACCAAGACCGTCCAGTCAGTGAAGTAAAAATCACGAAAGTAACCGTCGATACGAAGGGCGTTACTTACGACAATCCTACTTGTTACGGCAATTAATCAAACTTAAATGAATCAAACGGAGTTGCTCTCAAAAGCAATTCCGTTTTTCATTTGATTAAATCAAATGGTAAAATAAATACAAATTAGGTATTGTGCGACAAACAGTACTGTGTTATAATTAGTTGTGAAAAGGAGTGATGAATGTGAATGCACAATTTAAACGTGGGATTATTGAACTTTGTGTTTTATCGACATTGGTTGAAAAAGATACCTATGGCTATCAAATCATCAGTGATTTATCGCAGTATATTGATGTGAATGAAAACACAATCTACCCTATTTTAAGACGTTTAACAAACGAAGGTTATTTCACAACTTACTTAGTAGAATCAAATGAAGGGGCCCCAAGAAAATATTACAAAATGTCAGAAAAAGGATTCACGTATTATATGCAACTCAGAGAAGAATGGGATTCATTCATCGGTGGTGTCTATCACATCATCAACCAAGGAGGAAAGAAACATGAAGAAATTCTTAGAAGATTTAAAGAACGAATTAACTAAACAACATATGCTTGAGAAAGACATTAACGAAATTATTGCCGACCATGAAGAAATGATTCAAAACGCAATGCTTGAAGGACTCAGTGAAGAAGAAATGAAAAAACGATTTGGTGATCCTGTCAACCTCGCTAAGGAATTAGCTAGTTTCTCAACCCACGAAGCAGAGCCTTTTAATATTCCTGAAGGCTATCTTGCTTGGAAAAACTTTTCAACGCTATCTAGTGAATTAAAAATTAAAATTAGTTTAGTCGCTGAAGATATTTCTGTTGTTCATTCTCAAGATGAACAAATCCATGTCCATTATTCGGGAAAAGGTGATATAAGTAAATACACCTGTACCTATGAAGATAATGAACTTGTTATTGAAGCCCCGAAAATGTCAGGCTTTATCTTTATGAAATCAAAAAACGATGACATCCAACTGATTTTAGAAATTCCAAAGAGCCTTGTTATCACGAATTTCCAAATCAATATCGTCAGTGGTGATTTGTATTATGCAAATCTCAATGCCAATACATTGACGCTTTCGACAACGAGTGGTGATGTTACTATGTTAAATGCAATAATCACTACGTCTAAATGGAATACCGTGAGTGGAGATTTGATGATTACAGATGTTAAACTAGAAAATCTGAATTCATCACAAGTGAGTGGCGACATGCACATGAAAAAAGTCTATGTTGGTAAAGAAATGAAACTCAATACCGTAAGCGGCGATATTCGTATTGAAGATTCACTATGTCAAGATTGCGCCCTTCATTCGGTCAGCGGCGATATTACAGGGATGGAGTTTTATCCTTCGCGCGTATCGCTCAAATCAGTTAGTGGCGACATTACTATCAAAAATAAAAATCATACCGATATCGAAATTGTTAGTAAAAGTACGCTTACAGGCGACATTCATATTCAGTTATAAATAGATTATATTGCACCTATCAATGATATTTAATTGTCATTGTAATTAAATTCAGTCAAATTTCTTAATTAATACGCTATTTTATTGAACATCATTTATTGATGTTCTTTTCATATGAAAAAAGTAGATTTTTTCATCATCATTCAATCTATTCACTTCTTTACGTTCTATACATTTTAATGTATAATAGAAGAGCATTGTTTGAACTACAAAGAATAATATGAAATATCGTCAGAGAAAGTGATTTGATGAACGATGTTAAGATTTGTTCGATACATAAAAAAACTTTATATCGATATTAAAGATTTACGAAGTCGAAATGACGTTGAACATTATGATGTATTAATGGGATTTGTTTCTTCAATCCTCATAGCCATCTTAGAACTCACGTCATATTTTTTCATTGACCTTTCACAAATAAAAAGTGCAGATGTCTATTTGTTATCTGGAATATGGATGATTATGCAAACAATTATCTTTTATTCCGTCATGAAGACTGATTATAAAACTGACTCCAAATTTTTAAAACTTTTAATGTTTTTACATCCATTTATGATTATTGGTATTGGGATTGTTGTCACCTATAATTTTCAAGGTTTTTCTAATCAAATATATTCTTATATCATCGCTGTATTTGCAGCATCACTCATTCAAATGTATTCACCTAAGAAAAGAATCGCTATATTCGTCTTAGCGCCGCTTTTCTTTAATTATGCCATTTATTCAGTACATGGTTTTTCACCTTTGTTTTTTGAGAACTTACGTATTAGTTTGATGTTGTCTCTACTCGGTTATGTTTACACGACCGTTCAATATAACACGGATGTAAAAAGAAGATCTTTGCTCACACAATTAGAGAAAAACAATTACGTACAAAAAGAATCTTATACAGAACTTCAAGAAGCCTATTCACATCTCGATCAATCACACCGGATTACTGAAGGAATGATGCGAATCACCACTGAAATTTTGGAAAACGATCAGTTTGATGACGTTTTACAAATGGTCTTGGAAGAAGCAATCAAGGTTGTCCCGAAAGCACAAGCTGGAAGTATCTTAATCTATAATGGCGAAGTGATGGAGTATCGAGCAGCGTTTGGCTATTCATTAAAGAATTTACAAAAAATCACGCTAAAGATTGATGATTTATTCCAATCACAATTAGAGGATATGTACGCCCCAGCCATCATTCAGGATTTAAAAGTGTTTGATGAGGCGCATGTTGAAGGTGAGACTGTCAAAAAACTACATGAAGAAGGAGCATTAGTGGCTCAATCAATTTTGACTTGTTCATTTAAACACAATGATCAGTTTTATGGTTCTATCAACCTTGATAATTTCGAATCGAAAACTATTTTTGATGAAACTGATAAACGAATGATCAAGCATTTAGCAAAACAAATCGAAATTACAATTGCGATTCATAAGCTTTACGGTAAAGCTATCACGCAAACGAGGTATGATGTTTTAACTCAAGCTGTATCAAGACGTTACCACCAAGAACTTTTAGAGAAACGCTATGAAGAAGCTAGAAAAACCAGAAGTCCATTTGCGATTTGTTCGATTGATTTGAATAACTTAAAAGAACTTAACGATCAATTTGGACATAATGCTGGTGATGAAGCGTTAAGATATTTTTCCAATATTATTCGGAAATTAAAAGATAATAATGTCATTTTTTCAAGACTGGGTGGCGATGAGTTTATGCTCATATATCCAGATAGTGTTGGACTAGACGTCTTAGATAAAATCGAATCAATGCGTCAATTTTTTTCAGAAAATCCATTGATTTTAAATCATGAAAAAGTCATTGTGACATTTGGTTGTGGGATAGCTACCTATCCCTACGATTCTGATGTATTAGAAGACTTAGTTAATTTATCCGACCAACGAATGTATGATAATAAAACGTTGGTAAAACAACAGAATCAAAAATAAAATTTTAATAGTTTTAAAAGGAGATTGAACTATGCCAGGTAATCTAGATTATATATCTTGGGTTGTCTTGTCGTTCATAATAGGATCGCTTATCTTAGGTATTGGAATGCTTGTTCAATACAAAATGCAAAAGATAAACTATTTGAAAAATTGGGCGATTTTTTGGTTTGCGATTTTAGCTGCATATGTCAATCTATATTTCTTTAACCTAAGTAGCTCAGTTTTATTACTCGCTAATTATTATACATTTATCTTAATTTCTGGTATGTTATTTTTGCATGCGACACATCGTTTCTTTGATATGAAAGTACCTACATGGCTCATTGGCATCGATATCATATTATTCATCATCGTAATTCTTATTGGCCAAACGAACGTTCATATAGTGATAAAATTATATTCTATTTTTGGAACGTTTGCGTCATACATTATTGCATCAGGTGTAATTTTTATTATCAAAGATAAAAAATATAGTTTGTTTGCAGTTACGATGATATTTATTCTCGGACTCATTAATTTACTTTATCCGTTTTTGTATCAAACAATGTTCTATATAACATGGGGTTATATGATTACTTCGCTTTCCGGAACCGGAATGGGAATTGCAATTGTAGGAATGCATTTGATGAGAATTCAAAGACGGCATGATGAAATGAATAAGAAATTAACTTATTTGAGTTATCATGACAATTTGACACAATTGCATAATCGAGCTTATATGGATATGAAGTTTGTCGAACTAGAAAAAGCAGAATATTTACCGCTATCAATCATAATTACCGATTTAAATGATTTAAAATACATCAATGATCATCTCGGTCATCGATATGGAGATGAAATGCTTTTTAAGGCCGCCGAAATTATTAGTGCCTTAAAGGGTGATAAAGATGAAGTTATTCGGTATGGTGGCGATGAGTTTGTGATTATATCCCCCAATACAACTGAAGAAAAAGCACATGCCTTGGCGACATCCATTCAAGTAAAATGTAGTGAAACTTTGATTAACGGACATCCGATTTCTATCGCTGTTGGGTTCGGTTTAAAAACATCGATGGATCAATCCTTAAATGATACATTTGATCAGGCAGAAAAATGGATGTATAAAACAAAAAAAGAAGCACATAGGGAAAAATAAAACATCGCTAAACGGCGATGTTTTTGATTCTTAGGCAACTAATCTTAAAAATACAGTATTTCCATCAAAATCCGTTGTTTGGTATCCGTTTTCGATTTCTATTACCGGCAGATTTAAGGTCGATATTTTTTTCATAGCTGCATCTATCTCTTCACATTTAGGGTAAGTAATAACAAATGATTTTAAACCGTTTGATAAGGGACTTGGTTTCTTATCACCCATCCATGTATTGAGTCCTAGATGGTGATGATAATTCATCGAACCAACAAATAAAGCTCTAGGCAATTTATCGAATGCAACGTCAAATCCAATGGCTTCTATATAAAACTTTCTAGCGCTTTCTAAGGAGCTAACAGATAAGTGAAGATGACCTAATGTAGTTCTTATCGGTAATGAAGTAAATGTTTCATTTTCTTTTGCAGCATAATAGATACCTGAGTAATCAATATCTGCAGTATACATCACAAGTGTTCCAAATTCATCATACCACGTTGAATCATCTTTATCAGTGTAGACTTCAATGCCATTATCTTCTGGATCTTGAAAATATAACGCTTCACTCACGCCATGGTCTGCTGCGCCACTAATTGGTATTTGATGATTAATAACGTGACGTAAAAAAAGTCCTAAATCACTTCTAGAAGGTAATAATATCGCTACGTGATATAAACCAGTAGTTTTTCCACGTTTAACAGCTTTTTTATCTTCGATGAGTGTAATAATTGGGTTGATTCCATCCACACTTAATATTGTTTTTTTGTTGTCGTTAAATATAACACTGAAACCTAAAGAATTTGTATAATATTCTGTCATTGACTTGAGGTTTCTAACAACTAATTCAATTTCAGTTATTTTTATGGCTTCCTTTTGATGATATTTGTCCATAATCTCACGTCCTTTGAATATTATTATACCAAAACGATGAAAAGATTTGTTGCTAGATGCTTTAGCATGCTTCAAACCATAAATTTTTATCAGGTTTTCAGTAAATAATCGTTGCAATTTTGATTGAATTTTGGTAATATATATATCGGCTCTAAATTGGACAACCCAAGTCCTTTTTTGAAAAGCCCCACACGCGCGCTCATAGCTCAATTGGATAGAGCGTTTGACTACGGATCAAAAGGTTCCGGGTTCGACTCCTGGTGGGCGCGCCATTATTATCGGGATGTAGCTTAGCTTGGTAGAGCGCCTGGTTTGGGACCAGGAGGTCGCAGGTTCAAATCCTGTCATCCCGACCATTTTTTTAAACAGTTTCTGGACCCATAGCCAAGTGGCAAGGCAAGGGACTGCAACTCCCTGATCGTTGGTTCAAATCCGACTGGGTCCTCCATTCTTTATTCATATGTTTTTATTTCGGTCTATTAGTTTAACTAATATGACCGTTTTTTTATCGAGAAAACCAATTTTTTTGGCAATGAAGTTATTGCTTTCCTCGATATAATGATACATGATACAATTTTTTTACGCTTGTTATGTAAAAATGATTTGAAATGCTTTTAGGTGAATTTGGAATTTATTTCTCAATATGATTGAAATATAAAAAATGAATGCTAATATCGAATGCAATTTCATTTTTATTTTATTGTCTGATATTTCATTACATAAATCAATCGATTCGTTGATATATCCTTATTTTGAGTAGATTATGAAAAATGAAATATCTTGTTCTGGTCGATAATTGGACTTTTAGTTCATCTTAAAGTTTTTCAACATTCGCATATTATTAAGTCAAGTTCATTCCATGAGAAACAGATTTTATTGATATATTATTTTTAAAAAGTATGTTTACATATAATTTCAATTACTCAAAAACGTTACTTCAATTATCTATAATAAAAAAATGGATGAATGGAAATTAATACCACCAATCAAAGATGATTTCAAACTCTATTAAACAGCGTTTAATAAAATAATAAATAATTTTTTATTTCCTGTTGATTTATTATTAAATTATTATTATAATAAACACGAACAGTTAAAATTCTATTTATCTTTTATTATAAATGCAATAAAGATAGTAAAGTTAACGATGAAGAATGATTGCTGACAAATAAGGCACCCCGAATCGCAAATTACGATTTCGAGTGTCTTTTTATTTTTATTTCAAGGGGGATAGTGAATTGGTATGGTTTTTAATCAGTGGGTAAGATATGGTATCATATGGGTACAAACTGAAAGGATGATAAACTATGCCAAGTAATAATAGTAAATAT
>PGXL01000011.1 GCA_002839095.1 Tenericutes bacterium HGW-Tenericutes-2 | reverse complement strand
TATGATTGGTTGAAATAAAAAAGGTATTCAGCAACTCATGCCAAATACCCTTATTCATTGATTTACTTATTCGGTACCCCTATCCTTGACAGAGAACCTACTTATTTTTTACTTCACATCAGAGAAGAATTCTAGGAATCCTTTGTTTTTCCTTAATGCGTAATACAAGGGTAAACCTAATCCATATAATACAACAGCCTGTCCAAAGGATACCAATAGGAAATTGATAAAGAATGGAAGATCGAGTGTAAATACTAAGAGTAGACCTACATAAATACCATTAACAATGACTGGAAATAGAAGAGCTAGCCATTTTCTCTTAATAAATAAGATCATGAATCCTAAAGAGATCAATGTAGCCAAGCTTCCAAACACTGCATCAACAATACCAGCTGGTGCATAATGCCAGTTTGCGAAGAATGTTCCAATCGTTATACCAATAATTGCTTTCTTATCGAAGAACACTAAAATTAAGAGCACTTCAGCAATTCTAAACTGTACGGCTTCAAAACTTAAGAATTGAAACACTAATACCAAAACATAATACATTGCAGCAATCATCGCTTGCAGCAAAAAATCCTTTAAAACCCATTTTTTCATTTGTAATCTCCCTGTTTTGTTTTTTAGCTGGTTTCCTAGGGTACAGCTAATCATATTACTTAAAACATTTTAACAAAGTTATGCTATAATTACAAGGTAAAGGATGATAATATGAGTATAAAATTTGAAGTATTGCATGTGTGTAAACAAAGTGGAGCACGTTTAGGAAAATTAACAACACCTCATGGGGTTTTTGAAACGCCTTTTTTTATGCCTGTAGGTACACAGGCAACTGTAAAAACATTGACCGTTGAAGAAGTAAAGGAAGTATCTGAAGGCTTGATTTTAGGGAACACCTATCATCTATGGCTACAACCAGGAGCGGATCTTGTTGAAGAGCATGGTGGGATTAGAGGATTTATGCAATGGGATGGAGCACTCTTAACAGATAGTGGTGGATACCAAGTATTTTCTCTTACGGATATGAGAAAAATTACTGAAGAAGGTGTTTTTTTTAAGCATCATAAAAATGGATCATCACTATTTATGTCACCAGAGGATTCGATAAAAATTCAAGAAAAATTAGGTGCAGATATCATCATGAGCTTTGATGAATGTCCACCGCCTTATGAAACTGATGACTATATGATTAAGTCAGTTGATCGTACCATTCGTTGGGCAAAAAGAGGTAAGGATACTTTAACAACTGACCAAGCATTATTTGGTATTGTTCAGGGTGGACTGAATAAAGAAATCAGAAAATATTGTGCTGAAAAATTAATTGAAATGGATTTTCCAGGGTATTCCATTGGAGGCCTTTCCGTTGGTGAAAAGAAGCATGAAATGTATGAGATGACAGAGTTTTTAAACCCGATATTACCATTTGATAAACCTAGATATTTAATGGGTGTTGGTGCCCCTGATGACCTAGTTGAAAACGTCATCAATGGGATAGATATGTTTGATTGCGTCTTGCCTACACGTATCGCAAGACATGGTAGTGCGTTAACGACTTTAGGCAAAGTTGTGATAAAAAATCAAACCTATGAACATGACCTAACCCCACTCGATCCGAATTTAGAGACTCCAGTTTCCAAATATACGAAATCTTACATACGTCATCTCTTTAAAGCAGAAGAGATGCTTGGGATGCGTTTAGTCTCTTACCAAAATTTGGCTTACTTAAAGCATTTAATGGCAGAAATAAGAACTGCAATTAAAGAGGATAGACTCTTAGATTTTAAAGAAGAAATGAAGAAAAAAACGAATTATTTCAAATCGAGATAATAAACCTTTTAATTAATAAGATTATATTGTAAAATATAAATAGTACGAGGAGGGATATCATGGTATTCGGCGAATCAGATAATTTCAATCAAAAACCAGTAATTAAAGTCATCGGTGTTGGTGGTGGCGGGGGAAATGCAATCAATCGAATGATTGAGAACGACGTCAAGGGCGTTGTTTTTGTCGCGATGAATACAGATGCTCAAGTACTAAAGGTTTCTAAAGCAGAAACTAGAGTTCAATTAGGTAAATATTTAACTAGAGGTTTAGGTGCTGGTGCTAAACAAGAAGTTGGTAGAAAAGCAGCTGAAGAATCTATTGAAGAAATTGAAGAAGTATTAAGAGATGCAGACATGGTTTTCATCACAGCAGGTATGGGTGGTGGAACTGGTACAGGTGCAGCTCCTATTATTGCTAAAAGAGCAAAGGAAATGGGATGTCTAACGATTGGTATCGTAACAAAACCATTCGCATTTGAAGGTCCTGCTCGTATGCAAGCAGCTATTTATGGCTTAGAGGAATTAAAGCCTCACGTCGATACATTAATCGTTATCCCAAATGAAAGATTACTCGCTATCTCAGGTCCAACAACACAATTACTTGATGCTTTTAGAGAATCTGATAATGTGCTTCGTCAAGGTGTTCAAGGGATTGCTGAAATTATTGCTATTCCTGGTTTAATTAACGTTGACTTTGCTGATGTTAGAACTGTAATGGAAAATAAAGGTACTGCATTAATGGGTATTGGTATTGCATCTGGTGAAGATCGTGCCATTGAAGCAGCTAGAAAAGCAATTCACTCAAAATTATTAGAGGTTTCAATTGATGGTGCAACCGATGCAATAGTTAATATTACATCAGGTACGAATATTACTCTATTTGAAACTGAACAAGCTTTATCAGAAATTAGAAATTCAACTGATCGTGATTTAAATATTATTTACGGTACTACTGTGAATCAGGATTTAGATGATGAATTAATCGTTACTGTGATTGCAACTGGATATGAATTAAAAGCTAAGGATACAACCATTGAAAATCTAGCTAGCGAAATATTCAATAAAACCTCAGATGAGCAAATGAAATTAACTCGCCAAGGATTAAAAAATCAATCCTACGAAGATGATGAAGATCTACCAAACAATCAAGTTTCTGAAGGAAAGAAACGCAATCTTCCTTCATGGCTTGTAAAAAAAGGAAAATTTTAAAAAGGCGATAAGCCTTTTTTACTGGAAGGAATTAAAAAAATGTTAAAAGCAGGAATTATCGGCTTGCCGAATGTAGGGAAATCTACGCTCTTCAATGCCATTACAAAAGCAGAGGCACTTGCTGCAAACTATCCGTTTGCAACTATAGAACCTAATGTAGGAGTTGTCTATGTACAAGATCCTAGATTAGATGTGCTAGAAAAAATATATAAGCCTAAAAAGGTTGTACCAACAGCCTATGAGTTTATTGATATCGCAGGTTTAGTTCGTGGTGCATCTCAAGGAGAAGGTCTTGGGAACCAGTTTTTAAGTCATATTCGTGAAGTTGATGCGATTTGCCAAGTCGTTCGATGCTTTGAGGACGGAAACATCACCCACGTTGAAGGCTCAATTGATCCATTAAGAGATATTGAAACGATCAAAATAGAGCTTAATCTTGCAGACCTTGATTCGATTGATAAGAGAATCAAGAGACTCGAGAAAAAAGCGAAGGCAAAAGATAAAGAATCTATGTTTGAATATGATATATTATCGAAGATTAAAACAGTACTGGATGAAAATGGAAGTCCTAGACTTATTCCATTTGAGGAAGAAGAGCTCAAGCTAATAAAAAGCTTTAACCTACTTTCATTAAAGCCAATGATTTATATCGCGAATGTTGCTGAAGAAGATCTTCATCATCCTGAAAAAAATGTGCATTATCAAAATCTTCTTGCCTTTGCAAAAAAGGAAGGAACTGAGGTTGTCTTTATTTCTGCTCAAGTCGAATGTGAAATCGCATCCCTAGAGCCTGAAGAACAAGAAACATTTTTAGATGCCTATGGATTAAAAAAATCAGGACTCAATGAAGTGATTGAAAAAAGCTATTATCTTTTAGGCTTAAAAACCTATTTCACTGCTGGTGAACCAGAGGTAAGAGCTTGGACCTTTAAAAAGGGAATGAAAGCTCCACAATGCGCTGGTATTATCCATAGTGATTTTGAACGTGGCTTTATCAAGGCAGAAACTTTATCCTTTACCGATTTAATCAAATATGGAACACCACAAGCAGCTAAAGAAAATGGCCGAGTTAGACTAGAAGGAAAAGACTATGTTGTCCAAGATGGAGACATCATGCTCTTCAGGTTTAATGTATAATGAATTTAAATGAATCTGTTACAGTAATCTGTGCATCTAAATATTTCGATACCTCACAAATGAGAAAGCTTTACCAAAAGCAGGTTTTTCATTTTGGAGAAAATAGAGTACAAGATATGCTGAAAAAAATGGATGAACTCAAGGATTTATCAATTACCTGGCATTTTATAGGACATCTTCAAACCAATAAGGTGAAAGACATGATTAATCAAATTGATTATCTTCACACATTGGATCGGATCAGTCTAGCAGAAAGCATACAAAAATATGCAGAACACAAAGTGAAATGCTTTATTCAAGTCAATTTAACTGAAGAAGACCAAAAATCAGGGATAAACCCCAACAATTTGACGCAATTTCTTTTAGAAATTAGAAAATATGATAAAATAGAGGTAATCGGTTTAATGACCATCGGTAAGGATATGGATGCTATTGCTACTGAACATGCTTTTATGATGTTAGATAGCCTAGCTAAAAGAGAAAACCTACCTTATCGCTCCATGGGAATGACAAGTGATTATGAACTTGCTATCAAGCATCATGCAACACATCTAAGAATTGGTAGAAAGTTTTTAGACCTGCTATAAAGGAGAACTTATGGGACTATTTAGTGTTGGTAAAAAAAAGAAAAAAGAAGATCAAAATGAAGAAGTCGTCTTAAAATCAGAAATGATAGTCTTTGATAAACTAGAAACAGATGATGACAAATATCTGACATCCCTAGCAGATCAAATGCTAGCTGGTCAGCCACTGATTCTAAATTTTGAACCGTTAGATATTGATCAAGCAAATAAGGTTATCGCATTTCTATCTGGTGTTGTTTATGCAATATCTGGAGAAATCGTTAATGTACAAGAAAAAGTATTTATGTTTGCAACCAAGGACGTCTATGATGACGGATCCATGGAAGATTTCCTAAAGGAAATAGTTGCTTAAATCAAATATGCAATGAGAAGGACAAGCAAATATATGATGTTTAAAGCGATTCAGGGATGGTGTAAGCCTGGAAACCACTCGTATAAATGTATCACCTTTGAGCAAATGAAAACGAAGTGCTAGGATTTATCCTAGAACTAAGGTGGTACCGCGGAACTTGATTTCGTCCTTAGCTATAGGGGCGAATTTTATTTTTATATACGAATTGAAGGAGAAATAACTTATGGATTACAAAGACACATTATTAATGCCGAAAACAGATTTCCAAATGAGAGGGAATCTTGGTGTTAGAGAATTAGAGTTTCAAAAACGATGGAATGAAATTGACTTGTACAAAAAAGTACTAGAAAAGAATAAGGATTCCATTCCCTTTATTTTGCATGATGGACCTCCATATGCAAATGGAGATATCCACATTGGACACGCCTTAAATAAGGTCTTAAAGGACTTTGTTTTGCGTTACAAGACAATGTCAGGACATTTAGTTCCATACATTCCTGGATGGGATACACATGGTCTACCCATTGAAACAGCATTAACGAAAAAGGGAGTAAACCGTAAGGAGCTTTCCTTAGTTGAATATAGAAAATTATGTAGAGCATACGCTATGGATCAGGTTGAAAAACAAAAGGTTCAGTTTGCTAGACTTGGAATTTTAGGTGAATGGGATAATCCTTATATCACCTTAACCAATGACTTTGAAGCGAATCAAGTCAAGGTCTTCGCGAAAATGGTTGATAGAGGATTAATCTATAAAGGGCTTAAGCCTGTTTACTGGTCTCCATCCTCAGAATCTGCACTTGCTGAAGCTGAAATCGAATATCAAGATAAGCAATCTACATCCGTTTATGTCGCTTTCCCATCAGTTGGTGGAAAGGGTTTACTCAAGGATGCAGCATATTTAATATGGACCACTACACCTTGGACTCTTCCTGCAAACCTTGCTATTTCAGTTCATCCAAGAATGGACTATAGTGTAATTGAAGTATTAGATAAAAAATATGTAGTTGCTCAAAGCTTAATTGAAACATTAGCAAAGACACTTCATTTTGAAAGTTATAAGGTTTTAGGCTCAATCAAGGGTTCTGAGCTAGAGCTTAACCAATATAAGCATCCTTTATATGACAGAGTATCTCCAATTATCGTTGGTGAGCATGTCACAGATACAGATGGTACTGGCTTAGTACATACTGCTCCAGGTCATGGGGAAGACGACTATAGAGTCGGAAGAACATATGGCTTAGACATTTTATGTCCAGTCGATGATAAAGGATACATGACTGAAGAAGCAGGACAATTTGCTGGTCTTTATTATGAGGTAGCAAATGAAGCAATCGTTAAGGCACTAGAAGAAGCGAATGTATTACTTAGAAGTGATAAATTTGTGCATAGCTATCCACATGACTGGAGAACTAAAAAACCAGTTATTTTTAGAGCGACTCCACAATGGTTCGCATCAATTGAAAAGCTGAAGGATGAATTACTTTCTGAGGTTAAAAAAGCAGAATGGTTACCTTTATGGGGCGAATTACGTATTTCAAATATGATCACTGGTCGTGAAGATTGGTGTATCTCTAGACAAAGAGCTTGGGGTGTTCCAATCCCTGTCTTTTACGCTGAAAATGGAGATTCAATACTGGATCACGATTTATTAGAGCATGTTGCCAATTTATTCAATGAATTTGGTTCTGATGTTTGGTATGAAAGAGAAGCAGTTGATTTACTTCCTAAGGGATATAAGCATCCAGGTTCTCCAAATGGAATATTTAGAAAAGAAACAGATATTATGGATGTTTGGTTTGATTCAGGAACCTCACATTCTGTATTAACTGCTAGAAATCTTCCATATCCTGCTGATTTATATTTAGAGGGATCGGATCAATATCGTGGCTGGTTCAACTCATCCTTAATTACTGGTGTCGCTGCATTTGGAGCATCACCCTATAAGAAGGTTGTTTCCCATGGCTTCGTTTTAGATGGTCAAGGTAGAAAAATGAGTAAATCCTTAGGAAATACTGTAGATCCTTTAGTTGTTATGAAACAACAGGGTGCAGATTTACTTAGACTTTGGGTAGCTACAGTGGATTATCAAAGTGATGTTAGAATTTCTAATGATATGATGACTCAAATCGCTGAAGGCTATCGAAAGATTAGAAATACATTTAAGTTCATGCTAGGTAATCTAGATGGATTTAATCCAGAAAAAGATTATATCAGCTATTCAATGCGTGGTAAATTAAACCAAGTGATGACACTCAAATATTACCAGCTAGTTCAAACGGTTTTAGATGCCTATGAAAATTATCAATTTGATAAAGTTTACCGCACGGTTGTGCCATTTATGACCAATGATTTATCTGCATTTTATCTAGATTATACAAAGGATATTTTATATATTGAAAAAGAGAATGGAATCGATAGAAGATCTGTTCAATCGACACTTTATGACATCACACTTGGTATCTTAAAGCTTCTTACTCCAGTACTTCCACATACAACATCAGAAGCCTATCAAACACTTCCATTTGTTCACAAAGAAGATGTTTATTTAGAAAACATGCCAGAGCTAAATACTCATGAAGATGCTAAACTAATGAACGCATTTGAAGTATTTGATAATGTAAGAGAAGTTGTTCTAAAGAAGCTAGAGGATGCTAGAGAACAAAAGGTATTTGGTAAATCTTTAGCTGCTCAAGTGGATTTAGTTGTCACACAAGAGCAAATGGATGCGATTAACTATTTAGATATGAAGATTCACCAAGTCTTAATTGTTTCAAAGGTTAATATAAAGATTGGAAAAGAATTCAAGGTTTCAGTTGGAGTTGCAGATGGAATTACTTGTGACAGATGCTGGAATGTTGTAGACCATGTTCATGAAAATGGATTATGCGATCGTTGTTTAAATGTTCTAGGAGGAAAATAAATGAATATTTTAGTCGTTAATGATGATGGATATCAAGCAGAAGGTTTAGGCATTTTAGTACGTGCTCTTCAGCCTTTTGGTAATGTTTATGTTTCAGCACCTAAGGATCATCAAAGTGCAAAAAGTCATGCGATTACGATAAGAAGTCGAATTGAGACATTTTACACTGAGCCTATTTTTGGTTCGACAGCAACACTTGTTGTTGATGGTACACCTGCAGACGCGACTCGACTTGGCTTAAAGGTCTTTAATGTTGATTTTGATTTAGTCGTTTCAGGAATTAATTATGGACAAAATATTGCAAAGGATATTTTATATTCAGGAACAGTTGCAGCAGCAATGGAAGCAAAAATACTTGGTGTGGATGCTATCGCTATTTCTGCACATCGTACAAATCTCCCATATCTATATGATGAAACCATAAAATTATTCGATGAAATATTCGAAGCCAAGCTCCAAGAGGGACCTGGAATATTAAATATCAATTTTCCAAAGGATACAATACCAAGACCAAAGGGTGTAAAAATAACTAAAATGGGATTACGCTATCAGCATGCCGAGTTTGTTAAATCAGAAAGACCTGATATTTTTCATATCAAATCCTCGATCATTAACTATCAAGAGCATGAGGAATCTGATGTAGTTGCATTTGATGAAGGATACATTTCAATTACGCCACTTTTAATCGATCGTACCGATTATAAGCAAATAAAGGCAATATTAAAGACTTAAATGCATATCATTACTGATATGTTATGATAAACTACTAATATAGGGTGGGTGAGTATATGGCTCAATTTAATATACATTTTTTCAAGGAAAAAAGCAGAAAAATCGATTTAGAACAGTTGATTGTCTTTTTTGAGAGAATTGAAGGGATTACTGTAGAAATGGATGAGAAAAGTGTCCGATTTCTATATTTGCATCCAAGATTAGGATATGAAGCAAAGTATGTGATCACTCCGAAATCTCAGGTGCCAGACATCTATAGATTAAGTCCAAAATTCTTGGATTTAAATTTTCATTTGGAAATGCCTATTTTAACACCTGATTATGTAGCGAAGCATTTATTTGAACTTGTAAAAAAAGTATGTGATACCTATGATTTCCATATTTATAATGAGTTATTTGAGGATGTGCTTCCCTTTAAGATGGATGTGGTACTAAAGGTTTTTCATATGGTGAAGGAAGCCTATATTTCTAAAAACCCAGTTTTATTATCGGATTATCACTTAATGTCTAAGGATAAACTTCATTCTATCCTAAGATACTTAGATGACCTATACGATTTACAAAAGTATTATAAAGAGCTAGACACCTATGTGCCTAGATATCATTTTTTGACAACAGAAAAGAAAACCTTAGTGATTGGTATGGAATGGAAGGAACACACATTAACTGTATTCCCACCACATATAGATTACATATTCTATAGAGTTGGAAATGAAATAAAGGTTATATCATTTAATGAAGCATTACCACTCATTGAAAAATATCTACAGGATGTTCCTGGCTTTATTAAGGGAACCAAAGTGGTTATTAAGAAAACCTCAGGTAAGGTTTTCAAAATTATGAAGAAACAGAAATTTATGAAGATCGATCACACCTTTGCTAAAGAAAACGTAAAGAAGTTATTGGATTAGAAGGAGCAACACTTGCAAAAAAAGATTTTTTATCATGTCATAGGATTTGTTATGGTAGCATTTGGTATCGTTGGTATTATTTTTTCTAGACTTGGAGCTTCTCCAATTGATTCATTCGTCTACTTTTTATATACATTAACCCCGTTATCTTTAGGTACAGTAGCTGTTTTACTCGGATTAACCGTATCACTTGTATGCTATTTACTGGAAAGAAAAAAAGATATGATTTATTCAGTCATCTTTCTTTTTATCATCGGTATTTTAATAGATTCATGGAAATTCTTATTTGAGTTACTTCCAACGCCTTTGATCGAGTCATTTTACTTTAGAATACCGCTTGCAGCATTCAGTTTATTAGTTGTAAGCTTTGGAGTTGCAATTACCATGACAACTAGTCTACCTAGTCTGCCATTTGAAAGACTATTACAGATTATGAATAAGAAGATTCACAGCATTAAATGGACTAAAATTATTATTGAAGGAACATTCTTCATTTTAGCAGTTATATTAGGTACGATAACAAAACAATTATTTGAGCAGGTTCATGTATTTACTGTCGTTTTAGTTTTCTTTACGGGACCACTCATTTCAATGTTTGTAGATATAATCGAACGAAAAAAAATAAAAGGAGAGATTGTTTATGCAGCTTAATAAAATGATTGACCATACAAAACTTGGAGCAAGTATTACAAAGGCTCAAATCGATCAGCTTGTTGATGAAGCAAAGACATACGATTTTAAAAGTGTTTGTGTGAACCCAATTTGGGTAAAATATGCAAAACATAAGCTCAAGAAAACAGACGTTTTGGTTTGTACAGTGATTGGTTTTCCTCATGGAACACACAGTGCAAATGTAAAGGCATATGAGGCTCTTGAAGCAGTTAATGATGGCGCAGATGAACTCGATATGGTCATCAATGTCAATGCTTTAAAAACCAAGGATTATCATACGATTCTTCATGAAATCAAGGGTGTTGTAGCAGCAGCAGAAAAAAGAACTGTAAAAGTGATTATTGAAACATGCTATTTAACTACTGAAGAAATTGTTAAAGCATCTGAACTTGTATTGGAAGCAGGAGCGCAATTTGTAAAAACTTCAACAGGATTTGGTACCTATGGTGCAAGAGTTGAAGATGTAAAATTAATGAAAGATACAGTTAAAGATAAGGCTGAAGTCAAGGCATCGGGTGGAGTTAGAACCTATGAAGATGCATTAAAAATGATTGAAGCTGGAGCAACAAGAATTGGTACATCCAATGGTGTAGATATAATGAATAAAAGGGGGAAGACAAATGATTCCAACACCACATATTGAGTTAGAGAATAAAGATTTAATAGCAAAAACAGTTTTAATGCCAGGTGATCCATTAAGAGCGAAATATATTGCTGATACCTTTTTGACTAAGGTTGAAAAGATTAACGATGTGAGAAACATGTGGGGATACACAGGCTATTTCGGTAAAAAGAAGGTTACAGTGATGGGTTCAGGTATGGGAATGCCTTCCATCGGGATTTATTCCTATGAGCTATTTAGCTTTTATGGCGTTGAAAACATTATTAGAATTGGATCATGTGGAGCTTATTCACCTGATTTAAAGCTCTATGATGTTGTTTTAGTAAAGGACGCTTATTCAGAATCAAGCTTTGCAAAAACAATGGGTATATCCTCAAGAAAGATATTACCTGCAAATAAAGCACTCAATAACAAAATCATTCGTGCGAGTGAAAAACTAAATATTAAACTGCATGTATCGACTATTCATTCATCAGATGTTTTTTATCGTTTGAAGCATGATGAATTCAAGGAAATTCACGAAAAATACGGTGCTGACGCTGTTGAAATGGAATCATTCGCGTTATTTGCTAATGCAAAGGCGTTAGGAAAGAAAGCAGCATGTTTATTAACAGTATCTGATTCTCTTGTCACACATGAAAAAACAACTTCGATGGAAAGACAGGAAGCATTTACGAAAATGATGGAAGTTGCTTTACATAGCATCTAATGCTATCTATAAATAACGACTTTAAAACGATACAGCTCGCAGTATACTTTACAGACATAGACAAGGAAGATACACGTGTGTATCGTTTTTTGTTGCCTAAAATGCTAACGACTCATACAAACAACCTAAATAGTAAGCTTTTGATGAGTCAAAAGCTCGAAAATCTTTATGGAGCATATTTTTCGACAAAGGTTGAACAAATTGGAAACTATAGTGTCATTTCGATGGTGTTAACCATTGTTGATCCAAAGATTGTTGAAGATGAAACATTATTAGATCAGGCACTAGAACTCTTTAAGGATGTAATTTATGGTCATGATGAGTTTAGCAAAGCTATTTTCAATGAAGAAAAACGTATGCTCATTGAACAATGGGAAACCTTAAAGGATAAAAAAAGACTTTATGCTCAAACTAAGTTTTATGAGCATTTTTTCGAGAATGATAAATATGGTTATCCAATGTCAGGAACGCTAGAAGACGTCAAAAAAATCACTCTAGCAAAGCTAAAGAAGTATTATCAGTCTGTTTTTATTCATAACGCAACCAAATTAGTCGTTAATGGGAATGTTTCAGATCAAGACTTATTAAAGATTGAAAAGGTGTTAAAGTATGAACATAAGATTAATATTCCATTTTTAACTGCATTTAGAGAACCAAGAGCATTAAAAACTGTTTTTGAAGAAACGGATATGAATCAAGCAATCATTAAGATTGGCTATCATTTTCCGATTTTTAGAGCAGATGATTTATATGATGCAGCAGTTATATTAGATACGATTTTAGGTGGATATCCAGATTCTAGATTATTCCAACAAATCAGAGAAGTCGAAGGATTATGCTACGATATTCAATCTAATTATGACCATTATAAGGGAGCTTTAATGATTTCATCAGGTGTCGATATTAGAAACAAGGAAAAAGCTTTAGATAGCATTCAAAACTTAATTTCAAACATGATATCCAATGGAATAACTGAACAAGAGCTCATTCAAGCGAAATTCTATTATCAGCATCAAATCAAAAGTAGTTTAGATAGTCAATCGGTGCTTACTAAGCGTGCATTTATTAGAGATTTATTGAACTACGAGGAAACCATTGAAGAAAAGCTTGATAAAATCAATCGTATTACCATTGATGGAGTCAATGAAGCGCTTAAAAAATTGACGATCGACACCATTTATGTACTTCATGGAGGTCAATCATGATTAAAAAAGAATATAGTCGTTTCAATGAAACAGTTTATATTATGAAGCTAAAAAACGGGATGCAGGTCCATATTTTACCAAAGGAAGATCCCTATTATACAACCTATGTTGAAGTCTCAATTCCCTATGGAGCACTCGATTTAAGTTACAAGGTTGGTCAAGAGATTCATCAAACTCCGCTTGGAACTGCGCACTTTTTAGAACATAAAATTTTCGCGATGCCAGATGGTGATGCTTTTCAAGAGTTTTCAAGATTAGGTGTTGACGCGAATGCGATGACTTCCTATAACCAGACATCCTATCTTTTTACTGCTACAGATCAAGTGATGCCTGCACTCACACATTTATTTAATATGCTAGATACTCCATATTTTACAGATGATAATATTGAACAAGAAAAATTGATCATTGCTGAAGAGCTTAAAATGTATTTAGATGATCCAAATACAGTCATGCAAAATAAAATAATGGAAAATATGTATCATAAGCACCCACTTCGCTATGATATTGGTGGAACTCTAGATTCTATTACAGAGATTAATAAAGAAATTCTTTTAGATGTCTATGAAAATTTTTATAATCCAAGTCAAAGATTGGTGACGATTGCTGGGAAGGTTAATCTTTATGAACTCGAAAGGTTTTTTAAGGATTATGATATCAGATATCCTAAGAAATATAGAAAGCCAAAAACCATTTATCCAAAGGAACCCAAAAGATTAAAGATTCGACATGAGATTGAAGAAAAAAATATCGGAATCGATAAATTTATTATTGGCTTCAAGCTAAAACCTGAAAAGCAAAATGCTAATCTTCAAATTAAACGCGAAATGGCTTATACAATGATGCTAAATATTTTATTAGGATCTTCATCTCCTATGTTTGAGCAGCTTTTAAGTCAAAAGTTAATTAATCAAAGTTTTTTCGTTCATACAAACTTTGAAAAGGATGCAGAAAATATATTGATTTTTGCAGAATCTAAAAGGATTTATCGACTAAAAAAAGTGTTAATCAAGCTACTAACTCAGGATGCTTATACATATTTAAATGAAGATTCATTTGAAAGATATAAAAAGGTGTATCTTGGACAGTTTATTTATGCATTAAACAATCTTGAAAATAAGGCATATTTATATGGTAAATATTTCCATATGAAATCATCGCTTTTCGATGTTGTTGATATCCTAAAGGAAATCAACTATCAGGATATCCTAGAAACACTTTCTGCTATAGAAACTAAATCTATATCTACTCTATTATACAAAAAGGCCTAAATTAGGTCTTTTTTTTCTATAGATAGCGCATACGTACGTGAATAAATAAGAAAATACTATTTTTTATAAAACTCAAGAAGCTTTCTTCCAAATTGGTATTTTAATTTTGATTTTGGTAATTTGTCTCGCATCTCCTAAAGCCTTATAATGAGTAAAAAAGGAGGGGCACATGCTCAATCAAATTATTTTAATTGGACGTTTAACTCACGATCCTGAAGTCCGTATTTTAGAAGATGGAAGAAAGGTATCCTATATTAGTGTTGCTGTACAAAGACCATTTAAAAATATGGATGGGGCTTATGATACAGATTTCATTAAGATATCTGTTTGGGAGGGATTAGCTACAGCAATTGAGTCCTATGCATCAAAGGGGGTAATGATCGCAGTCAAGGGAAGAATTCAAAACTGGAAGTATGATTTACCAGACGATAGAAAGCTATCGATGCTTGAAGTGATTGCTGAAAGAATTACTTATTTATCCCCATCTTCAAGAAACGAATTGAAATCAAATGAAGAAAGTTCAGAATAATGAACTTTTTTTATTGACATTATCATACTATGCATTGTATAATATAAGACGTAAGATAGTATTAGAGGTGCAAAATGAGAGAACAAGTAAAAAAAGGGGTACTAGAAATATTCGTACTTGCAATTCTAATGAGAAGTGACTCATATGGTTACAAAATCGTTAGTGACTTAATTCAATATGTTGAAATGAGTGAATCTACATTGTATCCAATTCTAAGAAGATTGGAAAAGGCAGATGAGCTAAAGACATATAATGTACTCTTCCAAGGTAGAAATCGTAAATACTATCAAATCACAGCGAAGGGTAAAAAACATATCGATGACTTCTTGCATGAGTGGGAAGACATAAGAAAAATCTACGATATATTAATGAAATGAGTGAACATATGAAAACTTGGTTAAAGGAATTAGAAAATGCATTAAGTAATAAATTCTATAAGGATGAGGTTTTAGATATCGTTTCTTACTATCAAGAAATGATTGAAGAAAGATTAACAGGCGGGGAAAATTTGGATGTGATCTTAGCAGAATATGATATCAAAACGATTGTCAAATCGATGACTCCAGATGTTTTAGTGAAAAGAAAAAATGATACATATCCGAAGCTAGCAAGAAGCATGAAACAGCTTTTACAAGCACTACTTTCAACACCGCTTCTAATCCCTATCGCAGTCATTTATGGAGCATTATTAATCTTTGCATTCTCAATGATTATCGTGTCAATTGTTGTCGTTATTTCAACGTTTGTTGGCTTCATAGGATTCTCCTTAGATTTTTTCACAACGACACTTTCAACAGGTAATTTAATGGTTTTGGGAGGCTTTAGCCTCATGATGGTCAGCTTGATGTTGCTTGCATCAATCTGGATTTACCAACTAACGATTTGGACATCAAAGCAGATGTTGGTGCTATTTTCAAAGATAGCTAGAAAAGCAGGTGAAGCATAATGAAATTTTTGGTTAAAGTATTATTAATTATTTTTGTTCTTGGGTTAGTTTTATCAGCTGCAGGATTCTTTATGGGAATGAACTTAGAAGAAATGCAAACATTCTTTGATGATAATGAATCATACGGCGAGCAAATTGTTTTAACAATTGATGATGAACTAAATGAACTTATTATTGATGCGAGTACAAGACATATTCATTTGTCAGTTACAGCTAATGATTACATGACAATAAAATATTATAAGCATGAAAAAGATACGTTTACATTTCCTGAGCAGGGACTTGGTTCCTATGAGCTCGTTCAAAGGGAAAGATTCAATTTCTTTAGCTTTGTATTATTTAAGACTGTATCAAAGGATCGATTAACTATTGAAATTGAAATGCCTGAAACATGGCTTCTTAATTTAGAGTTATCGACAAATGTAGGAGAGATTAGACTGGATCATGAGTCAGTTATCACATATAAAGCTTTAAATTTAGAATCAGATACTGGAAGTATTTATGTTAAAAATGTAAATATAGACTCATTCGCAGGTGATGTGGATACAGGTTCAATAGCTCTTATTAATGCAAATGTTGTTGGAAATGTTTTCGCTAAATCCTCTACTGGAAAGATCACTTTAAACACAGTGACAGCTAGTAATTATAATCTATCGACATCAACTGGATTGGTAGAATTATCAAATATTACTGGTAATGATTTAACTGCCGCAGTGAGCACAGGAAGAATTACAGCATCAAATCTTGATTTGACAGGTGATTTAAAGCTAAACACTTCGACAGGTGATATTATATTAAGTAGTTTTGTAGCAGATTCAATCAAGTTATCAACATCCACAGGTGAAATAAAGGTTACAGTTCAATCCTTATCTATATACAGTTTTGATCTAAAAACGAGTACAGGTAAAGTTTATGTAGATGGAGATAATCAAGGGACAAGACATACATCATCCTCAGGAACTGTTGATTTAGATGCGACAGCTTCAACAGGAGATATAAAAATTATTGTACAGGGATAACCCCCTGTACTTTTTATTTATAAATAAAATCATGTTAGTTTCCTTTAAATAGAGTTCTTTTTATGCTACAATTAAAAAAGGAGATGATTACAAATGACAATCAATTTTAGAGACGAAGTTCTCAAAAGAAAAGATGAACTACTTAAGGATTTAACTCAATTAATTCAAATTAATTCTGAATTGACAACATTCGATCCAAACCGCAAAAATGCACCATTCGGTGAAGGATGCAAGGAAGCTTTAGATCTCATGCTTTCTATTGGTGAAAGAGATGGCTTTGAAACTGTAAATCTTGATGGATATGCAGGTCATATTGAGTATGGCAATCAAAAAGAATTTGTTGGTATGATTGGACATTTAGATGTTGTACCTGCAGGTAATGATTGGACACATGATCCATATGGTGCTGAAATTCATGACGGTAAAATGTATGGACGCGGTACTGAAGATGACAAAGGTCCTACCATTGCTGCATATTATGCATTAAAAATACTGAAGGAATTAAATGTTCCACTTTCAAAGAGAATCAAATTGATTTTAGGTAACGATGAAGAAACTGCTTGGCGTTGTGTACGTCACTATTTCTCAGTTTATCCTGAAGCTCCAGTATCCGGATTTATTCCAGATGCTGATTTCCCATTGATTTATGCGGAAAAAGGAATTTCTAGAATCTTTGTTGAAGGAAAAGTTGATAATAATGATATTTTAGAAATCCATGGTGGCTTTAGAGATAATATGGTTCCTGATTATGCAACAGCTTTATTGGAACCTACTAAAGAGTATGAAAAACTATTCAATGATTTCTTGAAAGAAAAAGGCTATGAAGGCTCATCATCAGTCAATGATGGTAAAGTCTTTGTTAAAGTGGTAGGAAAGAGTGCGCACGGATCAACTCCACAATTCGGAGAAAATGCAATTGATCGCCTATTTGAGTTCTTTATCGACTATCAATTTGAAGGAAATCTTGTGAATTTAGTCTCTAATTTACTACTTCATGACTATTTAGGTAAAAAGCTTGGTGTCGATTATAACGATGCTGAAATGGGACCATTAACGAATAACTTTGGTGTGATTAATGCTAAGGACGGAAAATATCAAATTCATTTGAATTTAAGATATCCAAATAATGTAAGCTTTGATGAAGTTGTTCAAACCTTAAAGGAAAAGGTTTCTCCATTTCATGCAACTGCAGAAGTTGATAAGCACCAACAATTGTTATATAAGGACCCAAATTCTGATTTAGTTAAAAAATTAATGGCAGTTTACATTAAGCATACCAATGATAAAGAAGCGAAGCCAATCAATATTGGTGGAGGTACATTTGCTAGAGCGATGCCTAATTGTGTTGCATTTGGACCACATTTCTTGGATAAACCAACATATATTCATCAAAAAAATGAATTTATAGGCATCGATGATTTATTACTTGCAACAATCATTTATACAGAAGCATTATACGAGCTTGCTAAATAATTTCTAGGAGGGCTATCATGAAGCCATATTTGGATTTATGTCAACATGTCATGGACCATGGCAGTTTTAAAATGGATCGAACTGGAACAGGAACGAAAAGTGTATTTGGCTACCAAATGCGCTTTGATTTAAGTGAAGGGTTTCCACTCCTAACAACGAAAAAAGTACATTTAAAATCGATTATTCATGAACTATTATGGTTTATCAATGGAGATACAAATATTAAGTATTTGGTTGATCATGATGTAAGAATATGGAATGAATGGCCTTATAAAACATATACCTTGAGTAGTGATTATCAAGGGGAAACGATGGATGAGTACGTTGAAAAAATAAAGACTGATCCTAAATTTGCAGAAAAATATGGTGATTTAGGTCCGGTATATGGTGCACAATGGAGAAAGTTTAACGGCGTGGATCAGCTTCAATATATCCTTGATGAAATTAAAAATAATCCAGATTCAAGACGTATGATTTTAAGTGCTTGGAATCCAGCAGAAATTAAAAACATGGCTTTACCTCCATGCCATACATTAATTCAATTTTATGTTAGAGATCAAAAACTATCATTACAGCTCTATCAAAGAAGTGCTGATATATTTTTAGGAGTGCCATTTAATATTGCATCCTACGCACTCCTTTTAATGATGGTTGCTCAAGTGACCAAGTTAGAGGTTGGAGAGTTTGTGCACACCTTAGGGGATGCTCATATTTATTCAAACCATTTCGATCAAATTGAATTGCAGCTTTCTAGAGAGCCTAGAAAAAGACCAATCATGAAAATTAATCCAAATGTAAAATCCTTATTTGATTTTAAGTTTGAGGATTTTGAGCTTGTTGATTATAACCCCTATCCTGCAATTAAAGGGAAGGTGGCAGTATGATTTCAATGATTTGGGCAATGGATGAAAATTGGTTGATTGGGAAAGATAATGTCCTACCCTGGCATTATCCAAAGGATTTGGCATATTTTAAAAATATGACGAAGGATCAAGCTGTTTTAATGGGTGATATGACCTATCAATCCCTGAAGGGATATTATAAAACTAAACCTTTGCCATTTAGAAAGAACTATGTAGCAAATATTAATGATGCTACCTATCCAGATGCAGTTCATGTCAAAGATTTATTTCAATTCCTAAAGGAAACTAAAGAGGATATCTTTGTTATTGGTGGAAAGACGATTTATCAGCTTGCACTACCATATACAGATCGCCTTTATATTACCTATGTACTTCGTACACATGAAGGTAATGTGTACTTTCCTTCATTTGATTTAAGTCAGTTTAAATTAATTGAAAAGAGACTTGAAGACCAGCTTATCTTTGCTGTCTATGAAAGGATTACCAGATGATTTCCATACTATTTTTACTACTAATCGCAATTTTCATGTACTTCATGACCACGGTTGTTCAAAACCTTTGGTTTTTACCATTGTGGTTTGTTTTAGGAATCGTAGTCGGATTTTTTGGAATTGTCCTATTTGTCTTAATTCAATTCCCAATTTTTAAATACACAAAATTTTCTAATAAATATAAGTATTATGTATGTAGATCTACATCTCACTGGTTAATCGTTTTCTTTTTAAGATTAAAAATAAAAATTACAGGAAAAGAAAACATTCCTAACGATGGATTATTAACAGTTTTTGCAAATCATAAATCCTATGCAGATCCATTTATTATGTTTGAGATTATGAAAAGACCTACAACCTTTACACCAAAAATGAGTGTTTATAAAGCACCTTTAATTGGAACTCTATTGAAATATTTAGGAGCATTTCCAATTGACCGTTCATCTGATAGAAACACTGCACGTGCGATGGTTGATGCCATTAAGGTAATCAAAGATGGTATGGCGATGGCAATATTTCCTGAGGGCGGAATTAAGGATAGAAATGATGATAAAATGGTTGCTATGCGCGCTGGTGCATACCGCGTTGCTATGAAGGCTGGTGCAGATCTTTTACCGATTAGCATCCAAAATACAACAGCAATCAAATATAGAGCACCATTCCGTTCAACTAAGATTTATGTAGTTGTCCATCCTGTGATCAAATATGAGGACATCAAGCATCTCACAACACTTGAGGTTGCAGATAAGATGTTTAATATCATCAATCAAAAGCTTGTCAAATAAAAAAAAGGCGAAAGCCTTTTATTTTTTTATTACCGTTATTTTCTTATCAGTAACCTCAAAGTAGATAATATCTAGATGTCTGATTAAGTCTGCAAATGTATAAAGAGATGGATCAATATATCTTAATAGTGCTTTAATTACATGGGAATGTGCAACAAGTAATATTTTCTTATCTCCATGAACCCGTCTTAAATTTTTAACAGCTTTCGTAATTCTACCTATCATTTGTTGATCATGCTCATAGCCTTCAAATTTATAATTTTCAATTCTTACCAATGGCATTGCAGTTTCGACAGGTGTTCCATCTAAATGATAAAAATCGCGTTCAACAAACTGATGATCAACATAAATTGGACGACTCATCTTCAGTTGTTTTGAAATAATAAATGCAGTCTCTAATGCTCTAGAAAGAGGAGATGCTGCTATTAAATCAAAGGTCTCATTTTGTGATCTAAGCGTTTCTCCAAGCTGTTTCGCTTGTAGCTTACCAGTATCGTTTAAAGGGATGTTAATTCTTCCTTGAACTAATCCATCAGCGTTGTATGCAGTTTGTCCATGACGTACCATTGCTAAAATCATAATATTCCCCATTTCATCTTTTTTATTATAACATACTTTGGTAGGTAATCCTTATCATATATGATAAAATATATAAGAAGGAGATGTGATTTTATGCATATCATCGATATAATTGCCAAAAAAAGAGATGGCATGGTTTTATCTAAAAATGAAATAGATTATTTGATTAAAAATTATACAAAAGGAAACATTCCTGATTATCAAATGAGTGCTTTTTTAATGGCTACCTATTTTCAGAAAATGAATGATGAGGAAGCTACTTATCTAGCATTAGCAATGAGAGATTCTGGAGATTCAATCGATTTATCAGCAATTCCAGGTATTAAAGTCGATAAGCATTCTACTGGTGGAGTAGGCGATAAGGTTACCTTAATCTTAGGGCCACTTTTAGCGTCACTAGGCGTTAAATTCGCTAAAATGAGCGGTAGAGGGTTAGGACACACTGGTGGTACGATTGATAAATTAGAAAGTATTCCAGGATATCAAGTCGAGCTTAAGGTTGAAGACTTTATTCGTCAGGTCAATGAAATAGGAATCGCGATTGTTGGACAAAGTGGAGATGTTGCTCCTGCAGATAAAAAGCTTTATGCACTTCGTGACGTAACTGCTACAGTTGATGTCATTCCTTTAATCGCATCATCGATTATGAGTAAAAAGCTAGCAAGTGGAGCAGATGCTATTGTTTTAGACGTTAAGGTCGGGCATGGAGCATTTATGAAGACTGAGGAAGAAGCAATCAAGCTTGCTGAATTAATGGTTTCAATAGGCAGATTATCTGGTAAAAAAATGACAGCGATTTTAACTGGCATGGATGAGCCATTAGGACATAAAATAGGAAACGGACTTGAAGTTTATGAAGCGATTGAAACACTTCAAGGACGAGGACCTAAGGATTTAGTAGAGGTCACTGTTGAAATCGGTGCGCATCTATTATTAGACTCACAAATTGAAAAAGACTTTGATCAAGCAAAAATAAGACTTCATGAAGCGCTTCAAAATGGTAAGGCTTATCAAAAGTTCTTAGAGCTAGTTAAGGCTCAGGGTGGAGACGTCAAAGCACTTGCTAACCCTAAAAATCTATTATCTAAAAAAACAATAGAAGTTAAATCTACTGCTGAGGGTTATATCATGGATATCAATGCTCTAGATATCGGAAAAGCTGCAATGCGCTTAGGTGCAGGAAGAGAAACTAAGGAAGATGATATCTTACTTGATGTTGGACTAGACCTACACCAAAAGATTGGTAACTACGTTAAGATTGGAGATGCATTAGCAACTTTATATGTTAGAAATAAAGGTATTGAAGAAGCGTCTTCTTTAGTACATGACGCAATTACAATTGGGAAAACTAAAAAGACACTTCAATTAATTAAGAAAACAATTAAGTAGGTTAATCAATGATTCAATATCCAGATTACAAAAATTCAATATTGAATGTATCTGCAACCCTATTGAAGCATTATCATGCTCCAACTATTTATGACGCAATTCCAGAACTAGAAGAAGAATTAAAAAATAACTATAACCATGTTGTCTTGGTTCTATTAGACGGCATGGGAAAAAATATTATCGAAGAGCATCTAAAACCAGATGCTTTTTTGCTAAAATATAATAAGAAATGGATTACTTCAATCTTTCCTCCAACAACTGTAGCTGCAACCAATGCCGTCTTATCAGGTCTTCCACCAATATCTAGTGGATATTTAGGATGGATTCAATATTTTAAAAAGGAAAATTCGAATGTTGCAGTTTTTTTAAATCATGATTATTATCATCCTGAAGTCAAGTTTAAGGAATTACTTAGAGATAAGTACTTAAAGTATCCAACCATCTATGAGCAAATTCAAAAGGCTTCACCTGATGTAAATACCTATGAATTATTTCCAAGCTTTCGTGAGAATGGGTTTCGTTCATTTCATGAACAGGGGAATAGAGTGCTAGAAATTCATAGAAACGATTTAAAGACTTTTACTTATGTTTACTGGACAGAACCAGATATGACTGAGCATGATTATGGCATTCACTCAAAGGAAACAAATAAAGCATTAAATGATTTAAATACTGAGCTGGATCGACTCAAAGATGAATTAGCAGAAGATGTATTAATGATTGTTATCGCAGACCATGGATTAATTGATGTCAATGCATATGATTTACTTGCTGATAAAAAATTGTTATCCATGCTTCTTAGAATGCCTTCAATGGAACCAAGAGCTACCAATTTTTTTATTAAACCCTTCTTTAAGAAAGCTTTCAAAAGGCATTTTAATCGAATGTATGGAAAGCATTTCATGCTCTTAAGCAAGAAAGAATTATTAAATTCTAAATTGTTAGGAACTGGCTTTACTCATCCATTAATTCATGATTTTTTAGGTGACTTTATTGGTATAGCAATTGATTCATATATGTTTAAATTAGGTTCTCACAATAAATTTCTTGCACATCATGCAGGACTTACCAAGGGAGAAATGGAAGTTCCGTTGGTTATATATCACAAATAGGTATCTATGATACCTTTTTTTTCTTAATCCAATACACTTTCTTCTTCAAAAAAAGGTATGAACCTGAATAGATTCATACCATAGTGATTAAACTGTACCATCTCTAAGGATACTTAAGTAAGGCTCATAAGCAAATATGCGATATCTTTTATTGCCATCAACTTGTTTTAATATACCAAAATCTTCAAATGTCTCTATTGCAGATGAAACGGTATTAAATGCTTTTTTGATTCCGATACTTGCTTGCTTGATGTCAATAATCGGATGAGATTCAATATAGTCAAACAGCAAAAGTGCTGTTTGTTTTGTTTTTCCTTGTAATGAGGTTAGCATTTTTAGATGTTTCTCTCTTAAATCGAGTAAAGCTTCTATTGTGTTAAGTGCATGTTTTGAAGATTCAATTACACCTTCTAGGAAAAATGTGATCCAAGCTTCGTAGTGTCCCTTCAACCTCACATCCATTAACCTGTCATAATATTCAATCCGATTTCTCTTTAGATAATAAGATAAATACAGTGTGTCTGCTTCAAGTAATCCATAATGCTTGAGCAAAATAGAGATTAAAAGTCTTCCTAACCTTCCATTACCATCTAAAAATGGATGAATTGTTTCAAATTGATAATGAATGAGTGCGATTTTGATAAGCGAATCAGTAGAATCATCTTGGCGTATATAGGATTCTAGATTCGAAAGTGATTCCATCATATCATGGATATTTGGTGGTATAAATTTTGCGTTTTTGAGTGAACTGCCTTGTGGATCGATCCAGTTTTGTGTTCTTCTAAATTCACCTGGTTCCTTTTCCCTACCTCTCGAAGAGGATAGAAGCACTTGATGAATTTCCTTAATCAATCTGATGGAAATAGGAAGTTTTTGCAAAAGACTATTTCCATGGTGTAATGCTTTCAAGTATTGAATAACTTCTTCGACATCAAGATTCATGTTTTGCTCCAAATGAGGATCAAATATATCATCGAGTGTTGCTTGTGTACCTTCAATTTGACTTGAAAGAAGTGCTTCCTTTCGAACATACATTGAAATGAATAGATCCCTATTCGGTATTAATCTAGAAATCCCATCTAGTTTACCTAGTAAGTGATAAGCTTCATTCATCTTTTTACCTAAGATATCATCGATGATAATTCCAGGTGTTGGTGGTAAATCACTAGGTTTAAAAGACTGGTAGGATAAAATACCCGATAGGTTAGAAACAAATTGCCCTGAACGATTCATGATACACCTCCAATTGAAATTACAGGCTTATTTTATCACTTTAATTTCATTTCGTCAATCTAAATGAAATAATAAAGAAAAAATGAGTGTTTTATTTCATTTGATATGATTTATTAAATACAAAAATATTATTATTGATATAAGGATATTAACATAGTTACATACAAAAAAAAGGAGCTAGGCTCCTTTGATTTATTTCTTTGCAGTTCCTTCTTTTGCGATTTCTGCAGCCATTAATACTGTGGATGCGATATCGGTAATGTTTGTAGGTACAACAATCTTTGTTGCTTGACCATTTGCTACAAGTGCTAATGCTTCTAAGGATTTAAGTGTTAATACTGCTTGATCCGCACCAGCATCCTTAATTAACTTAATACCTAGTGCTTCAGCTTCTTTAACTCTTAAAATAGCAGTTGCTTCCCCTTCAGCATTCAATACTCTTTGTTTCTTTGATGCTTCAGCTCTTAGAACTACAGCTTCATATTCCCCTTCAGCGTTTAGAATTTGAGCACGCTTTTCCCCTTCAGCTTGAAGGATTTGAGCACGTTTTTCACGTTCAGCACGCATTTGCTTTTCCATGGAATCACGGATATCTTTAGGTGGAACGATGTTTTTAACTTCGACACGGTTGACTTTAATTCCCCATGGGTCAGTTGCTTCATCTAAGATTTCTCTCATCTTGGTGTTAATTAAATCTCTTGATGTTAAGGTTTGGTCTAAATCAAGATCACCAATGATATTACGCAATGTAGTTGCAGAAATGTTTTCAATCGCCATTAATGGATTTTCAGTACCGTATGTATATAACTTAGGGTCTGTAATCTGGAAGAAGACGACTGTATCAATTTGCATTGTTACATTATCTCTTGTAATAACAGGTTGTGGATCAAAGTCTTTGACTTGTTCCTTCATTGATACTGTCTTAATCACACGATCAAACACTGGAATGATAAAGTGTAAACCTACACCTAATGTCTTGTGATAAGCACCTAGACGTTCTACAATGACTGCTTTAGTTTGTTGTACAAGCTTAAAGCTTAATGCAAGTAAAACGAATGCAAAGACTACTGCTAAGATAATGCCTGTAACTACAGCTGCATTAGCAATAGGACTAACAAAAATACTTAAGAATTCCATTTTTTATTCCCCACTTTCTATTTTTCTATTTTTTCTACTATTAATTTTACACCTTCAACATCGAGTACTCTAGCCATATCACCGACAACTAAGGTTTCCTTAGAAATAGCTGACCACTCCATATATCTAATCTTAATTTTACCAATCGTATCTGGTGTAATTTCTTTAATCACTGGACCTGTCATGCCAACGATGGCATCGACATTGGTTTTTATTTCATTGGTTTTCATATATTTCTTGACAACTGGTCTTGTTAAAAGAAGAAGGACTGCAGTTACTACAGCAAACGTAATAATCTGAACGACTGGATTCACAAGAACAAGTGCCATGATAAAGCTAGGAACAGCTGCAAGTGCAAACCAAATACTAATCATGTCAGCAGTAAATAGTTCGAGTATTAATGCGACTACAAATAATGCTAACCAAAACCAAACCATGTATTCTACCATATTACATCTCCTCCTTCAAATCTACAAGTAAGATTTGATCATTATGATTCCAAGTAGCCTTAAACTTATGTGTCTCAACGTTTAAATTGAGTCCTGCAAGTTCACTCACTTCATCCATAAATGCTTTGTTTGTTACTCTGCTATAAGATGATCTTACTGTGATCTTGTACTTATTGCTATCAGGAATATCATGTCTCATTGCCTCCGCTTTGTTAAGCGGTTTGACTACAATGAGTTTCTTTAATTTGTCCATACCAAGCATAACGCTATAAGCGTTCTCAAAATATAATGTTGCTGGTTTGTTTAATGTAATATTACCAGCAGCGAGTGTCACAATTAAGTCCTTTGGTTTTTCGTTAAACCAGGTAATCTCCATATTTATCACTCCTTACACTTCTAATTATACGCTTAATTATTTGAAATGCAAGTAAAATTACTAAAAATTATTATTTGTTATTTTGATTGAATATCGATTAATTCAATTCCAAAAGTCAAGGATACTTCCTGAAGTGCAAGTAGTGCAGTCTCATCAATTACATCTTGCTCTTCTATTATATTCTTAATATGGATTTCTATTGCCTCTAATGAATCTAATGCTGCATAAACAAATAACATGACATCAGCAACCTTATAACGATATTCTAAGTGATATGTAATCTCTTCTTCATCTTTATTGACTTTAAAATGAAATTTCTTATGTGACTCTAATAAGGGTACAACTTGTATAACACGATCAATTAATGGAACGATAAAATGAATGCCAGGTTCACTTAGCATTTTGTGAAATCTACCCAATCTTTCAACGATTTGTACTTCATTTGCACGAACAATTTTAAAGTTTGGTATTAAGAACAATACGGTAAGGAAGAGTAGAACAAGTATTGCAATAATTATATCTGTCATTTTATTTCCACCTTTTTTTCATATGAATTGATATATTGATATATTTATAGTATTCTATTAATGATCACTACGGGGAGCCATGTGCTGAGAGGACGAAAGTCGACCCGAGAACCTGATCTGGATCGTACCAGCGGAGGGATAGTTAGATGTAAATCATACATACTAGCAATTTCTTTGGTCATCCATAGAAATTTTTTATTTTTCTAAGGAGGAAAAAGAAAGTGAAGTTAAAGAAAGAAACGTGGCGCATGCTAATTGCAGTGAATCTTTTAGCAGTCGCAATTATCCTTGATATTGTGTCAAGCACAATCCCAGGACTGAATTTGAGTATGCCATTTGGTGGTAAATTCTTCGGAATTTCGATGTTACCACTTGTATTGATTGGCTTGCTAGTTGGTTTAAAGTATGGATTATTATCCGGATTCATCTATGCACTTTACAATTTTGGGATAGATTATATTATTTATCTTGAGACACTTCGAGTGACATTGGAATCATGGACAGGTATTCCATGGACGTTTGGAATGATTGTAATGCTTATTCTCTTTGATTATGTTATTCCTTTTATGGCTTTTGGCTTATCTGGATTATTCAAGGACGGCTTACAAAAGAAGCAAAGATTTGCAGTTGCAGTTTTATTTGTGAGTGCAATTCGTTTAGTGTCTAGTACCATTTCAGGTGTTATCTTATGGGGTAGTAGTATTGCATATGCATCTGAGCAGGTTGCTTTAGGCAATGAGTCTCATAACCTTGCTACACGCATATTCGCAGGTGTAGGTGATAATTTGATTCTTTATAGCTTCGGTTATAATTTCATTTATATCTTTACAACATCAGTTGTAGTGATTGGAATAGGGTTATTGATCCATAAGAGACTTCAAACCATTTCTAATCATTTAGCTGAAAGTAATTGATCCACAGCATTTAAGTAATTCAGTCTTGGTTGATAACCAAATTGAATCGGTAAAGCATTTTCTTGAAATGCAGAATAAGGGATGGATTTTCGTCCCTTTTCTTTATCGAATTTTAGGTCCCAATATTGAAACAAAATCTTTGAAGGTAGTAAAAAATATTCATTATAAGCTTTAAAATGAACAATTAAAAATGAAATACCACCTTGCTTATCCACGTTTCTTAAATGGTCAATTTGATGCTCATGAACATTCTTTAAGGGCATTGATGTCTTAGAATTGGTTTCCTTCGCATCAAAGTCGATATAGTTACCTTTATAAACACCATTAAAGTCAGTTGTAGAAGGTGTTTTATAGTAAGCTTCTGTGATTTTTGCTTTATTTCTTGCAGGATAGCTTACGTTTACAACCTGGACTGGAGTAGGCTTTTTGTGTATGACTGCGATACCATGATTCAAATAATAGGTATTGCTTGCTTCAATGTCACCTTCCAAAGTCATTCCAAGGTTGGCATAATTGGTTGTTTTCACTTGTGATTTTCGTTTTATCGGATAGTTAATCATATTCTTTTCACCTATTCTTATCATAACATAGTTATGAGACAAATTGATTGTGTAATATAAAAAACATGGTATAATATCCATAGTGAAAAACGTTGCAAAGGAAGTGTTACATTGAGTAAAATTAGGTTTTTTGCCTTAGGTGGACTAGGGGAGAATGGTAAAAACATGTATGCGATCGAAGCCGACTCGCAAATATTTATATTAGATGCTGGAATAAAGTATCCAAGTGCTGAGCTTTATGGTGTGGATGAAATCATCCCCGATTATAGAGTGTTGGTAAGAGCAAAGGACCGCATTCGTGGCATTTTTTTGTCGCATGCTCATGAAGACCATATCAGTGCTTTACCTCATATATTAAAGGATTTAAATGTACCAGTCTATGCTACAAACTTCACTATGCAAATTGTTAATGATATGTTAAAGGATGAAGGCTATGATTTAGGAACCTTGACTTTAAATACGATTTCGCAAAATTCAATTATTAAATTTGGTAATGTGCGTGTCACATTCTTTAATACAACACACTCAATTCCTGAATCTGTTGGTATTGCAGTGCATACAGTGGATGGAGTGATTGTTTATACATCTGATTTCACTTTTGATCAAAGTGGTGATGTGAAGTATCAAACAGATTTTAGAAAGATCAATGAATTATCTGAAAAAAATGTACTTGCTTTATTAATTGAATCACTCGGTTCAACACTTGAGCTTAACGGTGGTGTAAATCATAATTTAAATCATCGATTAAATAGTGTTTTTACAAATGCTGAGGGAAGAATTATTGTATCGCTCTTTTCATCTGATTTAAGAAAGATTCAACGTATTATTGATATATCGTTAGCGCATCATAAAAAGATAGCGATTATCGGTAGAAGAGCGCAACGCATTGTTGATATTGCAATTCATAATGGATATTTAAATATTCCAGAAGAATCCTTGATTAATTTAAGATATATTGATGAAAAGAATAAAAATGATGGTAAGGATATCGTAGCCTTAGTTACAGGGAATCGTCATGAACCATTCTTTATGCTTCAACGTATGTGTAAGAAAGCAGATAGACTCATTCATATTGAAGAAACTGATACAGTTTTATTAATGACTCCTCCAGTTCCTGGCACTGAAAAGATGGCAGCAAGAACGATGGATATTTTATATCGTAGTGATGCTCAGGTGAAAGTCGTTGATAAGAGATTATTAACATCTGCACACGCGACAGCTGAAGAAATTAAGATGATGATTAATTTATTGAAACCTAAATATATTATCCCAACTATTGGTGAATATCGTCATCAATTTGGTGTGAAAAGATTAGCTCAAGATATAGGATACAAGGAAGACCAAATATTCTTACTCGATAACGGTGACGTACTTACATTTGATAACATGGAACCATATGTTTCTAGAAATGATATCAATGTCGGTGAAATATTAATTGATGGAACTGCAGTAGGAGACGTGAATGACTTTGTCATGAAGGATAGAGAATTACTTGCAGAGGATGGTGCTTTATTACTAGTTGCTCATGTAAGTCCTAAGACCAAACAAATCATTGGTGAAGTTAAAATCGTCACAAAAGGATTTGTTTATGTTCAAGAATCTGAAGAAATCTTGAACAAGGTTAAGGAAACATTCATGGAAGTTTCAAAGAAGCATTTAGAGGGCAAATATATTAACTGGAATGACTACAAGAGAGATGTAAGAAATGAAGTTAACAGATATATTTACCAAGAAACAAGACGTTCTCCGATTACAATTCCAGTTATTATTTCAACAGAAGGTTAATTCATCCACATAAGTACTCTTTCGAGAGTGCTTTTTTCTTTTTCGATAAATAATTATTGTAAAACGATAATTTTATGATACAATTTGATTATATAAGACTATCAAGCGGGGAATCCAAATGAATAAAATCACTATTTTTTCAATATTATTATCACTATGCTTTATCATACTCAGCATTTTTATTGGTAAGGAATTATCAAATCAAGTCATTTTTATTTTTGAAGAACCCTTTCAGCTTTTAGGGGATTCAATCCGCAAGTTAAGTTTGCTTGGAGGTATGGGAAATATTTTCGCAATATTTCTTTATTTAGCAATTTCGCTTATTCCAATCTTAATATTAATCTATATTATCAAAAGAAAGAAAATAGTAAAAATAGATTATATCTTCACTCCATTACTCAGTCTTTTATTATTTTTTATAATGTATTATATGATAAATCCCAATCTATTGATTGAATTGTTACCTCCAGTGCTTGCTCTTCAAGTCATTGAAGGCAATTTAACGGCACTTAGAATATTTAGAGTAGGACTTGTATTCACACTTGACATTTTTCTTATTATTTATCTCTTTGTTAGATTTTATGTTTGTCAAAAAACTTCAATTTATAAACTTATCCAAATTATTCTATATATGATAGCATTTTCCACTGTATTCAATACATTCTATATTCAATTGAGTAATCTGCTTCGCAATTTCTCGATAAACCCATATGACAACTTTCAAAGTATTATGAATTTTAGTTTTCAGCTTGTATCAACCTTCATTATAGTTTATTTAATCGGGCATTTTCAAAAGTTAGTTAGGTACTTAGAATCCAATGAAATCGACAGTCAACTCATTGATTTATCCATAAAAATATCGAATTTTGCAGTGGTATCAGTTATTGTAATCCTATTGAATTTATTGATTAACAATGTATACAACATGGTATTTTCAAAGCAAATGCAAGACATTAAGTTCATTTTATCCATACCTATGCTAGAGCTTATGATCGTTATGGTGATGTTGCTCATCACTGAGTATATCAAAAGAACATATATAATACATGAAGAAAATGCACTCACGATATAGAGGAGGTGCCTGATGCCAATCAAAATAACCTTAGATGAGGCATTAAAGAAAAAGCATATGACCTCAAAAGAATTATGCGAAAAAATAGGGATAACCGAAGCCAATATGTCAATTTTGAGAAGTGGGAAGGCAAAAGCAATTCGCTTTGATACACTATCTAAAATTTGTATGTTTTTGGAATGTGAGCCAAAGGATATTTTACAATATGAAACAGGAGAAGAAGAAAATGAATAAAAAAATAATTTTGATTATAATGATTGCTTTGCTAGGTTTCTTTTTATCATCGTGTAGTCTTGCAGTTGACAGGGAACCTGTGGTTTCTAATCCACTTGATGAATTAAAAAATGAACCGCAGTTAAAGGGATATATCATCTCATTTAGATCATATGATCAAGGGGTTAATTTTGACATGGGATTAGATCAAGAAAATCCCTTCATCTTTTATGAACATGAAAATAATACCAATCCAATAAGCTATACAGAAATGATTCAAGGAAATGCAATATTTACACCGTTAATCAAATACAATCATTCTGATAACTTGAAATCTACAGAAGTTGATACCTATATTATTCTAGGTCCAAAATTTAGAAATACGATTATGGAAATTCAACAAGTTCTAATCAATCCAACAAGTAAAGAACTTAAAGTTGAAAGCTTTACCTATGGTCATATGCTATCAGAAATTAACTCAGGGTTAAAGATTTCTCAACAAAGTGAGTTTAAAGAAAATGATATAGTTACATATTCATTTAAATATAATATTGAAGTTAGATTTGTTGATGAACTGCTGAATGTGAGTGTTTTAGAATATGACAATAGTAATCTATTCTTGAAAAAAACAATATATGATCAAAATGGAAGCTATGAACAAGATACATTAAATGAGACAGATTATGTTATTTTAGAAGAAAAATTCCAAAAAACTAATGGTGATATATATGTAAAGAGAGCGATATATTCAAGAGGAGAGAATTATACGAACACACATTATTTTCTTCTTATGTTTACAAATGAAATAGGATTTGTTGAAAACAATAAAAGCATTAAATTATCTTTTAAATAAAAAAATAGACGATTGAGTTAAATCAATCGTCTTATCATTTCTTAAATTATTTATTGAATATTCTTTTAGCATGATCAATAAAACTTTTTTTAATCTCTACAAGCAAAGGTTGTAGTTGTGAATCCTTTTTACTTAAGATATGTATCGGCAAATTTAAGTTAAAACCTTCTATTTCAATTGACTTTAGTTTTCCTTGAGTAATCTCATCACGAACTGCATAATATGGAAGAAAAGACACTCCAAAATTACTTTCTAAAAGAGTTTTTATCGCACCAATCGAATCAATTGAAAAGAAAGGGGAAAAGCTAGCAAAGCTATGATCCTTTTTTTCATGTTTTTGGATAATTTTATAGACTTCTTTTCCATAAGATCCTAGTGAAAAATCAATCAACTTATAATTTTCTAGCTCACAAAGGCAAATCTTATCACTCTTAATTAATTGATTTCCAGCGACTAACACTATTTTTTCTATACCAATAGTATCTACATCTAAGTCATCAATATCCTTTAGTTCTCCCATAACAACTCCAAAATCAGTTATGCCTATTTTAATCTCTGAAATAATCTTCGGTTTACAATCCAAAATTACATCTAATTTTATATTTTTGAATTGATTTTGAATCTTAAAAAGAACTGCAGGAAGTAAATTATTATCCATTGAACAACACGGTTTAATAACAATACTATAGCAACCTTTTGTCATACACTGGAGTCTACTTAACATGGAATTGTGAGTATCTGCCATATTTTTAGCATACTCATAGACCAGTTGTCCACATTCTGTAACTTCGATTCCCTTATTACTTCTTGTGATTAAAGGACAGTTTAATTCATTCTCCATCTTTTTAACAATTTGTGTTAAAGCAGATTGTGTTAGGTGTTCTTCAACTGCAGCTTTAGATATGCTTTTTAGGTCAATAATTTTAATAAAATACTTTAAGTAATCAAGATTCATTTCATTCACCCAATATCGATTTAGTCTATACATATTGTACTCCCATTTAATGTATAAGTAAACATAATGTTGCATAACAAATCTTAATGTAAGACGTTAACTATAAAGTGAGATAATACTAGTGGTAAAAAAACAAAATAATAGGAGGTTTTTTTTTATGGTTGAAGGTAAAAGTATTGAAAGACAACCAATGAGAAGACAAGCTAAAAAGCCAAAGATGAATCAAATTCCAATTGGGATTCTACTCATAGCAGGTTTATTAGCCTTAGGTCTTTATATCGCTGGTGTCAATGAAAAAATGGTGTTTTATTTAGTAACGGGTGTATGCTTTGGTTTTATATTGCAGCGATCAAGATTTTGCTTTACTGCAGCATTTAGAGATCCAAATCTCACAAAGAGTACGAGTTTAACACGCGCAGTTCTAATTGCATTTGCAGTAGGAACAGTTGGATTTACAGCTATTAAATATGGAGCAGCTGAGGGTGCATTAGACATGGCTGGTGTAAATTCACTTAGTATAGCAACTGCAATAGGTGCTTTCTTATTTGGTATTGGTATGGTTATTGCTGGTGGTTGTGCTTCAGGAACTCTAATGAGAGTTGGTGAAGGCTTTACTATGCAGTTACTTGCTTTATTCTTTTTCATCGTTGGATCTGTGATTGCGGATTCTCACAAAGCATTTTGGACAACGAATTTCCATGATCAAGGCGTTAAGGTCTTTTTACCAAACGTCTTGAACATGGGTTATTTATGGGCTGCAGTTTTACAGTTAGTTGTTATTGCAGTCTTATATTTCTTAGCTGAAAGTTTTGAAAATAAAAATATCGGAGGAGACAAGTAATGAAAGAATATATTTTAGATTGTTTTGGTGAAGCATGCCCAATTCCATTGGTAAAGACTCAAAAACAAATGGAAAAAATGGTTGTAGGAGATGTCGTTATCGTTCAAATTGATCATAGCTGCGCTATGAAGAATGTTCCTGAATGGGCTAGAAAAGAAGGACACAATGTTGAGATTGATGAAATTGGTGATGGTGAATGGGAAATCATCATTGAAAAAACGAAGTAGGGATTGAAGATGGAAAAGAAAAATATATTCAAATCAATTGATAGTTTCTTTAATCGACTAAAAAGCAAAGATATTTATAAAAGACTTTTCGTTAACCCATTAACATATGTCACAGGAGCAGTATTACTTGGAATATTTAATATCGTTACTTTTGCTGCAACAGGTCATGGATGGGGTGTTACAGGTGTATTTACACTTTGGGGCACTTGGATCGTTAAACCGTTTGCAGATATTAGTACATTTGCTAACGTCAATCAAACAGCATATGAAGCAGGATTTTTTAATAGTTCAGTGAGTGTTCGAAACCTAGGTATTATTTTAGGCGCACTTTTAGCCGTATTACTTGCTTCACAATTTAAAATCAAAAAAATTAAGAGCTGGAGACAAGTTGCTGCAGCTGTTATCGGTGGACTCTTAATGGGTTATGGAGCAAGAGTTGGACTAGGTTGTAATATCGGTGCTCTATTTACTGGAATCTCTTCATTATCACTAGCAGGTTGGGTTTTCGCATTGTTCCTATTTGGTGGGGCATTTGTTGGAAGTAAGCTACTTGTTAAGTTTTTCATGTAGGCAATGATGAGAGAAAAGAAAATTGAAAAGTATGATGTTGTAATTATTGGTGGTGGACCAGCGGGACTAACAGCAGCCATTTATTGTGGTCGCGCCAGATTAAAAACCATTCTAATCGAAAAAGCCTTAATTGGTGGTCTTGCAACATATACGAGCGAAATTGAAAATTACCCAGGTTTTCTTAATAAACCAAAAGGTGAAGACATTACCAATTTAATGAAAAAGCAAGCAGAGGAGATGGGTTGTGAGTTTAAACTTACAGCTGTTCAATCTGTTGATCTTAAAGATGAAGTGAAGAAGGTTGAAACCTTCCGAACCTCCTATGAAGCTAAGGCGGTCATTATTGCAACCGGTGGCCGCCCTAGAATCACCAATGCAAAGAATGAAGAAAACTTTTTATTTGATAAAGGAATATCATTTTGCGCAACGTGTGATGCAGCTTCAAATACTGGAAAACATGTTGTTGTTATAGGTAGTGGAGATGCAGCAATAGAAGAAGGAATGTTTTTGACTAAATTCGCAAGTAAAGTGACTGTATCTGTAATCCATGATCAAGGGATTATGGATTGCAATGAAATTGCTAAAGATGCAGCGATGAAGAATCCAAAAATGAATTTTATTTGGAACACTGTTGTTGATAGCTTTGAAGGTGCAGATCACCTAGAAGTTGTTAATTTAAAGAATTTAAAAACAGGTGAAATTATTCCAGTATCATGTGATAATTGTTTTGAGTTCATTGGTTATGTACCAAACTCTGAAATGTTTTTAGATCAAATAGAGATTACTAAGCGCGGATACATAAAAACAAATGAAAAAATGGAAACAACACAACGCGGAGTCTATGCATGTGGTGATATTCGTGATAAATGGTTACGTCAAGTTGCTACAGCAGTAGGTGATGGAGCAGTTGCTGCATGTGCTGCTGAAAAATATATTGCTGAAGAAGAAAATTTCCATGAACTTATACTTAAACCTGAAAAGCCAGTTGCTGTCTTGTTATATAATGCAATTGATCAAGGTTCTCAAGACTGTCTACTCAAAATGAAGGATTTGGAAAAATTATATAGTGATTCTTTTGCGTTTGTTCGTCTAGATGTATATAAGTCATCTGGAATGGCAGAAAGACTTGGTGTTAAAGAAGTACCATCATTAGTTATCGTAAAAGATGGAAAAATTGTTGATGTTATGTGTCAGGAAATGTCTCAGAGTAATCTTGAAACTTGCATGAATCAACATTATATATGTGGTTGTTCAAAATAATAAATAAAAAAAAGATAATTCCATAAAACCGGCTTATCTTTTTTTCTTTTTAATTTTATCGATAATTTTTAAACGATCGGACAAAGCTTTTTCATAGCTTGATTCATCCTTTGGATGATAATAGGATTTATCCTTTATTTTATCTGGTAAATAGCTTTGATCATTAATTGAGTCTTTATCGTTATGTGGGTAATGATATATCTCAGGATTCACCTTTATTTTTCTATTGTTTGCATGATCTGGTACAGTCCCTGTGTCATCATTTTCATAATCAGATAAAGCCTCATCAATTGCAGAAATCGCGGTATTTGATTTCGGTGATATTGCCATATCAATTACGATATTAGAAAGCATAATTCTAGCCTCAGGAAATCCCACTTTAATCGCTGCGTCACATGCACTTTGAACCTTACCCCCCATTAAGGGATTTGCGAGTCCAACATCCTCATAGGCAATGACCAATAGTCTTCTAATAATCGATTGAAGATCTCCTAGGGTTATCAGTCTTGCAAGATAGTGTATTGACGCGTCAACATCAGATCCACGAATTGATTTTTGAAGGGCAGATAATAATTCATAAAAGTTATCTTCATGGTCATCTAAGTCATGTGAAACCTTTCCTGCAACTCTATATACAGTTTGTGCAGTTAATAAATCACCATCATTTAATACCAAAGCAGCACTTTCTAAAATATTTAGGGCTGTTCTAACCTCATGATTCGAATATCTCACAATTGCACGTAGTGCATTGGTATCCACTCGAATATCAACATCCAATTCCTTAATCGCTAGCATCAATGCTTTTTCGATGGCTTCTTCATCCAGTTTTTTAACTTCATATAAATGACATCTTGAGCGAATCGCCATATTAATGCTTTGATAGGGATTTAATGTCGTTAAACCAATCACTGTAGCATTCCCATTTTCCATATAGGGAAGTAGATAATCTTGGACATCCGTTTTCATGCGATGGATTTCATCAATCACGATGATAATATCGTGATAATTCGTAGTTTCTATTATGTCTTTCAGTCTTGCTTTATTTTCTGTTGAAGCATTAAAAAAATAAAAATCAAGACCAGATTCCTTAGCAAATATTTGAGCTATAGTTGTCTTACCAGTACCAGGAGGTCCGTATAATATAAAAGAAAGTAACTTCTTTTTCGTAAGCATTTGAGTCAAAACACCATCTTTACCAACGAGATGGTCCTGTCCAAAAACATCTTCAAATTTTAAAGGTCTCATACGATATGCTAATGGCTTCATTTCATCACCTATATAAATTATAGCACACTTGCTAAAAACATTAAAATGAGTTAAAATAAGAGGGTTAAGAATGTCTTTTTTTTAACGAAAAAGACGATATGGAGGAATATGAAAATGGATTTGAAGAAATATATTGCAGATGTACCTGATTTTCCTAAAAAAGGAATCCTATTTAGAGATATTACACCACTAATGCAAAATGGTAAAGCATATGCTTATGCGACTGAACAATTTGTTAATTTTGCACAAAAGAAAGGTGCTACACTCATCGTAGGTCCAGAGGCTAGAGGTTTTATTTTCGGATGCCCAGTAGCAGCTCATCTATCGATAGGATTTGCTCCTGTAAGAAAACCAGGAAAGCTTCCAAGAGAATATGTCTCCGTTTCGTATGATTTAGAATATGGTTCTAATGAATTATGTTTGCATGCTGATGCAGTCAAAAAAGGCGACAAGGTTTTAATTGTTGATGATTTACTTGCAACAGGTGGAACAATGGATGCGACAATCAAACTTGTTGAGAAACTTGGTGGAGAAGTCGTTGGTTTAGCGTTCTTAATTGAATTAGCAGATCTTCATGGTAGAGATAATTTAGGAAACTATGATATATTAACACTAATTACATATTAGAAAGAAGTGTGTTTATGGTAACTGATCCGCTTTTTAAGTCATTAGTAGAAGCCTTTGATTCATACATTAAAAGAGAATCTGACATCAAGCTGATTGAAAAGGCTTATTTTTTGGCTAAGGAAAGACATGAGGGTCAAATGCGTAAGAGTGGCGAGCCATATATTACCCATCCGATTGCAGTTGCCAAAATTCTTGCTGATTTAAGAGGTGGTCCTGCGACCTTAATCGCAGCTTTATTACATGACACGGTAGAAGATACCAGTTTAACCTTAAAAGAGGTAGAAACGACATTTGGTAGCGATATTGCAGCACTTGTAGATGGTGTGACAAAGATTGGTAAGCTATCATTTAATCAAAAAGCATCGCAAGCAGATAATCATCAAAAAATGTTGATTGCGATGGCAAAGGATATCCGAGTTGTTTTAATTAAAATCGCGGATAGACTGCATAATGTGAGAACATTGGAGTCTATGACTCCAGAAAAACAATATAAAATAGCGACAGAAACTTTAGAAATATATGCACCTCTTGCTCATCGTCTAGGTATTTTTAGAATTAAAGCGGAGTTAGAGGACCGCTCTCTTCGCTATACGGATCCACCAATGTATTATCGTGTTTCTAATATGATTCAATCGAAAAAAGCAGAAAGAGATGCTTCAATTGAGCATGTCATTGAATATATTAAGTCCTTATTTACCGATAGCGAGCTTCATGATTTCGAAATCAAAGGACGTATTAAAAATATCTATAGCATCTATAAAAAGATGGTTAAGGATAGTAGAGCATTTGAAGACATTTATGATCTTTTAGCTGTGCGTATTATCGTTGACCGTATTGAAACATGCTATCAAGCATTGGGTATTATTCACGCGAATTTCACACCAATTCCTAGAAGATTTAAGGATTATATTGCAGTACCTAAGCCCAATATGTATCAATCACTACATACAACTGTCTTATCAGATGATGGCACCCTTTTTGAGGTTCAAATTAGAACTCCTGAAATGGATCAGGTTGCTGAATACGGGGTTGCAGCTCACTGGGCATATAAGGAAAATAAAACATACTCTAAGGAACGTGAACAATTTGAAATTGCTCAGAAGCTAAAGTGGTATGGTGAACTGCTCAAAATGAGTGAAGATTCTGATGAAACCGAAGGTGGTGCAGAGGAATTTGTTGGTACGATCAAAGGTGATATCCTAGATGCGAATGTCTATGTCTTTACACCAAAGGGTGAAGTTATTGAGTTACCTAAGGGATCAACTCCAATTGACTTTGCTTATCGAATTCATACCGATATCGGTAATAAGATGGTTGGAGCTTTAGTCAATAATCGAATCGTGACTTTGGATTATGAACTGAATACTGGCGATATCGTCAGTGTTAAGATCAATAAAAATTCATTTGGACCAAGTGAAGACTGGCTAAAAATCGCGAAATCCTCTCATGCAAGACATAAAATTAAAGGATTCTTAAATAAATTAAACCGTGATTCATTGATTATAATGGGTAAGGAATCGTTAGATCGAGAAATGACTGCCCATAAGGTAACTGAATCACTCGATGATACATTTGTTAAAAAGCATTTCGAAAAAAATATGATTACCGATGTAACAGAATTATATCTTGAAATCGGTAAGGGTAATTTAAGTCCAAAAACTGTTGTAAATAAGCTTTTAGGTTTAGAAGTTGATCCATCGGTATTATTACAGCGTCAAATGGAAAAAGCTTCAAAGCAATTAACTACACATAGTGAAACTGGTGTAGTTATTGAAGGGCTATCAAGTCCTCAGCTAAAGCTTGCGAACTGTTGTCTTCCAATTCCTGGAGATTCTATTATTGGTTATGTTTCTAAAACATCAGGCATTGTTGTGCATGCATCATTTTGTCCAAACTGTAAGCAATTCGAAGAAAATAGACTGATCGAAGCCTTTTGGTCATCCAATATTACAAGAAAATATCCAACATGGATTAAAATAGTTGGTGGTAGTAAGTCAACTTTATTAACCGAGGTTGTTACCGTTGTCAATGCTTCATCCATCGCAATTGCAGAAGTGAATGCAATCACAACTTCAAGCCTAGAAATGACAATCAAAATCAAGGTATCCATCAATAATGCAAATGCATTACAATCCTTAATGGTCAATCTGCGTAAAATTAGTGAGATTTATTCAGTAGAAAGAGATTTCAAATGAGAGTAGTCGTTGAGCGCACGAGAGATGCTAAGGTCAGTGTATCCAATCAAGTCATTGGAAAAATTGATCATGGATATTTACTTTATGTAGGAATTCATGTCAATGATACGGTAGATGTCATCAAAAAAATGGCTGAAAAGATCCATAATTTAAGAGTTTTTGAGGATGAACAGGGAAAGATGAACTTGAATCTTGAACAGGCACAAGGCAGCATTTTAGCTATCTCACAGTTTACTTTATATGGAGATACAAAGGGTAATAATCGTCCTTCATTTATCGAAGCAGCAAGACCTGAGCTAGCAGAATCCCTATATAATCAATTTTGTGAGTATTTAAAGAAGTATCATCACGTTGAAAAGGGTCTATTTGGAGCAGATATGCAAATCACAGCAACCAACGATGGACCTGTAACTATCATTATTGAAATGTAATTGACAAATTTATCTTTTTAAGATACTATTATCATGTAAGTCAATCGTCTATGAAAAAGGAGATCTTTAGGATCAGTGACACCTTTGGAGACAAAACAATAACAAATGAGTGCTAGAATTATTTTCTAGAACTAAGGTGGTACCGCGTAAATTTTACGTCCTTAGCTTTTTTTAAGGACGTTTTTATTTTTTTGTGAGGTGATTTGCTTGAAAAGACCTTATCGTCATATGCCAGAACTTATATTTGGCAACTACAAGTTAAGAACGATATCTAAATCAGATGCACCTGATATGTTTGACTATGGAAAAGATATTGAAGTCACTAGATATTTGAACTGGGGTCCATTCACTTCATTAAATGATGCGAAGCTTTCCTATAAGAAAATATTTAAGCCAAGATTAAGACATGGGCTACCTACTGGTTATGCCATTGTCGATTTAACTAAAAATAAAATGATAGGAACCATTGATTTTCATAGTAAAATAAAAGGTGAGAATAGTGCTGAAATCGGGTACTGCTTACATAGGGATTACTGGAATCAAGGCATTATGAGTCAAGCAATTCAATTGATAATCAAAATAGGCTTTCAGCACTTAAAATATGATTTAATTCGTGTTAAGCATCTACAAAGTAATGTCGGAAGCCAAAAGGTTATCGCTAAAACTCAGTTTAAACTAATAAAAAAAGAGCCTTATCTATTAGAAAAGGTATATGGAGTATTAAAAGATGATATGCTCATTTATGAGCTAAAAAGGGAGGATTATGATGGCAATTAATAAAGTAAAGGGTACCTATGATGTATTACCTACAGAGTCTTATTTATGGCACAAGCTAGAGGATAAAATCAGAGAGGTTCTTCATTTATATAATTATAAAGAAATTAGAACACCGATAATGGAGTATAGTGAAGTCTTTCACCGTCAATCTGAGCTATCAGATATGGTAACTAAGGAAACCTATGATTTTGATGATCGTGGTGATCGTAAGCTAACCTTAAGACCAGAAGGTACTGCTGGAGTCATCAGAAGCTATGTAGAAAATAAGCTATATAGCTCACAAGAACTTGAAAAGGTTTATTACATTGGACCTAACTTTCGCTATGAACGTCCTCAAAAGGGAAGATATCGTCAGTTTTATCAATTTGGTGTTGAAGCGATAGGTGCTGTTGATCCTGCACTAGATGCAGAAATGATTATTTTAGCCTTTGATTTCATTAAGAGATTAGGCTTAAAGGGAGTCAGAGTTAGAATCAATAGTCTAGGTGATGACGATTCTAGAAAGAACTACACAGAAGCGTTAATCAACCATTTCACACCACATGAAGCAACTTTATGTGATGACTGTAAACAAAGACTAACTAAAAATCCATTAAGAATTTTAGATTGCAAAATCGATGCGAAGCATCAAGCAGTTGTGAGTGCACCAACTCCACAGGATTATTTAAATGAGACTTCAAGAGAATATTTTAAGTCTGTATTAGAGCATTTAAATGTTGCTAAAATAAGCTATGAAATCGCGCCTAAGCTCGTTAGAGGCTTAGACTATTATAGTCATACCGTTTTCGAAATCGAAGCGGATATCGAAGGATTTGGGGCTCAAAATGTACTTGGTGGTGGCGGACGCTACCAAAAATTAGTTTCTGAGCTTGGTGGACCTGATTTAGGTGGCATTGGATTTGCTTGTGGTATGGAAAGATTGCTTTTAGCACTTGAAGCTGAAAATGTTGATTTTGCAAAAGAGATTGAATTGGATGCCTATGTCATTGTTTTTAACAATGATCTAAAGACAGCAGCAACCAAGATTTTATATGAATTAAGAGGAGCTAATCTAATTGTTGATGCTAACTATACACAAAAGGCATTTAAGGGTCAATTAAAACAAGCACTGCGCATGAATGCGAAATACTTAATCATTATCGGTGAAGAAGAGTTCAAAAGAGGTGTTGTTGGTATAAAAAACACCAAAACCGAAGTACAAGAAGAAGTGTTATTTGCGAAGATTAAGAAATATTTGTTAGAAAAATTGGAGAAAAAATAAGATGAAATACACACATCATAATAATGAATTAAATATAAAACACGTCGGTAAAGAGGTTTTCTTAAAAGGATGGGCTGCGAAGGTTAGAAACCTAGGTGGTTTAGTCTTTATTGATCTAAGAGACCGTTTTGGCATTACACAGCTTTTGGTTAAACCAGGCAACCCATTTTATGATATTGCCTTAAAGGTTAGAAATGAGTTTGTTTTAGAGGCTAAAGGAACAGTGATTGAAAGAGAAAGTAAGAATAGCACAATTTTAACTGGTGAAGTCGAAGTTGAAGTGAGCGAGCTTACTATTTTAAGTGTGGCTGAAAATCCACCAATTATTGTGAGTAATGACACCGATGCATTAGAAGATACTAGACTCAAATATCGTTATTTGGATTTAAGAAGACCTGTCATGCAAAATTTCATGATCAAAAGACATGAAATCACGCAAGCAATTCGTTCTGTTTTAGTTGAAGAAGGCTTCTATGAAATGGAAACTCCTATTTTAGGTAAATCAACTCCTGAAGGTGCGAGAGACTATTTAGTTCCTTCACGCCTATATCCAGGTCATTTTTATGCACTACCTCAATCCCCTCAAATCTATAAGCAATTATTTATGGTTGCTGGATTTGAAAAATATTTCCAAATTGCTCGATGTTTTAGAGATGAAGATTTAAGAGCAGATAGACAACCAGAATTTACTCAAGTTGATATCGAAGCTTCGTTTGTTGACATGAATGATGTTCAAGCAATTGTTGAAAAGGTATTAGTGAAAACCTTTAAAAAGGTGTTGAGCATTGATGTGAAAGCACCGTTTTTAAAAATGAGCTTTCAAGAGTCAATGGAAAAATATGGTAATGATAAGCCAGATATGCGCTACGAGATGCTAATTAGTGATTACACTAACTTCTTTAAGGGAATCGACTTACCTTTATTTAACAATAAAGAACAAGTCAGAGGTATTATTCTCGAACAAGGATTAGTAACTAGAAAAAGATTAGATCAACTCTCTGAACTCGTCAAGAAAAATCATGGTGATGCACTAGCCTTCATTAAGCTCAGTGAAGGTCAATTCTCAGGGTCAATCGTTAAGTACTTAGATGAAAATCAATTAAAGGGCTTAAATTTAAAAGAAGGTAATACGTTATTTCTAGTTCCTGGTCAATTTGAGAATGTTTCATCTGCGCTCAGTGCTTTAAGAATAGAACTTGCTAATGAATTTAAGCTAATCCCAGAAAATCAATTCAAGTTCCTTTGGGTGACAGATTGGCCACTTTTAGAGTATAGTGAAGAAGAGAAAAGATTTTATGCGAAGCATCACCCATTTACTGCACCTGTGGATCCAGAGGTTCTACGAAATGATCCAAAGCATGCCATGGCTAAGGCTTATGACGTCGTATTAAATGGCTATGAAATAGGTGGTGGATCGATTCGTATTCACAATCAAGATGTTCAAAAGTTGATGTTTGATACTTTAGGATTAACTAAAAAGGATATCGAAGAACGCTTCGGTTTCTTCGTTGATGCATTAAAATATGGAACTCCTCCACATGGTGGACTTGCACTTGGCTTAGATAGAGTGGTTATGTTAATGACCAACACACAAAATATTAAGGACGTTGTAGCATTTCCGAAGACACAAAGTGCTAAGGATACAATGATGCAGGCACCAAGTACTGTGGATTTGGTTCAGTTAGATGAATTAGGAATAAAGGTGGGTAAATAAAATGAAGAAAATTATACTTGCAGGTGGCTGTTTTTGGGGTGTAGAAGCTTATTTTAACCAGTTAAAGGGTGTTTTAGAGACATCTGTTGGTTATATTGACGGCAACAAGAAAAACCCTACATACAAGGAAGTTTGTGACGGTAGAGCTACACACGCTGAAGCAATTGAAGTCATTTATGATGAAAAAGTAATCACACTAGAAAAGGTTTTAGAGCAATTCTTTAGAATTATTGATCCATTTTCAAGAAATAGACAAGGCCACGATATTGGAAGACAGTATAGAACAGGCATCTATTATGAAAATGAAGATGATAAGACAAAAGCATTAAATTATATGGAAGCAGTTTTTGGTAAAGACTTACCAAGAGTTCAAACAGAAGTGAAAAAGAGCTTAGATTATGAGCTAGCTGAGGAATACCATCAAGATTATCTAAAGAAAAATCCAGGTGGCTATTGTCATATAGACATGGGTTTAGCAAAGAAAGAGGAAGTGAAATAATGCGTAAGGATTATATATCCTGGGATCAGTATTTCATGGGTGTAGCTAAACTATCGGCACTTAGAAGTAAGGATCCATCCACTCAAGTTGGTGCTTGTATCATCAATACAGGAAAAAGAATAGTTGGTATTGGATACAATGGACTTCCACAAGGCTGTAATGATGAAACATTTCCTTGGGGAAATGAAGGAGACTTCCTAGATACAAAGTATCCTTATGTTGTCCATGCAGAAGCGAATGCGATATTGAATGCGACTACCAATTTAAAAGGGGCGTCTATTTACGTCACCCTTTTTCCATGCAATGAGTGCACCAAATTAATTATTCAAAGTGGAATTCAAGAAATTGTTTATGAATCCAATAAATATCAAAACTCCAAGGAACATGAAGCAGCAACGAAGATGCTAAAAGCATCTGGCGTCAGCTATCGCCAGATTGAAGTTGGAGAGATAAGCTATGTTAATATTACTGAAAAGCTATAAAAAAATATTAATAATTTTGTCTTTCCCGTACTTGTACCTTCTTTTTGTGTTGGTTGCACCAACCAATTTAGCAGTGACTGCACCAGGAGGACTTACCCCTGTTCAAAGTGCGATTGTAATTGAAGATGTTGATTTTCTTGATAATTTCAATACAGTTTACGTCTACTCATATTATCCAATTACAGCATTCCAGTCATTTGTTTTAGCAGGTGATCGGACAATGAATATTAAGCCGATGACAGAAAGAGAATCTGATACATCGTGGAAAGATGATTTTAGAGCTGGACAAATATCAAAGATTGTATCCCTAAAAACATCCTTGATTAAGGCATATGAGCTTGCTAATCTAGAGGATTCATCGATTGAAATTGATTATGAATATAGAGGGCTTTATATATATTACAGACCAAGTCGGTTAAGTGAGCTTGAAATTGGTGATATCATCGTTGAAGTTAACGGAAATTCCTATGAAAATTACACGCATCAAGAGTTTAGACAACTTGCATATTTAAATACAATCCGATACAAAGTCATGCGTATTGTAAACGATGTAGAAACATTCTTTTATTTTGAATATACCAAAACAGATGAAGATCAATATATGATTTTCTATCCTAACTACGAGATACTAAGTGCTTTTCCAAGCTTTGAATTTCCTGGAGTAAACAGCATTGTTGGTGGACCAAGTGGCGGAATGATTCAGACACTTAGTATTTACGCAAGTTTACTAAAACTAAACATTGGTAATCTAAAAATTGCAGGAACTGGAACAATTGAGATCGATGGAACCATCGGTAGAATTGGTGGAATTACCCAAAAAATGTACACTGGAATCTATCAAAAAGTCGATGTTTTCTTTATTCCTTTATCTCATTTTACTGAGATTCCTGATCTTAATTATCCATATCAAATCATTGTAGTAAATACGATAGAAGAGGCGGTCGAAGCGCTCCATGAACTCATTAATGAATAGAGTTTTTATGTTTTTTAGACGCTTTAAAAAACTTGTCAAATTAATCGATAAAGAAACGAAAATGAAGTATGTGGTTAAGTCCGTTTTAGGAGCTCTCCTAATTTCCTCATTAATCCTACTTTTACCGGTTTTGGTGATTGTCAACATGTTTATATATACTAAACTTACATTATTTTTAGCAATTTTATTGGTTATTATGGTCATGGCATGGGGATTTTTGTATTATTACTTTTACTACAAGTTATTAAAAAATTATCATCCAAAATTAGAGGAGTACAATACATTACTTCCACAACTGGTTGAAAGTTCACTTGTTTCCTTATTCTTTATGTTTCTTGGTATTATAATACTAGCGATTGTACTTTAGGAGGATTTCATGATTATTGGCGCTATTTTAATATTCTTACTCATTTTAATCGACCAGGGCACTAAAACATTAGCAGCTGCTAGTATTCCATTGAACAGCCCAAATATTGTAGTGATTCCACGCTTATTAGAGCTTTCCTATCATCAAAATGATGGAATGTCTTTTGGACTCCTATCTGGTGCGCAGATTTTATTTATGATTGCTACCGTCATCGCATTAGCAATTTTTGGATATTTTTTCTTAGAATCAGATTTTAAGAATAAAAAGGTTTATTCAATTGCGATTGCTTTATTTATTGGTGGAACACTTGGTAATGCAATTGACCGTGCTTTATATGGTTATGTTATAGATTTCATGCAATTTCCATTTTTCGGTCCTTTATTAAACCTTTTTGGAACAGGTAACTTTTATAATAACTTTGCTGATATTTTCTTGAGCTTTGCCATTGTACTCTTTGGTATCGATTTGTTTTTCTTGGAACCAAAGCGCACAAAAAAGGAGAAATTAAATGCAGAAAATAATAATTAATGAAGGTAGTGAAGGAATTGGTCAAAGACTAGATCAATTTCTACATCAAACACACTATGTTGAAAAAAGTAGAAGCTATGTACAACATGCAATTAAAGAAGGATATGTTCTCGTTAATAATCAAAAAGTTAAAACAGGATATACACTCAAATTAAACGATGAAATTCAAATTGAAGAAGTAGAAGTTAAAAAATTAGATGTCAAAGCAGTGAACATGAATTTAGATGTTATCTACGAAGATGACGATCTTTTAGTCGTTAATAAACCACAAGGAATGGTAGTTCATCCAGCATCTAGCTACCATGAACCAACACTTGTTCATGGTTTATTACATCAGGTTGAAGAGCTTTCTTCAATCAATGGTGTCATTCGACCAGGAATTGTGCATCGAATCGATAAGGATACCTCTGGTCTTTTAGTCGTCGCTAAAAATGATAAAGCACACCAAATTTTATCAGAAGACTTAAAGGAACACGATATTGCTAGAGATTATATCGCACTTGTTTATGGTTCATTTGAAGAAAATGAAGGAACGATTAACGCTCCAATCATGAGACACCCTAAAAATAGATTAAAAATGGCTGTACTTGCTGAAGGAAAGCATGCAGTTACGCATTTCAAGGTCATTGAAAGATTTGAAAAATATACATTACTTTCCTGCAAGCTAGAAACAGGTAGAACACATCAAATTCGTGTTCATCTTTCCTATATTCATCACCCAATTGTAGGTGATCCTATTTATGGTCCAAAGGACACAATTGGCTCAACTGGGCAGTTTTTACATGCTGAAAAGCTTTCATTTGTTCATCCAATAAAAAAAGAGCAAATGACTTTTACAGCCGAAATGCCCCAAGTGTTTAAGGATTTTCTAAGTAAACTTAGAGAAGATTCTGTTTCGTAATATTTTTATAATTCATTTTAGCGATTAATTGAAGAGAAGGTTTACCCTTTGAATCATAGATAGTTCTTATTAACTCATCAACTTCCTTACCAGCACCCTTTAAGAGTTCGATTCCTAACTTATCACTATATTCCTTCATTTTAACTAAAAAGGCGTATCTAGCAATAATAGATGCTGCAGCAACACATAAATGAACGGACTCTGCTCTAACGTGAAATTCGATATCCCTATAAATTAGGGTTTCATCTTTAATATAATTAAAGTATAATTGAGGTGTGCAGAATTGATCAACAATGACTGGGACAGTTTCTTCTAGCTTAGAAGAAGTCTTGATAATTGCTTGATTATGAAGCAGTGCCTTTATTTTATTTAGGTTTAAACCTTGTTCAACTAGACCATTATATTTCTTTGGAGTCAGTATCAATAAGGAATGGATTAAGCGTTGTGCAATCTTAGGTGCTATTTGAATGATCATCTTATCATTCATATTCTTAGAATCTCTGACATTCAAACTCTCTAGATATGTTATATCACTTGTATTGACATATGCAGAACAGACGACAACAGGTCCAAATACATCACCTGTACCGACTTCATCAGAACCAATTGCTGCATAATCTTCACGTCCAAGGTGTTTTTTTATAGAAATCAGTTCGTGAGTAACTTCTTTGCCTTGTAATAAGACCTTTCCGGTTTTATATCCAAGGATATCGATGTTGTTGTGAACAGCATGAAAAAGCAAATATTGATTGTCATCAGATATTTGGTGGAATTGGTATACCTTATTCAGTTTTTCAAGTTCGTGTTCCGTAACAGAAATGGTGTAATGTTTCATTTGAAGTTAATCTCCTATTAATATTATTATATCACATTTATTCAAAAAAAGGTGGCAATTATGCGATTTATGACGAAAGCCCTAGAGCTAAATCAAATACTTAACGAGATTTCTAGATATGCGAAATCTGAGACAATTCAAAATGAAATCAATAATCTAGAGCCAATTACAGATTATGATGTGATTATGCGTCAGCTTGACGAAGTCATGGATATGACATCGGTTCTTCAAAGAGCGGGTTCTATACCTTTAATCCCGGATTATGATATTCATGAGTTACTGAAATATGCTGGATTAGAGCGTGTGTTTTCAATTCAGGAGCTCTTATATATTAGGCTATTTCTTGCTATGGAAAGAGACATTTTAAAATACTACCGAGAAGCCATTCGAAATAAAATTCCATTTAGAACGTTGCAACACTATTTTGATGACATGCATAATCATCAATCCTTACTATCCTATATCCATTCAAAAATAGATGAAGATGGTGTAGTATTAGATGATGCAACTCCTGAGCTTTTAAAGATTCGTAGGGAGTTAAGTAAGCTAGATAAGCAATTACAGGATAAATTGCACCGTATTCTAACCGATCAAAGTGCATATTTAAATGAAATGGTTATCGTTATTCGTAACAATAGATACTGTATTCCAGTAAAGGATACCTATAAGAATAAAATTAAAGGTGTCGTTCATGATATGTCTGCGAGTAAACAAACGGTTTACATTGAACCTGAAGCGACTAGACAAATCACTGCAGAAATAGAGCATTTAAAGGTTTCAGAAGAAAAGGAAATTCAGAAAATAATTGCTTTATTAAGCGAAGAAGTGCATGCTTGTTCATCCACTTTGAAGGATAATTTAGATTTATTTTTAAGTCTTGATTTTAATGCATCCAAGGCACAATACGCGATTGGGTTAAATGCTGTTAAACCCAATGTTAATCAAGAAGGACATATATCTTTAGTGAAGGCTAAGCATCCATTATTAGATCAAAAAACAGCTGTACCTATTACCCTTGAACTTAATAAGGATATCAAAACCTTACTCATTACAGGTCCAAATACAGGTGGTAAGACAGTTGCTTTAAAAACAGTAGGTTTATTAACACTCATGATGCAATGTGGGATTTTAATACCTGCAAATGAAGAATCCAATTTGTCCATATTTGATCAAGTATTCGCCGATATCGGTGATGAACAATCTATCCTGCAATCATTATCAACATTCTCTTCTCATCTAACTAAAATTATTTCAATGATTAATGAAGTTAAGGATAATACATTAGTATTACTCGATGAATTAGGCTCAGGTACTGATCCGAATGAAGGGGTATCACTTGCTATAGCAATCCTTAATGTCTTTAAATCCTATGATGTTCGAATGATGGTTACAACGCACTACTCTGAACTGAAGAGCTATGCATATGAACAACAAAATATGACGACTGCTAGTGTAGCATTCGATAAGAAGACATTAAAGCCTCTCTATTACCTTCAAATGGGTACAACCGGCTCTTCACATGCATTTTTAATTGCAAGACGTTTAGGCCTAAAAGAAGAGGTCGTCAAGGATGCTGAAACTGTTTATCAGGGTAGACAAACTGATCTAGCAAAGGTCATGGAAAAGTTAAATGATGAAATGCTCTATTTTGAAAGACAAAAGGAAAAGCTTTTGGTAGAACTTGCTGAAGCAAGAAGAGAAAAGAAGGAATTTCAGCAAGCTAGAGAAAAACTACTTAAGGAACAAGATGCAATCATTGAGAATATTAAATTTAAAGAAGAAGCGAAATGGAATCAACTCAAGGATGAAGCTAGATTGATTATTAACGAGCTTCAAACAAAGAGTAAACTCACAAATCCTGAGATAGCAGCAATCAAGTTCCAGCTCAATCAAGGTAGTAAAGCAGATGATTCTTACCGATTAACAGATGAACTAGCTATTGGAGATGAAGTTTTTATCATTCCTTACCAACAGTATGGTAAAATAGTATCAATCAAAAATGATGATTACCAGGTTATTTTTGGTAAATTTGATCTCCATTTTAAGAAAACCGATTTACGTAAAGATGAAAAGAAAAAGGAAGTCAAAAAGCTAGTCAAGCAAGAAAAAAGATCAAGTGAACAAATACCTGAAAAAAAGGCAAGCTTTGAACTTGATTTAAGAGGATACCGCTTTGAAGAGGTTAAAGAAGCGATGGATCAGGCCATTGATTCAGCAATATTAACAGGAATGCAGTCAATGCGTATTATTCATGGATTTGGTAGTGGAGCTGTTAGGAAGGCTGTTTATGACTATATTAGGTCATCAACTTACATCAAATCTTCTAGATTTGGTGGCGAAGGAGAGGGCTTAAATGGGGTTACAATAATCACCCTAAAATAGTGCGAAAGGCTTGATTTAACAACTTTTTAACTATATAATAGAAATTGAAATTAATAAAGAAATGAGGAAAATTTAATGATTGATTATCAAGGACAGGATTACCAAGAAGTCGTTGGACACCAAGGTTTAGTGGTTGTACAATATTTCGCAACATGGTGTGGACCATGTAAGATGCTTAAACCAGTGTTAGAATCAATTAGCACAGACATGGCAGATGTGAAATTTTGGCGTGTAGACATTGATTTATTTAGAAATCAAGCTATTGAAGCAGGGATTCGTAGTGTTCCAACTGTTGTATTATACAAAGATGGAGAAGAAGTTGACCGTCAAAGTGGTTACCAACCAAAAGAAAGAGTAGCAGCTTGGATGAACCAATTCAAATAATTAAAGCACGCAAGTGCTTTTTTTATTGCCTATTTTTTAGTATAATAAGTATGGTGATTAAATGGATGGATTCTTGCTTGTAAATAAGCCAATAGGTTTGACATCACATGATGTCGTTTATCGTATTAAAAAGAAGCTTCACATAGATAAAATTGGACATACAGGAACGCTCGATCCTTTTGCAAGCGGTCTTTTAATTTTATGCTTAGGTAAGGCAACAAAGCTTGCTTACCTATTTTCAAATTTAGATAAAGCCTATGAAGGAACAGTTGTTTTTGGAAATCATTACGATACCTATGATATAACAGGAACTATTATCAATTCAGATACACCAGTTTTTACTGAATCAGAGCTTAAAAAAGAGATCCTGTCAATGATTGGAACCTATCATCAAGTTCCTCCTATGTATTCAGCAATTAAAAAGGATGGAAAGAAGCTCTATGAGCTAGCAAGAGAAGGAATTGAGATAGAAAGAGAATCAAGAGAGGTTACTATCACTCGATTTGATATCACTTCTCCATTTAAAAATAACGAATTTTCTTTTTATGTCAATGTTTCAAAGGGAACCTATATTCGAAGTATAGCAGTTGATCTTGCAGAGAAACTGAAGACCTATGCTGCATTATCTACCTTAAAAAGAGTGAGTGTAGGTAAATATATGCTCGAGCATGCAAAAAATATTGACGAAATTGATAAGAATGATATAATCTCATTAGACGATTACTTTTCTGATACCAATAGTATTGTATTAAATGAATATATGATTAAACTAGTTAAAAATGGCGTTTACCTAGATCATAGACAAATAGAAACCGATCTACCCTTTTTAGTTAAAAACGAAGCCTTAGAAAATATAGCGTATTATGAGGTTGTTTCAACCAATCAATATAAACCGGTCATCATCTTTTAGGAGTCAATATGAAAATTATCTCTTCAAAATATAACTTAATTCAAAATGAAGCACCTTTGACAGTTACCATGGGTAATTTTGATGGACTTCATCTTGGTCACCAACAGCTCATTGAGCGTGTTTTATCCTACAAGGATACAAAGCACGCTGTTATTACCTTTTACCCACACCCATCTGAGGTGTTGCGCAAGCAAACATTTAGAACTTTAACCCAAAAGAGTGATAAAATCGAGCTTTTTTCTAGATATCCACTGGATTTTGCATTCATTATTGATTTTGACACAGCATTTTCTGAATTAACTGTCATGCAGTTTATTGAGTTTTTAAGATCAATTCACGTGAAACGATTAGTAATCGGCCGTGATGCAAGATTCGCATATCGTGGTGAAGGAACGATTAGTGATTTAAAAAAATATTTCTTTGTCGATGTAGTCGATGACCTTGTCTATAATCACACCAGAGTATCTACAACCTACATTAAAGACTTTTTGGCATCAGGAGATCTTGGATCAGCAAGAAAACTTTTAAATAGGCATTATGATATTAAGGGTATTGTTGTTCATGGAAATAAAATCGGGCATAAATTAGGATTCCCAACAGCTAATATTGATTATTCTACATATTACTTGCCTAAAAGTGGTGTTTACTATGTAAAAGTATTGGTCGATGGCAAATGGTATCATGGAATGGCTAATATCGGTAATAATCCAACTTTAAATTTTAGCTTTGAAAAAAGACTAGAGATTAATATTTTAGATTTTAACAGAGATATATATGGAAAAAGGATTGATATAGTCTTTATGCACTACTTAAGACAGGAACTCAAATTCAAATCAAAGAAGGAATTAATTGAACAACTTAAAAAAGATGAAATGGCAATTCGAAAACTTACAATTTAAAAAATATATGATATAATAATTGTACGAGGTGATTATATGAAACTAATCATTGCTATCGTTTCAAACGATGATGCAAACAAAGTTCAAAAGGCATTAGTAAAGGATAGATTCTTTTCAACACGTCTTGCAACTACAGGCGGATTCCTAAGAGCAGGGAATGTTACATTCTTAATTGGTGTTAACGATGAGAAGGTTCCACAGGCATTAGAAATCATTGAGGCTCACAGTAAGAAGCGTACAAAACTCGTACCAAATACAATCGTGAATGAGTTTGGCTCATTTTCAGCATTACCAATCGAAGTCGAAGTTGGTGGAGCAACTGTATTTGTTGTGAATGTTGACCAATTTGTCAAAATTTAATTGATTATCGTTGCATTTATAAAATAAAATGCTACAATATAAAAGGCGGTAACAAGGATACGGGAACGCCAACCCTGTCTTTAGTTATTCGAGAAAGGATGAAAAACAATGGCACTTTCGAAAGAAAAGAAGAATGAAATCATTAAGGCTTATGCACAAAAAGAAGGGGACACTGGTTCACCAGAAGTTCAAGTCGCAGTTCTTACACAAGAAATCAACGATTTAAACGGTCACCTACAAACGCATATTCACGATTTCCATTCACGTCGCGGCTTATTCGTTAAGATCGGACACAGACGTAGATTGCTTGGATATCTTCGTAACAAAGATGTTAAGAGATATCAAGATTTAATTCAAAAATTAGGATTACGTCGTTAAAAGGTAAGCGCAAGCTTCCTTTTTTATTTATTGATATACAATGTATCTATTTTGTGGTATTATATATAAGGCTATAGATAAGAAAATAGACATATAAAATGAAGGAGATTTTATATCATGCAAAAAAAGACTTACGAAACACTGTTAGGTGGTAGAACCTTACGTGTTGAAATCGGAGAAGTAGCAAAGCAGGCTCATGGTTCTGCAATGATTACTTACGGAGAATCTACAGTATTAAGCGTTGTAACAGCGAGAAATGAAGCTTCAACTCAAGACTTTTTCCCTTTAATGGTAATTTATCAAGAGAAGCTTTACGCAGCAGGTAAGATTCCAGGAGGATTCTTAAGAAGAGAAGGCAGACCATCAGAGCATGAAACACTGACTTCAAGATTAATTGATAGACCACTTCGTCCACTATTTCCAGATGGATTTAAGAATGAAGTCCAAATCATTAATACCGTATTATCAAGTGATCCAGAATGCACTACAGAAATGGCTTCATTACTAGGTTCATCCTTAGTTCTAGGTATTTCTAATATTCCATTCAATGGACCAGTTGCAGGGGTTCAAGTAGGTAGAATAAATAATGAATTCATTATCAACCCAACTCCAGATCAACTCTTAGTTTCTGATATTGACTTAATTGTTGCAGGTACAAAAACTGCAATCAACATGGTTGAAGCAGGAGCAAAACAAGTAACTGAAGAAGTGATGCTAGATGCGATTATGTTTGGTCATGACGCGATTAAAGAACTCGTTTCTTTCCAAGAAAAGATCCAAGCAGATTTCAACACTGAAAAAATGGATTTCGATAATTTCGCAGTTCCAGCTGAAGTTAAAAAAGAAGTTACTGACTTTGTTTATGATCGTATGATTAAGGCAGTGTCAATATTTGATAAGCTTGAAAGATATCATGCTATCGATCAACTTACTGAAGAAACATTAGAAAAATTCAAGAAGAAATCATTCTTCAAGGAAATTGATGGTGTCAAGGTATTTGACGAAACAGCACAAAAGGATTACCTAGGACAAGTTAAAAAAGTTGTCGAAGGTATCGTTACTGCAGAAGTTAGAAGACTAATTACTCAAGACAAAGTGCGCCCTGATGGACGTAAGGTTGATGAAATTAGACCTCTAGATTCAAGAATTGATGTCCTTCCAAGAACACATGGTTCAGCATTATTTACAAGAGGTCAAACACAAGCTTTAGGTGTTGTTACACTAGGAGCACTACGTGAAAACCAAATTATTGATGGACTAGGACTAGAAGACACAAAGAGATTTATGCTACATTACAATTTCCCACCATTCTCAGTAGGTGAAACAGGACGTTATGGTTTTGTTGGCCGTAGAGAAGTTGGTCATGGTGCACTTGGTGAAAGAGCACTTTTACAGGTTTTACCAAATGAAGAAGAATTCCCATATACAATTCGTGTTGTATCAGAAATTCTTGAATCTAACGGTTCATCTTCACAAGCAACGATTTGTGCTGGTTCAATGGCGTTAATGGCTGCTGGTGTTCCACTAAAGGCTCCAGTTGCTGGTATTGCTATGGGATTAATCAAAGAAGGCGAATATTACACGATTTTATCTGACATCCAAGGGATGGAAGATCATGAAGGCGATATGGACTTTAAGGTTGCAGGAACTAAAACAGGTATTACTGCTATTCAAATGGATATAAAGATTTCAGGTATTACTAGAGAAATCTTTAAAGAAGCTTTAGAACAAGCAAGAATTGCTAGACTACACATCCTAGATCATATGAATAAGGTCGTTCCAGTTGTTAGAACTGAAATGTCTAAATATGCTCCAAAAGTGAAGATGATGCAAATTAATCCTGATAAGATTAGAGACGTAATTGGTGCTGGTGGAAAGATCATCACTCAAATTATCGAAGATAATAACATGGTTAAGATTGACATCGAACAAACTGGACGCGTTTACCTCATGCATTCTGATATGAAATGGGTAGATAGAGCAATGGAAAGAATTGCTGCTTTAGTTAGAGAAGCTGTAGTTGGTGAAATCTATGAAGGTAAAGTAACTCGTATTGAAAAATTCGGTTGCTTCGTAGAATTATGGCCAGGTACTGAAGGTCTAGTTCATATTTCTAGACTAGCTAAAGAAAGAGTTGAAAAGGTTGAAGATATCGTTTCTATGGGAGACCAAATACTAGTCAAGTGCATCGGAATCGATGATAAGGGCAGAGTAGATCTTTCAAGAAAAGATGCATTAACTGTTAAATAACGTACAAATGAGACTCAAATTTCGAGTCTCATTTTTTTATCAATGTGAAATAAAGTATAATACTCAGAAATGAGTTTATTCTTTGAATTGGTGGTATAATAAAGCCGTAATGGAAGGGAAAAAGAAATGAAACTACAAATAAGAACCGAATCTTTAAGATTGGTTAGAGAGGCACGTCAAGTGCCTGGAGTTATGTATGGGAAGGGGATCTCACCTGTCAATGTACAAGTTGATGAAAAAGAATTCAAGGAAGCATTGAAGAAATATGGCAAGAGTATGACCTTCAAGGCTGAACTGGATGGAGTAACACATGATGTCTATATCAAATATACTCAAGGAAGAATCTTACTACCTGAAACAATTCTACATTTCGACTTGCATAGAGTTTCTGAAAAGGATATGTTTAAGACAACTATTCCAATTCAATTGCTCGGTAAGGAAGCTTTCCATGGACAATCCTATTTACTTTTACAGGAACTAGATATGCTTGATGTCGAGTTCGCACCTGGACAAGGTTTATCAAAGATTGAAGTTGATGTATCCAATTTAAAAATTGGAGATTCTATTCATGTAAGGGATTTAAACCTAGGTCATGGTATCGTCATTTTAGAAGATATGGATCAAGTGATTGCTCACGTGAAAGAACATATCGTAGCTGAAGAAGAACCAGTGGTTGTTAAACCGGTTGTAGCATCAGTTATTGATGAAAAAGTGGTAGAAACTGTAGCACAAAAAAGAGCTAAGGCATAACTAAAAACGATTAAATAAAAATGAAGATAACCTCTTCATTTTTTTTATGAATTGCGCAGTAAGGCTGTTATGAGGCTGTTGATTTGCATAAAAAGCTCATTTTTGATATAATAGAGATAATATTGAAAGGAGCAAGATATGAAATTAGAACTTAGAACAGAAAAATTAAATGATATTAGAAAAGAGAATTTAGTACCTGGTGTGATGTATGGAAAATCCATAGAGTCCACATCAGTTCAAGCAGAAAAAAGTGAGGTTTTAGAGGCGATTAAAACCTATGGAAAGAATAAAACCTTTAAGGTTAGAGTGGATGGAAAATACCATCATGTGTATATTAAGAATATTCAATCAAACATTTTAAATCCACATGAAATCATTCATTTTGATTTACATAGAGTAACACCGAAGGAAACGATGACTACACAAATCCCGGTGGAATTATTAGGCAAGGAAGCATTTTTTAATAAGACATTATATGCAGAACTTGCATTATCAGAAATTACTGCAGAGTATATTCCAGGATCTGGGGTTTCCTCATTTGATATTGATGTATCAAAGCTTGAACTTGGCGATGATATTAAGGTTAAAGATCTTAAAGTTCCCAAAGGAATAACAATAAAAAATGATCCAAATCAAATCGTTGTCATCATGAAAGAAGTTCATGTAGTTGCTGAGGAAGAAGAAAAAACAGCTACTGAAGAACTTGAGGATGCTTTGGAGGCTCAACAGATTGTTGATTTAACTACGGATACAAATCGCTAAAATCATTGTTGTTTAAAATGATTTATGATATAATTTATAAGTCAATGGAAGGTGACCGAGCCTATTTATAGGTTAGGAAAGTCCATGCTAGCACATTCTGAGATGGATGTAGTGTTTGTGCCTAGGGAAAAAATAACCTAGGGTACGAGAGATCGTAACGGCGTCTGATGGTCTAAAGGAAACTATGATCTAGGACAAAACGTGCCACAGAAACGAGCTTTCTAGAAATGGAAAGATGAAACGCGGTAAACCCCTCAAGCTAGCAACCCAAATTTGGTAGGGGCACGTACAAGAGCGAATTAAAGCTCAAGTATGCTACTATGTAGAGATAAATGGTCACACCCTTTATAAGGGAACAGAACATGGCTTATGCACATTGGCATAACTAGGTCCCTCGGGACCTTTTTATTTAGGAGAACATATGAAACTTTATGTAGGAAATATCGAACTGAATTTTGAAAAAAAGGGCTCAGGTAAGCCACTAATATTGATTCATGGAAATGGAGAAGATCTCCATATCTTTGATGAGTTAACAGAGTCATTGAAAAATGATTTTACTATATATTCAATCGATATGAGAAACCATGGTAAAAGCTCTATGACGGATGATTATGATTATAGTATCATGGCATATGATCTCTATTTGTTTATTCAAAAACTTCGTATTGAAAGGCCATTTTTCTTTGGTTTTTCTGATGGTGGTATTCTTGGGTTATTGTTATCTATAGCATACCCAGATCTATTTGAAAAAGTAGTGGTTGCTGGGGCAAATATGAATCCAAAGGGAATCCTTCCAAGGATAACAAAAATCAGCTTAGAAAATTATGAGAAGACCAAAAGTCCATATGAAAAAATGATGTTAGAACAGCCAAATATTCGAAATCAGGATTTAAATAAAATAAAAACACCAGTCATGGTGTTAGCAGGTGAGTATGATGTTGTTCGAGAAACACATACAAAAAGAATTGCTAGACATATAAAAAATTCAACCCTAAAGGTTATACCCAAGCGAGCACATCATGATTATATCGTTCATACAGATGAATTAAAGGATATACTAAAAGGTTTTTATTACTCAATATAAGTTTTTAAATCAAAAAAAAACAACCTCGTTGAAGGTTGTTTTTGTATTAAATAAGTCCTAATGCTCTAATGATAATATATGCAATATATGCAAAGTAAATCAATGCGAGTATCCAGCCTTCACCCTTAGAAATAGATTTTTTAGTGAATGCGAATAAGATCATAAGTAATGTAATACCAATCAAAATGACAGTATCAATCAAAACATCTTGATTCATTCTCAGTGGTGTAACTAAACCGGCAAGCCCAACAATCCATAATGTGTTGAACACATTTGATCCTAAGACATTACCAATCGCAATTTCATTTTCACCCTTTTTGGATGCCATGACTGAAGTCACAAGCTCAGGAAGAGAAGTTCCTAACGCAACAACACTAAGTCCGACTAAGGTTATCGCTCTTGTTCTTTCCATTCCAAAGACATTTTCAAGCAACTGAACAGATAAATACTCTGCACCATATGTAACCATATAACCACCTAATGATACACCAGCTAAGCCAATTATAAGAAATGTAATCGCCTTTTTCATATCAATTACTTTGATTTCTTCGACATGATTTGATTCCTTATGACTTCTTAGCATTAAATACATATAATAAGCGAAAAACATTAATAAAATTAAAGCTTCCCACCATACAATTATAGCATCCGATTGGAAGAAAAATGCTAAGACTGAAATTAAGATTGTTATTACAATCAAGAAAGGGAATTCTTGCTTAAACATTGTTCTTTTCACAGCTAAAGGCATCACAACTGCACTAAATCCTAAAATCAATGTAATATTTGCGATATTGGATCCAATAACATTACCCATCGCGATATCAGCTGTTGTTCCTTGAGCCCGAGCTGATAATGCAGCAGCAAAGCTCACACCTAGTTCAGGAAGACTTGTACCAAAAGCTACTAAGGTCAAACCAATGATTAGGGGTGAAACATTAAACTTTCTCGCAATCGAACTCGATGAAACAATGAAGAAATCGGCTCCTTTAATAAGGAAAACAAACCCAGTAACTAAAACTAAAGCATGTAGAAAAATTTGCATGACTTGTACGCATCCTTTATCAATTTTTGGACTATTTGTCTTCGTGTTTAAATAATAAAAACCCTCAAGACAAAAAAGTCTTGAAGGTCTCGTTACAAGATAATCTTGAAATTAACCGGGCATTACGCCGTACTGACGATTAATTTAGGGCTAACTACTCCCCTTCATACATCCATTTTAACACAAATTTTTAGACACTTCAAGCAGTTCTTGGATAAAATGAATAATGCCTCAATACTTGAAAAATATTGACTTTTGACTATAAAAAGAGTATGATATTTATATCACATGGTGATGGAGGACTTAAAAGTAAAAATGGAAGAATGCAGTAGTAGGATCGACGATCCAACATATCCGGAATTCAAAGATATCAAGCACGATGCTTTTTTTGGTGTCTTTTTTTGTTATGAAAGTGAGGGATTAACATGTTAGCTTCAAGTTTAGTCATGTTATTTCTAATCTTTTTATCTGCTATTTTAGCAGCAAGCGAAGTTGCACTCGTTGTTATTAGTGATAACAAGGTCAATTTAGATGCTGAAAAGGGAAATAAGAAAGCATACAAGGTTCAGAATTTTACTGAAGAACCTAAAAAATATTTGTCAACTATTCAAATGCTTGTGACATTAATTGCACTTATTAATGGTGCGATTGCATTAGATACTTTTAGTAATGATGTTGTTCAATGGTTTAATTCACCAAATCCTATCGTAGAACCACTTGTCATTACAATCATCGCATTAATATTACTTGTATTCCATGTCGTTATAGGTCAAATGATACCAAAACGACTAGCAAATAAATATCCAAATCAAATCGCTTATGGAACCATAGGCTTTGTAACTGGTTTAACAAGAATAATGGCACCTGTTTTATGGATTCTAACTCAACTTTCAAGCCTAGTCGGAAGATTTGTTGGCTTAAAGCCTAGTGAAGGTGATCGCAGGGTTACTGAGGAAGAAATTCGTTCAATCGTGGAAGAAAGTAGTAAAACTGGAAATATTGATGAAGAAGAAGGCGAAATGATTCAAAACATTTTCGATTTCTCTGATACAACAGTTGATGAAATCATGACCCATCGCACGGAAATATCAGCATTATCAGTGAAAGCCACAAAAGCTCAGATTTTAGAATATGTTAGGACTGAGCAATACACAAGATTCCCCGTATATGAGAATTCAATTGACCATATCATTGGTACATTGCATGTGAAGGACTTATTAAAATATATAGATAATAGTGAAGAAAAATTCTCAATGAAGGCTTTGTTAAGACCACCATACTTTATTCCTGAATCTAAAAAGACAAGTGATCTTTTCAAGGAAATGCAAAAACAAAAAAATCATATCGCTGTTGTATTAGATGAATACGGTGGAACAGCAGGTATAGTTACCATTGAAGACTTAATTGAAGAAATCGTTGGAAACATATTTGATGAATATGATGAAGACGAAGATTCAATCAAGCAAGTTAGTGATCGTGTTTATGAGGTCGATGGATTAATATCCATCAATGACGTTGAAGATGTTATAGAAGCGGATTTACCTGTTGATGATTATGATACATTGAGTGGGTTTATCCTAGGACAGCTTGGTCGTTTTCCATTAGAAAATGAAGAAGTTGTAATTCAATACAATGGATTTAAGTTTGAAGTGCTGAAAACTGAGGATAAAATTATATCTAAAGTTAAGGTAACGAAACCATTGATTGAAGAGAGTTATATTGAGGAGTAATGTGAATTATTATGGATAATGAAGTTATATGGCAGATCGTAGTACTTGCAATATTAATACTTTTTTCCTCGTTTTTTTCCGCAACTGAAACTGCTTTTTCGTCACTCAATCAGATCAAGATTAAGCATCTTGCTCAAAATGGTCATCACGGAGCGAAAAGAACATTAAATTTATCAGAAAACTTTGATAGAGTACTAACAACTATATTAATAGGAAACAATATTGTCAATATCGGTGCTGCATCACTTGCAACAGTGATTTTTGTGCGTTATTGGGGGAATGCTGGAGTAACCATATCAACGGCAGTAATGACAACCCTCGTTCTTATATTTGGTGAAATCACACCAAAGAGTATGGCAAAAAGAATACCCGAAACCTTCGCTTTAGCAGTTACACCAATACTTATGATGTTTATGTTTTTATTAACACCGCTCAATATTATTTTCTCTTTATGGCAAAAGCTAATGAATAGACTTTTCAAATTTCAAAAGGAAGCACCAACAACAGAGGATGAGCTATTAACCTATGTTTCAGAGGTTCAACAAGAAGGTGGAATCAATGAGAATGAGGGAGATTTAATTCGTAGTGTGATTGACTTTGATGATTTAAAGGTTGAAGAGATTTTCACACCAAGAGTCAATGTCGTAGCGATATCAGAAAATGACGATTTAAAGAAAATTACCCATGCTTTTAGACACTCAGGATATTCAAGATTACCTGTATATGACACCAATATCGATCATATCATAGGGATCATTAATCATAAGGACTTCTATAATCGAGTCTTATTAGAGAAACAAGCACTTGATACTATTATAAAGCCACCAGTATTTGTAACTGAATACATGAAGGTATCAAATTTATTAGAGCTTCTTCAGGAATATAAGTCACATATGGCAATTGTAAAGGATGAATTTGGTGGAACCTTAGGTATAGTCACGATGGAGGATATTTTAGAAGAAATTGTTGGCGATATATGGGATGAACATGATGAAATTATTGAGCAGATGATCAAAATTGATGAAAAGAATTATCGTGTAAAAGGCTATGCAGATTTAGAAGATGTCTTTGAAGAACTTGGAATTGATGAAGAGCTAGAGTTTTCAACTGTTAATGGTTGGGCTCAGGACGAGTTAGGTAAAATCCCAAGTATTGGAGAAGTATTTAATTATAAAAATTTAACAGTAACGATTACTGGTGCTGATACAAAAAAAGTATTAGAGGTTAATATTGAAGTTAGAGAGTTAGAAAATGAAAACGAAAAGGAATAGGGCAATCCGAGTTAGTTCGCTAAAAACGGACAGTTATTAAAAAAGAGTAGATAGAGCTTGTTTCCGATAGTCAACCGGAGAGAGCTCTTTTATTTTTTCTTGTAATC
>PGXL01000050.1 GCA_002839095.1 Tenericutes bacterium HGW-Tenericutes-2 | reverse complement strand
ACCACCATACTAATCATTCGTGTCCTAAGTCTTGTTCCCTGATAGGGTTTTGTATGATTAATGAAGAGTGGTTTATATTCATCTTGTCGCTCGATCAAATAGTCTTCAATCAAGCCATACACTTCTGGAGAGAGTTTGACATACGCATCCTTCTCATCGTGACCTTTACCCATGATGTATAACACCTTGGTTTCATCAACGAAGCTGATATCATCCACATCTGCTCTTTCCACTTCAATTGTTCTTAATCCGGTTGTTAATAATAGCGCGATCAGAGCATGATCTCTTTTTCCAATGATGCTCTTACTCGCATAGCGTTTCGCTCTGTTTAATAGTTTTATGGCCGCTTCAAGTGAAAGTGATTCCCTCTTAAAGTCGGATTCAATCTTCATACCTTTTACACCTTCAGCTGCATTAGGTCCAAATCCCTCAATGTAGTACCATCGATAAAATCCCCTTATCACTACGATGTGTTTTTGAACGGATGCAGCTCTCAATCTGGACTTCAGTTGTTCACGATAAGCCATGACATCTTGCCTGGTTGGTAGGTTAGGCAAGCCATCAGCGAACTCAGCGAACTGGGCAAGCATCTTCCCATAGGATCGCTTGGTGTTTTCTTTGATATCGAATCTCTGTATATAAATATCGATTATCTCTCGAAAAAAGCCCTTGTCGTCCATTTTTATCCTTTCAATGGTTTGTATAATTTGATTTGCGTTGTATAATCGGAGTTGTAGAAGGGCGGTCGCTTTTCTACTGGCCAGGTTTGTACCCCAAATACAAGCTTGGCGTCTTTTTTTACTTCATCCGATTGAATTCGTTATGTTTCTTTACATGTTCACTTTCTAGTTCTAGAAATTTGATCGCATCGATCTGTAGAACATTTATGAGTTCTAACACGAGTGGAATCGGTAGTTTTTGACCCCTTCGACCACTTTCTATTTGGTAATAGTAATAGTGTGAGAGATTCAACATTCTTGATACTTCTTCAACCGATAAACCCAGATTGTTTCTGTGTTCAATCAGATAAAACCTTGGTAGTGGTGTGGCTTGGTCACGATTCTGAACTTTCCCTGTTCCGTTGACAGGCATGTACTTTCCTCCTTTCATCAAATTCGATGGTGCCTTGATTATATGAGAAAGCAATCCGTCAAAAAATAACTTGGAGAAGCGAAATCACAACAGCAACAAAAAGAGTTTTCAAATAGCAGAAAACCCTCATTTTTACGATTAAATTGATAGTTAATGTCATCAGTAACATTGACTTGTAA
>PGXL01000049.1 GCA_002839095.1 Tenericutes bacterium HGW-Tenericutes-2 | reverse complement strand
TTTCAGGATTATAGTATCTTGATTGTAAATAATAGAGTCCAGTCTCTATATCATATCGATAACCACGATAAGTATATGAATTTGCTTTATATACGTTTTTAAATCCAGGATCAATACTTTTTTGAATTATGTTTCCATAGGAATCATAGTCATATTTTACAACGACATTTCCATCTTGGTCGACAATCGCTACTATATCACCTTGAATGTTGTTAATATAGAAATAATCTTCTGAGTTTAGATTAAAACTTACCAAGGTTCCATCAAAATCATAAGTATAATAAATATCTCGAGTTGTTTGAACTAAATTTATTACACTGTATATTTCTTCATGAATAACGTTACTTCCTAGCAAATCATATGTATATTGTTTGTAATTTAACCCCTCAGTAATCGTTTTACTAGTGCGATAACCATCAGCATTATAAGTATAATTAATGACCGCATGAAGTGTATTATAGTCGTCATAAATAGAAATTGACATCAATGTTCTAGCTTCCCATTCAAGAGTAGCGTGACCATAGACTTTTACATCATCTTCATCATAAATATCTTCTTCTAATTCGTCTAAATTAATATATATAATATTAGTAATCTCTAGTGGATTTCCTTGTTCATCATAAGAAACGATATATCGGGAGTATTTCAAATCGTTTACATAAATATCATAATAATCAAGTTGATCATCCAAAACAGAATCAAAGTTATAATATAAATCATATTCAGAAGGGAAAAGTCCATAATCAAAGTAAACTTTTGATATTAGTAGAATTTACCATAAGAATTATATTTTTCTCTTGATGTAGTCTAATATCAAGTTCTCTATAGAGATTAATGAGTCTTTATAAATATCATAGATTACTATTTTTTTATCATTATTTTTAACAACCAATTTTTTAAATGTATATTTTAAGTTTAACCAGGTCCCGTGTCGAATGGTAGTATATTCATTAATCTCAAGTTTATTTGTAATAAAGTAAAATTTTTTATGTAGAAAGCCATCTTTAATTACTAGTGGTATCCCAAAGTACGGATATAAATTATAGATTATCAATACAGAAATAATGATACCAACAAGAATATCTACCACAATATATAAACCTCCAAAATACTTATAATATATCAATAGTGCAATTATTAACGAGTAGTTAGGCATAATAAAAGAATTTGTTATTTTGATTTTTGTTCTCATAAAGTCTTGTATAATCAAAACGTCTTTAGTAGATGGTTTGATTATCCTTTCTTATATTTTTTTGTATCTTTATTTGTTTTTGATTTATAATCGAATTAAGCAC
>PGXL01000048.1 GCA_002839095.1 Tenericutes bacterium HGW-Tenericutes-2 | reverse complement strand
AAAAAAAAACTAACGTTTGGTGATAAAAGTTGATGACAGTATTACCTTTAAGCCAAATTTAGCCATAATAAGCTTACTTAAAAAACAAATGTAAACAAACTAAAAAAATGGTATAATAAATTTGCCAAACAATTCTAATAAGGGACGAGAAAAGCGAGTACTTTACCCTCGAATTGTTTGGCGACGTTCCTTGGGGTAGAGTGCTCGCTTTTCTCGTTATGGAACGTCGTATGACCAGATTATATATTTGTCAAAAGTGCGGGACCAAACAACAATTAATTAAAAATGGATTATCAAAAAACCAAGTGCAAAGATATTATTGTAAATCCTGTAAGAAAACCTTTATTTTAAATAACTCTCCCATTAAGTATTTGAAAACAAGTGAACATACATTTAAAAAGTTCATTGGATACATGGTAGATGATGTCGCATTAAGTGTCATAGCAAGAAACTTAAAAATAGATATAAAAACAGCCCATTACTATCGATATCTTGTCTTTCATTCGCTTATGAATTATCAAGATGAAGTAAAATTAAACGGAATCATTCTCATTGATGAGACCTTTATTAGAATTCGAGATAAGAAATATAAATTGATTAGACAAGATGGGCTAGATTATCGAGGATTATCTTTCAATCAGTTATGTGTGATTACACTCATTGATTTACGTGGTACATGTATCGCAAAAGTTTCTTCACGAGCCATGGCCATGCCTGAAGATTACAAAAGACTATGTAATATTAATATTGAATCAGTTGAAAGATTTGTCCATGATGGTAATCCGAAACAGAAACAATTTATGAATCAATATAAGTGTGAACTCATAGATCCACGAAGAGAACCAAGCGATTTGTATTCGACTGATTATATTGATTCGCTTCATAGTAATTTGAAACGATACTTATTTAAACATTGTGGCTATCGAATCAAAAACATACAATATTACTTAAACTTCTTTGTTTATCGATATAATCATCTTTCAATTGAAAAGATTGAAAATCACAGGCAACATATCATAGCTAAAACTAAAATGATAGAAGATTTACACTCTCGAATGATGAATAGTACAAAAAATATAAACTATAAAAACTATTTAAATGATGATGGAATAATCGATATTCTAAAATGAACAATTTAAAATATCAACTTTTATCACCAAACGTTAGAAAAAAAAAATGAAAGATGTCGTTATCAAATAGTATACACTCATTATTATCATTGACAATCCTATTTTTTATTCTAATATACAAGAAAAAAAGCCAATATAATTGGCTATAATTCTTAATTTATCGAATCGTCTTTAAAGCTTTACTCCACTTGATTAACTGGTCGAGCATCGTATTGA
>PGXL01000047.1 GCA_002839095.1 Tenericutes bacterium HGW-Tenericutes-2 | reverse complement strand
TCCACGTTTCTTTGAATAATACATTGCGATATCAGCTTTTCTAATCAGTTGTTCAATAGAAGTATCATGTTCAGGATATAAACTGACCCCAATACCTGCGTCGAGAGGGTATTCAACACCTTCTACTTCAAATGGCTGATCAAATAATGAAGCCACATTTTCAATCCAACTTCTTAAGTCCACCATCGAATGGTATCGATGATACATGAAAAATTCATCGCCACCATAGCGTGCAAAGTACGTATCATTATCTTTAACAGAGTTAAACCGATTGGTAAATGATTTTAATAAAGCATCGCCGAAATTATGACCTAAGGTGTCATTATAGGACTTAAATCCATCTAAATCAAAAAATACGACTGCGAGTTTTTCAACTGATTTGATAATTTCTGTTATTTTTTCAATAAAGGCAAGGCGATTCGGAACACCGGTTAAATAATCGGTATAAGCCATCGAAGAGATGCGTTTATTTAAACGAATATTCTTAGAGTTTTCGTCAGTAATTCGTTTTGATAAATTATCAACAGTCTGATAAATTCCTGAAAAAACACTTTTTTCATCTAAAATTCGTTTCGATTGCGTTGACTCGACATCAATGGATGAAATTGCGTCATCTAATCCTCTTAACGGCTTAAAGATTTGAATATAAAGCGTCATGAAATAAATACCCACAAAACTTATACCCATGATGATAAATATGATGATTAAATAAATCCGTGTTTGATTAAAGAATGATAAAGCATATCCAACAGCTAAAATGCCAATGATTTCACCATCTTCATAAATCGGATATGCGATTTCTAATACAGTCGTGCTGTCTTTAGCATAATAATGATCGGTTGCAACCGGAACGCCATTGATTGCTAATTCATAATCTCCATCGCTTGAATAATCAATTCCGATGGATTCTTCATTTGAATCTGCAATCGCAATTTTGTTACCATCTAAGATAAGAGCATATATTACTTCATCATTTTGAATAACGATATCTTCAATAACATTTTGATATTCATAAGGTGCGGTCAGTTCTAATACATATTCTGCTCTTACGCCAACTTGAATAAAGTAACCGTCGTTCGCTTTTAGATAAGCAAATTTGTAATAATTATCTTCATCGGTTGATTTACGTATATCTTCGATACGGATGGTTTCGCCGCTGGTCATAAAATCATAAATTGGATCACCAACTTGTGCTTGCCACCCAATATACATGTCACTAGGATCATAAATGACCTCACCTGTTGGACTATAATAATAGATATATTCTGTATTGGTTATCTCAGTTAACTGTAATAAATACTCATTATCAATTAAATCTTGATTTGAAATTGCAATTCTAGCCGTAGTTAATAAGGAATCATCAATACT
>PGXL01000046.1 GCA_002839095.1 Tenericutes bacterium HGW-Tenericutes-2 | reverse complement strand
CGTGCATTTTTCGACAATCAGTTTAGGTTGAACATTAATATCATCGCCAATATGAATCGCTCCGAAGGGACAACTGGTTTGGCAGGGGTTGCAAGGAATATCTTGGTAACATTCAATAATCGCTTTCGCTTTCGCTAAAAATTCTTTTTTGGGAAAGCGAGAAAGTACTTGTTCAGGGAGTGCAATCCCAGTTTTATCGAGCATTGTAATCACCTCGTAATTTAGCTAACCCAATTCTTGTTTTAGCCCCAAAAGGTCCACTTCTTAAATTGGTTAATTGATCATGATAGGTTTGTAATAAGGCATCATAGTTAGGATGAATATTACCTAATCGTTTTGAGGCAATTAATCCTACTAAATAGCCTTCAATAATGGCACTTGAAGCTTCTTCAATACCAATGACATCACCCGCAACGAAGAGATTTTTATAACTGGTTTCATGTTCTTCATTAACGATAGGTACCATTCCGCCTAATTCATTCACATATTTCATTTCAACATTGGCCATGGAAAGTAATTGATGTAATGGAGATAAACCAACAGAGATACAGATGGCATCAACGTCAATGATATTTTCAGTCCCAGGAACCATTTCCCATTTGTCATTTAAAGCAATCGTTTCAACTTGTTCTACAGATTCTTTTCCAATCGCTCTTTTAATGGTTGTGGAAGTATAGATTGGAACGTCTAATCTTCTAAGTTTAGACGCATGAACTAAATAACCCCCAATTTTTGGGGCAGCTTCAACTAAAGCCTTGACTTTCACGCCTGCTTGAATCAGTTGATATGAAACAATTAAACCAATATTACCAGAACCCACCATCACAATCGATTGTCCTGGTATTACACCATAAAGGTTCATGAGCGTTTGAACCGCTCCTGCGCCATAAATACCCGGTAAATCATTATTTTCAAACGCTAGGAACTTTTCACTTGCGCCCGTCGCAACGATAATTGACTTTGCTTTATATTTTTGGTAAATACCTTTTTGATAAACGGTGATTTCATGATTAGAATAAAGTCCTACCACTGTCGCATCACACATAATCTCGATATTATCAGAGAGTTTCATAACATCATCAATCAATAGCTTCGCAATGTCAAAACCTCTGGTTTTTGCATAGGTTTTTTCACTACCAAAGAATTTATGGGTTTGTTTAATGAGTTGACCGCCTAATCTTGGACTTCTTTCAAGTATCAAGACCTTTACGCCACTCTCAGCGGCGGTTTTCGCCGCACAGAGTCCCGCAGGACCCCCACCGATAATTATTAATTCTTTTTGAGTCATCATAACACACCCTTGCCTTTCTGACTTAATACAACCATGCCTTCTTCAAGCATCGTAATACAAGTCCTAACATTGGGTTGGTTATTGACGGTC
>PGXL01000045.1 GCA_002839095.1 Tenericutes bacterium HGW-Tenericutes-2 | reverse complement strand
TTACAATCTTCCCAATGAGGATATAGTCGATATTTTCACTCATTATTTCATCCCTTTTTGACGATAATATAACTTTGGAGTTCTGTCAACGTTATAAACACCCCAATGTTTTTCTGGTTCTAAAGGGTTGTTTGAACCTTTCCAAGGTTCATCAAACGCTTCAAACAAAAACATCGTGACTTCATTGTCTTTAGCCCATTTATCAATTTGAGTTAGATATTTAACTTGTGCTAACTCATTTGTATCTTCTGAATTCATTTGTCCCGTTGAAGAAGTTGCCCAACCAAACTCGGTAAATATAACTTGCTTTTTGGGATAGGTTTTAATCGTCTCGTTGTAATCCTGAATCGTTGCTTTTACAGCGTCATCCAATTTAATTTTAAGCCAAAGTGGATATGAATGAATGCTAATAAAATCAACAGCTTTTGCGACCGGTTGACAATGTTTATTCCATGCAAATGCTCCTTCGCAAAATGTGACAGGTACTTTAACCATTTTTTTAAGATAGAGTACATGTTCTGCGATTCGTTCTGCAGGCATTAAATTATGATGCCATTCAGAGGTATTTTCATTACCTACTGCAACAGCGAAAATGATATCTTGATATTCATTGGCTAATTTAGCTAATAAATCAAGTTGACGAAAATTATTCACTTTATTGAATTCGATTTCTTCATCACTATGCAGTCCACCCCATGGGCAATTCGGGTTTGATATTTCCCCTCTTGGTTCAACGCCAAGCATCACTTTAAAGTTTAAGCGGTAATCACGAATAACCTTTAAAACTGTTTGCGCATGATCATAGGGATCATACATTCTTAAATACTCAAATTGTCCTTCAAGTATTTTTAAATCCTCATAAATTTCTTGATAAGTCGGATAGACTTTCGTTATCGGACTTTGATTTTCTCTGTAACCTGAGTAACAGATTCCACGACCAAATTTTAACATTATATTCATCCTTTCAATCATGTAAATTTTACCACAAAACAATCATTTGAGCAACCTAAAAAAAAGAAACAAAAAAGCCGACAAATCGGCTTCAAAGTTTATCGATTTAATTCAATTTCTCCTGCGGCTTGTAATGCTTTTTTCGTAACAATCGGACCGATTAATTCATATATCAACGTCGCAACCAATATGATGGTTCTAATTTGAGAACCCATTTCTGGATTTAAGACTTGAGTTGCAATCAAGGATAAGCCAATAGCGACACCCGCTTGTGGAATCAATGCATAACCTAAATACTTTTGAATCTTTGGATCAGCGTGGGTAACTTTTGCTCCAAACCAAGAACCAAAGATTTTTCCTGCAACACGCGACAAGATATAAATGATACCAATAATACCAACTTTGAGTAACAATGATAAATTCAATTCAGCACCGCTTAACACGAAGAACATGATAAAAATGGGGGGAGTAATATAATTAATTAAGCCATTGACTTCGTCATATTTATTGCTGGT
>PGXL01000044.1 GCA_002839095.1 Tenericutes bacterium HGW-Tenericutes-2 | reverse complement strand
CACGAAAAATACGTTCGCAAGTTTATGAAATCAGAGTTAGAAAAAGTTTCTGAAGTTGTCATTCAAGATAAACTAGGTTCAATTTTTGGCGTCATTAATCAACATAAAAACGGACCGAAAGTTATGATTGCTGGACATATGGATGAAGTAGGAGCGATGGTTGCTGGAATCACCGATAAAGGATTTATCAAAATGATTCCTATTGGATCGATTAATGCTCCCATTATGATGAGCGAGCATCTTAATATTGTGATCGATGACGGTTCATTTGTTCCAGGTGTTGTTGGCGCTAAACCCCCGCATTTATTACGTGATGGTGCATCGAAACAAGTCAGTGATTTTGATGATTTTGTCTTGGATATTGGGGCGGATTCAAAAGCTCATGTCGCTGAATTAGGCGTTAAAATTGGTCAACAAATCGTCTTTGAAAACAATTATAAAGTATCTAAAGATGGGAAAAAAATATTTTCTAAAGCTTGGGACGACCGTTTTGGTTGTGGAATGGCTCTAGATATTTTACAAACAGTTGATAAAGATAAAATCCCCTGTCAACTTTATGCAGGAGCCAATGTTCAAGAAGAAGTGGGGTTACGCGGTGCGGGAACATCTTCTTACATGGTTAAACCTGATTTATTTATCGCTGTTGATTGCAGCCCTTGTTCAGATACCTTTGAGGATTCGGATATCGGAGGCAAATTGGGTGGAGGATTCATGGTTCGTTTCTATGATCCTAACGCCATTATGCATCAAGGAATGAAGCAATTCGTTGAAGAAACTGCAAAAGAGCATAATATCAAATTTCAATACTATAAATCCGGTGGCGGAACTGACGCTGCCAAAGTTCAATTATCAGAAGATGGTGTGTTAGTCTGCACGATTGGTATGCCATCAAGATATATCCATTCATCGACTTCAATGATTCACCTGGATGATTATGAAGCGGTCAAAGCGGTTATATTAGCTATGTTAGAAAAAATCGACTTTAACAAGATTAACGAAATTAAAGCAAACGTTTAATCTGTTCAAAGAATACTTATGAGACCACAAAAGTGGCTTAAAAAGGAGAAGAAATGAATACAAAAGAATTTTTTGGTAACAAAAGAAAAGTAAGAGAAATGACATTACTAGCCATGTTTATTGCTATCATCATCGTTATGGGTTTTGTGCCTTATTTAGGGTATATAACGGTCGTTGGAACCAGTGTTACATTGATACATATACCCGTATTAATTGGTGCAGTTATCATGGGACGCAAAGGTGGAATTATCTTAGGATTAACTTTTGGATTGACTTCGTTTTTCCGCGCATTAACCAGCGTCGGACTCGATTATATCTTTATCTTTCCATGGGTATCTATTTTACCAAGATTCATCTTTGGCTTAATTATATATGATGTATACCAATTCTTTTTAAAGTTATTTAAAGGTAGATTATTAGCAATGGTTGTCAGTTTTGGTCTTCTGACTTTAATTCACACTTTGATGGTTTTACCTTTAATGATTTCTGCATTTCCTTTAGCGC
>PGXL01000043.1 GCA_002839095.1 Tenericutes bacterium HGW-Tenericutes-2 | reverse complement strand
GTTACATCGTTTGCAAATTGCCAATCGTTCTCAACAAACCACTCATCATCTAGTCCAAAAGCTTGCCAGAAAGAAGGATCTTTAAGTTCAAATAAATATTCATAGGTTCCATCTTCTTTTTCAGTATAAGCATTGGGGAAAGTTTGATTAAAATCGCCACCCACAATGACATAATTTCCTAATTCATATTCTGATTGCATCATTGATTGTAAGGCTTCGATTTCTTGAATTCTCATCGTTCCATCATCATAAGCAGATAAATGGACGTTGATGATCACTAAATACTGATCTGTCCCTAAAATCGGCAATCTCGTGATAACGGCGCATCTCTTCAAATTTGCAAGTCTTAACGGCCATGAGAAACTGCCGGGTAATTGAATTCGAGTGGCATCTTCAACATAATACTCGGTCGCTGTCACTATTCCAGAATTTACCGTTCCCATCATTTGAGTGATATCAAATGGAAAAGGAACGAATATACATCGGTAATTATAACCGAGTGTTACGGGCATGTTCACAAGATTAGAGATGTAATCATACTGAAGTGTATTATACGATCTACTTGATTTATAATCGATTTCTTGCAATAGATAGATATTCGCGTTGGAATCAGTAATGATATTGCCAATACCCTCTAAATTGGCTTCAACGGATGCTTTATCATCCATTCTGCCTTTCTCTCCACCATCCATCACGAAATCTTCGGTTTCACTTAATGAGGCATATCCGATATTAAACGTCATGATTTTAATTGAATTCGCTGGATTTACGTAATTAGAATCGATAGCTTCAAGATTATTTTCAATTAATAAAACAGTCTCATCTTTTGGTCGGTACTCAAATATTTGTAATGTAATGACAAACAGAACTGCCATTGAAATGATTGACACAAGCATAATCAATAGTATCTTCAAAATTCTCTTAATCACGTTTTTCACCCTTTTTTATAATGATTGCCCTTATTATACACAATTAATCTCTATTTGGCGATGAATAATTGAAAATCTACTCGTATAAAATTGCGAATTTGTTATAATAAATCATATAGTAGGACACATTTAATTAACGGAGGAAAATATGATTTATCTCGGCATTTTTTTATCAGTCGGACTCGTTGGCTTGTACATCTTTATTGAAACGTTAGGAAAACCACTTCAATCAATCACATTTAAGGGGTTGGCTAGCTTTGGATTTATATTTCTCTATGTCATTTCCGTTCTTTCTTCAAAAGCCTATTTATCACATCCTACGGTGGTCTTCTTATTTGGATTAGGATTAGTCGCTGGATTAATGGGCGATATCTATTTGGCTTTACGTCCATTACGACCAGTGGATGAAAATCATCAAATTATCTTAATAGGGACTTTTTGTTTCATGGTAGGGCATACATTATATTACTCAGCTATAATAATAAATGGATCCTTTAGTATCTGGGCGATTGTGATATCAACCATTATAACCATCACGACATTTATGGCTTCCAAACTCTTAAAATTGAACTGGGGTCCTTCTAAAATCCCTTCAATTATCTATT
>PGXL01000042.1 GCA_002839095.1 Tenericutes bacterium HGW-Tenericutes-2 | reverse complement strand
TTTATCACTAGATCAATTTAACTTAATAATGTCGCATCTACCCATTGCGATAACCTATGTCGATGAATTTGATAAAGTTCGTTATTTTAATCAAACAAAAGAAAGACATTTTCCAAGAACAGCACAGACTATTGGTCGTGAAGTGAAATATTGTCATCCTGAAAAAAGTGTTCACATCGTTGAAAAAATCTTAACTGAATTTAAGTCAGGAAGTCAATCAACAGCTCAATTTTGGATGGATTTTAAAGGAGTTAAACTGTTGATTTCTTATTATGCAGTTAGAAATCATGAAGGTATTTATAAAGGGGTTATTGAAACAACACAAGATATTTCGAACATGAAAAACTTCATAGGAGAGAAACGATTACTTGATTGGGATTAATTTGTGTAAAATAAGAATATTTGAAGAATGTTTTTTATTTAAGTAATATTTTATATACTATTGTGATAGTTTATGATAACAAGTATAATAGTTCTAATATTAATAAGGTAATATTGCTGCGAAAGGAGTGCATTTGCATGCTTTCTGATCTTGTAAGAAATTCAATCCTTTTATTTGGTTTGATATTTGTATATGGTGCTCTTAATTTCAAACCCAATGAAACAAAACGAATCAAAATCATCGTGGCCGGTCTTATGATTGGTTTTTTCACCATTATGATTATGATGTATCCTTGGCGGTTTGAAACAGGAACTAGTGCAACTATTTTCTATGATACGAGAAGCGTCATCTTGAGTGTCGCTGCAGCTTTTTTTAATCCCTTAGCAACTTTAATTGCTATGATCGCATCTGTTACCTACCGTATCATCATTGGTGGTGATGGGGCCATAGCTGGAGTATTATCAATTATTACGGCTTCTGGTATTGGTTTGCTTTGGAGAGTACTCAGAAAAAAATACATGAAAAAGAATGTATTTTTTGAATTCATAATTCTTGGATTTATCGTGCATGTCGTAGTTGTGTTATGTCAACTGGCTTTACCTTGGGAAAAAGCTATGATAGTCATACCCGCAATTATATTACCATACTTAACGTTATATCCATTAGTAGGGGCAATTTTAGCAATTGCATTAAAAAATCAGATTGACCGCTTGGAAGCGAATGATAAGATTCGTCAATCTGAATTATTATTAAAAGCTTCAATAGAAAGTCCTTCGAATTTAATTATGTGTTCTCTCGACAAAAACTATAATCATTTAACTTTCAATGAGATGCATATCCATTTCATGAAACATGAATTCGGTGCTAATGTTTCACTTCAAACTAATTTTCTTGAAAGTCTCAATGATGATACATTATCTAAAAATTTTAAGAGCAAATTTGATCTTGTTTTACAAAATCACCGGATTACGATGGTGTACGAGTGTCATAAAATAGAAGGAATTAAGTATGTCGAAGTTTCAATCAACCCTATTCTTGATGAGCAAGATAAAGTCATAGGATTGACTTTGTTTGGACAAGACATATCTGAAAAAAGACGTAGAGAAGAAGAAATATTACATATTAGTTATCATGATTTTTTAACGAATCTATATAATCGTCGATAC
>PGXL01000020.1 GCA_002839095.1 Tenericutes bacterium HGW-Tenericutes-2 | reverse complement strand
CGATGATCCCAAGTATTCTGCCCATAGCCTTAGGCATACAGCAGCTTCTTTAGCGCTGGACTTGGGTGGAGATTTAGATGCAGCACAGCAATTAATGCGTCACAAAGACATATCTACCACGGAGATTTATGCTCACCGATTGAGCAAAGCTAAGAACCATCTTGAGTGGCAGATAAGCACAGCACTATTCCAAACTACCAAAAAGAAAAAATGAAGGGAAACCCTATGATTAGAGAGTTTGAACACAATGCCTATGGCAAAGTTCGTGCCACGATAGTGGATGATGAACCTTGCTTCAACCTGAAGGATCTCTGTCGCATGTTTGAGATTAAAAGCGTATCAGAAGTCCGGACCAAACTGAACGACACCAGTATAAAGCTTGTGAGCGTTCCTCACGATAAAACACACCAAAATATGTTCTTTGTTACAGCAGACCACCTATCCACCATATTCTTCCAATCCAAGCGCAAAGACGCAGAAGTGATTGGAGATTGGTTATATCGCACTGTATTACCTCAGCTCATACGTTATGGCATCTATCAGATTGAGGATTTTGAGAATCCAGATAAAATTATCGAATTCCTGGATGAGTTTCAAGAACTGAAAGTCAGAGCGAACGTCCTCGAAACTACACTCAAGATGAACACTCCAAAGATAAAAGCCATTGATAATCTATTAGGTACTACGAGTTGTGTGGATCTAGATATGGTTCATGAAGTCATTCGCTTCAAGAATATCGGTAGAGATGTCTTATTGAAAATTCTAAGAACCGCTCATGTTTTAGATGAACAGAACATACCATTTCAAGACTTCTGTGATAAGAAGTATTTCAGAGTTGTAGAAGCGAAAGTAGTATCGGGTGGAACAGTTATCAAATCAACCAAAACATACGTCTATAAAGGCGGAATTACATTCATCGAAAGGATCCTAAAAGAATACGATGGAAACAAACAACGGAAAGAAAAATGAGAATGTCTATAACATCAATGAGTTACAAGAAATACTACAAGTCAAAAGACCGACACTTTTAAAGTATATCAAGACCAAGAAAATCAAAGCTTTCAAGGTTGGAAACCAATGGCGAGTGACTCAAGAACACTTAGATGAATTCATTCTACGAAACATGAAGTAAAGGCAATTGTTAGCTGCTTCACACTTACCGATAATGCTTGTGAACAGTAATGTGAACTATGTGTCAACATACTGTGAATAGTGTATCAAGTATGCGTGAAGTGGCTTTCAAGTGTCATTTAGTAAAAGCCCTTATTGGGCGGTTTTTAACTATACCTAGGGAAGGGAATAACTCATGGCACGACCATTCAAACAAGGCTTACAATACTTTCCTCTCGATGTGAATATTTTTGAAGATGAAAAGATACAGGATCTCAATCTCGCTTTTGGTTATTTAGGTGAAATCATCTACATAAGGTTGCTCTCGATGATATACGCCAATGGATACTATTTGGAAAAATCAATTGCTTCACTCGCAAGAACGCTCATGAAAAGCATCGGTGCGAACTGGACACCAAACCCAATCGACATTGAAGAAGTAATTGTCTATTGTGGGAAAGTGGGATTATTTAATTACGATCTACTCAAAGAAGATGTGATCACATCAAAATCGATTCAAAAACAGTTCATTTTATCTACCAGAAGAAGAAAGAATACCGGTCAGGATAAATACTGGTTACTAGATGAAAAAACGATGTTGGAACTAAGCATTTTTAACAAAACATCAAAAAACATTAATGTAGACAATAATGGAGATATTGATAACACAAATGGCGTTATTGGTAGCAATAATCAAGTTAATGCAGACAATAACCGAATTAATGTCGACAAAAGTACACAAAAAGAAAAAGAAAAGAAAAAAGAAAGAAAAATTGATAAAGAGGATAAAGAAGATAAAGGGCCATACGGCCTCCCTAAATTACATTTTATTACCAATTCTTTAATCAAAAACAAATACATCGATGAGTCATCTCTTGACATCATCAAATTTAATATCTTGTTTGAAGATTTAATCCATGGGTATGGTTTTGAAGATGTCTTATCAGCAGTTGATTATGTGGTTAAGTATTCTAAGAACCCTAATCCACCCATTGAAGATAAATTCGCATTCATGAGAGAATCAGTTCAAACAAATTTAAAGCAATTTGAACACAGGAGGAAAACAGCCAATGAGTCATTCGAATCGTGGATTAAACGAACCCTTTTACAAGTGGATAGATGATGTGAGAAGAGCGATGAGAAAAGAAAAAGAACTCCAGGAAAAACTAGAATTCTATAACATGAAGCTAATTGGGTATAAAGGTGTATCTTATGATCGGATTGGATCATCTGGATCACGTTCTTCTGGAGATAGTGAATTGTTGTATTGGATTGATAAAATAGATCAAATAGAAAAAGCTAAGATTACAAACTATGTTGTAATTAAAGGATATGAAGATTTCTTAACTCTAATTACACAGTTAGAACAAAAATTTATGGTTCAATACATCCAAAACTGTATACTTCAAAATATGAGCAAACATGAATGCAATTCTACTAAAACGAGAATAATCCATAAGTGGTTCTTAAATGATAAAACGTGTTATTTTGAAATTGATACAAAAAGCATTGACAACGGTGTGTAGTTGGTGATAAAATAAAAATGTAGAATGTATCAATAGCGAAATAACAAGAAAGAAGGTGTGAGTGTGCTTAAGATTCCAATCGGTGAACTATCAGAAGTAATGGTTGGATTAGTATTGAAACGAAAAGAAGCGGAAATCGATCAAGGCAAAATATATCATTATCGATCATTGACTATGAAGTCATTCAATTCGGAAGGATGGATTGATCAAAACTACCTTGACACCTTTGAGGGTAGTGAACATTTGAGTGATCGATATTTGTGTCTAGAAAATGATGTTGTTATCAAATTAACACCACCGTATACTGCAGTAGGAATTGATAAAGATTTATCGGGATGTGTTGTTCCATCGCAATTTGCAATAGTAAGATGTAACACGAAAATTGTGAATCCATACTATCTATCACTTTATTTAAATAGTACACGAGTGAAAAAGCTAATTTCCCTTGGTGCAACTGGGATAACAGTTCCAATGCTTAAGACTGGAACGTTGCGAAATATAGAAGTTCCAATTCCAACAGCTGAAAAGCAATATAAAGTTGCTGAGATTGGGAAGCTAGTTGTTCAAGAAAGACATTTGCTGTATAAGCTAATATCTGCAAAAGAAAAATACTATGAAGCCCTAACTGAGGCTTTAACAATGGAGGAAGAAAAATGATGAACGAAAAGAAATGGACCCAAGACGAAGTAAATCAGTCATTATGGAGAGCGTGTGACACATTCAGAGGAAAGATTGATTCCTCACTATACAAGGATTATATTCTAGTAATGCTATTCGTTAAATACCTAAGTGATATTTACAAAGAGCATAAAGAAGCATTGGTTATCAAATATAAGGGTGATCTTCAGATGGTCGAAAGACAAATGCGATATGAGCGTTTTGTTCTAAATGAACACGCATCCTTTGACTATATTTATGACAAAAGAACTGCAACAAATATAGGCGAAATTATAAATAAGGCTTTGGCAGATATTGAAGAAGAGAATAAAGCTAAACTACGAGGTGTATTCAGAAACATTGACTTTAATTCAGAAATTGTGTTAGGACAAACCAAAGAACGTAATGCAATGTTAAAGACGTTACTAGAAGATTTTTATCGAATTGATTTAAGACCATCGAGATTGATTGGTGAAGATATAATTGGAAATTCTTATGAGTACTTAATCTCAAACTTTGCCTCAGATGCTGGTAAAAAAGGAGGAGAATTCTTCACCCCTTCAATGGTTTCAGAACTATTAGCGAGGTTAGTCCAACCTAAAGATAATGATCGTATATATGATCCAACTTGTGGGTCAGGATCGCTACTTATTCGTGCGTTCAATAAGGTTCCTTCAAAAAAAGCTCAGATTTATGGACAAGAAAGGAATGGACAAACTCATTCACTTGCTCGAATGAATATGTTTCTTCACCAAATCGATGATGCTAAAATAGCATGGGGGGATACGCTAGCCAATCCGTTGCATTTAGAAAATGACAAACTTATGAAGTTTCAAGTTATAGTTGCTAATCCGCCTTTTTCACTTGATAAATGGGCTATGGGATTTGCTGGTGAATCAAATGGAGACTTTAAAATGGAAGAAGGTCTTGATCCATATAAGAGATTTTCATGGGGTGTACCCCCTACTTCAAAAGGTGACTATGCATTTATCTTGCACATGCTAAATTCTCTTTCCGAAGGTGGAAGAATGGGTGTTGTTCTCCCACATGGAGTCTTATTTAGAGGAGGCAGTGAAGGGAAAGTAAGACAAAAAATAATAGAAATGAATTTGCTTGATGCGGTTATTGGTTTGCCAGCAAATTTATTTTATGGTGTAGGAATTCCAGCTGTTATTTTGATTTTTAAACAAAATAGAAATCACAATGAAATTCTCTTTATTGATGCATCTCAAGAGGGTATGTATGAAAAAGACAAGAACCAAAATAAGCTAACAGAAAAGGATCTTGTTCGTATAACAGAAGCTTACTCAAATTATAATGTATCAGAAAAATTCACATATCTTGCCTCATTAAAAGAGATCAAAGAAAATGAATTTAATCTGAATATACCAAGATATGTGAATACTTTTGAAGAAGAAGAGATGATTGATTTAGATGAAGTTAAAGAAAATATACAAACTCTGAAAGATGAATTAGTTGAAATTGAATCAAGAATGAAGAAGTATCTAGATGAGTTGGGGATATAAGATATGGATCAATGGAAAGAATATCAATATGGCGATATTGTTACAATTAAGTCCAGTAGGATTAACCCAGAAAAGCATTCGGGAATAAAATGTATTGAATTAGAGCATATATCTCAAGGATCCGGTGAAATTTTAGGATGGATTGAGGTAAGCGAGCAAAAAAGCACAAAAAACGTATTTGAAAGTGGTCAGGTTTTGTTTGGAAAACTTAGACCTTACTTGCGAAAATTTGCTCAACCAAATTTTGATGGAGTATGTTCATCAGAAATATGGGTGATGAATTCAAAATGTAATGTTTTAATGAATGATTATTTATATTTCATCGTACAAAGCAATCAATTTATCGATCTTGCAAACAATTCAACAGGATCCAAAATGCCAAGAGCAGATTGGAGTTATATCCAAGAAAAAACAACGAAAATACCTTCATTATTTGAGCAGACAAAGATTGTTGAAATATTATCTACTTGGGATGAAGCGTTAACAACAGTGGATCAATTGATAAGATATGCAGAAGAAGAATACATAGCATTAGCGAATAGATTGTTAACACAAAAAAATAGGTTTTCGTTATTTAAAAAGGATTGGTCTGATGTGAAATTTGGTGAGATTGTGAAAGAAGTATCTGAAAAAACAGTTGAGCACAATCAGCATCCAGTCTTGACGTCATCACGTAAAGGTATATTTCTTCAAGAGGAATACTTTCAGAAAAGTGTATCTAGTAAAGATAACACTGGATATAAAATCATAAAAAAAGGGCAATTTACATTTAGGGCAATGAGTGATGACGGTGCCTTTAAGTTTAACAGACTTGAAGAACATGAAATAGGCATAGTGAGTCCAGCGTATTCAGTATTTAAAGCAATTAATATTGAACCAAGATTTCTTAATATATATATGAACAGTCATATATTTACAAGGGAAATTGGAAAGGCCTCTCAAGGTGGCACTAGATTATCATTAAAATTTAATGCATTAGCTCAATTTACATTGCGCATACCAAATAATGAAGAACAAATTATGATTTCAGATGCTTGTGAAGTTTTTCAGAAAAAAAGGGAACTACTTTTATCATATCGAGAACAACTATTCATCCAAAAACAAGGACTTTTAGCACAGCTTCTCACCGGAAGACTTCGAGTCGCTGTATCTTAATGGAGGAAAATAAATGAATGACAATGAATATAACGAGTTAAATATATCCCAGAAACCAGCTCTAGAAGTACTTGAAAAACTCGGGTATGTTTTGCTTCCAATTGAAGAAGCTGAACGAAATAGAGGTAGCAAATATGCTGTTCTACTTCGAGATATCTTGAAAGCTCAACTCAAAAAGATTAACGAATTTGAGTATCGAGGGAAAAGAAATCATTTTTCTGACAAAAATATAGAACAAGCAATCCTTGATATTGATGAAGCATTATCTGACGGATTACTGAAAACCAATGAAAAGATATATAATACATTGCTATTGGGTAGAAGCTATCCTGAAGTTGTGTCTCTTGAAGATGGTTCACGCTCATTTAACTTAAATTTCATAGACTGGAGCCATCCAGAAAACAATATTTTTCACGTTGTAGAAGAATTTAGTGTTGAACGTGAGGATGGGCAAGGAAATGTCCGACCTGATGTTGTTTTGTTTATTAATGGCATTCCATTTGCTGTAATAGAGTTTAAAAAGGCATCTTTAACAATATCTCAAGGTATCAGTCAGATGATTCGTAATCAGGGACAAAACTACATACCACAGCTCTTTAAGTTTGTGCAAATTGTTATGTCTGCAAACAAGAATGAGACTCAATATGCAACAACTGGAACTCCAGCGAAATTTTGGCAAACCTGGAAAGAAGAAGCTGATTCTGAAGAAAATGATTGGTATAAATCAGAAGTTGAAAGAGCTATTCCAGATAGAATTCCAACCAATCAAGATCAAAATATAGTATCTCTCTTTCATCCTGAACGTGTTTTAGACATGATACGGTTTTTTACAGTTTTTGATAAGAATGATAAGAAAATTGCTAGATATCAGCAGTACTTTGCAATTAAAGAGATAGTTAAAACCATTAATGAAACAGACAGAGAAGGGAATCGTCAATCTGGGGTAATTTGGCATACACAAGGGTCTGGTAAGTCGCTAACTATGGTGATGTTAGCAAAATATCTCTTATCTGAGCTCGCTTCATTACATCCTCAAATAGTGGTTGTTACTGACCGTATTGAACTAGACTCTCAAATTCATAAGACGTTTAACCATTCACGTGTAAAAGCAGCTAGAGCAAATAGTGGCAAGCATCTTGTTGAATTGATCCATAAAAAGAGTGTAGATGTAATAACGTCATTGGTGCATAAATTTGATACTGCTTCAAAAAATCATACAATAGTGAAGAACAAGAATGTATTTGTTCTTGTAGATGAATCACATCGTACTCAATATGGAGAACTTCATACTAAGATGAAACAAGTGTTCCCAAATGCTTGTTATTTAGGATTTACTGGTACTCCACTTATGAAGGATGAAAAGAATACTATGTCCAAGTTTGGTCGTTTAATACACAAATACACGATTAAAGATGGAGTGGATGATAAAACTATTGTTCCATTATTATATGAAGGCCGAATGGTAGAACAAACTGTAAATCGTACTGCAATTGACAATCGTCTAGAAATGATCACTCGAAATCTAAATAAGAAGCAAGCAGAGATGCTTAAACAGAAGTGGAGTCATTTTGAAAAGATAGCTTCTTCAGAACAACGTATTCGATTGATTGCTGATGATATCTATTCACACTTTTCACAATTCTATAAAGGCACACAATTCAATGCTATGCTAGCAACAAACTCAAAATTCGATGCGATTCGCTACAAAGAAGCATTTGATGAATATGGTGATATTAAAACTTCTGTTGTAATTTCAGCTCCGGATATGCGTGAGGGTAGTGACGAAGTTGATGGGGAACCCAATGACCGCGTCATTAAGTATTGGAAAAAACAAATGGATTCATATGGTGATCCTGCAAAATATGAAGAACATATCAAGAGTGAGTTTGTTGACGGTGACGAAGTTGAGATATTAATTGTTGTTGATAAATTACTTACCGGTTTTGATGCTCCGAGAGCATCCGTTTTATATGTTGATAAGCCAATAAAGGAACACACATTATTACAAGCAATTGCGAGAGTAAATCGCATCTATGAAGGTAAGGATTTTGGTTTGATTGTAGATTATCGCGGACTCCTTCAACCATTAGATGAAGCTCTTCAAATGTACTCCGGAGCTGGACTAGAGAAATATGATGGTAAGGATATCGAAGGAGCCTTAGTTGATGTTGTTTCGATATCAGGTAAATTAAGAGAAGCTTATAGCCACTTAGTATCCATATTCAAAGAAGTGAAAAACAAAAAGGATCGTGAAGAATATGAGCTGTTATTATCTGATGATCATATTAGAGAAGATTTTTACAATCAGCTCTCATTATTCGGTAAGTATCTAGTTATTGCATTCGAATCAGTGCACCTATACAATGCTTTAGGTGAAGTAGAAATCAGCCAATATAAGAAGGATCTCAAATATTATCAAGAGTTGCGTGCGACAGTAAAACTACGCTATTCTGATTCTATTGACCATAAAGAATACGAAGTAAAAATGCGGAACTTGATGGATACTTACATCGCTGCTGAAGAAGTTATCCGTATTTCTGCACCGGTTGATATACTAAATGAAAAAGATTTCGAAGAAGAAATGACCAAACTAGGGTCATCACGTGCAAAAGCTGATGCCATTCGCACGAGAATGACACAACGAATCCACGAAAAGTATGACGAGAACCCTTCCTTCTACAAAAAATTCTCTGAGCGAATCCAAGAAATTATTGATGAATACAAGCAAAAACGTATTTCTGATGCAGAATACTTACAGCACATGGAAACCATTAAAAACGATTTTAGAAGAGGATATAGCGGAACTACTTATCCGAAGAAGATCAAACATAATACCCATGCTCAAGCCTTCTTTGGAGTTATCAAAGATATTCTATCAACTGAAGATTTTGCAAAAGATATGGAACGGGATGAAGACTACAATGATTTACTTGCAGATATGTCAATTCAAATGAACGAGATTATTGATCGAAACAGTAAGGTTGACTGGCATGACAATCCAGATGTTCATAAGAGAATATCAGCAGAAATTGATGAATACTTATATGAACTCAAAAAGTTGACATTACCGCTACTTACATTTGCCAAAATTGATCAGATTATCAATGATATAAAGACTGTTGCCTTACGACGTTACTAGGTGAATGTAATGGAAAAGCATACTGTAACTATATCGAAAAATAAGAACATTGAATTTGAATTAGTAAGAAAAAAGGTCAAGAATATTAACTTAACCATTCGTCCTGATCTCTCAATTACAATCTCTGCAAATCCTGATGTTCCAATGGAGGTCATTCATGATTATGTATCGAAAAAATCATTATGGCTAATGAACCGAATAGGTAAATATCAACAAACTAAAACAGAAAATACTATTAAACACGAGTATTTAAGTGGAGAATCATATAAATTCTTAGGAAAACAATATCGATTGTTGGTCGAGTTTACGACATCAACCGAACGAGTAATTCAGAATGATGGTTTCATCGTACTCTATGTCAGAGAAAAAAGGAAATCAGCAACGAAAGCAAGACTGATAGATGAATGGTATAGAAAGAATGCTGCAGAAGAATTTAAGCAGTCGTTAAATCGAATATATCCATTGGTCACTGATGTTGTTGGTTTCGAACCAAAAATCGACTTCAAACTAATGAAAAAGAGATGGGGATCTTGTCTGAGATCTAAAAAGGCTGTTCTTCTTAATTTGGAGTTAATAAAAGCACCAAAATATTGTATTGACTATGTTATGTTACATGAATTAGTTCACTTCATTCATAAAGACCATGATTCTAAATTCTATGAGACATTGAGCGTATTGATGCCTGATTGGAAAGATAGAAAATCTATTCTTGATGAAGAAATCGTATTGTTTGTATAATAAAATAAGGAGATAAGTTTATGGGACTATTTGGAAAAAGCGAACCAGAAAAATCTGTAGAAGAATTGATGCAGTCTTATGGTGGTAATTCTAATGTAGAAGAGCTTGAAACAAAATTGGTGAAAGAGTTATCAGCAATATTTAACAGGAATAATATCAACTTAACCCAGAAGGAAACTATAGCAAAGGCAAAAGTTGATGAGTTTACTGACAATATTGTTGAATGTTTGCTAACAGACGAGACTGTGACAAAAGTGATTCGGGCTACCCCCAAAAATACTAATAGTATAGTAAAAAGCTTTGTGTTAATGTTTAGACCAAAGAAAAAACAATGAAAAAAAAGCCAATAGTGAAAGCGCTAGAATCAAGATTGAATAGGGAAAAGTTTCTTTCAGAATATTCTTTTTCACTAGCGATACTTTCTGTACCTTTCCTCGAGTGGATACGATCATTTTTGATTGGATCTGATCCTGAAGAACAGTTGTTCTTCGATAATTTTATATTTGTTGCGTATGTTGTCATGGTTCTTCCTATTGCGATTAGAGGAATAGCTACTTTTTTCAATTGGATAAAACCGAATAACTTACCAGTGTATTTATCGAAAAGACAGATGAGAACTTTGGAAACATACAAGTTAACGACTGGTGATTTAATTTCTAATGTTGAAATGAAAGAACAAGCTCTTCAAACACTATATTTATACGCTATGAATAATTTGATGTGGTTCCACTATATTCTAATTGGAATGTTTGCTATAACTACTGTTGCTTTAAACTTATTATTCTCAATTCCCATCACATTATTCAATGCTATCCCATCACTTATGCTGTTAATATACAAAGTATTTCGAATCGAAATTAAGAAAAGAAGAGTTAGCTAGGATTGCATTACTGATAATACTTGTGAACAGTAATGCCAACTATAAGGCAAGATAATAACAAGTATAGCTAAAGTAGTTGTCAACTATGCTTCAAGTGATATTGCAAAAAACTGAATAATTTGGTTTACAAAGGTGTTATAATTATATTGTTATAGCACCTTTTTCGTGGATTTTTGGCATTTGATTAGATAAATAGGAGGGCACAAATGATATTTATAAATAAGAATGGTAGCTTAGATAAAATAAAGGAAGTTGATTTCAAACTTGAGAAAGAAATGCAAAGCCTAGTGGAACATAACCTTAACTCTCTATTTAGTCTTAAATTTCTTACGACAGAGTTTTCTATTGAACGCTATAGATTTGATACTGTAGCATTTAATGAAGAAACGAATTCATTTGTAATACTCGAATATAAGCGTGGTAGAAATGAAAGTTTAGTTGACCAAGGATATGCATATTTATCTACCTTGTTAAATCATAAAGCTGATTTTGTTCTTTTATATAATGAATGTTTTGGACAATCCAAGAGTATTAAGGATTTTGATTGGACCCAAACAAGAATATATTTCGTTTCAACTCAGTTTACGGATTATCAAAAGAATGCAACTGATTTTTCTAATATGCCTTTTGTATTATATGTGATTAAACAGTATGCAAATGGTGTGTTTCTAGTTGAAGAGATAGAAAAAATCAGATCTACTAAACATGAAATGATCTCGTTTGGGGATGAGCAAAATTCTGAAATTACTAAGGTAAAGAAAGAAATTATTGTTTACACAGAAGACACTGTATTGGAAAATGGTACAGAAAGAACAAAAGAATTATACGAAAACTTGAAATTACGTATTTTAGAACTTGGTCATGTCACGATTGTACCTAGAAAACTATATATAGCATTTATAGGACGTAAACACATTTGTGACATCGAAGTTCAAAAAAAGAAACTTATAGTAACAATTAATATTAAACAAGGCGATTTGAAGGATCCCACAGGAGTCGCTACTGATGTATCGGCAATTGGTCACTGGGGAAACGGAGATTATCAAGTACTAGTATCAGAAGATGAGATTCTTGACTACCTTATGACTTTGATTAGACAATCCTATAAACTTAATTCATAAGTATTGCATTATTTAAACAATCATATTGTGCCACTGGCATGTAGACAAAAATTGACATATTTCATATACTACAATTAGCGTGGAATACTGGCTTTAGATGAAGCCTAGAAGTGAGAGACTCTCAAATTTGAGGGTTTCTTTTCTTTTGCAGAAAAATATGTAGTATTCAACCCTTGGATAACTTCAGTTTTTGATAAATTTACTGAACCCTGAAAGGTTGGAATCGATGTGCCAAAGGTACTGGATACATATCAGC
>PGXL01000010.1 GCA_002839095.1 Tenericutes bacterium HGW-Tenericutes-2 | reverse complement strand
CCTTATCTAAAGTGTGTGGTTACCTTTATTATAAAGATTTACTTATGCTATTTTAATACCCTTTTAAAAATCATCCACCCCTAACATAATTATAGAGCCATAAAAATAATGGAAACCATGTGAATTCAAGGTTTCCATTTTTAATCAACAAGGTGAAATGATATAATCATGTTAGGTGATCAAAATGATAATAAAAATGAATTCTAAAAACTATATCGATTTAAACATTTTAGACAATCAGAAAAGAGACATTGTTCTTATTTTTCCTGGTGGAGGATATGAGTTTACATCGAATCGAGAATCCACTCCAATTGCTAATGTATTTTTGAAGGATGGATATCATACTGCAGTTTATTATTATAGAGAAGAAAAACTTATTTATCCAGATATAAAAGAAGAAGGACTCAAAGTGATTCAAAAGCTTAAAGAACATTCATTGATTAATCGTATATATTTAATTGGGTTTTCAGCGGGTGGTCATTTTGCAGCAATGCTAGCAACAAGTTATAACCAATTCATCGATGGAACAATCCTTGCATACCCAGTCATTTCATCCGATCCACCAATCCGTCATAGTGGCTCGATACATAATCTTTTAGGATCCAATTTAAACGAAAAAACATTGGAGGAAGTGTCACTAGAAAAACAAGTGAATAATCTAATGTCACCTGTATTTATTATGCATACGATGGATGATCAATCGGTACCCGTAGAAAATAGTTTGAGGTTCATTGAAGCTTTAAAGAATCATCAAATATATAATGAGTCTCATTTATATCCAAGGGGTATTCATGGGCTATCACTAGCAACAAAGGAAGTAGCATTTGATCACATGGATAAGGATGATTTCGTCAATCAATTTGGATACATTTCACCATGGATTGAACTAGCAAAGGACTTTTTAAGGAGGATTAAAAAATGACAAATGTATTAATGAGTAGAGGCATACTAGGTCATCCAATGATGGTTGAACATGTTCAACAATATATCAAGAAAACGGACAAGGTTTTAGTGATTGCTTTTTCGTTTTTTGAGAATCAATTTAAGGATGAAAAAACCTATCTAGAATTCTATAGCCCAGGGGGAGAATACTACATTAAAATTGTTGAATCTTTTCTTCCATATGGTATACAAGAAAATCAAATTGAATGGCTTTATTACTATAAAGATAATAACGCTTCAGCATTAAAAAAAATCAAGAATGCAAACATCATTTATTTTCCTGGTGGATTTCCACAGTTGATGATGAAAAGAATTCATGAATTTGATATCAAAGAAGCCTTAGAATCGCCTGATAAGGTCTTTATTGGATCATCAGCAGGGGCAATGATACAGTTAGATAATTACCACATTTCACCCGATCAAGAGCATAGAAAATTCTCATATGAAGAAGGCTTAAACCTAATTTCTGGGATCTCAATTGAGGTTCATTATAGAAGAAGAAAAAAACAAAAAAGTGCATTAAGAAAAGTGAATAGAGCATACCGTCATCCAATTATTGCTATACCTGATGAAGGTGCAGTTATTATTGATAATGAATCCGTTAAGCTTATCGGAAATGCCTTTTTAATGTATGGAAAAAAGGGTGTCATTCGATGAAAAAATTTTATCTATTTTATAGTGTATTTTCAGTAATGTTTCTAAGCACAGTTTACTTTTTCACTCTTGTTCAAGGCTCTCAACAACGATCACTGATTCTTTACTATGAGCTTGCAAGTGAAGCCTATGAATCAAAGGATATGACTCCATTTATTAAGTATCAATCTGTAGCATATAACCATTTAGATTCTACCATTCTTGGTGACTATCAAATGGAAAGCTATCAGGTCATCGCATATGACAATGGGGTTTATAAAAATCAGTTTGTTATCTACGTTTTACCTGTTGGAAATGTTGATTATGCACAATCCGTTAATGATCCTAACGATCAAACAGGAATTACTTTGTATGAGGATCAAACGAGCGAAATCATTCTAGATACCTACCAGGATGAAATCTATGAAGGTAAGGCGTTAAGCTTTGGAATTGATAGTTTAGGATTCTATTATTATCATACGTTTATTGAAGCAGATACTTCATTAAATTTATCTCTTTATGATTATCACGGCGAACTCATTTTTTCTAAAATTATTGAATTCGATTATATCAATTACAGTCCAGATGCAGGACAAATGGAGCTTGGTTATACACGAACTGAATTAGAGGATCTACTTGATTTAAATAACTATGTCAGAGCAACCCTAATTAAAAATATAACCATCTTTTTAGTTCTTGATATTTTCCTTGGAGCTACCATTGTTTTCATTGTCAAAAAGAAGAAGCATTAAGCTTCTTTTTATTTTCATGGTTAACTACACTTGAATAACAATTTTTTTCTAATATAATGAACGTGTGAGAGGTGAATATAAATGAAACATTATCGTACAAAAAAGGATACACAAGACAGACTATCCCTAAAGGAAATAAAGGTTATCAGAGATCAACCATTTGAAACCATAACTATTAATCCAAAGGAGCTTAAACAAGAAATTATTGGATTTGGTGGTGCATTTACAGAAAGTTCTGCCTATAATTTAAAGCGAATTTCAAGGGAAAATAGAGAAAAAGCAATCAAGATGTATTTTGATCCAGTAGATGGCTTAGGCTATACCATCGGAAGAGTTTCAATTCATGGCTGCGATTTTAGTCTAGGAAGTTACTTATATATTAAGGATTATGATGACAAGCTAGAAACATTCTCGATTGAAAGAGATCAGCCAATCATCGATTTAATTCAGAAAGCAGAAGCGCATGCGAAACAAAAAATTCAAATTTTAGGCTCACCATGGACACCACCGTTTTGGATGAAGGATAACAATTCTCCAGTACGTGGAGGAAAATTACTACCTAAATATTACCAAACGTGGGCAGACTATTTTGTCAAGTTCATTAAAGCATATGAAGAAAAAAATGTCCGTATTTCATGGGTTTCAGTTCAAAATGAGCCTGCAGCTGTTCAACGCTGGGATTCCTGTATCTATTCTGCTGAGGATGAAAGAGATTTTGTAAAAGTCTTAGGGCCAACGCTTGAAAAAGAAGGGTTATCAGATAAAAAGATTTTAATTTGGGATCATAATCGAGACATTATGATTGAAAGAGCTAAGGTTGTTTATGATGATAAGGAAGCTTCGAAATATGCTTGGGGTACTGCATTCCATTGGTATGAAAATGAACAATTCCAAAATGTTTTGACTCATAAAAAAATGTTTCCTGATAAACATTTGATGTTTACAGAAGGCTGTCAAGAAAATGGACCACATTTTGGTGAATATCAGGTTGGTGAAAGATATGGAAGAAACATTTTAAATGATTTAAAGAACTATAATGAAGGATACATCGATTGGAATTTATTTTTAGATGAAACTGGCGGACCTAATCATGTCAATAATCTTTGTTCAGCACCATTAATGATTAAAGTATGGCAAGAAGAGCTTATAAAAATGCCATCCTATTATTATATTGGTCATTTCTCAAAGTTTATTCGTCCAGGAGCTCGTCAAATGGAATCCTTAGGTACAGATCAACTGCTTTACGTTTCATTTGTTAATCCAGATGGTTCACAGGTTGTTGTCATTCAAAATCAAAATGATAAGGATTTTAATGTTGAAATAAAAGGCTTAAAAGAAAATATCAAGCTTACTGTTGAAGAAAGAAGTATTTCCACTATTATTATATAATCGCTTAACAAAAAGGTCTGACTGAGGTCATGACCTTTTTCTCTAGGAAACCGATTTCAGTTTTTTCATGAAAGCCCTTTACAAATAAATATTTTTAGATATAATATTATTAGGAAACCGATTTCCAGAGGTGCAGAATGTCAACTAAAAAGATTGTACAACTTAAAACAAATGACGGATATTACTTTCCTCTTTTTAACTTAAAGGGATTAAGAAGCTCAATCACTCCTTTTTTTGGAGGCGATTTAAAGCTAGATCAACATCATTATGCGTTAGAACCAACTACTGAGGTTGATTTATACAATAATATATTTTCAAGAAACATAATCTTTAAGGTTGATGGCGATTTATATTTTCTAAACGGTCAAACAGCACTTCAAAAAGAAGATGAAATAACCTATGAAGCAGACTTGCTTTATCAAAAGGTTCTGCGAACAAACTCGATTTTAAAGCTCGAGGTTTTATCATATATACCTTTAGATGCAAACCTAGAACTACATGAAATTAAAATTACAAATCAAGCATCTCGCAGTTTTCAACTCGAAGTAACTACAGCTACTCCAATTTATGCAAGAAGTGCGGATAATTTAAGAGATCATCGTCAGGTGACTTCACTACTCAATCGTATTGAAGTTGTAGATTCTGGTATCATGGTTGAACCTACATTATCATTTGACGAACGTGGTCATCAAAAAAATGACACAATCTATAGTGTTTTTGCTAAATCAGAAAGATTAACTCCAAGAGGGTATATTCCTGTCCTTGATGACTTTATCAATGGAGGTTCATTGCACTTTCCAAAGGGATTAAATCAATTATCACCACTAGGCACTAAGGTGAGTGGATATGAAGCAATCGGAGCGATTGGCTTCAATGAAATCACACTGAAGGCTGGAGAATCCATCACACTTTATATGTCTGTTGGAATCCATCAGTCGAAAGAACAAGCAATAATAGATCAAAATAAATACTTAAATGTTTCAGAATTTTATGACGGATTAGAAAAAACAGTTGATTTCTTCAAAAACTATGTTTCATCTCTACAGTTTAATCTTGCAGATCAAGAAACAAGTGATCAATTATCATGGGTTGTTTTGCAGCCAATGCTTAGAAGATATTTTGGGAACTCATACCTTCCTCATCACGACTATGGTCATGGTGGAAGAGGCTGGAGAGACCTATGGCAGGATCTTTTATCACTCATTATGATGAATGATGACTCTGTAATCGATCTTTTATACAATAACTTCCAAGGTGTAAGAATTGATGGATCGAATGCTACCATTATCGGTGATAAACCAGGTGAGTTTAAGGCAGATCGTAATATGATTACTCGTGTTTGGTCTGACCATGGCGCATGGCCATTACTTACAACAAAGATGTATATCGATGAAACCGGTCAAATTGATCTTTTACTAAAAAAACAATATTATTTCATGGATCAATTTACGCATTACACTAAAAAAACTAGACCCTATCAAAAAAATGTTCAAACAACATCTGATCATAAACCCTATCAAGGAACTATACTAGAGCATTTACTGCTTCAAAATCTTGTTGGACATCATAATATTGGAAAGCATGGCTTTGTTAGATTAGAGGATGCTGATTGGAATGACGGGTTAGATATGGCACATGATCAAGGGGAAACAATTGCGTTCACCCACATGTATGCAAGCAATCTTGAGCTTCTAGCAAACATGATTTCAAGACTTAAGGTCGATGAAATTGAAATATTCAAGGATTTATCCTTACTTTTAGAAGAAAAGCCTAATTTACAGCATTTCTTCGATTCGGTTGCTCATTTTAGTGGTCACACCATTAAAATGAAAAAGGATCAATTGGTAGACATCCTAAAAGATCTTTCTTCTTCAAGAATTGCTCATTTGCATGAACATGCATTTTCAAATGAGAGATATCAAAGCTATTTCAATAACGATGGAGTAGATGTTGATAGTGAAGATACCATGAACCTAACAGGTCAAACGATGGCACTCCTCTCACAAACAGCATCACCTAAACAAGCAGGATTTATCGCTAGTAAAACAAGAGATTTACTTTTTAAGAAGGATTTAGGTGGATACCAATTAAATAGTGACTATAAAGAAATATTAACCAATATGGGTAGAGCGTATGGCTTCGCCTATGGACATAAGGAAAATGGGGCAGTATTCTCCCATATGGCAGTCATGTACGCTTACGGACTCTATCAATATAATCTAGTTTCCTATGGAAGAGAAGCATTCATGTCGCTTTTGAAGCGTGCACAGTCATTAGATGCTAAGGTTTTCCTAGGCATACCAGAGTATTTCAATGACCGTGGAATTGGAATGTATACTTACTTAACAGGATCTGCCTCGTGGATGCTGAAGCTGATCAGAACTGAAGTCTTTGGAATACAAATGGATTATGGAAAGCTTAGACTTTCTCCAAAACTTAAAAAAGAAGACTTTATAAATCATCAAGCAAGTATTACAACATACCTATTCAATCAGCTAAGAAAAGTAACATACCATAACCCTAAAAATCTAGACTTTGGATTTTATAGCATAAAAAAAATCTTAATTAATGGCAAAGAAGTACCCAACGAACTATTAAAAATTGATGGCGATATCGAGGTGATTTTAGATGAAATATTATGACACATATGATTTTACTGGCATCGGATACGAAAAACTCTTTCATCACCAAAATTGGCGTGTAGCAATCCTAAATTACATCGAGGAGCTAGAAGTTGAAAAATTAAATTATGTTGAAGCACATGATTTAACAGATGAAGTCTTTGTTTTACTTTCAGGCACTTGTCATATGTTTTTCGCAGAGGTGGAAAACGAAAGAATCAAAGACATCTCCTGTATATCCTTAGAACTAAACAAGGTTTACAAAATACCGATGGGAGTTTATCATACACATACGTTAAGCTCGGATGCAAAATTACTCATTGTTGAAGAAGAAAGCACAAGCTATGAAAATTCTCCAAGAGTCTATATGACAAATGAAGAAAAGGACATCATGAAAAAGAGATACAGGGAGCAATCTAGATGATATTTAAACTACTATGGGAAGACAACTTTGAAAAAGACGGAAAACCAAATGATCAAATATGGAACCTTGAAACAGGTGGCCATGGATTTGGAAATAATGAATTTCAATACTATACAAATCACGATAAGAACGCATTTATAAAGGATGGCATCTTAAATATTGTAAGCTATAAGGAGCCTTATGAAAATAGAGAATATACTTCGGCTAAGCTAACCACTAAAAACAAGAAATCGATTCTTTATGGAAGAATTGAAGTGAGCTGCAAGATACCAGAGGGATTTGGTACTTGGCCAGCAATATGGTTATTAGGCGATAACATGAAGGAAGTCGGTTGGCCACTATGTGGTGAGATTGATATGATGGAGCATGTCGGCAGACATCCAGAAAATATTCATTTCTCACTTCATACAAAAACATTCAACTTCCATCAACATAATCAACGCACTGAAGTTGTACACGTACCTCATTTATTTAATGATTTTCATGAATATGCAATCGAATGGACAGAGGATGAAATCACATTCTTTCTTGACAAAAAGAGACATCAAACATTTACAAGAAAAGAAAATGATACAGATGCTGAATGGCCATTCAATAAAGGATTTTATCTCATTTTAAACCTAGCAATCGGTGGTAACTGGGGTGGAGCAGTAGATAATCAAATTTTTCCATCAACAATGCAATTCAAGTACGTAAAAGTATACGAAAGAAGTGAATAAATTGACTAAAAAACGAACAATCTATACCATTGCTGAAGAATTGAATCTAGCTCCTGGAACCATCTCAAAGGTTATCAATAGAACAGGTAATGTGAGTGATCAAACCAGAGAAAGAGTTCTAGCATATATCAAAGAGGTTGGTTATGTTCCTGCATCTAGTGCGAGAATGTTAAAATCTAAAAGAACATACACTGTAGGTATAGTGTTTACGGAAGAATCTGACGTAGGATTAGAGCATTCATTCTTCTCTAGTATCCTCCAGCATTTCAAAACACATGTTGAAAAAGAAGGCTATGAACTATCCTTTATCGTTAAAAAATTAGGAAAGCATGAATTATCCTATTATGAATGGTGTATTAATAAAAGAGTAGATGGAGTCTATATCGTGGTAGGTAACTATACCGATCAAGGCTTATACGAACTCGTCAAGAGTGGTATACCTTGTGTATCCACAGATATGTTACTTCCAGGACTACACACTGTTATTAGTGATAACGATCAAGGTATAAGAATAACTCTTGAATATATCAAAAATCATTTAAAGAAACAACGTGTTTCAATGATTTCAGGTCCGATTTCCTCTAAAGCTTTCAATGAACGTCTGGTAGCCTACCAGAATTACGTATCTAAATTGTCCTTGACAAGCGATTTAAATTCAGTGGTTTTCGCTGAAAGCTTTGGGTTTACTAGCGGATACAATGCAGTAAAAAAATTGCTTGAACAAATGACTGAGAAACCTGAAGTTATTTTAGTAGCATCAGATGATATTGCATTAGGTGTTTTAAAGGGCTTAAGGGATATGGATTTAAATGTCCCAGAAGATATACAAGTGATTGGATTTGATGATATTGCGTTCGCAAAGCATTTCACTCCATCACTAACAACGATTGCACAGGATAGAAGACTTCTCGGAGAAACTGCAGCTAAACTATTAATTCAGCTAATGGAGAATCCTGATCAAGAAGTTGATGAGGTAGTAAAACTACCGGTAGAATTAATTATAAGAGATTCAACTAAGATATAAAAAATAGCATAGATATTGAAAACGGTTCCACATTTGTGGTATGATAATAATAAGTTAACTAAGAAACCGATTTCCTTGGAGGAAATATGACGACAAAAGAAATGGTTGAATACACCATCAAAGATTATCAAAAACAAAAAACATTCTCTAGTTTCTTAAGCGGTATTGCTGGAAAAATGGGAATACCATTATGGGCATTCTATGTCAATCGTGGACAACTCATCACATCATTTGGTATCCGTGATAAAAATGGAGCCATGATGGAGTTTTTCCCTGCAAATAACGCCTATCATTTTGTTTCAAGAATTGGATTTAGAACACTAGTTAAATTAAACGGTGAGGTCTATGAGTTTTTTAAAGAGAAAAACTTAAATCAAGACCTAATCATTAAACAAGATAGTGTCTCCATTGTTGAAAGAAATTTAGCATTAGGAATTGAAGTAAAAGTGACCTACTTCACACTACCTAACGAGAGTGTTGCAGGCTTAGCAAGAAAAGTTCAAATTAAAAACCTAACCGAAACAGAAAAAAATATCGAAGTCATAGATGGACTTGCTCAAATGCTACCATCTGGTATTGACTACGGCGGATATAAGGCAATCTCTAATTTACTTCAAAGCTGGATGTCATCCATACATGAAGAAAATTACGTATTCTATAAGCTCAGAGCATCCACAGATGACTCAGCAGAAGTGAATATGGTATTGGATGGAAATTTCTATTTTACAGCAGCAAATCAAGAGGTATTCTACATCAGTGACTATAAGCTAATCTTTAACGAAGATTTAAGCTTAGAGACACCATATGGCTTTATAGATAACTCATTTGATCAATTAAAAAAAATTAGTCAAGTGCATGTCAATCAAGTTCCATGTGCAATGAGCGGATTCCAATTTAAGAATTTAAAGGAAGTTGAATTCGTCAGTGTGATTGGGTACTCGAAGGATAAAGACAACTTAACACACTTAGTTAAGAGAATGAATTTATGCTATATGCTTGCTAAGGAAAGTGAAAACAAGAGCATCCATGATGCAATTGTTGGAGCAATCGAAACCAATACTTCAAAACCAATTCTTGATGCTTATTTCAAGCAATCCTATCTAGATAACGTATTAAGAGGTGGTACACCATTAATTGTTAAAACATTGGATGGGCAAATCGGCTATCATCTATATTCTAGAAAGCATGGTGATTTAGAAAGAGATTATAATTTCTTCTCCCTAGAACCAGCATTCTATTCTCAAGGTAATGGTAACTTTAGAGATGTGCTTCAAAATAGAAGAAATGATTTGTTCTTTTACCCAGAATTAGGAGATTTCAATATTTATCAGTTCGTTTCCTTAATTCAAGCAGATGGATATAATCCATTATCAATTGAAGGCGTGAAGTTTAAATTCGATGGTAAAATTGAAAAATTCCCTACATCAATCCATGAAGTACTAAAAAATGAGTTTACACCAGGTAATATTGCAACCAAGCTCTTCAATGAGGGTCTGGAAATAGAAGAAACACTCAAGGAAGTTTTAAGAAATAGTCATGTTTTAGTCAAGGCTGCGTTTGGAGAAGGATATTGGGAGGATCATTTCACTTATCTTTATGATTTAATTGATTCTTACCTTTCCATTTATCCCGATCACCTAGAAGACTTAATCTTTAATAAGCAATACCCATTCTTCAAATCACCAGTTAAAGTCCTTCCTAGACATCTAAAATATGTGAAAACAAAGGATGGAAAGATTAGACAATATGGTGCAATTCATCATAACCATGGTGCTCATGATGGATGGTTAGAAAATGAAAGTGGTAAAATAAAGATAAATCTTTATGGTAAATTACTCACTCTTGTATTAAATAAATTCGGTCATCTTGATCCATATGGAATCGGATTATCCTATGAAGGAAACAAACCAGGATGGAATGATGCCATGAACGGGGTTCCTGGACTATTCGGATCAGGTGTATCAGAGACGATTGAACTATTAAAAATTGTACAGTTTTTGATTACAGTCTCTAAAGATAACAACGAGCGTAACATCACACTACTCAAATCAACCGATAAGCTTGCACATGCATACATGCATTTAAATAATAAGGATGATTACACCAATTGGGATCAAAGGATGACACATCTTGAAACCTACCGAGATGAGCTAGAACTAAAACAAGAAATAATTACTAATCATGTTGAGCATTACTTAGGTTTATTACTACAAATTGAAGAAAAACTCAAAGAAGCCTTAGAAAAAGCAAAGAAAATCAATTCAGTTTATCCAACATATATTACCTATGAAGCGAAAACATATGAAGATATATTAGATAAAGATGGAAAACCAATTATTGGTGAGTACGGATTACCAGTTGTTAAAATTACATCATTTGATATCAAGCCTCTCCCAATCTTCTTAGAAGCCCCAGCAAGATACTTAAAGGGTATCTCAGAGAAGAAGGAAGCTAAAGAGATTTATCAATCGATTAAAAAGACTGGTCTATACGATGAAAAACTCAAATTCTATCAAACATCAGTATCACTCGAGGATTATAATCACGAAATCGGTAGAATTAGAGCATTTACTCCAGGATGGTTAGAAAGAGAATCTAATTTCTTGCATATGACCTATAAATACTTACTTGGATTACTAAAATCAGGATTATATGAAGAATTCTTCAAGGAAATAGAAACAAACTATACATGCTTTATGGATCCACATGTTTACGGAAGATCGCCAATTGAAAACTCAAGTTTTCTAGCAACATCATCCAATCCAGACCCTAAAAAGCATGGACAAGGGTTTGTTTCAAGACTAACAGGATCAACTGCAGAATTACTATCGATGTGGAGATATATGTTTTTAGGAAATCATATCTTTGGTTTACAAAATGGACAGCTTTATTTCGAGCTTTCACCTAAGCTTCCAAAAACATTTTTCAAGGATGGGACAGTATCTGTTAAATTGTTTAACAAAACGACAGTGACCTATCATTTAGTAGATGAAATCGATACGTTTGATAAAAACGCATATATCGAAAGAATTACACTTCATAAGGATAATGAACTTTGTGAAGTCACAGGCAGTAAAGTATTTGGTCAGTGGACAAGGGACATCCGAGAAGGTCATGTCTTTAAAATAAATGTCTATATTAGAGGAGGAAAATAAATGAAAAAACGTATTTTGTTTATGGCGCTTGTGTTATTATCTGCATTTGTATTAGTTGCATGTAATACAACGCCAACAGAAGAACCTACGCCAACACCAACACCGGCTCCAGTTCTATCTGCAATCACTTTTAGTGGTACTGCTGATATCACACTTGATTTCCAAGCAAGTTTCAATGTGTTAACAGGAGTTACTGCGACAGGAAATGATGGATTAAGCTATACAAGTCAAATTACTTATGTATCTACATCTACCATTTCAGCTACGCATATGCTGGATACAACTAAGACTGGTTCTCATGCAATCCGTTACGAAGTTAAAGTAGGTACAATTACCGCTCAAACTTGGAGATACATTACTGTTAAATCTCCAACAAGTGTTGAAGGTGAATATCTAATTAACCCAGACTTTGCATTAGGTACAGCTGGTTGGGACGATCCAGGTGTTGTATATAATGCTGATGGTTCATCAATGACTTTATCTGTTGAAGACGGCGCACTTAAGGCAGAAGTTGTTGCTGGTTCTAACGTGTTTACTCCAAGATTCGGTCAAATGAATGTTCCATTCGAAAAAGATCAAGCTTATAGAGTAACATTTGAAGCTAAATCAAGCGTTGAAAAGACAATCAACCTACAAGTTGGTGAATTGTTACCTTCAGCTCCTTGGTTTACAGATTTCAAGCCAAATAACACTGTTCATCGTTTAATTACTACGGAATGGGCTACATATTCTTATGAGTTCATGCATACACTTGACAACAAGCGTGGTGGTTTATTATTTGAACTTGGTGCTTTAAATGGTCTTGCAGTTAATGCTACATTATGGTTCGACAATATCGTTATTGAACCAGTTACTTTAGGAGAAGATGAAACTGCTCCAATGATCAATGGCGTTGCTAACAAGTCAATTCTTGTAAATGGCACATTTGATCCACTAGCTGGCGTTACTGCTGTCGATGACAGAGATGGAGACATCACTGATCAAATGGTAGTCGTTATTAAGGACAGTACAAATGCTGTTGTTACAACTATTGATACATCCGCTGAAGCTACTTATACAATTACATACACAGTAGAAGATGCTGCTGGAAATGAAACTACAGTCTCAATGACTTTAGAAATCGTTGCTATGCAATTCTCTGATGCTAACAAAGTAGTTAATCCTTCATTTAATACTGCACTTAATGTAACAACTCCAGAATGGGCAGTTTGGTCACAAGATTGGGGTACTGCTCCAGTTGTCGTTCACGGTATTGATACAGTTGCTGGCGTTTATACAGTTGACATTACTGGTGGTGGAGATGCAGCTTGGGCTGTTCAATTACACCAATCAGGTCTAATTACTGTTGAAGAAGGTAAGACATACAGATTAATGTTTAATATCGATGCAGAAGTTGCTCGTAGTATTAATGTTGCTGTTGGTTATAATGATGGCGGTTGGGTTGAATATGCAAGAGAAAATGCTATTGCTATCACAACTACAGAAGCTACTTATGAAATTCTATTTACAGTAACTAAGCCAACACATATCGTAAATATCGTGTTTGAACTTGGTTCACAACCAGGCTTTGCTGATGGTCTAGTCACATTATATGATGTTAAACTTCAAGAAGCTCTTCTAGATGAAATTGTCACTAATGGTGATTTCTCAAATCTAGGTTGGTTCGCATTCTCTAACGATTGGGATGGCTCTCAAGCTTCACTTACAGTTGTTAATGGCGAATTCGTCTATGGTTTAAACAAGTATGTTGGTGGTGGTGCATCATGGATGCTACAATTAATCTATGCAACTAAGGTTGTATTAGAAGCAGACACTGCTTACACATTCACTTTCGATGCTTATGCATCTAAGGATTTAAGTATTGCTCCATTCTTTACACAAGGTGAAGCTGGTGGTTGGAATAATTTAGTTACAACTGGTCCAGTTGCACTTACTACTGTGAAGGATACATACACTTTATCATTTACAACAGGTTCTTCAGTTGCACTTCCATTTGAATTCAAGTTTGAATTCGGTAATGCATTTACACCTTTCGAAGCTGGCGTTGATGATGCAGTTGCTCAATTTATTGTATTTGATAACCTATCCATGAAGAAGACTGCTGCTGAATCTCCAGAAATTCTTATGAATGGAACAGCTGACCAAGTGTTAGGTTTCACATTATTTACTGAAGCAGATGGTCAAGGAACTATGACTTATGTTGATGGTAAGATGGTACTTGATATTACTGGTGTAGCCGCAAATGCTTGGCAACCTCATTTATATCAAATGATTGGCGATTTAGCTCCAGGTAAATATGTATTAAAATTCGTCATTCAAAGTGATGTAACAAGAGATCTTCGCGTTAATTTAATTCTTCCAGATGCTGGATATGCTTCAATTCTTCCAGACACTAAATATGATTTCAACGTTGAAGCTGGCGTTGAAAAGGTAGTTGTTGTTGAATTTACCGTTGCTAACCTAGTTACAAACGTTAAATTTGAATTAGATTTCGGTACTCTTGGTGGAACATTAGTTTCATTACCAGGTGAATTTACTATCTCTGAAATTTTAATCTACCCAAACTTTAACTAATAGGAGGCTATAATGAAAAGATTATTAGCACTATTACTCGTATTCTTGTTTGCATTTGGACTCGCTGCTTGTGGAAGCGATCAAACACCAGTACCAACTGATCCTAATACAAATCCAACTGGTCCTGTACAGACAATCGAGTTAACTTATGCGGATTGGGGTAATCCACAATTCAATCAACGCATGATTGATGCGTTTATGGTGAAATACCCTCATATCAGAGTTACACTACGTCAGGATATTTTAGGTAGCGGAGCTGAATTTACAGGTAACCTTGTAACTGCAGCACAAGCTGGACTACTTCCCGATGTATTTGCTACAGATAACGTACCTACTGTTATTAATGCAGGTTTAACAAAGGATGTTGCATCTCTATGGGATGCTGATCCAGATACTCAACTTGTTTACGATAACATCGCACTTACTGGTGTCTATAATGGTAAACGTTTTGCTGTACCTTCATTCCAATTTTTAAAAGGTATTATGATTAACCTTGATATCTTTGCAAAGGCGAATTTAAATACAGTTCCTGGTCAATATCGTATCGATAATGACGGATATCCTGTCAAGGATTGGACGCATGAAGAATTTGTTAATATTGCAAAGGCTATTAAGAACTTTGACCTTGCTAACCAAGAAAATCTAGTGGTTGGTATGGATACATGGTATGGTTCTCCTGATTTCCAACAAGTATGGCCAATGATGAATAATGCTAACGTGCAATATGATACTTGGGATGGAACACAATTTAACTACACATCTGCTGACTGGGTATATGCAATGGAACAAAAGGTTGCTTTGCACCAATTAACTGATGGTACTACAACAAGATTTACAGAAGAAGATTACAATGCAGAAGCAAATGCTCCACTTCGTACATACATGATTCAAACAGGTTATGCTGCGATGGATATTGAAGGCTCATGGCAATTTTGGGTCATCAATGATGCAAAAGAAAATAGAGATATCAATTTAGGATTCTGGCCATATCCAAGTGGATCAGCTGGACTATTCCCACCCACAATTCTTGACTACCAATGTGTATCTTCACAAACACAATATCCAAATGAAGCATATCTACTTGCTAAATGGATGACATTTGGTCAAGATGGTTGGAAAGCTAGATTAGACCTACTTGAAGCAGATGCTGCAGCAGCTGAACTTGCTGGTAACCTACCGGTTCACCTTGACAGATTCCCAGTTGCTGATTATCCAGGCGTTTGGGACAGAGTGTTTAATTTAGTTGATGATATCGAAGGTATCAATTACACATTAAACCGTATTGAATATTCTAAGCCAGACTTAGACAAATGGTTACCTGGTTATAAAGATTTCTGGGCATGGGTTTATGATCCAGAAAATCCATATAACTTTAATAATCTAGTTATTGCAGGACCAACTGCAGTACAATCTTATGCAGTACAATGGCAAAATAAGGCAAATGAGCTTGTTCAAGCACAACTTGCTAGTTTAGGAAGTTAATAATAATTAATTAATGAATTGAATGGACGAGAGGGGATTAGTTTCCCCTCTCCAATCCATTATTTATGGAGGTATCATGGAAAAACTAATTCTATTTTTTAAAAAGGGAATGACTCTATTTAAAACTTTTTTTACACATATGTCACCTAAACGAATTACCTTAACCATTTTGGTTGGTCTTTTTGTTGTAGTGATTGGCCTTTCTTTTTTTAAAAAGTCAAGTATGAATCAATATTATGATGCTTCTGATTTGATTTATGATTATAGCAATACTTATCTATCACAAGCGTTTAATGCAGAGCTATATACAGAGGTTGTTCAAAGATATATATTGGACAATTTAGTTGAAACAGATGAGGAAAAAACGATATTAACAGGCGATATGACTGGTTACCGTGTATCTAAAGCACATATCAATTATGGTGGTTCGGTCGCTGATTATGAAAGTATGACTGGAATTGATCAGGATGTTTTCCTGCTCACATCAACTCAACCAGTTTCATTTGTAAATACTAGCACATCATCTGGTTTATATTATTTAGCAGTTGATTATCAGGAAATTGAAAATAGCATCAATAATGCTCAGGTGAGTATTACAATCAACGGTGTAGCTCCATTTTATGAAGCTCAAACCTTAGTGCTACCATCGAAATGGGTATTGAATTCTACTGAATTTAAATTGGATCGCTATCAAAATGAAATTCAACCAAGCTCTACGAAAATTAAGGATTGGAACACCCATCAAATTAATGATTACCGAGGCATGCATCCTGGTCTTTTCGCATTTGAACTTAAGCCTGGCGATATCATCCAAATTAATTATGTCAATGCACAGCTTTTAATCGGTCAAGCTTATTTTGTTAAAGAATCAAAAATACCTAGCTATCAAGATTATTTAGCGCAATTTCCAAATGCATCAGTAATCGATACGAATATCACTGTATCTGCAAGAGAAATGCTACATCGTAATGATCCATCGATTCGCTTAAGACCTGAGCAGGATCCTTCAAATCTTTATTACAACACTCAATTCTTAAGATTAAACACTATTTTTGGTGATTCATGGCAAAACAGTGGTCAAGCAGTTACCTATGAAATTGAGGCTGAAGAGGCTGGTTTTTATCATTTAACTTTTAAATATCGTCAATATTTAATTAAGGATATGCAGGTTTTTAGAAAAATAAAGATTAATGGAGAAATTCCATTTGATCAATTAGAAGCGTATCCGTTCCCTTATACAACATCATTTATAAACCGTACATTGGTAGATAGTTCGAATGAGCCACTAAAAATATATTTAGAGGCTGGAACAAACACAATTACGCTTGAAGCTGTCAATTACCCTTACCGTCAAACATTGGAAACCATACAATATGTCATGAGCAAGATTCAAGGATTATCCTTAGATATTAAACGATATACAAGTGGTGGAACAGATCGTTATAGAGACTGGGATATTGAAGCCTATTTCCCGAATGCTGCACCAAATATTTTAGATTGGGCTGATTTATTAGAAGATTCATATGAAAAGCTTGTTAAATTATCTGTAGTCGATGAACCTTCTGAAGTTGGTAATTTAAAAGTAGCTGCTACAAGACTTAGAAATATTGCTGGTAACATCAATAAGCTACCAAGCTTGATGGTACAGTTTTCTGATGGAGATTCATCAGTTAACCAAATTCTTGGTAACTTAATGCAAAGACTCATGCGCTCTAACTTAGAGCTTGAACGTACGATTTTCCATGGTGATGTCAAAATAGCTAAGCCATTTGAAAATATTTTTGTTAGATTCTTTGAAGGAATGAAGCGTTTAGTCTTATCCTTTGTCAATAATCCATATTCAGCATCTAGAAGAAAAGATAATGAAGTGATGGTATGGGTGAATCATCCAAGACAATACATTGAAATCATGCAGGCATTAATTGATGAGAAATATGATGGTGATATGCGTATCACCCTATCACAAATGCCAGATCAAAATAAATTAATATTAGCCAATGCAAGCGGACAAGCTCCCGATGTGACCATTGGTGTTAACCACTGGTTGCCGTATGACTTTGCAGTCAGAGATGCAGCGCTTGATTTGCGTCAATTTGAGGGCTATGAGGAAATAGTTAAGCATTTCACGAAGGGTGCGATGATTCCATTTGTCTTTGAAGAAGGAGTTTACGCTCTACCAGGAACACAAAACTTCTGGGTAACTTATTATCGTAAGGATATACTAAATTCAATCGGAATCACAGAAATCCCACAAACATGGGATGAGATTATTGAAATATTACCATTACTACAAAGCTATGGTATGAATTATTTCGTACCACTTGCACAATATTCGGGCCTCAAGCCGTTTGTTGCAACACTACCATTCATCTACCAATTTGGCGGTGATTTATATAGTCCTGATGGAATGCAAACAGCAATCAATAGTGATGAAACACTTGCAGGTATTAAGCTGATGAGTGAGCTTTATACACTATATAATATGCCAAAATTTGTAGCATCATTCTACAATCATTTTAGATATGGTCTACTTCCAATTGGTATTTCCGATTTATCAACCTATATTCTTTTAGAAACAGCAGCAGCTGAGCTTGATGGACTATGGGGAATGGATTTACACCCTGGAGTTTATAATGCAGAAACGGATGAAATCGTTCGTTATTCCGCTGTTGGTGCTCAGGCTAACATGATTATGAGTACAACCAAATACCCTGAAGAATCATGGGATTTCTTGAAGTGGTGGATGTCTACTGATATTCAAAGTGAGTTTGCATTCCTATTACAATCAACCTATGGTCAAGCATATTTCTGGAATACAGCAAATGTGGATGCATTTAAAACACTTTCAATGCCAGATGAGTATAAAAATATCGTTTTAGAACAATGGGGCTATGGTTTAGAAGCTTCACGTATCCCTGGAACATATATGGTTGAGCGTGAAATTAGTAACGCATGGACAAAAATCGTATTTAACGGTGTCAATCCAAGACAAGCACTGGATGAAGCTGTACGTATATCTAACCGTGAAATTATCTACAAGATGGCTGAATTTGGATATACCTATAAAGGTGTAATTATTAAGGAATACACTGTTCCTAGCATCTATAACATCGACAGATGGTTAACGGAGGTAGGAAATGATTAGTAAAATGAACCGTCCGGCATGGTTTATCGTGCCCTACTGGACTTTATTCTTTGTCTTCGTTGTCGTACCAGTATTAGCAGCAATATTTTTATCATTTACTTACTTTAATGCGATCCAAGCACCAAGATTTATCGGTATAACCAATTATATTGAATTGATTACGATGGACACTGTATTTATGCAGTTCGTTCTATCTAATACTTTAAAATTCGCTTTAATTGTTGGTCCAGTTGGCTATATTTTATCCTTCCTACTTGCATGGATGCTATCACAAATACCAGCTAAGCCAAGAACAGTTTTCGCAATCATTTTATACTCACCATCCTTAACATTTGGTGTCGCATTAGCCTCGATGTGGCGTATCATTTTCTCTGATGACTCACAGGGGTATTTAAATAGCTTGTTATTAAACTGGGGTGTTATTTTAGAGCCAATCCAGTTTTTACAATCACCTCAATATTTAATGACCATCATGATTGTTGTTTCCCTATGGAGCAGCATGGGTGTCGGCTTTTTAGCGATGCTTGCAGGGGTCTTAAATATCGATCAAACCTTATATGAAGCAGCCTATATGGATGGAATTAAGAATCGTGCGCAAGAAATTTTCTACATCACTATTCCTTCTATGAAGCCACAAATGCTCTTTGGAGCCGTGATGGCAGTAGTTACAACCTTCCAGGCTGGAGGCATCGGTGTTGCACTCTCAGGGTCCAATCCGACACCACAATATGCTGGTCAGCTCATCGTCAACCATATCGAAGACTTCGGTTTTATTCGTTATATGATGGGCTATGCAGCAGCAGTTTCTGTAGTCTTACTGCTTTTGGTATACTTCATTTCTAAGGTTACATGGCGAATTTTAGGGGAAAGGGAGTGACGATATGGCAGCCAATTCATTTCAAGGGACAAAAATAAACCCTACAAGATTTCATAAGAGTCAGGTTCCATTCTACACATTCTTAGTGCCTTTCTCATTACTGATGTTACTTCCAATTATTTTTATCGTTAATCACGCATTTAAGCCACAAAGTGAACTTTTCGCGTATCCACCAAAGTTCTTCGTGAGAAGACCTACTTTTGACAATTTTGTTGAGCTAGCTAGAATCACATCTGCATCTGGTGTACCTTTTTCTAGATATTTAGTGAATAGCTTACTCGTTACAATTATTGGTGTTACACTCGCTATCTTAATTACAGCATTATCAGCATATGGCCTATCGAAGTTAAAATTCAAGGGAAAGAAGTTCCTATTTGAACTCAACACATTGGCATTAATGTTCGTACCAATCGCAGTTCAAATTCCTAGATATTTGATTATTGCACAATCTGGTTTAATTGATTCCTATATGGCACATATTTTACCAGTTATCGTCATGCCGGTTGCAATGTTTTTAATTAAGCAGTTTATCGACCAAACACCAAATGAACTCATTGAGAGTGCGAAAATTGATGGTGCATCCGAGATGGAAATATTCTTTAAGATTATTATGCCTATTATCGCACCAGCAATCGCAACCGTTGGTATCTTAGCGTTTCAAGCGATATGGAATGATGTATCGACATCCGTATTATATATTAACGACGAATCCAAGCGAACACTCGCATTTTACATGATGAGCTTAACTTCAGCTCAAGGAAATACAGTTGCTGGACAGGGATTGGCAGCAGCTGGTGGTCTACTCATGTTTATTCCAAATCTGATTTTATTTATTGTGCTACAAAGTAAGGTAATGAACACCATGGCACATTCGGGTATCAAATAATGAAAAAACTATTCATCTTACTATTTATCTTTGTTTTACTTTTAACACCATCCCTAAAAGCAGATGCAAATGGACTTCCTTATTCAACATTCACTTACTCAAGCTCCCAGGGTAGAATTGTACCTACCCAGGATGCTTATTTGCCATTATCGATTTCCTACAATTTAGGTGGACTTACCCTAAAAAATCCTTCAGATATCACAATTGATGATGATGATAATGTCTATATTGCAGATACAGGAAATGCAAGAATTGTTAAGTATTCTCTTAGAACAGATGTAGTTACTGTAATTGGTGAAGGCTTACTTAATCAACCTACAGGTGTCCATGTTGGCTTTGACGGTTCACTTTATGTTGCAGACTTTGGCTTAAAGAAGGCTTACCAATTCTTATATGATGATAACCTAGAGCTTTACAATGTAGGCTCAGTTTATGAAAAGCCAACCAATACACCTTTCTTTACCGAAGGTGATGCATTTGACCCAACAAAGATTATTACCGATAGAGGAAATAATGTTTATATCCTGCTTGCTGGTAATATTAACGGTCTAGCAGAATTTGAAAATAACGGTAATTTCTTTGGTTTCTTTGGTGGAAATCAAATTCCAAATACTTGGGATAACGTTTTAAAGTATATTTTATTTGATGAGCAACAAAGAAGACAATGGTTTAAATTAATTCCCAAACCTGTTTACAATATAGCGATTGATCATGATGGATTGATCCTAACGACAACCAAAGGTGACTCTGGTTATTTAAAGCTAAACATTGCTAATTTCGTTTATAATCGCTCTGTATGGGGCTTTGAAACAACTGAAGATTTATTTGTAGGTCCATATAATACAATATTTTCAATTGAGTCTGGTGGCTATATTGTTGAATACGGTCCTGATGGATCCGTGCTCTTTATCTTTTCTGGTCTTGATCAAAATGGACAAAAGGGATTATTTAAATCTCCATCTGGTATTGCAGTAGACTCAAAGAGTAATATTTATGCAATTGATAAAACAACATCATCACTTCAGGTCTTTATTCCAACTGAATTTGCTAATCTTGTGCATTACGCGATTGATTTATATCAGGATGGTAAGTACTCTGAGTCCCTAGGACCATGGCAGCAAGTACTCCAAATGAATGCACTATTTGATTTAGCAAATAAAGGTATTGGTGATGCATATTTCGCAAATATGGATTATGAATCCGCAATGGAGTATTATCAGGTTGCTAGAGACCAAGAAGGCTTTTCTAATGCGTTTTGGGAAGTTAGAAATAGAGCACTATTAGATAGTGGTGAAGTTATTATATTCTTCCTACTTTCAATGATTCTACTCTATTTTATTAATAGATTTGTCCACTTCATGGATTATGTAAGAAAACCATTTAAGAAGCTCAAAACATATTTATCACAATTCAAGCTTTATCAGGAACTCATTTTCCCATTTTATATTATCAAGCATCCAGGTGATGGATATTATGGTATTAAGAGAGAAGGAAAGGGCTCTAATTTATCAGCAACGATTTACTTATTGTTATTCTTTACAGCATACATCTATTGGATATTTGAAACAAGCTTCCTATTCAATAACTATATTCCAGCTGAAATTAATATGTTTCAACAAATGACAACGATCTTCGTTCCATTCTTCCTATGGGTAATCGCAAACTACTTAGTTTGTAGTATACGTGATGGTGAAGGTAAGCTATCGGATGTTTATCAGGCAACAGCCTATACATTACTACCGATGATTATTACACTCCCACTGGTCACAGTGATTTCAAATGCATTATCATTTAATGAAGCATTTATTTATTCAACTTTAATGTTTATTGGATTATTTATCACAGGTTTATATATGGTTATCATGGTTAAAGAAATTCATTACTATGATATGAAACCAACAATTGCTAATATATTGATTAGTTTATTTACGGCAATTATGATTTTAGCTGTTCTTTTCATTGTGTATTTATTACTAAACGAAGTCTACGTCTTAATTGCAGACGTTATAAGGGAGTTGATTATCCGTGGCTAAAATAATGAAATATGTAGTTGTAATCATCTTATTCTCAATGTTTACACTTGGCATTGCCTACGCAGCAACTCAACAAAATGATATTTTTTCAGATCTTGAAGAGGTACAAAACTATCCATATATCAATCAGCTATTGTTAGAAAGCTCTAGATATACTCAAGTGGATACTGTTTCACCTGCTAAGCTTTTAGATTATCAAACCAACTATACATTATCCTATACACCACAGGAGCTAGATAACCTAGGCTTTGAACTGATGTTTTCCACTCCTGAATTAGAGGTCTATTTTGAATTAGATTCCTTCTCCTTAATGGTTAAAAACATAGAGTCAGGATATTTTTGGTCAAGTAGACCAGAATTCCAAGGAACCTCTGGAGATAGAGAAGATAACACCTTAAATAGAAACCAAATGAACTCTGGTTTATGGGTAGAATATGTAAGACAAAATAATGTATCTTCTTCAACTATTCAAACACAATCGATTTATACAATCGCAGAAGTAGCATATCAAAACAATGGTGCTATTACAGAAGCAGAACCTAACCACCTAAGACCTTATCTACTAGAAGCAGGTAGCTATAATTATCGCAAGGTAGCAAACAAGATCATCTCAGAAACAGCGAATTCATTTATAGTGAATGTCGATATTAAAGCAATCAGTATTAGCTTTGATGTAGAAATCAGCTTAGTCGGTGGTTCGATTGAAGTTCATATCCCAATGGATTCCTTAGAGGAATCTGGTGAAATCTTCCGTCTTTTAGGTATTCAAGTATTTCCTTACTTTGGTGCAGCTAGAGAAGATAAGATTCCAGGATATATTGTTATACCTGATGGAGTTGGAGCTTTAGTTAGAACAAATCAACGCTATAACACCTATTTTCAAGCAAGATTTTATGGTTCAGATATTGGCTATTCAACACAAACGATACCAAATCTATCGATACCGATTTATGGTATGGTTCATGAACCCAATGGAAATGCATTTTATGCGAATATTTTAGAAGGCTCAGAGAACACTCAATTACTATCTACATTTTGGGGTAGTGGCACGAGATATCATCGTGTCGGTACACGCTATAATGTTAGACAAATTTATAGAAATATCATTAATAAGGCTGGTGATGGTAGCGATACAATCGCAAAAGATCCTACAAGCCTTGATTTTAGAATTCAATTTAACTTTTTAGCTGATACTGAAGCATCCTATGTAGGTATAGCTAAGGATTATAGAGATTACTTGATTGATCAAGGAGTACTGAGTGAAAACGAGAAAACAGTTGATGGTAACATCCCAATTCAACTCGGATATTTAATGAGCGATCAAGAGCCATCATTTATTGGAACAACTCGTGTCACGATGACAACAGCTAAACAAATTCAAAGTGCCTATGATCAGTTTAAGGAAAATGGAATTCTTAATCAGCAATTAACTTTAATGGGATATTCTAGAGATGGAAACCTAAGAACAAATCCTTATCGTACGAATTCTTGGGATAAAAAGGATATTCAAAGATTAGCAGAAAATGTAATTTCTGATGGAAATGATATCTATCTTGCAAATGATTACGTGATATCCTCAAGTGATTCAAATCGAGTTTCATACAATAGAGATGTTGCTAGAGCCTTGAATAGATTAAAGATGGTCAGAAATACAAGAAATTTAAATGGACAGCTTACTGAAATTTATTTCCTATACCCAGCAGAAAGCTATAAAATGGCAAAGGATGATTTAGGATTCATTTCTGATATGGGTGTTTCAGGATTATCAATGAGTAATCTGGGTAGAACATTATTTAGCTATTATGATTCCGGTAATTATGGAAGAAGCTATAGTGTTTCATACTATCAAGAGATTGCAGCATTATATGATAATTTATTACTATCGATGCCAAATGTCTATATGTATTCATATATAGACGGTTACCTAGATATGCAAATTACAAATAGTCAATACGACTATTACTCAGATTTAGTGCCCTTATTACCGATTATTTTAAAGGGAAGTGTTTCCTATTACACACCATATTTAAACTTTAATGCGCTCGCTGAAGACCGTTTCTTAACCATGGTCGACTTCGCAATCAATCCAAGCTATATTTTGACACATGAAAGAACATATGAAATGCGTTATACACCTTCAAGCGTATTCTACACAACAACACTAGCAAACTACGAAAATGAAGTTGTAGAAGCATATCATTATGTCAATGATGCGTTAAAGCATGTAACTAATGCTTACATGGTTAACCGCGAGGTTCTTCAAACAGGACTTGTTAAGGTAACCTATTCCAATGGTGTCATTATTTATATCAATTACACCTATACATCGAAGTTTTTATCCGATGGCGTGGTAGCTGCCAGAAGCTATAAGGTGGTGACATCATGAGACAAAGAATAGATGCTACAAAGGCTTTTGTTAAGAGAATAACTCAACCGATTACTGAGTTTATAAAAAAGGTACTTCGTGCCATAGGTTCGTTTATAACTAAAATATCTCGGCCAGTTGGTAAGTTTTATGTTCGAGTAGTGAGCCCTATATTAAGTAAAATGGCTTACGCTTCAAATCATAATTTTGTCATCCGTAGACACTTAAACACATTACGCCTATTTTCTTTTATAAACATTACAGTCACTAGAAAAAGAAGAGAAAGCTTTTACGGTTATATGTTTATTATGTTATGGCTAATCGGATATTTGATATTTACACTTTATCCAATGTTTTATTCACTATACTTAAGCTTTCACACAGCGTATTATAATTTAGAAACAGGTATCGTAACAACCTGGATTGGATTTAATAACTATTTAAATGTTTTTAGAAGCCAGGTTTTACTTCCATTATTTGGAACTTACTTGGGTAAAATGGTTTTATCTGTTCCTTTAGTCGTAGTTTTCTCGATCATGATTGCAGTTCTAATCAATAATCCGATCAAGCTTAAAGGTGTTTGGAGAACTATATTTTTCTTACCCGTGGTGATAGCTACTGGTCCAGTTATTGCAGAATTATCCAATCAGGATGCTACATCACTTCCATCACTTCAAGATAGTCCAGCCTTAGCTTATATTACAGAAAATCTAGGACCTTGGATTGCTAATCCTTTAGAATCATTACTGACATCGATGTTACTTGTGTTGTGGTATGCAGGGATTCCAATTTTAATCTTCCTTGCAGGCTTACAAAAAATAGATTCATCGATTTATGAAGCAGCATCGATTGATGGCGCTTCACCTTGGGATCGTTTTTGGAAGATTACCTTACCATCCATTAGTCCATTGATCAGTGTAGCGGTTATCTATATTGTCGTATCTATGTCATTATTTGTCGAATCAGGAGGAATTCTTGATTTAGCAAGAACTCATATGCTAGTCGGTGCACCTGACTCAGCCTTTTGGTTTGGATATGGCTATGCAGCAGCAATTGCTTGGATTTATTTCATCCTTATGGTAATCTTAATGAGTATTTTTGTGGGTGTACTTTCCATCCATAGAAAGGAGAAATAAGCCATGAAAAATATCGATAGAAATTTATTCAAAATCAAGGCTAAACGCTTTCTCCTTGGGATGAACTTCACAGATGGCTTTATCTATAAAATCGTCATCTACACGCTTTTAATCAGTTTTAGCTACATTTACTTGTACCCTGTCTTATTTATGCTTGTCAATAGCTTTATGAGTGTTGATGATCTAATCAATCCAGGGATTAAATGGATTCCTACAACACTTCAATATTCAAATTATGAACGCGCAATGCAAGTGCTTCAAATTCCTGATGCAATCTTTGGTACAGTGAGCTATGTCTTAAAGGTGAGTTTATCTGTTACAATTTCATCAGCAATTATAGGGTACGGTTTTGCTAAATTCAATTTCCCATTAAAGAAGATTATGTTTGCATTGATGCTAGCAACATTTATTTTACCTGCTCAAGTCACGATGGTTGCTAACATGCTAATCTTTAAAAACCTAGGGTTAATTAGTACCCAAAACTCAATGATTCTACCTGCTATTTTTGGTCAGGGAATCAATGCGGCTATTTATATTTTAATTTTCTATCAATTTTTTAGAACAATTCCGGGTGTACTTATGGAATCAGCTGAAATTGATGGAGCATCACAAACTAGAATTTTCTTAAAAATAGCGATTCCTCTTGCAATACCATCCTTCATCATTGTTTTCCTATTCTCATTTGTTTGGTACTGGAATGAAACGTTTGTAACAGCTCTTTATGTTGGTGGTCAAGTTACATTACCACTGAAGCTTCAAGCGTTTAGAGCAAGCTATAACACACTGTTCCCACCAGGATCACCGGGTTCAGAATTAAATGAAGCTATATTACTTGCTGGTAATATGATTACGATTTTGCCTTTACTCGTTTTATATTTTATCGCGCAAAGATATTTCACAGAAAGTATAGACCGTACGGGTATTACTGGTGAATAAGGAGTTTAAATGAAAAAATTATTTATATTGATCTTACTATTGTTTGTGATGGTGGGGTGTGAATCAACACCAACAGAACCGATAGAAACTGAAATTCCATCTGTACCCAATGGTTTATTACCTTTAAGTGCAACTAGTGATTGCGCAGTACCATCACTTGAGGGTGGATGGGTTTGTATATGGGCAGATGAATTCGATGGCGATGCTGTTGATGAAACCAAATGGACCTTCGAGGAAGGTGGATTTGGTGGTGGAAACCAAGAAGTCCAATACTATTCTAGAAATAATGCTGAAATTGTGGATTCAAAATTAGTGATTACAGCACATAAGGAAAGCATAGGTGGAAAGCTTTATACATCCGCACGCCTAAACACTAAATACAAGGGTTCATTTAAATATGTAAGAATTGTGGTATCTGCGAAAATGCCAACAGGTCGTGGCACATGGCCAGCGATATGGATGATGCCTTTAATGAATGTTTATGGTGGATGGCCAAGAAGTGGTGAAATTGATATTATGGAATATGTAGGATATGATGTCAATCGCATTCATTCTACAATTCATACAGAAAAATTTAATCATAACCTAGGCACTCAGCTTGGATACTCTAGACTTTATCAAGATGTAGAAACCACATTTAAAGATTATGAAATGATTTGGACACCAGGTAGCATTCATACTTTTGTTGATGGAGATAAGCTTGGTGAGTTTGCATATGTTCCTCATTTTAATCAAGATGTTCCCTATCATCATGCATTTCCCTTTGATCAAGAATTCTTCTTAATCCTAAATCTTGCTATTGGAGGAACATGGGGTGGTGCTCAAGGCATTGATACTGAAATGTTTCCAACAGCTATGGAAGTTGATTATGTTAGAGTCTATAAACAGGATTATGCATTAACCGATAAAGAAGCTCCAACACAACCAACTAATATCCAACTTGCACAGCTCAAAAATACAATTTTTTGGAATAAATCAAATGATGATTATGGTGTTGAAAAATATGCGATCTATTTAGATGGAGCATTCCATAAATATGCGTCACTCAATCAAATGATTTTCACAGGTTTAACTGTAGGAAATTCCTATCAGGTACAAATTCAAGCAGTTGATTTTGTTGGTCGAGTTTCAGAAATGAGCGAGTCATTGTCATTCACTTTTTCAGGATAATACAAATCAACGTAGATATGTATGCAATATCATATCTGCGTTTTTTTTTGATGAAAAATAATGAAAACATATGATTATTTGTCTTTATTTATAGTTAATTTTCAGTTATAATATAGGTGCTGATCAACTAGTTTACCGTAACTGAAGATTTCTCCTTTTATTGAGATTTTTAGTGGTGGACCAAGAATCAGTAAGCCTTGATGACTTAATCCCCCCCATGTCATCAGGGCTCTTTTATTTAAAAAAGCATTTGATTTCAAACACAAAATTATGTGATATAATATAAACATAAAAGACAATACAACATCATGAAAGGATTTTCCACTAAATTATTGGGATAGGTGAGCATATGCAAAAAATCTTAATTGTTGAAGATAATGTACTAATCAGTCGTAGTATTGAATCAAAGCTTAAAGAAGAAATGTTTGAAGTCAAAGCCGTATTCAATGGTGAAGATGCTGTTAACCAATTCGATTCAATAAAATATGATGCTGTTTTACTAGACTTGATGCTACCGATTAAAAGTGGCGAAGAAGTATTAAAGCATATACGCTCCAAGGGTGACGTACCAGTTATTATTATTTCTACTAAGGATACCGATGTCGAAAAGGCAGTCAATCTAGGTCTTGGTGCGGACGATTATCTTGCTAAACCATTTTCAATGCTTGAACTTGTAGCAAGAGTAAAAGCTGTTCTAAGACGCTCACAAAAATCAATGGAAAAAGATGTAAAGACTAAATTCGAAGTCAGTAACATTGAGGTTAACCTAAGCAATTTCGAGGTTAAGAAAAAGGGACAAGTCGTAGATTTAACCCTGAAGGAATTCGAAATATTAAAACTTTTATTAACTCACCCAGAACAAACATTCTCGAAGCAACAAATGTATAGAACAGTTTGGGGAGAAGAGTATTATTATAATGATAATGTAATAAATGTCCATATAAGACGATTAAGAGAAAAAATAGAAGATGACCCATCCAGTCCAAAAATTGTAATTACTATGTGGGGATTTGGATATAAATTAGGAGATTTTAGCTAAACATTCAAGGAGCACAAAGGTGCTCTTTTTTTCTTAATAAATTCTTAAGAAATAGGAAACGAATTCGATAGATTCTTTTGGTAAAATATCCCAGTAGATTGGAGGGGATTTTTTTATGGAAGAATTAACGATTCCATGGGCATTTTACATGAAATATGAAAAAACAAAGAAGGAAATGACCATCTTTTTTTCGAATCGAATGAAGCAAATGTTAGAGTTATCCCTAGATAGCATGACTTTAACTGAAAATGAACTCAAGGAGTTTGTTCATAAGTATGATCAAAGAAAGCTAGATTATTTTTCAAATCAAAAAATGACTGGACCCTTTAATACAACCATGAGATTTAAGACAACACACGGTAAATCCTATTTAAGGACACTTGCAATCTGTCAAATTGATCATCATGGTTTTCATTGCCTAACGATTGATGATCTATTTCTACACAAAATGAATCAGTCGCTATTATCATCAAAGACTGATATAAAACAGGTAAAAATAGACCTAGAGGAAGCAGATAGAATTATCTCAGTTGAATCAGATTTCCAATTGAGTAAGTTCAAATCACATTTATCGACAATTTTCGGAAAAATGACGATTTAAGAATTAATTAAGAAATCCATTATTTTTAAGTAAGATATGATGAGTATAATGTATGCATAGAATAAGCAACCACATACAAGTGTATGAGAAAGGTGGAAAGACTTATGAAGTATATAATCATATTACTTACAGTTTTAGTAGCAGCTAGTCTTTACACCCTTGAAGTTTCAAAAGCATATGCAACAAGCATTGAAATATATGAAATCGTCTTCGAAGATCATGACGGACAAACAATCTATAGAGAGTATGTAGCAGCTGGTGCTGATCTATCTAACTTTTTATTACCAGAGGTCGAAAGTAGAAGCGGTTATTTATTTATGGGTTGGAGTGTTGAGCTTCCTGATACCATGCCAAATTATAATATGGTAATTGTTGCTCAGTATATGAGAGCAGAGCTTAGAGTTACAGCAACAACCTAAAACAAATAAGAATTAATCATTAAGTACACGAAAGTGTGCTTTTTTTTTAATCTTAATGATAAAATAAAGTTGAAATGACGAGGTGTTAATATGCTTAAAGTTGCTATATTTCAATTTTCTGGCACAGGAAACACATACTACATCAGTCAGCGCATTCAAGAAGAAATGAGAGAGAAAAGAATTATTTGTGATCTATATTCAATTGAATCCTTAAAGGAATCCAATCATTTAGTTGATCATTATGATGTGATTGGATTAGGGTATCCAGTCTATGGTTCATCAATTCCTAGAATTGTTCGAAAATGGATGGATGGGCTTAGATTTCGCACAGATAAAAGAGGATTTGTTTTTTGCACGCAAATGATGTTTTCAGGTGATGGTGCTGCATATGCAGCTAGAATACTCAGAAAAAAAGGGTATAAAATACTTGAACAAGAGCATTTTAATATGCCAAATAATATAACTGATTATAAGATTTTTAGATCAAAAAAAGAAATAAACTATGAAAAAATAGAACGAAAAAACACAAAAAAAATTAAGAGATTTGTAAAAAATATACTACTCGAAAAAAAATATTTAAAGGGATCAAATCCTATTTCACTTCTATTAGGACTCACGCAAAGAGTTCCCTATACTTTATTTGAAAGAAGGATGATGAATCACGCAATTATGCTTGAGCCTAACTGTATTTTATGTGGAAAATGTGTCGAGCTTTGTCCTACAAAAAACTTTGTTATTAAAGATGATTCACTCAAAGTTAGAAATCGTTGTATACTTTGCTACCGTTGTATTAATCATTGTCCTGTTCAAGCACTTCACACCAACAAAAAAACACTTGTTGAAAAACCGTATCATGGCCCAACAGCGCAATTTAAGATAAGAGACGTTATGATGAGTGATTTACTCACTGAAGTCATTGATGAATTAGAGTTATAGTTAAAATCAATATCAAAAAACAATCAAAAATCAATAAAAAATCAGCCATATTTTTGACTGATTTTTTTTAAATTATTTTTTTAAGCTCAACTGCAATTAATGAAGCTATCATTTGAGCACCAAAGGGGCTTAAATGTGTATTATCGGTTACTCCATTTGGGTAATTCTTTGATTCATTTGGCTTTAAATGTAAGTAGAATTTTTTTGAGTAATCCTCACCAGATTGACTAATAATTCTATGCGTTATTTTATAGGCATCAATGATATCTATACGATTTTCTTTTGCAAATTCCTTCATATGATTTGGATAATCTCCCACCGTATGCTCCTCTAATTTACCATCTGCAAATTTTCTTCTAGTAATTGAGGTTAATAAAATTGGGATTGCTCCATGCTTTTTGGCAACCAATACAAATCTCATCAAGTTATCCTTATACTCTGTTCTAGGATCTGTATATCTTAAAGTATCTTCAATTTTCTCGTCATTATGTCCAAACTGAATCAGTAGGTAATCGTCTTCCTTGATTTTATTTTCAATTTGCTCTAATAGCCCTTCATTGATAAAAGACTTTGTCGATCTTCCATTTTGAGCATAATTCTCGACCTTTATATTTGGCGTAATGAATTCATGCAAAAATTCTCCCCATCCACTTTCTGGTCTTTTATCTTCAGTTTTTATCGATGCAGTCGAATCACCTGCAATAAATAATGTTGGCATATCATACCCTCCGTGAACTACTCCCACCACTTAATGAAAATCATTAGAAGTGGGGGCTTCTTGGGTAAAACAGACTAGTGTCTATTAATTTACCAAGCTATATGCGTCTGTTCCATACGCATTTTTTACATATTGGATTAAACCTTGAACACCAATATTAATTGCTGCATTTAGGTCTCTATCCATCTGATGTCCACAGATACAGTGATATGTTCTCTCGGAGAGTTTAATATCTTGCTCTCTTCCACACACACTACAGGTCTTTGTGGATGGGTAATACTTATCAATCTTGATTAAGGTTTTCCCTTCATCCTTTGCTTTATACTCAAGATATCTTGTGAATGTACCAAATGATGTATCAGAAATGGATTTTCTGAAATGCTTGGTTTTCGCCATTTCAGTTAAATCCAGTGTCTCGATACTGATTAAATCATAGGTATTCACTAAAGATCTAGATGCTTTGTGTAAAAAGTCTTTCCGTTGGTTCTTGATATGAAGATGTAGACTAGCTAGTTTTTCTTTTTGTTTCAAGTAGTTACTAGAGCCTTGAACTCTTCTAGATAAGATCCGTTGTTCTCTAGCTAATTTCTTGAGTGCTTTCTTATAGTAGTTTGGATAATCAGCCTTTCGTCCTTCACTATCCATATAAAGACCTTGTAGGGTATAATCTAGTCCAATTGCTCTTTCGAATGTTTTCTCACATAATGGAGTTTGATTATACTCAACACGAAGAGATACATAGTAGTGCTTTCCATCTTTCTTGATGGTTGCTGCTTTAATGATAGATCCTTGAGGTAACGCTCTATGAAGTTTTATCTTAACAGGTCCTAATTTAGGGAGTTTCAGATAAGTGCCTTCGATACGGATATTATCACTTATTGTATGGGTTGTATAAGACTGTATAGGGTTATGTCTCGATTTATATTGAGGTTCATCATGAGACTTGTTAAAGAAGTTAGTGTAGGCTTGTTTCAAATGTAGCCAAGCAGTGGTTAGACTTTGTGAGTCTACATCATACATATATGGAAATTGTTCTTTAATGGTTTTAGGATTGAGATAGTCATGACTCTTCAGTAACTCTGGATATTTCCCGTAAAGTTCATAGATAGACTTTCGTTCTAAAAGGAGTATATTCCACATTTTTCTAACGCATCCGAATGTTTGGTTAATGAGATTGATTTGTTTAGTTGTAGGTTTCAGTCTATAGACATAACCTTTTAGAGTTTCATTCACTATGTATACCCCCTTTACACCCGCAATCTATACTTATATTATATCATTTATGATATAAGAAAGATTACCTAATTATAGATATTTTAAAGAAAAAAAGTCGGTTTCATTCATCTCCCACTGAATCCTTTGAAGAGGGAGTTTTCTGAAACGACTAGATAAATATTCTAGCATAGATGATATTTTGATGCTATAATCAAATTAACTGATAATGATAGGAGCACAGAAATGAAACTAAATGTTTTAAGCTTCAATTTAAGAATCAACGTTGCAGTCGATGGGAAAAATGCATGGGACTATCGAAAAAATCAAGTGTTTCAGTTTTTAAATCAGAAAAAATTTGATGTCATGGGATTCCAAGAGCCTGGTCCTGGTATGTATCAAGAGCTACAAGCAAATTTAAAAGGCTATGATTCATATGGCATACCGAGAAGTGATGGTGGGGAGTACACACCGATATTTATCAAAAAGGGATTATTTGAGGTTGTTGAAACAGAAACCTTTTGGTTAACAGATACCCCATATGTTGAATCGAAAATTGATGGCAGTCATTTTCCTAGAATAGCAACCTATATTGTTTTAAAATTAAGCCCGAATCGGTTTCTTACCATCATCAACACGCATCTTGATTATGCAAATGATGATATCATCTATAATCAATTAGAATATGTATACCGCATGACTAAGGTTCTAGAAATCAAATATAGAACAGAGATTATTTTAATGGGTGACTTTAATACGAAACCAGATTCTACAGGCATTCAGTTTTTATCCACCAAATATAATCAAGTCTTTGATAATAAAAAGAATATAGGTTTGACCTACCACGCTTTTTCAGATGAAATTACTGGTTTACCAATAGATTATATTTTCTTTTCAAATGCTATTCATCTGGATAAATTTGAAATTATCCATCATGAAAAAAAAGGTGAATATCTATCTGATCATTACCCACTCTACGCAGCTTTCAAAATAGAAGATTAAAAAAAATAAAAAAACCATTCAGCCGAATGGTTTTATTTATCGAATGGTACACCCACACGGGCTCGAACCGTGGACCCACTGATTAAGAGTCAGTTGCTCTACCAACTGAGCTATAGGTGCATAAATTGCCGTGCATTGATTATTATAGCATATCATTTCGAAAAAGCAAGACTCAGATAACAAAAAACCTAAGTTTTCTTTCCTCTCACATTTGTTATATATAACAAGCTTTCATATTTTAGCTTTTTGCTCGAAAAATGACCTCATCACAAATTCTTAAAGCCTTTTCCATATACTCCTTTTTATGCAAAGGAAATAAAATTGCTGACTTTCCAAATTTCAAGCCGATATTTTTTTCTGCCTTAATCATTTCTACATATTCAAAATCTGTTGTATAAATTGAAAAATGATTTTTCCCGCCACCTAGCATTAAAAATATTTCTCTAGTAATTTTTAAAACAGGACGCTTATAAAATAAAACAAGCTCATAGGCTCCATGATTTTCCTTCAAGTAATCCATAACATAGTCTAGCCACTCTTTACCCAAGTCATCTAGGGTCTCTCTATAATCCTCTATTGAACGAATCATCATATCCACCTCTTTATCCTATTATAACGCAAAAAGAAGATTAATTCCTATTTAGAGCACAGAATAGGCTGTATCTTAAGATACAATATATGCTATAATTAGTTTAGTTTGAGATGGGATATAGCAAAATGTATACATACACATTGGGATTTATCAAAAGAAAAGATGAAATTCTCTTAGTCAATCGTGAAAAAAAACCTTGGAAAGGTTCATGGAATGGCGTTGGTGGAAAAAGAAATCCACTTGAAGACATCAAGGATTGTATAAAAAGAGAAATAGCTGAAGAAACTGGAATTCATGTAGCCTATGATCAAATAGAAGATAAGGGATACTTAACCTGGAACTCATTTGATGCTATGGGAAATGGATTACATATTTTTTTAATCACCTTAAGTGATGATTTTCATTTTCCAACTCCACTATTAACGAGTGAAGGCATTTTGGATTGGAAAAAAATTGAGTGGATCAATGATTTTGACAACTATGGTATTGCAGATAATATTCCGTACTTCCTACCAACTGTTTTATTCGAAAAAGATCGATATCATTATCATTGCACCTTTAAAGAAAAGATCTTAATCTCTGTAACGAAGGAGAAAATATAATGCTACCTGAAATTATTATAGCTATTTTAGTAATAACTATACTTGCAGTGATCGGATATGCAAGCTTTCATCAAAAAAAGAAGAGTGAAGAAATTAAACAATCCACCATTGAATTACTGAAACAATATGGTGAATTTTCTCACGAGCATAAACAAAACCTATTCAAGATCAATGATAAAACCTATCAGATACTATTTTTTTACGTCCCAACCAATGCTGAGCTAACAATCAATAGTAAAAAAATATGGGAGGTTAGAGATGCATCCAAATCGAATTTAATTGATCAAACCCATTTTTTAAAGTCCAATCAGACTAAAATTGTTGTTGTTTATCCAACGACAGTTAAAATAAAAAGATATATTAATGAAAATGAGCTTGAATTTGTGAGCTATAAGAAGCCTTTCTATGAAATGTATGTTGTTAGACATTTTGAACTTATTGAGCTTTTAAAGGAAAACATACTATGAAAAGACTATTGACTGCATTACTAATGATGACACTTGTGTTTGGGTTATCTGCTTGTAAGCCATACACAATTGAATATACTGATAATGATCCTTTCACATTAGAAATCAAAGGGGATACCCTAAAGATATTACAGGTCACGGACTTGCATCTAGCATATGGAATCGACTACCGCGATCGAAAAACATTAGAACTGATTAAAAATCTAGCAAAATCTGATGACTATGATTTAATCGTCATTACTGGAGATTTGACAATGTCTCCATATGCACCTAAACTTTTTTTATCACTGATTTCACATATGGAATCTCTAGAAATTCCTTGGACGTTTGTTTTTGGAAATCATGAAACTGATTTTCATGACTATGAGGACTTCTTATCAATTATTCCTGAAACAGAGTATTTGATGTTTAAGGTTGGGCCAGAGATGACAAACGGTGGCTATGGAAACTTTAAAATAGAGTTCACGAAGAATAATCTTCCCTTCTATAATGCTTATTTCTTAGATTCTAAAGCAGAAAGAAAAAATTATACTGAAGAAGAAGGAGAATATGACTATTTGTCGCTTGGTCAGGTTTGGTGGTATGAAGACCATGTTCAAACAGATACTGTGGATTCACTCGTCTTCATGCATATACCGCTTAGACAATTTATAGATCCAGTCGACTACGTTGGTATTTTTAACGAGGATAAGGTTTACGCTCAGGGTGTAGATACTGGCTTCTTTAATAAAATGGTGACCTATGGTCGCTCGAAGGCTCTCTTTGTTGGTCATGACCATAAAAATGATTTTTACTTAATGATGGAAGGAATTATGCTCGCCTACGGTCGAGCAACTGGCTATAACGGATATGGAAACCTTGAAAAGGGTGGAAGACACATCGAAATTTTAGCGAATAAAGAATTATTAACCTATATTATTTTAGGAAGTGAGGTGGAATGATGAAACCAAAAGACCGATTGTTAATTTTGTTATCTTCATATTTTTGGGCAATTTTAGGACTGTTCTTAACTGGTTCGTTTCTATTCTTTTTAATTCCACTTGCTAGCCTCCTCTATTTATTCTTTGGAGGTGAAAAACGTGTTTGATCTACTCATCTATATCTTTATTAACTCCTTTTGGATTTCTTTAATTGGAGGAACATTAACCTTATTCATCCTAAGATTAATCGCAGTAAGAAAGAATAAGCTAGAAGGAAGTAAGGCACTATTCGTTTTATTTACACCTTGTTCATTTGGTTATTTATATACCATTTCAAATGAATCCAAGTTTAAGACCTGGTATCGCATCATGATGATCTTATTTTTCATCATTACCTTGATTGGTAGTATCTTTATTCTATATATGCATTTGGAGCTGGATTTCATATGATCTATAAGGTGACTAGAAAACAAAATAATTCAGATATGTGTTTTGTCTGCGGAATGAATAATGATGCAGGACTTCATACCAATTTTTATGAGCTTGAAGATCATACGATTCTTGGAGTATTCAAGGGATCTGATATCCATCAAAGCTACCCATCTAGAATGCATGGTGGTATTATTACCGCGTTATTAGATGAAACCATCGGTCGTGCAATTCAAATGATTGATATGACTGTATGGGGAGTAACAGTGGATTTAAACATCCGCTTTTTAAAGCCGGTTCCTCTTGATCAGGAACTTAAAGCTGTCGGGAAAATCACTTCCAATAGGAGAATGATTTTTGAGGGTGAGGGCTATCTTTGTGACGAAAATAACGAGATACTTGCAACCTGCACCGGAAAATATATGAAACAGTCTGTTGAAAAAATAGTAAACGGAGATAATTTTATCGAGGAGAAATGGATCTATGTCGAGGATGATCAACCTCCACTTAGCTTCGACTTACCAAAATGAGCATTTTAGAAGTAGAAAATATAGTATTTAGCTACAGTGGTGAAAACCTCTATCAAAAAGCCTCAATGCGTCTTTTTGAGGGAGAGCATGCCGTTTTAGTTGGACCCAACGGAACTGGCAAATCCACACTGCTGAAGCTACTTGAAAAATCATTAACACCCGATCAAGGGTTTATCAATTGGGTGCCAAATAAAAAGATTGGCTATTTAGACCAATATGCAAATGTTGATCCGAATTTGTTAGTAAAGAATTATTTATATGACGTCTTTTTACCCTTATTTGAAAAAGAAAGGGAAATGGAAAGACTATACGAAAGTGTAGTTACTGCGCCAGAAAAAGACCATGATCGATTGCTCAATTGGGCATCACAATTAGGTGACCAATTGCTGCAAGCAGATTTTTATTCAATTAAGTCAAAAGTCGGTAATATAATACACGGTCTAGGCTTAACCATGGATATATTAGAAGAACCAATTAAGCATCTATCTGGCGGTATGCGCGCTAAGATTATTTTAGGTAAATTATTACTAGGAGATTCAGATGTATTACTTCTAGATGAGCCTACAAACTTTTTAGATGTAAGACATATCGATTGGTTATCCAAATTTTTAATCAATTATCCAAAAGCCTATATCGTGGTATCTCACCACGAAGAATTTCTAATGGAAATTGCAAATACAGTCTTTGCATTAGAGAATGGAAATATCACAAGATATAAGGGTGATTATGCATATTACTTAAAGGAAAGAGAACTCAGAATGAGTCAAATGGAAAAAGCATTTGTTTCGCAACAAAAGTTTATCCAAAAAACTGAGGATTTCATTCAAAGAAACATTGTCAGAGCATCGACAACTAAACGGGCACAAAGTAGAAGAAAGATGCTAGAAAAAATAGAAAGAGTAGTCGCACCAAAGCATGATAAGACCTATCATTTCAATTTTCCATTCGCTACAGCTACAGGTAAAGACGTACTTACCACAATAGACCTTGAAATTGGCTATCAGGAGCCTTTGTTAGAAGCTTTGAGTATAGCAATCCTTAAGGAAGAAAAAGTGGCTATAACGGGAAAAAACGGGATTGGTAAATCCACATTTTTGAAAACTGTTCTAGGGATTATCCCAAAACTTGGTGGAGAATATAAATGGATTGATACAGCGAAGATTGCCTATTTTGAGCAAGATTCTATATTTGATGATGGACTCACTCCATTCCAGGTTGTCCATATAAAATATCCACATTTCACTAAAAAGGAAGTCATGTCTCTATTAGGAAACCACGGAATTGATTATGAAATGGCGACACGTGATATCAATACACTTTCTGGTGGAGAACAAACGAAAGTTAGACTAGCTCTACTTAGACACCAAAAGGGGAATGTCTTAATCTTTGATGAACCAACCAATCACTTAGATGTGAATGCTAAAGAAGCGTTGAAGGAAGCGATGATTAAATATCAGGGCACCTTAATCTTGGTATCGCATGAAAAGGAATTCTATTCGGATATTTGTGACTACGAGATCACTTTATTTGTCACTTAGAATAAAAAAAAGAAAAGAGGATTATGATGAAAAAAATGTTGTTATTGGTGGGGGTAATCCTAACTGCAGTTATGCTTTATGGCTGTACACCAAGCTACGAGGAGGAAGCTGGATTATACGAGCTTTATGAAATGACTGGAGATGTTAATCTTGGAAATTTTCAATATTACACGATTGAGTTATTTGAAGATGGTTCACTGGCTGTCAAGTCAAAGGGTTCACAAGTTGGTGCTGAGGTTTATGAGGAAGTAGCATCCTACAAAATTAAGGGTGATAAAATTACAATCACTACTAAGGTTGGATTTACAAATATCAAGGAAGTCTATGACTATGTTGATGGAGAAATCCATATGAACAATGTTGAGCTAGCAGAGTATGATATTACGTTTTCAGCTAAGTTTAGAAGAGCAGAGTAAATCAGTATAAAAACATCAATATATAAAATGATATAGAGCTAATTAGTGATATATCATTTTTTATTTTTTATGATAAAATATAACAAAGAAGACGTATTGGAGGGGACCATGACTCTTAAAAAAATGAATTTAATCTTTTACTTTGCAATCATCATGTACATCGTTTCAGTGATTAGTGTGAATCAAGCTTTTCCATCTAATTTTTTAGTTTTCACTAAAGAGATAACATATTACTTAACAATTATTGCTGCAGTTTTTTATACTTTCATATCGTTTTATTTAAAGGTAAAACAAAATAAGGACACCAATCGATATGTTTTTGTTAGTGAAATATGGAGACCTATTCTTTTAGTTCTTTTTGTTGGATCATTTCTACTGATTCAAAATAAACTTTATGATGATAATCAATATATACCTTATGATTGTACCTACATGGATCACACTGGAAATGTTATTTATAAGACTGTAATGAGTCACACATGTGAAAAACCAACTGTCATCTCTAATGAAGATGATCATTTTGCTCTCATTTTTCATGAGTTTAAAAGTGGAGAGACTCCTTATCAAATATATAATGCTACTCGATTTGAGGATGAAAAACCACTAAATACTAGTATAGAGATACTTACGAAAATTATTCTTTCCTATGATTCAGATGATAATTTGATTTTGTACCAGGCTGATATGGTGATTGCTTCTATATTTTTGTTTGAAAATCAGTATTATCATACATATATTAATGAAAGGTTTCAAGTAAACCAAGTCTTTAATGAGTCGGGTATGACTTCAACACAAATCTTTTCAAAAATACCTGATCAATATTTTATTGAAAATCATAAAAGTTTAGATTTGCCTGACTTTAATAGTGAAGATCTCTCTGAATACATGAAAGTTGTTTATGATATGCAAGTCAGTGTTCTACCTAATAACACGCTTGGGTTCATCCTTGAAAAATCCACATTTTATCCAGGGGCATCAGAAACAATAAGAAATGATGTCGTTGGTACTGGAAGTTATCATCAAGATGGATATCAACTTGAAATTAAATATACAGAATTAAATGGAGCTTATAAGTGTAATATAGATATTATTCGTAATCAAGATAAACTTGATATTGTTAGGGAAGTAGACCCTATAGTAAAAAAAGAAAGCCAGTATGTCTTTACTGATGACAGTTTTAGATTGGATTCAAAGAAAAATGTTACTATGGGAAAAGAATATTTTTATCTTTTCAAGTATTATGAAAGAGATGGTATTGAAGGGATGCTCGCATCCGTTCAGCAATACAATACTCACTATAATATTATTAGTGATACCTATGGTAAGCAAGTCATTGGTTTAACTAGAAAAACCAATACTATTTCTGTTTTGCAGTATTACGATTATTTCAGACAATTTAATTATTATGATATGATAGGATTTAATTACGATGATTCACTTTTCTTGATGAAGCATCCTATGATTGAATATATGGAAGTCAATATGCCCAATGATTAATAAAAATGGCGAGCCTTAGTGCTCGCCATTTGTTTGAACTGAATCATCAAAATTATTAATTTCTTCAACTAAAACATCATAAACTTCAGATTCTTTAATCTTTTTAATAATTTTTCCACGTCTGAATAATATCGCTTCGCCTTTACCACCAGCAATACCGATATCTGCATGTGTCGCTTCACCAGGACCGTTAACTGCACAGCCCATGATTGCTACATTGATTGTTTTATTAATTTTTAATAGATACTCTTCGATTCTCTTTGCGATATCGATCATATCATATTGAATTCTTCCACAGGTTGGACAAGAAATTAAGTTAGGAACCTTATCCTTTAAACCTAAGTTCTTTAAAATCTCTTTCGCTGCTTGAATTTCTAAAACTGGATTATCAGTTAAAGACACTCGAATTGTATTTCCAATGCCTTCAGCAAGTAAAATACCGATGCCCATCGCACTCTTAATAGCACCAGAAAATGCAGTTCCTGCTTCAGTAACACCTAAGTGTAATGGATATGGGAAGGTCTTAGCAGCTAAACGATACGCTTCAATCATTAGCTTCATATCGGTAGCCTTAAGGGATAGCGCAATATCATAAAATCCCATGGATTCTAAAATCTCTACATGATGTCTAGCAGTTTCTACCATGTTTTCAGCAGTAGGAGCCATACGGTTAGGTAGTGATCCAGAATTTACACCAATGCGAATTGGAATATTTTTCTTTTTACATGCTTCAACAACTTCCATCACATGTTCACGCTTTGGAATATTTCCTGGGTTCAATCTAATCTTATCAACACCCTGATTGATTGCTTCTAAAGCAAGACGATAGTCAAAATGGATATCTGCGACTAATGGTATATTAATCTGCTTTTTAATCTCACCTAAGGACTGTGCATCCACCATATCTAAAACAGCAACTCTGATAATCTCACAACCAGCTTCTTCAAGAGCTTTAATTTGTTTAACGGTTGCTTCAACATCCTTTGTGTGCGTATTGGTCATACTTTGTATGTAGACCTTATTATTTCCACCAAGTTGGTAGGGTCCTACCTGAACTGGTCTAGACTTCTCTCTAATTAACATTTTTTATCACCTACATAGATTATATAGTAGAATACGTTAAATTGGTAGTTGAAATGCTTGATTGAATCCTTATTTTTGCATATTTAGTCAACAATAAAAAAATAATATTTTAAATGATTGAAATAATGATATTGTTTTGTTATAATGTATTCGTACGTTTGGAGGGAATATCATGCGAGACCTAGTCAAATTGGTTTGTACAGAATGTGGCGAAGAAAACTATCATACTACCAAGAATAAAAAAGCTCATCCAGAGCGCTTGGAAATGAAGAAGTACTGCCCACGTGAAAGAAAAGCTACAACCCATAAAGAAAAGAAATAAGCTATTCTTGGAATAGTTTTTTTTCTATAAGAAAATATGAATACATTTAAAGAAAAAAATGATTTTGCCCATAGCTATTTAATCTGTAGATTCGATTCCTGCCTATTAATCGATCCTTCGCATGACTATGAGGATATTATAGCAGCGCTAATGGGTAGAACACTACTTGGAATCTTATTAACACATGCACATCAGGATCATATCCATTTAATTGGAGAATTTGATGTTCCTATTTACATGCATACGGATGACGCGCATCTCTTATTTGAAGATCAGTACAATGGATATGCACCAAAGGCACATCCTTATAAAAGAAAAAACTTGAATTTTATTTATGTAAAGCACTTAGATAAAATACCCCTTGCAGATCATTTCGTCACTGTTTATTATACGCCAGGTCATACAAAGGGTGGTTTATGCTTCCTATATGAACAAAGACTTTTTACGGGAGACACACTATTTAAGGAATCTGTTGGTAGACATGATTTATATTCAGGTAATTTAGTAGAGCTTAGAAAAAGTATTTTAATGCTTTGTAGTCTGCCAGGAAACATCAAAATATATCCAGGGCATGATGAGATATCAACCATCCGCTATGAAACAAAGAATAATCCCTTTTATTTGAAGTGGGTAAAGCAATCACAAAAATAAGACACTTAAGTGTCTTTTATTTTTTTGTGGAAAATAGCACATAATACTTGACAGTGCCAATCAATTATAATACAATAAAGTTGGCACAAAACCCAAATGAGTGCTAAATGAGGTGTACGAATGATTACCAGCAGACAAAAACTGATACTGAAAGCCATCATTGAAACTTATGTCAAGGATGCCCAACCAGTAGGATCAAAAGCACTCACCCAGATGCCTTATCTGAATTTTTCTAGTGCAACATTACGTTATGACATGGCGCAACTCGAAGATTTAGGTTATTTAGAAAAAACGCACACATCAAGTGGTCGCGTTCCCTCTGAAATGGGCTACCGCTATTATGTCGAGCATTTAGTAACAAGAGATTCTGAGGTTGTCGATAAATTTCCTTTGATTGATGAAATATTTTTCAAGAATAAACTTGGTAGAGAACAAGCGGTTGAAGAAGCAATTCATTTATTATCAGAGCTTACAAACTATACTGCGATGGCAGTTGGTCCAACACATCAAATGTCTACGATTAAGAAAATTGATTTCATTCCGCTCGGAGAGCATGATGCAGTTATCTTAATTGTTACCGATCAAGGACATGTTCAACACCAAAATATTACAATCCCTGATACGATGAAGATTAATGATTTAAAGGAAGTCATTAAGACATTAGATGATTTATTAAGAGATCGATTGATTACAGAAGCTAAGGATATTTTAGAAGCAGAATTTGCGAAAACTGAAATCGAGTCATTTATTGAGTATCAAACACAGCTTGTCCACTCATTTATTCACGCGTTTTCTAAATTTGCTGAAGAAAATTTCTATCTATCTGGTGTTACCAATGTCTTTGAACAGCCTGAGTTTCATAATGTAAGGCATATCAAGAACTTTGTTGAAATGCTTGATCGAAGAGAGTTAGTTAAATTAATTGGTGATCACGAAGGATTAAGTATAAGGTTTGGCAGTGACTTACAGCTCATACCGATGGAAAATTGCACCATGATTTCAATTCCGTACCGAATTAGCGATTTAGAGCATGGCACAATTGCCGTCTTAGGACCGACTAGAATGGATTACAGCAAGGTCATCCCTTTAGTGGAATACATCGCAAGCAACATAGGCAAATTATATAAAAAGTAAAGGATGATAACAATGGACGAAAAAAAAGAAACAAAACTCATGGAAGATGAAATCATTCATGATGACCATGAATTAAAAAAAGAAAAAAAGAATAAGCATAAAGAAACAATTGAAAAGCTTGAAAACGAAGTTAAGGATTTAAAGGATAAGCTGTTAAGAAATGCTGCAGAGCTTGAAAACTTTAAGAAAAGAGTTCATGCTGAGCGTATCCAAGAAAGAAAATATGCATCAAAGAATTTAATTGGTGATATTTTAAATCCATTAGATCAAATGAATAAGGTTGTCAATATGCCAACTGAGGATCCAATGCTAAAAAATTTCTTAATCGGATTTAAGATGATTAACGACTCATTATATAATGTGTTGATTGCTGATGGTTTAAAGGAAATTGATGCATTGAACCAACCATTCAATCCGAATTATCATTACGCGATTGAAAAGGAAAGCAATAAAGAAAAACCAAATGGTATTAACCTAGAAGTAATTCAAAAAGGATATACATATAAAGATCAACTACTAAGACCAGCAATGGTAAAAATCAACGAATGGAGTGAAGAAGAAAATGGCAAAGACGAATAAAATTATTGGTATCGACTTAGGAACTACCAACTCATGTGTTTCCGTAATGGAAGGCGGAGAAGTCAAAGTTATTACAAATGCTGAAGGTGGAAGAACAACACCATCAGTCGTATCATTTAAAGGCGATGAAATAACTGTAGGTGACGTTGCTAAACGCCAAGTTATTACTAATCCAAACACAGTAAGCTCAATTAAGCGTCATATGGGTGATTTAAATTACCGTGTGGATATTAATGGAAAGAAATATACACCACAAGAAATTTCAGCGATGATTCTACAAAATTTAAAGAAAACAGCTGAGGATTATTTAGGAGCTACAGTCACTCAAGCAGTTATTACTGTACCAGCATATTTTAACGATGCGCAAAGACAAGCAACTAAGGATGCAGGTAAAATTGCAGGCTTAGATGTTAAGCGTATCATCAATGAACCAACTGCAGCTGCATTAGCTTATGGTATTGATAAGACAGATAAGGAACAAACAGTTCTAGTCTTCGACTTAGGTGGAGGAACATTTGACGTATCTATCCTAAGACTTGCTGATGGTACATTTGAAGTTATTTCAACATCAGGCGATAATAAGCTTGGTGGAGATGATTTTGATGATCTAATCATTAAATATCTAGTTGAAGATTTTAAAAAAGAAAATAAAGTCGACTTATCCCTAGATAAGATGGCTCTTCAGAGATTAAAGGATGCTGCTGAAAAGGCTAAAAAAGAACTTTCAGGAGTAACCTCCTCACAAATCTCTCTACCATTTATTTCCATGGGTGTTGCAGGTCCACTTCATTTAGAAATGACCTTAACACGTGCGAAATTTAATGAGTTAACAGCAGGTCTTGTTGAACGTTGCGTTGGACCAGTTAGAAGAGCATTATCGGATGCGAAAATGACACATAAAGATATTGACCAAGTCCTTTTAGTTGGTGGTTCTACACGTACACCAGCTGTACAAGAAATGGTCAAGAGAGAATTAAATAAAGAGCCTAATAAGAGCGTAAACCCTGATGAAGTTGTAGCAATGGGTGCTGCAATTCAAGGTGGAGTACTTGCTGGTGATGTCAAAGACGTTCTATTACTAGACGTTACACCATTATCACTTGGTATTGAAACATTAGGTGGAGTATTTACTAAATTGATTGAAAGAAATACGACAATCCCAACATCGAAGTCACAGGTATTCTCAACTGCAGCTGATAATCAGCCAGCAGTAGATATTCATGTCCTTCAAGGGGAAAGAAGTATGGCTGCTGATAACAAGACTTTGGGACGTTTCCAATTAGGAAGCATTCCACCAGCACCACGTGGTGTACCTCAAATTGAAGTTTCATTTGATATTGATGCGAATGGTATCGTATCGGTAAAAGCGAAGGATTTAGGTACAAATAAGGAACAAAAGATTACGATTAGTGGAACTGGATCATTATCTAAAGAAGATATTGAACGCATGGTCAAGGAAGCTGAAGAACAAGCTGAAGCAGATAAGAAGAAACGTGAAGAAGCAGATACAAGAAATGAATCTTCAAACCTAATTTTCCAAACCAATAAAGCAATTGAAGATTTAAAGGATGAAGTCGATCCATCTACAAAGACTAAACTCCAGGGTTTAATCAAAGATCTTGAAGATGCATTAAACGGCACAGATATTGACCTAATTAAGTCAAGAAAAGAAGCGCTTGAAAAGGATGCTCAAGAAATTGCTGTCAAGGCATATCAAAAGGCACAAGAAAAACATCAAGCTGAACACGGTACTGAAGAAGGTCAAAACCACAAAGATAGTGACAACACTGTCGATGCAGAATTCGAAGAAAAATAAAAATAATTAAGTAGGACTTTTGTCCTACTTTAAACTATGGAGTTGATGTTATGGCAGATAAAAGAGATTACTATGACGTCCTTGGGATTTCCAAGAGTGCGTCAGATGATGAAATAAAAAAAGCGTATCGTGGATTAGCGAAGAAATATCATCCAGACGTTTCTAAGGAACATGATGCGGAAGTTAAATTTAAAGAGGTTCAAGAAGCTTATGATACATTAAGCGATCCACAAAAGAGAGCTGGATATGACCAATATGGTCACCAAGGTAATCCTTTTGGTGGAGCTGGTGGACAGGGCTTTGGTGGCTTTGGTGATATGGGAGGATTCTCCGATATATTCAGCCAATTTTTTGGTGGTGGAGGAAGAACTCGTTCGCAACAAAACTACAATGGACCACAGCGCGGTGATGATTTAGAACGCACAATGACCATTGATTTTATGGATGCTGTTTTAGGTACTAAAAAAACCATCAATGTTGAAGTGGATGAAGAATGTCATGTTTGTCACGGCTCAGGAGCTGAATCCAGCAAGGATATCGAAGCCTGTGACCGCTGTCATGGAGATGGATTTATCAATGTAGAGCAGCGCACGATGTTTGGTGCGATGCGTACACAACAGGTTTGTCCAAAATGCGGTGGTGCTGGTAAAATTATTAAAAAACGTTGTAATACATGTAACGGTAAAGGTAGAGTTAAAAATCAGAAAACTGTGGATGTTAATATTCCAGCAGGTGTCGATAATAACATGTCCTTAAAGGTTGCTGGATATGGTTCAGGAGGAACTAAGGGTGGAGAAAAAGGAGATTTATTCCTTAACTTCAGAGTTAGACCTCATAAAGTATTCCAAAGACAAGGTGATGATATCATCCTTGAGGTTCCAATAACATTTACGCAAGCAGTATTAGGAGCCACTGTTGAAATACCTACCATTTATGGTGACGTTGATTTAAAAATTCCAGCGGGCATTGAGCATGGAACCATTCTTAGAATGCGTGAAAAGGGTGTAGCAAACGTTCGATCTAAACGAAAAGGTGATCAACAGGTTGTGATTCAAGTGAAAACACCTAAGAATATTTCCAATGCTGAAAAGAAGCTTTATGAAGATTTAGAAAGATTAGAAAAAAAGGATAAAGAATCAAATTGGGAAAAATTCAAAAATATGTTTAAAAACTAATTTGATGAAAGAAGATAAAAAAAACCAGATTTTTTCTGGTTTTTTTCTTTATTATTTTTTAGGTGGTAGCGGGAAGAAAATCGAAGTTTTTTTCGCATAGGCTTGAAAAGCTTCATTATTCTTGTATTTCTTTTCAAGTAATGGAACACCTGAAACATAAAGTAGTAAGTAAGTAATAAATAAAGGACCTACAATTCCATAAAGACTAGTTATTGATAGTGTTGACATAGAAACAACCCATACACTCCACCACATCAAAGCTTCACCAAAGTAATTTGGATGTCTTGTATATTTCCATAATCCCGAGCTCATAATCTTTCCCTTATTTTCAGGATTTTTCTTGAAATTCTTAAGCTGTTGGTCGCCAACTGCTTCAAAATAGAATCCAATCAACCATAGGAATACTCCTAATCCAACAATAATATAACCAGTTAAATCTAGAGTAACTTCAACAAAATTAACAAGCTGGATTGGAAGTGAAATGATATATAAAAATGACATTTGAAGCATAAAGACAATGAGATATGCCTTGAGTGCTACATTTGTTTTCCATTTCTTACGCATTTCAACATATCTGAAATCCTCAGGCTTAGACCAGTTTCTTAGACCAATGTAGAAGAATAGTCTAAATCCCCATAATAGAACAAGTAATGTGACTGCTAAGGCTTGAACCGAGTAATTTCCAGTGAAAATAAGTGAAGTGATTGCAACAACTACAAATCCTAAACCCCATGCCATATCAGCAATCCCATTATTCTTTTTGAGTTGAGCAATAACGAAAAATATATTAAAAAATACGAACAATGCAACTGCATTGACTAAAAATAACATTATTTTTTATCCTCATTTCTGATGTAGGCAATCGCAACTGTTCCTATACCAGCGCTCATTGCTACAACTGTTGAAATATCCATCACATAAGTAGGCTTCTTGCCTATTAAGGATGTGTATATTTCTTCATAATCCTTAGCTCTATCCCAAGCATTCGCATGAACGATTGCATAGGATTCAATACCATAAGTATCTTGAACTTCTTTAACATGCTTGAAAATCTTTTTATTGCTGGATTTAATGCTTAATCCCTTATCAAATATAATCCCTTTTCCATCATTATCAATTGAAATTACAGGCTTCAAATTCATGATTTTTCCTGCAATTCCAGTAACTTTAGACACTCTACCAGATCTAACCATATATTTTAATGTTTTAACGCTAACAAGTATTTTGGTTTGTTCTCTTAATTTTTCAACTTCAGCAATGACTTCCTCATAGGATTTTCCACTTTGGATAAGCTCAGCAGTTTTTAAAACAAGTAAGCCTTCAGCTCCAGAGTTTTGTTTTGTGTTGATTACATGAATCTTCGCATCATTAAACTTAGATGCAGCTTCCACAAATGCTTGATAGGTTCCACTCATTTCCTTAGAAACAGTTAAAACAACAACTTCCTTATAATATGTTGTTAAAAATGAGAAGAAGTTCTCCAAGCTTTTCGCATTTGGTTGACTTGACGTTGGATAAACCTTTAATGAATCCATCATCTTATAGAATCTTTCACTTCTAATCGTGACCTTATCATAATAGGTTGTATCATTGATGAGTAAACTTATAGGGAATTGATGGATTTGATAATTATCAATCATTTCATCAGGTAAATCTGCGATGGAATCAGTGACGATAGCAATAGGATATTTACGATGATTTGCTGCTTCAAATTGACGCTTCATATCATCGACCTTTTGTTCACTAATATTTGACATACTAGCAATATATGCAAATACTTCATCAGGGTGATCGGTATGAATATGAACTCTAGCAGTTCTTTCACTACCTGCAACAACCAGTGAATCACCAAGCTTTTCTAATTCAGCTCTCATTTGTTCTAAATTTAGATTTTTACCTCTAAGTAATGCTTCTGTACAATATCTGTGGAGTGAATCTTCTAAATGTTCTACATGGAGCTCATTAATTTTTTCAACTTCAGTATGAATTTCGACATCTTCACCCTTAAGTGCTTTAACAAAGCCTTCAATAAAGTGTACAAAGCCTTTAGCACCAGCATCAACAACTTTATTTTCCTTTAGAACAGCTAGCTTTTCAGGTGTTCTTGCAAGCTCCTCTTTCGCTGATTCAAAGGCATGATTAAGAAGATCTAAAAAGGATGATGCCGCATGCTTAAATTCACGGAGTGCATTTGCCCATGTGCGCATGACTGTAATCATCGTACCTTCAACAGGCTTTGAAATAGACTGATATGCATAATCTGCAGCACTGGATGCATTTTCAACGAATGTATCGGTATCGAGGACATCATTTTTTACACCCTTTGAGAACCCATGGATGTATTGTGCAAAGATAATACCAGAGTTACCTCTAGCACCAACAATCGCTGCATCAGCGATGGATTGAATAGTTTCTTCACTTGTCTCACCTAAAACTGATTTTTCAATAATGCTTGTCATCATGGATGCAAGATTACTTCCTGTATCTCCATCGGGTACTGGAAACACATTGATGGCATTCAAGCTGTTTTTTTCTTGAATAACATTTTTAGCACCAATAATAAATGATTTGTAGATTAATTCATTTGTTAACACGGATGTAGTCATCATTCACCTCTTAAAATATAAGTTTATAAACTAAATAGGACAATGTGCTTGTTGAAGCACCAAGGAATGTTCCCCAAATTAAATCAATAATTGTTATTTGAATTGGCCAACCCTTTAATGTAGCAAGATTTGTTAAATCATAGGTCGCATATGTAATGAATCCGAACAAGGCACCAAGTAGAAGTGCTTTTACCCATGAACCAGCATCTACGGCGGGCATTAAGACGAATATTACAAGCCCTCCAATAAATAAAAGATAGAATAAAATTGCTGCAACCCAATTGACATCTGGTTTTAATAACTCACCTATGTATTTTTGATAAATGTTTTTAGCAATAATACCTAACCAGAGTAAATCAATAGCAAAAAAGATAACAAATGAAATTGCATAAAGCTTTAGAAAAAGTAGCATAAGAACCCTCCTTTATTTATATTCATTATATCATTATTACTTTAGATTTTCTATTTTGCTAACTTGTTAATCGTGAAAATATGCTCATTTTTAATTATTTCTTCTATAAAAGTCTCTATGTTTCATTATCATGAGCAACCATGTTATAATTAATTTAGAAAAATACCTTTTTGGAGGAAATTTATGATTCTAATTAGACATAATAATGAAGGAAATTTGAAGCCATATTTTTATTTCGCACTAGAGGAATATGTATTAACAAAATTACTTAAAAATGATGAAACATTTTTCTTTACTTGGGAAATCCACGGAGTTGTCATTGGGAAAAATCAAGTCATAGAAAATGAAGTGAATTTAGATTTTCTAAAAGAGAACAATATTGATGTGTATCGTAGACCTACCGGTGGTGGTTGTGTTTATGCCGATCACAGAAATACGATGTTTTCAATTGTTACTAAAAGAACAAATAAAGAATTCACATTTAAAACCTATTTATCAAAGATTATCGAATCAATGAAATTGCTTGATATAAATATCGAGTTTTCAGGTCGGAACGATTTGTTATTCGATGGAAAAAAAATATCTGGAAATGCATTTTTACAAAATAAGTATGGCATGCTAATGCATGGAACTTTTCTTTATGATTGTGATTTAGAGACGATGGTTAGAGCAATCTCGCCAAGTGATGAAAAATTAGTATCTAAAGGTATAGATTCTGTAAGATCTAGAGTGACCAATCTAAAGCCTTATTTGAAGGGACTCACTCAAGAACAGTTGATTAAGCATTTTGAAAATACATTGACCAATCAAACCTACGTTTTAAGTGACCAAGAGATTAAAGAAATCCACGAATTATCAAAAAAATATCAGACAAAGGAATGGATTTATAAAAAACAACCTGCCTATACTAAAATACTTAAAAAGAGAATACCAGGTGGTCTATTTGAGATTAAGCTTGATTTAGCAGAAGGAGTCATTAAAAACTTGGCGATCCAAGGAGATTTTTTTGACAAAAAACAATTATTAGAGTTTGAAGAGAAATTTATTGATTTACCCTATGATAAAGCAAACATTTCCCGCATATTAAGCGAACATTCAATAGAAGATTATATATTGGATTCCAAGACAGAAGACTTTAAAAACCTGTTATTTGAAGGCATTTTAGGAGAATAACATTAAACATGCGTGATATTTGATAAATATCATCCAAAAGCATACGAAAAGTTGACTAGTATTTTAAATATTTGTTAAAATAGAATAGAAGGCGAAAGGTGGTATTGCCATGAAAGAAAAGAAGAATAAGAATCAATCTATCGAAAATGAAGAATTTATTGAAGATGAATTGACTGAAGAACCTAAAGGCAAGAAAGTCAAAGCTGATAAGATCAAAGAACCCGTTGAAAAAAAACCTAAAAAACCTAAAAACCGTTCTAAATACACATCTAAATATTTTAAGAAATTTTCAGGACGTGCAGAGGATTCCTATGAGGATATGCTTCATGAAGACTATAAGCATGTCATCAATCGTGCACACCAGCTCTCTTCAATCAAAGAATCAGACTATGAATCCTTAATAGTGATTACAGTGCCTGATGCATTTGATCATAAAGGAAAGGTTTCATATCGTTTAGATAAAAAACCTGATGGAACTTATACATTACTTTATGACCAAGCACTTGTTACCGTTTTATTCTTTGGATTAGACTCTTTATTTTACCATCAAGCAAATGTCGATCATAGAAATGGACATATAGCATTCGATGTCGCTGGAGAATTCAATTATTTTGATGTTGTTCACATGGAAACCTCGATAAAATATGATAACAATGACCATCCGAAATATATCATGTTAGATCTTGAGATTGGCTTAGCTGATGGAACAATCGTCCCATTCCACCTAAGAAATCACCATATACATTCTGAATATGAATTAAATACTTTACTCACTGAAACAGAATCCAAAATACTAGAAATTTTAAAGAGCAAAGTGCGTACAAGCCGTAAACTTTAAGAACCCCACTGGGGTTTTTTAAAATGTATTCAATTGATTGACTTTTATCAAATTATTATGTATAATACTTTCGTTGAGGTGATATTATGAAATATTCAATCCATGAGTTAAAAGAGAAAACCTCAATTGATCTTGTCATTGATTATTCGAAAATGATTAAAGATTCAGTAGAGGTATTATCTATTGAACCAGCAAAAGTTAAAGCGGATATATTTTTTAAACATGATGAGCTCACAATGAACATTCATGTCGATGTCAATATGGAGCTAGCATGCTCAAAGACATTAAAGCCAGTACCTTATGAAATGAGCTTCGATGAAGTCATTATATTTGGAACTACTGAAGAAGCTGATTTTCCATTCGAAGATCCTTTAGAGCTTGAAGACATAATCTTCGGATACATACTATCCGAAAAACCTTATACCATCTATCATCCAGATGCTAATGAAGCTTCTTTTGAACCAGAGAAAAGCCCACATCCTGCATTTGCTGATTTAGATAAGATAGTGAAAAAATAGGAGGTGAACAGATGGCTGTTCCATTTCGTAGAACGGGTAAAACTGCAAAGAGAAAGAGAAGAACACACTTCAAACTTACTGCTCCTGCATTAGTTGTTTGCCCACAGACTGGTGAATTCACATTACCACACCGTGTTACACCAAACAGTGGTTATTACAAAGGACAACAGGTTTTAACCAAGAAGGAATCCAAGAAGGATTAAGGAAGGGTGCCAACAGGCACCTTTTTCTTTCTTTAAAATGAAAATATATAAATTTATCATATATAATAGAGATGAACTATAAAAAAGGATTGATAACATATGAAGCATGAAACTGTACTTAAAGAAGAAGCAATTAGCTATTTAAATATAAAGCCTAATGGTATCTATGTTGATGGTACACTTGGTGGTGCTGGGCACTCAAAATTGATTTTAGATCATCTAAAAGATGGTTTTTTATATGCATTTGATCAAGATGATTTCGCGATTCAATATGCAAATGAAGTTTTAAAAAACTATAAAAACTATAAAATTATCAAAAGCAATTTCAAAAATTTAAAGCAAAAATTAGCTGAAGAAGGAATCTATAAAATTGATGGACTTCTACTAGATTTAGGTCTATCCTCTTTTCAAATTGATGATGAAACAAGAGGGTTCACCTATTTAAAGGATACCTCACTAGATATGCGCATGGATCAGCACCAAGAAATAACTGCAGAGTTTATCCTAAATACCTATGAAGCAAGTGAGCTTGCTCGTATATTTTTTGTCTACGGCGAAGAGAAAAACTCATTTAAAATCGCGAAAAGAATAGTTGAAAGAAGACCTTTAAAAACAACAATGGATTTAGTAAAAATCTGTGACTCAGTCAATTATAAAGAAAAGGGTCATTCATCAAAAAGAGTCTTTCAAGCGCTTCGTATAGCGGTTAATGATGAACTTACTGTTCTAGAAACTGTATTAAAGGATGCTGTAGATATTTTAAACCCTGACGGAAGATTAGTTGTTATAACCTTCCATTCCTTAGAGGATAGAATCGTTAAGCATTTCTTTAAGGATGAGAGCACAACTGACATTCCAAAAAACCTACCAATTATCAATAAGGATCTTTCTGATTTTGAGGTTGTTACCAGAAAACCAGTATATCCAACAGAGGAAGAAATGAATAGAAACTCTAGAAGTAAATCAGCAAAACTTAGAGCACTAAAAAGGAGATAAAAATCATGAGAATTGCACTGATTGCACATGACAAGAAGAAGGATGAGCTTAAGGATTTTGTTTTTAAGCACGTTGATTTTTTTAGAATGCATGATCTTTACGCGACAGGGACTACAGGCTCGATATTAATTTCACATACAGGTCTAAAAATAAGCTTAAAAAAATCTGGACCCCTTGGAGGAGACCAGGAAATTGGATCAATGATCGCAAATGGTAAGATTGACATGGTATTTTTCTTTAGAGATCCATTATCAGCACAGCCACATGAACCAGATGTTTCTGCATTACTTAGATTAAGTGATGTCTATAAGGTTCCTTTAGCAACTAATATTGAAACTGCTAAGCTTTTTATGAAATTTGAAAAAAAATAAAGCACAATGAATGTGCTTATTTTTTCTTGTTTTGAGCTGAAATGATAATTCTAATGTATTCAAGATCTAAATGCTTGAATGCTTGGTGATTCGACAGAAAGTCAAAAATATCAGGGCTATTGACTTCAGTGATTTCATTGGTGTCCTTATTCATGATATGAATATGGCTATCTGCTGAGTGCATTGGGTTACCCATAGATAGATCATAATACTTCGTATCATTGATATAAATTTCTACGACAATCTTTTGATCAATTAAGAATTCAAGATTATTATAAATAGTTGACACATTATAAAAACCACGAGAAGCTAATGCTTTCTGTATTTCTTTGAATGTAAGATGTTGATTTTCTAAGATTTCAATCATCGCTTTTCTGCTCTTTGTTAAGCGCATCTTATCTAATCTGATTTTATGATAATAACGTTCTTTTAAGTCCATATGTTCGCTCTCCTTTGGGAAACCGGAATTGTTATTTCGATACATGTTAATTATAACAGTATTTATAAATGATTTAAAGAATAACGCTCATATCAATGGATTATTTAGGGTTTAATCGTATTTTTACGCATCTTTAAGTTTTTTAAGGACCCTCTAGTTTCATATCATTTAAAAAATGATATAATAAAAGGTGGTGATAGCATGCATTTAGTCTTTGGGGGATCATTTAATCCACCCACAATCGCACATCAAAATATTATAAAAAAACTACTGTCTACCTATAAAGGTGCGCGGGTTCTATTGCTTCCTGTAGGTGATGATTATAAGAAGCCTGAGCTAATTCCATTTTCTCATAGATACTTAATGCTTGAATTATTAGTAAAAAAAATAAACAATGCTACAGTATTAGATATAGAATCAAGAAGAGAATACAAGGGAACATTAGCAAGCCTAAGGGAAATCAATAAAATGCATGATGATTTGTATTTTGTCATTGGTTCCGATCAATTGAAGGATTTTAAAACATGGATTAATTATGAAGAGTTATTAGAGTCATACCCATTTATTGTGATGACAAGAGAAGGTTCAATTTCAAAGGAAGAGTTTGAAGAAATGTTTAAGAATGTTAAGCATCATTTCACTTACCTTGAATTTAATGAAAACATTTCATCGTCAGCAATAAGAAAAAGCTTGAAAAAACATTCTGGACATTTGACCCCTGAGGTCTATCAATATATATTAAAAAATCATCTCTACGAGGAGCAAAATCATGTTTAAGTATGGTTTAATTAAAGTTGCTGCAGCAACACCAAAAATTAGTGTTGGTGATATCCAGCATAATAAGAAAGAAATTCTTTCCATTCTTAAAGAAACAAAATCCAGTGTTATTGTTTTTCCTGAGCTTTCCATCACAGGTTATACAGCAAGTGATCTTTTTTACCAGGAAGCATTTATTTCTGAAGCAAAACAAGCCTTGAAGGAAATTATGGATGAAACTACCTATAAGGGGATCTTTATTATTGGTGCTCCCCTAGATTTATATGGTATTTTATACAATTGTGCTGTTGTAATTAAACAAAAGAAAGTGATTGGGGTTATTCCTAAGCATTATCTACCTAATTATCATGAATTTTATGAGAAGAGATGGTTCCATACTGGCTATAAAACAACCATGAAGAATATTAAGCTCTTTGGAGAACAAGTTCCATTTGGTTATTTAATCTTTGAAGATGCTGATCAAAATATAAGAATCGGTGTTGAGGTTTGTCAGGATTTATGGGCTGCATATAGTCCTTCAGACGATATGAGTCTTGCTGGAGCAAATATGTTTTTCAATCTGTCTGCATCTCCAGAGAGAGTTGGAAAGCTTGAGGTGAGAAGAAATTTAGTTTTAGATCACTCAAGAAAGCAAATGGCAGCATATATTTATACAAGCTCAGGTCATTTTGAATCGAGCTCAGAGGTTGTTTTTTCAGGTCATAAGTTGATTGCAAATCAAGGATCCATGGTTGCAGAGGATAAAGCATTTTCAATGGATTCATCTGTTTTAACTGCTGATATTGATATTTCAGCAATTAATTACCAAAAAAGACAGGATTCTACATATCGTGATATGCATATGATGATTCAAAATCAATATCAATTTGTACCAGTTAAATTCGAGGAATCTGAAACCTTTGAATTTGAGCATAAAATCTCACAAAAACCATTTATTCCTGAACAAAATATTAATGAAGAAATCGAATTGGCAAATAACCTACAAGTTTTCGCGTTAATTAAAAGACTTGAATCACTACCTGAATCATCAAATAAAATCGTGATTGGTGTCTCTGGTGGATTAGATTCTGCTTTAGCATTACTTGTAAGTCATCAAGCAATGAAAAAGCTTGGTAGAGACACAAAGGATATTATTGCAGTCACTATGCCTGCTCAAGCAACATCGAAGCAGTCCAAATCAGCAGCAATTAAATTGATGGATGGTTTAGATGTTACCAAGCTTGAAATTCCGATAGCAAAATCAGTCGATCTTCATTTGAAGTCGATATCGCACATCGAAAAGGATGTGACCTATGAAAATGCACAAGCAAGAATGAGAACGATGGTTTTAATGGATTTAGCAAATAAGTATGGTGGATTTGTATTAGGCACCGGCGATTTATCTGAAATTGCTTTAGGTTGGATGACCTATAACGGTGATCAAATGAGTATGTATGCAGTCAATGCTGGATTACCAAAGACTTGGGTTCAACTACTGATTGGATACCATGCAAATAACCTCTATACAAATATTGGGGAAACCTTAAATAAAATATTACAAGCACCAATAACACCTGAGTTATTAGAAAATCAAGATACGGAAAAATCAATTGGAAGATATGACGTCAATGATTTCATCTTATTCCATCATCTTGAACATGGTGCAGATGAAGAAAAGATTGAGTTCCTAATTAGAAACGCTTTTGACTTCTCTAAAGAAGAGGCCAACCACTATGTGAAACGCTTCTTTAAGCGTTTCTATTCACAGCAATTTAAGCGTCAAACATTACCTGAAGGACCAAAAATCCTAGGTATATCATTATCACCGAGGGGTCAATACAGGATGCCTAGTGATGTAAAAAGAAAGTGATTTTAAATGAAGAAAAAGAAGGTCATTATAGGGTTAAGCGGAGGAGTAGACAGTAGCGTTGCTGCATATTTACTTCTAAAAGACGGCTACGATGTTGAAGCCGTTTTTATGCGTAATTGGGATAGTGCTACCAATCATGATTATAAGGGAAATCCAACGACATATGATGAAATCTGCGAACAAGAAAAGGATTTCCAGGATGCTCAGCTCGTCGCTGATAAACTAGGAATTAAGCTACACAAGGTTGATTTCATCGAGGATTACTGGGATCGCGTATTTTCTTATTTTCTAGACGAATATAAAAAGAACAGAACTCCAAATCCAGATGTCCTATGCAATAATGAAATTAAGTTTAAGGCATTTGTCGATTATGCTAAAAAGTTTAATCCAGATTACATAGCGATGGGACATTATGCGAGAATTGACTTAACTGGAGATTATCCAAAGCTACTTAGAGCATTAGATAATAATAAAGATCAGACTTACTTCCTATCACAACTCAAGGAAGAACAGCTTAAAAATGTCATGTTTCCAATTGGAAATATCGATAAAAAAGAAGTTAGAAAAATCGCATTAGAACAAGACCTAGCCACAGCCACCAAAAAGGATTCAACCGGTATTTGCTTTATCGGTGAACGCCATTTTAATCAATTTTTATCGAATTACCTTCCAGCACAGCCTGGAAAAATGAAAAGATTAGATGGTACCATCCTAAAGGATCATCATGGTTTAATGAACTATACAATCGGACAAAGAAAAGGTCTTGGTATTGGTGGATCAAAGGATGAACTTGGTGCATGGTATGTTGTTGGAAAGGATTTAAAAACCAATACACTTTATGTCGAACCAGATTTTGATCACCCTCATTTATATAGTGATTCTGCATTAATTACAGATGTCATTTGGAGAGGTCCAAAGATAGATGGAAAGATGACTGCTAAATTTAGATATCGTCAAAAGGATAATGATGTAATCGTGAAATGGATTGATGATGAAACCATTTTAGTTAGCTATCATCAAACGATTCGTGCGATTACTCCAGGTCAGGTTTGTGCATTTTATCAAGGTGAAGTCTGTTTAGGTTCTGGTTTTATTTCTGAAGCTTATATGGATAAAAAGACTAGACTTTATAGTTAAAAGGAACTTCGGTTCCTTTTTTTTTATTCGATACATGGTATAATTTAAGTAACTATAAAATCAAAGGAGAAGCTATGGAAACCATCATCGGTAAAGTCAAAAATTATGTATTTCATAATGAAGAAAATAGCTACTCAATCGCAAGGATAACCAATGAATCTGATGAAATTATTACAATCGTTGGTTATTTTCCAATAGTCAGCGAAGATATAATGTATGAATTTACTGGATCATGGGTAAAGCATAATAGCTATGGTGACCAATTCAAAATTGAATCCTTTAAGAAATGTGAAGAACAAAGTGCATCTGGACTTATTTCCTATCTTTCCAGTTCATTTTTTCATGGGATTGGTCCAAAAACAGCTGAAAAAATAGTCAATCATTTTGGAAATGACGCAATCAGAATTATATTAAGTGATAAAAAGGTTTTGAAGGAAGTTGGCTTAACTGCGATACGCATTGAAAAGTTCCATCAGCAATTGATTGAAAACCAAACCAATGAGCATATCTTGGTTGCATTATATGGCTATAACCTATCTGGTAAGCTCGCGATGAAGCTACTTGGAAAATATCAAATGCTTACACTAGAAAAATTAGAGGAAAACCCCTATCGTTTAATTGATGATATTGAGGGTATAGGCTTTATTAAGGCTGATGAGATAGCAAGTAAGCTATCCATTCCAAAAGATGATTTAAGAAGAATTAAAGCGGCAATCATCTACGCAATGCAATATATCGCCTATCAAAATGGTGATGTTTACTTAACCAAAGAACAAGTAGAAAATTACGCAGCATCTGTACTTGGAGATGGCCTAGATTTATCCACTGCAATCGATCATTTAATCGAGGAAAAAAGAATTATTATTGAAGAGGATAGATTCTATTTATCACTATCCTATTTCACAGAAATTTCATTAGCAGAAAAGGTAATTGAACTTTCCGAATCTAGTGCAGTTATATATGACATGAACTATCTAAAAACACTTTTAGATGCTGTAGAAATTCAGAAGAACATGCAATATACCCAAGTCCAAAAAGAAGCCATTTTAAAGGCCTTATCAAGCCCTATATCAATTATTACCGGTGGTCCTGGTACTGGTAAAACAACAATTATTGATGGCCTACTCGAGGTTTATAGAATATACAATAAACTCAATTATAAAAATCCTTTGATCTATGAAAAAATCGCCTTAATGGCACCAACTGGTAGAGCTGCGAAGCGCATGAAAGAACTTCTAGATATGGATGCGAAAACCATTCATAGACATCTAGGCTATAGCTATGATGGATTGTTTACCTATGATGAAAATCATTTAATGCCACAGGATTTAATCATTATTGATGAGGCATCAATGATTGATTTATTTCTCGCTAAAAAATTATTTTCTGCAATTAAACCAGGTGCTCAGGTCATTATTGTAGGAGATGTAGACCAGCTACCATCGGTAGGTCCTGGACAAGTCTTAGCTGATTTGATTGATTCTAAAGTGATTACGACCGTTAGGCTAAAGGAAATCCATAGACAAGCAAAAGATTCTAAAATTATCAGTCTCGCAAGAGCAGTAAACGATCAGGATTTATCATCTGAGGATTTAAACAGTGATCAAGACGTTTATCTCTACCGTGCGAATGCAGATAAGATTAAGGAAGTCATTATTAAGCAGGTTCAAGGTGCACTGAATGAAGGCTATTCAATGATTGATGATATTCAAATACTCGCTCCAATGTATAAGGGAGATTTAGGTATCGATAACTTTAACAAGATTTTACAAGAAGAATTCAATAAAAATCGTTCTGTTTCAATCAAATATGGAGATAAAACCTATTATGTAGGAGATAAGGTCATCCAACTTGTTAATGATCCAGAAAGATTAATTATGAATGGTGATATCGGTATCGTTAAAGACATCAAGGTCAACAGCCAAGATGAACAATATATGGTAGTTACATTTGATGATAATGATGTCATGTATGACAAGAGTGACTTAGATGAATTAAATCTTGCATACGCAATTAGTATTCATAAATCTCAAGGATCTGAATATAAGATAGTGATGATCCCAATGGTTAGAAGCTATATGCATATGCTAAAAAAAGAATTGATTTATACAGCAATTACGAGAGCGAAAAGATTTTTAATTTTACTAGGTGATATGAATTTGCTTGTTTATGCAGCAAACCATATTTCAGAAAAAAGACAAACCACGTTAGCTCTTCGTTTAAACCACACAATAGATAATGAATTTGAAAGTGAGGATCCTTTGGAGGAGTTATCTCCATATGATTTCATGTAAGGGAGGATTATTATGATTCATGTAGCTGATGCTAGAAAATATTATGGAAGATCCAGAGGTATACATCAAGTCACACTCGACGTTAAAGAGGGTGAGATTTTTGGCTTTGTTGGACCAAATGGTTCAGGTAAAACAACATTAATTAGAATTCTTTTAGGCTTACTTGAACTTCAGGACGGGCATGCTTTTATCATGGATAAGGAAGTGAAATTAGGAAGTCATTTCATCAATCAAGATATAGGATATATGCCAAGTGAATCCTACTTTTTTAATGAAATGAAGGTTTCTGGTGTTCTAGATTTCTTTCAAAGTATGCGAAAGGTGAATCCAGAGTATTTAAAGCTATTAATTGAAAATCTTGATATCGATTTAACTAAAAAGTTTGGTGCATTGTCCTTTGGGAATAAAAAGAAAATTGGTATTGTTGTCGCATTAATGCATCAACCCAAATTACTGATTTTAGATGAACCAACCTCAGGACTCGATCCACTCATTCAATCTAGATTTTTAGATCTTTTATTAGAAGCTAAAAAAAATGGTACGACTATTCTTTTATCATCTCATGTTTTAAGTGAAATTGAAAAGGTTTGTGATAGAGTCGCACTGATCAAGGAAGGTGTAATTTTATTTACTAAATCCATGGAAGATATTAGAAAAGATGAGCATAAGAGATTAATGGTAACACCAAATTATCAAAACCTTGTTTTAGAAGGGTTAAGCTATATCAATGATTTCAATGGCTCATCTCATTATACCTATCACGGGGATGTCAATCTATTAATCAACTACTTAAGCCAATATAAATTTAAGGATGTTGTTTTAAGAAATATTGGATTGGAAGAGCTTTTCGCAGTCTATTATATTAAGGAGGATTTGTCATGAACATATTCTCTAGAAAATTATTTAAATTAGAATTTAAAAGAAGCTTCAAAAGCTTAATGATATGGTCAATATCCCTAGCACTATCTCTACTTTTAGTCATCATTGTTTATCCAATGGCAAAAGACATGTTTGAGGCCTTAGAGCAAATGATTGAGTATCTAGAATCAATCGATAGTGGATTTGTAGGCTTGCTTGATTTATATGGTGGTATTCCTGATAGTGGAATCGAATATTTCGCAACTGAAGGAGCGATGTTTCTTCAGCTCTTAGGTGGAATATTTGCAGCCCTTGTTGGATTTGGTATCATCAATAGAGATGAAAAAGAGAAAACAGTAGAAGTGATTTATACACTTCCAATTTCCAGACAAAAGCTTTTATTCACTAAAATGATGGTTGTTGCAGTTAATTTATTTATCTTTATGTCAATTCAAGTTTTGATGGTTGATTTAGGATTTTTAATTGTTGCTCCTAATGAGGATATTTCTGCGATTTGGATGTTTGGACTTTTTGACTATATCATGTTTTTAATGCTTGCATATTTAAGTATGTTCTTAGCCTTAATGCTTAAACCAAATCAATCCAGCTTTATCGCAGTCGCGATTCCATTTCCTTTGTATATTATCACTACCATCGCCTATGCAACAGATAATGCATTTTTGAAGTCATTAAAGTATATTTCACCATTTACCTTTGTCGAACCTGTTGGTTGGTTAAAGGAACAAGTCAATTTCGAAACGACTAACTTTATCATTTTTGTCTCACTAACTTTAGCTTCTATTGTATTTAGTTTTATTCTTTTTAAGAAAAGACAAATAATTTAGATATCTTGCACAAATGTTGATACATCCTGCATATCATTCGTGCTATAATTTTTCTTGATGAATAATGAAAGCTGGTTATCAACATGAATGAAATACTTGAATTTTTAAACGGTGAAATGAACCGTCCACTTCCTTATGGAACTCTTAGCCAAGGCTGGTTTCACTACCTATCCCTTGTTTTAGTTATTATAGGATCTATTATTTCCATCACACGTATGAAAAATATGAGTGATGCTAAATTAAAAAAGGTTTTACTTATTTTCGCAGGAGTTTTAATCCTATTTGAAATCTACAAACAACTTATTTTTTCTTATCAGGCAAATTGGGATTATCAGTGGTATATCTTTCCATTCCAGTTTTGTTCAACACCAATGTATGTTGCACTTGCTGCTGGTTTAACTAAAAATAAAAAGGTTTTTGAAGCTCTAAAAATATTTTTAGCAACATTTGGGCTTTTTGCAGGTTTAGCAGTAATGCTTTACCCAATGACTGTCTTTGTCTCAACGATTGGAATAAACATTCAAACCATGGTGCATCATGGCGGGATGGCTATCATAGGATTGGGTTTAATCGCTAATCATATCAAGCTAGAATCCAAATCGATTTTCAAGGCATCTGCTGTTTTCTCTATTTTAGTTGGAATTGCACTATTGATGAACACAATCTTTAATGCATGGATTCATGATGGAACATTCAATATGTTTTTCATCAATCCACGATTTGAAAACGGATTACCTATATTAGGACTTTTTCAACCTTTAGTTCCAGCACCAATCTTTATTTTGATTTATATATTTGGATTTTCATTATGTGCCTATATCATGTTGCTTGGTGGTATATTCTTTAAGAATCTAAAACCTAGAAAAGAAGCAGTGTTAGAAAACGCGTAAAAAAATAACTGGGAGAAGTCAATTTCTCCCAGTTTTTATTATTTATTGTATTGTTGAACCACTTTTAACGACCTTTGATGTGAATACACCAGTTTTAAATATTCTGCAATTTCTTCCAATCATTGTATCTCCCGGAATGATTGTATTTTTTTCAATTACAGTGATACCAGTTTTTAGCAAATCAGGCTTTTCAATATTAGGAGTATAGTCATCACCATATCCTAAATAAGCATTTCTACCAACAGTTACTTTCTTATCTAAAATACATTTATTGATGGTTACATCCGTGCTAATAATTACGTTATTTAAGATTACAGAATCTTTAACAACAGAACCTTTACCGACACGAACACCAGGACTTAAAACTGAATTCATAACACTTCCTTCAATGACACAACCATTAGAGACAAGCGAATTATGAATTACAGCTTCACTACCTACCTTAACAGGTGGGAGATCCTCACTTTTTGTATAAACCTTCCAGGTTGGATCATATAAGTCAAGCTCTGTATAATCCTTTGTCATTGCGAGATTTGTGTCTAGATAGGAATCATAGGTACCAACATCCATCCAATAATCGCCGAATTGATATGCAAATACCTCCTTAGAGGTTGTTTTAATCAAATGAGGGATTATATGCTTTCCGAAATCTAAATCGTCTTGCTTGATGTCAAGTAGCACTTTTTTCAGCAAATCAAAGTTAAACAAATAAATACCCATAGAAGCTAAATTTGACTTTGACTTCTTTGGCTTTTCTTCAAATTCAATAATTTCGCCATCCTTATTGATGCTCATAATTCCAAATCGACTGACCTCAGATTCAGGAACTGGTTGAGTAGCTATGGTAAGCGTCGCATTTTTTTCTTTATGTAGAGCAATCATCTTACGATAATCCATTTTGTAAATATGGTCACCTGAAAGAATTAAAACATATTTAGGATCTCTTCTAGCGATAAACTCTAAATTCTTTAAGACAGCATCCGCTGTACCTAAATACCAGTAGTTATGTGGTTGAAGTAAAGTCACACCGGAATCTCTTCTGTCTAAATCCCAAGGCTTTCCACTTCCAATATGTTCGTTTAATGAGAGTGGAAGGTATTGAGTCAAAATACCAATATCGTAAATATTGGATTGCGTACAGTTTGACAATGTGAAATCAATAATTCTAAATTTTCCAGCAAATGGCATTGCTGGTTTACTACGTCTTTGAGATAGGATATCTAATCTACTACCTTTACCGCCTGCTAGTATCAATGCTAAGGTTTCCATGTTTTACACTCCTAATATGATTTGGTAAATCGATTCGTATGCTAAAGCCATTTTTTCAAGACTGAAATCTTGCTTCATTGCTTGTTTGACAAGCTTATTCCAAATTCTTGGATTTTCGTTATATACCTTGATTGCTTCAAATAGTTTTTCTTTAAACTCATATGCATCGTAGTTTGAAAAGCTGAATCCAGTTCCCTCACCAGTATATTGATTATAGGGGATGACTGTATCCTTTAATCCTCCGGTTTCTCTTACAACTGGCAAGGCACCATAGCGCATCGCGATTAGCTGCCCTAATCCGCATGGCTCAAACCTTGATGGCATTAAAAATATATCAGAGGCTGCATAAAGCTTATGTGCTAGTTCTTCATTAAACCCAATATAATGTGCGACCCGATTTGGGTACTTAGCAGATAAATATCTAAAGTAATCCTGATATGAATCATTTCCCGATCCCATCAGTATGAATCTCGCATCACTATAATCAACAACCTCTTCTAAAGTAGCAGTCATTAAGTTGATTCCTTTTTGTGTAGCAAGTCTTCCAATATAGGTAACTAGTGGAACTTTTAGGTCAACATCTAAATTGAAATGATATAAGATATCTTCCTTATTTTTATTTTTATTTGTTTTCGTTTTTACATCATTAAACTGAGAGACAATCATATGGTCTGTTTCTGGATTAAAGACATGATCATCAATACCGTTTAAAATACCGATAAAATCAGCTTTTCTGCGCTCTAACGCTCCATCTAAGGTGAATCCGTATTCTCCAGTTAAGACTTCATTTCTATAGGTTGGACTCACTGTATTAATCTTCGTTGCTCTTTCAATTCCTGCCTTTAGGAAATTGACGCGATCAAAGTGTATGTATGTGTAATTGAAGTTGGTATTGAAAAATCGACTGACATAAGTATCAAATGAACCCTGATACTCTAAGTTATGAATTGTTAATAAGGTGTGGATAGAAAAATATTGATCATTTTTATGTCTGTAATGTTCATCTAAAAGATATGGAACGATACCTGTTTGCCAATCGTTTAGATGCAATATGTTAGGATAGAAGTTGAAAACCTTTAAGCCTTCAAGAATTGCATAGGAGAAGCAGGCAAATCTTTCAGCATCATCGTTATATCCATAAAGATTATCTCTTTCAAAGTAATGCATATTTTGAACGAATATATAAGATATTTCTTGATACATTAGCTCATAGTATTGAACGATCGTTTCAATGCCACCCATTCCAATTGTTGCTGCACCTAAATACTTCATATCCTTATGATGCTTACCGATATTTTTATAATATGGGGTAATTATTCTGACCTCATGACCAATCTGAGTTAAGGATTTAGGCAAAAAAAGGGCCATGTCTGCTAAACCGCCGGTTTTACTGAAAGGAAATGCTTCTGAGCTACAGAATAAGATTTTCATGCATCCTCACCTCTATTTATAGACTTTAAACCCTGTTTGTTATCTCTATTATACATGATGGTAACGGTTTTATCAATCCAACGATGATGTAAAAAAAACGCAAAATTTAAAACGTTATTTGATGTAATCAAAGAAGATTATGATATACTTTAATTAGTATAAAGAAGAAGGTGATGATTTTGACCAAAGAAAAATCATGTGGGGCAGTCATCTTTAGAAAACACCAAAACAGATTTCAATTTGTATTAGTTCAGCAGCGTCATGGCTTAAGATTCGGCTTTCCAAAGGGACATGTCGAATATAACGAGTCTGAAAAAATGACAGCAGTTCGTGAAGTCAAAGAGGAAACAGGGCTTGATGTAGAAATATATGGACACATCAAGGAAAAAACAAAATACTATCCAAAAGAAGGCGTCATTAAAAGCGTTGTTTACTTTCTAGCAAAGGCTAAAACAATTGAATTGAAGCCTCAAGAAGAAGAAATAGCAGATGCAGTCTGGGTTGATGCTTCTGAAGTCCTATCTAAACTATCTTATAAATCCGATAAAAAAATGTTTTTATCACTCTCAAAAAAAGCCAATATTATTATCTGAGGTTTGAATGGAAAAATCACTACTTACATATCTATACCAACAAATCATTCCAATCTATCGTCATTTTGATCAAGCACATCAAATGGATCATGTAGAAGCCATCATTATCAATTCCTTAGAAATAGCTAAGGATTATGATGTGGATATGGACATGGTTTACGTGATTGCTTGTTTTCACGATATCGGTATAAAATTCGGTCGAAGCGATCACCATTTAACTGGTGGTCTATTTTTGTATGAAGATGAAGAATTAAAAAAGTATTTCACAGAAGAACAAAGAACAATAATGAAAGAAGCGGTTGAAGACCATAGAGCATCAAATGATCATGAACCAAGAACGATTTATGGAAAGATAATAGCTGAAGCGGATCGAGATATTGATCCAGATATCGTTATATTAAGAACTGTGCAATACGGTCTAAAGCATTATCCAGAACTAGAATTTGAAGAACACTATCATAGAGCATATGATCATATTGAAGAAAAATATGGACCAAGTGGTTATTTAAAACTATGGCTAGAAACTAATAAAAATAGAGAAGGTTTATCTCGAATTCACCAACTTTTAAAAAATGAAAATGAGATCAAATCACTTATTTTTCATCATTATCAGAATAATAAAAATAAAGTGTAATTAGGGGTTAAAAAACATATAAATATATGTTACAATAAACGTATCAGACACGATTAATTTAAGAGGAGAAAAAAATGATTATTGGAACAGTCAAAGAAGTAAAGAACAAAGAGTACCGTGTGGGCTTGACGCCAAGTGCAGTGAAAGAATATGTAAGTCACGGGCATCAAGTGATTGTTGAATCCATGGCAGGGATTAGTTCTGGTTTTAGTGATAAGGACTATGAAAATGCAGGAGCCAAGATTTTGAAAACCGCGGCAGAGGTTTGGGCAAAATCAGAAATGATTGTCAAGGTTAAAGAACCTTTAGAATCAGAATTTGAGTTTTTAAGAGAAGGCTTAATTTTATACACATACCTTCATTTAGCAGCAAACGAAGCGCTCACTAGACGATTGATTGAAACTAAAACTCAATCGATTGCTTATGAAACCATCACCCTTGCTGATGGCTCACTTCCTTGCTTAAAGCCAATGAGTGAGGTTGCTGGAAGACTTGGTGCTATTGAAGGTGCTAAGTATTTAGAAAAACCATTTGGTGGTTCAGGTGTCCTTGTTTCAGGTGTTCCTGGAGTTGAACCAGCTAAGGCTTGTATTATTGGAGCTGGTGTAGTTGGAGAAAATGCCTTAAAGATGCTTGTTGGTCTTGGAGCAGATGTAACTATCCTTGATATCAATTTAAAGAAATTAACTTATTTAGATGATATTTATGGCAATAGAATTAAGACTTTATATAGTAGTGCTGATAACATCGAAAGAACCGTAATCAATTCTGATTTAGTTGTGAGTGCAATTCTTTTACCAGGAGCAAAAGCACCTAAGCTAATTAAGCAATCCTTCTACAAGAAGATGAGACCAGGAAGCGTCATCGTTGACGTCGCAATCGACCAAGGTGGATCTACTGAACATGCTAGAGCAACCTATCATGACAATCCAATTTATGAAGTGGATGGAGTGATTCATTATAGTGTAGCAAACATGCCTGGTGCTGTTCCTAGAACATCAACAATCGCACTAAACAATGCCACATTAAAATATGGACTTATGATTGCTGATCTAGGATTAGATACTGCAATTAATCAATCCAACGCATTAAAAATGGGTGTCAATGTTTGGTATGGTCAATGCACCTGCGAAGGTGTATGTGAAGCATTTAATTTAGATTATTTACAAATGTAATTCAAACTTTAGGGGTAAAGGAAATCTTTACCCTTTTTTTCTTTTCATTTATATTTCTTTTTAGTATAATGGCATTAAGAGTAAAACTCTAACATAAATTAAGCACAAGGAGTAACTATGATATCAAACTACGAATCACTAGCTATTTGGGGAGTCATTATTTACGTTTTAATTTTGAGTGCATTATTATTACTTGGAAACATTATTCGAAGAAAAATCCCTATTTTAAGGAAATCTTTATTACCAACCTCTGTAATAGCTGGTTTGGTCGGATTAATTATTAAGGAAGCTATTGTGCGTCCAATGACTGGATTATCATGGTTTATGGATGGAAGTGAAATTGATAAGTTCAATTCATTTTTAAATCTTGTAACCTATCATACGATTGCATTAGGATTTATTGCAATGGGATTGAAGGTAAATGAGAAGTTTAAAATTAAAACGCAACGTGCACATAGCTATTATAACGGTATGGTTATCGTATCCTCATATTTACTTCAAGGGATTATAGGTATTAGTATCACTGCGATTTTAGCGTTTACTATTTTCCCAGTCTTTAAGACAGGTCCAGGGTTAGCCACTGGTTTACTCGTTCCATTTGGATTTGGACAAGGTCCAGGGCAAGCAAATAACTTTGGTATCGTCTATGAAAACTTCCAAAATGCTCAAGGTGTTGTTACTGGATTTGTCGGTGGACAATCTTATGGCTTAGCGATTGCATCCATGGGTTTTATCTGGGCATGTATTGGTGGGGTCATTTATTTAAACAAGGTTTATAATAAAAAGGTTACTGGTGAAGAATCAACAGTTCACTTAACAAGTGTACAAGAAGTTGAATCACCAGATGAAATTCCAGTTGCTGAATCTATTGATAAGCTAACCGTTCAAATTAGTTTGATTCTACTTGTTTATGGAGTAACATTCCTTACTATGTTTGGATTATCTAAGCTTGCATCACTCAATGAAGGTATTTATCGCATGGTCAATTCACTCATCTGGGGCTTTAACTTTATCTTTGGTATGGTTATTGCATTGTTGATGAAAAAGCTATTCAATTATTTAAGATCAAAAAATATTATGACAAGACAATATCCAAACAATTATATGTTAAACCGTATTGCTGGGGTCGTCTTTGATTTCATGGTCGTCGCATCGATTATTTCGATTAATGTTCAAGATCTTGCATCTGCTCAGGTTTGGATTACATTCCTTATTATTACTGCAGTAGCAGGGGCAGCAACGATGTTCTTTATTCATAAGATTACAAAAAGAGTATATAAAGAATACACTTTACAAGCATTTGCTGGTATGTATGGAACCATGACAGGTACAGCATCTACTGGTATTGCATTACTTAGAGAAGTAGATCCACAATATGAAACACCTGCAGCAACTGATTTAGTAACAGGAACGACAACTGCGATTCTATTTGGGTTCCCAATTCTACTTTTAGCTAGCTTCGCTCCAAATGGTATTATGCAAGCCTTAATCACATTAGGAATATGTATAGTGCTCTTTATTACATTCGTTTTCATTCTGCTTAAGAAAAATCCGAAGGCTTAACTTATATATTTAGGACCAATTGATTATCAAATTGGTCCTTTTTATATTAAATGGAAGCGTTATCATTTTCACTGTACAAATCATTATATCTATGATATAATATAAATGCGGAAAAAGATGGGCTAAAAAAATGAATAACTCATTAGATACATCAAATTCAAATACATAGTTAATTAAAAAAGCAGTCAACGATTTTGATGATATATTCAAAAGTTATTTTCATCTTTTCAGATGATTTATTGACCTTGTTTGTATTCGAGAATTATGATCTATTATAAGTGAATCTGCTACATCGTAACAAAAAAAATTATCATTTCGAATTAAAGGGGAAAACAATGAACGTATTATTTTGCTTAACACCTAAAGAGAAGGTAGCGTATATCTTTAGTGATTACACCATTAGACAAGCGCTTGAAAAAATGCAAGTCTATCGCTACAATTCTATTCCTATTTTAAACAAAAAGGGAGATTATGTTGGTACATTGAGTGAAGGTGACCTACTGTGGTACATTAAAGATCACCAGATGAATTTTGATAAGACAGAAACCACACCGGTTTCAGCAGTACCTAGAAATAAGGATAACGTGTCAGTACCTATTCATACCAATATGGAAGATATTATTGAAGTAGCTACAAAACAGAACTTTGTACCTGTGCTTGATGATTTTGGTGCATTTATCGGAATCATTACAAGAAAAGACATTTTCAATTATATGGTCAAACAAATGGCACCAAATAATGGAAATGCAAATGGTAATCATCATCAAATACACTAGCATATCGCTGGTGTTTTTTTTATGTAAAAAAAAGACGATTGCTCGTCTTTTAGATATGAAATCTTCTTTTAAATTCTTCACGACTTGACTTAGATGGTAGAATGATAATTCCAAATAATGTAAATGTTGAGAATGCAAAGCACACTAGACTCGGCCATTGAACATTTGTTAAGTTCAACACATTCAATAAACCAGGGATTAACCCGAAAATGGTAATAAATATTAAACTTGAGAAGTAGTCAAACCATTTTTTCTTATTGACAAGAATCAAGAGTGTGATAAAGAAAGTATTACTCATAATTGCAAATGGAAATACATAATCTAATGCCCAATCCACATCGCGGATTGCTAATCCTATTAAAATTAAGCTGCCTACTGTAATGATCACACTCTTTGTTATTCGATGTGTCCATATGGTAGGAACCGCTAAAACTAGAAACATCACAACGATGTAAATATTGGTGATACCAACGATGAGTGACCAAGTTAATGGTAGACCGTCAGCAAAATCAATATATAATGAAACTAAAACGGATACTAGATTTAAAAATATAAAGAGTCTATAGAAAAATCTTGATTTTGATCTCTTTTTTGCTTCCGGGAATTTATAGGTGGATTCAACCTCACCTGTTTTTTCTAATTCACCATTACAAAGTATACAATGCTCTAGAGTATTATCATAATGTACATGACATGTTTTACAATATTTCATCATAACCCTCCTTATAATTGGTGTCTAAAACAAGGTCTAGACCGTCTTTTACCATGAAGGATATCATATGATTCATAATCGATAAGTCTTTAAGTGGTGAGCTTAGGATCATATTGATGTGATCATCAATTGATACTAAAGTCATAGCTAATCCGTAACCAGCATTGACAAAGTCAATATCGGTAACCTTACCCTTGAATCCTGATGGAAGATCGACCTTACCTAAATTGGATATAGAACAAGATGAAATACTTTCGCCCAATATTTTATAGCCTACTTTGAATGCGATTTGCTTTAAAACTAAAGGAAGCGCACGAATCAATGGATTCTTCTCAAATCCTACGAGAGAACTGATTCTGGATTGTAATTTATCTCTATCCAGTTGATCCTTATATTGCTCCTTCGTAAGCTCTAACATATTTTCAAATGTCCAGTCAGTTCTTTCACTATCATAGGTAGCCTTGATATATAAGGAGAAGTTTCTTAACGTAACTGAGTCAAAATAAGGTCTTAAATTTACAGGAACGAAGATTTTAAGTGGCTTTTTATTACCAACAAAATCAACAGTTTCTTTATAAACGCTCCATGCATTGAGAGCAGTAAAGTATTGTGTAATTGTACATTGATATTTCGTTTTAACCAAATCAATTAATTGTTTTGCATTCACTCTAGCCTTTAAAAATAAGACCCAGTGCTGATTAAATCTTTCACCCTCTAAGTGATATGCATGCTCTTCTTTAAGATTTCTTCTAGACGATTTATCATAGTTTGTAATAAAGTTATCTTCACTTTCCTTCTTAGAGGAAGGCTTTTCTGAAAGTATTTTTCCTTCGTGTTCAATTTTGAAGCCACGAATTTTGAAATAATGGTAAACAATTGATTTGATAAAATGAAGAGCTCCAGTCCCGTCAGATAGCGAGTGGAACGTTTCTAATGTTATTTTATTTTGAAAATAATAGACCTTGAATAAATAGCCTTGATTATTATTACTTTTGAAATATCTACAAAGCTCAGATGGCTCAGGTTCAACTTCAAAATGTCTTTCATTCGATGCGAAGTAATTCCAAAAAAGTCCATTTTTAAGCTGGACTGCAAAGGTTTCGAATCGTTTGAGAACCTTATTTACTGCTTCCTCTAGTATGTCTTTATCTACAACTTCATCTATATAAAACGATAGTCTAAAGACGTTACTGCGGTCATCTTTTGAGACTGCTGGGAATATCTTTGCGGCATTATCTAATTTGTACCAATATCTTTTCTTTTTCAATAGATCACGACCTTAAGAGACACAACGATGTTTTGAAATGTCTACCATTTATTATACATCAAAAGGGCTCAGATTAAAAACGATAAATATTAAAAAAACCAATAATACTTCGAATTCGAAACATATTGCTTGCGATGATGAAATGAATGAAGTAGAATAAGCATGTATGGAGGTATAGTATGAAAAAATTAAATGGAATTCACCACGTGACTGCAATCACGAGTAGTGCAGAAAAAATATATGATTTTTTTACAAATGTATTAGGTCTTAGACTAGTCAAAAAGACCATTAATCAGGATGACATAAACACCTATCATCTCTTTTTTGCTGATGATAAAGGTAGTGCAGGAACAGATATGACATTCTTCGATTTCAATGGTGCATCAGAGGTGATCAAAGGAACAAACGAAATATCAAAAACATCCTTTAGAGTACCTACAGACGAAGCGATTTATTACTGGAAAAAAAGGTTTGAAAAATATAAAGTTAATCATTATGAAGTCAAGGATATGTTTGGAAGAAAGACATTAGAATTTAGAGACTTTGATGATGCTGAATATGTGCTTTTTTCAGATGAATTTGTTGATGGTATAGCTTCAGGTACGCCATGGCTAAAGGGACCTGTTCCAAATGAATTTGGCATTACTGGATTAGGACCTATATTCTTTAGAGTTAATAATAAAGAGCTCATGGATAAAGTATTAAGAGAATTTCTTTTGTTTGATCAAATCACTGTTGAAAATCAGTTTACATTATACGAAACTGGCTTAGGTGGGAATGGTGCAGGAGTCATTGTCGAATATAGACCAGATTTACCAAATGGTAGACAAGGATATGGTGGTATCCATCATGTCGCATTTAGAGTCAATGAGAAAACTGATTTAGATGACTGGATTCAAGTCTTAAACAAGCTAAGAGCGCCTCATTCAGGCCATGTAGACCGTTTTTACTTCAAATCCCTATATACAAGACTATACCCAGGAATGCTCTTTGAATTCGCAACTGAAGGCCCAGGATTTATCGATGATGAAGAGGATTATGAAACACTTGGTGAAACACTAGCGCTACCTCCAAAATTTAGAGATATGCGTGATAAAATAGAGAAACTTGTAAGACATATTGAGACGAAGCGTAGTGATAAAGTGTATAATAAAGAGTATATAGATTAGGTGGTGAGTTCATGAATCATAACAAGGAATATTTAAAGTTAACCACAGTATTATTTCGTTCAATGCAAAATGTCGAAGCAGTCATTAAAAATGACATTTCATCCTATCAATTAAACACTTCTGAATTCGGTGTTTTGGAACTCTTATACAACCGAGGAAAACAACCCATTCAATCGATAGCAAATCGAATGTTAATGGCCAATTCTAGTATGACTTATGTCATTGACAAACTTGAAGATAAAAAGATGATTTCGAGAACTCAAGATGAAGTTGATAAAAGAAGCACAATGATTGATTTAACAAAAGAAGGACATCAATTTTTTAGTTCTATTTTTCCTAATCATGTTCAAACTTTATCCAATATTTATCAGTGTTTAACACCAGAAGAGTTAACAGCTTTGATTGAGAGTTTAAAGAAAATTGGATATAGAGCAATGGAAATGAATGGTGCAAAAAAATGAAGCATTTATACCAGCCAGGAACCAGTGGAATAACCCTGTTATTATTACATGGAACAGGTGGAAATGAATTTGATTTATTAGATCTTGCGAAGCATATAGATCCAACTGCAAATGTGTTAAGTGTGAGAGGAAATGTGTTAGAATATGGGATGCTACGCTTTTTCAAGAGATTAGCTATGGGTGTTTTTGACATGGATAGTTTGATTGAAGAAACAGAAAACCTTTATAAATTCATAGATGATTCAGCAAATCAATACAATTTTGACAGGTCTAAAGTAATCGCTTTAGGATATTCAAATGGTGCGAATATCGCTGCAAGTATTCTTCTTCATTACGATAAGCCTTTTTATGCAGCAATGCTATTCCATCCGATGGTTCCGATAAGAAATTTAGAAAAAACAAATCTAAAAAATATTTCTATTTTTATTGGAGCAGGAAAAAATGATCAAATGGTCCCAGATGGAGAGATTGAAGAGTTAAATGCTATGTTTGACCGGTCTGAAGCTAAAACAATAGTCTTTTGGACAGATCATGGACATCAATTAAACAAGGAAGAAATTGACCAAGCAAAGATTTGGTATGAAAAACTATAGGTCAGCAACTGCTGACTTTTTTTTTATTTTGTGCTAATATGTATAAGAAGAAGGTGATTTTATGTTTGATATAACTCAAGAAGAAATTAATGCAATCGTAGAAACAATTGTCATATCTAAAGACCCTTTAGTTTTTAGTATGATACCAGCTAGAGAAAAGAAGAAATATATTATTCTTTGTATGATTATTCACTATTTTGAGAAAGATAAGAAATACTCGGAAAAGGAAGTCAATGAGATTTTAAAGCCTATGTTTGAGGATTTCGTCATGATGAGAAGATATTTAGTTGACTATAACTTTTTAGATCGAACAACTGATGGGAAAGCGTATTGGTTAGTTGCTAACCTAGAAGAATATAAACAATTTGATATTAGAAATTTATAGATAATAAAAGGAAGCTTTGTCAGCTTCCTTTGTTCTTTCTCATTGGTTTGAGTTGATTGATGAATCTCAAAATGCGTAATCTTTTTACTCGATTTTGCTTCACTAACCATTTCACTGTATCAAAAAGTGTTTCATCTAGTGATCTCGGATGATAATTTAAATCGATTCTAGCCTTTTCATGTGAAAAGAAAGAGTTACTTTTGAGTGTATATAGCGAGTAGGATGAATAAATAGGTGGTAGTTTTCTCATTTTATAAAACAATTCAGCAAGCGGTGCAGTTATTTTTGCAAACCACATAGGAAGAACGTGAATCTTTCTTTTTCTACCACTAAGTGCACGTAATTGATCGAATAATATGTCTAAATCAATTCGATGACCTGAAAGTATATAACAGCAACCAATTGTTCCAGACGCAGCTGATTGAATAATTCCACTTGCTACATCTCTTACATCGACAAAATCATAAGCACCATTAATTCTTGATGTTAAAAAACCATTTAAATAATCTTCAATCATCATTGTCATATGTGCATGACCGTAATCGTTAGGACCGATAATTCCAGAAGGATGAATGATAATTGCATGCAATCCTTTTTCAATTAAGTCTAGGATATATTGAGAAGCTTTAGCCTTTGATTTCGCGTATGCTCCAACGACTAGATCTGGGTCGAAATGACTAACTTCAGCAATCATTTGACTTCCTTCAAGCTCAGGAATAGCATGGACTGAGCTTACGTAAATGAGTTTAGACACATTATATTTTAAGCATAAATCAGCTATATTTTTAGTTCCTTGTACGTTAACGCTTTCAAGGATTGGATGTTTTTTTGCTGATATAGATACAATACCTGCAGTATGAATCACTATGACATCTTGCATTGTATATGATGTTTGACTCAAATCGAAAAGAGGTTCAAGTGTTTCAATCTTTCGAATATCTCCATAATAAACATCAGCCTTAAGCGACTTAAGGAGCTTATTAGAATCTGTTGGAAGTATCAACGCTCTTACTTCATAATTTTGATTTCTTAGCATACGAACGATAGTGTTTCCTAAGTGGCCGTTACCACCAGTTACAATAAAAAGCTTAGACATGTTTATCATCTCCTTACACCTTTAAAATATACTTATTTATTATAAACTGCAAATAAAAAAGCCAACTCTAATAATTATGTTAAAAATAACATGAATTGGCTGTCTTATTTTTTTAGTCTAAAGTTGATTGAATAATAATTTCCAAGGCTCTAGTTATGATATTTAAGTCAAGTGAAAATAGGTTTTGTTTATTGTATGTTTGATCAGGAATATATGGCACATGAATGAATCCAGCCTGAATATGATTGAGTTCTCGATCTTTAAGCTCATGTAGTATACTATACATTAAATGATTACAAACATACGTCCCTGCACTATTAGAAATGCCAGCAGGAATAAATTCTTTTTTTAGTGATTCGAGTATTTTCTTTATAGGTAAAGTTGAGAAATATGCGCTTTCACCAAAGACTGATATTGGGTTGTCTATTGGCTTTATTCCGCGATTATCAGGAACATTTGAGTCATCAATATTAATAGCTACTCGTTCAATTGATATCTCTTTTCTACCTCCTGCTTGACCTACTAAAATAACGACGTCAGGTTCAATTTTATGTATGCTTTCAATCACCAATTTTGAACTGGTATAAAACTCAGTTGGAACCTCCAATATAAAAAGTTCACAATCTACATGACTTCTATTGATGTTTTTAATTGCTTCATATGAAGGATTGATGAGTTCTCCTCCAAATGGTTCAAAGCCAGTGATTAGTACTTTTTTCATAGATTTCAACACCTCTTTACTCATATTTTATCATTAAATAGCTAGTGATTTCTAGAATTAAAATGCAAATGATGTGTATAACGAAATAGAACACTTGTGTTCTAAATATTGAGTCTTTTTGTATTGTTTGATATAATGAATTCAATAGATGAAAAAAGAAATGGTGAATGATTTGACATTCAATTTAAAGGAAGAATTTTATAAGGTATATGGTTATTTGACATCAGATGTAAAGACCTTTTTTTCACCTGGTCGAGTAAACCTAATAGGAGAGCACATTGATTATAATGGTGGTTTTGTTTTTCCTGCAGCTATTAATCTTGGAACCTATGGAGTTGTTATTCCTAGAAAAGATTTGACATTTCGTTTTTTCTCTTTAAACTTTGTTGAAGATGGAATCATTGAAATTGGAATTAATCAACTTACCTATGATAAAAAACATCATTGGGCAAATTATGCAAAGGGAATTATTGCAGAATTAAAATCAAGAAAATACGCTATTCAACATGGCTTTGATTTATTGGTTTTTGGAACGCTTCCTACTGCATCTGGATTATCGAGCAGTGCATCACTTGAATTGCTTACTGCGTGGATTTGTAATGATATTTATCAGTTCAATCTATCTCGAGAATATTTAGCTTTACTCTCCCAGCATGTAGAAAACAACTATATGGGAATGCATTGTGGAATTATGGATCAATTGATAATTGCCAAGGGTATAAAAAATAGAGCGTTATTGATGAATACTGCAACACTAGAAACTATAGACGCCAATGCGAATTTTGAGGGATACACTTGGGTCATTATGAATACAAAGTATCCAAGAAAAACAACAGACTCTAAATACAATGAACGCCGAAGTGAATGTGAGAAAGCATTATCAATTATCAGAAAACACAAAGATGTTAAATACCTTTGTGAATTAAGTGAAAAAGAACTGTTAGAAATAAAACCACATTTTCAAGATGAAGTCATCTTTAATCGAGCAAAGCATGCTGTAAGTGAGCAATTAAGAACAGTTCAATCTCAATACGCTATGGAAAAAAATGATCCTATTATGTTTGCTACTTTAATGAACCAATCACATGAGTCACTTAAAAATGATTATGAAGTGACAGGGTTTCATTTAGATACAATTGTTAATTTAGCACACCAATTTGGTGCGATAGGTGCCAGAGTCACAGGAGCTGGATTTGGTGGATGTGCAATCGCACTTGTACCTAATCACATGCTTGAAGACTTTGATCAACAGGTCGAAAAAGAATATTTGAATCAAACAGGACTCAAAGCAGAATTTTATCATATAACTTTTGAAAACGGGGTAGACATCTATGTTGATTAGTAAATCATCTATTATCACTTCTAAGGGAGAAATATTATTTGTAACTTTAGAAAACAATCAAGGATTTAAGCTTGTTCTTTGTTCCTATGGAGCATCTATATATCAGGTTATATACACAAATGATGATGGTGTAGAACAATTGCTCAATTTAACACCGGAGTATATTGAAGACTTTTTAGTGTCACCAGCCTATTTTGGAAAAACGGTTGGCAGAGTAAGTGGACGTTTATTTGGTCCTAATTTTAAAATACTCGATCAAACATACCCTCTAAAGCTTGCCAAAGGAGAAACTTCAATGCTTCATGGTGGGAAAAAAGGGTTCTCCTTTCAAAATTTTGAATTTCTTAGTGAAAGCATTACAGATGATTCTGCCAGTGTCGTATTTTTCTATGAAAGTCATGATCAAGAGGAAGGGTTTCCAGGTAATTTAAAGGTTTATGTAACCTATGAGCTCAATAATGAAAATCAGATCGTCATCGATTATGATGCCATATCTGATCAAGATACGCTTTTAAACATGACCAATCACGTTTATTTTAATCTATCAGATTCCTTTGAAACGATTGATTCTCATGAGCTGATGATCAATTCAAATCAATATGTTGAATTAGATGGAGAATTTCGTTTTAAAAGGGTTAATGATGTAGAAGGCTCACTATTCGACTTTAGAGCTAAAAAATCGCCATCTGAGCTAAGTAATGCGCTAAAATCAACGAAGCAAAAGGGTATTGACACTATCTTTTTACTGCAAAAAGGATCGAATTACGCTGCTAGACTTGAACATCCGCAATCAAATATTGGTTTAGACATATTTACAACCTATCCAAGTGTCGTGATCTATACCTATCAATACTCAACAAATAAGAAACTAATTGGGATTGATGATGATGGAGCATATAGAGGTATTACCTTTGAAGGTGAATATGCGCCTGAGTGTGTTACCCCGAATGAGGTCAATCCTTCTATTTTAAGAGGAAATAAACCATATCAAGAACGTATTGTATTTCAATTTTTTAGAAAGGATAAATGATTGACAAATCATTTGTGAACCTATGGAAAAAGAATTGATTCAACTCATAGATTATGCGATTTCGCATCAACTTATGGATGAAAGTAAAATCAATCAAGCAATTGCTATGCTATCTAAATTGATGCATATCGATATTTTTCCCTATGAAAAAAATGAAATACAGGAAGAAATTGAGCATGTTTTAAATCGCATCATCGATTATGCTGTAGCAAATCAATGGATTCCAGAAAACAATATTGACGAAAGAGATGCCTATGAGGCAAGTGTTTTTGATTGTGTTATGCCTACACCAAAGGAAGTCAAAGAAGAATTTAGTCAGCTTTATTTGGAATCTCCATCAAAGGCTACGAATTACCTTTATAAGCTTTCTAAGGATGTAAATTATATAAAGACGAAAAGATTAGAAAAAAATATGCATTGGACTTATCAAGGTCTTTATGGAAAATTAGAGTTAACCATCAATTTATCAAAGCCAGAAAAGGATCCAAAAGAAATTGCATTATTAAAAAATAAAGTTACTCATTATCAGCAAGGTATACCTTTATGTGTCATTTGTAAGGAAAATGAGCAAAATTATCATAATGCACGTATGAATTTAAGAATTGTCCCAATCATTTTAGGAAATGAAAAGTGGCATTTTCAGTATTCGCCATACCTTTATTATCCAGAGCATTGCATTATTTTACATGACATCCATAAGCCGATGAAGATATGTCATCAAACCTTCAACTATCTACTAGACTTTGTTGATTTGTTTCCATCCTATTTCATTGGATCGAATGCAGATTTACCAATAGTTGGTGGTTCAATATTAAATCATGATCATTTTCAAGGTGGTAAGCACAATTTTCCAATTGAGCAAGCTAAGGAAATAAGAGATTTCGGAAAAGTACATAACGTTCATGTCAGTCACTTGTTTTGGCCACTATCCACGATTAGACTTAAATCAATTGATCGAAAATCATTATATGAGGTAGCAACCAAGTTTTATGATGAGTGGTTAACATACGAGAATAAAGAGCTTAATATAATTAATTCAACAAATGGTGTATCTCATCAAACGATTACACCTATATTAAGAAAATTGGATGATTTATATGAAATGGATATTATTCTAAGAAATAATCGAACATCGAGTGAATATCCGGATGGTATTTTTCATCCACACAAGGAAGTACATCATATTAAAAAAGAAAATATAGGATTAATAGAAGCGATGGGTCTTGCTATATTACCAGGAAGATTAAGATCTGAGTTAAAATTAATCGAAGACTTTTTGAAGAAAGATATTGAGTTTCCTGAAGAAATCGAAAAGCACAAGGAATGGATATTAGATATTCAATCCAGGGGAATAAAGGATATCAATCAAAAATTTCTTTTAGATGAAGTAGCGAAAAAATTTGAAAAAGTCATTGAGCATTCAGGTGTTTTTAAGCAAGATAGAATTGGTCTCATAGGGATTCACCAATTTATATTACAAGTGATTAGAAATATTTCTTCTGAATCATAAAGTTTACTTATAGTAAGGATGTGTTTAAATGAAAGTAGTCGAACTGAGTAAAACTGAATACAAAGGATATGAACTTGAGTATGAGTATATGACTCGATTTCACTATGCAGTTGTCATCAAAAAGAAGAAAGATATTGTTATCTCGATTAAGAAAAAGAAAATAAAAAAAACTGAGAAAAAGTTTAAGGATTCTCTTTTCGCTGATTATATCGAAGATCCAAAAGCCTATGCAATATTTGATAAGAAGAAGATGATTGGTGTCATTGAAGGATCACTTGAATCATGGAGTAAAAGATATAGAGTATGGAATTTTGTTGTCGATAAAAGATATCGTAAGGAAGGATATGGAAAGGAACTATTTTCTCATGTTGTAGCAATCGCCAAAAAGGAAGGTGCGAGAGCATTAATCCTTGAAGTACAGTCGTGTAACGAGCCTGCGATTAGTTTTTATATCAAGCAGGGTTTACATTTTGTTGGTATGGACACAATGAGCTATACCAATAACGATATTGAAGCGAAGGAAGTAAGATTAGAATTCGGAATGAGATTAAAATAAATAAGCATTTTATCCGAAAATTTATGCAGTTCACCAAGAACTGCTTTTTTTATAAATAAAGTATGATATACTTATTTCGGTGACGAAAAAATGACAAAATTATGGACTAGAAATTTTACAATATTAACACTTGGATCTTTTATCTCAGCATTAGGAAGCATCGGTGCTGGGGTCGCTTTTGGTATACTCATATATCAGCGAACAGGATCCCCTTTAACACTTGCTTTATTTACAGTAGCTAACATCATTCCAAGAATGATTACAGGCTTTATTGCAGGACCATTTGTAGATAGACATTCAAGAAGAAAAATAATCTATTCTCTGGACTTCTTATCTACTGTATTTTTTACAGCCATGGCACTCGTTCTATTTACTGGATTCTTTAATGTAATAGTATTTACAATTGTAGCAATGTTATTTGGAATTATGGATACAATTTATCAAATTGCATTCATGAGTATGTTCCCTGAGGTTATTGAAAAAGGGCAGCATTCCAAGGCATATTCTTTATCTAGTTTGATCTGGCCAATCTCGGCAGCTATAATGGCTCCGATAGCAGCATTTATGATAGAAAACTTTGAGTTTGGTGTCGCGATACTAATGATCTTTAATGCAGCTACATTCTTGGTTGCAGCCATTATGGAAACAACCATTAAATTAGATGAAGTGTTGAATCAAAAGAAGATGAAAGGTCTACAATTTATTGAAGACTTAAAAGAAGGCTTTAGATATTATAAAGTAGAAAAAGGTATCTTAGGTATTGGTATATTGTTTGCTGCATTTTCATTTGTTTATACCTCGCATGATTTGCTTCGAATGCCATACTTTATCAACAGTGATCAGTTCACCTTGCAGGACTTTTCCTTCCTAATTACAGCAAGCTCAATTGGAAGAATTGTTGGTGGTATCATTCATTACACATTTAAGTACCCACCACACAAGAGATATATGATAGCAATCATCGTTTATTTCACGGTAGAAGCCTTAAGTGCTACCATGCTTTATATGCCCTATTTCTTAATGATTTCAGCTAGCTTTTTAGTGGGACTTTTGTCAGTAACTTCATTCAATATTCGCATGACTGCAACACAGGTTTACATTCCAAATCATATGAGAGGTAGAGTCAACTCATCTCAAGGATTATTATGGAACATTGGAGCTATATTTGGAGCATTAATTATTGGGTATGTAGCAGAATACTCAACTTACGATTATCGCCTTATAATGCTATTAACAGCAAGTGTTTCAATAACAGCAATTATTCTTATCCCACTACGTATGAAAAATGAGTTTAAGAAAATATATAACGCAGATATCTAATTAAAAACACACAAAAAAGTAGTAAAAAAAGATGCGATAAAATATCGCATTTTTTTATATTTATTTTTAAATTTTAACAATATTTATCGATTAAAATAAGAAGGATTATTTGTCTTAAAAAATGTTACTTAACACGTAAAATAACACACTTCAAATATAGAGATTCATCAGAACCTAAAAGAGCTGGATGATCCTTACCTTGAATCCTAAATTCAACCATTTGAGTGATTCTTTTTGCATCATTTGAAGCATCCATTAGCATTTCAAGAAATAGTGATGGTGACATATAATGAGAGCAAGAACAACTCATTAAATATCCATTTGGATTGATTATTTTAAGTGCTTGCAAATTGATGTCTTTATAGCCTTGATATGCCTTTTTTAAGTCATCAGCCTTTTTTGCGAAAGCAGGTGGATCAAGGATGATCATATCAAACTTTTGATCGATATTTTGATAATTTCTTAATGCATCGAAGACATCAGATTTTACAGTTTTAACTTGATTTAAATGATTTAATTTTGCATTCTTTTCTATCTGAGCTACAGCATGTTCTGAAATATCTAGACATGTCACTTCGCTAGCTCCATGGTAAGCAGCATGCAATCCAAACCCTCCAATATGTGAGAAGCAATCTAGAACAGACTTACCTTTTACGTAGGGTTTGATAGCATTATGGTTATCCTGCTGATCAAGAAAAGAACCAGTTTTTTGACCATTTTTTAAGTCAATTTCCATGGATAAATCGTTCTCTTTTATGGTGATTATATCGGGGACATCTCCATACAAAACACCCTTAAAAAGTTCAAGCCCTTCCTTCTTTCTAACAGGGACATCACTGCGTTCATAGATGCCTTTTGGACTAAAAATAGAGGTAAGAATTTTGACAAACATCTCTTTTCGTAAATCAATTCCTAGAGATAAAATCTGAATTGATAGATAGTCTTGATACTTATCTACGATAAAACCAGGTATACCATCTGCTTCTCCAAAGAGTACTCGATAGCTATTTTTGTAGCCTAAATCAAGTCTAGACTGATTAGCTCTTTTTATGATTTCAGTGAAGAAATTTTCATCAATAATTTCAGATTCATCCCTTGACAATATGCGAACAAAAATCTTTGAAGAAGTGTTTAAAAAACCTTTTCCAATGAACTGTTTTTTGTTGCTATAAACATAAGCGATATCACCGCTTTTTATTGACCCATCGATGCGTTCAATTTCATTATTGTAAACCCAAGGATGACCTTGAATAATACGAATTTCTTCTTTTGGTTTTAGATAAATTTTACAGGATTCCATGTAATCAACTCCTCAATTCATTATAGCATAATTCGTAGTTTGCAATTGAAAATAAAAGAGCATTTTATGGATGCTCTTGTATCATTCTTGAGTTTGGTTTTGATAATAACTGACTACGAATTCTTTGAAATTTATATTGAAATCTTGATTGATTAAAAGTGTGAATTTATCAATTTTTTTCTGATTACCTTCGGTTTGCAATACATTGAAACACTTTATTAATGTTACTTGATACTTTTCCATTTCACCTAATCGGTAATATGCTAATGCTGTATAATAATAGAAATAATCTAAGAGATAGTAAAACTTGTGTGAATGATTTCTTTCAATTCCCATGGTACAATAATTAATAACATCCCCGAATAAACTATTCTTACCAGAATACCTTGCAAGTCTAAATAACACCAAGTTGAATATTGGTTCATGTCCTGTTCCAATTACAAATGAACGATTCTCCAAATACTGCTTTAATTTTTCAGATATTTCTTGTGTATCGTTTGGATCATCCGAATAATCCAAAATGGAACTCAAAATTACCATCTCATTTAACGTAATTATCGTTCTTTTTAAAATCGCTGGATAGGCAATTAGATCTTTATTTTTTTGAACAGTGACACTACGTGTGTCTTGATCAGTAATCAACATGTACAATGACAAACCGTGTAAAAATAGAACCTTATTTTCAGGATCGATAAATTGGAGGTTTTCAAAATAAGTAATCATACTCAAAACATCATCTTTTGAATTGTTGACTACTGAGTTATAAAATTTATCAACTTTACGTTTTTCTTCAAATCTCGTAGCTTCAATTTCACCAAGAAGATTTATCGTCTGAACTCCCAATCTTTCAGATAATTTATCTGCAACTTGAAAAGGGATATCTGATTCTCCGCTAAGATATCTTCGATATTGTCTGAGTGAAACTATTCCATTTGTGAAGATTTCTTGAGATATGTTTCTAGAAGAACGTAAACGCTCTAAATAGCCACAAAGATCCTGAGATTTCATATTTTCACCTCTATTTCCCAGTTTTTTCTTACGAATAGGACATATACGCCCTGTTCATTTACCCTAATTGATAATACAATTAGGTAAAAGGGAGGCATTAGCCATGAGAAAATTAGTAACTGTCGCATTAATTTTTGTAGTAATTTTATTTGCCAAGATCGGTTTAGAGCAAGTTGAGATGAATTCATCATCAAACGTAATTTTGGATTTTGATGGAAACGACGCACCAGATTGGGTCAGTTTAGATTTTGATGGAAACGACACCAGATTGGGTCAGTTTAGACTTTGATGGAAACGACGCACCAGATTGGGTCAGTTTAGACTTTGATGGAAACGACGCACCAGATTGGGTCAGTTTAGATTTTGATGGAAACGACGCACCAGATTGGGTGAGTTTAGATTTTGATGGAAATGACGCACCAGATTGGGTCAGTTTAGACTTTGATGGAAACGACGCACCAGATTGGGTCAGTTTAGACTTTGATGGAAACGACGCACCAGATTGGGTGAGTTTAGATTTTGATGGAAATGATGCACCAGATTGGGTAAGTCTATAATCCAAAAAGTTTGCTTGACTTTCTATCTTCACAAATCTAAATCAATTATATCATATCGATTGATATCTTTTAAGAAGATACTAATAAAAATATTGCAAAAATGTTTCAATATTAATAAATGTCACATTAGCGATATAAGCAAAAAAATCTATTTACAATCTTTCATTACAATGAATCATGAAAATTTGAGTATATTGGAGTTGGTATAAATGGCATATTTGATTTTGATCTGGATGATTACCATAATTCTAACAATTTGGATGCTCTATAGAGTACATCAAAACAATAAATATCTCAAAAAAGCTCATGACTTGAATGTAGAAAGCAACAGTATGAATGAGTACATTAGAAGTAAGTATTGCTTTACAGCTATTGTCATTATACTGATGTGGTGGATTTCATTTATTCTGCTTGAATCTTTTAAACTGAATTTCATTCAATATCAGTTGAATATCAGTTATCAGATTTTCGCACTAATTATCATTTCGCCATTAATCTTCTATTTGCAATTGAAACGAAGAAAATTTATCAAAGAAAAATACAATATCTGCATGATCAAAAACGATTTGAGAATAGAGTTTGTTTTAGCCTTGCTTACAAGCATAATTTATGCACAAATACTCTCCTTCGCAATAGAATCGATAATGATAATTGCAGTTTAACATAGATATGTTGAATCATTAGTCTATCATAATACACACACTTGATTAGCTTGAAAGGATATGATCATCTATGAAAAACATAATTAAATTTAGTCTTATCATCGGAATCTTTATCGCCATTTATATTTTTGGTGGAAGATTAATTGGTGCAATCATGCCAAACCATGATTCCACACATAATTCATCTTTGCTACTCCTTTATGGAGGAATGATAGGTTATATACTTTTCATCGTCTTTGTTGTTGTTCTTCAAGAAGAAGGCTTCAATAAACTCAGTGTATATAAACCTAGATTAAGCAAAATTATGCATTATCTGTATATTTTAGTTGCAGTTGGTTTTGTAATGTACGCTTTTGTAAGTTTTAACTTGCAATTTTCAATTCTCATGGCACTCCTTTTCATGCTGATCACAGCAGCTCTTGACATGGTTCGCGACAAACTATTTCAAGAGACACAAGGGAATCCTCTTCACCCGAAACGTATCATTTAATCAAATACTGCATCACTCCCTTTAGAGTAAAAGGGGTAACCTCTTTCCTTTTACTCTTTTTTTGCTGCATTAAATCATGTACTTTGAAAATTATTGGTTTTGGATGTATGATAGTGTTATAAGGGAGATGTTAACATGTCAGTAAAAGAAATTATTCGAAATAGAGTTAGCAGCAATAAGTTTACAAATACTAAAGTTGAGAGTAAGCAAATCATTGAACTCTTGGATTATGCTGTTTATGCACCTAACCATAAAATGAGAGAACCATGGCGATTTATCATTCTTGAAGGGTCTGGAAAATCTCTATTTGTTCATCGTTTTTTAAATGAATTCAAAGATGATCAAAAAGAAGACATGAAAAAAACAATAGAGAAGGTATTCCAAGCTCCTATGGTTGTTGCATTTGTAATGCCAAGAAATGTCAATTATGCAGATGAGCTAGAGGATCTACAGGCAATATCAGCTGTAATTCAAAATTTCTTACTACTTTTAGAGGAAGAAGGATATGGTAGTTTTTGGAAAACTCCAAAGTATATTGAATCTGATCTTTTTAAGGAAGTTCTTGGTTTAAGTACAAATGAGATTGTTGCTGGATTAGTTATGGTTGGATTCGTAGAGTCAAAAGGTCAACTTAAGACACGAAAAAGTGCTAGTGACCTCACTACGATATATTCATAGACTTAGTTAATTTTTTCAACTATAGATTTCATCATAATAAAAACGTAGACACTTAATCTTGGTGTCTACGTTATATTTTTATGTATTTTAAAAACCATTATATCTCGATAAATATTTTCCCATCGATAACTTCAGTTCTATAGACTTTAGCTTTTTTAGTAGGCATTTTTATAAAACCAACGTGTGCTTTATCGATGACATTACCTGTTTTCAAATCAAATTTTGCTCCATGTAGTCTACATTTAACATCAGTGTTTTCAACAGTTCCCTTTGATAACGAACCACCTAAGTGTGTACATTTGTCCTGGATTGCATAGATTTTATCTGCTAGTAAAGTTACCATAATTGGTACACCTTCAAGCACAATTTTTCTCTTAAATTCAATTACTAAATCGTTATAGTCTAATGCAAAATGTAACATATATGCCCTCCTATGTTTATATGTTTATTATAAACCTGTTATAAGATTTATGATATAATCACGCTCTTATTTCAATTTATAGTGTCTAGTTGCTTCAACAGCAATCTTCCATCCCTTAATATTTATATTTCTAGTCTCCTCATTCATCCAAGGATGAAATGCCTTTTCAAGCTTCCAAGAAGATTTAATCTCATCAATGGAACTCCAATATTTTGTTGCTAGACCAGCAAGATAAGCCGTACCGAGTGCAGTCGTTTCTTGTATAACAGGTCTTTCAACACTTAAGTTTAGAATATCTGCTTGAAATTGCATCAAAAAATTATTTACAGTTGCTCCACCATCTACTTTAAACTCTTTGATTGGAATTTTAGTATCCTCTTCCATTGCTCTTAACACTTCCATAGATTGGTAACAAATCGATTCCAGTACTGCTCTTGTTATATGTTCCTTTGTAGTTCCTCTTGTTAATCCAAACATTGCACCTCTAGCATCTGAATCCCAGTATGGAGTTCCCAATCCTACAAATGCTGGAACGATATACACGCCTTCATTGGATTCAAGTGATAAAGCTAACTTTTCAGTCTCAGAAGCAGAAGATATCAATTTAATACCATCACGAAGCCATTGAACTGAAGAGCCTCCTACAAAAACGCTGCCCTCTAAAGCATAAGTAATCTTGCCATCAATACCCCAAGCTATAGTTGTTAATAGCCCGTGATCAGAATGGATAGGTTTACTACCAGTATTCATTAGCATAAAACATCCAGTTCCATATGTATTCTTTACCATGCCAGTTTCAAAGCATGCTTGTCCAAATAGTGCAGATTGTTGGTCACCAGCAATTCCACTAATCGGAACTGATTGACCAAAGAAGTGATAAGGGATAGTATATCCGTAAACTTCAGAGGAGGATCTCACTTCAGGAAGCATCGACATTGGAATATCCAATATCTTACATAATTCTTCATCCCACTTTAACTCATGAATGTTGAAGAGCAACGTACGACTCGCATTTGTATAATCTGTAGCATGCACATTACCGGTTAGCTTGTATAATATCCATGAATCGATTGTTCCAAAGCTCAACTCACCATTTTGAGCCTTTTCTTTAGCCTTAGAAACATGATCGAGTATCCACTTAATTTTAGTTCCAGAAAAATAGGCATCGATAAGCAAGCCTGTTTTTTTGTTAAATAATTCAGTATAGCCTTTATTCTTAAGTTCAGTACAAATGTAGTCGCTTTGTCTAGATTGCCATACGATCGCGTTATAGATTGGGTCACCTGTTTTTTTATCCCAAACTACAGTCGTTTCTCTTTGATTGGTTATTCCAATCGCGAAAATATCGCTAGCCTTTAGCTTTGCTTCCAATAAGGATCTTGCCATTACAGTTAAAACACTGACCCATATTTCATGAGGGTTATGTTCAACCCAACCCGGATTTGGATAAATCTGATTGATTTCTTCATTTGCCATACCAATAATATTACTATCACGATCAAAAATAATAGCTCTAGTACTGGTTGTTCCTTGATCAATTGACATGATGTATTTACTCATATTTTTCTCCCTTGATTAAATATGGATTGATTTTGTAGCGACAATATCTATTTTTGTATCTAATATATTATCGATGATTACATCTCCTATTTTAACATCTTTAGAGATGATAATTTCATTTATTTCGTTAAGTGCTTTGAAAATTAGCTTTTTTGAAATCGGATGGTTAGTTTTAACAGATAATCTTGGATAGATTGAACTGGTTGTCTTAACTGTAGTTGTAAGCATTCTTTTGGGATCAGTCATTTCGATTTGCGCATAGTTTTTACCCTTTTCACATTTATTTCCTGAAACATTCATATCATCATCAATTGCTAAATGACATCCAACAGGACAAATGATACATGTTATTCTTTTCATTTTGATTCCTCCAATTCGATAGTGATTTCATTTCTTGATATAAAATCGGATGGTTTAAGTAGTATTTTTTCCATTTCTGCAGGTGCAATATGTTTTCTTTTTTTACTAAGGATGACTTTTCCATCTTGAATAATTTTGAATGTACCCTTTTCCATTTTTCTTGTTACTCTAAAAAGAATCTCAAATGGTTCATTCAATTGATTGAAGTCTATTTTTTGAGGAACAGTATAGCGAATGTCTTCACTAAGAAGGATATGCTTTTCATCTTTGACTATCTTATGGTCATTTAAACAATAATTTCTAGCCTTTTGCCCAACCAATTCACTTTCCTTTGTTACCCAATCGACAAGATCGTGAACATGTAATGCATTTCCGCATACATAGAGACCTTCAATATTGGTTTGATAATGCTGATTCACTATTGCACTTTTTGTTGTCTTACTGGTTTCTATGGTTAATGATTCAAACAATTGAATATCTGGTATGAGTCCAATAGATAACAAAAGCGTATCAACCTTAAATGTTTTTTCAGTTCCTTTGATTGGATTAAAGCTTTGATCAACCTCAGAAATAGTGATTTCCTCTAATACATTTTTACCCTGGATGTCAGTAACTGTATGAGACAAATATAAAGGAATATCAAAATCCTCTAAGCATTGAGCTATATTTCTATTCAACCCATTAGAATACGGCATGATTTCTGCGACACCGTGCACTTTCGCACCCTCTAAAGTCATACGTCTAGCCATGATGAGTCCAATATCTCCACTTCCTAAAATGAAAACATCCTTTCCCACCAAATACCCATCTATATTTAAATATCTTTGTGCACTTCCTGCTGGCATGATTCCTTTAGGTCGTTCTCCCGGAATCATGATTGCTCCACGAGTCCTTTCGAAACATCCAGAGGATATTATTACAGACTTTGCGTTAATCATTTGATATCCATCATCTATGCTTGAAATAGATATTAGAAAATCATTGTTCTTAACGATGTCAATTACTGTTGTGTTTAGTAAAACATTAATATTTCTTTCCTTCAAGCTCTCAATAAATCGGAAAGCATATTCTGGTCCTGTTAATTCTTCATGGAAAAACTCTAAACCAAATCCAGTATGGATACACTGATTTAGAATACCTCCTAACTCCTTTTCTCTTTCAATGATTAAAATATTTAAATTGGAATCTGATGCTTGAATTGCTGCAGCTAAACCTGCTGCACCTCCACCTATAACTGCTATATCAACTTTCATGATTTCACCTTCGATTCCTTAACTAAGATAGGCGTATTTTCCCCGTAGTAGTTTATTTTTTCTAAAGGTTGATTTGTTTCACGCGCGATTATTTTTAAAACTAAACCTTCACAATATCCACCCTGACAAAGACCACTTCCCGCGCGCGCGCGTTTCCTTATTCCTTTAATGGTATCATTTCCAAGTGTTCCATGGATTGCAGATACGATTTCTTTTTCAGTTATCTTTTCACACTTGCAAATCATATTTCCATATCTTTTATCTTCTTTAATAGCGGTCATCCTTTCTTCATTTGTCATTTGATGAAAAGGTTTCTTATGCTTTAAAAAAGGATTCCAGTTTTCTTTTTTATCTAGTTTTTGTTTGATGATCTCTTCAACAAGATATTTTGCTATTGCAGGTGCTGCAGTTAATCCAGGTGAATCAATACCTGCAACATGATAAAATCCCTTATGTTCACTGGATTCCTTAATATAAAAGTCATCAAATGTAGAAGAAGCTCTAATTCCAGCAAATGTTCTGATGTTTAAGTCGTAGGGTACATGATCTACTAATCTTTTTACATCCTTCTTAATTTGATTAATACCATCTCTAGTATTGGAAAGAAGCCTCTTATCATCTATAAATGAAGAGGTAGGTCCAATTAAGACATTACCATGAACCTGTGGAACGACAAGCACACCCTTACCTTGATCAGTTGGTAGTGCATAAAGTACATGATTATATAAAGTTTTTGCTTTTCTATCTAAAACAAGGTATTCACCTTTTCTAGGTTTAATTTGATATTTTACATCCTTTTCAATCATATAAGCGATTTGGTCAGCAAATACTCCCGCACTGTTGATAATGTTTCTAGCCTGTATTTTTTCCTTGAAGTTGATAGTGAGGTTAAAGCCTATTTCTATTTTTTCAATTCCTGTAACTTCACTATTCTTTTGGAATGTTGTACCATTTGATATTGCATTTTCTAGGCAAGCAAATGCAACAGCCCATGGATAGGTAACCTTAGTTGAGGGAAGTGACAAAACTTTTGTTGCATCCTTTGTTAACAATGGTTCTAATAGAACTGCTTCATCAAAGCTCAAAATAGAAGGATTGGTAACATGATTTGTTAATGCGCGATGATAGAGTTCATCAAGCACTTTCTCTTCATCCTTACCTCTAGCAACAACAAAACCACCAGTTCTTAAAATTGGTATCGTTAATTCCTTTTCCATCTCATCGTACATCAGGTTTCCTTCAACACAAAGCTTTGACTTTAAGGTATTTTCCTTTGGATCATGTCCAGAATGGATAATTGCACTATTAGCAATCGTTTGCCCATTAACTGCATCATTTTCCTTTTCTAAAACTAAAATATTTACTTTGTATTTTGATAATTCTCGAGCAATAGTAGCCCCTATAATACCTGAACCGATAATGACGTAATCATAGATCATAATAGCCTCCTTGAATAATAAAAAAGAGAAAAAACAAACTATACTTTATTTTTTCTCTCTTGGTCTCTTTTTAGATTAAATTATTATTATTTTTATATGTCCCAGAACTCAGGATTGCTTGTTGTTACAGCAACTGCTCCAGATTTTAAACATTTATATATTTGATCTTTATCCTTAATCAAACCACCCATCCAAATATTAGCGTTGGTATGTTTTTTAATCTCAGATAGCATATCAATGGATAATGCAGGTAATATTTCTAGATAATCAGGAGATAACTTTTCAGTAATCTCTAGACTTTGTTTTAAAGAAATTGAATCCTTCAAGAAGAAGCGGAAAACTCCTGTAACTCCTCTTTTTTTACAAATTTCAATGACCTTTGGTTTGGATGAGATGATACCATCTACCTCAAGTGTTTGGATTAAAAAGATTGCTCCATATTCATCTGCAGATAATCCCTTGATTAGCTCAGAATGGATAAATATCTTCTTTTTATTATCCTTCATAATCTTTATTAAATCAGGAAGCTGAGCAAGTTGAAAATTCATTAGGATTCCATACGTCAAAGGAAGTGAAATAAACTTCTTAAAATCTGCAAAATTACTAATAGCAGGAATGACCTTTTGGTTCATCTTTGAACCTCCTTAATGAAAATAAATAGCAAAGCAAAAAGGCTAATGAATCAGCATTTTTTGACCTCGCTCTAATTCTCTTGGCTCTTCTTAAGTTACACTTTGATTATAAGTCTTTTCATGAAAAATGTCAAGATTGTTTTCATATCATATCTATTGCATATATTTTTTAATTTAGTGATATAATATGAGAACAAGATTATGAAGAAAGTTAGTGATTTAAATGAAGAATGGAAAGAATGTAATTATATATGTCATGGGTATTGCTGGATCTACAGTATTCCTTTTGGCTGTTTTGATGCTTATGTATGGTGATGAACTAGATCAAATGTTTAATGTTATTGGCATTCGTGTCGCTACTGTTTTTGTTGCATTTGCATCCTTTTTGTCAAGCATGCTTTTTAGCTTACTCATCTTACTCCATAATAGAACAGTTGGTAAAATCAATGACGATACCAATCGCCGTGCTGAGCTCTTTAGAGAACAGCAATTTGCATCATCTAATTACTCAATTATTGAGTTTATGGACCGCATGCTTATTTATGGAGAATCAGAGAGATACGTACAACGATTAGTCCAAAGAAGAAGTATGATTTTCCATATGATTGAAGAAGATTTAAATGAAGAAGATGTCTATAATCATCCTGAAAATTATCGATTTGTTTCTGTAAAAATTCCATTTCGTGTCATTGAAGGAAAGATCATTTCTAGCATAACTTTTGATAAGCTTAGATTTGAAAGAAATGGTGTAAATTATGAATTTATTACACCACCATCAGAGCATGAAAGTAGAGCGTTTCTCCTTTATAACGAGCATACAAAACGAAACAATGTAATCATCAATTTAATCATAAAAAACAACAGTGTTTTCTATGATCCTAACTCGATAAATATATTCTCTAAGATTAAAATATATATTAACATTACAAGCTTACTCAATGTTAAGGTTAAGGGAAATAGTGAACTCTATTTTACAAATCCTGAGCAAATTGAAGGCGATGGAACCAACACATATCGAATCAATTCTGCAAATTTCACATTAACAGAAATGCCTAGAATTGTCAGTAAGTAAAGATTATTTTACCTTCATTTCAATCACATCTAGTTTTAATTTTTCTATATCATAGGCATAGGATATTGAGTCATGTATTGCTTGATTGATATCATCATCAGGAAGTCTAAGTATTTTAGATTCATCTATTGATATAAAGGTTTTTCTAGACATTAACTTAAGGAATTGAATTGGATTAAGTCCAGGCTCAATTCCTTTTTTATTGTATTCCTTTTTTAGCCTAATAAAGCCATATAAAGCAATTATATTAGGAACAATAATAATTTTCTTTTTTGGCATACCCATAGCAGTTAATACTTTTTTGATAAATGGTTTCCACTCCATGTTGAAGTATCCAATTGGGTAGCATTTTTTCATTTCACCATATAAAATTGCATGATAAATTGCATGAGCAACCTGGTTAACAGTTACCATAGATGTTCCACCCTTGGTAAAGTAAATAACCCTAGGTTTCTTGAATTGATTTACAAAGATAGTCCATACAGGCTTTCTACCTTTTTGAATACCAAATATGTAGGGGAGCTCTAAAACATTTACATAGAAATTTTCATCAGCAAATGATAAAGCAACACGCTCTTGGTTTAATCTACTTCTAATATAAGGGTGATGCTTTTCAAGCGCTAACTCACTCCACTTTTTTGCAAAATATGAGAAGTAGGATCCAAGGATTACAGCGTGCTTTATTCCAAGCTTTTTAGCTATCGATAGCATCCGTTCAACAGGCTTAATATTATAGGTTTCATAGGCTTCATATACTGATGGTTTAAACTCAACTCTTTCATCAACACCAGCAGCAAAAACAAGCGCATCCTTACCTCTAAATATGTCCTCTATTTCTTGATTACTCATTACAGTATAATCATAAAAATGGATGACCATTCGATTTGGCAAATCTAAATCTTTTGGAATATTTGGAAGTGATATCGCTTCAACTTGATGACCCTGATCAATCATCAGTTTTGCAGCTGCAGAACCAAGTAAACCAGTACCACCAACAATGATGATTTTCATATGACGACCTCTATTCGTTCACTTTAAAATAATTCGTTCTTAAAACTTTTTTTGATAGTTGATAGTAAAGAGTTGCCTGAACCATTAAACCATTTCCATTGATACTTGGATCTGCAATCATCATATAATTTGAACCATCATAGATTGCATAGTTCTTATACATTACAAAGTTACCTGTAGTTCCAAAGATATCGTTTCCGACATAATGGTTATAATTCCCACCAAGCCCAAACATGTTATTAATCATTGGTAGGATATCAAATGAGGTAGAAAGCATTTGAACATCATGGCTTGGTATTTGATTGCTCCAGATGTATAAGTTACCTCTATGCTTTAAGTAATCTTCTGTAATGCCCGTATAGGACTCATAGTCATCATGATTCATCGTGTATGGATAATGATCTCCTGAAAGTATGATTACTGTATCATCAAGAACATCTTTATCCATTAAATCATCAAACAGCATGCCTAACATTTCATCTAATTCAAGCTGTGTTGCTAAATAATATTTTATTGTATCAGAAATCGTGTTACCATAATAATTTTCTATTTCTTCGATATGTTTCTGAGCAACTATATGATTTTTTGTATATGGTGAGTGGCCAGAAAATGTAATAACAAAACTGAAAAATGGGGAGGTTTCTGGTATGATGTAGTCTTTTGCATGTGTATAAAATATGGTGTCGAATCTCTTATTACTATCACTCAGACCAAGCTCATCTCGGCCATAGAAATGATTATAGCCAAGCCCTTGATAGGTTTTATTTCTAGTATAGAACTCCTTGTAGTTGCCATGCAATGCATTGGTTACATACCCTTGACTACTAAATAAGGAAGCAAGTGATGTGCGATACGAGTTTTGATTGAACATAAATGAAGTAGGGCCATCCTCAATGGATGGGACTAGGCTTGTATTAAAAATAAACTCTGTATCACTCGTAGTTCTTTGAAAAACAGGAGTAAAGTGATTTTGAAAATCAAAGCCCTCAGTCTTTAGCTTATAAAGATTTGGAGTCAATTCTTCAGATAAAGCCATCTCATCATAGGTTTCAGCTAAAATAAATATTAAATTTTTGCCCATAAAAATATCTGTATATTCATTTTCCACATGATTCTTATGATCTATCTCAAAATAGCTATCGAGATAGCTCTTATCTCTTGGATTATCAAAACGTGGAGTTAGGGCATCTGATAAATCACTAATTAATAAATTGAATGTTCCAAACCTTGTAGCAAATCTTGTTCTATTGAATATTGTAGAGTATAGATAGTGATCTCCTGTATGAGGTCGATCATCACTCACCTGGTAGTTCATATTGAATTGAGTGAGGATAAAGAGTAATCCTGGGAAAAACAAGGCTTTAAGAATTGCCTTTGATTTGATATCCATATGCGAGGTTTCCTTATTTTTAAGATAGAAGTAGATAGCAATTCCAGCAATTAGTAAAACGATGACCTGAAGTATTTCGAATTTATACATACTTTCTCCAGACTCAATCGCTTCTCTGAGTGTAACAGCTTCTCTAGAACTAAAAAAGTCTCTAAAGATTCGATAATACATATCTTGACCTAAAACATAGAACGCATATAAACCAATCATAAAAACATCAAAAACTCGACTTATTCTTACAGGCAACACCATTGAGAATAACGCGAGTAAAATAAGCCCTAACAGCATTGTAAAAGTGTAAACCATTGAAAAATCCAACGCATTTTTAATCAAAAAAGATAAATCAATTATGAATATAGTTGAAATAACAATGAGTTTATCCTTATAGCGAAATATATTCTTTTTAATCCAATCCTTATGAATCAATGCTGCATAGCTTATCAAGATGATGGATAGTGTGAAAATAATCCATTTAAAAATGGATTTAAGTTCGTAGTTTTCGATGAAAATAAGTTTATATGCATGAATAAGTGCTAAACCAAATAATGCATATACGACTATTTTTAGCTGTTTTCTATACATGATATCCCCTGCCTGTGTTTTAGCTTTATTTTCTTTTATTATACAACAAAAAAGACTGACTAGGTGTCAGTCTTTACTAAAGATAAATCTCTAAAATATTTTTGGCATCAATTTTTTCAAAAGTGGAAAGGATAATTATTTGATAAATCCAATCAATCTTTTTAATTCTTCCGAAGGTTGAACGCATATAGCCATCGGTATAATACTCAATTTCAATTTCTAGGTTTTGGTTTAATGCGAGCTGAAGCTTTCTATTCATCTCTTCATATTGGTCATCGCTCAATATCGGTTTTTCCTTTTTTCCTAAACGATACTTAAGTTCCTTAATCATGGAGTGATAGCCAACTAGCGCATCAAATGGTGCCCATTTGATAATTCCGCGATCCACATAGTGATTATTATGCATGATGGCCTCCAATCATTTTGTTTCTAGCCTTAATGGTTGAAGATTCAAATTCACTGGATGCACGGTTAATTGTGTTTCTCCCATATTTGAATTTGAGTTCATCTAGAGCTAGATGTAACTGATGTTCCTTAACGATTTGTTCAGCATTTTCAAAGAGTGAAAACTGATAAACGTGACTCTCACTTAAGTTAGTTACACTGACGTGTACTCGACGAATAGGTTCATCCTCATAATACTTATGAAAAATTTCGATACATGCCTCGTAAATGATAGAAGCGTTTGCTGAGGGCTGTTCAAGACTGATTTGTCTACCGAAGCCACCACCGACTTCCTTGCTATAGCCAATGCCGAAATGAACGGTTTTAGCAACCTTTTTATGAAGACGGAGTCTTCTTGTAACATCGTCAACCATTTCTAAAATGATTTGAAAAATATCTGGTGGAAAATAATCGTGAAATAATGTTTGACCAGAGCCATAGCTTTTACTGATTGCCCGAATATTTTTCTTTTGTTGAATCATACTCATGTCAATACCGTGTGTATGGTAATAAAGCTCTTCGCCGAGTATTCCGAAGTTTTTTTTGAGTGTCGTTAGGTCGTAATGTGCGATGTCACCAATCGTTTCTAAACCGAATCTAGAGAGGTTACGCTCCATGTTGTGTCCAATGCCCCACATCTCAGAAAGTGGGGTAACAGGCCATAGCTTGGTAGGGATATCATCATAGGTCCATTTCGCAATAAAATCAGGTGCTTTTTTAGATTCAATATCAAGTGCGAGCTTACTCATTAGCATATTCGGACCAATTCCACATGTCGCGAACAATTTAGTTTCTTGATAAATCGTATCTAGAATCATTTTTGCAATTTCAACATCGGTCTTTTTATAATAGCTTAGGTATTCAGTAATGTCTAGAAATGCTTCATCAATGGAGTAGACATATAAATCATCCTCAGAAATAAATTTTAAATAAATTTCTATAATCTTCGTAGAATACTCAAGATAGGTAGTCATTCTGGGTTTTCTAAAAATAATAGGTATATCCTTAGGAATTTCATGAATTCTACAGCGACTTGGGACACCGAGTGTTTTTAAATAAGGTGATACTGCAAGGACGATGGAACCGCCACCTCTAGAGGCGTCAGCAACCACTAGTGGTGTTTTAAATGGATCGAGATTCGAAAGTGCGCACTCCACCGAGGCGTAGAAACTTTTTAGATCGATACATAAAATGTGTCGATGAAGTTTGTATTCTTCCATGGTATCACTCCCTTTGTGCAATCATTATATCAATAAATTTTGAAAAGAAAAGAGGGGAAAAACCATTTTCTAACTGAAAGTGTTATCAGAAAAATCTTACATTTGTATTCATTCTAAAAGTAAGCGGTTTACATAACGATTTAAGATTTTTAGACGAAAATAACAGTCTTTTTTGATATTGTAAATCTAAGTTTTTTTGCTAATTATTAAGTTCATTTCACGGATAAAAAAAAGCTCAGATTGCTCTGAGCTATTTATTCAATAAACTAAATAATGTTTGTTTTTCATCTTCGGTTAAATATCTGTATTTTCCAACAGGGACATCCAATGTGATATTCATAATGCGTGTTCGCTTCAGTGAAACGACACCATATCCAAAGAATTCACACATTCTTCGAATTTGTCGATTCATTCCTTCAGTTAAAATGATTTTAAACCGCTTTGGACCTAGCTTTTCGACTATGCATGGCTTAGTAATCGTATTTAAGATAGGAACACCAGATGACATTTTAGAAGCGAAATCAGCTGAAAGTACACGATCAACCTGGACAATATATTCTTTTTCATGCGCATTTTCTGCTCTCAATATTTCATTGACGATATCTCCATCATTGGTCATTAAGATTAAGCCTTCTGAGTCTTTATCTAATCTTCCGACATGAAATATACGCTTTGGATACTGCATGAAATCGATGATATTTCCTCTGATTTTTTGGTCAGTAGTTGAAGTAATACCAACAGGCTTGTTGAGAGCGATATAAACAAAATCGTTGTGGGGTTTAACATTTCTTCCTTCAACGGTTACACTATCTGTTTCCTCAACTTGATCACCTAATGATGCAATTTTACCATTAATCTTAACCATTGATTTTTCAATCAAACGGTCAGCTTCTCGTCTTGAACAATAGCCAACCTCACTTAAGTATTTATTAATTCTGGTTGCCATTTTATCTTTGATAGCAGACTGGTGCAGGATAATTATTACCCTTTAAATCTACCGTCATTTTTTCGATGATAATATCCTTGAATGGCTTATCACGAAAGTCCTTAGGTGCGACTGCAATTTGATCTACAACTTCAATTCCTTCAACCACTCCACCAAATGCAGCATATGCTCCATCTAAATGAGGTGAATTTTGATGCATGATAAAAAACTGAGAAGTAGCAGAATTTGGATCATTGGTTCTAGCCATTGAAATGACACCGCGTGAGTGAATCAAAGGATTGTTGATTCCATTAGATTTGAATTCACCCTTAATTGGGCAAGAACTATCTTTCCCCCATCCGCCTTGAATCATAAATCCTGGGATAATACGGTGAAAATTAAGACCGTCATAGTATTTTTTTTGAACTAGACTAATAAAATTGCTAACTGAATTTGGAGCAACATCGTAAAACAACTCAACTTTGATTGTTCCTAAATCCTTAATAACGATAGTCACTAATGGATTATTAGGACTTAAATAACTTTGATAACTCATGATATACTTCCTTTCATCTATAAAATAATTCTTCATTATTATACCAATAATTTAGATAGTTTCCATAAAAAACGTTCATTGTTTTTAAAAAATTAGGGTTGAAGTGCTTTTCGATACCAATCTTCAATTTCTTCTGAAGCAATTGGTTTTGCAAAGTAATACCCTTGAGCATAATCACAATTAAACTCCTTTAAAACATCTAGAACTTCAGCTGTTTCTACACCTTCAGCAACCACCTTATAACCTAAGTCTTTTGAAAGTTGAATTGCTGATTTAACGATTTGTCTAACTTGTGAATTGATAAGTATTTTTTGCATAAACAAACGATCAATTTTAATCGTAGAAATAGGAAATTGAGTTAAGTAAGCTAAAGATGAGTAGCCTGAGCCAAAATCATCAAGCTCAATTAAAACACCATGTTTAACAAGCTTTTCTAAAACATTTTTGCTTTCCTCTGGATTAATCATTAAAACGGATTCTGTAATTTCAAACTTGATTAGCTTTTTATCAACTCCAGAGCTATTGATGTTTTTCATCACACGTTCAAAAAAGAAAGGGTCATACAGATTTTTTGCAGAAACGTTAATCGATATGGGAACCTCAATGCCTAATGCTCTAAATGCTTTAATTTTATACAGTGTATTGGTTAAAACCCAATCGGTTAATAAATGAATGAGCTTAGTCTCTTCTACAAGTGGAATAAAGGAGTCGGGCATAATAAGTCCTTTTTCAGGGTGGTGCCAACGAATTAACGCTTCAAGTCCGTAGGGCTTCATTGTATTTAAATCTATTTTTGGTTGATAGGTTAAAAATGTTTGATTGGTTTCTAAAGCATGCTTAAAGGTTGCCAGCAGTGCATAATCAGATTTTTTTCTAAGTTTATTTTCGTCATGAATCATATAAGATATATTATTTAGTTGAGCATAACGCGCTGAATTATCGGCAGATTCAAACGTATCAAGATTCATTAGATCAAAACCATGCTCAACATGAGTAGCACCAATCGAAAAATCAACATAAAGAGGTATATCATTAATTATCCATTGCTTATTGAGTATACTCAAAATATATTTAGCATCATTGGTTAAGTCTAGATAGGGTTTCATAACCCAAAGTTTATTTGAATCTGATTGGATGATGAGTGTTCTATCCTTTAAATTACTCGTAAGCTCTGTATAAATTTGATTCAATAGGATATGATAAATATCTGTACCTAATACATCGATGATATTGTTATGATTATTAATCAATACTGTCATCAGTGAATATTCATCATTTTTCAATATGGAAGGAATTCGCTTTAAAAAGTTAGTGTTTGGAATATTCGTTTCTTGGTTATGCGACATCAATTCATCAATTCTTTGTTTACTCATTTTAATTTTATGAAATGCGTGTCCAGATGTGAATCCAATAATCATAAAAATGACTAAACGATACATCCAGTTCACGACGATTTGAGGCTCATTTGTTACTGTATCGATAGGCATTAATGGCCCTAATAGAATTCCGGCAGATAAAGCAATAAATACACCAAACTTTGGACCGATAATGATACCTGCGAGAAGTATTGGTATATACATAGAGTGTGAATAGACATATTTGATTCCTCCAGTTGAATAAACAAAGAGATAAATCAACGGGAGCATCAAAACAATCAAGACAACAGAAATGATTTTATAGTACTTTTTGACGAACTCAATTACTTCATTAATTCTAGAATTTTTCATTGGAGTGCACCTCGTTTTATAGATTCATTATATATAAAAAGGGTATATATGTAAATTGAAACAGATATATACCCAATTATTTCATATTAATTTCATCATATGTTTCTAATTTTGTTGCATCGTTGTTTGTTTCTGTTTATACATATGCGCATCGCTATTTTTTATAGCATCTTCCAATCGATCATGCTTTGAATGATAAGGACAGTGACCAATTGAACCTTTGACTTGATAAGGATTTCCATCAATATAGATCTCTTTTTCAAGGTATTGCTTAAAAGACTGAATGATTGTTTCTATATTTGTTTCAGCGGCTGATTCATATAAGACAATAAATTCATCTCCACCATAGCGGATAATATTCGATTGTTCACCAAAGAATGAGCGTAATCTTTCTGAAATAATAGAAAGAATCACATCACCAATGATATGACCATAGGAATCATTAATATTCTTAAAATTGTCTAAATCTAAAAATAATAAATGGTAATATCCAGATAATGGATTTCTTCCTTTGGATTCATTTTCTATTAATTTATTCAAGTATAGTCTATTATAAACATTAGTTAAAGGATCAATAACGATTTCAGACTCTAAACTTTTAGAAAATGCTTTAATCACTAAAAATTCATCTGCAATAGCGATCGACATAAACGAAATCATAATAAATGATGCAAAGAAGAAGTTATAAATACTACCTCCAAAGAAGAATTCAAGCATAACAGCAACAAACATAATCATTGCTGAAATAAACATCAATGCAGAACCTCTAATTTGATTTTTTAATCCACAATATAATGTATAGATATAAAATGGAGAGAAGCCAACGACTAACAGCTTAAACATTGTGAGCATGTCCGGTAAATATAATGTAGGTAGCACTAATCCAAACAATATAATTAGCAAGGATAATATAAAATAAAAATACTCTAGTTGGCGCTTAATTGGGATAAACTGCAATCTACTCATGAATAAGCCAAAGACTGGAAGTATTAGCATGCCAGCAACATAATCCATTCGAATGACTGTATTCCAAGATAAAAATGGAAATAGAATTAGAATTAAACGATGCCCAGTGAAAATTAATCTCATAGAAATTAATATCGAAAATAAACCTAAGGATAATGCTTTTTGTTCTTTTCTAGATAAAAGATGAAGTGTTATGAAATAAATACCAAGTGCCATCATGACGCCAAATAATATGGCGATAATTACATAATGAATGATTTCATAATTAAATAAAGTTGAGCCATTTGATATATTCAAGGGAATCCAAAATCCTGCTTGATAATGGTCGTAATTTGAAATTTCCATCGTGAGGACAGCAACACCATTTTGATCTGCTGAAAAATAACCAACTTCGCTTCGCCAATAAGGCTCATAATTATCACTCGTTCTTGAGACAACCCCATTAGACATAATTATATTGCCATTTACACTTAATCTATAGCTAGTTCCGGCATCAATTAGACTAATCCCATAGACTTGATCTTCATTCAGCCCAGTAATTGTTAAACGGTAGGTAGCGTACCCATAAGGCAGATTTCCGTATACTGGATTATTCTCCCAGTAATGAGGAACGTTAACTAGAGTCCCTGTGCCTGAAATATCTTCTAGAAGTGAATGATTAAAAAACTCCCATTCACCATCTAAATCAATAATCTGATTTGCATTCCAATCAGATAAATCCATAGATGCATTTTGGATATGGGAGGGATGTGAGTCATTATGATTAATGCTAAACAAGGTTGCAATAAAAAACAAGATAATAAGAATAGGGAATATAAATCTTCTAAATGATTGCATGAATAGCCTCCGGTGAATCATGGTTGAGTATGACATAGGAGTGTTTTGTACTATAATTATAACATTTGTATAAATATATATGGATTTGTCCCGTAAAGTTAATATTAAATTAATTGAAAAGAAAGAAAAAAGTAAGAAATGATATGTAATTTTAACTAATTCGATTTTTAAAAAACATACTGAAATAATGATGAAATAAATATAAAGAGGCATCAAATAGGATGTCTCTTTTAACAAATCAGTATTTAAATATATTTATTCTATTTTGTAATGTCTTTACTCACAAATTTTAGGTTTTGATATCTTCTAAATGACACAGTACCATAAACACCAATGACAATCATTAAACTACCAATATAGTGATAATAATATAGTTTTTCTTGAAGAAGAAGTGCACCGGCAATGACAGCAACAATCGTGGAAAGATTTGAATATATTGAGGTTATATGCGCAGGCGCCTTACTCAATGCAAAATTGACTAAGAAGAAACCACCAATAGATGCTACTATTCCTAAATATAAAATAGGCAATAATAATTCAATATGATAAAGATTAGTTATATAATCAGAAACTCTAGATTCTGATATTAACTTAATTAAATACATAATATTAAAGGTAACTGCACCAAATAGCATCATGAAATAGGTAAGCTCATAGGGCTTCAATGCTTTAGATGCTGTTCTAGAGGCGATATTAAATAAAGCTGCTGCAAGAACTGCACCCAATAAGAGGAGGAATCCGAGTAGATTAACGTCTAGTCCATCATTTGATTTAAAGACTTGAATGAATATAACTCCAGAAACGGATAGCAGAATAAAGATAAACTGAATTCCATTTGGCTTTTCCTTTAATATAATAGAACTCAGTATGGTTACAAATATCGGAATTAAGGCGATCATCATGCCAGCTTCTCCGCTTGTTGTTAGCTGAAGACCAAAGGTTTCAAGTAGAAAATAAAGAACAGGTTGGAAAAGTGCAACCATGAACATGTATTTAAAACTCGATTTCTGAAATCTAATTTTAACGACCTTTGTGAGTCTTAAAATCTCAAAAGCGATAAACGCAATTAAAAAACGGTAGGCAATTAACCCAATTGGACTTACAAAATCGAGTGCAATTTTAGAAAACATAAATGAAAAACCAAAGATAGATGCGAATAAGATTCCTGCGATATGAACACGTTTCGTCATGAATGACCATGCATTCAAAATGGTGTTTGAATGCGCTCCTTTGTATGTATAATAAGATATTCCTCTAATATCATAACAGTTTTTTATGAAAAAAAAGTCGAAAAAGAAAATCTTTAATAAATTAAAAAATAAAATTCCAGCATAATTAATTTAAAATAATATTAATATATTGACAATAGTGTATGACATACAGTATAATAATGACAAGGAGTGATGAGCATGGATTTGAATATAATTAACAACTTAATCATCGAACTAAAAAGAGGAACTCAAATACTTGCAGTTTTGAGTCAACTCAAAAACAATCAATATGGGTACTCTCTTTTGCAAGCACTAGAAGAAAAAGGAGTGAACATTGAGGCTGGAACGCTATATCCACTGCTTAGAAGGTTAGAATCTCAAGGACTGCTTCAAAGTGAGTGGGATACGACAGAATCAAGACCAAGAAAGTATTACATCTTGAGCAAGGATGGTCTAGATACCTATAATACATTGATTGAAGAGTGGAGAAAAATTGTTTTAGAAATGGATTTAATCATTAAGGAGGAAAATAAATGAAAAACTATATAGACCGTTACATATATGCTGTAACTAAAAGATTACCAGAATCAGTTAGAGAAGAAGTGAAAAGTGAACTTCTAGCGAACATTAATGATATGCTGCCTGAAAATCCAACCAGTGCGGATATCGAAAAGGTTCTAAAGACATTAGGACATCCAAGAATTTTAGCTAAAAACTATGAAACCAAAGAACGATATGTTATTTCACCTTGGTTTTATACAGACTATATCCAAACCTTAAAAATTGTAATGATTATAGTAGTCGCAATATCTGTTGCAACTGGGTTCTTTGATGCAATAATCAACATCGAAGCACAAAGTCTATTTCTCCAAATTGTAGAAGTTTTTGCAAGTATTATATCCAATGCATTTAGTGGTGCTATTAGAGCATTTGCTTGGGTTACCATCATTTTTTGGATCATAGATTATGTTGCAAGAAACTCCAAGGGAGAAGGAAGTTGGGATCTCAAGGATCTTCCAGATGTCCCTAAAATCAATAATAAAGCAAAAATATCTAAAACTGAAAGTATAATTGGATTAATCATTGGAACAGTGTTCTCGATTATATTCATTATTATCTTAATTGATTATACGAATGTTATTGGTATTTATGACGATGGAGTGATGATCACACAAATCTTTAATACATCAGTCACTAACACATTCATTATATTCTTTATTATTTCTGCAATTATTTCTATCATAGTAAGCTTACTTAAGATATATTATGGGGAATGGAAGCTAAATTTAGCAATTCTTTATACTGCTTTTGAAATATTATCGACTGTGTTATTCTTAATTTTTATCAACCATCCACAGCTCATTCTTCCAGAGGTTTTTGACACGATTGCATTTTACATGGAACTCGATTCGTTAAGCGTTATTGAAGGCTTTGAAAAAGGTGTTAGATTTATCACTGGATTTGTAGTAGTTGTTGTCTTCATTGACCTTACAGCAACTTGGTTTAAGACTTTAAAATCGATTCAACAAAATAAATAAAAATAGGGTTCATCCGAATGGATGGACCCTAATCATTTTTAATATTCCCTTAGTTTACGTAAGGTCTCTTTTCTTCCTTTTCATCAACGATTGGACGAGGTAATTCTTTTTCAATACCTTGATCCTTCGTTTTTTCTTTTTCCTTAGCCATATTTAAATCCTTAGAGTATTCTCTATATTTCTTATACCCACCATAGCCATCATATCCTAAATATCCAGCACCAACAATAGAGATAAATAATAGGAATAATGCTACTGAACCGTAATCAAATTCAGGTAGAACCGCTATAATAGCACCGATTGTTAATAAAATGATGTGTATCCAAAATTTAGGAACCTCAGTTTTTTCCCCAAAGAAGACAACAGAATTAAAATAGACTAAGCCTCTCATATAGAAGAAGAATGCGAGAGCGTAGCGATAAACTAATCCCCAAATTGCTTCATCTTCAAGATTTCTCGTTAGAGCGATGTAAACCATAAGTACACCGATTAGAGTATCAAAGATAATCTCAATTAAATTGATTGTACGAAGCACTTCTTTATTGAGTGATTTCATTAATGGTACTACTCTAAATATTGAGAAAATCACGATTGCAACACCTGTGATTGTATATACAACTTCAGATGCGAAGAACATATAAATCCCAATTCCAACCAAGATAGCAGCTAAAAGAAATTTTAGTGCCCAGCCGTAACCATATTTTAATTTACTCATATTGAATCCTCCCTAGCAAGTATTCTACTTGCATTATATAGCAATATTTATTGGAATGCAATCGATTGCGCTATAAAGACCTAAAACGCTCACTTAATTTTTTAATTTTAATGCGTTCATCAACCATTCTAATGTCTTTAATAAAGTCTTTTTGTTCTAATACCTTGATGGTAGGATGTATTTTTGAAAGATAGGTGACAATCTCGTAAAACGAAAACTTATCATTTGAATTGATTAAATAAGTGCCCTCAGGGTGATTGGTAATGGCATCATAGATACCTGTTGCTGTATCTTCCATAAATGAACAGGATGGATACCATTGACTAGAAGCCTTAATAATATTTGATTTTTCCATTTCTTTATAAAGGTAGTCAATCATATTGTTTGAACCAGGCTTCATCCCGATTTGCCAACCGATTCTAAGAATATATGCATTTTCATTGTTTTTTAAAACAGCATCCTCAGAAATTCTTTTATATTTTCCGTAATTATCTTCTGCATCAGGACTTGTTTTTACAGTGATTGGACCCTTGGATTTACCACTATAAACACTAACCGTACTAATATAAATAAATTTTATTTTCAATTTTTTAGCAAGCTTGGCTAATAATCCTGCCCATTCCGGAGTACCCATAGCGAAATGAAGAAATAATTCGGGTTGATGCAGCTTTAAAAAAGCTTCAATTTCAAATTCATTATCAACTGGAATTACATTTCTATCGTATTGGATAACTTCAACACCTTTAGCTCGAAAATACTTAGCGACCTCTGGTGCAACTGTTCCATTTAATCCTGTAAAGATAGCTTTCACCTGAATACCTCCTTAGTTATTATCTTTATTATATATTTTAAATTGGAATCAGTCAAAAGAATGGAAAGAAGTATTGGTGCAAAGGAAGTTTTGTGATATAATTTCTATAGAAAAGAAAGCGAGAATATAATATGAGCAATGTAAACAAAAGAATATTAGCAGTAGTACCTTTAATCAGTTTGATGCTTTTCTTAATTTCAGGACTTTATTATGAGAAATGGAATTTGGGATGGACTTTTTTCCTGTTGATTCCAATTAGTAGTATTTTACTAACAGGTAATCCATGGAAGAGATTAAGTGAAATGATGCCTTTGATTTCATTAACTGTATTTTTATGGATAGGCTTTGGATTTGGCTTATGGCACCCAGGATGGATTGTGTTCTTACTCATTCCAATTGTCAATTTAATTGTTGAAAAAAAGATCAATGCAAGAAAATTAGTTGGTATATTAGTAGTTGCAGCATACATTACCCTTGGATTTTTATACAATGAATGGGATCGTGCTTGGATTTTATTCTTTTTGATACCAATTATTAACACAATTTTCTTCCCACAGAAAAATGCTTATTTTTCATTCACTAAAGAAAACATCAAGAGCAAGATTAATAAGATTATTATTGATCAGGATGACGATAAAGACGATTTCTAAAAATAATTGAGGAGATCTTATCTTCTCAATTTTATTTTTTAAAAAATACATGATGATTGATAAAGAAGAGGTTATGATGATCCAGTTAAATAATATAATTAAAAGATTCAAAAGATACGGCAAAAAGCGTGTACTAGTTTTTAATAATATAACAAAAACATTCGATGATGAAGGAATGGTTTTTATTGTTGGAGAAGAAAAAAGTGGTAAAACAACATTTCTAAATATACTAGCAGGACTCGATAAATTATCTTTTGGGAGTATTTATGTAGACAATAGAATTCTTTCATTTGATGAGATGGATGATGTTTATCGATATCGATATAGTCAAGTCAGCTATATTTTCTCTAGTAATAATATATCTAATTTAAAAACTGTTTGGAAAGTTTTAAAGGATATATTGAAGAAAAAACATGGTATTGAGTATCAGGATCAAATGGTTTTAGATATAATCAAAAAGCTTGATATCGAGGATTTAAAGAACAAGTTTCAGTTTCAATTGACACTTAAGGAAAGTCAAAAGGTTGGCTTAGCAGTTGCACTCGCAAAGGATACACCAATTATTCTAATTGATGAACCTCATTTCGAAATACTAGGCATTTTAAAGAATTTGTCATTAAAAAAACTAGTTATCGCAACCTCAAAGGATGAGCAATTAGCGAAGGCTTTCGCTTCAAGAATTATTTATATTGAAAATGAAAAAATGGATAGAGACTTATTAATTACAGAAAATATCTCCTATAATCATGAAGAGAAGTCGATACCAATTCAAAAATCAAATCCTTTAAAACAGATGAATATTTTAACGTTTGTTAAAAAATCATTATTAACACTATTTTTAGTAATGTCCCTAGTTTTTTGTCTATATATTGCGTCCATTAATCATATCGTCAATCAATTTGATACCTATGATACATTGATTGAAACTACAGAAGCTAGCAATTCCTATGTAATGCCTATTTATAAGTATCAGGAAAGAGCATTTACCTACGGTTGGTCATTTATTATTAGAGCAGGAACATTTGATTACCCACAGGATGTTAGAGAGAGCTACCGTGAATTGATAGAGGAGAAAGCGAACAATCAACTACCTGTTTATGCATCCTATTTCTTTAATAAAAATTTTCAGGATTTCTTTGATATTAATCTAGCTGATATTGGTCTGAGTAAAGTCAATAAATTCAGAAGTCTTCATTTTACAGAAGTGATACTTGTTGATGATTTTGATCGCTTTAATGAGCCACTTTTGATGGGCTATTATCCAGTTCTACCCAATGAAATATTGATATATGACTATATGGCAGAGCAAATTGTTACTTCGGGTATTGATAATCTAGAAGATATTTCAGACCTTCTATATTATGACTTAACCGATAGAGATACATCACTCGTGATGACAATTTCTGGAATCTTGAAGAGCCAATATGGAGATTATCGATATATCGAAGATGAACCAGCATCAAAAATTATTCCTGAAAAAACATATTTACAAGCTCTTCAATCGATTTATGCAAGTCCAGATTTTTATAGTCAATTGAATCAAGAAAAAAATACGTTTTCGATTCATCAAATAAAAATCCAGAACTATTTAGATCAAAACGTTGAATCTAATCTAGAATTTAGAAAAATGGGGTATATAGATGATATTGAGGATTATGATTTAATTGGTAATCACTATCCATTTACTAATGGAATATATATATCCAAGCATCAGTTAGCTGAAATGCTTGGTGTAGATCCTTCTATTATAAATGATTCATATGTTAACAGTCTTGCGTTATATACAAGCTATACCTTTGAAATCAGTAATTTTTATTACGATTATTCATGGAGTAAGTCCAACTTGAATAAAATCTATTTGAAAATTCTTGGAGTTTACGATAGTGATTCATTAGATTTAAATACGTTATATACACACTTGGATGTAAAATCGAGATACCCAAGTAATGGTAATTTAAGAAGATTTTATCTTGGTTTAGATTTAGACTGGGAATTGAATAAACAAATACTTGAATCCTTTAAGGTCCCTGATAGTAAAAGCTTTGTCTTTTTCTACGAAAATCTTGAGTATAGCACAGATGACTTTGGGATTTATTCAGCGCATCGTTTAATGTCAGAAGAGACGAGATATAAGGTCTATGAGATTCAAAATGATTATTTAATTTACACCTTTATTTCTATTTTTGTAATGATTGTTGCTACATTCATTTTCACACTCTTCTATATACCTTTTAATCAAAGTAAAATCAATATAGAAAGAATGCTTGGTAAAAAAAATACATGTCTTTTTATAAGGTACTCCATTGAAATAACAATCATATCTTTCATCGCTTTACTCATAACGTATTTCCCTGCGATTTGGAAGATTGAAAGTATTCAATATAATTTCCTTGAGTTAAAGCCTTACCTACATTTAAATTTATTTGTTAAATTATTTGATATATTCAGTGTATTTTTATGGGTATTTCCGATATTCTTTATATTTACAGTCATGAATTATCTCATTAGATTAATGCTTTACCCATTGATTAGAAATAGAAGAAATTTATAATTCATGTAAATTGTTATACCATTTAGAGTTTTTATTTGATACAATATAGACAATATATAAAAAAAGATACTGAACATAGTATCAAATAAATCTAATCTATAGGGGGTTTTTCTGATGTTTCAAAAAAAACAGCTTTCAGTTCTTGATTGGTTTGGGTTTCACATTTTAATGATTATTCCCTTAGCGAATATCATTATATTCCTAATCTTACTTTTTTCTGGTGAGACGAATAAAACGTTAAGAAATTATTTATGGTTCCAGGTATTTGCTGTTACTGTGTTTATTATCTTATATATTTTATTCCTATCTCAGCTACCTGCAATTATGGCTTTACTTGAAAACTATATGAATGGTTTACCAGGATAAGTTAAGTAGAATCTAAAACCGCGATTGCGGTTTTTTATTTCATCTGATAGATTTACTTTTATTTGCAAATAACTTATACTAAAATCAAATAGGTGATCATCATGATAAGAGAAAAAAGCAAAAGTAAAGTATTCTTAATCTTAACTATTTTAATGACATTGACGATATGGGTCAACTCACTTTTACCTGCAAATATATCAAGTACACAAAGTGGATTTTTTACCACCATGATTTCATCTTTTTTAAGCATCTTCAGTATAACTGTTGAAGCTAATCAATTATCCTTAATCGTAAGAAAAAGCGCTCATTTTGCACAGTTTTTCTTACTCGGTATTTTTTGGTTTCAATACTTATATAGCGTAATGAAAAATCAAAGACTAATTCATTGGCTTGCTATATTATTTTGTTTACTTACTGCAATTATTGATGAGTCTATACAGCTTTTTACTGATGGTAGAGCATTTCAATTTACTGATATTTTAATTGACTTATTTGGATCAATTATGGCGATTCTTGCATTTGTTTTTACAATGTATCTGATTAAAAAGAAAAGGTGAACCCTATACGGATTCACCTTTATGATTATGCTGCTAGAAGAAGCATTTGCTTCTTAACTAAATCAATTGCCCATTCATAATGATGTGCTGCACAATGATCGATAAAATCTGCTAGTGTTGCTGGAGCCCATTTGAAAGAATTTCTTTCGAATAATTGTTCATTTGTCAATCCTAAAATGATGTTAAGAAGCTTTACATGTGATTCAACAATCCTGACCTTTATTTCTTCAAGAGAAGTCTTTTGATAGGTCTTCCATATTTCAACATTGAGCTGATCCATCTCTTTCCAAGTATACCCCTTTTTAGGAACGTCAGGTTCCTTTTTTTGATTGATACTTTCATCAAGATAACCAAATAACATGACATGCCATTCATGCAAATGAGCTAGCACATCCCTATAGTTCTTGTCTCTATATTCAAATAAGAATACGTGATTTTGATTTTCTATCGATTGATTTTCAATTAAGTCCATTAAGAATGAAAACTCTTTTTCACTAGCAAGAATTAACTGTTCCTTTGTTTTAAATCTTCTCACTATATCACCTCTATTTCTAATTATAACTCTTTATGGTTTAAAAAGTAACTTTAGCTTTCCAAGATTCAGGAATCGGTGATATTTGACTCATGATTGCACCTAGAAGAAGACCTCTGTCGGAGCTAGCTCCACCTATTTTTATATTCCATTCGATTAGGCTTTCATAGGAGTTGCTATGAGAGAGTAGATGAAATATTAAGGGAATCGAGTATTGAATATGACATGAAATACCAGCATGGTTCTTAATGAATTCTACGGTATCATCCATTTCTATTGCATGCGCAAGCTTGTTGGTAAATCCTATTGGTGCGAGCTTGACTGCGTCCTTTAAAACGTATTTCAATTCTCTTTTTTGAATCTCTGAAAATATATAGTCAAATACCTTGAAAAAATCATAATATTCAGTTTTGTTTGTAAAAAGCTTTGTTAATTCAAAGGCTTTTTCAACATCTAAACCAAGTTCTTTAGCTACTAAATAGGGGATGAATCCAACCAAGTGGTCATCTGTTTTTTCTTGTTCTAAAACGTTTAACTTAAGATCAGCATTGAGCCTATCAATGACTAAAAGCTTTCCATAAGATTCGACATATCCTACGTAATCTCCACCAGGTTTGATGTGATTGAAAATCAAGTTAGCATAATCGTTTTTAGAAAATGAAGGATTCTCTTTCATCGCTTCATAAAGCCATATCATAAACATGCCTTGTGTAGTTACATCGCCTACTTTATGATTTGGATAAACATAATATGAAGGTTTACCTTCCTCAAATTCATTTTTATTTTGAACTTGAAAAAGTAGCGATTTTTTCTTTGATAACTCTTCTAAATATACTGGATTATATACCCAGTGATAGCCTAGGCTTGCTGCATTTGCAACTAAGCCACCGTAAAGATATTTTTTCATTAGAATTCTTCCTATCTTACTTTTTTCATGAACTCCTTAAAGGATTCATGTTTTGGGTTATCCAATATACTTGGAGGACCCTGCTCAATGATTTCTCCCTGATCCATGTAAATCACATAATCAGCGAAATCCTTTACAAAGCTCATCACGTGTGTAACAAATATAAAGTCTTTACCTAACCCCTTTAGATCTTCAACAGCAGTTAATACTTCATGGGTTAATATTGGGTCAAGTGATGACGTAGGTTCATCTAAGAAAATGATATCTGGATTGACACTGAGTGCTCTAGCAATCGATGCACGCTGTGCTTGACCACCGGATACATTTTTAGGAACCTTATCAACCTGATCTTCAAGATGGAGAAGAGATAAATATTTTAGTGCAGTTTCATTTGCTAATTCTTTTTCCATTCCTCTTGTTTTTTCTAATACAAGTGTAATGTTTTGTTTTAAAGTCAAATGAGGGAATAAGTTGTGATTCTGAAAAACGAATCCAATCTTTTTTCTATATTCATCATCATTGACATCATAATTATTAATCTTAATTGATCCAGATGAAGGCTTTTCTAATCCGGACATTAGCCTAATTAAGGTAGATTTTCCTGATCCAGAAACTCCAATAATAGCAACTGAATTATAGTTTTCTAAAACTAAATTGAGCTTGCTTAATACTTCAACATCATAGGTATGGCTTATCTGCTTCAGTTCTATTTTCATAGTGCCCATTTCCTTTCGATGTATTTGGTTGCTTGTGATAAAGGTATTGTAATAACCAGATATAAAATCCACATTAAAATATAGCCTGGAACGAATGCGAATGTTTGAGATTGTGCAACTCGTATTGCATAATAAAGTTCGTTAAAGCTTAACACATTGAGTAATGCACTACCCTTAATGATTAAAGAGAAGTTATTCATCATCGGAGGCATTAAAATTCGAATCACCTGAGGAATGATAATATAACGATATCTTTGGTAAGGAGTAAATCCAAATAAATCCATGGTCATGTATTGATCTCTTGAAATACTGGAAAAAGCAGACTTATAAACATTTTTCATATAGGGTGTCATATAGATAACAAGTGCAGTAAAGCCAAGTGCATTTCTATTGTAGGTTCCAAAAGCTGGTCCAATCACAAATGCTGTGATTACAACCAATACAAGAAGTGGTGTACCATATATGATTTCAGTAAAGACATCAGTTAAAGCATTTAAATATTTAAATTTTGATATAGAAAACAAGTAGAAAACAAACCCTAATACAAGGCTTCCTAAAAGGGAAAGGATTGAAACAATAATCGTGTTTCGAATCCCTTCAGAAATCATATTTTGATAGGGTGCAAACGATGCAAAACTAAAGCTTGATGACTGCTGTGAAATAACAAAGACAATAAAAGCAGTGACGGTTAGAATTGCAAATATGTAAGATAAAATCTTATTCATTGATATAGAAGCTTAAACCGTAGCGTCCAAGACGCTCTAAAAGAACAGCATCCCACTTCGTAGAAAGAACAGAGTATAAGCCACCTTGATCATTAAAGGTTGCAATAAACTCATTTGCTTTTTCTAATAACTCAGTGTTGCCCTTTTGAACAGCCATTCCAATTGGACTTGCAACAAATGGGTCCCACATCACAAGTGTGGTACTCATATTTGCTTTATGGCCATCAACGACTGGATTAGCACTCATCAATAAAACATCAGAGGTACCTTGTGCAACGGATTCAACAGCAGTCCCTAAATCGGTTGCTTCAGTAACTTGTTTTCCGTAGGATTGTGGAATGGATGCAGAAACCTGCGATGCAATACCAACATATCTTGTACCAGCCACAGCCAATAACTCTTCAACAGTTGAATCTTCAGTGATTCCATTTGCTGTTGCGAAATTTTGATTAACTAAAGTAATAATTTTAAAGAAGAAATAAGGATTTGAAAAATCAACGATCTCAGATCTTGTAGCAGTAATACTCATTGACGCGATGATAATATCAATTTCTCCAGCCTGAAGTGATGGAATTAAAGAACCGAAGTCTGTGTTGACAATTTCAACTTCACGGCCTAAAAATTCTCCCAAAGCATAGGCAATATCTACGGATATTCCTACTGGATCATTTTCTAAATCAACAGTTTCAAATGGTGGATATTTGAGATCCATCCCAACACGTAATACACTTTGATCTCTGCCACATGCAGAGAGAACAAATATAGTGAATAATAAGGTAAACAATAATAACGTTTTTTTCATAGGTAATTCCTCCTTTAAATATATATCTATTATAATTTATCGAACTATAACATACAAAGATTATGCAATATAATAATTCGAATTCGTAATAAGATGTTTGAAAAACTTCAGTTTTGATTGAATCAAAGCTTTTTCTTATTTAAATAAAAAGAAAAGAGTGAAATTTTTCACTCTTTATCGAATAACTAATGCTTAGGCACGAAAATGTCATTAAATTGTTTTTGAACTTTAATGAAGGTTGTACATTTTGCTAACTGCTTTAAGGTAGGTGCTCCAACATAGGTACATGTTGAACGAATACCACCTAATATATCCTTCACTGTGACATCAACTTCACCCTTGAAAGGAATTCGAACGGTGCGTCCTTCAGAACTTCTATATTCAGCAACTTCACCATGATGCTTAATCATTGCAGTAGAAGAGCTCATTCCATAAAATTCAACATATTTTTTCTCTTCTAAAATGGGTTCTTTGGTTTGGAAATCTCTTTTACCTGTGTCATAGTATTCAGTGATTACATCTCCGCCACCTTCATTATGCCCAGCAAACATTCCACCAAGCATTACAAAATCTGCTCCAGCACCAAAGGCTTTCGCTACATCACCCGGGCATGTACATCCACCATCACTAATAATATGTGCACCCAAGCCATGTGCAGCATCAGCACATTCAATGATTGCAGATAGCTGTGGATAGCCAACTCCTGTTTGAATTCTAGTCGTGCACACACTTCCTGGTCCAATACCGACTTTAACGATATCTGCTCCACGAAGGATTAATTCTTGAGTCATATCTGCAGTAACGACGTTACCTGCGATAATCGTATGATTTGGGTAGAGTGCTCTAACCTTAGAAACGAAGGTTCCAAAGGCTTCTGAATAACCGTTAGCTACATCGATACAAATAAACTTTATAGCAGGATTTTTCTTAATGGTTTCTTGTAGATTTAAAAAATCATTTGCACTGGTACCAGTGCTTACTGCGAAATACTCTGGATTTAATAATTCTTGACGACTTATATATTCTTCAACCTGATAGTTTTTCACCATGCAGGTAAATAATTTTGATTTTTGTAAAGCATATGCCATTTCAAATGTTCCAACACCATCCATATTAGATGCCATAATTGGTACACCAGTCCAGGATTGCTTGCTATGCTTGAAATGATATTCTCGGTTTAAATCCACATCTCTGCGCGATACTAATGTTGATCTTTTTGGTCGAATCAGTACATCACTGAAATCTAGTTTGTCATCTGCCTCTATACGCATAAAATTCACCCCTTATTTTTTTCTTACGTTGATATTATATGATAGAAATGTCGAGAATGAACAAAAAAAACCATAAATTATGATTTTTTATGTTTAACTATCTATTTAAGCTTTTTAAATTGAACTTTTATGTAATAAAGAGTAATGCAGACTGCAGTCCAGTTAATGATAACAATCCCCCACCAAACACCATCTAAACCCATGCTTAGAGTTGTTCCTAGCAAATAAAATAATCCAAAGGGAAGTGCCTGTCTAAATATACCCATAAAGATTGCATAATTCGGTTTTTTTATTCCTTGAAGAACAGATATCGAAATATTTAGAATCACATAGGTAACAAAGGCGAGTACTTCAATACGCAAGTATCTTGTTCCTATTGAAATTACATTTGGATTTTGATTGAAAACAGAAACCAAATAAGGAGCGAGAGGGAAAATTACAATACCACCGATAATCATGATAGAGACACCAGCAATCATCGCTTTTTTGTAAACCTCTATGATTCTTTTTTTATTTCCAGCACCAAAGTTTTGTCCTGCAATCGTTAATGCTGCTACATTTAAGCCTAAAGCAGGAAGTAAAGCAATTTGCTCAATTCGAGTAGCTGCACCAAATGCTGCAACTCCATCAACGCCACCATATTGTAAAACGTAATAGTTGATAATAAAAATACCAATGGCTATCGTTGCCATATTCAATGTAGAAGGAATTGCTTGTTTCAGTAGCTCTAGCATGGTTTTAATCGTAAACCTTGAGGATATAAGCTTTTTGATATCAATCCATTCCGATTTGATTAACCGACTTGTTAAATAAATCGTCCCAATGATTTGAATTAAAATAGTTGCTAGGGCAACCCCTACAACGCCTAGTCTTGGTAGACCAAACCAACCGAATATGAATAATGGATCTAAAAATAAATTTAAGAAGAAGCTGACAATTAAAAGGTTTCGATATGTCTTAGTGTCTCCTTGTGCAGATAATAAACCATTTAAGACTGCGTTTAATATAAAGAAAACAGATCCATAAAAAATAACATTTGTATAAGCAATCCCTAAGTCAAGAGCTTCACCACTTGCACCAATGAGCATAAAGAGTGGTCTTGTAAACGTCGTAGCAAACAAGGTAACAACAATTCCACTAATTAATCCTAAAGCAATCGCATTAAATCCTAATTGATTGAAAGCATCTTTATCCTTTTTGCCAAGTGCGATTGAGCCTAACGCAGAAACTGCGTTTCCAATACCAGCACTTAGAGCAATAATAATGAAAAATATCGGAAATGAGAGGGTTAAACCAGCAAGAGCCTCTGTAGATAGTCTTCCAGCATAAAAGGTGTCTACGACATTAAATAGCGTGTTAAAAAGGAAGCCAATAGATGCTGGGATAGCTATTCGCTTTAAATGCTTATTGATTGAACCAACAGTTAAATCTGAATTCACATTTCCAAATTGCTCTTTAATCATTTTTAATGTCACCTATAACTTTTAGAGTAATCTTATAATCAAAATGACTTCATGTCAACTTACTTACATCATTCTTTGATTCTTGCATGGTAAAATATTACTATAATAGAAGAAAGTAGGGATATTATGCTTTATCCTATCCAAAATCAAAAAAGATTAACAATGAGTTTGAATGGTATTTGGAACTTTTCAATTGTTGATGAATATTATGAGCCTAGATTTCTATTGAAGGATTCGATATTGATGGCAGTTCCTTCAAGCTATAATGATTTGGTTGTTGATAAAGCAGTAGCAAATCATGTTGGCTTGGTATGCTATGAGAAAATCATTGAAGTACCTAAAATCATTTCAAATGAAGAGCTAAGAATTCGAATAGGTGCAGCAACCCATAAAACAAGTGTTTATATCAATGGTGTGAAAATTGGCGATCATAATGGAGGTTTTTTACCCATTGATTTAATGATTCCGTTTGAAATGATTGATGATACATTACGTTTATCCATAGTTTTAGATAATAGATTGGATTATGAGACACTTCCAATTGGACAAATAGGTGTTAAGAATGGTTTAGAGAAACAAATCATTTATTATGATTTTGCAAATCTTTCAGGAATTCATCGTGATGTTATTTTATATACAAGACCAAAAAATCCAATTGAAGATATTTATATAACAACGAAAATTGAAGATGATTTAGCATATGTTAGCTATCAAGTATTTACAGAAGGAAAAATAAAACTAGTTTCAATTAAGGATATGAATCAACAGGTTGTAGGTTTTAGTAGCGATCAAGATGGAATGATCGTTGTCCATAAACCACATTTATGGGATATTGGATATGGATATTTATACACCCTAGAGGTTGTTACTGAGAGTGATATGTATCAAGAGCGATTTGGAATTAGAGAGATAGAGATAAAGAATAATCAATTATTCTTAAATAAAAAGAAGATATATTTAAAGGGATTTGGGATGCATGAGGATCATTTGATTATCGGTAAAGGAGCAAATTCAGCCTTTCATATAAAGGACATGAATTTACTGAATTGGATTTGTGCGAATTCATTTCGGACAAGTCACTATCCCTATGCCGAAGAGATTTATGATTTAGCGGATCAAATGGGTATATTGATTATTAATGAAATTCCTGCTGTAGGGTTAAACTTTTGGAGTGAAGAAAAGGTTTTCGTTCCTGGTAAGGTTGATGAAAGAACTAAAAAAGTCCATATGAATCAGCTCACTGAATTAGTCCAAAGAGATAAAAACCATCCGTCAGTCATTATGTATAGTTTAGCGAATGAAGCAAACACACATGAAGAAGGCGCATATAGCTATTTTAAGGACGTTTTCTCGCATATGAGAACATTGACCAATCTTCCGTTAATGATTGTTGAATGGGTCAATGCAGAGGTCAATCGAGTCGCTAGCTTAGCAGATGTCATTGGATTGAATAGATATTTTTCTTGGTATTCTGAATTTGGAGAGCTCGATGTGATTGAAGAGAGAATTAAAAATGATTTTCAATCCTACTATGATAAATTTAAAAAGCCAATTATGCTAACAGAATTTGGTGCAGATACCATTGCTGGATTGCATGCTCTACCGTCAGTTCCATTTTCTGAAGAATTTCAAGTTGAATTCTTAGCCCTATATCAACAAGCGATTTCTAATTTAGATTATGTCATTGGTGAGCATGTTTGGAATTTCGCAGATTTTATGACAAAACAAGGGTTAACAAGATTCAATGGAAATAAAAAGGGTGTATTCTCAAGAGATAGACAACCGAAGATGGTCGCTCATTTCTTAAGAGAAAGCTGGAAAAACAAATAATAAACTCATTTCTTCATTTCTTATTTATAAAATAAGGTCAAATATAGCACTCTTATTTAGAAAACAGCATCGCAGTTGAATTATTTTAATAATCTATGGTATTATCAAGGTGTATTCCCCATATATAGATTTTTAGTGATTCACTGATTAAAGAGTTTAAGTATTGGGATTTACAGTATTACTTTCTTTAAGCAATAAATTGATTGAAGATATACCTTTAATATTTTGTAAAGAATTTAGAAGTATTTTGTATTTTAGTTTCTTGTACGGATATATATGGGGAATACAATCATTATAATAAGTAAGCATATGGAACTTGAGAAAGTTCCTTTTTTTTATTATTGGAATATAATATAATAAAGAATCAGTATAAGAGGTTAACATGAATCATCTATTTAAAAATCGTCAGGAGTTTAGATCATATCTAGAAAGTAACCATTCGAGCCAAAAAGGAATTTGGTTAATTTTTGGTAAGACGAATGGTCCAAAGACATTGTCACCAAATGAAGCATTAGAAGAAGCATTGTGCTTTGGTTGGATAGATGGTCAAATCAATAAAATAGATGAATTTTCCTATATCAAATATTTCGCGAAAAGAAGAAAGAAAAGCAACTGGTCAAAAAGAAATCGCGAATTATCAGAAAAGTTGATTTCTGAAGGCAAAATGACTTCACATGGGTTGGATGCTATCCAAGAGGCAAAAAATGATCATGTCTGGGAAAATGAACTGGATGTTATAACTGAAGATCATGTTCAACAATTGCACGATTTAGTTAAAACTCATGATTTAGCCTATCAGCATTTGTGTTCTATGTCTTTTTCTGTACAAAAAACGTATACTGGATTTTATTTGTCTGCAAAACAAGAAAGCACCAAAGTCAAAAGATTAAGTCAAATCATTGAAAGACTAGAAAAAAATTTAAAGCCTCTAGAATAAAAAAACACCAACAGGTGTTTTATTTTTCAAACAATTCATTTTCCTTCATTTGAAGTACATATCTATTTCTTGGATGAACTCGACATTCCTCAGAACACGCACCTAGATGTAATCGTTCGCTTTCTTCGCTCGCAATAATTTGTTTATTACATTCAGGATTTGCACAATTAATATATCGTTCGCAGGGCTCACCTGTGAAATAATCTCTTCCAACAATGACATGTTCGACTCTATTGATAGGCACACTTAATCTCTTATCAAAAACATAACAATTACCATCCCAAAGCTGACCCTGAGCGAATGGATCCTTACCATAGGTAACAATACCACCATGAAGCTGTCCAACATCCTCAAAGCCTTCACGCTTTAGCCATCCAGAAAATTTTTCACATCTTACACCACCGGTGCAATATGTCATAATCTTTTTTCCTTCAAGTAAATGCTTATGTTCTCTAATCCAATTTGGTAATTCTCTAAAGGTACCAATCTCTGGTTTAATCGCACCTCTAAAATGTCCAACATCATATTCATAATCGTTTCTGGCATCAATAACTATGGTGTTTGGATCAGTTAATCCCTCATAAAAATCCTTTGGCTCTAAATATTTACCAGTGATCTCTAGTGGATTGATATCATCCTCAAGACTGAAATTAACCAATTCATTTTTAACTCTAACATGCATCTTTTTGAAAACATGCTCATCAGATTCATCAATTTTAAATTGTATACCCTTGAAGTATTCACTTTCCTCTAATGCTTTCATATATAGATTGGTCTGTTCAACGGTTCCACTAACAGTTCCATTGATACCCTCCTTTGAAATAAACACTCTACCTAAGAGCCCAATTTCCTTGCAGAATTTTAAATGCTCTTCACGTAGTGTATCTGGATCCTCTATAAAATTGTAGTGATAATATAATAAAACTCTATAATCTTTCATCTTGACTTGCTCCCTTAAAAATATGCTCTAATGATAATATAACGAATAATCATGTTCAAGGCAAAGAATACGCACTATACTATGTATATCAAGTCAATAGAAATAGAAGATTTAATCTATTTTAGAGCAAATTTCACCCATATATTTACATATTTAGGCGAATAAACAGTCTATAGCCTCTATTCATTGACTAAGACCCAATCTTATGTTAATCTTTTGATGGATATAAAAATATTTATAAACATGATAAATCAAAAATCGACATGTCGGAAAAACTGACATATACCATAATGAATATATGAAAAAGGAGATTTAAGAAATGAAAACAGCAATTATTACCGATTCAGGGGCAAACCTGTCTCAAGCATTTATCAAAAAGCATACGAATTTGTTTGTCATTCCATTGATGATTTTAGTAGATGGAAAAAGTTTTAGAGATCAAGTAGAAATTTCAGCAGAAGAGGTTTACGCACAAATTGATGATAAGGTCATCACTACTAGCTTACCAAACATGGAGGATTTAACTCAAATTCTTGAAAAAGTCAAAAAGGAAGGATATACAGATGCACTAGTCATCAATATTTCTTCAGGATTGTCAGGAACGTTTAATGCATTTAGAATTGCATTAGAAGACGTTAAAGGATTAAAAATCACGCATTATGATACAAAGACTTTAGGTGGTGGACAAGGATATATTGTTGAACAAGCACTTGAATTAGTCAAAAAGGGAGTTGCACCTAAAGACATCGTTGAAAAGCTTAATGAACAACGCTTTAATGATTCTTTAGCAATTTACACGATTAACACCTTGAAGTATTTAAAAAGAGGTGGAAGAATTGGTAAGGTTGAAGGAACAATCGGTGATATACTCCATATTAAGCCAGTCATAACAGTAAACGATGAAGGTGTATATATCACATTATCAAAAGCATTCGGATTACAAAGATCATTACTTTCAATGAAGGATTTGATGATTAAAAAATTCGAAGGTAAAAAGATTGATTTAACTGTGCATTATGGTGATGATAAAGAAAAAGCTGAACAGTTAGGTAGCATGCTATCTAAGGTGTTAGATGTTAGAACACTAACTATCTCAGCATTAACTCCAGTTTTAGGAATTCATACTGGACCAATGATGTTTGCATATGTAGCAAGAGTAGCAAAATAACAAATTTAAAACAGCAAGCAATTGCTGTTTTTTTTTATTGAATACTTACCCTTTATTTGTTCATCAAATGAGAAGATTGACTTACATTGTGTTATAAGTACAAAGAGTAGCATTTCACTTAAGTTTCTTGTATAATACTAGAAAAGCATGAGGTGTTTATGGCTACATTAATCTTTTTTATAAGTCTAGTATTTTATACGGTTTATTTCACATCACTTACAAATTACTATTTTATCATTTTGTGGTTGCTTGTATCTCTGCCACTATCGTTTTTGACCATGCTATTTTTCTATTTACTTAATTTTCCATTGGTTGCAATTCTACCATCCAAACATCCATATAAATCATACATGATGAGAAGCATGGCTTATTTTTTAAATCATTTTATTTTAAACTTAAAGGTTACCATCGATGGAATTGAAAATCTTCCTAAGGACGGACCACTTGTTATCTATGCAAATCATAAGTCTTACACAGATGCATTCGCAATCTTAGAGGTTCTTCCGAGAGCAATTACATTAACCCCAAAAAAATCAGTGATGAAGCTACCATTGATCAGTTGGTGGCTAAAAGCCTATAATGTTTTTCCAATCAATAGAAACAATCCAAGAGAGACGGTTATTGAACTCGATAAAGCAGTCGAAACAGTCAAAAGTGGACATGCAATACTTGTGTTTCCAGAGGGTAATATCGGAAATAGATTGGATCCTAATGTAAAATCGATGAAACCAGGTGCATTTAAGCTTGCCCTTAAGGCAGCAGCAAATATTTTAGTTGTCAGATATGATGGAAACGATTTATTAAGAAAAAGAGCGCCATTTAAAAGAAGTAGACGAAAACTAACGTTGATGAAGCTTATTCACTTTGATGAGATTAAGGATTTTACTACACATCAAATCGCAGAACTTGTGATGTCAAGAATTAATGCCAAGCATGCCTAAGTTCAATAGATAATTATAATGAATTAAATTAAGCAAATCAAACAGCACTTTATCATAAAGTGTTGTTTATTTTTATAATTAATGCTATTCTATTATTAAGATAATCGCATCAATAGACAATTTCATACATGAATATAGGATCAGGCAAATAATACGTGGGATATCGTTTATTTTTGCATATAATTTGAGGTGTTAATATGACACAAGGTCTCATCTTAGCAGGAGGATATTCAGCTCGTGCAAAGCAAAACAAGATGCTCCTATTGTTTAAAAACAAACCTTTAATCTTGCATGCTATTGATGGTATGATTCCATTCGTCAACCAGATTTTTGTTGTGACTGGTCATTACCATGATGAAATTAGCGAATTAGTTAGTAAATATCCACAAGTAAAATGTATACTAAACGAAAATTATGAAATGGGAATGTTTTCCTCTGTACTTACTGGAGTCAGCGCTTTAAGCGAGGACTTTTTTGTTCTACCAGGAGATTGCCCCTTTGTATGTCCGAAAACCTATCAAATGCTTTTATCAGGTGCCAAAAAAATAAGAGTTCCTTCATTTCATGGAAAAGGTGGACATCCACTTTTTATAAAGAAGGAACTAATAAGTGATTTAAAAAAAGAATCGTTAACATCGAACTTAAAGGCTTTTAGAAATCGATATGATTTAGAGTTTATAGAAGTACTTGATGAATTTATACTAGCTGATATTGATACAATAGAAGATTTTAGAAATATAATTCAAAGAAAGGAAGGCGATTATAATGGAAATTAAAAACTATTATAAAGCTGCTACACTTCAAGATGCATACCAAAAATTAAATGAGCATTCCTCAAACTTCATTGCAGGAGGTGGAGCATGGCTTAAGATGAGTACCTCTGATCATGAAACGATGGTTGATTTGTCTGGATTATCTTTAAACCTAATTGAAGAAAAAGAACAAACAATTGAAGTAGGTGCACTTGTTACACTACGTGATTTTGAAACAAACAGTTCGATTCAATCTCTAGGCAAAGGATATATAAGCACAGCTGCTGGACAAATCATGGGTGTAGGATTTAGAAATCTTGCATCGATTGGTGGAAGTATAATTGGTAGATTTCCTTTCTCTGATATTATTACACCTTTACTTACATTAAGCATCAGGCTTATATTTTATCCTGAGGGGGAAATGGCCTTAGAAGAATATTTAAAGTCAAAGGGAAAATTAACGAAGATTCTAACTAAAATCGTGATTGAAAAAGAAAATGGTAAAGGCTATTTTAAAAAGGTAGGAAATACAGTTTTAGATTTTTCAATATTAAATATTGCAATTTATAAAGGTATACACGGATTTAGAATATCTTTAGGCTCGAGACCTGGAGTTGGAGTTCTTGCACATGAAGCTATGGATTATTTGAATCATCTTAATAAAATTGAGGATTCTAATATGGATCAAGCAGTCGAACTGGTATTAAAGCACGTTCGATTTGGATCGAATGAAGCTGCAGATGAATCATATCGCAGAGAGCTCGCCAAGGTCTATGTTAAACGAGGTTTGAAGGAGGTTTTATCATGAAAGTGAAATTAATACTGAACAATAAAGCAAAAACATTTGATGTTTCACCAGATGAGTATTTATTAGACACATTAAGAAATCATCATATAACATCTGTCAAAAAAGGTTGCAATCAATCCACCTGTGGAGTTTGTACAGTACTTTTAGATGGAAAACCTATCCTTTCATGCTCTATCTTAACAGTCTTACTTTCAGAAAGACATATAACGACTGTGGAGGGGATTCAAAAAGAAGTTGACCGGATTAGCGATTATTTTGGAGAAGAAGGAGCAGATCAATGTGGATTTTGTAACTCTGGTCTTGCACTTACAATCTATGCAATGAAAAAAGAACTCAAAAATCCTACAGATGAAGAGATAAAAAAATATGTTGTTGGAAATCTATGTCGATGCTCTGGCTATCAGGCACAATTTCTTGCAATCAAAAAATATTTGGAGGATGCACTATGAAAATCGTCAATCACAAAACACCATCTATTGATGGAAAAGGAATAATGATGGGAAGACCCGCATTTTCTGATGATTTTGCAGAACCAAATTCTTTGATTGTTAAAATACTGAGAAGTCCACATGCATTCGCTAAAATACTAAGTATTGATACAAGTGTTGCTTTAGGACTAGAAGGTGTGGAACTCATCCTTACGCATCATGATGTTCCTAAAAAATCATACACAAGAGCAGGTCAAGGATATCCAGAACCATCACCACATGATAAATTCGTGCTTGATGAATATGTTCGATATGTAGGTGATGAAGTTGCATGTGTCGCTGCAACCACTGAAAAAATTGCAGAAAAAGCTCTAAAACTCATTCAGGTTGAATACGAGGTCTATGAACCAATCTTGGATTTTGAAATGGCGATGGGAAATCCAATACTGATACATCCAGAAGAAGGGATACATGAAATGTTCCCAATTGGATATGATCCTAAAAAGAATATTGCTGCATCCTATCAAATGCATATTGGTGATGTTGAAAAAACATTGGATTCCTGTGATGTAGTCATCAAAGAATCATTTTACACTCAAGCACAAGCACATTCGATGATGGAACCTCATACTGTGAATGCTAGACTTGATTATCAAAATCGACTTGTTTTATACTCTTCAACCCAAACTCCAGTACATGTAAGACGTATTTTGTCTCAAACATTAGATGTTCCAATCTCAAAAATAAGAGTGATCAAGCCTAGAGTTGGTGGTGGCTTTGGTGGTAAGCAAGCACTTCATGGTGAAATGCTTGTCTCCTTAGTCACATTAAGAACAGGTAAACCCTCAAAAATATACTTTACAAGAAAAGAAGTATTTGAGTCTACCTATACTAGACATCCCATGCGATTGGATATGACATTAGGTGCTACAAAAGATGGAATATTGAAAGCAATCGATTGCTATGTGCTTTCTGATACTGGAGCATATGGTGAACACGCTTTAACAGTATTCATGGTGACAGGTTCAAAGGTATTACCACTTTATAACAAAGTGGATGCAGTTAGATTTTCTGGACATGTTGTTTATACAAATCATGTATCTGCAGGGGCTTTTAGAGGATATGGAGCAATTCAAGGTAACTTTGCACTCGAATCAGCAATTGATATGCTATGTGAAAAACTAAAGATGGATCCAATTTTGTTTAGACAAAAAAATATGATTCAAGAAGGTGAGACTTCTCCAATCTTTGCGATTATGGGTGAAGGAACCGAAGGTACTGCGATGAATATGGAGACATGCAAACTAGATTATTGCGTGAAACGAGGTTGTGATTTAATCGATTGGAAAAATAAATATCCAAGAATAAAAATAAATGATCAAAAAATAAAATCAGTCGGAATGGCTCTAGCCATGCAAGGTAGCGGAATACCATATATTGATATGGGATCAGCAACTATAAAATTAAATGATGGAGGATTTTATAATTTAATGGTTGGTGCAACAGAAATTGGGCAAGGTAGTGATACAGTCCTTGCTCAAATAGCAGCAGAAGAACTTTTAACAACCGTTGATAAGGTCATTGTATACTCCTCTGATACCGACTTAACACCATTTGATACTGGAGCATATGCATCGAGCACAACCTATGTATCAGGGAATGCAGTATTAAAGGCTGCTACTGAAATGAAGAAAGTATTGATTAAAGAAGCAGCAAGAATTCTAGATGTAGATGAAAAAAAGATTTCTTTCAATGGAACTTTATTTAAGTCGGGAAATCATCAAATCAGCTTAGAGGATCTATCGAATCAAATAACCTACAATCATGAGCAAAAACAATTAACAGTCACATCAAGCTATGTAGGACATAAATCACCACCTCCATTCATGGCTGGATTTATTGAAGTTGATGTCGACACAGATACAGGAGAATTCAACATCATTGATTATGTCAGTGTAGTCGATTGCGGTGTAACAATTAATCCGAAGCTTGCACAAGGTCAGGTTGAAGGGGGAATTGTTCAAGGTCTAGGGATGGCTACATTTGAGGATGTTAAGTATTCTAAAAAGGGTAGCCTACTATCCAATAGCTTTCTCTATTATAAAATTCCAACTGCACTTGATATTAAAAAACTAACGACTGAGTTTGCAGAAAGCTATGAAGAGTCAGGTCCATTTGGAGCTAAGTCAGTGGGTGAAATCGGAATCGATACACCACCTGCAGCACTTGCAAATGCTATCTATAATGCTGTAGGTGTTAGAATACATAAATTACCAATTACACCAGAAAAAATTCTTAAAGGAATATTAGAAAACAAAGCAAAAGGAGTCTTATTATGAAACAAAACAAGGGAGTTTTTACCTATATTATCTTTTTTGGAGCACTTTGGGGCATTTTGGAAGCTACCTTAGGATATTTACTTCAATTTTTACCACCACTTGTTTCTGGAAGTGTGATGTTTCCAATTGCAGCAACCTTAATGATCTTAACCTATAATCATACGAAGTCTAAAAGTGCGATGATCTATGTTGCTATGATTGCAGCAACAATTAAATCAGTTAATTTTTTCATGCCAGGTTTATTACCAATTAAAACCTATAATCCAATGATATCCATTATGCTTCAATCACTAGTCATGGTACTTATCATTCCACTATTTCAAAAGAAAAATGTATTTTCTATCCTTGCTGGATTAGTTGTTATAGGCTTTTCTTGGAGACTGCTATTTCTAGGAAATATAGCAATCAATCATGCACTGACTGGGTTTCAATTTGTTCAGCTTCAAAGTTTATCCAACATGATTCAATTTGTTTTCTTGTATGGAATTATTGAATCTTTAGTTCTTGCTTTATCCTTATCGATCATGTTACTTACAAAACAAAGATTCAACTTTATCTTTAAACCATCGATGATTTTATCTATATCATCCTTTGCAATTGCTATATTACTGAATGTAATCCTTTAAAAAAAACTGTAGAAAAGAGCTGATGTCATGAATACCATATACGAGAAGATCGTTGATTTTAAAGCAAAAAACATGGATATGGTTTTAGTTACTGCTATTGATAAAACTGGTGAGGGACCTGTAGAAATTGGTAAAAAAATGCTCGTTTTGGAAACAGGTGAGTCGTTTGGTACGGTTGGTGGTGGTGCTCTAGAATTTTATGCAACAGAAAAAGCTAAGGATCTGATTCAAAAAAGGAAGCATTTAACAGAGAAATATTTACTGGATAAAGGAAAAGTAATCGTTGATGCGAAAACACTTCCTATGGTATGCGGTGGTACGGTTACACTTTTTTATGAATTTTTAGGAGTTAGAAATCATGTCTATATCTTTGGAGCAGGTCACGTAGGTCAAGCACTAGCAAATGTTTTAAAGCCATTGAATTTTCACTTGACTGTAATTGATGATAGAAAAGAAGTATTATCAGCATTTAAGAATGGTGATTTAAAGGTTTTTAGCAATTTTGCTTCATTTATCGAAGAAAATGGTATTAAAGAAGGAAGCTATGTCGTGGTGTGCACACCTTCACATATAAACGATTATCATGTGATTAATAAAATTTTAGAGCTTAAGCTAAAGCCTATTTATATAGGTATGCTTTGTTCTCCAGAAAAGCTTAAGGATTATTTAAATAAAACATATGAAAAATTTGGTAAGGATGTTGATTTATCAAACTTCTATTCTCCAATCGGACTCGATCTTGGTGGAGGGTCACCTGAGGATATTTCAATTTCCATTACTGCAGAAATTCTTGCAATTTATCATGAAAAAACTGGTCATAAACATATGAGGGAGGTCAATCATGAACATCATATATATTGGAAAAATAAATGAAGGTAAAACGACAGCACTAAAAAAGCATTATGAGAATAATCAGGTAGGTGATGGGTTTATTTCTGTCAAAAAGATGATCAATGATCGTGTGCATAGCTATATCTCGATAAGATTATCTACAAATGACGAGAAAGTTATTTTAATGCATGAACAATTCTTTAATAAAGATTTTTCTGTTGCAGGTAAGATTGGACCCTATATCATCAATTTGTTAACCTTACAATCTATCGAGAAGTCGATTATGAAGATGATTTCAGAGCATGTAGAACCGATTATCCTAGATGAAATAGGTGTACTTGAACTTAAAGGATATGGATACGACTATATCTTTAGAAAAATCATCAACTCAAAATCTCAGTTCATTATCTCCGTTAGAGAAGATTTAGTGGATGAAGTGATTTCAAAATATCAGTTGAAGGATGTAAAAGTTATACATATCTAAAAATCAGGAGGTCTACAATGTACACACTGGCATTAATTCATGGAAAGGTCTACATCAATCAATCTTTTGTTTATAGAAACATCTATATTCAAGATGAGAAGATTGCACTGATATCTGACAAGTTATATCCTGCACTAGAAACCTATGATGCAAATGGCTATGAAATACTTCCTGGTATGATTGACCCTCATGTTCATTTTGAACTCGATTTGGGATGGATTAAATCAGTAGATAACTTTTATTCAGGAAGTGTATCAGCCATCTATGGTGGCATAACATCCTATGTCGATTTTTTAGAGCCTGTAGATACAGTTGAAGGCTTAGAAAAGGCTTTTTTGTCAAGAATGAGTCAAGCAAGAAATAGTGTAGCTGATTATCATTTTCATGCAACAATTAAAAATCCAAAGTGTAATCTAGAACAATTTATTTTAAAGATGAAATCACTTGGTATGCACACATTAAAGCTTTTTACAACCTATTCTGATTCCTTAAGAAGAACAGGTGATCAAGATATTATCGAGCTATTAAAACTATCTAAAAAACATCATTTTTTAATTATGGCACATATTGAAAATGATGATTTAATCAAGCTGGATCATCGCTATACCTATAGAGAACTTCCTATAAGTAGAGATACAATTGCTGAGTCAACAGAAGCATTGAAGCTTGCTAAATTTGTTAAAGAAACTGATGGAAATCTATATATGGTACATCTATCAAGTGGTCACACACTAATGGGCTTAATCGATCAATACAAAGATTTAATCAATAAGAAATTTTTCATTGAAAGCTGTCCACAGTATTTCACCTTTACAAAAGATATCCTAAATACTGAGAATGGATATCTTTATACATTTGCTCCGCCACTACGTTCTATCAAAGAAAAAGACTTACTTTTTAAACATTCAAATTACATTCATACCATAGGTACAGATCATTGTGCTTTTATGAAGAAGGATAAAAAGAAAAAATTCTTACATGAAACACCACTGGGGATTGGTGGGATTGAGCATTCTTTTTCTATTATGCGACACCACCTTGGTGATCAAGCAATAGAAAAAATGACAAACCATGTTGCACAAACTCAAGGGTTAAGAAATAAAGGAAGCATTAAAGAAGGTTATGATGCTGATTTTATGATCTTTAAACCTATACCTAATCAAATTATATCTGGATTACATGGGACCTGTGATTATTCGGTTTATGAAGGGTTACAGGGATCTGGTAAGGTTATCTCCACAATCCTACGCGGGAAATTTATTCTCAAAAATAGAGAATTTTTAGGTGGAGAAGGTAAATGGATAGAAGGAAGTGACTTCAATGGCTAAAGCAATTATCAATGCAAAAATTTATGATTTTGAAAACTTTTTTGAGAATGGTTTTGTTATTTTCGATGAAAAAATTATTGATATCGGTGACATGTCACAATTTATCAATAACGATTATGAAATCCTTGATGGTAAAGATATGATGGTGATGCCATCACTTGTTTGTGGTCACAGTCATATTTATTCTACCTTTGCAAGAGGAATGAGCATCACATTTGACCCTAAAGACTTTCAAGATATCTTGGATCAACTTTGGTGGAAATTAGATAAAGAAATTGATAATATAATGACTTATTACTCAGGCATTGTCAGTGCTGTTGATTTGATGAAAAATGGAGTAACAACGATTATTGATCATCATGCAAGTGGCTCTGATATCACTAACTCACTTGAATCATTAAGAAAAGCAGTCGTCACAGATGCTGGTCTTCGAGGAGCATTCGCATTTGAAGTAAGCGATCGATTCCCTATCAATGAAGCAATTGAAGAAAATAGAATATTTTATGAGGAAAATCAAACAAAAAAGACACGTGGTTTATTTGGACTTCATGCAGGAATGAGTCTATCAGAAACAACGTTAAAGTTAGTAAAGAAATCATTAACTAATGCACCCATACACATTCATGCTGCAGAAAGCGAGCTTGATGAATTCGACTCATTGAAAAAATACAATGAACGTATCATTCATAGGCTCAATCGTCATGGACTTATCCATCCTAATAGTATAATTGCTCATGCCATCTATCTAGATGATGATGAACTTCAGATTTTGAAAGAAAAGCATGCTGTTATTGTAGTAAATTTCTCATCTAATATGAATAATGCAGTTGGTATACCCAATTTAAAAAGATTTAGAGAAAATGGAGTGCGGGTTATTATTGGTAATGACGGAATATCTTCATCTATGACTACTGAGTATCTTATGATTTATTACCAAACACATCTTTTTGATCAAAAACCTCAGACCTTTGGGTTAAATGATCTAAAAAAAATGATTGATGATACCTATAGTTATGCAAATGATTTATTTGGAATCAATATTGGAAGAATTAAAAAGGGATATGATGCTGATCTACTAATGATTCCATATATTGAACCGACTCCAATTTCTAGCAAGAATGCATTTGGACACCTTTTCTTTGGAATGTTCAATAGCTTTAAACCAATGCATGTCTTTGTTGGGGGAAAATTTGTAGTTCATAATTATCAAGTCAGTCCAAAATTGAACACACTTTATCAAGAAGCGAAACATCAAGCAAAAAAACTTTGGAATAAAGTGAATAAAGAGGTGGATTAAGTGAATTTAAAAACAGAATTTGATGGACTAAAATTATCGAATCCTTTAATGCCTGCAGCAGGACCTTTAGTAGGAGATACTGAAAAACTTATTTTTATGAAAAATGCTGGATGCGGTGCTGTTGTAACTAAAACGATATCAACAAAAGATGCACATATACCAAAACCCTGTATTTATGCAGGCAAGGATTATGTAATGAATAGTGAGCTTTGGAGCGAATATCCAAAAGAAAAGTGGATTGAAGAGTTTCTTCCTGAGTATCTTTTGGTTAAGGATAGACCACTCATTATATCAGTTGGATATACCAAAGATGATATGGAAATTCTAATTCCTTTACTAGATGATTTTGCAGATGCTTTTGAAATATCAACGCATTATGTAGGAACCGATCTTCATGTAATCGCTGAAACTGTAAAGACAATTAGAAGTCACACAGAAAAGCCTTTCTATATGAAAATTAGCCCTCATATTCCAAATCCTGCAGGCTTTGCAAAGGTGATTAAAGAAAATGGTGCAAATGGAGTTGTAGCTATTAATTCACTTGGACCAACAATGAAAATTGATATTATGAGTCGTTCTATTTTATATGGTAATGAATCAGGATTTGTTTGGACAAGCGGGCCAGTCATCAAAAATCTAGCACTTGCAACAGTTTATACGATTAAGAAAGCTGAACCATCGTTAACTGTAATTGGTGTAGGTGGAATTGAGAATGCTGATGATGTTATTGAGTTTTTACTTGCAGGAGCAAGTGGTGTTCAAATGCTATCAGCTGCGCTACTTAAAGGAAAACAACTTTACGAAAAAATTATTAATGATCTACCAAAAAGATTAGAGTTCTATGGTTTTAACAGTATTGAAGAAGTAATTGAAACCGCACTAACTAATCATGTTTTATATAAACGAACATTACCTATTCTCATAGAGGAAAAGTGTATTCATTGTAATCTTTGCGTTAAAGTTTGTCCTTATTTTGCAATTGATATGTTAGATAAGATTACATTCAACGAAAAAAAATGCTTTGAGTGTGGACTTTGTGTGGTCAAATGTCCAACCAACGCAATCATAATGGAATAGGATGTGAACTTTTAATGAATATTTCGAAATCAGTTCCTAAGGTGGATCATGAAGAAAAAGCTTCAGGCAAATCACTATTCGTATCAGACATAAAAATGGATGGAATGCTCTACGCTAAAACACTTAGAAGCATTCATCCAAGAGCTCAAATACTAAATATTACTTTGCCAGAATTACCTGCTGGGTATTTTGTTGTTGACAAAAATGATATTCCTAATGTGAACTATATAAAAATCATTTACGAAGACTGGAAAGTATTTGCTGATCATGAAGTTAATTACATCGGAGAACCGATTTTGATTGTTGTTGGAAAAAATAGAGAAAGAATTGACAAGATTATTAAAGAGATAAAAATTGAATATAAAGTTTTAAAGCCTATATTTGAATACAAGAAAAGCCTGATTCATAAAGAATATAAAAAAGGAAACATCAAGGAAGCATTTAAAACAAAATATCAAAGAATTATTCATGAATACTCTACAGGGTATCAGGAACAAGCCTATATTGAACCACAAGGCTTTTTATGTTATCCAGATGAGAATGGAAAGATTACATTGATTGGTTCAATACAGTGTCCATACTATGTGCATAAGGCTGTTGCTCTTACATTAGGCTTAAGTGATGACATGGTCAGAGTCATTCAACCATCAGTTGGTGGAGCATTTGGTGGTAAGGAAGAATATCCATCATTACTTGCATGTCAACTTGCTGTTGCTGTTAAAAAAATAGGATACCCTATCAAAATGATTTTAGAAAGAGAAGAAGATATGCTTGTCACAACAAAAAGACATCCTTCAACAATTAAGCTAGAGGCATCTATTGATGATCATCATCATATTTTAGGATTAAAAGCACATGTGTCACTCGATTCCGGTGCAGCCATAGGTCTATCACCGGTTGTATTATCTAGGGCAATGATTGCTGCAACTTCAGCTTATACGATTGATCATCTCTTCATTTCAGGTGATGTTTATTATACAAACACTGTTCCAACAGGAGCATTTCGAGGGTTTGGGGCACCACAAATGATTTTTGCTATAGAGATGTTTATGAATCATATCGCTAAGAAGCTTGAAATAGATCCATTTGCATTTCGGATGAAGCATCTAGCAAAACAAAATGATTTTACTTCAACAAGTGGGATATTTAGAGATCCGATTATTATGAATGAAATGATTGAAAGAGCAACAAAAGAATCAAATTACCACTTAAAATTTAGTGAATATCAAAACTCTAATGTTTATAAGGGGATTGGGATGAGTTGGTTTCTCCATGGATGTGGATTTACAGGAAGTGGAGAATCCAAGCATATTCATGCAAAGGTAAAGATTATCAAAGATCAAAAAAATCATGTGAGTATTTTGGTTGCAGCTGTGGATATGGGACAAGGGATAAAAACAACACTTAAAAAAATTGTTGTTGAAACACTAGGTATTTCATACAATCAGGTTTCATTCAACAATCCAGATACTGATTTCATAGTTGATTCTGGTCCTACAGTCGCTTCTAGAACAACGATGATTGTGGGAGGACTTCTTGCACGAGCAGCAAAAAGACTGAAGGATACATGGAAAGATAATGAAGAAATGGAAGTTGTAGAAAACTATGTTCAACCCTCCTATATCAAATGGGATGAAGAAAAAATGACAGGTGATGCATATCCTGCTTACTCCTGGGGAGTCAATATTGTTGAAGTGGAAGTATCTCCTATTACCTATCAAGTAAAACCTCTCCATATATGGAGTGTTTATGATGTTGGTAAAGCCATTGATGAACGTATTGTCCTCGGGCAAGCTGACGGAGGAATTCTACAAGGTATTGCCTATGGATATATGGAGATTATGACTCATGATCAAGGTAGAATCAAACAAAAAAATCTAACCGATTACATCATACCAACAGCTCAAGATATGCCAAAATCAAAAACCTTCTTATATGAAAATCCTTATGCATTTGGTCCGTATGGGGCGAAAGGTGTTGGTGAACTGACCTTAGTTGGTGGAGCACCAGCTATAGCATTAGCCATTGAACAAGCAATTGGTAAGAAGATATTTAAAATACCTGCAACACCAGAATATTTAATGGAGTTGATCAATAATGATTCAAATTAAATTTAAGCTCAATGGAGAAAATCAAGAAATACTTGCCGATCCTACCCTTCGTTTTTTAGATGTATTAAGAAATCAGTTCAATTTAACAGGTCCAAAAGAGGGTTGTGGTGAAGGTGAATGTGGAGCATGTGCAGTTTTAATGGATAATAAAATAGTCAATTCTTGTATCTTACCATTTGGAAATGTCCATGGAAAAGAAATTATAACCATTGAAGGATATGCTAAAACCAAACGCTATGAAGTGATATCTAAAGCATTGATGGATGAGGGAGGTTCACAATGTGGTATTTGCACACCTGGGATGATTATTGCTGCTGAATCCTTATTATCAGAAAACCCAAATCCCACAGAAAAAGAAATTCGAATCGGAATCTCTGGAAACCTTTGTAGATGTACTGGATATAACATGATTGTTAAAGCAATCCAAGAAGCATCCAAGAAGGGAAGTGGATTATGGTGAAACAAGTAATTCCTAAATCCTTAAATGAAGCGGTTGATTATTTATATGATGGATCTTATCGGGTGATTGCGGGTGGGACAGATTTAATGGTTCAAAAAAGAAATACAGCAGAAACCCCACCACAATTCGGAGAAAATTTATTATTTGCTTTTAATCTAGATGAGTTGAAGCATGTCAATAAAAATGAACGTTGTGTTCGCATAGGATCAATGACATCCATGGAATCCATACTTCATCAAAATGACGTACCTAGCTTGCTTAAGGAGGTCATCCAAGATATTGGATCTCCTGCGATTAGAAATCTTGCAACACTCGCTGGTAATATTGGCAATGCTTCTCCAGCAGGAGATTCATTGGTTCCTCTATATTTGTTAGATGCACAAATTGTATTAATTAGCAAAAATCAATTTAGGCATTTACCAATTGAAAAACTGATATTAGGACCTAGAAAAACTGGGATTAACAATGATGAAATTATCAAAGAAATTACGATACCTATTCAAGATTTCACTAAAACCCAGTGGACAAAGGTTGGTGGTAGACAAGCAGATGCAATCTCTAAAGTATCTTTTCTTGGTGCTGTCAAAATAGAAAATGAAATGATTGTTGATTTTAGAATAGCTTTTGGTGCGGTTTATAAAACGGTTATTCGAAGTAGAGATATCGAAAAGGACTATAAAAACATTAGTGTCTCAGAACTTAAGGAAAGAAGAATAGAGATTAGTAAAAGATATGAAGATCTTATATTGCCAATCGATGATCAAAGATCAAACAAGGAGTATAGAAAAAAAGTGGCTTTAAATTTGCTCAATGACTTTATTATCAATCTTTAGAATTGGGGTGGTTTAATGGATTTTATTAGAAAAATGAAAATTGCTAGAGGTGAAGAACTAGCTGAGATGGTATTGAAAAATTGTAGAGTCATCAATGTTTATAGTGGAGAAATAGAAGATGCAGATATTGCAATTGAGGATGGAATGATTTTAGGTGTTGGAAAATATAGCGGAAAAATTGAACATGATCTCAAGTATGCCTATGTTGCTCCAGGATTCATTGATGGACATGTCCACATTGAATCCTCAATGCTTACACCTCCAGGGTTTGCAAAAATAATCTTACCTAAAGGGACAACAACAATCATAGCTGATCCACATGAAATAGCCAATGTCTCAGGTAAAGCTGGAATCCAGTTTATGCTTGATGCTAGTGAAAAAATTCCGCTCAATGTGATGATGATGATTCCATCCTGCGTACCAGCAACAATTGATGAAAATAGCGGTGCTGTCATCACTGCAGATGACATCAAAACATTTCTTGGACACCCTAAGGTATTAGGTTTAGGAGAAGTGATGGATTATCCAGCAGTTATAAAAGGAGATTATTTGATACATGAGAAACTTCAACTCATGAATCAAAAGATAATTGATGGTCATGCTCCAGACATATCGGGATATGACTTGAATGCATATATTGCTTCAGGTGTAATGACAGACCATGAATCAACGATTGAACCCTCTTTAACCGAAAGAATTAAAAGAGGGATGTATGTACACTTGAGAGAAGGATCTGCAACGCGAAATGTAAAAGCACTCTTAAAGGGAATAACAAAAGAAAATATCCATAGAACTTTATTTTGTACAGACGATAAGCACCCCTTTGATATTGAAAAAGAAGGACACATCAACTACAATGTCAATCTTGCAATCGAATTTGGAATTAATCCAGTGGATGCTATTCGCATGGCAACTTTAAATGCTGCAAATTGCTATAATCTATCTCATTTAGGTGGAATTGCACCAAACAAACAAGCAGATTTAATTGTCTTTGATCATTTAAATAAAATAGAACCTAAACTCGTTTTTTACAAGGGAACCCTAGTTGCAAAGGATGGAAAAGCACTATTTGATTTAAAGGTTGATATTCCAAAAGAAATTATAAATACTGTGATTTTTGATGATTCAATGCTTAACTTTGATTTAAAACTTAAGTCAAACAAAGTTCATGTCATTGGACTTATAAAAGAAAATATTACGACGAAAGACCTAATTCGTAAGGTTAAAGTTGAAAATGGAGTGTTTCTCTATGATGATCAAAAGGATATCATAAAGCTTGCTGTCATTGAGAGACATAAGAATCGTAGAAAGATCGGGTTAGGACTTGTTGAAGGCTTTGAAATCAAAAATGGTGCACTTGCAATGACAATTGCACATGACTCACATAACCTATTGATATTAGGAACTAATGACCAAGATATGGCATTGGCAGCGAAAAAAATCAAAGAAATTCAAGGGGGAATAGTATTAGTTAGAAATGGTAAGGTTGATGATTTTCTACAGCTGGAGGTTGGAGGAATAATGACTGCAAATTCAGAGGTCATAGTCCAAGAAACCCTATTGCGGATGAAAGATAAAATCAAGGAGATGGGATTATCAAAGTATGTCGATGATCCATTCATCTCACTAGCGTTTCTTGCATTACCTGTTATACCGGAATTGAAACTCACGGATCGTGGTTTATTTGATGTCAATCAATTTAAAATCATCCCGATTGAAATAGAATAGAGGGGAAGAAATTGGCTAATTTTATCAAAGGATTTCGTTGCACTTTATGCAATAAAATCTATGCAGAAAAAGAAATAAAATACACATGTCCATCCTGTGGAGAAAAAGGAATTCTTGATGTAGAATTTGACTATAGTTCAATGAAAAAATTTGTAGACAAATACTACTTTAAAATGAATCCTGATTTTTCGATGTGGCGGTATTATTTACTAATGGGTATCGATACAAAGTATATCCCAAAAATGTTGAAAATAGGTGGAACACCTCTTTATAAAGCGAATCACCTGCAAAAGTCCTTAGGTATTAAATCCTTATATATAAAAGATGAAGGACAAAGTCCAAGCGGGTCCTTAAAAGATAGAGCTAGTGGAGTTGCTGTACTCAAAGCACTTGAAAATGGATATAAAACCATATCATGTAGCTCTACTGGAAATGCTGCATCTAGTCTTGCATGTCATGCAGCAAGAATGGGATTGAAAACACTCATTTTCGTACCAAAAAGAGCACCAATAGGAAAGCTGAATCAACTCTCTATTTTTGGTGCAGATGTCGTAATGGTTGATGGTGACTATAAGGATACTTATGAGCTTTCAAAACAGGCAATTGATTACTATGGATACTATAACAGGAATGCTGCAATCAATCCATTTTTAGTAGAGGGAAAGAAAACAGTTGCACTAGAAATTGCTGAGCAACTCGATTTTTCCCCTACCGATTGGGTTGCAGTATCTGTGGGAGATGGATGCACAATTGCTGGAGTTTATAAAGGCTTTTATGACTTATTCATGCTAGGCTTGATTGAAAAAATACCCAAACTGCTTGGTGTACAAAGCAGTGGATGTTCCCCATTTGTGAATGCCTTTGAAAATGATATGGAATTAGAAGAGGCTTTTGAAAATACAATTGCTGATAGTATTTCCGTAGGAATACCTAGGAATCCAGTAAAAGCAATGCTTGCAGTTAAAAATTCACTGGGTTCATGGGTAAGAGTAGATGATGAAGATATTTTAAAGTATATGAGAAAGCTTGGTAGCAAAGAAGGTATTTTTGGGGAGCCAGCTGGAGTTGCTGCTCTAGCCGGAATTAGAAAAGCAGTTTCTATGGGCATAATTAATCCCCTGGATTCAGTAACAATGATTATGACAGGTAGCGGACTTAAGGATCCTTTGAATGCGGAAAAAGCATGCAAACCTCCTATTTTAATTAAAAATGATTTAAAAGCACTGGTAAACTATTTGAATGAAAAAGGAGATAAATAACATGTCAATCGTACCATTTGGACCTACTTATGATGAAATGCTTCATCCTGACCATATTGAAAAAACAATTAGAAATAAAGCATTACACGCAAAAAAAGATGAACTTGACCCAATCAATCTTTTTAATATCAATTGGAAAAATGAAAAGGGTGAAATCAATAAAATCATATTACCAAAAGAGATTACAGGAGTTGATGCGAATATCATCGTTATGCTTGGAGCGTATTTTCCTTCTGGATCTCACAAGGTGGGACCTGCCTATTCAACCCTAATCGAAGGATGTGTTGATAAAGAAATTATTCCAGGTAAGCATACGATTTTAGGTCCTTCAACAGGAAATTTTGGTATTGGGGTTTCCTATATTTGCAACTTAATGAAATTTGATTCTATCGTTATTATGCCAGATAACATGAGTAAAGAACGTTACGACCGTATTCAAAAATATGGAGCAAAGCTTGATTTAACTCCAGGAACTGAATCGGATGTTATTTTGACATTAGAAAGAACATATGAACTGAAAAAAAATCCCAATTATCGCTCACTTGCTCAATTTGAGTTACTACCAAACTATAGGTTTCACCGTCATGTAACAGGAAATAGTGCTATTGAAGCAGTCAAAGGTATTGGGAACTCAAGAATTGCATGTTTTACTTCAGCACCAGGAAGTGCTGGGACATTAGGAGCTGGAGATCAGATTAAACTTGCATTTCCTGAGGCGAAAATCGTCGCTTTAGAACCTTATGAATGTTCAACATTAATGAATGGTGGAAGAGGACAGCATCGCATCGAGGGAATCGGAGATAAGATGTGTACTTTGATTCACAATGTTTTGACAACAGACTTTATTTGCCTAATCAAAGACGAAGAATCTGTAAGAGGTTTAAAGGTAATTCAGGATGCTCCTCATGTGCTTCATGAGTTTGGAGTTCCACTACTTCAAGCAAAAGCGCTCAAAGATTTATTTGGAGTATCCACGATATGTAACATCATTGGAGCGATTAAGATGGCGAAATATCTTCATCTTGGTGCTAACGATAACGTGCTTACGATTGCTACGGACGGATTTGATCGCTATCATTCTGTCATAGAGGATTTAGAAAGAAGAGAATTAGAAACCCAAGATTTCGTTTTAAAAAGATGGTTTAAAGACATTTTCTTAAATGCTGACACCAATCATATTGATGATTTAAGAACAATGGAAAAAAAGGAAAGATTATTTAAACAAAAGGAATTGGATTGGTTAAAATTTGGTTATTCCATTCACTATTTGAATCAAATGAGACATATGGAATTTTGGGATAATGAGTATAAAAAAATTGAAAGCTATGACAAATTGATTATTGAAAAGCGAGGTAAAAAAATATGAGAAAGATTCCATTTGATGAAATCTTAAAAAAAGCACATTTCTATGAAAAGGAAATGACAAAGTTTTTGCGAGATATGGTCAGAATACCCAGTGAATCTGCAGATGAAAAAAAGGTAATTGAAAGAATCAAAGCGGAAATGATTCATATCGGATTTGATTTAGTAACAACCGATCCTATGGGTAATCTATTTGGACAAATCGGGCATGGTAAACATATCATCGCTATGGATGCACATATCGATACTGTGGGTATTGGTGAATTGAAAAATTGGACCTTTGATCCATATGAGGGTTATGAAGATGAAGAAACAATTGGAGGCAGAGGAACTAGTGACCAAGAAGGTGGTATGGCTTCAATGGTCTATGCAGGAAAAATCATTAAGGATTTAAAGCTTGAAGATGATTACACCTTATTGATTACAGCAACCGTCCAAGAAGAGGACTGTGATGGACTTTGTTGGCAATATATTATAGATAAAGATTTAGTTAAACCGGAGTTTGTTGTCATAACCGAACCGACATCGTGTAGAATTTATCGTGGACATAGAGGTAGAATGGAAATTAAAGTAACTACCTCAGGAATTAGCTGTCATGGTAGTGCACCAGAAAGAGGAGATAATGCTATATTCAAAATGGCTCCAATCCTTCTTGAGGTTAAAGAACTTAATAATCATCTCAAGCATGATGACTTTTTAGGGAAAGGAACAATGACTGTTAGTGAAATATTTTTTAGTTCACCATCTCGATGTGCAGTTGCTGATTCGTGCTCAATATCAATAGATCGAAGACTTACTCATGGTGAAACTTATTTATCTGCTCTTGAAGAAATTAGAAAGCTACCCTCTGTGATCAATGCTAAGGCAACCGTTGAAATGTATACTTATGCAAAGCCTGCCTATACAGGCTTAGTCTATCCAACAGATTGTTATTTTCCGACTTGGGTTCTTGAGGAAAATCACGTTGTTTGCCAATCGTTAGTCGAAAGCTATGAAAATCTTTTCCAACAAAAACCAATTATTGATAAATGGACATTTTCCACGAATGGTGTTTCCATCATGGGAAGATATAATATACCGTGCATAGGATTTGGACCTGGTCATGAAGAAGAAGCACATGCACCGAACGAAAAAACATTCAAGAAGGATTTAATTGAAGCTTGTGCAATGTATGCTGCAATACCACTTGTTTATCTAAACAAACTTAACGGAGGAAAATAAAAAAATGGAACCACTATTTAAAGGTAAACACTTTATTACATTAGAAGAATGGAAAAAAGAAGAAATTGATAAGCTTTTAGAAGTTTCTAAGGAATTGAAAAGAAAGTTTTTAAATAATGAGCCAACACCTTATTTAACCAACAAGACTGCATTTTTAATGTTTTTTGAGCAATCGACAAGAACAAGAAATTCTATGGAAGCTGGACTTGCTCATTTAGGTGGACACGCTACATTTTTAGATACTTCGATGATGCAAATCTCACATGGTGAAAGCGCAAAGGATACTGCGACTATCTTGAGTTCATATGGACACGGAATAGCATGTAGAAATTGCTTTTGGGAAGTCGGAAATAAATATCTTAGAGAAATGGCTGAACATTCTACTGTACCAATTATGAATTTGCAATGTGATCTTTATCACCCAATGCAAGGATTAGCTGATTTAATGACGATTCAAGAGGTTACTCAAACAACAAAAAATCTGAAGGTTTCAATCATTTGGGCTTATGCCAAAAGTCATAAAAAACCAATTAGTGTACCTTTAACTCAAATTCTACTCTTTCCAAGATACCAAATGGATGTTACACTAGCTTACCCAAAGGGATATGATCTACCTATTTGGGCAATAGAGAAAGCGAAGAAAAATGCATTAGAAAATGGAGGATCATTTAGAATCACACATGATATGGAAGAAGCCTTTAAAAATGCAGATGTAGTGATTCCAAAGAATTGGGGTAGCTGGGTAAATAACCAGTCCACAGTTGTTATCGATGATCTTTTAGAATCCTATAAGGGATGGAAATGTACTGAAGAAATGATGAAGCTTGCAAATCCAAATGTATACTACATGCATGCACTACCTGCAGATCGAGGGAATGAGGTTGAAGACTCAGTCATTGATGGACCGCATTCAATTGTTTATCGGGAAGCAGAAAACAGACTCCATACTGCAAAAGCAGTCATGGTAATGACAATGGGTAACAAATAAAAAAAGAGAAGCCAGCTCGATTGAGTTGGCTTCTTCTAATTAATAGATTATCTTTTTCTTTTTTTTATATTCCTCAAATAGAGGGAGACAATCTTCTCTACACATTTGATTGAGTGTTATGATGTTTTGGTCTTTTTGATGGTCTTGAATAAATCTGTAAATAAAATCATCTCTAAAACCGATACATTCTGCATCAGTGGGGTTGCACCCATAGACAACATGCTTGATATTTGCCCATATAGCAGCGCTTAGACACATCGGACAGGGATAAGTAGTAGTAACGAGCGTGCAACCAAAAAGATCGTGTGTGCCCTTAATTTCACCTGCCATGCGTATCGCATTCATTTCAGCATGAGCACTTGCATCGTGATCTCTTAAAACTGAATTTGAAGAAATTGCAACGATATTTCCATCTTGATCAATAATTGCTGCACCAAAAGGACCACCTATATCCTCATTCATCGTTGTTTTGGCATGCTCTAAAGCTTTCTTCATGACTTCTTTAATGATTTGGTCATTATACATTTCAGAAACCTCACTAGATTTGGTTTTTACATCGAACTTTTACTTAAATTATATATTATTTTTGCGAAAATCCATTAAAAATAGTGAAAATCATGTAAAATAAGAAAGGCAAAACAAATAATACAAACAAAATGCAAAGGATTTGATGAGAAAAATGAAAAAATTAAAATATATTTTAATGACAGTTTTACTAGTCTTAGTGCTCGTAGGCTGTGAAGTAAAACCAAAGATAGAAACGATAGGGGACAAACCTGTTATTTTTGGTGCTATGGATTTAACACTCGAAAAGGGTTCATATTATGACCCATTCAGTTTAATCACTGCATTAGATACTGAAGATGGTGACTTAACTGACTCCATTGAAATATCAGGTTTATCAGGTTTACCACTTTCAAATAATATATTAATGGAAGTTGGTATTTATGAAATTACGTATTCTGTAGTTGATTCCGATCAAAATAGAGTAGAAAAAACAATAACAATTACGATTGTTTTAAAGGTTGTAAATAACAATGCATGTGATGTTGTCTTAACTGGATATACACTCACTTGGTGTGATGACTTTACTGGAGAAGAAGATACTGTGGATAGTAATGGGCTCGATATATCCAAATGGGGCTATCAGATTGGTACTGGAACAGCCTATGGTTTAACCAATTGGGGAAATAATGAACAACAATATTATCGAAGTGAAAATGTAACTGTTATTGATTCAATTCTCCAAATTCAAGCTAAAAATGAGTCGTTCGGTGGTAAATTTTATACATCATCACGACTATGGACAAAAAATACATTCAATCAAAAATATGGAAGATTTGAAGCTTTAATCAAATTACCAGTAGGAGAGGGCCTATGGCCAGCATTTTGGTTAATGCCTCAAGATAATGTTTATGGTGGATGGGCGAACTCAGGTGAAATTGATATTATGGAGGCCAGAGGAAGATTACCCTTTGAAGCGACCAGTGCAATTCATTTTGGAGGGTCTTGGCCAGATAATCGATATACATCGAGATCATATACATTTCCTTCTGGAAAATCAATTAATGATTTTAATCTATATGCAGTTGAATGGGAAGAAACAGTGATGAGATTTTACGTCAATGATGTGCTCTACCATACGGTTACCAATTGGTCATCTACAGGCTATGCATATCCTGCACCATTCGATCAATCATTTTACATCATTTTAAATTTAGCGATTGGTGGAAATTTTGATGGGAATCGATTACCAGATGTAAGCATCTTTGAGCAACCAGTGCTTATGGAAGTAGATTACGTACGTGTTTTTGCTAAAAACGAATAAATAAGAATATCAAAAAAAGGGCAAATTGAGAGTTAGTTCGCTAAAAACGGACAGTTATTAAAAAAGAGTAGATAGAGCTTGTTTCCGATAGTCAACCGGAGAGAGCTCTTTTATTTTTTCTTGTAATC
>PGXL01000041.1 GCA_002839095.1 Tenericutes bacterium HGW-Tenericutes-2 | reverse complement strand
TAAAACCGTTTTCCATTCGTACCACATCCTTAAATTATACTTCATTATAACATGCGACAATCGATATTGAAATATTCACTAATGTTATTTTGTCTATATCAAAAGTTACGTTGCGAATTTTCATTTCTAGGGTTATAATAAAATGTAATGGGGGTAGAACAATGGAAAAAATTGAAGTGCTTGATTTTTTAATAAAAGAACTTGGTAATCGCAAAAGAAAAGTAAGGGTGATACTTCCAAATGACTATTATCAAAATATACATATACAGTATCCTGTAATTTACATGCATGATGGTCAAAATCTCGTTGATCCATCGGGTGTAAGTGGTTATTCATGGGATGTTGCTAAATCAATCACAAAACTTGTAAATCAGAAAATCATTCTTGGTGCTATCATTGTTGGGATTGATTCTGACGATACTTACCGAATACCTGAATACACGAACGCCATTAGCAAAAAAGCAGAAAAGGGAATTAAAAAATTAACGAAATCCAATCTTTTTTTGCCAGAAGCACATTTATATGGCAAATTTATCGTTGAAGTTTTAAAGCCTTATATCGACGCCAATTACCGAACGTTAACCGATCGTTTAAATACGGCAGTCGCCGGTAGTTCTTGTGGAGGGAACGTCTCTTTATATCTCGGTACAGTTTATAACGAGATATTTGGAATAGTTGGTGCATTTTCACCCGCTTATTGGATTGTTAAAGAAGATTTATTTGATCGTGTAAAAAATAAAAATTATTTAGAAAACACAAAAATATATCATGATATGGGTGGTAAAGAGAGTGGAGTTCTATCTCTATTCACTTGTGTTAAAGATGCAAAAAGATTTAACCAAATCCTTGAAAGTAAAATAACTGATTCTAAAAATCGCCTATTTATTTTCGATAAAAAAGCGACTCATACAGAATTGTTTTGGCAAGACCGTTTTCCAACGTTTGTTTCATGGGCATTTGGCAATTAAACGTTTTAGAGAATATTTAACCCTTGCATTTTTGTTTTAAAAGAGTATAATCTATTAAGAGAAAAAGGTGAACTTTATGAAATTAATGGTCTATGTATTGAATGATGTCCATCAATTGGATAAATTCCTCATTGCTTTAAAAGAAGAAAAAATTAAAGGCGCAACCATTATCAATAGTACTGGAATGGGAAGAATGCTTTCTGAATCAGATGACATGAATATCTTAGGATCATTAAAATTTTTATTCGATGGTCCTCGATCTGAATCAAGAGTCATACTGATGGCTTTAGAAGATGAGCAAATCGATGTTGTTCTGAATGTCATTGATCGCATCGCTGGTGATTTATCAAAACCCAATACAGGAATTGTGTTTACTCTACCAATTGATTTTATCAAAGGTTATAAGAAATAAGGTGCTGATTTTATGGATTTAAATGCTTTACTCTACGCCGGTATATTGATTGTTACCGGTCTTCTTTTTGGCAAGATAGCAAAATATGCTAAATTACCAAACGTAACTGGATATTTAGTTGGGGGATTATTGATTGGTCCTTCAATTTTAGGCTTAGTTAGTGGCGACGCTATTGAAACGATGGAAATTGTTTCAAATGTTGCACTCGGTTTTATCGCTTTTTCCATTGGTAATGAATTAAAAATTTCTTATTTTAAGCAAATGGGAACAAGGCCCATCGTTATCGCAATCTTAGAGGCTTTATTTGGGGTTGTGTTTGTATTTGTAGCTGTGATTTTATATTTTTTAATTACAGGTCAACTTGACTTAACGAATATAAGATTTGCTTTAGTTTTAGCTGCAATTGCGGCCGCAACTGCACC
>PGXL01000019.1 GCA_002839095.1 Tenericutes bacterium HGW-Tenericutes-2 | reverse complement strand
TTCGTAGCGATATATCAAGTAAATCCTTCTTTAGCCATATGATTGTGGCTTTTTTAGATAAGTTAATTGAAAAGACTTGATATATATTAGAATACCATTTAACCAACAAAAAAGGCTTCCACCTGGAAGCCTTAAGTATTAATTATTTGGAACAACAACGTTAGGATTCAAATCCTCTAATGGAAATGCGATATAAACTGTTTTCACTAATGGGTTTCCTGCTGCCATAAATGTATATTCTAATTTTAAATAAAGAACAGGATCACTGACTTCAACAAACCACAAAGGTCTTAAAGGTAATTCGTGATTGAAATTGACCTGCACTGAACGTACAGTAGTAGATAAAGGAGCGGTTGCTGCAATATATCTTACATCTGTCCAAGGTGTCTTTAGAACTGCAGTCACATTGACTGAGTTTACAGTGTAATTCGTCTTTGGTGTATAAAACATATTGAATTTATAAAATCCACCAGTTAATATAGTTTCGCCATCTACATCAGTTTCAACTGGGTTTTTAAGCTCTTGCCATACGATGGATAATTCAAAAGCGTCTATTTCATCAATATCTGTAAATTCCTTAATAAAAACTGTAGAATTAGTGACTTCAGCATCAAAATGGACCTTTTGATTATTGGTATATGCACCGATATATGCAGTTAAAATTAAAGCGATTGGAACAATAATTAAAAACGATAAAACCACAACTTTTATTCTGTTTTGGTGTAGCCATAACCAAAAGTTAAATTTAACTTCTTTTTTCACATTATTTTTCATATTTATAGAATAACTCCTTCATGTTGTATACAAATTCTATTATACATGAAATGAATAAAAAGAAAAAGAGTTAACAACAAACTCTCTTGGTTTCTTCATTGACTTAAAACCTAAAATTAAGGTATAATGAATAAGTACAACATGTATATGACAATTTGAGAAAATCAGTTGTTAAAAATAAAAAAATATGGAGGTGTAAGAATGCTAATCATAGCACTCAATGCTGTAGAAGCAGTCATCTCCGGTTTGCTAATCGTAATTGCACTTGTTTTAGGATATTTTCTACGTGTTTGGCAACACGAAAAAAACTTAAAGTCAAGTCGCGACCTCGCTGAAAAAATTGTTGAAGATGGAAAAAAAGAAGCAGAAAAATCAAAAAGAGAAAGTGTTTTAGAAGCCAAACAAGAAATTTTTGCGTTACGTAAAGAATTTGATAATGACATACGCGAACGTAGACAAGTCGTGGTTAACCTTGAAAATAAGGTATCACAGCGCGAAGACACATTAAACCGTCGTGCGCTTCATTTGGATAAACGTGAAGAAACGTTAACCCTCAGAGAAGAAAAGCTCGATGAAAAGAAAGAACAGCTTGAACAATTAAATAGCAAAGCGGAAGAAGTCTTGAAACAGCAAGAAGAAAGATTGATGGAGATCTCTAGTTTAAGTATGGACGATGCAAGAGATATCATTATGGCAAGAGTTAGAGATAGCCTCTCTGATGAAATTGCTTCATACATCAAGGATGAAGAAGAAAAGGCTAAAAATGAAGTAGTGGGACGTTCTAAGCAACTGTTATCACTCGCAATCCAAAAGTATGCAAGTGAAACAACTACAGAAAGAACTGTATCCGTAGTCGATTTACCAAACGATGAAATGAAGGGCCGAATTATTGGACGCGAAGGACGTAATATTCGCACAATAGAGGCATTAACCGGTGTTGATTTAATTATTGATGACACACCTGAAGCAGTCGTTTTAAGTGGATTTGATCCGATTAGAAGAGAAATTGCCAAACGCGCATTAATGACGTTAGTATCTGATGGTCGTATTCATCCAGGACGTATTGAAGAAGTGGTTGAAAAAGCAAGAGTCGAAGTGGATATGTTTATCCGCGAGGCTGGTGAAGATGCAGTATTCAAGGTAGGGATCGGTAGAATCCATCCTGATCTTGTGAAATTAATGGGTCGCTTAAGCTTTAGAACAAGCTACGGCCAAAACGTATTAAAGCATTCAATTGAAGTCGCATTCTTAGCAGGTAAGCTTGCTGCAGAAATCGGCGAAGACGAAATGATGGCACGTCGTGCAGGATTACTTCATGACATCGGTAAAGCTGTAGACCATGAGGTCGAAGGTGGACACGTTGAAATCGGAGTCAATATCGTCAATCGTTATAAAGAACCAAAAGAAGTTGTGGATGCAATTCAATCCCATCATGGTGATAAAGAAGCAGAAACAATTATTGCTGTATTGGTCGCAGCAGCAGATGCATTATCTGCAGCACGTCCAGGAGCAAGATCTGAATCAATGGAAAATTATATCAAACGATTAGAACAATTAGAAGCCATTTCCAATGAAATTCCTGGAGTTGAAAAATCATATGCGATTCAAGCTGGACGTGAAATAAGAGTCATTGTCAAAGCAGATCAAGTCGATGATCTATCAACCTTCAAGGTCGCTCGCCAAATCAAGGAACAAATTGAAGAAAAGATGACGTATCCTGGAACAATCAAGGTTACAGTAATCAGAGAAACACGAGCAACAGACATTGCAAAATAAGAGGCTTAGGCCTCTTTTTGTTAGATAGAAAGAAGTGATGAAATGAAGGTATTATTTATTGGTGATCTTTATGGCAAACCAGGATTAGATATGCTGAATGATCATTTAACAGAGCTCAAAAGTAAATACCGTCCTAACGTGATTATCTTAAATGCAGAAAATGCTTCCTATGGTAGAGGTATTAGCTTAAAGATTTATAAGGAGCTCATGAGCATGGGTATACACATGCTCACGATGGGAAATTGGGTTTGGGGAAATAAAGAGCTTTTTGAGTTTATTGATGGATCAAATATCGTTAGACCATTTAATTTTAGAAATGCACCCGGTAAGGGAGCGTTAACCGTAAACTACAATGGTAAAAAGCTATTGGTAATCAATGCACTTGGAAGAACCTTTATGAATCCTAATCTAGATGATCCATTTACTGGAATTGATTTAATTCTTGAAAATGAGAAGGCAGACTATGTTTTAGTCGATATCCACGCAGAAGCAACATCAGAAAAGGTAGCCTTAGGTCATTATTTAGATGGTAGAGTGAGCGCAGTAGTTGGAACACATACACATATCCCTACAGCTGATGAAAGAGCATTACCAAATGGTACGCTCTATATTACAGATGTTGGCATGACAGGTCCTTTAAATGGTGTCATTGGTGTCACCAAAGAAATTGTATTGGACCGCTTTATTAACGGCTTTTCAATTCCAAATGAGGTTGCACCAGGTGTTAAACAATTAAACGCAGTCATTATGGATTTTGAGAAAAAAACTATACAAAGAATACACATTGAAAGCGAAACAGTGTAAAACACACTGTTTTTTCATGTATAATAGTAGAAGGTGATTATATGAGCAACATAGATATTGAAAAATACTTCAAGCCTGACCTAAATCAAGCGAGAAAAAGAAGTAAAAAAGCAATTGAAGAACTACAATTTAATTTATCAGACGCACATTATAAAATAGGTGTCGATAAAACCTATATGATTGATACATACGGATGTCAAGGGAATGAAGCGGACAGCGAAACCATGGCAGGTATTTTAGAATTGATGGGATTTACAAAAGCATTATCTGAAGACAATGCTGATGTCATTATTTTAAATACATGTGCGATACGTGAGAATGCAGAAAATAGAATTTGGGGAGAGCTAGGAAGATTAAAGGCTTATAAAAGACAAAACCCTAATTTAATTTTAGGCTTAGCAGGATGCATGGCACAGGAAGAAAATGTTGTCGAACGTGTAATGAAAAAATATCAGCATGTCGATATTATTTTTGGTACACATAATATTTATAAGCTTCCAGAATATATTGAAACAGCAATGTTTGCTAAGGAAAGAGTCATTGAAGTCTACTCTCAAGAGGGTGACATCATTGAAAACCTTCCAAAGGTTAGAACACATAAGTTTAAAGCATGGGTCAATATCATGTTTGGCTGTGATGAGTTTTGTACATATTGTATCGTTCCATATACAAGAGGTAAGGAACGCTCTAGATCGAAGGAAGAAATTATCTTAGAAGTTAATGAACTCGTTCATCAAGGCTATAAGGAAGTTACCTTACTTGGACAAAATGTCAATGCCTATGGAAAAGATTTTAAGGATAAGAATTATACATTCGGTGATTTATTAAGAGATCTAGATCAAACAGGAATTGAACGTATTCGTTTTACAACCAGTCATCCACATGACCTAGACCGTAAAACAATGGAAGCGATGAGAGATTCCAAGCATGTGATGCCATTCTTTCATTTACCAGTTCAATCAGGGTCGAATCCTGTATTAAAGAAAATGAATAGACACTATACGAAGGAATCCTATTTAAAGGTATTAAATGAACTTAAATCTACAGTTCCAGGAATTGCAGTCACTACAGATATTATTGTAGGGTTCCCTACCGAAACTGAAGCTGACTTTTTAGAAACTCTTGATTTAGTTGAAAAGGCTGAATTTGAAGGAGCATTCACCTTTGTATTCTCAAAAAGAGAAGGAACCCCTGCAGCATCATTCGAAGATGATACTCCAGAAGAGATCAAAAAACAAAGACTATATATTTTAAATGAAAGAGTAAACCAAGGCTATCTCAAGGGTAACGAAAGATTCGTTGGAAAAATCGTTAAGGTATTAGTGGATGGTGTTTCCAAATATGATGATGAAGTGCTTGCAGGTTACACTGAGCATAATAAGCTAGTTAACTTTAAGGGTGAACCATCACTCATTGGTCAAATCGTTAATGTAAGAGTCACACTTGCTAAGACATGGTTTTTAATGGGTGAACTCTCATGACAGAAAAAGAAAAGCTAATCCAAATGCTACTGGAAAATGAAGACATACAACGCTATAAAAGAATTGAAAAGCATATCAATTCAAATAAGGAATTAAAGGCTAAGTTTAACGAACTTAAAGCAATACAAAAGCAGCTAGTCAATGCGAAACATATCGGAAAATCAGAAGCTATTAAATCCTTTCAAGAACGCTATGATGAATGCCTAGAAGCGATTGAAAGCTATCCTTTAATGTCAGATTATTTGGCTTTACAAAGCGACATCAATGAAGTCGTCCAAACCATCATTAGTATCATTGAAGATGGTATAGAAAAGGATTTTGAATGAACATGGTCTATTCTAGGCCATTTTCCTTTATTTTAGGTGAAATAACTTGTAATAAATATAAAATCGTTGTATTATAAATACAAAGAGTTATGTTGGAGGTTTACTATGGCCAGATTAACAAGAGAAAGTATGATTTTAGTAGGAACTAAAGAGTATAAGATCGAAGATTTACTGAAAACGATTATCTATTTGCCCGCGAATTACATTAAGACTTTCTTCGAAGAACTCGGACTGACGATCCCTCGTGAACTCAGAATTTTCGTCTTAAGAGAGGTCTTAAGAGAAAAGGTTATTGAAACTAGAAAATCAAGGCTTACACTCGCAGATGAGTTGAATTATCGTTTATCATGGTTTACTGAATTTACTGAAACTCAATTAGAAAATCTATTGATATTTTTTGATGATCCAAAAATAGATCGTGACTTCCTAGAGGAGTTCTGGACTGATTTATTATCCTATATGAATGATAAGAAGGTTCCTGCAAAGGACTTAAAGAGAGTTTTAGATTCATCACTTGCTCACGTGAGAGCCAATGGTCTTCAACTACCCTCAATGAAAACATTCAATAGAGAAATCAAGAGCTTATTCTTTGATAGCTTTGGTCGTATTGACGGACTTGCTCCAGCTAAGTTTAGACCAGTACTATTTAAGAGTTCTACACTCCATGAAATTAGAGATTTAGGTGCTAAATATGATGTGGATGTCCCAAGACGTTTAAAGAAGACTGAGCTTGCAGATATCATTATTCATGAATTAAAGGAACGCGGTCAACATACAGATCAACTTGAAACTCAAGTCAGAGGTATGTCTGTTTTAATCATGCAGCGTTTCGCTATTGACCATGATATTAAAGCATCAACTGAACTTAAAAAAGAAGAAATTATTGAATATATTCTAGCTAATGCTAGTGAAACTAAAGAAGCATACTTCGTTCCTGATTCACCAAAGGTTTATGAAAAGGAAGTTGAAGAAGTTGCTAAGCATGTAGAAGAAGCTCCTAAACCAAAGGATGAACCTACTGTTGTTCAACTCGATGAAGAAGAAGACAAGGGTGAAGCACCTGCTGAAACTGTTGTTGAAGAAGCAGTTGTTGAAGAACCAATTGAAGAGGTTCAAACGACTGTTGAAGAAGTATTTAAGCCACAGCCAAGAGAAACTCAAGTTCAATATGCTTCAGCACCATTTGATCTAAGCGAGCTTGTTAATGAAATTAAGATGCTTAGAAAAGCAGTTGAAAAAGCAGTGAGTGATAATCAAATACAAATGGATAGCTCAAAGGATGAAACACCTAAAGCAGGAACTGCATCCGAACCACTTGTATTAAATACCGCAGAATTTTATGGCAATCCAAAGCAATTAAAGAAATTAGTTAAGGAAGATGAAGCTGAGCATCGCGAAAAGTTTATTGAAGAAAGAAAAGCTCAATCTTCAATTGGAACCAATAAGGATGATGACGATGACGATCTTCCACCAAAGGAAGCGATCATTTTAAAGAAGGTTGGATTATTCCTATTTAAATTCATTTTAATCGCCTTAGCTATCATTGTTATTCTTCTTGTACTATACTCAACAATTTCTTATTTCTGGGCAGCTCCTTTCCTTGATGGATTTGATGACACAATCAACGGTCTATTCCAAATCAGTGGAAAAGGTATGGTTCAACACATTCACGATTTATTAATTATGCTAGGCTTATAATAAAAAGTTTGAAATAAAACGAGGGGGTCAACCATGGATAAACAGAAATATACCCCAATGATGCAACAATACCTTGAAATTAAAGAAGACTACGCAGATGCGATAGTCTTTTTTAGATTAGGGGATTTCTATGAAATGTTTTTTGATGATGCGATTCTTGCATCTAAGGTTCTAGAAATTGCCTTAACCTCTAGAGACGCAGGTGCTAAGGTTCCTATGTGCGGGGTTCCCTATCATGCGGTAAAGCCTTATGTTCAAAAATTAATTGAAAAGGGATTTAAGATTGCGATCGTTGAGCAGGTGACTGAAGCTGGTAAAGGATTAGTAAAAAGAGAAGTGATTCGATTAATTACTCCAGGAACTGTCTTAGATGATGGAATTTTGGATGCGAAATCAAATAACTTTATTGGAAGTATATTACTTACAGAAAAGGGATATGCCTTAACCTATGTTGATATCTCAACAGGGGAATCATTTATCACCGATTCATTAGAGAAAAAGAGTGTACTTGATTTAATCTTAAGCTTAGATATTCGTGAAGTCGTGCTACCTCCTCATTTTGATGAAACATTCATTAAACTTTTGAATGATAATGAAAGACTCGTCTCTATATCTGATCAATTTCAAATTATCGAACAAAAGTATTTGAATCATTTAGAGCGGGAACAGAAAAGAGCAGCTTCTCACCTCTTAAACTATTTAGTCAATACCCAGAAACAAATGATTCATCATTTAATGCCCTTTAAGGTCATTCAAAGATTAGGACATATGCATTTGGATTATAGAGTGAAAAAGCATTTAGAAATTGATGAATCACTTGTAAATAATCATCAAACAACACTACTCTATCATTTAAATGAATGTCAGACAGCCATGGGTTCTAGAATGCTTAAATCCATAGCGAATCATCCATTAAATGACATGAAGGAATTAAATAAAAGATATGATCTAATCGATGCACTCACTCCTTATCAACCAAGAGAACGTGTTTTAGATCATTTGAAATATATTTATGACATTAACCGTATTGTCGGTAGAATTTCATTTAATACCGTGAATGCGAGAGACTTATATCAGCTTAAGGAAACACTAAAACAAATTCCTGATTTGAAGGAAGCCTTATTGCTCTATAAAAATCCGATGCTTGATGAAATGATTTCTAGCATGAATGACCATCAGGAGCTATATCTTTTCTTAGAAAAAGCGATTATGCCTGAGCCACCAATTGCCTTAAAGGATGGTGGAATTATCAAAAAAGGATTTAATGAGAAATTAGATGAATTAAGAGATATCGATCTACATGGTCAAGAATGGCTAAATGATTTTGAGATTCAAGAACGTGAAAGAACTGGTATTAAAAATCTAAGAGTTGGTTATAATAGAGTCTTTGGATATTATATTGAAGTCTCTAAAGGAAATTCTCTTTTAGTTAAAGAAGAGTTTGGGTATGATAGAAAACAAACACTCGCAAATAGTGAAAGATTTATCACACCAATCCTAAAGGAAAAAGAAGATGATCTTCTCCATGCCAAGGATAAGAGTATGACCCTGGAATATGAACTATTTAAAGAGATTAGAGATTTTGCTGAAGGATTTACATTCTCACTTCAAGAGCTATCAACTAAAGTAGCTGAAATAGATGTTTACTTAAGTCTAGCTGTAGTTGCAGAAAAATATAATTATAAAAGACCAACACTTCATCATGCTAGAAAAGTAGAAGTCATTTCTGGCAGACATCCGGTTGTTGAAAGATTTACTAAGTTTGTAGCTAACGATGTCAAGATGGAAGAAGGAGAAATCTTTTTAATCACAGGTCCTAACATGAGTGGTAAATCGACATATATGCGCATGTTTGCAGTCATTGTTTATATGGCACAAATGGGATCATTTGTACCAGCAGATAGCGCACATTTACCGCTTTATGATGCTATCTATACAAGAATTGGATCCTCTGATGACCTTTCTGGTGGAAAATCCACTTTCATGGTTGAAATGGTTGAATCCAATGAAGCATTAACGAAGGCTACAGAAAAGAGTTTAATTTTATTTGATGAAATCGGTAGAGGAACTGCGACCTATGACGGGATGGCACTTGCTCAAGGAATGATTGAATATATTCATGAAAAGATTAAGGCTCAAACACTATTTTCAACACATTATCATGAGTTAACAGTCTTAGAAAATAGTCTATCTAGACTTACGAATTTATGTGTAAAGGCTAAGGAAGAAAATGATACGATGGTTTTTCTTCATCATGTTGAAAAGGGAACGACGGATAAGTCTTACGGGATACAGGTCGCTAACCTAGCTCATCTTCCAAAGGCATTGATTAAACGAAGCAAAGAGATTCTAGATAAGCTTGAACAAAAGGAAAATAAGGTTGTTCTTGATTTATTTAATTATGAAAAATTCGAAGAAGAATCAGTTACTATTATAGAATCAGAAAAATTAGGTGTATTAGATGAAATCGAAAAGATTAATACCGATCAGCTCACACCAATTGATGCGCTACTTTTACTCAAGCACTACCAACAAATCATTAAACCCAAGAAATAGAGGATTAACATGTCTATTATTAAATTAATGGATCCAAAGCTTGCCAATATGATCGCTGCTGGTGAGGTCGTTGACCGCCCAGCATCTGTATTAAAGGAGCTTATCGAAAATTCAATCGATGCAAATTCAACCGAAATTAGTGTAGAAGTGACTGATATGGGTATGAAGCAAATGATCGTTACAGACAATGGCTCTGGAATGGATTTTTTAGATGCACATTTAGCATTTGACAGACATGCAACCTCAAAAATAAAGGATGAAAGTGATTTATCTCATATCAATACCCTTGGCTTTCGCGGTGAAGCACTCGCTGCGATCGCATCCGTTTCTAAGGTCACCTTAAAAACAAGACAGGAAAACAGTGAAGGTATTTATGTAACCTATCACGGCGGTCATTTCATAGGTGATGGAAGTGCAACTCTCAATAAAGGAACTGTTGTTGAAGTAAGTGATTTATTTTATAACACACCAGCAAGATTTAAATATATCAAATCAGAGGTCTCTGAAAGGTTTGCTATTATAGATATATTTGACAGGCTAGCACTTGCAAATCCAGATATAAGAATGAGCTTAACCATCGATGAAAAAATCACTAAAAAAACATTTGGAAATAATGATTTTTATAGCTTAATTGATGCGATTTACGGATCCAAAATGACCTTAGGATTAACTGAATTTAGTGAAACCGTTCAAAAAATAAAAATCACTGGATATTTACTTTCCCCCTCCATTTCAAGATCTAGAAAAAAGGATATTTCTATCTTTGTCAATGGCAGATATATAAGAAATTATCAGCTGATCCAAGCAGTTATTGATGGATATCATTCATTCATGATGGTTGGAAAGTATCCAATCGCTTTAATCCATTTAGAGATGGATTCGAGCTTATTAGATGTCAATGTACATCCCCAAAAATATGAAGTGAAATTCGTTAATGAATCGAGTTTAAGCTATCACATCGAAAACTTTGTTAAAAATGCACTACAAAAAAAGACGCATCCAATTCCAGAAAATATCAAGGTCATTCATAAGGATGAGATTGAAACCTATACGCCTCAAACCATGCTATTTGAAGATTCACATCATGAAAACTTTAACGCGTCTTTCATAGAAAGAAGCTTAGATGTTTCAAATAAAATTCCAGATATGGATTATATAGGGGTCTTTTCAGGAACGTATTTATTATTTCAAAATGAAGAAGGATTATACTTAATGGATCAGCACGCAGCTGCTGAGCGTATTCGTTATGAACACTATTTTGTTTCACTTGCTAAACCCAATCCAGCAGTTAAAAATTTACTGATTACGAAGGAATTATCCTTAACTAAAGAAGATAAAGAAGTGATTCAAAATCATTTAAATGAATTCAATTCCTTCGGATTTTCATTTAATAAAGATCTAGAGTTAATCGCTTTACCCGTTTGGTTATTAGATTCAGAAATAGAAATCGCGATCGAGCAAATGATTAGTATGCTAACTGATAAAAATAAGATTGATTTAGCTATTCTGAGGGATACGCTAGCTAAGGATATAAGCTGTAAGGGTGCGATTAAAGCGAATAAAGCATTATCTTTAATCGAAGTTCAAGCACTACTCAAAAAGCTTAAAACATGCGATAATCCTTATACATGTCCTCATGGAAGACCAACCATCATTAAGCTAACACATCATGATGTTGAACGCATGTTTAAAAGGGTTTTATAATGAAAAAGGTTATCGTGATAGTAGGTCCCACAGGATCAGGTAAAACAAGATTATCCGTTAAACTTGCTAAGCTTTTTAATGCTGAGATTATAAATGGTGATTCCGTTCAAATCTATAGAAGACTTAATATTGGATCTGCTAAAATCAAGGAAAGTGAAAAGGAAGGTATACCACATCACCTATTTGATATAAGAGATCCTAATGATTCTTATTCCGTCTTTAATTTTCAAAATGATGTTAGATCATTAATTGATCAAATTGATATTCCAATGATAGTTGGTGGAACTGGCTTATATATTAAGGCTGCTTTGTATCAATATGAATTTATTGAAAAAGGAAGAGATGAAGCTTTTGATTTAAGCTATCAAAGCTATTCTAATGAAGAGCTTTATCAAATGCTCTTAGATTTAGATCCCTTAATTCAAATTGATTTAAATAATCGTAGAAGAGTACTTCGCGCACTCGAACAAGCCTTATCAGGAGAACACAGATCTAAGAAAAATAAAAAGGATGAACTGCTTTATAATCCCTTAATTATTTATCTCGATTTAGACCGTAAAGTATTAGAGGATAGATTAAAACTAAGATTAGATAAGCAAATCATGGAAGGCTTTATTGAAGAGGTTGAATCTCTTGATAAAGATAACATTCGCATCAACGCGATCGGATATAGAGAACTAAATCAATATTTAGATGGTAAAATAACATTAGATGAAGCGAAGGCTGAAATTATTAGTGTGTCTAAAAAGCTTGCTAAAAAACAAAAAACATTTTTTAAGAATCAGATGAACCCAGTCATATTAGACGCTTTATCAGAAACACTAGATAAAGACGCATTTGACTTAATTCAATCCTTTTTGAAGGAGGAGTAAGTATGAGAATTTATTTAATTGGAATGCCAGGATCTGGTAAGACAACCATCGCTAGAAATCTAGCGAAGGCTTTAGGCTATACCTATATTGATCTAGATGGTGTAATTGAACGTGACGCTCATTTATTTATCGAAGAAATCTTTGAAAAATATGGAGAAGCTAAATTTAGAGAACTAGAAACCGAAGCACTGACTAAAATCCCTGCTGACGAAGTTGTTGTTGCCTGTGGTGGTGGAGTAGTTATCAAAAAAGAAAATAAAGAACTCATGGATGGCATCAAATTCTATTTAGATACTGACTTAGACGTCATTAAAGAAAGACTTGAAACCGATTATCATCGCCCTTTACTAAAAACAAAAACGCTAGAACAGCTCTTTGATGAAAGATACTTTAAGTATCAGGATTTTGCAGATGCAGTCGTTTCTAATAATTATGACGTTGAACAAACCGTCAAAGTGATTTTAAACTACATAAAAAATGAGGTTAACCAATGAACATTTTAGTCATTCATGGACCGAATTTAAATATGCTAGGTAAAAGAAATAAAGAACTATATGGAAAGATGACTTTAGATGAACTCTATGATCTATTATCTAATAAGTTTCCTGATATTGAATTCACATTCTATCAATCCAATTATGAAGGTGAAATCATTGAGGTAATCCATCATTCGATGGATGAACCTTATGACGCACTCTTAATCAATCCAGGAGCATTCACCCATACATCGATTGCGATTCGTGATGCACTGGATATCATTACAATCCCTAAGGTTGAGGTTCATTTATCAGATATCGACCAAAGAGAAGATTTTAGAAAAATAGATTATATTACAGATGTTGTCAATAAACGCTTTATGGGTAAAAAGTTAGACAGCTATATAGAAGCAATTCTATATCTCATCAATTTAGGCGAATAATTCGATTATTTGCCTTTTTTTATTAGAAAACAAACGATTTTATTGTTTATATGATTTTAATCGTGTATAATTAAAACGGCAAAAAACCAACAAGGGAGTTAATAATAATGATTAGTACAAACGAATTTAAAACAGGTCAAACCATCGTACATGAAGGTAACCTATATTCAGTCATCGAGTTCATGCATGTTAAACCAGGTAAAGGTGCTGCGTTTGTTAGAACCAAGCTAAGAAACCTAAGAACTGGATCAGTAACTGATTACACATTCAATGCAGGAACAAAAATTGAACGTGCACAAATCGATAAGATTATGATGCAATATCTTTACACAGAAAATAACACTTATATTTTTATGAACAATGAAAATTATGAGCAAATTGAAATTCCATTTGCTCAAGTTGAAAGAGAATTAAACTATATCTTTGAAGGTATGTCAGTTGAAGTTATGTTTTATAACAACACTGAAATCCTTGGGGTATCACTACCAGATAAGGTTGTTTTAGAAGTTAGAGAAACAGTACCTGGTGTTAAGGGAGATACGAAAACAAACGCGATGAAGGATGCGATTATGCAAACTGGATTGCTTGTTAAGGTTCCAATGTTTATTGAAGAAGGCGAAAAGATCATTGTCAATACAAATGATGGATCTTACGTTTCAAGAGATAAATAAAAAAACTATATTTTATATAGAATAAAGAAATTATTTAATATTTGAAATGCATCTTTACAAAGGTGCGTTTTTTATTTATAATGAGAGTGTACTATCTAGATAGCACAGTAAGGGGTGAGGTTGTGCTTCATATCAATCCGAATATTTCTATCTTTATTCAGCTTGCTGATTATTTAAGAATAGGAATATACAGTGGTACTAGAAAACCCGGAAGTAAAATTGAATCGATTAGAGATATGGCAATTGAACTTGAGGTCAATCCAAACACCATCAAAAGAGTCTATCAGGAGCTACTTGATGAAGGGTTAATTGAAACACATGGAACACTTGGCAACTTTGTTACCGATGATTTTAACTTAATTCAAACTAGAAAAAGAATCTTTTTAAACGAAAAAACGAAGGATTATATCAATACACTTACATCATGCAATGAAAATATAGAGTTTTTTAATGAGTATATAGAAAACCATAAGAAAGAAATATACAATTAGGACCAATTCGCGATACTAGGGGGCACACATGGCAGTAATGATTAAGGGGGAAATAAGAAAATCATATGATCATGGCAAAGTCATTGTTTTTGATGATACTTATGTTGAAATACAAAAAGGGGAAATCTATCTCATTGCAGGTAGAAATGCAGTTGGGAAATCAACTCTTTTACGTATATTAGCTGGTGTTGAGCAAAATGAACATAACCTGTATTTAATGCACTTTGTGAATAGAAATAAAATCAGCTACATGCCATCTAAGCTTGTTTACTATCCATATATGAAAGTAAGTGACTTAATCCTTTTTTATCAGACAGTCAACAAAAACTTTAATTTTACATATGCATATGATCAATTATCCTTACTCAGTTTGAAAAAGGATGCTGTGATTAGAAAGATGTCAGAAGGTAAGAAGAAAATATTAGCTTTTCTTATTTGTTTATCCTTTGAAGCAGATCTATACATCATTGATGAACCGTTTCCTAATGTTGACCTTCTCTTTGATGAAAACTTCAGAAAAATGATTATTGAAAGATATACAGAAGACAAAACATTTATCATTGCTACGCACCAAATCAATGAATTTGAAGCAGTTGCCAGCAAGTGTTTACTCATCAAGAAGAATAAAGAAATAGATGTCTATGATGTTGAAGAAGTCAGAAAAAATGAAAAGAAATCATTAGAAATATTTATTAAAATCAAAATGAGAGAAGAGTAGATAAGGGGGGGATATTATGAATCGAAAGTCAAAGAAATTTACTATACTTTCAATCAGTATATGTTTACTGATATTCCTTTCTTCATGCTCAAATGGAAATGATCAAACTCGTATAAGCGATTATAGCTTGTATGATACAAGATATATCAACATTGGTGATATTATTGACATCAATTTTGATTATCTATCTGATACCTATGATTTTGATCATCTTTTTTATGAAAACTATGTGAGTAGTTATAGTAACTTTCAACAAAAAATAAAAATCAATCGATTAAATCAACCTGTTGCTATAGAAGAAGGAATTGTAAGAATTAATGTCAGACTTGTTAAAAACAACAAAAATGTTGCAACTGTTTATTACGGGAATTTCATCATTAGTAAAAATGATCAGCTCAATTCAAAATTCATTGGTTTGAATAATGAAAACATTCTTTATTATTTGACCGAGTTTCCAAATGGAAGCTATTATCTAGCAGAAGATATAGATGCAAATAATATCAATAAAAATGGTTATAAGCTACCCATAGAACAGTTCAGTGGAGTACTAATCAACCCAGAGCAGTATAAAATTTCAAATTTTCGATCCATAGATAACTTCTTTACTGGATTTTTCAAGCGTATTGATAAGGCTAGAATAGATGGATTGATATTTGATGATGTTGATATTTTTCTAGGTCCAAATCAAAGTAATCAACTGACCATTGTTGGTGTACTTGCTGCAGAGGCTAAGGATTCTCTCATTACCAATATCAAAGTGGAAGGGAAAATTCAGTCTACACAGCTTGTTAAATATATTGGGGGTATTGTTGGCTATTCAGACAACTCATTTTATAGAGGAGTCTCATTTGAAGGTGAAATTGACGGAAATGCATTACTGATTGGTGGAATCGTTGGAAATGTAGATTTATCTATATCCAATCAAAGACGAGAAGCACTATTTTATACAATTGATAGAGGATATGTTATTGCAAACCTTTCAAATCAAACTGGAACAGAATATATCGCATCAGCGATGGCTACTTATAGTGGTGATTCAATACTCATCAATAATTTTTACTTTGATGGAATGTATAACGATTCAAGTGAGATTTATACGAGTTTTTTTGTAACAGGTGATATTTGGAAATATAACTATAGTAATACAATAGATGCAGTTTATTCAACAATGGTTGGTAATTATCCAGATCGTTTTCATATAACTCCAGAACGGTTAAAGAGTGGTGAACCAATCGTAAATTTCAATGGATTTATCTATGAAGAAGGAAAATATCCACGTATTGAGAGATGGGTTAAACCATGGGGGGAAACATGAGAAACTTATTTATTCTTGAATTAAAAAGATTTCGAGTGATTTTATTGATTTTTATGGTCACTCTTTTATCGTTTTCTCTTATCAATTCTAATATCTATAATCAAATCACTTATCAAAATGAACAGTTATTTATTGAAATCACTTTTGTTTTCATGCTTATACTTTCTATCGTGATATTCATTAGAGATTATTATATAGATAATCAATACCTATATGCGAAGCGTACGTTATCCAATCAAAAAATATATTTTATAAAAATCTTTATTATCCTTTTTAACGGACTATTTGTACTTTTAGTTGGATCATTTATGCTCAACATCAAAGCCTTAATCTTTAAAATAAGCAATCCAATTTTTTATCGTATTTTAGATATACCAAAATATCCTTTTGTTGTTATTGGTAAGCTATGGTTTGAGTGGATCATACCAATGAACTTTGTCTTGAACATATTTATATATGCATTTGTTATCATGATGATTTTTTTGAAATTCAGATATTATTCTAGCTTTTATAAAGAGAAGGGTATCCTATCAACACTACTTGAAAGTAGTATCTCTATTGTTCTTGTTCATA
>PGXL01000040.1:2123-2993 GCA_002839095.1 Tenericutes bacterium HGW-Tenericutes-2 | reverse complement strand
GTTCCATAAAAATATTGTTTGTTTTGGATTCTAGAAACCAATAATTCTCCCATCAAAGCTAAAATACTTGTTTTTAGAAACCCTAATAAATATGGAAATTGTGCATTAATATTCTCATAAAGGTTTCGGGTATAAGGTATCACAAAAATAGATGTAATTCCACAAAGGATTAATATCCATATGAAGTCTTGCTTTTTCATGTACTTCTCCTTAGTTGGCACAACGAAGTAATAAAACTTCTTTAAAATAATGATTGATTAGCAGGCAATTTAATTCTTTCATCGATAAAATCCAATGAGTAAATAGTCAACCAAATACAAAGGATTACACTAAAATGACTGGTGTAAAAAAATCTTAGGATGCTTTAAAAACCAAAGTGTTCGGTATTCAATCTTACAATTGATAAAGTTTTGAGTATTTTTCAATCAAATAATCGACGTAGTAGTTCGGATTAAAATCTTCGCCCGTCGCTAATTTAAGGATTTCTTTCGGTGGTTTTGAAGATCCATACTTATGGATATGTTCTTTTAACCAATCGGCGATTTTTCGAAGATTTTCATCATTAATCGATTGGTTAATGTCGATATCTTTTGACATCGCATGATAGATTTGAGCTGCATAAGCAGAGCCTAATGCATATGTAGGAAAATACCCAAAGGAACCTTGAGACCAATGGACATCTTGTAAGATACCAACTTGATCATTAGGAACAGTGACACCTAAATACTTTTTATAGAGTTTATTCCATACAGTTGGTAATGTTTCTAAATCAATGTTCTTATTAAAAATCATTTTTTCCATTTCATAGCGAACCATGATATGAAGTGCATATGTGAGTTCATCCGCTTCAGTACGAATAAAACCACGAGA
>PGXL01000040.1:0-2054 GCA_002839095.1 Tenericutes bacterium HGW-Tenericutes-2 | reverse complement strand
TTAGGGAATAGTTCAAGTAATTTTGGATAATGCCGTTGCCAAAAGACATCACTACGTCCAATCATATTTTCCATCATTCGTGATTGGCTCTCATGCATTGCCATGGAAGCTCCGCTACCTGACATTGTATCATCGAGTTCTTTTGACACTTGAAGTTCATAAAGACCATGACCCATTTCATGGATGGCAGAAAAAATGGCACTTTGTAAATTATCCGCATGATAATGCGTTGTAATTCTCACATCTGACGTTCCATTGTTCGTTGTAAAAGGATGTTCACTTTCTTTAACGACAGTTCGGTTCGGATCAAAACAAAAGACATCTCTCAAATAGTTCGCAAAGATTCTTTGCTTGTCGACTGAAAAAGATTTCTTAGTGAATGATTTATTATAATTTGATTTTAATTTAGAAACTGCCTTTGCAAAAGGAACGAGTCTTTCTTTTAATGTGTTAAAAAACAGATCGTACTCTGCAATTGAGAAACCTGATTCAAATTCGTCTAAGAAAATATTATAACCTTTCATGTCACTGGTTTTTACCCATTGTAAGTATTTCTTTTTAAAATCAATGACTTTTAATAAATAGGGTTTATAAAGTTCATAATTGCTTGAACGCTTCGCATCAACATAGACTTGATAGGCTTGTGTCATTAATTCTTGATATTTGACATATTCTTCTACTGGTATTTTTTTTGTTTTGACTATTTCTTTACGTCTTTCAACCACTTCATGCGATAAGACAGAGTCTAATTGGTCCTTATTTTGATATAAGGTCTCAATGGCTTGTTCATACGCTGGATCTGTAGAGATACGGTAATACATTTCAGATAAAACCCCTAATTGTTTTGAACGGTACTCCATGGCGTCATGGGGAGCTTCTGTTGATGAATCCCAACCATGTAAAAACATCACGAGGTAAAATGCTTTGAGCTTTTGATTTGTTTCTTGGTATAACTTTAATGCCTTTTCCATTGGTTTTGTGTATGTTTAAAACATACCCTCCTTTTAATTATATTTAAAGAACAAAGTAAACTTTGTCATTTTCAACAAAAAGTTCATAGGTTTTAATCGTATGTTCTGATTCATCCATTCTTAAAGCAGCTGCTTTTAACGGATTAACGATTTTTCCGGTTCGAACATCGATTTGCAATCCATGTTCTTTGCATGCAATTATTCCATTATCATATTTGCCAGTAAATAATGAGTATCCTTGGTGTGGACACTTATCAGCGATGGCAAAAGGTAAGCCATCAGATATCACTAGTAACACAGGGCGATTGTTAATCATTAAACGAACTTTATTTTTACTTTGGAGAGTGGACAAATCACAGGCATACTGTAACATTTTATCACCCTTTCTGTTAAGACTATAGAAGAATTGTACAACGAAAAACGAATTTAAACAATCGTAATTATTGATTAACGTCGTTTTCTATCAAGATTGCGCGGACAGGTAAAGCTTCAACTGCATCAATTTTAAGAGGCAAACAGATAAAATCATAGGTTTTAGCACTAATATTGTTTAATCTTAATCCTTCTAAAATGACGATATTTTGGCTTAAAAGTGTATCATGCGTTGGATGATTGGCTTGATTTCTTTCAATCCCAAGCGAATCAATTCCCACTCCACGAATCTTCTTTTTAGATAGGTATTTCGCTGCACTTAAATCAACATAAATAAACTCAAAATCAAATGACTCAGACTCACTATTTTTTGTTTTAAATAAAACGAAATCATTTTCTTTGATATCCAGCGGTAGTAAATCACTCTCAGAAATATGATCATTGACATGCAATAAATCAAAGACTTTCGCGATACCCAAAAACGTTTCTAACTCATATTGGTTTGAATTAACTCCATTTTGAATGGTATGTAATGGAAAATCAATATGCGTTCCCGTATGAAGATTCATTGAAAGTTTTGTTTCAAATACACCTTCTTTTTCAAAACTCGCTGCGTTAATCAGTTCAGGACGCTTGTTATCGCGATTCTTGTAAACAGTCATTGAGGGATTGATACTCATTGAGATATCATGAATAATCATAATGTTTCCT
>PGXL01000039.1 GCA_002839095.1 Tenericutes bacterium HGW-Tenericutes-2 | reverse complement strand
TGCTGCATCTAAATCTCCACCCAAGTCCAGCGCTAAAGAAGCTGCTGTATGCCTAAGGCTATGGGCAGAATACTTGGGATCATCGATCCCGATATCTCTGAGCATTTCTTTAACCACCATACTAATCATTCGTGTTCTTAGTCTTGTTCCCTGATAGGGTTTCGTATGATTAATGAAGAGTGGTTTATATTCATCTTGTCGCTCGATCAAATATTCTTCAATCAAGCCATACACTTCTGGAGAGAGTTTGACATACGCATCCTTCTCATCGTGACCTTTACCCATGATGTATAACACCTTGGTTTCATCCACGAAGCTGATATCATCCACATCTGCTCTTTCCACTTCAATCGTTCTTAATCCGGTTGTTAATAATAGTGCGATCAGAGCATGATCTCTTTTTCCAATGATGCTCTTACTCGCATAGCGTTTAGCTCTGTTTAATAGTTTAATAGCCGCTTCAAGAGATAATGATTCTCTCTTAAAGTCGGATTCAATCTTCATACCTTTTACACCTTCAGCTGCATTGGGTCCAAATCCTTCAATGTAGTACCATCGATAAAATCCCCTTATGACTACAATGTGTTTTTGAACGGATGCAGCTCTTAGCCTGGACTTTAGTTGTTCACGATAAGCCATGACATCTTGCCTGGTTGGTAGGTTAGGCAAGCCATCAACGAACTCAGCGAACTGGGCAAGCATCTTCCCGTAGGAACGCTTGGTGTTTTCTTTGATATCGAATCTTTGGATATAAATATCGATAATCTCTCGAAAAAAGCCCTTGTCGTCCATTTTTATCCTTTCAATGGTTTGTTATTTTAGTAATGAGTTGTATAATCGGAATTGTAGAAGGGCGGTCGCTTTTCTACTGGCCAGGTTTGTACCCCAAATACAAGCTTGGCGTCTTTTTTTACTTCATCCGATTGAATTCGTTGTGTTTCTTTACATGTTCACTCTCGAGCTCTAGAAATTTGATCGCATCGATCTGCAGGACTCTGATGAGTTCTAATACGAGTGGTATCGGTAGTTTCTGACCCCTTCGGCCACTCTCTATTTGGTAATAGTAATAATGAGAGAGATTTAACATTCTGGATACTTCCTCCACGGATAAACCCAGATTGTTTCTGTGTTCAATAAGATAAAACCTTGGTAGCGGTGTGGCTCGGTCGCGATTCTGAACTTTCCCTGTTCCGTTGACAGGCATGTACTGAAATCACAACAGCAACAAAAAGAGTTTTCAAATAGCAGAAAACCCTCATTTTTACGATTAAATTGATAGTTAATGTCATCAGTAACATTGACTTGTAAACATTTGTTGTGGTATCATTCTTGCGAAAATATACGAATGTGAAGAGGTGACCTCCATGGTTAAATTAAACACCGAAGATGATTTTAATAATTTGTTCATCTGTGAGAATCTAAAGCGTCTACGTATCTCACACAATTTATCAACAACCCAAGTAGCTAGCGTCATAAAAAAATCCCGCCAAGGCTATCTCAATTACGAGAACGGCTCCAGGGAGATTGGAATACACGATTTAATTAAGCTTTCTCAGTTCTATGGTGTTTCGATTGATCACATAACCGGTAATCCATTCTCAAACAGAATCAATAACACCCTCGCATTCAGAACCTACGAGATGGTAGATAATGAGCTCAAGCAAGTCCTACCTTATAATATCAATGCAGAAAATGATGATGTCATTCTGGTGAGATATAACGAGCAAAAAATAGACTTCTTCTGGCGTACGCAAACCTATCACAAGAATCAAGTGATGCTCTTTTCATACTATAACCGGCACTATGTCTCTAAGATATTTTACAACATAGATGGCGGAGGTTGTTTCTTTATTCTTGATGAAATGTTTAACTTTACAAAAGCACAGTCAGAAAACCTTATTATACACGGTATTCATGCAGGTACAATTTCAAAGAATTTTCATATTCCTAACTTCTTATAAACCTTACAATACGTTTGTGCCACTGGCATGTAGTTTTAAATTTTCATTAGTGATAAACTACTGTTGGTAGGTTAGGCAGCGTCACAAACTCAGTGCTCATTAGGCACGCACTTTCCCTAGGGATTGCTATGGCAATTCCTTTTTTTTCTTTTTATCCTTTAGAAAGGATACCAATGAATAAGACTACGATCGTTACCGATCAAATGAAATACGATTACTCAGTTAGGATAGCTTTTAACCTTTATATGGAAAAGCTTCTCACTGAAAGTGAATACAAAGAAATCCTATCCAGATTGAAACAACAATACAACATAACCTTTATTACATCAGAAAGCAATGAAATAGTTGAGAATTGACTTGCTATTCATTGCTTTTAGAGTGATGTATATGTACTAACCAAGGAGGTAAAAATAATGCAAAACAAACAAGTCAGAGTCATACAACCAAAACCTGTGTTCGATTTATCAGGAACCATCCCCAAGAACCTCAAAAAGCGCGTGTGTGCCTACGTTCGAGTGTCCACCGATAATGAGGAACAGAAAACGAGTTACATCGCTCAAACCGACGAATACACCGAAAGGATTCAAAATAACCCTGAATGGACATTCTGTGGTATCTATGCAGACGAGGGCATCAGCGGAACTTCCACCAAGCACAGAAAACAGTTCAATAATATGATGGATGCTGCAAAGCGTGGTGAAATCGATTTGATCATGACGAAGTCAATCTCACGATTCGCTAGAAATACAGTTGATTGCTTAAACTACATCAGAGAGATGAGAGCAATCAATGTTGAGATCTTCTTTGAAAAAGAAAACATCTACTCCTCAGATCCAAAAGTGGACTTCTTATTAACCATCATGTCATCCATCGCCCAAGAGGAAGCAAGAAACGTGAGCGAGAACGTCAAATGGAATGTTCAAAAGCGTTTCAACAATAGCGTTCCAATTGTGAATCACAATCGGTTCTTAGGTTATACCAAAGACAAACGAGGTGGTAACCTAATCGTTGTTCCTGAAGAAGCTAAAATCGTCCGTGAAATCTTCCAAATGTATGTGAGTGGCATCGGTCCGATGAAGATTGCTAAACATATGGAATCCATAGGAGCAACTACAGGTGCTGGTGCAACCAAATGGAGTATGTCCACAGTCGCAGTTATTCTTAAGAACGAAAAATACATCGGCGATTTGGTTCAACAGAAAACACTGACGGTTGATTACCTTTCACATAAGAAAGTGAAGAATAAAGAACTCGCTCCAATGTATCATACCGAGAATGCACACGAAGCAATCATCGATAGAGAGACTTTTCTCCTTGCTCAAAGGATCAGAGAGGATCG
>PGXL01000038.1 GCA_002839095.1 Tenericutes bacterium HGW-Tenericutes-2 | reverse complement strand
AGTTAGTGCTTCCCACCATTGCATAGAAAATCCTCCTTGTTTGTGAATTATAAATATCTATATTTAATTATATCACTGAAAAAGACAAATGAAATAAATTTTTTATGTGTTTTTTTTGCTAAACAAAATGTTAAATAAAATAAGGGATTGCTACACAATTGAGTGTATTAATCCCTTTATTGATATTAAATAATCATTTCTTTTTAAAATCTAGCATATGTCCCATCTTATCTTTTTTGGTTCGCATGTAAAATTCATTTCTTTCGTTATGATTGAGTTGTATTTTAACGCGGTTGACAATTTCAATGCCATAGCCTGATAACCCATGAATTTTTTTAGGATTATTGGTCATCAATTTCATTTTCTTAACGCCCAAGTTCGATAACATTTGAGCACCGATGCCATAGTCTCTTAAATCATCAGGGAACCCTAATGCAATATTGGCTTCAACGGTATCTAATCCTTGATCTTGTAAAGCATAAGCTCTAATTTTATTGATGAGACCTATGCCTCTGCCTTCCTGGCGCATGTAAAGAATAATCCCCCTTCCGGCTTTTTCAATTCTTCGCATCGCGGTGTGTAATTGTTCGCCGCAATCACAGCGTTGAGATCCAAAAGAATCACCCGTTAAACATTCGGAGTGAACTCGAACTAAAACAGGATCTTCTGTTGATACATCGCCTTTTACCAAAGCAACATGATGTTCGCCGTTGAGTTTGTTAATGAATCCAACCATTTGAAACTCACCATATTTTGTTGGCATTTTCGCCGAAGCGACACGTTCAATCAAGACATCGGTTTGTCGACGCGCATAAATTAAGTCCGATATTTTTAATAACGGGTATTCATCTTTTTCTTTTTTTAAGTAATTGGCAGTAACGGATTTTCCATCACTGGTGACCAAGGAATAAAATAATCCAACCGGAGGAAGATTCGCTAACCAGCACAAATCAATAATAGCTTCGGATGCCGCTGCTCTTTTTAGAACGCCACCTTGTCTCGTGGAAACCACTTGATATTGACCACCGATACGGAAATCATCGATAGAAGCATTGGCATTAAGCAAAGCAGAAATAAAACCATCAATGGTATCTTTAGAGCGTTTTGATTCAACGCCTAGATTGACGAAATCTTCATCATATTCAAAATTGATGTTCTTTTTAACACCGGTTACTTGTCCGTATTTTTCATAACCTAAGACAATTGTCGGTCCGGTTTGATAAGGGCAAAAATGCGATAAGAGTTTTTCGTCTAAAACTGGCTTTGCGATAGCGACATAATGACATTCATTTTCTAGACTGTCATCGTCAACTAAGATAATCTTATTTCCTTCTTTTAATAATTCAATAGATTCCTCAACGGTTAGATACTTAAGCATGGTTATTCTCCTTTGTATTATCGAATTTTTGAGTTGCTTCAAAAATATAATCTTGTCCTAATTGAAACACATGATCAAAATTGAGTTTAACAGCGTTATTAAGTGTTAAAAAACCTTCTCCGGATACTGCCGTTTTTGCGTTTTGGCCCCCTATAATAATGGGTGAAATTGTCGAGTATAACCGGTTAAAATACTTTGATTTGATGAAAGAAAAATGTATGGTTCCTCCCCCTTCAACTAAAATTGATTCAATGCCGATTGATTTTAATTTGGTTAAGATTTCATATAAATCCATGGGAGTGGATGGATTTTCAACTTCAACAATGATGACTTTCAGTTTTTTTAATCGCGTTTTTTTCGCTTGGTTTGACTCTTTTCTTGTGACGATAATTGTTCTTGCAAGGTTGTTTTGATAAAGTAAAGGTTCTGCTTCATCAATTTGTAAGTTTGAATCGAGAATGATTTTATCGGGGTTTCTTGAAATGCCTTGGTCAAGTCTTGTCGTCAGCGACGGATGATCAACTTTCACCGTATTAATACCAACAAGAATCGCTTGATGCTTATTTCTTAATTGGTGAATGAATACTCTTGATTCATTTCCAGAAATATATTTCGAATCACCAGTCACTGTCGCAATTTTACCATCCAGTGACATGCCAAAACTTAAGGTGATAAAAGGAATATCGCTTGTAATCGAGTGGTATAATACCTCATTCAGTTTTTGACCGTCTTTTTTTAACAATCCAACATGGACTTCAATTTTATTTTCTTCAGCCCATCGAACAAATGCATTAGGGGTAAATGCATTTAGAGAACTAATTTCAATCCTTAT
>PGXL01000018.1 GCA_002839095.1 Tenericutes bacterium HGW-Tenericutes-2 | reverse complement strand
CAATATAATGGTGTTACAGTCAATCCTCAGTACTATACAATTACACCTTATCCTGCTACAATATCTTTAGGAACAGGTTATTATTCGGTATTGATATCCTTTACTTCTGGAGTATTAAAATCTGGAGATTATACAATGCTTTATAAATACTTCCCTACATCAACCCAGTATTCGGTTTTATTTGATAAAGCCGCTTCGACTCAAACCACATTGTCTGGATTAAGTTATTATTCATCCAATGGATCAGTTGTTATAGGAGCATCTACGGTAACCTCTAGTGTCAACTTTGGTTATCCACTTAGTATAACGAATGCAACCAATCCGGTAACTAATACGGGATTAGCTGAATATTTATCGAGAACAACTTATTCACCCAACTTTATTACGGCAGGCACATTTACAATCAGTCCTTTTGCGACATTAACGAGTGTAACAGTTGGAACTCCAACCTATAATGGTAGTGGTTATAAAGTTTATACAGTTACGTACCGTATAACCGCTGAAAATGGAACATCATTTGTTGATTATGTTCATACCATCACTGAAAGAACTGTCGATGTTGTCTCGGTATTAAAGAACGATAATGAAGTTACAATCGGTCAAATTGATGCTTCTCGTGAAGATGCATTAACAACCTTTACTTTCGATTTAGGGTTGGACCAAACCCTAAACTTATACAACTTAACAGAAGGTAGTTATCCTTACATTCATATAGCTGTAACATCAATCAGTGAACCGATTCAAGGGATTACCTATGGTGTGAATGATTATTTAGAAATATTTATGGATTATACAACACTACCAGATACCTATACCTTTACCTTTACAATTTATCAAACAGTCTCTACCTTTGTGACTTTATCTACAAGTGTTGATATCGTAAAACTTCAAGGCACCGATTCTTATCTAAAAGATATTAAATTCTCTGAATTACTCACAGGTAATGTCTACCCTGATATTTCTATCACGGATGCTAATGGCGATGATATTGCAACCGCTTATGACCCAAGAGTCTATTTTGCGGGTATTGATTATGACGGCGCTGAAGGAACTTATTATATTTACCGTGTTGACGGTAAAGTATCGAATACACCATTTGACCAATATGTTCCTTATATGGTTGATTATCTACCTTATGGTGCAACAATTTCAAAAGGTACTTGGAATACCGGAACATTACAATGGGATTATGGAACTGAAGTAGCACCTGGTGATGATATATCGCCTTTGATTGCGAACTTTTCAATTGATCCAAAAACCGGCGTTGATGGTGAAGCGATGATTCCTTACCGTGTTAGATCAGAAGATGGAAACACTTTTAGTTATTATTTCATTACTGTAACTGATGTTACTTATAACGTGACTTTAATCTTTGATATTTATTACTGTACTGGTGCTGGCGAAGAAACCTGTAGTTTAGCATCCTCATCAGCTGAATTTGCTGATACGTTATTTATCATCACCGTGAAAAATTATGAAGTAAAAAATGATTCAGTTATATTAATTGTAGAACCAGATAATCTTAATACAAACCCTGCTTTATTCCCTGTTTTCGATGAAATATCACTTCTCAACAATCAAATGGCTCAATTCTATTTTACGAACACAATCAACTATAAATACAACTTTGGACGTAATATGTCTGGTTTTTATATGTTTGATATTTCATTACCTCTTGATGAATATCTCAATCCGCTATATACTTATGAGATAAAACATGATGTTTATTATTTAAATCCGGGTTCTGATTATGTTTCTGGATTAGTTGGTCAATATTACTACGTTGGTTACGCTGAACAAAACCGTACAAGACGTTTTAACATTTATATTCGGTCAGTAACGCCTTCTACAGATACGCCATGGGGTCTTTACGATTTCTTTAGATCATGGTTTGACAATTAATAACTCATGAAATTAGGTGATATGTTTGTCCAAGAAATACTATAAGAAAAAAAAGAAAAAAATTGCTGAAATAAAGCCTAAACATTATAGGCTTGTTTCGACGATTGTCAGTGTAACGCTCTTTATGGTAGCGATATTTACAGCTATTTTAATAGCCATCTTGACATTCTTAATGCTAGAGGATTGGAACCTTGGATTAGAATTAACCTATGCTGGTGCAGCTGGAACCATGTTCCTATTCTTGCTTTTTATGGGAATTACGTTATCAAAAAGAATTAAAAAGACGTTGATGCCTTTAGATGACATCATGAAAGCTATCGATGAAATCAAACTCGGTCATTTCGATGTCGAAGTGAAGGTTGAAGATAAGAATGAACTAAAAGAAGTTGCTGAAGCGATTAATTCGATGTCAAAAGATATCGGTGAACAAGTCAATTTAGTTTATCGAAACTTCGTTTATGATGCTGTATCGGGCATGAAAAACCGAAGAGCTTGTCATAAAGAAATCGAACAAATAATGTCTAACTCTAGTGACAAAACCGCTTTTTGCCTCATTGATATCGTCAATATGAAAAGTATTAACATGTTAAGAGGACAAGCCGTTGGCGATGAACTCTTAAAGATATTCGCTGATAGACTAGTGCGTATTGTTGGCGATAAAGAAAAAGTATTTGCCAATTCTGGAAGTGAATTTTTATTTATACTACCAAAAGTGTTAACGCTTGAAGCGGTTGACAAAACGATTAAAACAGTTTTAGAAGGGTACCGTGATCCGTTAGAAATCCGTGAATCTAAAATTGATGTCAAGATAAATATCGGAGTTTCGGTTTTTCCCTATGACGGACGAAAAGTTGATGAACTGATTAAAAAATGTGATACCGCACTTTTTAAAGCAAAACAAGCGGGAAATATGAAATATGTTTTCTATAACGATCAGATTACGAAGGAAGTTAATTACACTTCTCAAATTAGAGAACAGATGCCAGAAGCCATTAGGCGCAATCAAATGTATTTGCATTATCAACCTTTGATTGATATCAAAAATGAAGTGTATGGTTTTGAAGCACTAGTTAGATGGAAATCGCCGATTTTAGGCGAAATAAACCCTCAATTATTTGTTAATTTGGCTGAAGAATCTCATTTGATTATTCCCATCGGTGAATGGGTTCTAAGAGAAGCGTGTCGTGCCCAAGTTGAGATGTCAAAAATCTTTGATAAGCAATTTAATATGTCAATCAACGTGAGTCCAGTACAAATCTTACAAAAAGAGTTTGTCGATATGCTTGAAAGAATTATTAATGATACGGGAATCGACCCTAAATATTTAGTCTTAGAAATCACCGAAAGTGTTTTAATTGATTCAACGATAGCCTTAGAAGATGCGATTAATTACATTCACCAAATCAATGCTCGAATTGCACTAGATGATTTCGGTACCGGCAATGCTTCACTAGCTTACTTAAGAAAACTTCCTTTTGACACCTTGAAGATTGATAAATCATTTATTGATGGAATCTTTAGTTCTAAAAAAGACCATTCAATTGTTGGTTCTGTGATTGACTTAGTTCATAATTTAAATATGAAAGTCGTCGCTGAAGGTGTTGAATCAAGAAGACAATATGAATTCTTAAAACAAATAGGGTGTGACATTTATCAAGGCTTTATGTTTTCTAAACCTTTAGATTTTGAAGATACCATTGAATATGTTGATCAATTTTATAAAGTTGCTAAAGCGAAACGCGTCGATGTCTTTGGCAAAGATTTCATGGAATAGGAGGACAATTATGTTATTACCATATTTTTTATCAGATGTAAACGCTGATGAAATGGCAATGGAGATTTTAACGGCTGCTATTATCATCTTAATTACCATCGGCATTGTAATTATCCTCTTTATTAGCGTTCGAAAAGAATTTCAACAAGTTAGAGAAGAACGCTTAACCGCAAAAGCTATTAAAGAAGCTGAAAAAGATGAAAACGATAAAAGTCATCTCATCGATTCTAAAAAAGGACTGTCTAAGAAAAGTAAGGATTTATTAGCATTGATTGATCAAGAAATAATGAATGCAAAAGAGGGATCTGTCAGTGCGTTATTTTATTTGGATATCGATAACTTCCGTTCGATTACCGAACGTTATGGCGATCAGTTAGCGGATAAAATCATCGAGGAACTTGGAAACCGTGTTCGAAAGTTTGGGGATAAGAATTCAGTTGCAGGAAAACATGATAGCGACTCGATGATTTTCTACATGCCAAACGCGACCGATTCAGAAATTATTGCCGAAACCGCTAAAAACTTACTTGATGTTATCAATCAACCTTTAAAACAAACCCCTGAATTAATGACTGCTTCCATCGGTATCGTATTATTCCCTTATGATGGCATAACCGCAAATCAGTTACTCAAGAATGCAGAAATTGCTTTATATGTCGCGAAGAAACAAGGGAAAAATCGTTATGCCATGTATTCTAGTGAATTGATTGAGAAAGAACAATTCAATATCAATTACTATAATGAAATCAAAAAAGCGATTTCTAACGATGAATTCTTACTTTATTACCAACCAATCGTTGATATTAAAACGGGTAAATTAATCGGACTTGAATCATTACTTCGATGGAATCATCCAACCATGGGTATATTATCTCCTGGTAAATTCTTAAATGTTATGGATTTAACTGGTGATATCACGTGGTTTGGTAGCTGGGGTTTTGAAAAGATTGTTTCACAATACATTAACTGGAAAAAAGTCATGCAAATTAAAGATATGTATATCTCAACAAACCTGTCTCCAAAACAATTGATGATGGATGGCGTTGCGAAACAATTTTATGACATTGTTAAAAAATACGAAACCGAAGCGGAAGTTTTCTGTCTTGAGATTATTGATTACTATACCGTCATTAAAAACCCTGTAGCAGTTCACAATCTTCAAGATTTCCGTCGTTACGGTTTTAGAATTGCCATGGATGATATGGGTGATCAATACGAAATCATTAAAGACATGCAGTCGATTAACGCAAGTATCCTCAAAATTTCAAGAGAAGATGTTTTGCGTTACATTAACCAGATTGAAGACGCCGATAAGATTGAAAGAGTTATTGCTGTTGCTTTACAAAAACAAAAAATTGTTATTGCGGAAGGCGTAGAAGATGCTAGCATGATTGTGAAAATGAGCGATTTAGGTGTTCGCTTCATGCAAGGATATTACTTCAGCCAACCTAAATCCAAAGATGAGATTGTCTCAGTTATGAAGAAACAACCTTGGTCTGTGGACGAATTTAATCGCTAATAAATAACAAAGAGTCGAACCTTCATAAGTTCGACTCTATTTTTATGAAATTTTATTATTATTTAGATACTTTCAAGAATAATCCAGCTGCTAATATTTTCATTGCTTCATCGACGACAAAATCGATTTCTTGCTCAGTAACTTTATCACGGAATAAAATCTGTAAACCAACGAAGTTTGAGATACCCATTAAGACATAAGATACCGTTTCGATATCAATATCGTTTCTAACTTCACCGTTATCGACAAACTTCTTCAAGTGATACATATATGAATCAGCGAATTGCATGTAATATTCTTTAAAGATTGTAAAATCAACAAATAGTGATTCCCAAATCAATTTATAGGCAAGTGGATCTTCCTTGACGAACATAATGAAAGCTTTTAATCCTTCTCGCTCCATGGCTTGTCTTGAAGAAAGTCCAACAATCGCGTTAGAAGAGGCTTTTCGAATGCTCGTGCGATATAAATCAAGTAAATAAAGGTAGAGCGCAAGTTTATTATCAAAGTAGATATAAAAAGTTCCAGCTGCAACTCTCGCTTTTGCAATAATATCATTGATGGAAGTCGCTTGGAATCCATTCCCGGCAAATAATTTTTTACCTGCACGAATAATTTTATCAAAAGTTTTTTGACCGGTCTTCGTTTTTGGCAAACGATATGAGACATTATTCATAATTTAATCACCCACGATAATTGTAATGCATTTCAAATTAAAAAACAAGTAAAAATCGCGAAAAATAGCACTTATTTTTGATGCGATTTATTCAGTGAACTTTTATTCACTTTGTGAATCACTTCATAATTATGTAAAATCGCTAAAAACATTAAGTGAAAGCGCTTGACAAAAACGCTTACTTTCAGTATTATTTTATTGTAATATGAACATTTATTCATATATAATGTTTAACATAGCGTAACCTATAAAGGTGCGTATTGATGGAGGGTATAAAAATGAGTCAAAAAGTTTTTATTGTCGGTGCTAAAAGAAGTCCCATTGGATCATTCTTAGGAGCCTTAAAAGATTTACATCCTGCTGAACTTGGTACACAAGTATTAAAGTCTTTATTAAATGAGACAAAAGTTCCGGTTGATAAAATCGATGAAGTAATTATCGGTAACGTCTTATCCGCAGGACTTGGACAAGGAATTGCTCGTCAAATCGCTGTCAAATCTGGTATTCCCGTTGATATTCCCGCTTACTCACTAAATATGCTTTGCGGTTCTGGTATGAAATCCGTGATTAACGCTTTCGTGTCCATTTCATCAGGTGTCGCAGAATTAATCGTTGCTGGTGGTGTTGAATCCATGAGCCAAGCTCCCTATCTTATTCCCGCTAAATCACGTGATGGTTTCAAAATGAGTGATTTTACGGTCAATGACCATATGATTCAAGATGGACTAACCGATGCTTTTGATAAAATTCATATGGGAATCACTGCAGAAAATATCGCAAGCAAACATGCAATTCCAAGAATAGATCAAGAAGTGTTCTCAATGCAAAGCCAAGAAAAAGCTATCCACGCAGTTGACGCTGGAACATTTGATCAAGAAATCGTTCCAATTGAAATTAAAACTCGTAAAGAAACTTTAGTCTTTGCAAGAGATGAATATCCAAATCGTTTGACATCGATGGATAAAATGGCAAAACTTCGTCCTGCTTTTAAACCCGATGGTTCCGTCACAGCAGCAACCTCAAGTGGTATCAACGATGGTGCTAGTTTTGTGATTTTAGCGAGTGAAGCCTTTGTAAAAGAACATCATCTTCCAATATTAGCTGAAGTCATTGGTATTGGACAAGCAGGGGTTGAACCGAGTGTCATGGGCTTAGGTCCAGTGCCAGCGATTCGTAAAGCATTAAAATTTGCGAATACAACCTTAGATAAAATGGATGTCATAGAACTTAATGAAGCTTTCGCTGCTCAAAGTTTAGGGGTTGTAAAAGAACTCATTGAAGAACATCATGTCAACCGTGATGAACTTTTAGCTAAAACAAACGTCAATGGTGGTGCGATTGCTTTAGGGCATCCAATTGGCGCATCAGGCAATCGAATTATCGTCACATTGATTTATGAAATGCTTCGTAACCATAAAAATACCGGTCTTGCAAGTCTTTGCATCGGTGGTGGTATGGGAACAGCGGTTATCTTAAAATTAGTTAAATAATAAATGGAGGATATGAAAATGAAATTAGCAGGAAAAGTAGCAATCGTTACCGGCGGTGCGAAAGGCATCGGGATGGAAATCGCAAAAGCATTTGCAGTAGAAGGTGCATTAGTTATCGCCGCAGATATGGGCGAAATGACTTATGAACAAGAAAATGTCGTCTATAAGAAATTAAACGTTACGGATTCAACTGGATGTAAAGTCTTCTTTGATGAAGTATTAGCTGAATATGGTCATATCGACATATTAGTGAATAATGCAGGCATCACCAAAGATTCAATGACGAGAAAAATGACGGATGAACAATGGGATGCAGTTCTCAATGTGAATTTAAAAGGTGTTTTTAACTTAACAAGATATGTGGGTCCGCAAATGGAGAATCAAGGAGCGGGATCCATTATCAATATTTCTTCAGTCGTTGGCGTATTCGGTAATATCGGTCAAGCAAACTACGCTGCTTCTAAAGCTGGTATTTTAGGATTAACCATGACTTGGGCAAAAGAATTTGCTAGAAAAAGCGCAGCCGTTCGTTGTAATGCGATTGCACCTGGATATGTCATGACGGATATTTTGAAAACCGTTCCAGAAGAATTACTCCAAAGTTTTGCTAAATTAACGATGTTAGGCCGTTTAGGACAACCAGAAGAAATCGCTAAAGTTGCTTTATTCTTAGCAAGTGATGATGCTTCTTACATTACTGGCCAAACGATTAATGTTAATGGCGGAATGCGTTTATAAATAATCTTATTTTAGAAAAGGTGATACTTATGAAGAAACCCACTGTCGGTATTGTCGGCACCGGGATTTATCTTCCATCGGGTCGGATGACTGCGAAGGAAATTAGTGAATTAACCCAAGGTGTTTGGAGTGAACAAGCAGTCATAGAAAAACTCGGTATCCGAGAAAAAACCATTCCAGGACCTGATGATGGCACTCAAGAAATGGGCGTCAAAGCAGCACTTGATTGTTTAAAAAATACGGGTGTGGACCCTAAAGAAATCGATGTTGTATTAAATGTGGGTGAGGAATGGAAAGAATATCCATTAACCACTTCAGCGCTTTATGTCATCGGTGAAATTGGGGCGGATAATGCCTGGGGCATTGACGTTCAAAACCGTTGTTGCACCACGGTATCGGCACTAAAAATGGCGAAAGATATGCTTATCGCTGATGATGAAATCAATATGGTCATGGTTGTCGGTGGTTACCGCAATGGTGACTTTGTCGATTTCACTGATAAAAATATGTCAATGATGTATAACTTAGGCGCAGGTGGCGGAGCCATTCTCTTAAAGAAGAATTACAACAAAAACTTGTTACTTGGATCTCATGTCATTGGCGATGGAACTTTAGCTAGAACCGCTGGTGTTGAAATTGGCGGAACTTGCAATCCCATTACTAAAGACAATGTTGAAGAAGCTAAAAAATCACTGAGATTACTTGATCCAATTAAAATGAAAAATCGTTTAAATGAAGTTTCAATGCCTAATTGGTACAAATGTATCGATGAAGCCTTAAGAAAATCAGAGATGACGAGAAAAGATATTGATTTTATGGCTATCTTGCATATTAAACGTTCTGGCCATGAATCGCTAATCAATGATTTTAATTTAAAAGATAATCAAACCATCTATTTAGAAGACTATGGTCATATCGGCCAAATCGATCAAATCTTATCTTTACATTTAGGGCTTCAAACGGGTCAAGTTAAAGAGGGTACAGTCGTTTGTATGCTCGCAGCCGGTATCGGTTATGTGTGGGCGGCGAACATCATTAAGTGGGGTGAAGCCCATGTTTAATGAAACGAAGTTTTGGAACACATTTATTATTATCATCGCTTCATTGATTGTTGTATATGCGATTGTGGACATCTTTGTATTGCGTAAACTGCCAAAACGATCAAAAAATCAAACTAAATTAATTAATGGATTATTAATATTAGGATTTGCGAGCATTATGGTTTTACTCATCGATAGTTTAGGTATGTTCTTGTTCTTACAAACCATCATGGATAAAGTATTAGGTATTTGTGTTTTAGCGCTCGCAACAACAGGTATTGTTTTAATCTTCAAAACCTCAATGACGACCAACTTTGCGCAAGGCAGTATGGCGACGTTAGGAGCGTTCTTCGCAGCGAGATATATTTTATATCTCACAGCGACTACCACGCTAACGACGATTCAAAAGGTTTTTTTAGCGATATTAGTCTCTGCTTTAGTTGCGTTTATATTAGGTATTTTAATTGATGTATTTATCATTAGAAAAGCGAAACATGTTACCTCTGTTGGTAAACAAATGATTACCATGGGCTTGGTATTAGTTATTTCTGGTTTAATTCCTGTAACCTTTGGAGGTTTACCTCTAGAAATTCCAAGACTTAGTTATGACATCGTGCCTGTCACATTGTTCGGTCAGTCTTTATCGATTCCGCAACATTCAATCTATGCACTTTATTTAACCGTAATTGTGCTAGTGGTATTATTCGCCGCTTTGCGGTTTACAAAATGGGGACTGGGCGTTAGAGCGACTGCTTCAAATGAAATCGTTGCGAAGATGATGGGTGTCAATACCAGAATCATCACTGCGATGAGTTGGGCGATTGCCGGTGCTTTGGGAGGATTAGCTTCTGTTTTAGCAGCTCCCTTTGGCGGGCAAGTGACGACGGGACTCATGGTCTCTTATCAGGTCAACGGATTCATGGCTTCCATCTTAGGCGGATTTTCATCCTTTGGCGGTCCGTTAGTCGGTGCGATTCTCATACCATTATTACAAGGATTACTCTTCTATTTCTCGAATTTATGGCAAAACGCCATTGTCTACTTAATTATCTTACTGATTGTCTTAGCAAAACCTCTGGGTTTGTTTGGCAAGAAGATTGCGAAGAAGGTGTAGATGATGTTATATACTGTAAATCGTTCACTAGAACGTAAAGCAAAACTTCATCAAATTCTTCATCATCCGTACTTCGGATTCTTCGCCTTAGGATTTTTATTACTTTTTGTCCAATTTTTAAGAATAACGGGAGTCAATATTCCGATAACTGTTTTAAGAGGATTAGGACTCACAATGATTTATATCATTATCGCATTAGGTTTCTCAATTCTCTTAGGGTATGCCGGACTTGCTTCTTTAGGGACTGCGGGGTTTGTTGGAATCGGTACTTATCTCATTGGGTATTTAACGAATGCCAAAGGATACTCAATTTCCATGATATTAGTGATTGGATTCTTGGGTGCCATTGCGATTGGTACAATAGTAGGATTTATTTCCTTAAGAATTGAAGGATTGTATTTAGGGATTATTACTTTAGGCCTATCTGAAATTTTGAATGAAGTCTTCAAAAATGCAACAGCGATTACCAATGGAACAAATGGATTACTGATGAACCGGATTGTCTTGTTTGGACAATACTACCAATTTAATTCAAATACGATCTTCATTGCGATTGTCTTTATTTTAATTCTAGTTATGGTACTCACTTTAAACATCATGAAAAGTCCCACTGGAAGAGCAATGCTTGCGATGCGTAATAGCGAATCGGCAGCTCAAGCAATGGGTGTGAGCGTCTTAAAATACCGTTTACTCGCATTTATCATCGCAACCGTTTATGCATTTTTAGGTGGAATTCTTTATATGACTTATATTGGATTCTCGATTCCAACAACATGGAATTTAGCGTTCTCACTCTTTGTGTTAGCGGCGGTTATCGTCGGCGGATCCCAATCGATTGCGGGCGTTGTCTTAGGAACCTTCATGATTTTTGGATTAGATTTAGCGGTTTTTCAACAAATCACTTTCTTCCAGGAAAATCCCGATATCACGTTTATTTTAAATGGCGTTTTGATTGTCGTTGTCGTGATGTTCTATCCAGGAGGACTCGCAAGATTATTAATCAATTTGAAATTTAAAATAACGAATTTAGTAAAAAAATTAATGAAGAAATGGAAGGCTTATAAATATGGCGAAGATGATTGATTCCATTTTTAAATTATACTTAACAATAAAAATTGATCGTATAGAAACGAAAATTGCTTTCTTAAAAGAGTATCAACCAATTCTCATTGATACCTTAAAAGAAAAAAATGATAAAAAGCTTCAAAAGGTTGCTTTAAAACATAAACATCAGTTATTGCCTTATGCGATTCAAGCGGGTCATATCGATGACTATGCCTTAGAAGCAAAAGCGCTTGAAATTAAAAAAGTTGAAGATCAATTTTATTGGCACCATCGTGCTTTGAAACAAGCATTAAAAAGAAATAACAATCAGACTGCGTATGATTCAAAATTCGCATTATTGACATCCAAGAAAAATGACGCCATTCAAGCAATTGAAGCATCATACGCAGTTTCCTCCGATTTAACCACAGCTCAAAAGGCTTATCACTTAGTCGTTGAAAAGCAAAAAATAGAGTATGCTAAAGTTAAAGCCAAACTTGAAGAACAATATGTCACTTTCTCGACAAATAAGAAACGTTTACTCGATGAAAAAGTAAGTTATCTTAATAAAAAATTAGAAATTGCTTTGGCTAAATTTAATCATTATCAATCTGGTATCAATAGCCTTGATGAAATGATTGATCAAGACACAATCCTTAAACTAGATCGACTATCGATGCACTTCGGTGGGTTAAAAGCCGTTGACGAGTTATCATTTTCCGTCAAAAAAGGTGAAATCTTTGGACTTATTGGTCCCAATGGCGCGGGTAAAACGACCGTATTCAACTGTATTACGCGTTTCTATAAAGCAACTTCAGGACAAATCTTTTATCGTAACCGATTAAACGAACCACTGAATTTAAATCAATTTGTCGTTCATAACGTGATTAAGGAAGGCATTGTCAGAACCTTCCAAAACGTTGAATTGATTTGGGAATTACCCATCTTAGAAAACTTGCTGGTGGCGGGTCATACGTTATACCGTACGGGATTTTTTGGGCAACTCTTCAATATTAGAAGAATCAGACGTGAAGAAATGATTATGCGTCAAAAAGCATTAAAAATCTTATCCGATTTAGATTTACTTGCCTATCAATATGCTTATCCTATCGGACTTCCCTATGGCATATTAAAAAAGATTGAACTCGCAAGAACGCTCATGGTTAATCCGCAACTCATTATCTTGGATGAACCAGCCGCAGGACTTAATGACGCAGAAACCGATAATTTAGCGTTAACGATTAAAAAGATTCGGGATGAGTATCAAGCAACAATTTTCCTAGTTGAACATGATATGGGTCTCGTTATGGAAATCTGTGATACGGTTTGTGCAATTTCATTTGGTAAGAAATTAGCGATTGGAACCCCAAAAGAAATTCAATCCAGTCAAATTGTACGTGAAGCATATTTAGGAGGCGAATAAGATGAGTGTTATTTTAGAAGTAAAAGATCTTATCGTCGACTATGGCATCATTAGAGCCATCAAAGGCATCAATTTAACGATTGAAGAAGGAACCATCGTCGCTATCTTAGGCGCGAATGGCGCAGGAAAAACCTCAACGATTCGGACTTTGAATGGCGTTGTGAAAGCCAAAAGCGGTAAAATCCTCTTTGATGGTGAAAATATCACCAATTTAGAACCCTATAAACTCGCTCAAAGAGGAATATTTCAATCCCCAGAAGGTCGTTTAATTTTGAGAGGGTTAACCGTAGAAGAAAATCTGATGGTTGGCGCTTATTCCATCAAAGGACAAACAATTGAAACGGTAAATGAAGATTCTACTGTTCTAAAAGTTAAAAAATCAGCTCATAAAGTGAGACTTGATACTTTAGAAGATGTTTACCAATTATTTCCAGTATTAAAAGAAAGAAGAAAACAACAAGCTTCTACCTTATCAGGTGGGGAGCAACAAATGCTTGCGATTGGCAGAGCCCTCATGGGTAAACCAAAACTCTTACTCTTAGACGAACCATCTCTGGGCTTAGCCCCACTGATCGTTCAAGAAATCTTCAAAGCGATTCAAACCATCGCTAGCCAAGGTACAACGATTTTAATCGTCGAACAAAATGCGTATCAAACGCTAAAAATTGCCGATTACGTCTATGTTCTAGAACTTGGTAAAGTCAAGACTGAAGGCAAAAGCGCTGATCTCTTAAAAGATGATCAACTCGTTAAAGCCTATCTTGGCGGTTGATTCATTTAAGGTAAATACCGGAAATCCGGATATTATACAAATTCAAAAAAGGAGAAAAAAATGAAAAAATTAATCGTATTAGTTTTAACATTATTTGTTGGCGTTGTGTTAACAGCTTGTACAGCTGTAACAACAACGAACACAACCGCAACAGGTACGACTTCAACAGCATCAACGACCACTGTTACAACAACAGGTGAAGTTGACTATGTTCAAGGAATTACCGACACAACGATTTTAGTTGGTAATACAGCTACTGTCTCTGGTGACTATGCATTTATCGGTTTACCATTCAACGAAGGCATCAAAGCTGTTTTCAAAGCAGTTAATGACGCTGGTGGCATCGATGGCAGAATGATTACTTTAGTCAACCGTGACGATGGATTCAACGGTGCAACAGGCTTAGTTAATACTGAAGCTTTAGTTGAAGAAGATGAAGTCTTCGCACTTGTTGGTCACTTTGGAACTCCAACCGTTGGAGCAACCATTAGTTACATCCAAGAAACCGGCGTTCCTATGGTTTATGCAGCAACAGGTATTAACGCATTATACTTTGCTGAAACTCCAGAAAACCCTGTTATGGCAGTTCAACCAATTTACTTAACAGACGGACGTATCATGGCTGCTAGAGCTTTCCAAGAAGCAGTTTATGGTGCTGAAGAAGATGAATTATTACCAGCTACCGCTAAAATTGGTGTATTATACACGAATGACGATGTTGGTAACTCAATTAAAGCCGGTATCGAAATTGAAGCTGAAGAACTTAACAGAGCTAATTACATGACTTATTTAGCTGTCAATGCTGATACGGTTGGATCTGCTGTTAACTACTTAAAAGGCACAGGCGTTAGCGTTGTTATTTTAGCAATGAACCAAGCTCCATTTGCTTATACACTTTCTGCTATGCATAATGCAGCTTTAAACGTTCCTGTATTCACTTCTTATGTTAACGCTGATATTACTGCTGTTAACCATGCAGAATTTAATGAAGCTCGTCCAATCTATACAAATGCTTGGGTTGACATTTATTCTGAAAAAGGTGCTTTAGACGTTCAAACTTTCGTTGCGACTATCGCAAACGCTGATTTGACAGACGCTCAAAAATTATCTTATTATGGTAACTCATTTGCGATTGCTGGTTATATCGCCGCTACCGTATTCATTGAAGGCTTAAAGAGAGTTGCTGCAAACGATGAAGATTTAACATGGGCATCTTATATCGCAGCTATGGAAGAAGGACCAATCGACATCCCAATGGGTGGAACAGTTGACTTCTCTGATGGAAAACGTTGGGGTATTGCTGCTATGTCATTATTGAAATACGGTTTCGTTTTAGGTGACAATCCAGCAACAACTGAAGTGACTGAAACAGACTGGGCAATTGAATCATTTGCTAAAGTAAGAGAAATTCAAACAATCGAAGAAATCGAAGCTCAAGACTAATTTTAGAAACTAAATAACTAATACTGTTCGTCAGGGGGAGAAGTATCTCCCCTTGATGGGCGTTTTAGATGAACGAGGAGCCTTTATGAAAACAAAAACCCCCAAGTACATTACCGTTTTAGAAGCCATAGATTTAGTGAAATCTAACGATGAAATCGTTGTTGGTATGGCTGCGAATGAACCACAACTCTTTATGGCCAATCTTCATAAAGTTGGCGATAGAGTCAAGAATGTGACCGTTACAAACTGCCTTCCGATTCAGAATGCAGAATTTTTTATTGATTCCAAATGGAATAAGACTTTCTTTTTAGATGGATGGTTTTATACCAACGTCTTAAGAAAAGCACATGAAAATGGCAATATCTCGTTTATCCCAAATCATTTACATTTTGCAGGGACAAAACGTTTATATCATAAGAAACCAAATATCTTTGTCACAGCATCAACGACGCCTGATAAACATGGGTATGTTTCGTTATCACTATCAAATGTTTATGAACGCCAAATGATCGATGCTGCAGATATCACTATCTTAGAAATAAATCCGAACTTTCCAAGAACGTTAGGAGATGTGGCGGTTCACATTAGTGAAGTTGATTATTTAGTGAAAGCTGATTATCCAGCTCCAACCTTACCTGTCGTTGAACCAACGGAAAAAGATACCATCATCGGTCAACTAATAGCCAGTCAAATCCATGACGGTGATACGTTGCAACTAGGCATTGGCGGAATGCCAAATGCAGTAGCGAAAGCCTTAATCAATAAAAAGGATTTAGGCATTCATACTGAAATGTTTACCACTGGAATGTTAGAACTCATCAAAGCCGGTGTTATCAACGGCAGTAAGAAAACGTTACACCCGAATAAACATGTTGCATGTTTTGCTTTTGGTTCAAAAGAACTCTATGATTTCATCGATGATAATCCTTCCGTCATGATTTTAAATGGAGCCTATGTCAATGATCCAGCGATCATTGGTAAGAATGATAACCAAGTATCCATTAACTCAACTTTAGAGATCGATTTAACCGGACAATGTGCAAGTGAATCATTAGGCACAAGACAGTTCTCAGGAACCGGCGGACAGTCTGATACGGCTGTGGGTGCACAAAATGCGAAAAACGGAAGATCCTTTATGGCACTTTATTCAACTGCCATGGTAAAAAATCCAATGACGGGCGAAAGAGAAGAAACCTCTAAGATTGTTGCAACATTAAAACCGGGTGCAGCAGTCTCTTTATCTCGTAATGACGTAGATTATGTTGTGACAGAATATGGTATGGTTTGCTTGCGCGGTACGAACATACGCGAGCGCGCAAATCTATTAATATCAATCGCGCACCCGAACTTTAGAGAACAATTACGAAAAGAAGCGATTGAAGCAGGGTATCTATATGAGTAGTTTTAAGTTTCAAGGTAAAGAAGTTTTTTATCTCGTTGAAGGCACAGGCAAACCCATTGTTATTTTAAACGGCATTATGATGTCCACAAAATCCTGGACGCCTTTCGTGCATTCCTTAACCGCTCAAAATCAATTAATCCGATTAGATTTCTTTGATCAAGGATTAACTGAAAAATTGCATGGAGAATCTTATACCCAAATGATTCAAGTATCGTTATTAAAAGCCTTGCTGGATCATTTGAAATTAGATCAAGTATCAATCGTTGGCATTTCTTATGGTGGTGAAGTCGCCGTCTTATTTGCGATTGAATATCCGAAACTTGTAGATCGCTTGTTACTATTTAATACAACCGCTTATACCAGTCCTTGGTTAAAAGAAATTGGCAGAGGTTGGATTGAAGCGGGTAAGACCAGAAATGGACAAGCCTATTATCAAACAACCATCCCAGTGATTTATTCACCGCATTATTTTGAATCTAAATTAGAATGGATGAAAAACAGGGAGAAAGTATTAATTCCAATTTTCTCGAATCCGGAATTTTTAGATGCGATGGAACGCTTAACATTAAGTGCAGAATCGTATGATGTCAGAGATCAACTAAACAAAATAACCGCTAAAACTTTAATTGTCAGTGCAGAAGAAGATTATTTAACCCCCATGGACAATCAAACGTATTTATTTAACCATATCAAAGATTCTGAATTAGTGAAGATTCCAAAAGTTGGTCACGCTTCAATGTATGAAAGACCCTTACTCTTCACAAGCCTTGTCTTAGGATTTGTCAATGTGGAAGACACCACATATCAAATATAGGAGGATTTTTATGGAAAAGAAATTCTTAAAACTGAAAAACGGTGAAACTTTAGCTTATTTAGAAAAAGGCAATGGCGATAACGTCTTGGTTTTAATCCATGGCAATCTTTCAAGCTCTGTTTATTATCTACCTTTAATTAAGTTATTACCTGATACATTAAGAACGATTGCCATCGATTTGAGGGGTTTTGGTGATTCATCGTATCAAAATAAAGTCTCCTCTTTAAAAGAATTAGCAGAAGACGTCGTATTATTTTTACAAGGACTTCATATTTCAAAAGCGACGATTTGTGGTTGGTCCTTAGGTGGCGGAGTGGCAATGGAACTTTCAGCGCATCATCCAAATTTAGTTAAGAAACTGATTTTAATTAATTCAACGACACATAAAGGTTATCCAATCTTTAAAAAAGATGCTACATTTAAACCTATTTTAGGTGAAATCTATCATAGCCCAGAAGAAATGGCGAATGATCCCTTACAAGTCAAACCAGTTATTGACGCAATAAAAGCCAACAATACAGGTTTCATGACTTATATTTATGACTTAACCATCTATACAGTAAATAAACCTACTGTAGAAGAAAATGCTTTATATATTTCAGAAACGATGAAACAAAGGAATCTAGCAGACGTTGATTACGCTTTGGCGACTTTGAATATGGGTAATGCTTTCAATTTTTACCGAAATGGTGATAATACCATTTCAAATATTTTATGTCCTGTCTTACATTTCTGGGGCGATCACGATAAAACGGTCCCAGAATATATGGTGTTAGATAATATCGAAGCATTAAAACCTAATTCCAAATATATAAAATTTGAAAATTGCGGACATTCGCCGCTTGTCGATAAAGTTCAAGAATTAAGTATTGAGATTTTAAATTTTATGATATAATGATATAAAACGGACGGGATACCCATTAAAAAAAACTGGCTTTTTGGGTATCCTTATCTATATTTTTGTGAGTTTTCTAAATATATACTAAAGTATATAAAAAAAATCACAAAAATTACACAAAGTACTTGACAACTGATGCCTACTTCACTATAATGAAGGCGTAAATAGCAAAACTAGAGAAATCTAGCGACGCAAAGCTATAGGGCCTTCTAATCAGATGGTAGCCAGTTGCCGTTATCTTTGTAAAAGATGAGGGCGCTTTTTTATTTCTAAGGGATATTACACCTTTAGAATGTTAAAGCGATCTAAATCTTTAATGGATAGTGGCTTTTTTTATTACCCAAAAAGCAACTAGCCACGCTCGTTTCTCTTTTGGGAAGGGGGTTAGCATAACGGTATGAGTCAAAAAGGAAGATTAGCAGCACGCGTTATGGCTGCCTCTAAAGCAGCAAAGATTGCGAAAGTGAGTCGACTAGGTATTATCGCCAGTGCACTCCT
>PGXL01000037.1 GCA_002839095.1 Tenericutes bacterium HGW-Tenericutes-2 | reverse complement strand
TGTCTTCATGAGGGACTTTTGTCAAATCATCATCAAATCATTTGTCCCGCCTGTGATAATCATTTAACTTACGATGCTTATGGCTTATTAAATGGAATTGGAGTAGATGAGTTGTTTTTAAATCAAGAGGCACGAGTAAGACAAGAGATTGTTTCAAATAAAGAATATTCATTATCAGGATCGACAAAGGTCATGTCGATACGTAATCAATTGTTAGTCGTCGTTGGACAAGGAGTACTAACCATCAAAAATGGGGAGTATATTTATGAAGGTAGTATTGATAACGAGATAAAAACATTAACCTTCAAAGCTAATAGTATTCCCTCATTACCCTCTGATATTGGAAGAAACGTCCAAATCTATGAGGGAAATCAAATCTATCAATTTGAGATGGATAATAAATGGTTACCAACGAAAATGGTTCATATGGGTGAATACCTTTATGAGTTATATCACACTCAATAATCGTTTCAAATAATATAACAGTAAATAATAACCAATAAAAGATTCGTTTTAATTGTTCTATTGATAGACTCACTGTATTTTGAGGAGAATATCGACAATGAAACGAATCTTATCTTTTTTTATTGCGGCTATCGCATTATTGCTTGTAGGTTGTACAAAAATATTGCCGCTAGATAATCCAGAACCTGAATTATTTTCTACCTTCCATGAAGGCGATGATTTTACTATCCTAAAAAGAATCGATATTGATCCGAACCAAATCTATTACTGCATAGGGTTAATCATTAACAGCCCTAAAGGTTATACATGTTTGGTTGGCGAGTATGAAAGATTGAATTATCTTGTCTTATTTGAAGATGAGTACTATGACATCATTAACGGTAGCTATTTGAATCTATATACTGCCAATGAATTAATAGACTGGGGAATTAATGCTGGTTGTCATTTGGATGAATAGATACTTTTCTTAAAAATTATCAATAAATTTTTAAGCGGTAAATTTACTTACATAGCACTTTGTGATATCATACTTTTATAATGAAATTGTAATAGAGGAGGATTTATCAATGTTTAAGAAAGTTTTATTGTTTTTTGTCATTGTTTTTTCTTTTATTGGTTTATTCGGTTGCAGCGAAGCGTATGATGGTTCCCTGAGTAATGAAGATTATTATTCTGATGCGAACGGCTCAGGCGTCATTATTCTGGCCGATGATACAACCCCAGAGCGTAAGATTTTATACACGGTTGATATTTCATTTGATGTGAATGATCTAATTGAAGCAGAAGATTTCTTAAATACACTAATCGCATCAGATGAATGGTTTGACAGTGAAAACTTAACTTCTACTCGATATACCTTTAAAATTAGAATTAAAACCGATCGTCTTGATGATTTTATTACGGCACTGAAAGAAGAGTTTGCATTGAGAACTTACCAAAAAGAAGGCAAAGATATTTCTCTTCAATATCAAGATACGACAAATAAGATACTCTCATTAGAAGCTCAATTAGAAAGATTATTAGAATTATATGATCAAGCAACACTCTCAGAAATGATTATCATCAATGAACAAATCTCTGATATTGAAGTTGAATTACAAAATTTAAATGGTACTTTAAATCAATTTGATAGTTTAGCCGAATATAGTGTTGTGAATTTGGTTTTCTATGGTAGTGCAGTCACTTCTGATTCACCATTTATCAACCGACTCGGTAATGCCTTTGTGAATGGATTTAATGGGTTAGTTAGTTTCTTTGATGGATTACTCATCATTATTGCGACTGTAGTGCCATTCGCAGTTGTGATAGGTGTTGTTGGAACCGTAACAATTATCATTTATAAGAAAAGTAATAAAAAAAGACTGAATACCAAAAAACCAAATAGTGAAGAAAAGTAAAGTGAATAGATAGATTGTCATTGACGCAACCCATGGTTGCTTTCAGATTGTAAACAAAAAGGAACCTAGTTATCATCAACTAAGTTCCTTTTTGTCTACACTTTGACATGCAGTAATTAATACTGCATTTTTCTTTCTATATTCAATTGATAGTTTCTGTCTATAAACCTTGATATAAAGTTATCATATCGGAGAAATAATCGAACTTAATCATCGATACCTTCTTCAATTTCATTCTCGATTTCGTTCTCATCTTCATATTCATCCTCATCTTCATATTCATCATCGTCATCATCATAAGTCGAATTATTTGTTGTGGAGGTTGAAGATGTATTTGTTACGATTACATCATACCCTTCTAAAGACCCTACCACTTGTAGTGAAGTTAATAAAGAAGCACTGTGAGGGCTTGATGCAAAAACAGTAGTAGCGTCAGTTCCACCTAGTTGCAT
>PGXL01000036.1 GCA_002839095.1 Tenericutes bacterium HGW-Tenericutes-2 | reverse complement strand
AGGATAATAAAACGGTATTCTAGTCCAGAATATTCCGCAATAAAACCAATCGACAATGTTCCAACGATGGTGCCAATATTCCATAACATTTGTTGCGTCGAATTGATTCGACCACGAATATGACCTGGTAAATACGTTTGTGTTGCGCTCATCCGTATATTGAAGCTAGTGACAGATAATAAGCCAACAATAAAACTGACAATAATCATTAATATATAGGGCATGTAAAGCAGGGTTGCTCCTAGTATTTCAACGGTGAGATAAACACTGACAGCGATTAAATATTTTTTCGCAACCGGGTATTTAAAGAGATAATGAATTACACCACCCACCATTCTTCCAATCGCACTCGCAGAAATTAAGAGCGAAAAGTGTTGAAGATTCAATGTAGCGTGATTAATAAAATAAGGCATTCTCAATAAATCACTCGCAGCGTAAACAAATGAGAATGCTGCGAACAAGACACCAATGCCTAAAATACCTTTTTCAACTTTATAATACCTAATGCCTTCTTTTAAATCTTGGATGAAATGAAATTTATTTTCAATGGATTTTGTATTCAATTTTTCTTTGACTTTAATTTGAGTTTCAATGGTCGCAGTAATCACAAAAGTAATGGCATTAAAAGCCATTAATATTGCGACGCCAAATGTAAAATTTTCTATGAAGTAGGCCGCAACCGGGGCCATAATGGCTGCGGAAATCGGCCAAATTAAAGAAGAAATCGAATAGGCTTTCGAGTGATTTCCTTCGCTAATGACTTCGGGATACAAACTCATAAATGCAATCTGGTAGACGGTATCGATGATGCCGAATAAGGAAGCAATCAATGTAAAGATAACGACATCGAAATAACCTGAGAATAAAACCAAAGCGACAATTCCAAAGAAAATCGAATAGAAAAAATCAATTGAATAGATTAATTTAACTCGTGAGTAACGATCGATAAAAGGCCCAACGAAAATGGAAGTAATCAATCTTGGAACGATATTCGCAACCGTAAAAAGAGCTAATGTTAAAGGTGACTGTGTCTCAATATAGATTAAAATACCAAAGGCAATCCCTGCGGCAGCACTGCCAAATGCGGAGATAAATGAGCCAATGGTCAGAATTGTAAAATTACGGTTCCATAGTTTGTTCATAGGGACCTCCGAGTGAAATAAAAATTCGATAAATATTTCCCAACTCTATTATAATATCACATCTTGATGTGAAACGTAAAAGAGATTTTTTAAAATCGGATTAAATCAAAATAAATGGAGTTTATATTTTAGATATCAATGATTCTTGATAGTTGATATCAGTATTAAAAAAAGTAGACATGAACTGTCTACTTAATTCGTTGTGCAATTAATAACTATTATTGTTCAACTTTGATTGATTCTATCTCTAGGTGATATGGAAAATCTTCATCGACGATTGCTCCACCATACCAGCCGCCAACAGCTAAATTAATGATAAGGTAATAAGGCTGATCAAATGGCCACTCTTTAACCGTGTCATTTTTTTCTTTTTTAACGTTAAAAAATTCCTTGCCATCGATTTGAAAAGATAAATAATCGCTTGTCCAGTCTAACGTATAATCATGGAAATTATCAGATGCATCTGGCACTTTAATCATTGATCCTTTGTCCGTTTTAATTCGATGATTATAAGTTTCGGTATGAATCGCACTAGTGATAATACCAGGTTTGTTTCCTGAAAATTCCATAAGGTCAATTTCGCCACATAATGGCCATCTAACTTGATTTGTCTCAGTATTACCCATGAGCCAAAATGCTGGCCATGCGCCTCTACCTTTTGGCAATTTAGCCCGAACTGTCAAACGTCCATATTGAAATTGAAATTTCCCTTTCGTATTAATTCTGGTCGATTGGTATTTACATTCATATTTTGGATTGAAGGTAGCGACTAAATGAAGTATACCATCTTTTATATACCTGTTCTTAGTGTTATCTACATAACACTGAGATTCATTGTTAGCCCACTTATTACCTACTTGAATATTCCAATTTTCTTGGTTTATATCAACGGTGTTTTTAAAATTTTCTTGAAATATAATTTTCATAGTTTTCTCCAAATTCTCTTGTAGGATATCATCATATATTCATATTTACCAACTCTATTATGATATCACATCTTAATGTAATTCGTAAAAAGATTTACTTAAAATTGAATATTTCCAAAAAATGCAAAAAAAAATGCCTCCACGACAGTGAATGCATAACTTACGTATGGTGACTCGTACGGGATTCGAACCCGTGAGTGCATGCGTGAAAGGCATGTGAGTTAACCGTTTCTCCAACGAGCCAGAGATGGCGCCTCAACTAGGACTTGAACCTAGGACCCCATGATTAACAGTCATGTGCTCTAACCAACTGAGCTATTGAGGCAAATAAAAAGAAAGATCGCCTG
>PGXL01000009.1:2443-119559 GCA_002839095.1 Tenericutes bacterium HGW-Tenericutes-2 | reverse complement strand
ATTGGTTGAAATAAAAAAGGTATTCAGCAACTCATGCCAAATACCCTTATTCATTGATTTACTTATTCGGTACCCCTATCCTTGACAGAGAACCTTTTTTTACATGTCTTAAGATGATTCCAGATAATGGTCCAAGCTTAGGTTTTATGATGTAGTTGAACTGATTTTTATTCTGTTTAATCGTTTTGAGTGGCTTACCGTTATATAAATCAGAGCCAAAATATATTTCTTTATCGCTATTTAATATTTCTTCATAGGTTCCATAAAGTGGTACACCAATTTCATAGAACTCGTGAACATTAGGCGTCATGTTAAGGATAATCACTAACGTTTCTTTATCACTTCTTCTAATGAATGCGAATACGGATTGATCCTGATCATCAACAACTGACCATTCAAATCCCTTCGGATGATGATCATATTGAAAGAGTGCATCATGATGACGATAAACTTGAGCTAAATCCTTAAAAAATCGATTTGCCTTTTGGTGTGCTGGAAAATTAAACAAATTCCAATCAAGTTCCTTATTGAATGCCCATTCAGAAAAAGATGCGAATTCCTGACCCATAAAGAGTAATTTCTTACCTGGATGTGTCATCCATAGCGTTAAGAGTAATCTCCAGTTCGCCATTTTTTGGAAATAATCTCCAGGCATTTTATTGACTAATGAGCCCTTCATGTGCACAACTTCATCGTGTGAAAAAGGGAGCACAAATTGCTCATTAAAGGCATAAACCAGTCCAAATGTGATTTTATCATGATGGAATTTACGGTGAATCGGATCTTCCTTAAAGTATCTAAGGACATCATTCATAAAGCCCATATTCCATTTATAATTAAATCCCATTCCTCCAGTAGACACAGGATGCGTGACATATGGATAATCGGTAGAGTCTTCAGCCATAAATAAAATTCTGTCGTCTTTTCCAAATAAGTGGAAGCTTGCTTGCCTGATAAAGTTGATTGCGTCTTGATTGACGCCTTTTTGTTTATTACCTAAATAATAGATTAAATTGGAAACTGCATCGATTCTATAGCCATCAACATGGAAATAATCCATCCAATAAGTAAGAGCCGATAGCATAAAGCTTCTCGTTATTCCCTTAGAAAAATCTAGATTATCTGTTCCCCATGTTACATTTTCACGTCTATCTTTATCGTTAAATTCATATAAAGGAGTTCCATCAAAGAATGATAGACCATGTGCATCCTTGCAAATATGACCTAAAACCCAATCAAAGATTACTCCAATACCAGCTTGATGCATGCGGTCTATCAGATACATTAAATCCTTTGGAACACCAAAACGAGATGTTGATGCAAAATAGCCTGTTCCTTGGTAGCCCCATGAATCATCTAATGGGTATTCATAGATTGGAAGAAATTCCACATGTGTAAACCCTTGGTCTAAAACATAGGTAATAAGCTCTTCAACGATCTCATTATATGGTTTAAATGCACCAAATTTTCTTCTCCATGACCCAAGATGTACTTCGTAGATTAAAAGTGGTTGTTCATAGCTCTTCTTTTTTGTATAAATCCATTTTGAGTCATTCCAAATGTATCCATCAATATTGGTAACTTTAGATGCTGTTTGTGGTCTTTCCTCTGCATAATGAGCAAACGGATCGGCCTTAAAAATAACTCTTCCCTTGGTTGTATGTATTTCATATTTATAGGTTGCCCATTCATGATTTCCTAATACTTCAATTCTAAAGAAACCCATGTGATGGATTTTAGTTAATACATGTTTCCATCCCTCGTAGTTATTGAAGCTAGATATTAATCTAACCTCAACAGCATTTGGAGCGTAAACAGTAAATTCAGTTGCGTAAATATCTCCATTTTCATCCTTTAGAAGATGAGAGCCCATGAACTCATGTAAATTCGATGCTCTACCGAGCAAAAACTCATTAACGTCATGATCTGATATCAATCGCATGAAATCACTCCTATTTCTTGATATGAATAATATAAATACCTGGCTTATCTACAAATAAATCCTGTTCCTCAGATAAAGCCTTTTGAGAAGGAAATATAAGTTTCCCATGATTTAGCGGAAACTTTTCAATCTCTGCATGATTCTTGATGTAATGCATTAAAATCTCTTTATCACTCTCTAGCTTATAAATAATCGTATTATTTTCCTTAACAATTGAAACGGAATCATTATATGTAGTTTGTCTATATAGTTTATATTTTTTTCTAAGCTTAAGAAGCTTCTTTAGCTTATCTACTGCATCATTTTTAACATTCCAATGTATCTGATTGATTTCATCAGGACTATTATAGGAGTTTTCAACTCCAAACTTAGTTCTATAAAATTCTTGACCAGCATGATAAAAAGGTACACCTTGTGATATGGCAATCAAATGATTGACAAAATCCTGGCATTCTCTAAATGATTCCTTTTCAAATCCACAGGATAGAAGCATTTTATCATAATAAGTTAAATTATCATGACATTCCACGTAGTTGATGGATTGATTTGGTGAAGAAAATAAATGCGGTGAGCCTATAATACCTTCCATTGCCTTAGTCATTAATGATTTATTACCCATGGTATATCCAAGCCCTGGTCCATGTAAATCACCCTTCATTGTATTTCTATAAAAATCATTAAAATGTGCATAGGCAGTAAATAATGCTTGATTATTCATGTTACTTCTTTGATTGTGTCTAACCTCTGTATTCATATTCCATCCTTCACCATATAGCATGATGTAAGGATTGATATGTTTTAATTCCTTTTCGATGAGTAGCATCGTTTCGATATCGAGTAAACCCATTAAGTCAAATCTGAACCCATCGATTTGATAGTTTTTTGTAAAATGGATTAAGCTATCCACGATTAGCTTTCTAACCATGTAATTTCTAGTCTCAACATCGTTACCACAATAGGAAGCTTCAGTCATTTTATGTTTGCTATTATGTCGATAAAAATATCCTGGGACAATTTGATCATAGGGAAACGTGTGGTGGTTATATACATGGTTATAGACAACATCCATGTTGATTCCTAAACCAATAGCATGTGCATGATTCACAACTTTTCTAAGTCCGTTAATTCTATCGTATGGGTCATCTGGATTTTTAGAATACCAACCTTCTACTGCAAAGTATTGACTTGGATTGTATCCCCAGTTATATAATTCTTTCTTATCGATATCATCTACACCTTCAAAATCATAAACAGGAAGCAGCTGTAAATGCGTCATTCCAAGATTTTTAATATATCCTAAAACATTCGTTTTTAAATATTTACTTTTCTCAATAACACCCTCAAATAAACCCTTGGATTCAACATCAAGATTGATGGATAAATCTCTAATATGTCCTTCATAGATGACTGCATCCACGTAGTTCTTTAGGGCAATCGGACTTTTTTCAATAGCTACTGCTCTATCAAAATCAATGATATATGAATCCGTTGTAGAGCAAGCATTGGTGTAGGGATCCTTGACGTCAACAAATTGATCAACTAAGCGTATTTTATAGTGGTATGGTAACCCCTCTAAATTAGAGGAAACTGTTTGAGTCCAAATTGGCTCGATATACTCCATTGGATACTCAATATCTTCAACTACTACAAAAACTTCCTTTGCTACTGGAGAAAAAAGCGAGAATTTAGTTGATTCAGGGCTATATTCGTAGCCAAGTTTACCATCATATCTAAATCTTAATTCAAACTCCTTGGTAAGTGTAACTAATCCAATTTCAAGAGGATATTCTTCATCATTAATATATATCTTGTCATTTACATGTAATTGAATTGGCTTTTCACAGACAAAAAACTGATTAAAACCTTCGTTTTTTAACCAGTTTAATTGATTGTTTTCAATCTCTATTTTGTATATGTATGTATCCGATTCTACTCTAACTAACTGAAAACCATCAATAAATATTTTCATTTAATATGTTCCTTTAATGTGTCTATGATAATAGGTGTACTATTTAACTCTATTTTACCATTTTTTACTTCAATATCCTCTTCGTTAATAAAATTCGTATAGATTCCATCTATAAGTGGGACTTCTACTGATTTTTGAAGTTCTAAATTGAATATTCCAACTAGAAATTGGTTTTGGTAGGTATATGAAAGTACAGCTACATCGACATTGTGGTGCATATTATAGTTTCCAGATATAAAGATCGGTTGTTTTTTTAATGCTGATAATCTTTGAATATAGGATTCTATCGATAAATTCTTGTTCCAGGGAACTAAATCATTTTCAAATAGACTTGGTGCATGATTGACTTGATGCTCTTGGCCAGCATAAATAAATGCTGGACCCTTAAGGAAAAACATTAAAGCAATCATTTGCATGAAATGATCCTGATCTCTAACCTTACTTCTTAGGCGCGGTTGGTCATGATTTTCAAAGCTTCTAAGCTTAATATAGTTTTTTGGATAGATTACATCTTGTCTCGCGACCTCTTCAAGCCATCGTGAAAGCTTTTTTCCATCCTTTAAATAATCATTCATATAATCAAATATGTCATAATCGTAGCAAATATCAAAGGCTTCATACATCTGTGAGTCACTTGAACAGTCATAGCCCATATCTCTAAGATATTTAATAAACCCAGGATGAACAGATTCAGTTAACCAAATTAAATTTGGATTAACCTTTTCAACTTCGATTCTAGCTTCTTTCCAGAAATCAATAGGAAGTAGTGGTGCGACATCACATCTAAATCCATCAACGATAGCTCCCCAATACATTAAGACATCGATTAAGTAATCCCAAACAGGACGTTTAGCGAAATCTAGGTCTGTAATATCACTCCAATCACCTATACGATTGGCAAAATCACCTTGTGCATTTTTATAGAACCATTCAGGCTTTTCATTGACAAGCTTTGAATCTCTTGAGGTATGATTGAAAACGATGTCAATCATCACCTTCATATTGAGCTCATGTGCTTTTTTAACTAACTGCTTAAAATCACTTAGTGTGCCTAAATCTTCATGAATTTCCATGTAATCAACAATAGAATAGGGAGAGCCTTTAGCACCTTTTCTAGCCTTCTTGCCAATCGGATGGATTGGTAAGAAATAGATAACATCGGTTCCTAAGGATCTAATTCTTTCTAAATCATTGATAACACCTTGAAAGTCTTGAGATGCTGAATGTTGTCTTGGAAAGACTTGATAAAAGGTGTATGATCTTAAATTAAGGTCAGTTTGCTTCGCCATGATATATCTCCTTAAAAAGTAATTTTTTTAAGCTTCCAAATTTCGTTATTGTATTGTTCAATTGTTCGATCAGAAGTAAAGAATCCTGAATTTGCAATGTTTGCAATTGACATCGCTAACCAGCGCGTTCTATTCTTATATGCGCTATTCGCGACTTCATGTGCCTTGACATATGCGTCAAAGTCCTTCATTACTAAGAAGTAGTCACTATTGAGTAAGGCATTTAGAATATAATCGAAATGCTGAGGATTTGGATGTAATTTTCTAATCAATTGGAATACTTGTTGTAATCTTACATCTTTATCGAATATTTCTCTTGGCTTGTAGCCATTGAATGTATATAACTTGGTGACTTCCTCTGCTGATAATCCAAAGATTACTTCATTTTCAAAGCCTGCTTTTTCAACGATTTCCACATTGGCACCATCCATGGTTCCAATCGTAATCGCACCATTCATCATAAACTTCATATTTCCTGTTCCACTAGCTTCTTTAGTAGCAGTTGAAATTTGTTCAGATAGGTCTGCTGCTGGCATTATATATTCAGCATAGGTAACGTTATAATTTCTAACAAAGACTACCTTTAACAAATCCTTAGTGTCTGGGTCATTATTCGCAATACTAGCAAATGTATCAATTAACTCGATAATTGCCTTTGCCATATGATAGCTTGGTGCTGCTTTCGCTCCAAAGATAAATGAATGTGGGAAATAGCTTTCCTTAAAGTCAGCATCAGTCTTTAAGCGCTGATAAACATAAATAATATGAAGTATATTCATCAATTGACGTTTGTATTCATGAAGTCTCTTGACTTGAATGTCGAATATGCTATCGACATTTAATAAAATGCCTTGTTCCTTGAAAATTTTATCTGCTAATGCTTGTTTTTTAGAACGCTTCATCAAATCAACTTTAAATTGAACATCACGGTCAAATCTAAACTGATCAAACTTAACTAATTCAGACAAATCTTTTCTCCATGTTTTACCAATTTTTTCATCTAAAATGGATACAAGCTCTGGGTTTGTATGAATCAACCAACGACGATGTGTAATACCATTTGTTTTATTGTTAAATTTGAGCGGATATAGGTTATAGAAATTCTTCATTTCATGATTCTTTAAAATATTGGTGTGAAGTTCTGCAACTCCATTGATGCTAAATGAACCATATATACAAATATGAGCCATTCTGACATGGTTTTGGCCTATAAGACCCATTAAATAAATTTGCTCTTTATTAAATCTTCCATCTGATTCTAAAATGAACTTAAATCTACGATTCATTTCAGCAACGATTTCATATATTCTAGGTAGAAGATTTCTAAAAATTTGAATATTCCATTTTTCTAGTGCTTCAGATAAGATTGTATGATTTGTAAATGCACATGATCTTTGTGTAATATGCCATGCTTCCTCGTAGCTGATATGTTCCTCATCCATCAATATTCTCATCAATTCAGGAATGATAAGTGTTGGATGTGTGTCATTAATTTGGAAGGTGAAATAATTAGGTAGTTCTCTAACATCTCTACCCATTTGCTTATGCTCATTGATTGCTGCTTTAACACCAGCTGCTGAAAATACATAGGATTGCATCAATCTTAGTGTTTTTCCATCCTCAGTAGAGTCATCAGGATAAAGTGAGTCAGAAATCATTTTTGTCATGTGAATATATTCGTCACTCATTACTTCTTGTTTTTCACTTGGCTCAGTTGACCACAATCTTAGGTTTGTTACAACTCCATTTTGATCACCAACAATCTTAACATCATATGGAACTGCCTTAATCCATTGTGGATTAACTAGTTTTGTGTTTTGAACATAACCAAAAATAGGGATATCAATCGCTTCACTATCGATTCTCTTTTCCCAAATAAAAGGTTCTTTTAACCATGGGTCTTGATGTTCAACTTGCTTATGATTTTTAATTTCCTGAAGGAAAAATCCATGTTGGTATCTTAAGCTATTTCCAAATAATGGTAGACCTAGAGATGCTGCTGAATCAAGAAAACATGCAGCAAGTCTTCCTAATCCTCCATTGCCTAAACCAGCATCTGTTTCAGCTTCTTCAACTTCATTTAAGTCGATTTCTAAATCCTGAAAGGCTTGTTTAACAACACTGTAATGACCAGAATTTTGAAGATTGTTAGTTACTAATCTTCCCATTAAAAACTCCATCGAAAAATAGATGGTTTTCTTCATGTTATTCTTTTTGATATAGTCCTTCGTATTTTGGCTTGAAGCCTCTAATTCTTTATCTAGCATGGATGCTAAAACTGTATATCTTTGATATATTGAAGAATCCTTTAATTCAACATCGAACTGTGATTTCAGTTCATGTAAAAATGCCTTTTTAAAGGCTTCTTTGTCTATAAATTGATTTTGCATGCGTAAGCTCCTTAATAATAATATCTATTATTATTTTATCATGTTTTATAGTAAAAATTGATATGCTACCGTTTTCATATAAGATTATGTGAAAAAAAAGGATGATTTCTCATCCTTTTGTAGCTCCTGCCATAATACCTTCGATAAGGTAACGTTGGAAGAGCATATATAATATTGTAATTGGAATACCAACCATAAGTGCACCGGCAGCAAATGCTGAGTAGTGTCTGTAATTAATATCGTTGATAAACTTGAATAAACCAACAGCCAAAGTCCATTGCTGTGTAATATCATAATCAGGTGCTGCACCTGCAGGCTTAAATCTGAGTAGGTATCCTGGGAGTAGATAATCCATCCAAGGTCCCATAAACATCGAAACTGCAACAAACGTTAAAATTGGAACCGATAAAGGTAGAATGATTCGTACAAATATTTGGAACTTAGAGGCTCCATCGATCATCGCAGATTCATCTAGATCCTTCGGTATCTGAGATAGGAATCCCTTAATTAACCATAGGTTACCTGGAATGGATCCACCAATATAGAGAATGGATAGATAGGTTGGTTCACCTAATAATCCAAACTTCCAGAATAAGACATACATCGCAATTAACCCCATAAATGATGGGAATGCTTGAAGTACTAAAATAGTAAGTAATCCCGCTTTTTTACCCTTAAATGAGAAGCGTGCGAATACATAAGCTGCGCCAGTAATTAAGACTGTACCAACTGTCATATTAATTAATGCAATCTTTAATGTATTCCAATACCATCTCTTAAAGTTAGTTTCCTCGAATAGGAATCTAAATGATTCCCAGCTTGGTGTATCTGGCCATATTTGGTTTGGAATATCAGTTCTAAGATTTGAAAATGCCATACCAAAGATGTAGATAACTGGAACTATAACAATAACTGCAACCAATGTAATCTGACCATATACTAAGATTTTTTGTAAAATACTAGATATCTTGAAAACTTCACGGATTGCTTGCTTCGATACATTTCTTCTCTTAGGTTGATTATTATAATAGATGAAACCATATACTGGAATTAATCCGACAAGCCCAGGCTTAATGCCTTCATATCCCTTTTTGCTTGCGTAATCAACAACTAATCCTTGATGTAGCATAAATGAGATAATAATGGCGTATACTGTAAACATTGTTTGCAGTAAACTGTTATTCACTGATGTAACTAATAAGAATGAAATTGGTACCAAAATAAGTATTGCAACAAGGACTAATAAAGCATATAAAGCAGTTCGTTTACCTAAAATTTCAAAACTCACTAAGTGCTTAAGTTCACGATCTGATACTTCAATTAATGCTTCTTTTTTCTTGAAATATAAATATCCAAAGATAGGAATCAAGGAAATTAATCTATAGACGAATCCTTCATATCCTTTTTTAATTGCATAATCGTAAACAGAGCCATAGTTAACTGCTAGTACCAGTAAGAATAAATACGCTAATGCTAAATATAATAGTGTCATCGCCTTAGTCCTCCTGGAATGCTCTAGTTCTAGATAGGTTCCAAGCGGTTATGGATCCTACGAACAAGAATATAAGTACTGAGAACACAGATGCCATGTTGTAGATGGAGTAATCAACGGTTAGTTTATACATCCATGATATCAAGATATCTGTATCACCAGCAAACCCTCTACTTGCAACCCCGGCATTCGGTCCACCACCTGTAACAAAGTAGATGACCCCGAAGTTATTAAAATTACCTGAGAATGTCATAATCAATATCGGTGCAGTCGAATATAAGACTAAAGGCATTGTGATTTGGAAAATCTTTTGGAATCTATTCGCGCCATCAATATCAGCAGCCTCATAAAGCGTTGCATCAATTGCTGTCATTACACCTGTCATTAATGCCATAAAGTATGGAAATCCAAGCCAAATATTTACTACAACTAATGCTGTTCTAACAAATGTTGGGTTGAACGGGTTCGTAAACCACTGAATATTGTCTTGACCTAGATAAAAGAATTTTGCAAGTCCAGTGAGTGAATCAAATGGTACCTTTAGCATGCCTAAATTTGTTAAGACATCATATATTCCAACATCCTGAAGTAATGCGTTGATAAAGCCGAATTCATTAAACATAACAGAAAATACCATTTGTGATAGTAAGGCAGGTATAGCCCAAGGAAGAATTAAAATGGTACGCCAGAATTTTCTAAATACGACACTCTCACTGTTTAATATAAGTGCTTGGAAAAAACCACCGAAGAAAACAGTAAAAGTGGATAGAATTGCCCAAACTACAGTCCAACCTAAGACACGCCAGAAAGCTTGTCCGAAGGATGATCCTAAGCCAGATGCAAAATTAAACAAGGCAATAAAGTTTTTTAAACCTACCCAGTCAAATGTATCTACCATCGATGCATTACCAGATATATTCGTAAATGCGATTACGAAACCAAATGAAATTGGCATAATCGAAATAAATGCTAAGACAACAATTGCAGGGAATAAAATAATATATTCAAAGCTTCTTTCATAAACATCCTTAAAGTATTTAACATCACCTAAAACTTTTTGTTTTAAACGCTTTGCCTCTGATACCTTATAGGCATCTGAGATACCCCAAAACATAAAGATTGATAGCAGTAGTGAGCCAATAACACCGATTAGGCCTTCTAATAATAGAAGAGTAGAAACGTGACCACGAATTGGCACTTCTTCTAGTGGTTGTATGGATGCTAAATTAAACATAGTGTACTGAGAATTTTGGTTACCTACCATCGCATCATACAATGCCATGTGTCCAGTATAGTTCACCTTATATGTCGTACCTAAGGTTGTAACTGCCCAATAACCTCTTACAAATGCTCCAGCTTGATCATAATAAAAATTGTTAAAATCTCTTTCAAATGCATCTCTGATATTAGGATTTAATTCAAAATACACTTTTAACATTAATCTTGTGAAATCACTTTGATTATATTGATTCCATGGAAATGAATAGGTGAGAAGCATCGCGTGTCTAAATGCTACAAATAATGGTGTTTCTTTATATTGAAGACGCGCTGAATTATAGATCAATCCAGGCTCAAAATATTCAAAAATAACTCCATTGATTACGTATAGAGGACCAGCAACTTGCACTCTTGTGGATGCAACATTCGGCACAACCTCTTCGGTTAAAATATTTATTAAAACATTGGTGCCTGCATCAAGAGCTCTTACATAATAAACTCCAGAATTTCTATATACTTCACCATTTTTTATAAAGGCGGTCAATCCTTCTCTTGAAGATAATATATTGTTTTCATTCAGTTCTCCTGTAAGAACTGTAGTTTCAACGTATTCTTTTTTGTTGCTTCCGTCTAACTGTGTAACATCTCTTTCCATATAGTATTTGTCATCTTGATCTTTATAAAGAGTCTGTCTTCTAAAAATGTGTATTTTTCCTGTGTCATCAAATCCTTCAGCCAAAAAGACCTCGGATGATGCGAGGTTAGTGTATACAATTGGATTATTTTCCTTTAAATCCTTAGCCATGAACTCAATAAATAGTTCTTCAGTGATGTTATCTGCACCACCAATTTCAACTAAAAAATCTTCAAATGGTTGATAAACTATACCATCGAATACATATTCAGGATAAAACCCGTTGATATACCAAAGATCTCCTAAATCCTTACCGACCATTTTGTCATAAGGATCAATCTCTTCGAAATATTTGCTTGTACCTAACTCAATACCAATCAAAAATACGAAAAAAACAAAAAAGAATAAGGCTTTTAAAAATTGGCCATTCAGTAATTGTCCAAATCCCCAAATTATACCTGAGGCAATTGCCTTAATGATGCTAATTATCTTCATAATGTCCTCCAAATTAAACTAAATGAGGGCGGCAATAATTTTTGCCGCCTTCACCTAAGTTTAAACTTTATAATGCGTTAAGATGTTAGTTCCCTTCGCCTAAGCCTGCGCTTGTACGATAGGATGCTTCAGCAGTTGCTGCAGCGGTTGCAGGAGCTACTGCGTTATTCCAAACTTGGATAATCATAGTTTCGCCTGGTCCCCAATAATAAGTTACTTGAGGAATTGTTGGCATTGGAACTGAAGTTTCAAGTTGAGCAGCCATAGCCATCAATAATGTGTCTTCATTTACGCCTTCAATGTTTTCTAGTAATTCAGTCTTAAGAGCTGGTAATTTACCTTTATACTCATATTGTAATTCCATAGCAATGTCAGAATTTAAGAATTCAACAAACTTAATTGCATCTTCTTTATTTTCTGAATACTTGTAAACAGCAGCCATCATAGCACCAGCAAAAGTTCTAGTAGCATTGCCATTAATTGTTGGCATTGGAGCTACAGCATAGTTTAATGTAGCTGATTTTTGATAAGCTTCATGGTTCCATGGACCAGCAATAATATAAGGAATCTTACCTAATTCGAAGTTTGCGCCAGCAGTAACTGAGTTATGAGCACCAGTACCGGTAACAGCAGGCTTCAATGTGTTAACCATCCATGTTAATGCAGGAACTGCATTTGCAAATCCAACTGCTGATGGATCATCAAGAGTTGGTCCGAATGGATAGAATCCAAACGCTGAATAAATGTGTTGATTGAAATAGCTATCGCCCCAATGGCTTGAAGTTCCAAGGTAGAAATAACCCTTTTGAGCATTGGTACGAGTATCGCCAACTGCATTGTCAGCAGCAGGTGCAGCATTCCATGTAGCAGCAGCAGCTAATAAAGCTTCATAAGTAGTTGCTGGAGTTGTGATTAAATCTGTATTATAGAATAAACCTACAGATTCAATTGACATAGGAACAGCATATAAACCTTCAACAGCATTTGGGCTACTTGGATTGAATGATTTAGCACCTTCGTCATAAGTTAATGTAGCAATACTTAATCCTAGTTCATGAGCGCGAGCCTGTAACTTAGTCTTAGTTGCTGCAGGAAGTGGATAAACTAAATCCTCTAGAACTGCTTGAGCTAAATGGTCATGAGGGAATTGGAATACGTCAGCACCATTTCCTGAAGGACCGAAAGTCTTTAGCATTTCACGAGCATCTACTGAACCGTAATGTTGATGTTCAACAACGATATTTGGATATAGTTTATTGAATTCAGCAATAACTGCTGTCATATATTCGCCAGCTTCATCGTCAATCCAAACAGTGATCTTAGATTTTTGAGTGAAAGTATCACCAAAATCAATACGTTGACCATTGTTAACTTCTGCTGTTGGTTCTTCTGTTTCAACTGGTTCTGTTGCTTGAGGTTTACAAGCTGCCAATGAGAATATAGCTAAGAAAATAAATAATACTGATAATAGTTTTTTCATGGGCGGCCTCCTTAAGAACTCTTGGCAACTCTGAAGATGAACGTTTCTTCAGTTACATTGCCCCATTTGTCAACAACACGTAGCATGATTGTATAATCTCCAACTGTTCTTGTATCTAGGACTGAATTAGCTCCCTTTGGTACATAAACAAATGGTGTGATATCGCCATCGCGATCATCGACTACTCTAAATCTTGGGAATAAGTTTTGGTTAAATGGTTGACCCCAAGCTACATTAATAATTCTTTCAGCAGGAATCTTACCAACGATACCTGATGGAGAAATAAATGTTAATACTGGTTTTTCAGTATCCATTGCGACTGGTAATGAAGCTTCAATATTCAATTCAGCTTCACGAACAGGAGCAGCATATTTGTTTGCTGGAGCATCAATATCAGCCCAAGCTTCAATTACATCTTCAAATACTATAGAATCAACAGTATTAGGGATTACTAATGGACGATTAGAAGCAACAAATTCTTCAGTTGCCCATGAACCTCTTGTCCATTTGTATTCAAAACTTGTGAATGGATTAGTTACTTCAACAGTAAATGTTAATGAGTAAACTAATGAAGTTCCAACTTGAACTGCACCAAAATCTGCATGTTCAGGATTCCATCCATTGACATTACCAGCTAATTTAATCACTGCATCAACAGGAGTATTAGCAGGAACTGTAACATTAATAGTTACTTCAACTTCTTTAGCTACTTCCAATGTAGGGAATAAACTAAAGAATACTTCATACTCTTTTGTATTATCTAATGCATCATCTAAAATTAGAACAAATGCATTTAGAGTTGCATTAGAAGTTGCAAAGTCAACTCTTTCAATTGCTAGTGGATCACCATAAGTGTCTTCACCAGTAACTTCACGAACTGTAAACCAGCTCTTAATTGTTGCTCTAGCAGCATCCTTATCAACAGCTGTTGGATAAGGTGAAGAAATTTGAGCACTTGTCTTCACAATAATTGTGTTTGGATCAACAGCATAAGTACCGCTCTTGTCTGTATTATTGAAAGGCATTAATTTAAAAGTAAATGCTTCTTCTTTAAATCCAGCAAAGTCATTATAGAATACATTGTCACCAGAAGTGTAAGCATCACCCTTACTAACTACATAAGCAATACCAACTTCTCCGTCAGCATCAGCACCAGATAGAGCTAATGTAACATCGCCAGTCTTTTTGTTTGCATCTGCGCCAGCATAAATTAATAGTCCAGCCCATTCTTCGGCACCTTGTAACATAGCAGCTTTGACTTCAATTCCTGAAGGTGCAACACCAGCATTAGTTAATATTTGAGCTGGAGTACCCCATTCTGGGCCTGTGCCTTCCCAACCCCAAGAATGTACACCTAGAGTTTCTTCATATGCACCTGATGGATCGTAATAAACGACCAACATGTTAGGCGCATCATTTTTAGCGATGTAGTGAGCAGGATTTCCGGCTGAAGTAGCAGCACCTTGGAATACATAAACGTGAGTTGTTTGATCTTCCACGATTGCACTAGCATCAATGTTAACATCACCAGTTAATTTGTCGTCCCAGTTAGGACCACCAGTACCAATCCAGTTAACAGCGATAAATCCAACGCTGGTACCTACAGCGACATCATTAAATTCAAAATAAGCACCGAAATCATCTACGCCGCTCTTAAGTTTGCCTACGGCTGTGTCTCCCCAAGCCCAAGAGCCTAGGTCATCGTAGTTGCCATCCCAAGCTTTGAAATGGACTACTAAATTCCCTGTACCAGCAGCATATGATCTTGTTCCAAAGAACACGAAAGCTGTTAGTAAAAGAATTAAAGCTAAAAACACTTTCTTCATTTTTTTCCTCCTATTTGTTTAAAGAATGCTAAACCATCCTTGACACCTAAATCATATCATATAAATATGAGAAATGTAAACGCTTTACAAATTACTGCAATGTGCAACCGTTTTCCTTTTGAAATCGCTAACATATATGTGGGTTAATCTTGGCATTGCATGTTATATTGTTTATGAGGGAGGTTATTTGAAAATGAAAAAAATAATCGCAATTTTATTACTAGTCCTTTCTATATTCTCTATTGGACTAACTACAGTGGCAAACGAATTGCCAACATCGCTTGTCATTCACTATTTTAGATATGATGACACGTATACAAATTTTAACATGTGGGTTTGGGAACACGAACCGACTGCAAGAGGTGGAATCCAACATAATTTTGATCCACTAGTTAAAGATTCAAAGGGTGTACATTACACAATTGACTTAAGCACTGATTATCCAACTGCTACTACACTCGGTATTATTATTAAACAAGGTGGATGGGATGGGTACCGTGAAATTGGTGGAGACAGATTTATTGATTTAAATCTAGTCGAAGTAGTTAATGGTGTTGGTCATGCTTATTTCGTGGAACAAGATATTAGAATTGGTTTATCAGAAGCTGATTTAGCAAACAATATTCCTGATTATCGCGAAAAGATATTGACTGTTGCATTTGATACATCACAAAGAATTTCAGCTAAGCTCACGCACGTTCCTTTAAGTTATGAGGTTTTTGAAAATGGTGTGAGTATTCTTACAAGCACTACTGCTCCTACAACCAAGAACCTATTAATAACTGTTCCTGGCATTAACATTTCAAAAACTTATACATTGAAAGTTAATTTTGCAGAAGGTAGAACTTCAGAACAAATTGTGTCACTTCAAAATTTATATGACACACCAGCTTTTGAAAATCTATATACATATGAAGGCAATTTAGGTGTTAGCTTTGAAGCTGAATTTACCATCTTTAGATTATGGGCTCCACTCTCTTCAGATGTTACCTTAAACCTTTATAATCAGGGCCATCCAAACTTTAATGACCAAGGTCAACCAAGTAATGAGTTAACTCCATATCGAGTTGAGGATTTATATAAGATTGAAAATGGTGCATGGGAAGTTAAATTAACTGGTAATTTAGATTTTAAATATTACACATTCAGTGTTACGAATAATGGTATCACGCACGAGGTAACTGATCCCTATGCATACTCAACAGGTGCAAATGGACAACGTGGGATGATTGTTAACTTTGACGAAACTAATCCTACTGGGTGGACATATAATGACCGTCCAAATACAATTACCAATTTAACCGATTATATCGTTTATGAACTTCATGTTAGAGATTTAACTACTCACAGCTCATGGAATGGTAATGAAAACTACCGTGGTAAATTTATGGGTCTAACTCAAGGTGGAACAACATTTACAGGTAGTGGCGTTACTGTTACTACAGGTTTAGACCATATTGACGAGCTTGGTGTCAATGCAGTTCAGCTACTTCCAATCTTTGACTTTGGATATGTGGATGAAGTGCAAGTAGCGAACAACCCAAATTACACAAATTTATTCAATTGGGGCTACATGCCATATCATTTCAATACACTTGAAGGATCGTTTGCTACAAACCCATTTGATGGAAGAGTAAGAATTAATGAATTCAAGCAGGTTGTACAAGCATTCCATGATAGAGATATTAGAGTGATTATGGACGTTGTATATAATCATACCGGAGAATCACAAACATCTAATTTCCATAAGATTGTTCCTGGTTATTATCATAGAATGACTCCAGAAGGAGGATTCTCTAACGGTTCTGGAACAGGTAATGAAACAGCATCTGAGCGCTCTATGATGAGAAACTTTATGCTAGACTCACTTGAATTCTGGGCAACTGAATATAACCTTTCAGGATTTAGATTTGACTTAATGGCACTTCATGACTATGAAACGATGAATTTGATTCAAGAAATGCTAGAAGATATCGATCCAACAATCATTGTTTATGGTGAACCATGGAATGGTGGATCAACTCCTCTTCCTAATTCACAAGCTGCTGGAAAAGAAAACATTAAAAATATGAATCTCGTTGGTGCATTTAATGATTATACTAGAGATGCTATTAAAGGTTCTGTATTCCAAGCAACTGAAAGAGGATGGGTACAAGGGAATGCTACCAATTATAATTACCAAGGATTAATGTATGGTATTGTCGGTGGTATTGAATTCCCAGGCATCACAGAAATGAATGAATGGCATTTAAATCCAAATCAAACTATTAATTACGTTACAGCGCATGATAACAATACGTTATACGATAAATTAAGACTTACAGGTATCTCGATTGCAAATACGAAGGCTCTACAAATTCAGTCAAATGCAATTATTCTAACCTCTCAAGGTGTTCCATTCCTTCATGCTGGTGTTGAAATGATGCGCTCTAAGCCACTTCCTACTGGTGGTTATGACCATAACTCCTATGAATCACCTGATTCTGTAAACCAACTACGTTGGGATCGTAAGGCACAGTATGTAGATGTATTTGAATATTACAAGGCTTTAATTGAAATAAGATTAACCTACAACCATTTTAGAATCAATAATGCAGCAGAAATACTATCAAGATTAGAATTTATCAATGCGAACTCAGGAAATCAAGCAATAGCTTATCGTATTGATGGTAAGGCTGGAGAGCCTGAAATCATTGTTCTACATAGTGGAAATCCTGCAGGTGGATTAGCAACAGTCAATTTAACACCTGGTAAAAACTATAAAATGCTAACCTATGTTAATGAAACAAATTTAGCAGGCATTGAGATCGTATCAGGAACATTATATGCTCCTTCAAATGTTTCAATCATCTTAGTTGAAGTAATGGATGATTCTATAACGATTAATGAATCCATAGTTACAATCGATAAGGGAGAAGCATTCAATCCAGCATCTAACGTAACCATTAACAATTCTTCTGCTTCGGTTTACTATTCTAATTATCATGATGTTAATCGTCCTGGTCGTTATACAGTTACAGTTGCTGTAAGAGAATCTTATGGTGAAGTCAAGCATTACTATTACACACTTTATGTCGGTGGTAACATGTTCAATGTCACTCTTGACAATACAAAGATAGGAGGTTAAATCAATGAAAAAAATAATCGCATTACTATTTGTTCTAACATTAATCATTGGTCTAGTCTCTTGTAAGCCTAGTGATTCAACAATTATTGATCCTGAGGATATCACAGTCGAAATTCAAGAAGAAACGATTGTTGGTAATATGATCAATGTTCATGTTGTTGTTGGTGTTGAGCTAAAAACTCTAGATGAACTTCTAGAAATTACACTATCAATTGCAAGTCAAACCTATGAAAAGCACTTTGATATGATTGATGGAAAGTCTTATACACTTAGAGTTTATCTCTATGCTAGTGAAGCAGAATTCACTGCTAACAATAACTCCTATGGATATCATGTTTTCAATATTAACTCATCCTTAGAAAATCCAGGTTTATCGCTTGGAACAAACGCTTTAAAATTAGCATAAAAAAAGACGCAATAAGCGCCTTGTGAAGAGAACTTCGGTTCTCTTCTTTTTTTTATTATGCAAATACCTTTTTCCCATAGATTAGCATAGTAAGCATGGTTGCTAGTCCCATACCAAACTGGAATATTACTGGTGAAAAGGCTGGTTCTATAAGACCTACGATAAAGCTTAATACGGCAGGTAGCCCCATCACTAAAACTAAGAATTTCAGTGATTCAGTGTATTTAAAGAATGTTGAATACCCGAATCTAAACAGTTGAAGGACTAAGGATAATAAGAGAATGAACAAAATATTTAGTCCAATGGAAATGATTGTGTTCACTAAAACAGTGTAGAAGATAATGTATGGACCAAATGTTTGTTCTATTTGTGTTCCAAGCTTGATATAGGCGTTTGCCTTTTCAGAGCTATCCATTAAATTGATGGCTCTAAAATTAACATCCTCGGTAAATCCTTTATAATCGTATCCTATCATTTGTGCATCTTCACCATTGGTGTAGATTATTTTATCTTGGGTGAATAAAACCTGCTTCTTTGAAGTGTCATAGGTTGAACTCTGATAGTTAAAAATATAGTTAATTCCTTGATGTGTTAATATATATTCTTCGTCTGTTAAACATATCAATCTACCAGCAGCAATACCACACTCCTCAGGTAGTGTCCAATTTGGAGTTTCATTAGTAAATGATTCCTCGATGAAATCTAGTCTCCAACCCTGTTCTTTTACAATCAAGTAATTCATCGGAAATAAATTGATTAAACAAAGTATGACAAAATAGATTCCAATCTTCCAAAACTTTTCATTTCGAATGGTTAATATCGTTTTAAATTGAAATGAGTATTTAAAATAACGAATCAGAAACATTAACGATAACCCTCAATTTCTGCTGGATCTATGGTTACAATTAAGCTCCCATATGCAGGAATATTTAGACTTCCATAAAGAATTTCTTCATAATCTAAAGAAAGTGTAGTAGCATCTGATGAAAGATTATGAATCACTAAAACTGCTTGATTGATTGTTTCATATTGATAATGTCTAATATAGCCTTGAATACTTGAATTGTTACCATTATATGCAGAAAAGCTATTTCCATACATTAAAGCTGGATTATTCCTTCTAATTTCAATCATTTCCTTATACACATTGAAAACTGAATTTTGATCTTCTCTTTGAAGTGCTAGGCTGTTTGTTGAATTATTGGATCCATCACTTGGTAGCCAAGTGGTTTCAATATCTGAGTTACCCCAAATAAATGGTTGACGACGATATTCATCATAGACAACACCATAGCCTGGAATATTAGTTCCCTCATAGCGATAGCCCTTCATGCCAAGCTCATCTCCATAATAGATAAATGGACTACCTGGCAATGTTAATAAGACTCTAGCAGCTAAACTAATTTTTTCCTTTGTATCAAAGGTATTGAAGCCTCCCATGGATGCAATACGATCTAGGTCATGATTGCCTATAAATGGTGAATCGATAAAGTCTGGATCAATTTCTCTAAATTTATCATAAGCTTTCTTTAAGTTAGAAACGAGTAAATATCTACTATTCCCATTTCCTACCTTATCCCATATGTTGGATGCAGCATAAAAATTAAAGACTGAATCAGATCCAATAAAATAATCTGCGTATGCTAAATAGTTGTAGTCAAATATTTCTGATACGATAAAGCTGTTTGGATATTCTTCCTTGATATGAAGATTTAGATCCAGTAATAATAAAGTGTTTTCCCATGAAGCGTTAATGCCTTCAATCAGATGCTTAGCAGCATCTACTCTAAATCCATGAACACCTTTATCGAGATAAAAATCCATAATATTTTTGACTTCAGTAATGACTGCTTCATTCTTAAAGTTTAAGTCCTTCATTCCACCAACAAAGGATTCAAAGGCATTATTTCCTTGCCAAATGTAATAATCTCTATATGGACTTGATGTTGAACTAAGTGCAGATAAATACCAAGGATGTTGGTCTGATGTATGATTGATGACTAAATCGATTACTATTTTGATATTTCTTAATGCAGCAGCATCAATTAAGTTTTCAAAATCAGCCATTGTTCCATAATCGGATTCGATATCATAATAATCAGTAACAGAATACCCATGATATGAAGGTGAAGGATTAATTGGTAATAACCATAAAGCTGTTATGCCTAATTCTTCAAGATAATCTAGGTTTTCAATTATTCCGTTTAAATCACCAATACCGTCATCGTTACTATCAGCAAAGGATCTAACAAATATTTGATAATAGACATCATTATTCGGATTGATTTCACTTAAATTGATTGAATCTGTTGGATCAGTTGGAGTCGGTTCATTTGGTTCAGTTGGATTTTGATTACATGCAGTCATCAAAATCAATATAATGATGAATGTAAATATGGATAGTATTTTTTTCATTAGAAACCTCTTTTTTTCATAGATTCTGATTTACCTAAAATGTTACTTTTACCTGTTGGCTTTTCCAGATCAATCATTTTAGTTTTAAATATATAATCATGTATAGTTCGACTTGTTTTATCATTCATCACAAAAAATGCGACGATCAAATAGAGCCCAAACGTAGCTATACTTACTGTTAGCTTAAACAATTCTCTTAATAAAACTCTCCAAAGTGGAACATCATTGCCATCTAAATCAGTCAGTTTGATTTTTTGAATTCTTTTTCCAAAAGTTTGCCCTGATGAAATGAAATAAGGAACAAAATAAAAACCAATGAATGCACCACCACTAACCAACCAAGGTAGAAATGGAGCAATTTGTCCCATAAATATGGATAAAATGATAAACAGGGTAACCCCTGATGTGTCGATAGAAAATGCTCTTACTCGTTTTTCAAATGAAGGAACCATTAATTTTTTTACCTCTTTTCAAGTCTAAATTAATTATATCATATACAGTTTATGAAACCGTTTGCAACATGAATAGAAAAGGCCAATTTCGGCCTTTTCATTTTATATCATCGAATATATTCTTTTTTCTTCACCAATATAGAGATTATAGTTCATTGTATTTCCTAATACAATTGGATTCTCAATGTAGAAATAATCATAAATTTCAGCTTGATTTCTTAGCACATCCTCTAAAACATCTCTAATAATAACTCCTGTATCAATTGGGTTTACACCATATATAAATGGATTATCAACCTTATCGAATACATACTCATTGGTTGAAACCAAATAGTAGCTATGATCAAGAATCATGCTATAGCTAAATCCTTGTTTATAGGAGGCTGCTACTTCACTACTTGTTGATTGAATAAATGCTTTAATTTCTGAGCCTAACAGAGATACAGTTTTCACCTTATTATCAAAGGGGAATATATCATATAGGGTAGCTACTGTAATGTTTTGAAGGCTAGAGAGACTCGCTCTTGTACCACCAAAATTATGGAATCCAATGTCTGCATTCGCAGATACTCTAATGAGCTCTGCCATATAAAATGTAAGTTCATTTCTTGAATAATTGGTCCCCGATTGAATAATAACTTCATTAAGTAATGGAGCAATTTGCTCTACATAAGTGAGTATTAGGTCTGCAATAGGTTGATTGCTTGTAGTTAGTCTTGGTTCGTATTCTTGATCTGCTCCATAAACTGTTGCTGGGTAAAGATTTTTTGCTGATGCACCAATGACCTGTGCATCTGTATTTAAATTGATTGTCAATCTACCTACAGCTGTACCATTTGCTCCAGATTGAATAATTGGCATATCAACACCACTTCTTTGATGGGTATTGACATAGCTTTGGTGTGAATGACCATTAAATACTGCATCAACTCTTTGGTTACCAGTTAAATTACCGATTCCTGTGTTGGTTGTTCCACTTGAGCCGTGAACTACGGCTAAAACAACATCAACATCATGATTTAATCTTAGATCCTGTGCATAATAGCCTGCCCAAACAATAGGATCATCAAAATAATAATCTTCTACCATAGCTGTAGCGATGCTATTTTCTAGACCGTATCCCATTAGACCAATAATACCTATTTTTAAATTACCCTTTTGAATAATTGTATATGCATCAATATAATTTGGTCTTGTGGTTGTATTTTTTAGAAACACGTTTGCTCCAAGAAGAGGATATTCTGCTTTGATTCCATTTGTATCAGGATTAAAATATTCTGTGACTGTTGAAAGACCCCAGTCAAACTCATGATTACCTAATATAAATGCATCCAATGACATTTGATTTAAGATATCAATGGTTGAACTACCCTTAAAGTAATTCGATAGCACTGATCCTTGAAGGATATCGCCACCTGCAATAAATAATGTACTATCTGGATTCAATGCTTTTTCATCTAAAATCAGATTTCCAATTCTAGCAAGTCCAATTTGACTACCGTTATTTAATATGGCACCATGTGTATCATTGATGTAGAAAATGTTTAATTCTGTAATGTTATTTAGTGTTTCTGGATCTAAAACAGTTATATTGATTGTTACAGATATTGTGTTACCTGAATTATCAGTGACTGTATAGGTTACAGGATAGTCTCCAGCCTTATCGAATTTGACACGACTTGATTCTAATACGATCTTTGAAGTAATGTTTCCTTCAAGGTTATCATATGCAGTAATATTTGCTAATAAATCAGGCTCTGGATCACCAATATAATAGGTAATATGTGAAGCACCTAAAATAACAGGAGGAATCGTATCATTTCCTTGATTGGAGGCTATAACAATAACCTGTACTGTTTTAGTTGCCTTATTTCCTGATAAGTCTTCGACAATATATCTTAGATTGTAAATACCAGAAGTTTCATAATCAATCTCTGAGTCATCTATGATGATAGAAAGTGTTAAATCACCATCCACAGAGTCAAATGCTTGAACTCCCTCTAAAAAATTGGGGACAGGGTCTCCAATTGTATATGTAAATTCCTTTGTTACTGTAATATTTGGTGGAACTAAATCTTTAACCTCATTTTGACCTGTGCAAGCAACAAGTGTTGAGATAAGGATTAACATGATAAATAGTTGAATTAGTTTCTTCATGAGAATACCGTCCTTTGCAAAAGTATTATAACATAATCCAAGATTATAACTATTTTTTTTGTGTTATAATCATATTTGTGAGGTATCAAAAATGAAAAAACAACATAGCTTATTAGAACTCTTCTGGGTTTTTTTCAAAATTGGAGCAATGACTTTCGGTGGTGGCTTGGCAATGATGCCAATCATGAGAAAGGAAGTTGTAGAAAAAGAGGGATGGGTTGATGATGAAGATATCCTAAAGATACTTGTCATCTCAGAATCAACTCCCGGTGTTTTTGCTGTCAATTCGGCAACCTTTATTGGCTATAAAATAGCTGGCTTTATGGGAGCTTTGGTAGCAACACTAGGTGTAATCATTCCTTCGTTTATTATTATTACCATTATTTCATTTTTCATTATTCAATTTAAGGAAATTCAACTGGTTTCTTATGCCTTTTATGGCATTCAAGCTGGTGTTGCTATCTTAATATTTAAAGCAGCGCTTAAATTATCAAAAAAGATTCATTTCACATTATTTAGTATTCTCATATTGACAGCATCCATATTGGTTGCAACCTTTACATCAATTAGTGTCTTATATATTCTTCTCTTTGGTGCTATCCTTGGTGTTCTATATGGCTTTTTAGTCAACTTGAAGGAGGCGAAAAACGATGATAATTGAGTTATTGCAGTTGTTTTGGATTTTCTTTAAGATCGGACTATTCACATTTGGTGGTGGATATGCAATGATCCCACTCATTCAATATGAACTGGTTGGTAGAGGTTATATATCCATTGAACTATTATACGATTTTATTGGTATAAGTGAATCAACTCCTGGACCTATTGCAATTAATATGGCAACCTTTATCGGAAACGATGCGATGAGAGAGTACGGATTTATTGCTAGAATTTTAGGATCAATGGCTACAACCATAGGTGTCGCACTACCTTCATTTATTATCATCTTGTTAATAGCAACCCTAGGTAGTAAGTTTTTGCAAAGTAAGTTTGTTGATCAAGCATTTAAGGGGCTTAAGCCTGCTGTGATTGGATTAATCTTTAGTGTTTCCATCGGTTTAATTGTGCACGCAGTATTTCCTAATATTCGTTTTGATCAATTAATCTTTGATTTTGCAGGGTTTAATTATAAGAGCTTAATCATTTTAGCCATTGTTGTGGTTTCAGGAGTTTTTTATAAGAAACTATCGCCAATCAAGATTATATTACTATCTTCAATATTAGGTATGATTATCTATAGCATTCTTCCATAGGTGATGAAATGATGAAAGATTTGACATGGTTAAAAACTAATAATATCTCACATCGCGGCTTTCATTCTCTAGATAAAACAATCCCTGAGAACTCTTTATTAGCCTTTAAGAAAGCTTTGGAAAAGGGATATTCGATTGAGCTTGACTTGAATGTATTAAAGGATGGAACCGTTATATCATTTCATGATATGAATTTAAAAAGACTTTGTAATGATGATCGAGATATTAGTGAATTAAATTATGCTGATATCAAGGATTTGAGATTAAATCAAACAAATGAACATATAGCAACTATAGATGAAGTCATAGAGCTAGTTGATGGTAAGGTGCCTTTACTCATTGAGTTAAAGCCACATGGCAATGTTATCTTTTTATGTGAGTCTTTAATGAAGTCTATGAAGGACTATCAGGGCCAATGGGCAGTGTTTTCCTTTCATCCTAGTGTAGTCAAATGGTTTAAGAAAAACTATCCAGAAGTGATTAGAGGTCAAATTGCTGAATACTTTAAGGATAATAAAAATTTAAGCAGATTTTCTAAACATTTGATGAAGTCGATGTTTTTCAATCGCTTTTCTAAACCAGATTTTGTAAGCTATGGGATTTATGACATGCCAAATAAATATTTAGATCGATTAATGAAAAAGGGCATGACTGTAATCAGCTATGCCGCTAGATCTCAAGAGGAACTAGATTTTGTAAAATCTCATTATCATAATGCAGTATTTGAATACTTCGAACCTAAAATATAAGGGTGCCGCTTGGCACCCTTTTGGTTAATCCATATCTACATCGAAGCTTTCTAATATTGTTTTCTTCTCTGCTTTTGAATCTCCATGCTTTGTAAAGTACATGGTTATAAATGCTGTAGCAACAAAGAATGTTGCGTATGGGAATAAGGCTTTTTGATGAATGGAGTCCATAAGGAATCCGGATAGAATTGGTGTTAAGATTTGTGCTGCCATTGAAAATGAGTAGTAATACCCAGTATATTTCCCGACATTTGAGCCTTTAGCAAGCTCTACAACCATTGGATAGGAGTTAACGTTAATCGTTGCCCAACCAATACCTGTAAGTCCAAAGATAATAAACATTAACCAGCCTGTATCCTTAGTTAGGAAGAATACAGATCCAAAGCATAATGTTAATAAAACAATACCTGCAAGAATTGTCTTTCTTCTACCAAACTTAGTAGATAGAATACCGATTGGAATGAATGCAATGATTGCAGTGACATTCGCAACTAATAAGGGTAAAGTAAATGAAGGCAATTGTAAAATCTTTGGTGCGTAATCTGAAACCTTGGTCATGACAGCGTTATAGCCCATAAACCATAGGAAGACAGAAATTAAAATAAGATATAGTGATAATTTTTTGTCCTTAGGCAATTCATTCATATCATGAACATCATCATCATCTTCAGATAAACCATGTTTTAAGTCAAGTGCTTCTCTCTCAGCTACAAGCTTAGGTTCCTTAACCTTCCATAGGAAGAATGCAAGAACAAGTAGCATAATAAGACCAACACTCACAAATGCCATGGTGTAATTGACATAGGATCTTCCACCAAGTCCAAATACTGTAAGTAGGACGAGTGCGGTAACACCAGCAGCTGCACCCATTAAATTAATAATAGCGTTCGCTTTACTTCTAAGTGGCTTCATCGTGACATCCGGCATTAAGGATACTGCTGGAGATCTAAATACTGACATCGCAATCAGTGCGATAAGTAAAACACCAACAAACACAATAAAGTTTAACGGATTAGCAACAGTTACCATCCAGGCTAAATCACTCAAATAGGTATGATAGTATCCATCCAGATAGGATTGGTCGATTGCGTTTAGGGTCGATGCAGTATTCTTTGTCAAAATTTGATTCATTGGCTCATAAACATTCTTTTCCCAACTGTCAAATCTTGCTTGCGTAATTTCTCCATTTGCTAAAGCAACGGTACGCTCTAGTCTCATTTCAAGGGTTAACCCCTTCCAAAAGAGCTCAAGTTCTTTTACTGAGTCATCGGAATCAACAATGAGCTCATACCGATTAATAATTGTGGTTTCCTCGATTTTATTCGTTTGTATATTATCAACAAATGATAATCCGATAAATGCAAATGCAGCAACCACAGTCCCAATAATCACGTAAGGAGTTCTTCTTCCTAACTTGTGATTCGTTTTATCGGAGATTGCTCCAAATAGCGGTAACATAAATAAAGCTAAGACATTATCAAGTGCCATAACAACACCAGACCATGTTTGATTTAACCCAAACTTATCAATTAAAATTTTGGTGATAATTGAGTCATAGGTTTGCCAGAAAATCGTGATAATGAAAAATGCTAAACCAACGTAAAACGTCTTTTTGTAATCGAGTTTCATATCTTCACCCTATCTTTATTTTTTTCAAATCGTTAAAATAATTATAGCATGTTTTTTTTATTATGCTTTCATTTGAAAATCAAATAATGAAAAAAGGGGATGCCTGTTGATTTGGCATCCCCAATTTTTGATTGAACTTAATAAATCTAAGCTATTTGATAGAATTTAGATGTTGCATTAAATACCCAAACAGCACTTCCTGTAATACCACCTAGATTCGCTGTCCACCAAGCTTGATCTAAGCCTGATAAATCAGCTAATACATTAGCAGGATCAAGTTGAACTGCAACACCTGCCTGTTGACCTACATAATGTGCAAATACATTCGTGAATATTGGATCTGTTGTATTTGCATCAACATTTCTTCTACCGATTACACCGTGTTGTCCATCAGATGTAGCAAGAACAAATTCAACATCAGTAAACACATCGGTTGCTGTTAAGCTACCAAATCTGAAATATCCAACTAGTGTTCCAGAAGATCTACCCTTGAGAGTAGAGTCTTCAATAACGACTCTTGTAAATGTAAGTGCTGCAGTTGCTGCATTGGTGTAACCAATGACACCACCTACACCTGCATCTGTTGAGAAATTTGTAGATTCTGCAGTTGAGCCAAATACATAAACATCTGTTAAGGTCACTGCATGATCTGCTCGACCTGCAATAAATGCTACATTCTTATTGGTATTGAATGCAGTTGAACTGATTATTTGTAAATTGGTAATTGTTAAAGGTAATGAAGCATTTCCTACAACAACACCAACACCTTCACCTGCTGTACCAGCAGCTGAGGAGTTCTTAATCACTACGTTAGTAATCACTGTTTCAGCAGTTTCAATTCTACCGATTAATACACCAACTCTACCGACCGCGTCAACATGTGCATTATCGATAGTTAAATCATGAATGACTGCTCCATTGGTTCTTTGGAAAATACCACCATAGACACCAGTACCACTACCATCAATAGTGATGTTAGAAATTGTCATTCCATTACCATTTAAGATGCCACGGAATGCAGTACCAGTTCCTGTAACTGTCCAAGTAAAGCCTGTGAAATCAATGTCATTTGCTAGGTAGAACTCATCAGCTGAGCCACCCTTTGTCATATCATGGAATTCTTGAGCAGTTGAGATTGCTGTTCCAGCAGGAACAACCACTTCTACTTCCCATTTAGCAAATAGAGTCGTATTCGATGTCACTACATCTGTTTCAAATACCCATAGATTTGTGAATTCAACTTCCTTATACCAACCTTCAAATGTATATCCATCCTTAGTTGGTTCAGTTGGAAGAGCTATGGTTGCACCATGCATGACGTTAGTTAATGGATCGATAGCTGTTCCACCATCTGAATCAAATGTTACGGTGTATGTAACTGCCATCCATTTTGCATAAAGAGTTGTGTTAGATGTTACTGTATCCGTTGTGAAATTCCAAGGAGTAGTTAATCCAACTTCCTTATACCAGCCATCAAATGTGTAATTTTCTCTTGTTGGAGCTGTTGGTGCAGCAATGGTTGTACCTGACATCACTGAAGGCATACTAGCTACTGCTGAGCCACCATTTGATTCAAAGGAAACAGTGAATGTTACTGCTGTCCATTTTGCATAAAGTGTAGAATTAGATGTCACTGTATCTGTTGTAAAATTCCAAGGAGTAGTTAATCCAACTTCCTTATACCAGCCATCAAATGTGTAATGCTCTTTTGTTGGAGCTGTCGGTGCAGTAATGGCTGTACCTGACATTACATTGGTTAATGCTGCTACTGCTGAACCACCGTTTGATTCAAATGTCACTGTGAAATGGATTGGAGTCCATTTTGCATAAAGTGTGATATTTGCATTAACAGTGTCTGTTGCAAATACAAAGCTGTTAGTTAATTCAGCTTCCTTATACCAGCCATCAAATGTATAATGATCTTTTGTTGGTGCAGTTGGTGCAGTAATTGTCGCACCACTAGCTACATTGGTTAATGCCGCTACTGCAGAGCCACCACCGGTTTCAAATGTCACTGTGTATAAAACTGCTTCCCATTTTGCATATAAAGTTGTATTTGCACTAACAGTATCTGTAGCAAACACCCAAGCAGTTGTTAATGCTGCTTCTTTATACCAGCCAACAAATGTAAATCCTGCCTTAGTTGGTGCAGTCGGTAGTGTAGCCTTAGCTCCTGAAACAACAGTTTGACTTGAAACCGCTGAACCACCATCAACATTAAATGTAACAGAGTATGTTACAACAGGTACTGCCTTCACAATCAATGTAAATACCTTTGTGACTGAAACATCACCAGCTGATATAGTTGCTGTTAATAAAACTGGAGTATCCGATGCAGGTCTTGTTACGACACCAGCATTGGTAATCACTGAAGTATTGCCACTAGTCCAAGTGACATCTAGATCATTAATCTTTGACGGTAATGTTAAATTTGATGTGACGTGTAAAATAGAATCTGTCGATGCATATTGAATTGTTAAATCATTTTTAGCATCATTTAAAGCTTCCGTGTAATCCGTCTCACCACAAGCTGTGATAAAAATCACCATTAAAAATACAATTGGTACCATTAAAAATTTTATAAAGCTTTTCTTCATATTTCCTCCTAAAATTTTATTATTTTTACTCAATGTTAGCCATTGAGTGATAACCAATCAAAAGGTTCATCTGTTGCTCCAAGAATTGCAGAATCGAGATAGGCTTCTAGGATGTTGATTGGAACAAGTCGATAATTTGAATATGGCAACTCTGTTATAGTTGTCCATGAAAAAGGTAATATAGGCTCTGAGTTGGATCTAACAAATGGCGTTCCATCGTCCTCCGATGACCCATAAAAAGTATAATCTCCTAATACATATAGGCTGTCAATTACTTTATATTTTCCTGTCATGGTTGGATGATCAGAATTGACTTGATTCGATTTAATCACTTGTGTAACACCTCGAATGATCGAGTTTTCCATGAGTATTGCCCCATTTTCAGTCGTTACAAGCGCTTGATTTGTTAGTTGCCTATTATATTGGGATTGTGCAAATAACGCTGGATAAGCCTCTCTAACGTAGTTTCTCATTTCATAAACATCAGTTGCATCATAGATATTATTGAATAAGTGTACATCGCCACCGCGAAGTCTAGGGAATCGGTCCTGCAGATTTTTAACATAGCTGTTATAAATAGTCAGTGTAAATACATTCCCAACTCTGAGTGATGATCCACCCAAAAGGAATCCTTTTTTCTGGAAGCTGTTTAGTGCCATGATTTCTTCCTTTGACATACCTGCATTTCTCATTGTGTTGTAATAATTGTATGAAGAACGATTGGCTTCGAGATAATTAAATTGGGCTTCGATAAATTGATTGGGCTCAAAGACGAGTTTCATATAAGAGAATGTTGCATTTTTTACAGTAGCATCCAAGGTACTACCAGCCTTGAAGTCGATTAAGCCATCATAGGCTTTACCAAGCTCGATATGATCAAACCATATACCATTGATGGTATCTAGTGTGAAATAATCCCAGTCATTAGAATCGTAATCACCCTTCGTCGCTTCATCCCATTCCCACAGCTCATCAAACTTTAGATTTCTTATCACGATATTATTTGCACGCTTAATAGTGAATGCTGCGTGTTTAATCGTATGTCCGCTATTTGAGAAAATGACTAGACCTTCATGGTATTTACTATTGGATCCATCGCGATCTTGAATTACGATTTTGCCAACACCTGTTTGCTTTAAAATTGGATGCATCTTTGGAGTTGCATGTGATTCTAGGTTTCTAATGGTTCCGTATTGATTAAACATTTCTAAATATCCTAGGTTCAAATCTGCACGCACTTCTATAATTCTTGCTGCTGTTGTACCTTGAGAAGCACTATTTTCAGCATTAATCGCGTTCATAAATTCTATTTCATTGTTTGCTACGTAATATCCAGGTTGTCCTTCAACTAGATTAGGTATGGATACATGAGATAATGCGAATCCTGATAATTGATAGTCTTCTTCTTCAAATATAACTGCTGCTAGCTGTGATTTGACTAAAACTTCAATTTCTTTAACTTGTGTATACCCTGCCTTAGAAATGGTTGCTGTTAAGCTTACATGGATATCATCTGTATCATCTCTTGTGACGATACCAGTATGGCTAACAACATCTGGATTTGATGACACCCAAGTGATTCCAACATTTGAAATACTTGAGGGTAGAATAATATTGGAGCGAATATCATTTGCGAAAGGAATTGATAATTGATTATAGATTTCATTGACAAGGACTTCGTAATCTATTGGTTCCTCTGGATCAAATGAAGATTTTCCGTTTTCAGTTTCACTACTGGATTCAACGAGTATATTTTTAATATACGTTGTAGGATCAGTTGATGGGACGTTATTATGACCAACAATACGAATTCTTATTTTTGTAATATCTAGATCACTTGCAAAGCCTACTCCACCTGTTGGAGTCACTTCAATGATTTCATCATTTATTAAAATAAAATATTTGTAAATGTCGTATTCTGTATCAAAAATAATGATTGCTCTATGGTAAACGTTTGGAGTTACACTCATTAATGAAGCACTCACTGCAGTTTCAGAGCCATCAGCATTACGATATGTATAACGGTTTGCACGATTCGCGCCAACTGTAAATACTCTAGTTGTATTATGAATCATTTCAATGGTGAATGCTGCACCACCAATACCTTGCTTGAAATCAAAGACTAGAACATATCTTCCATCTGCAAGTGCAGATAGTGGTTGTTCGAATGTTGCTTCAGTGGCTTGCTCTGTTAATTTTAGTGTATTTGCTTCGCTGATGATTGCACTACCGGTTTTCACTTCTGTCCATTCTGTATTGGATAGATTTGTGCCAACCTCATAATTAAATGCTTCTTCAAAAATAACTTCTCCTAAAAGTACATACTTTGCGTATAACGTAATTGAAGATTCAAGATACTCTTGATTGAAAAGAATGGTTAGTTCTTGGTCTAAATACCAATTACTAAATCTGTATAAGTCTTTAGATGGCTTTGGAAGCTGAGTTATTTTTTGATTTTCATAGAAGTTTACTGATGCTACCTCAGATCCGCCCATGCTGTTAAAGGTTATAGTATAGCTTGCGGCATCGATAAATTTGGCATCAATTGCTAAATCTGTAGTAATTGGTGTAGTAAAGTCAAATGGGTCTAGACCTACAAACCAACCTACAAAAATTTTACCGATTTGTACTGGGTCTAAAGGCTTAATCGCTAAACCGTTTTCGATAATGACTTGAGTGTTCCCATCAACAGTTACATTATAGGTAGGTAATGCTTCCCATTTTGCATAAAGTGATATAGGATTTTCAATGATATCAGTAAATAAATATGGAGTCGTGTACTCTTGATCTAAGTACCATCCAATAAATTCAAATCCATAGTGGGTTGGACTGAGTGGTTCACTCATCACCGTATTTTCTTTCACATAAATGATTTGATTTGTCATACCGTGAGATAAAACAAGTGTCACTGCGATACTATTTTTTGGAATATAGCTATTTCCTAGAAGATGATACATTTGATCTTGGTAGTACCAAACACCATTGAGTGTAAATTCTGGCAGATGATCTGCCCACCAATCAAGGTTTATTGAATCCATTGAACTGTATACATATTCACTGCTTAAATTTTGCTTATTTAAAGTTCCAGTGATTTGGAAATTGACTGCGTATATATTTTCAACTGTCTGGATGTTTTTATCTCCAGATAGATGACCAATATTTGTTCCGCTACTTGTAATTGAGCCTGTTAGTAAAATATTTTTAGCTGAAGTGATTGAATCCACTTCATTGAGTCCAATTACACCACCAAGATTACTTCCACCAATCAAATTGACATCAATAACTGCTCGATTGATAGATAATTCGATGGTTCCACTTAAATGACCATATATACCACCAACGCGATTGGAGGCTTGTACAGATACGTTTTTAATATTGATATCCTCAATTGTTATAACACCACTTGCTGTTCTACCAATTAAGGCACCTGCTCCAGTATTTGTGTTTTCTACTGTAGAATCTTCGATAATGATTCGATTGACATCAACAATAAAGCCATTTTTTGTATATCCGATTAATCCACCAACTCCATTAGAGCTATTTCCTTTAACTGATGAATTCATAATTCGAATATCGTGAATTTTAACATTCGTACCATCGACTTCACCAACTAGAATACCTGCTCTCGCTGTCGAAATAACGTTGACGTTATCTAAGGTCAAATTATAAATGGTTGCATTATTCACGCGGGTAAATACTCCACTTCTGTCTCCACCATTGATGGTTAGGTTTGAAATGGTCTTACCATTCCCATTGATTGTTCCTTTGAAATTGAAGCTGGTATAGACCCAACTATGAAGTGAGAAGTCAATATCATTTGCAAGATAGAATATACCACCTGAATTATGTGTCGTAACAATCGTATTGAACTGTTCTGCAGTCGTGATTGGGCTACCCTCTAGAACAATTTCCTCCCATTTTGCATAAAGAGTTAGGTTTTCGATGATTGGGGTAGAAAATAGGAATTCAGTTGTTAAATTGATATCGGTAAACCAGCTAATGAAATCATAGCCATCCTTTGTTGGATCACTGGGTTTAGAGACTGTTGTTCCTCCTTCAATATTGGCGATAGATGAAACCATCGTTCCACCTTTTGAATCGAAGGTTAATGTGTATGTCTCAACAATATTTTCTTCCCATTTCGCATAAAGGGTTATATAATCAATTACTTGATCTGAATTAAAGATCCATGCGTTATTGAAATTAGAATCCTTAAACCAGCCTATGAATACATAACCATCTTTAGTTGGTTGGTTTGGCTCACTGATTAATGCATTCGATTCAATATTTGTAAGTGGAGAAATTAAGGTTCCTCCATTGGATTCAAAGGTCACCGTGAAGGTATCTATAACAACTGCTGACCACTTCGCGTATAGTGTTACATTTAATGTAACCTTGTCGGTAACGAAATTCCAGGCAGTTAATAATTGACTATCCTTATACCATCCTTCAAAGGTAAAATTATCTTTAACAGGAGCAACAGGAGCATCAATAGATGAGCCTGAAGTAATACCTTCTAGCTTGTTGATTAAAGATCCACCGTTCGTATTAAATGTGACCTCATAGGTATCAATAACTTCTTCTGGTAAAGCTACAACTGTAACCTGATAGATTTTTTGAATTGAAATACCCTTTAAGGTGAGGGTTGCTGTTAACGTGATGCTTTGATTTCCAGCACTAAATAAAGGACGTGTAATAATACCTTTATTGGTTAAATATGTATCATGACTAGAAACCCAAGAAATTGAGATTTCATGTGTATCAAAAGTTGTTGATTCTGGTAAAGTCATATTTTCTGTAGTTGTTAGTGGGATAATAATTGTAGCTGAAGCATCATTTAATATGCTTTCTATTTCTGATTCACTCAGATTATTTTGACAGCCAATCACAAGAAAGCTGAATGCTATAATCATAATCCATAATATTTTTCTTTTCATTTGATCTCCTTGATGTGTGTTGTACGGCTTATAAAAATAAAAAAGTAACCGCTTTCAACCACAATATACTTTAAAATTTGCCTCAAGTCAATTCTTTTTCTAAGAAAAGGGTCAAAATTCGTACATCGTCCGTTATAATAGACAACAGTAAATTCATAATAAACAAAAAAGGAAAACCTGATTTTTTATCATCATTGTGTTTTCCTTTTGATTTACTAAGAAATCGATTCGTATCCGATCGATAATGCTTTTTGATTGATTGGTAGCATACCTACTTTTTTCTCTCCTAGGAAGTATTTTAGCGATTTGAGGATCACTTCTTCCTTGAAAATATCAACCTTTTTTAAATATGCGCCTAACATTACCATATTTGCTACTTGAAGCTTATCTAGTGATTGAGCAAGTTCAGTCATAGGAACTGCATATATATTTGCTTCATCATTATTAAAATCATGCTTAGTCAGAGATGAATTAAAGAATACATTTCCACCCTTTTTAATCTTATTACCAAACTTAGTAAGCGATGGTTCATTGAATGCAAGTAAATCATCTGAGTTTTTAAATACTGGTGAGTAAATTGGTTTATCACTTATTGTAATTGAGCAATTTGCTGTACCACCACGTGTTTCTGGACCATAGGTTGGTACCCATAAACTATACAAACCTTGCTCATTTGCTGCATAGGCCAATAGCTGACCAGTAAGCATAACACCTTGTCCACCAAAACCAGAAATGCGAATTGTTCTAATCATGTTTATCCACATCCTTATAAACACCAAGTGGGTAGATTGGAATCATATTTTCCTTAGCCCAGTCGAGTGCTTGTTTAGGCTTCATTCCCCAGTTGACAGGGCAGGTTGAAACGACTTCAATTAAAGTAAAACCCTTCTTTTCAATCTGGTAAGTGAATGCTTTTTTAATCGCTTTTTTCGCTTTTCTTATGTTTGCAATATCGTGTAAAGATACACGTTCTACATATGCAGCAGACTCGATTTGACTAAATATTTCAGAAATTCGAAGTGGTGCACCATGACTCTCTAGGTTTCTTCCTTGTTGAGAGGTTGTTGAAACTTGTCCGATTAATGTTGTAGGTGCCATTTGTCCACCAGTCATACCATAAGTTGCGTTATTTGCTAAAATTACAGTGATATTTTCACCACGGTTTGCGGCATGAATAGCTTCTGCAATACCGATAGAACCTAAGTCACCATCACCTTGATAAGTAAATACAATGCGATCTGGTAAAACACGTTTAATACCTGTAGCAACTGCACAAGCTCTACCGTGTGGAGCTTGTTGGAAATCTGTATTGAAGTATTCATATGCGAATACTGAACAGCCAACAGATGCAACACCTACTGTATTATCACAAAGCTCGAGTTCATCTAGAACCTCAGCAACTAATTTATGAAGAATACCATGGGTACACCCTGGGCAATAATGGGTGTTTAAATCCGTTAATCCTTTAGATCTTTCATAGCGAATCATGATTCCACCACCTTACTGTCGAAGTTTAATATTGCTTCAACGATTTCTTCCGGCTCTGGAACTACTCCACCTGCACGTCCAAAGAATCCTACTGGAAATCTGCCTTTATTGGAGATGAGTACATCGTCAAGCATTTGACCCATACTCATTTCAGCAACTAGAATTCCCTTACATGATTTTGGAATAAAATCGAATGCTTTCTTAGGATATGGCCATACTGAAATTGGTCGAATTAAACCTACTTTTATTCCCATATCTCTTAATGAATCAATGGATGAACGGACGATTCTTGCTACTGTTCCATATGCAACGATAACATATTCAGGATTATCCATATTGACCATTTCATACATGGTTTCATGTTTAATGACTTCATTATATTTTGCTTTCAGTTTTTTGTTATGATTTTCCTGGTAGATTGGATCTAATCCAATCGATGAAATAACATTTCTTCCTTCATGATATTTCATTCCAGTAGTAGCGTAGTTTTTTGGCTCTACATTGCGTTTTTTAGATGGTTTTTCTAAATCTACAGATTCCATCATTTGACCAATCAATCCATCGACTAAAATCATAACAGGGTTACGATAAATATCAGCAATTGTAAATGCTTCCTTAATCAAATCAACTGTTTCTTGAATAGATTCTGGAGCAAACACGATGACTCGATAGTCACCATTGCCTCCACCTCTTGTTGCTTGAAAATAGTCTGCTTGTGATGGTTGAATACCACCAAGTCCAGGACCTGCTCTCATGACTGACACGATCACACATGGTAATTCAGCACCAGCTATATAGCTTATACCTTCTTGCTTAAGTGCAATACCTACAGAAGATGATGAAGTCATGGCTCTCTTACCTGCACCTGCTGCACCATACACCATATTGATTGCCGCAATTTCGGATTCAGCTTGAACAAAAACTCTTCCTTTTTCAACTAAATACTTGGATAAATACTCAGGTATTTCATTTTGTGGTGTAATAGGGTATCCGAAATAGGCATCACATCCAGCTGCAATAGCAGCTAAAGCAATTGCTTCATTCCCCTTCATTAGTACTTTACTCATTGTTCAAGTACCTCCACTTTGATTACTGAATCAGGACAAACGATTGCACATTGAGCACATGCAATACACTTATCAATATCACTAACTGAAATCAAATGATAACCGTTGTTATTGATACGCTCTTTGTCCAATGATAAAATCTCGACTGGACAGAATGCAACACAAAGTTCACATCCTTTGCAAGATTCATCGGCAAATGTTAATTTTCCTTTTTTCACATATTCACTCCCTATCTTTTAATGTAGTTATCTTGTACGTTATTAATCGTTTCAATTCTCTTCTTTGCGAATACTTTAGCTGCAAGTTGAGTGTGAATATTTTCTCTTTCAGCTATCTTAAAGATTTCTAATAAACGGTCATAAATTTTTTCGATATCTCTTGTTGCACGGCCGATATTATATTCTTTTAATTCGTGATAAACGTTAATTAAACCACCAGCATTAATGACGAAGTCTGGTGCATATAAAATACCTTTATCTTTAATCATGTTTCCATGAATGTCTTCTTCTAAAAGTACATTATTTGCTGTACCTGCAATAATTTTAGCCTTCAATTGTGGAATTGTTTCATCATTTAATGAACCACCAAGTGCACAAGGAACGAAAACATCAACATCTGCACCATATATATCTTTTGGTTCAAGGAATTCAACATCTGGATGTTCCTTTTTAAGTCTATCAATATGCTTTTTATTAATTTCTGTAAAATAGATTTTTTTAGCCTTCATTTCAACAAGCTTTTTAATTAGATAATAACCTGTTTGTCCCGCCCCTTGAACTGCAAACTTATATTTTGATATGTCTTCGTCACCAAACTTATATTGTAATGCGGCACGGATACCGTGGAATGCACCTAATGATGTCATAGGAGATGGGTTACCTGATTTACCTTCAAGACCTACTACATAATCTGTTTCCATACTTACAAAGTCCATGTCTTTTGTACTTGTGTTAACGTCTTCAGCTGTAATGTATCTGCCATTTAAGCTTTGAACATAACGACCAAGTGCTCTAAAATATCCTTCACCTTTGACAAGATCTGGATCACCAATGAGAACTGTCTTTCCACCACCTAGATTTAGACCAGCTGCTGCAGCCTTATATGTCATCCCTCTAGCAAGTCTTAAACAGTCAACTACTGCCTCTTCTTCGCTTGCATAATTCCACAGTCTAGTTCCACCAAGGGCTGGTCCTAATGTGGTATTGTGAATGCAAGTGATACCTTTTAATCCTGTTGTTTTGTCGTAAAAATATACGACTTGTTCGTACCGGTGTTTTTCCATGTACTCGAAATGCTTAAAATCGCTCATGTTTTTCTCCCTTCAATTTTTAAAAGCGCTTACATAAAATATTATAACACACTTGTTTTTATTTATATGATAAATCATATAATTTTTGTGAAATTATTTTTTTGAGTTTTTTCGCTTGACATTAACGTTACGTTAGGGTTTATACTGTAGATGATAGGAGGTGAATTTGTGGAATATTCAATTAATCATTTATCCAAAATGTGTGGTTTAACAACAAGAACATTAAGATATTACGATCAGATAGGTTTACTTAAACCAAGAAGGGTCAATAGCGCAGGTTATCGAATTTATGGGAAGAATGAAATCGATATTTTACAGCAAATTCTATTCTTTAGAGAACTTGGTGTCGAGCTTGAAAACATAAAATCGATACTCGGAAAGAATCAAAATGATCAATCCAAACTACTGAAATCACATCTATCCAAACTACTTCTTAGACAAAAACAAATACATACATTAATAGAAAATGTAAATCAAACGATTGAATCAATCGAAGGAGGTATTGAAATGAAAGATTCAGATAAGTTTAAAGGCTTCAAAAAGGAAATGCTAAGTAAAAATGATGAGACCTACAAGGATGAGGTAATTCAAAAGTGGGGGAAGCATGCATATGATGAATCGAGAAAGCAATTCGAAAATATGTCAGAGATGGAATACTTAGAATTTATGAAGCTAAGTGATGACATTGAGATTGGTTTAAAGGAGGCATATACGCTAGGCAATGATGAAAAATCAGCGTACTCAAAAAAAGTTGCCGAGCTGCATAAACGTTGGATAGAGTTAGCATGGGGAACTTATTCTATAGATGCGCATCACAACTTAGTTCAAATGTATGTTGAGGATGAACGATTTAAAAAATACTATGATAAGGATCAAGAGGGTTTAGCTGTCTTGCTTAGAAATGCAGTATTCTATCACTTAAGATAAAAAAAGGCGGTTCGCCTTTTTTTATTCACTCACAGCTTATTAATTTTTCTTGTAAAAGATTGATAAACTTTCCCACATGTAGTCCATCTACAAATGCATGATGAACTTCAATTGAAAAAGGCATAATGAATCTTTGATTCACTTCCTCAAATTTACCCCAAACCAATTTTGGTATCGCATCAAACTTATCGAGTTGGTGTGCATGTGATACCTGAGTATATTTAGCCCATGGAAATGTAGTAATATAGACTAAATCATTTCTCATTTCCATTTCAGGATTAATAAATACATTTCCTTGTTTTATAGAAGTTAATTTTGCCTTATTCATGAATTTCTCAATCTCATTTTCCATTAAAACGGTAACTATTTTAAAGTTCTCGCTATTTTCAATGCGATCGGTAAATGATGGATGTGTTAGATCAAAAAGACATGGCTCTCCATCAATAAAGCGGTATCTAAAGTTTTCAATCTCATTCATTTGATTGACAACAATATAGATAAAAGCCAAATAAAACGAAAACTGATTCTTTTTAACGTATCGATAAAAATTTGTAACATCTAAATCAAAGGTCATTAAATATCTAGGTACGTCAATATCCTTAAAAAAGTTATAGGTATTTTTTCTATCCCACTTTTCAATATCAATTTTATGCATATTATTCACCCTTTAAAAAGTCAATTCTATTTTCAATCATTTTTTTGACAAAATTGCTATAAAATACCGCATCATAGCCATGAACCGATTTTCTTGTATGATATTCAATGACTTCTACTCCAGCTTCTGAAAGCTTTCTTGCATAATCAATTGCCTCATCTCTTAAGCAATCGAATTGAGCAGTCTCAATATACGTCTTTGGCATATTCTCAAGGCTAGCTAGCGAAGGTGATGCATATTGAAGCATCCCAAAATCACCATTTTTCATATAGATTTCCCACATACTCTTATTCAAAATTGAATTCCACATCGGTGCATCATGAAATTCCTTGATTGAATCCGTTTCTTGCTTAATATCGATTACAGGATATAATAACATCTGTTTATTGATTTTTGGTCCACTTTTATCTCTTGCATATAATGCAATACCTGCAGCAAGATTACCACCTGCTGAGTCTCCACCTACAGAGATATCATTCTCATCGATATGAAGGAAGCCTGCATGATTTTTCATCCAAAGAAGTGTGTGATAGCAGTCAAAAAAGGCTGCTGGGAAAGGATGTTTTGGTGCAAGATGATAATTCACATAAACTACAGAATGTCCAGTTGCCATAACTATTTGTTCTAGCATCCTTAAATGCACTGTTGTCCCAACAATCTGAAATCCACCACCGTGAATGTATAATAAACCTGGTGTTTTTCCTACTACATTTTTCTTTCTATATACGAATACTTTTACATTTTGATGATTGTATCCTCTTACTTTGTAGGTTAGTCTAATAACACCCTTACTTGGTTTTGTAAAAAACATAGTCAATATAAAAACAATGTTAGCTATCAATCGACGTGAGCTGTTATATTTTTTAAATCTTAATGGTTTTAAAACCCTTAATTCCGGATCAATATTATATTTATCCATAAAAATCCCCCCTGCTTACTTTTTAAATAATTTAATAAATTCCTTATAGCCTTCTTTTTCAAGATCTTTTACTGCTATAAATCGTATAGCCGCTGAATTGATGCAATATCTTAAACCACCAAGTTCTTCTGGTCCATCGGTAAAAAGATGACCTAAATGACTGTCAGCCTCTGGACTTCTAACCTCAGTGCGAATCATAAAATGGCTTTTATCCATTTTGGTTTCCAGTTTTTTTACTGGCTTAGCAAAGCTTGGCCAGCCACAACCACTATCAAACTTATCAAGACTTGTAAAAAGTGGTTCACCAGAAACTATATCAACATAAATACCATCCTCATGGTTATTCCAGTACTCGTTTTGAAACGCTCTTTCTGTTCCATTTTCCTGTGTAACATGATATTGAATTGGAGTTAATTTTTTCTTTAGTTCTTCTTTATTTTTCATATAATCACCTACGTCTATTGTATCATATTTAAGGATTCTTATTGAAAACAGCACACTTTGTTGTGCTGTTTTTGACTAATATCAAGTTTTCACTTTTTAATATTTTGATTATGATGTTTAAATTTTGAAATTGTTGATTGCCTTCATCAGTTCAACAACTTCGCCTTCTAACATATCATAGCATAACTCCATTAAATCAAGCTGTTTATTTTTTGCAATGTCCATAATATAGTTAAGCATCCAAACTGCTCTTTTGCCTGAAAGATAGGAACAAGAGCCTTTAAAATAATGAGCAGCTTTAATAATCTCTTCGCCGTCCTTTAGTTGAATTGCTGATTTAAGCTTTTGAAGATCACCGCGATATTCACTAGAAAATGATTCGATAACTTCTATAGCTATATCACTACTGCCTTCAAATCGTTGTCTAAAATCCTTTTCATCAAATGCAAAGAACTCATCAGGGATTTGAATGCTTGTACCTGTATGGATGTATTTTCTTAATACCTGATTTAAATGTTCAATTTTTATAGGCTTAAAGATAACATCATTAATTTGAGTAGTTTTCATCATATCATAGTCATTAAAGAATGCATTTGCAGTGACTGCAACTATCGGAATGCTTTGATATTTCTTACCAAGAGCACGTATTCTTCTTGTGGTTTCAATTCCATCCATTTCAGGCATTTGAATATCCATTAAAATAATATTGAAATCTTCTTTTTTTACTAGATCAATTGCTTTTTTACCACTGTCAACTGATGTTGATTTAATACCTTGTTTCACTAAAATGCTTTCTAGAGCAATTCTATTGAGTCGATTATCATCTACTACTAGTGCATTTCCAGAAAGTATTGTATTATACTCATTTGTATTTTGTGCTTTCCGTTCAGAATTGAGCTTATTTAATATTTTTTGATAAAGTGTTTGTCTGGATACAGGTAAATCAAAGAAACAATCAATTTTCTTGAATCTCTTATTCTCTGGAGTTGCAGAAGACATTGTGATTGTTGACTCTGTCCCGTATTCTTCTTTCAATCTTTGAATCATTTCACCGTTCTTAATTGGTGTCTCAAAGATAATTGCATCCATTTTCTTGTCTTCTACAGTTTCAAATGTATAAGTAATTAAACCCATTGAAGAAAGCATGTTTTCAATTGTCGATTGGTGGATATTATCAATGACATATAAAGATTTCATATTTTGAGTTGCTGGATATTCATATAATCTATTTTTGGTGAATGGAAGAATGACCTTAAAGGTACTACCTTTATTCACTTCACTTTCTATCGTTAGCTTCCCGTGAAGTAGGTCAATTAATTGATTAGAGATAGATAGTCCAAGGCCAGTGCCTTGATATTTTCTTGAAATAGAGGAATCCACTTGATAAAACGCTTCTGACAAATGTTTTATTTGAGACTCTTCAATGCCTATACCAGTGTCTTTAACTGAAAATTCAATTTGTAGTGGATCCTCAGATACCATTGAAACATCTATATCAATACTACCCTTGTTTGTATACTTGATTGCATTATTCAAAAGATTTAAAAGAATTTGTCTTAGTTTTCGATAATCACCTAATATATCAAAATTGATTCGGTAATCAAAATGAAATGAGACAGAAAGCCCCTTATCGTCAGCAAAGCTTTTTTGTGTTCTAATGATTCGAATAAACTCTTCTTCAATATTGAAAAGATCCTCGTAGACCTCCATTTTTCCTGCTTCAATTCTTGATATATCTAACACATCATCAACAATACTCGCTAACGAATCAATGGATGCCTGACCAACATTTAAATACTCATTTTGCTCGAGAGATAAATTGGTCGTGCTTAAAAGATAAAAGGTATTATATATTCCACTTAAGGGAGTGCGGATTTCATGACTCATGTTTGCTAAAAACTGACCCTTGGCACGAGATGCTTCATCAGCTTGAATTCTCATTTCAATAATCTCATGCTCTCTTTGCTGACGGATTATTAAATTGGTCATCATTTCTGATAGAACTCTTAGTAATCTATTTTCAATAACATTCCATCTTCTTGTTTTTTGATTGTCATCAAATGCGATAAATCCAATACAATCCTCTTGATTGATTAATGGAAGTGTATAGAGCGATTTGACATTCTCTTTGTTTAACATTTTATATAATTCTGATTTTTTATTGAGTGTTTCAACATCTTCAATAATGACTGAATTACCGCGCATATGTTTTTTAACAAGGTCTTCAAAAAAGGGTTCAAAATTAATTTGTTGTCTTTCCTGTTTTTTAGGGGTTACATTATTACCAACCCATTCATATGGATTACTCATGATATACTTCTTTTTATCATATTCAAAAACATAGATTCGATCTAAATCTAAAAAAGAGCCTACAATTGCAAAGGCTTCAAGAATCGTGTGTTCAAAGTTTTCAATTGAGACATTAATGAAATCAGTAGCAATCCTTAAAATGATTTCTTGGAATTGCTCATTGCTTCTATTGGTGTTTTTAGATTCATTCGTGATATCTTTCACATCAAAACTCCTCTTTTATGTATCCGTCTATTCTTATTATATCGCAGATATCAATTTTCATTGATGAACTTTAGATTTTAAATGCTATAAAACTATAAAAAAAATGAGGTTTCCCTCATTTAAGTTGCGAATCGATGTGCTATTGAACTTGCTGCTGCAGCCGCTATCGCTCCAACAATGTCATCAAGAAATGTATTGCATACGCCTGGCTTTTTTCCTGCTTCATCAAGTTTACCAATAATTCCAGGTTTTGTTTTATCAACAAATCCAAAATTGGTAAATCCAATTGAACCGTAAACATTAACAATTGCTAGTGCAAGGATCTCATCAATGCCATATAAACCATAATCATTTAATAGCATGGATGAAAGAGGTTCAGATAATAAACCTTTTTCTGCTAAAATATCAAGCTCAAGACCTGTTAAAACTGCATTTTGAACTTCTCTTTTCATTACAACTCTTTTGACATGCTCTAAGCATAAATCAAATGATAGTGCAGGTAAATACTTGATTTGTAAATCTAGAGTGATTTGTGCCATGTCTTCTAGCATGACTCCTCTTTCTTGTAGCATTTTTACAACAATTTCATATTGTTGGACATCATTCAATCTATTTTCTTCTTTGTACAATACGCTCATAATATATACTCCTTTTTTAATCAATCGATATAGTGTATTTTCTATTATACATGAATAGTCTGTAATAGCAAACGCTTGGTGTTCGATTCATTCAACAAAATGAAATTTATCGAAAAAGTTGATGAAATTAAGAATTTTTTCGAATAATCATTTTATTATCATCAAAATAAATGATATCAGATGTCTTAATATCTTTTCGACCAATGAGGAAATCAGAGGTTAAGATTTGCGCACCGCTTAAAATTGCTTGATCAAAATCAGCTTGATTGAATACTAAATTGGAATCAATTCTAGTTCTTACGATGAAGTTTGCTTGAATTAATGGTGCAATTTCTGCTACTGAAGGATTGTTATTGACAATAAATGATGCATAATCTTGATTAACTCCACTTGCATATGACCCAATAAACATAGGTTGTGTCGCAAGCGTCTCATCGAGTTCATAATACATATCTGTAAAGTTACCCGGATGTAGGACAAATATGACTTTTCCTAATAAAGAATTCACAGTTGGCCATCCAGTTGTCTGTATAGTTTCCTTCAATGTCTTTCCAGTCTCCATCATCATTTGAGGAGTAAACAGCTGATCACCTAACTTATCAACTAAAAGTAGATTAAGATTCTCTAAATCCTCTGATTCAATAACTTGAAGTGCGTGATCTAAAATCATCCAATCATCCTTGATTTCCATCAGGATAATGATGGGAATATGATTTGGATGATTCGAGGAAAAAAGTGCTATTTCTTCTAGAGCCTGAGAAAAATCTGGAGCAACACTGCTATTATCTACCAATGGAACATGGGTTAATACAAATTGGGTTTTTCTAAGTCTTAGATCAAATTCCATGCTTCTGACACCAGCTTCAAATTGATCGGTTAAATTTTTATATCCATACTTAAGTGCTCTTGCTTCTTCAAATGAATCTCCTAGCCCCACAAAAAATCTACCAATATCAGAACCAGTTTTTTTATAGCTATTGTGTGTAGCAAGCATTTGTATCTCATTAAGCTTAATTGATGTATCCGTTAAACTGAAATTGACAAACTCTGTTTCATCAACTGGTTCGAAATTTTCACTTTGATAATATGATTTAAGTGTACGCATATGAGCATTTTGAACACTGGAGTCATATAATTTGATAGCAAACAATCTAAAAACAATTAAAACAAATAAAACAATTACGGATAATACAGCTATTAATAGTATTTTTATCGCTTTAATCATCAATTTAACCTCTTTTTCTTATTTTTTTGATAATTCCTCTTTTTGTAGCTTAGTGATGAGTATTTCAATCTCATGCTTTAAGGCTGGATTGATATCATAAATATTTGAAATATAGGATAAAATCGATTTTGCAGATTGTGCCAGATGATTATATCCAGAAAGCATGGTTTCCAAATGCTTTTTCATTTCAGGATAATGAAACTCTAATCTTCTTTCAATATTAAATAAATCCTCATGAATTGGATTTTCTTTCTCAAAGTGGTGGATAATACCTAGTAGATTGTTGAAGGCATGGGTCTCAATAAAACGATATGCGGAAAGTTTTTCTCCCCTTAAGGCACGAAGCAGTCCAACATAAATATTAGTCAAAGCTTCATTGATTCTAAATTCAATGTTTTCCTTCTTTAATTTAGGAATATCCCCTTTAGTTTTTGTCAGTGTTGGAAGCTTATAATTAGGATTTATCCAAACGATTCTTCCTTCAGCCTGTGTTACTTGATCAATCTCTTTTTTACCAAATACCGCATATTCTCCGTAAATTCCATCCTCAAATAAAATCTTATATCCATCGTTTGAATTTTTAAATGCATAAGCTAAGGGATGTGCTTCCTCAAGCCAGGATAAATCTTCAATAAAACCTTCCTTCACTTCATCTTCTACAATTAGAAAAAAATCAAGATCGGAATATTGATCAAGTCTATCTAATTCAACTCCAACAGATCCCAAACCTAATAAAGCAATTGTATGTTCTCTATTTGAGATGGATTTAGCAATTTCATTTAGTCTTGTTAATAATCTATTTTTATTCAAAAGAATCATCTCCTAATAACATTATATGTGAAAAACATAGAAACTAAAAGATTGAATAGTTAAAGGCTCATTGTTTTTTAACAATTTAAGCGCTATAATGATAATAAAGAACGGGACGGTGATTTGGATGGGGACCAAGCTGACATCACGAAATAGCCCATATAGAATTGAATTAAAGGAAGTTCAAAAGTATATGTATTGTAACTGTGGAAAAAGTGATTATCAACCAATGTGTGATAATCGATCCCATCGCGGATCAGGAACCAATCCACTTGGGTTTGCGGTTGAAAGAGATGGATTTTATTATCTTTGTGGCTGTAAAAAGTCAAAATCAAAACCATATTGTGATGGTACACACAAAATACTTTAAAAGGAATGAGATCCATAGGATTCATTCCTTTTTTTCATTGATTAATTCAAAAATCTTCCGTAAGTCATCATTTTTGGATTTGGTTTAATATATTCGCCAAGCATTGCTTTTTTAAAGCTTTGAATGATTTCTTTAACTTCTTCTTTTCGTTCTGTTGTAAAATCGATTCTAATCTTTTCAACACCAGATTGTTTAATTTCTAAAACGTATTCTAGTAGATTCAGTGGTTTATGATTGAGTATTCTTATATTGCAATTTCCATCATTAATTAATGGGAATTTAGACTTCATTCGATCCTCAAGGTAGTACTGATTGATTTCACATAAATGACAGTCTTGCTTAGTTTTAAAGGTCTTAGCAATTGGGCAATATTTTGAAATCATTAAATCTACTCTGCCATAAACTACAAGCTCTAAATTGGGATGATAATTAAACTGCTTTTTAAATAGATCAACAAATTCATTGAGTCTTGATTTAGATAGTTCAGGAGATAATGTCACTCTTTTTGCATGATGTTGAAAAAGTAGATTTGCAGAGTAAATATTAGTTACGTTAAAAAACTCACCAGTAATTAAAGGATAATGATTGGGGTTTTCCATTAAGCTACCCACTTCATGGATGACTGATGGCTCAATAATGAGGTTACTTCCATGCTGCTGAATTCTCTTTTTAACCTTAATGATATGCTCATTCTTATTTTTAATATCTAAAATATCCTCATAATAAATGGTTTCAATTCCTTGTTTGATAACTTCATCATATTGGTCTTTTGTTGTAACCTTTACAACCAAATCGAATGGATTAGGCTGACTTTCTTTAGCTTTTTCTTGTGCTAAAATGATTTGATGTTCTCTTCGATTCATTTCACGAAGCAATTTTATTTCATCGATTGCTTGTCTTCTTAGCTCATTCATAGTTTTAATTGGGATAAAGGAGATATTATCTGTATCTACGATTAGCTCCTCAAAATAGAATGGGGTGTTTCCAAGCTTAGATATCTGATCTATTATTTGATCCTTTGATACTGCAACATTTGATGCTTTTTCTAACCTTTTCTCAGATGTAAGTGAAACAGAATAATTCGAATCGCTTAAATCAATCTTTAAATAATCACCTGAAAATGCATAAACCTCACCCTTAAGGGGTATTTTTTTATAATTTTCATCTAGATATATAGATAGACTAGATTCCAAGTCAGCATCCAACGTCTTCAGCACTTTAGAGCCAACATCTATCTTCTCTGTTACATCCAGTTTGATAATATCATTAGGAAATGCTTTTTTAACCATAGCATCACCCTTGATAATTCTTGATACTGTATTGCCATAATCCTTGTTACCAATAATCCGATATCCATCATTGATTTCTAAGGTTTCTATTAATTGAATAATGGCTTTATTATCTCTATAATCGATAACTGTTCCAAGTTCAACTCCTAAATGATTGGGACGATAATCATTATTTATGTCATTAGGCTTTTCATTGAATATATAACCCTTAGTATATTCTCGATTAAACACCTTTTTAAGCTTTAAAATCTCGTTACTCAATTGAAGAATTTTTCGCTCTTGATAGGCTTGAATTGCTTTTTTATAGGATAAAACTGCTTGAATCACATATTCAGGCTTTCTCATTCTACCTTCTATCTTAAAGGAATCAACTCCTGCATCGATTAATTGATCGACATACTCTAAGGTCATTAAATCTTTAGTTGATAGTAGATAAGATTCATCTGAAACCGCTTGAGGTCCCTTATAAAGCTTATAGGGGAGGCGACATGGCTGTGCACATTCTCCGCGATTACCCGATCTTCCACCAATCATCGAGCTCATTAAGCAATTTCCTGAGTAGCATACACAAAGTGCTCCATGAACAAAAACTTCGATTTCAATATCGACATTTTTCTTGATTTGTTTAATAACATCAATGGATGTTTCTCTAGCTAAAACAATTCTTTTTACACCTAATTCTTTTAGAAATTTTACCTGATGGATATTGTGTGTGTTCACTTGAGTGGATGCGTGAATTTCTACATGAGGATATCTTTTTGTTAATAGTGAAATGATTCCTAAATCAGCAACGATAAATGCATCGACATCTTGGTTGACTAAGAAGTCTGTATAAGCTAACAAATCTTCTATTTCATCGTTAAAAATCAATGTGTTGATTGCAATATACACAAAAACACCACGCAAATGTGCGTAGCGTATGAGACTTTTTATTTCATCCTCTTCAAAATTTGCTGCATATGCTCTAGCACCAAATCGTTTACCTGCTAGGTAAATAGCATTTGCTCCAGCATTTATAGCTCCAATAAGTGATTCTTTACTCCCTGATGGGGCTAATAATTCAATATTTTTCAAATGGTTGTCACCTCAAGTTCGACAACTAACATTATACCAAAAAGATATCAAAAAAAGATGTAAATGTTTATTGATTATTCAATGAAATATGTGTTAATTCTTCAGTATATTCCCAGAGTCTTCTACCATGATCTGCATTGTAGGTAATCGGGTTAGATTTGACTGGTTTTCCTTTTTTAATATAATTCCCTGATAAGGTTTTATATGCTTCCTTTGTTGAGACATCAATCATAAAACGTGCAGGGTAATAAATATCTGTTCCTGTACTACTTCGAAGCTTCCATGCTATTCTTGCAAGTCCTGAAGTATTTTTCGCACCAATGTTTGTTCTAACTAAGCCTGGATCAATAGCAAATATTGGAATTGAGGCAAATCTTCTTGCATATTCCTTAACAAAGAAGACATTATATAATTTAGATCGCTTATATGCCTTTAGAATGTTATACATTTTTTTATTTTGAATATTATTCCAATTAATTGACGCTCGATAATGTGATAGTGAGCTAACCACTAATACACGTGGATCGTCTGATTTTTTTAGAAGTGGGGTTAAGTAATAGGTTAAGATGAATACAGATAAATGGTTGACTGCAAACGTCAACTCATTGCCATCTTTATTCTCGTGGTAACCCGTGGTTACACGACCTGCAATATTCATTAGAATATCAAGCTTTCCCTTATATTTATCTTGAATCATTTTTACGAATTTTTTTGATGTTTCAGTTGCTTGCTCATTATCTGAAAGATCTCCTATAATGAAGTCCAATTCGACATCCTTTGTAAACTCCTTTAATTTTTCTTTGGTTATATTTGCTTTATCTTCATCTCTAGCGAGTGCTATTACATTGATTTTTTCTTTTAATAAAAGTTCTGTAACTGCATATCCTATACCTGAAGTTGCTCCTGTTACGACTGCTACTTTGCTCATAAGGGCCTCCTTAATATTTCATACTTTAATTATACATGAAAAATAATGAACAAAAAAAAGACAATCAAATTGTCTTCTTAAAAACTGTATATCGATAATGATTTGTAGATATTAATTCAAATTCACATAATTCTGCGATTTTTTTCATGGTTACTGGTGTAAAGAAGCATACATGCGTTACATCTCTTATATAGTGCCACTTAAACAGTTCTTCCCTATCATTTGGATGAAAAAGGGTTAAAATACTGAGAATCCCGTTTGGATTTAAATGATTATAGAATAGTCTGAATGCCTGAAGGGGATTTCTTAAGTGTTCTACAACTTCTGTTGATGTGATTAAATCATATGTTTTTGATTCATAAATTTTATCTGGTGCATAAAAATAATCATAAATATCAACTTCGAAAAAATAATCATTTTCTAATATTTTAGCAAGCACAGGATTTGGTCCACTACCAAAATCAAGTGCCTTTCCTTTTTTTATATAGGGTATGACTGCTGAGTCAATAAAATTGGTTAGAAAGTTGACGTAACCAAGGTTTTGGTCGTCATTTTGATGCTCTTCATATTTTTTAAATTCGAGATCTTCGGATGGATAATTTTTTTCATCCTTGAAGATGAACTGGCAATGTTCACACTCATGAAAAAGCATATCAAATTTCGGATGCGGGTAGGAAATTGTATCATTTCCACAGATTAAGCATTTCATGATAGCTTTTTAGATGCTTCTACTGATTTTTGAATGATTTCAGCGAGTACCTCTAATTTGATGTCTTCAAGCTTTTTAATATAAAGACAACCAACACCCTTTTCGTGCTTGCCTAATAATGGAAAATCTTCACTGTTGATTTGAATGGATAAATAGAGTGTGATTGCTTTTTTACGAGCTGAAAATCCGATTAGAAAATAATCTATTACTCTACCCGACTCATATTTATACTTCTTATTGCCAAATCCAACAATAGATGTACCCCACATCACTGGCTTTTCACCGGTACTTTTTTCCATTAAATCAATTAATAATTTCGAATCATTTCTTTTTTGCTCATCGAGTGTATTTAAGTATGCGTCAACACTGAGTTCTGTAGGTTTCGTTTTTAATTCAGCCATATGTCCTCCTTAGAATAGTGAAATGATTAAATAATAGATAATTGGTATAAAGATTGCAGGTAGCATGTTTGCTACTTTTATTTTTCTAAGCTCCATAAAATTAATTCCGATTGCGATTAATAAGATATTACCAACCATTGAAACAGCTTGTATCATGTCTGTAGTTAAAAAACTAGAAGCACTTGCAGCAAGCAATGTGATTGCTCCTTGGTATAAAAGCACGCTTACTGCAGAAAAGATGACTCCAATGCCTAGAATTGATGCTAAAATCATCGCTGTGATAAAGTCTAATGCACTTTTAATGACTAAAATAGTGATATCGCCATTTAAGCCATCTTGAATGGAACCAACAATAGCCATTGCTCCAACGCAAAATATAATAGTAGCTGCAATAAAACCCTTAGCAAGTGGGGGTAAATTATACTTCTTCTCAACATTTTCAGCCCAACGATTAAGTCTTAAGTCAATATCAATCCATTCTCCAATTAAAACACCAATGACTAAGGATAGAATAATTAATAAATCACTATGTGTGCTAATACCATTTTCATTGATTACTAGAAAGTCTTTTAAGAACCAACCTAATGAAAGTGCAGTTAATCCAAGTCCTAAAACTAGCATGACGCTCTTTTGTATTTTTTCTGGTAAACCTTTTTTTAAGACGATACCTAATAAGCTTGCAACAATGATTGCACCAACATTAATTAATGTTCCCATCTGACACCTCTAAATGAATATACATTACTATTATATGATGAAGTCGCTTTTTTAGAGTTGATGATGATAAAAAAAGTGGTTGCAGATGCGCAACCACTAAATATCAATCCTTTTTAAATGATTTTCTTACATTTTTTAAAATAGACTCTGAGAGTCCTTGTCCCGTAAAGGGAAGTAAGCTCATAATTTTTTGAAAGTTTCCCTTAGATACTTCTTCATCCACTATTTTTTCAACTGTTTCTTCACTCATGAATGGAGCAAACTCAACCATTGATTCAACTCCACTTTCATTATACAAGCGTAATGCGAGTTGATTGATTAAGTCTTCATCAAGAAATGGTAGTAGCTCTTGAATTAAATGGTGATCAATTTCCTTATTCGATTCTAAGGCATTGGTAACAAGCTTAGATAATGCATCCTCAGACATAAATGGTGCTAATCCTCTTAACTCGGAATACCCAAATTTTTGATACATTTTTGACCCCAATGAATCCACAGCATCCTCATCTAGAAATGGGATAAGTCCTAAATACCAGGAACGATCCAATTCTTCGTCCGAATCTAATGCCTGTAATACTAATTTAGATAAAGCTTCCTCAGACATAAATGGGGCAAGCTCTTGTAGATGCTTACTAGCTCCGCTATCAAATGCTTCAAGTGCAATCTCATCTATTTTTTCTTCATCAAGAAATGGCGCGAGCGCAAGTAGCATTTCAAAGGATAAATCCTTTTCATCCTTCATGGATTCATCGATTTGCTTAGGCTTCATCATTGGAATCACTGATTCAATCGTTTCCTTATCATGATCACTGATATGAATCTTATTTGTATCAATGACTTCTTGGACTGCTTTAGATTCCTTTTGGTTACCTAATAATTCATCAATAGTTATTTCAAAAATTGTTGAAAGCTCTGATAGCTTTGAAATATCTGGCATGGAATCTCCACGCTCCCAATTACTTACTGCTTGATAGCTAATACCTAATAGATCAGCTAGCTCAAGCTGTGTCATGTTTTTGTCTCTTCTCAATTTTGAAATCTTTCTTCCGATTTCTCTCATATCAAACATATAGATCACCCTTTCTGGTTTGATAGCTTCATTATATGTTTTCATAAATAAAAAGCCTATCAATTATTACTTGAGTTCATTTAAAAACATGCTCAAGTATTGCTTGAATTGGCTTTATTGTGCTATGAATTACCAATATAGAGGATCTTTTTGAATCCGTCTTTTGTATAGATCAACTAATTCTTTTTTGATGGTATTGTCTAAAACAAATGTAGAATTGATTAAATGATCATCCAATTGTTCTTTCGTTTTGATTCCTGGAATAACTGCAGTGATTTCTGGAAAGCTTAGAACGAATGCGATTGCATATTTTGTTATATCGTTTGCTCCAGTAATCGTTTTAACTTCTCTAACTAGAGATGCTCTTCTACTAATAGTTTCATCATCCCATCTTGAACGGATACCTTCGAATTCTGAGAATTCATCATATTTTCCAGTTAACCATCCTGAGTCTAGTGGAACCTTTGCGATTAATGAAATCCCTTTATCCTTTGCCTTTTTAAATAATCTTGCAGGCTCTTGGAAAAAGATGTTGAAAAGAATTTCAACAACATCAATTTGAAGATTGTCTATGACAGCCTTTAGCTCTTCATAGGTATCAATAGATACACCATAAGCTCTAATCATACCTTCTTCCTTCAATTTCTTTAATTCTTGAAAATGAAGTGTCTTTCCCTCTAATATATCCATGCTTGGATTATGAAGAATAACTGAATCGATATAATCTGTTTGAAGTCTTTCCATACTGTCATAAATTTGTTCCTTGAGGGAGAATACTGAGAAATCTGTTTCACCATCGGCAGTATGTCCTAGCTTGGTGTTGATAACAACCTGATTTCTTTGATTTGCTGTTGCCATTCCGATGATTCTTTCACTCATACCTGCTGCATAGCCAGGTGCGGTATCGAAAAAATGAATCCCTTTTTGGATTGCATAATTGACTAACTCTACTCCATCTTCCATTGACATATGTCCCCAAAAGTCAGTATTACCTAACTGCCATGCTCCAAATCCTAAACGATTAATTAATTTGTTTGTGTTTGCGTAGTGCGTGTGTTTCATAATGTACCTCCTACGTATATTATAATTTTACCATAATTTCATTGGCAATAGAAAAGAAATATATAACATGATACAATGAGATAAAAGAGAGGTTATTTTATGAAAAATATTCAACTCCTTCAATTACCTATACTAACTTCTAATCAACCACGTACACTACGTGTTCTTCTTCCAGAAGGATATGAAAACTCGAATCAAAAGTATCCTGTACTCTACATGCATGATGGACAAAATTTGTTTGAGGATGAAACATCTTATGGAGGTCATTCTTGGGGTATTGATGAAACCTTGAAGGATTTAAAGCTAGATCAAATGATTGTTGTTGGTATTGATAATTCAGAGCTAAGATTATTTGAGTATTCACCTTGGAAAAGTGTTCCTGAGGTTAAAAAAATTACAGCAATTGATACTGGTGGATTAGGAGATGTTTATGCTGACTTCGTTGTTAATCAGGTGAAGCCCTATATCGACCAAATCTATAGAACCCTAGCAGATTATGAACATACAATGATAGCAGGTAGCTCAATGGGAGCCTATATTTCTACTTATATTGGAGTAAAATATCCAAATGTATTTTCAGTCATTGGTGTTTTCTCACTCGCATCGTGGTTTAATGAACCTGATTTCTTAAATTTTTTAGAATCTGCTGATATTGATTCTGATCAAAGATACTTTATATCCATTGGTAAAAAGGAAAGTTCAGATGAAAGTAATCCTAGCTTTAGTGAAATATATTTAAATAATAGTAGAAACTTGAAGAGTTTGCTAGAAAGTAAAAATGTAAGTGATATATTCTATATTGAAACAGATGATAAACACAATGAGCTTGCATGGAGAAAAGTATTTAAGGAATTTGTACTTTGGATAAACAAAAAGGTCTAAATTTTAGACCTTTTTTTCTAGCCAATATAATACTTTTTGCAAATATTCATCCCAAAATGCCCAGTTATGATCTCCCTTAGATTCCTCATAGGTGTAAGGCATCTTTAAATGATCCAATGCTCTCTTAAATTCTAGATTATCCTTATACAAAAAATCTTCTGTACCGCAAGCAAGATAAATATTTGGTAGCTCCTGTTTATTTTTTTGATGTGTTTGAATGAGATATAGTAAATCATTTTCTGTATCTTTTGTTGAGGCTTCACCAAAGGTTGCGTTTGTAAAGTGCTTTCTTGGAGTATCTTCAACTAGCTTTTTAATGGAATCAATATTTACAGCTCCTGAAAGACTCGCAGCCTTAGAGAATCTCTTTGGATTATGTAGAGCAACTCTAAGTGCTCCATATCCTCCCATGGATAAACCGCAAACAAAATTATCCTCTCTTTTGTCAGATATCGGAAACATTCTTGATATGATTTCTGGTAGTTCAATGGAAACATAGTCTAAATATTTTTGTCCAAATTTGGTATTCGAATAATAGCTATTATTCACACCAGGCATAATGATTGCGAATCTATGCTCCCATGCATAGCGTTCGACAGAGCTATATCTACACCAATCTGTATGATTTCCAATATATCCATGAAGGAGATAGACTGCTTGCAGCTTTTCTCCTTTTTTTACGTCTTGTGGAATAATAACATTCACTGCTACGTTTAATTCTAGAACATCTGACTTAATATTACATTCAAATAGTGCCATATTTTTCCTCGATTCATATCATTATTCTTATACACTAATTATATCATACATGAAAAGAGAGATAGGTTCTTGATTAAAATAAAAAGTCCTAATGTCTGGGGGGGATGTAGACACTAGGACCAATTCACGCGTCGCCCCTCACAAAAGGGAAGGGAAACAATAGTATTATACATGAAAACAATTTCAATTTCAATTGATTTGATAACGATTAAAGAAATAAAAAATAACTAATCAACAAGTTTCCTTAACTGGTAGTAATGGACTATATATTCTATTCCAAACGAGATTAAAATTAATAAAATCGTCCAAGCAAATACTGCTGAATAGTCTAAGTTCATTCTTGCTAGGTATAGCGAATTACCAATGGAATTTCTAGTTTGTCCTAGGTATTCTGCCATGACTAACACCTTTAAGCCTAACCCAAAGGATTGGAGAAAGGAAAGGATTAGATATTTTTGAATCATTGGAAAATATAAAAATTTAAGTGAGATAAAAAAGTGGTGCTCCTCTAATCGATAAACATCAATTAACTCGTGATTAATAGCTTTTATACCTGATTCTGCTGCTTGAAACACGATTGGAAAAACCATTAAGAAGGTAATTACAAATGGTGTGATTCGGTAACCAAATAAAATGAGTAGGATCACAATAATCGATATGACTGGAATTGTTCTTAAAATAGTAACGTATGGCTTCATTACCCATGAGACTTTTTGGTAAAGACCAGATAGCATACCGAGAATGATTCCTAATACTGTTGATAAGACAATGGATATAATCAATCTAAAAATAGACGCTAAAATGATACCTAAAGAATCCAAATTTGTTAATATATTGAATAATGACAAAAAAACTGCTTGCGGTGATGGCATAATCAACGGATGATCGATGACTTGATATGTCAAAACCCAAATAAGAAATAAAACAAATATTGAGCTGGATATCCAAATCGTCTTTTTCATCTAATCACCATTGTAAAATAAGTCATTTGGTAGCTGACCACCAATTAATGCTGGATTCATGCTTAGGATTAACCCAAAATAAGAAACTATATCCTCTTTTGAGTTTTTAGCAGATACATACCGCAAATTACTATTTAAAATAGCACTTGCTATAATTTCACTAGTTAATCCCATTTGAAGCTCTACTGCAAGTTGTGCAGCATCCAAGGGATATTGATTCGTTTTTTCAATAGATTCTATCAAATCATTTTGAATTTTTAAAATCTTGGATTGCTCCAAATTTCTCTTAATAAATACTCCGGATTGGGGATATGAATCTTTACCTGTAACACTTTGATAAAGCTCTTGAATGTCTATCGTTTTTGTTTGAGGTAGCTGGCTCATGACATTAGAATAAACTGGTTCAGCTAACAAAACAATACTTTCTTGAGAAGAAAGAAATAGCTGAGCTGCTGAGCTAACTGAATCCACATATGTTATTTCTACTTCTATATCTAGCTCTTGAAGAAGGTAAGTCAAAATAATGTCTGAGGTTTGATTCTTTCCAAAAACAGTAATTCTTTTTCCATCAAGTGATGAAATATTAAATTCTTGCTCTTCACTAGAAACTAAGTAATAATTACCCCAAACTATGGTTGCAAGTAATTGATATGAATCCTTAGATTGATACATTTTCGCACCTAAATTGGTTGGTGCGAAAATAACATCATGTGAAGATGAACCGAATGCTGCAACTAATGGATCTGCTCCATTGACTACATCCACTTGATAATCATCAGAATTTTCTAGATAGAGTTGAGCAAGCTTTGGACTACCATATGGAACAATGATTGTAATTGAATCATCCTTCTTGCATCCAAATAGGATGAAAGATAAAAGAATGATGAGTAATATTTTTTTCATAAGTCTCCTAAATGTTGTTGTAGATTTCTCTTTTCTTATATGATGTATGCAGCAATTCATGAGATTTATGTGAGTTTGGATGACCTAGGAAATCTTCATATAATTTTTTAACAAACGGATTGTTATGGGATTTTCTCAAATCAGATTTAGAATCGATATCATATAATACGCTTGCTCTAATGGAACGAATATCAACCTTTTCATAAATCTTTGCTGGAACAATCGGTTGACCACCACCATTGATACAACCACCTGTGCAACCCATGATTTCAACGAAATGATATTTCTTGTTATTTTTAATCATGTCTTCCATAAATGTTTTTATCGCGGTACCACCATGAACGACTGCAATATGAATTGGTGTTCCTTTAATCATATAGGTTGCTTCTTTAATATCTTGATTTCCACGAACTTCCTTGAAATCAATAGGAGTTTCATGATCTTCAAGTATTTCAGTTACAGTTCTAAGTGCTGCTTCCATCACTCCACCTGTTGCACCAAATATATTAGCAGCACCAGTATAGGATGCAAGTGTTCCATAAGGCTTGATTGGTTTTAAATTTCTAAAATCCACTTTTCTGCGCTTAATCAGTCTTGCAATCTCTCTAGTTGTCAACACGATATCTACGTCTCTATACCCATCTCTACCCATATCTTCTCTTTTTGCTTCTGCCTTTTTTGCTATACATGGCATGATGGAAAGAGATACAATATCCTTTGGATCCATATTGAGCTCTTTCGCATAATAGGTCTTAATTAAAGCTCCAGCCATTTGTTGTGGTGATTTACAGCTAGAAAGATTTGGTATATATTCTGGATGATATAGCTCTAAATAATTCACCCAACCTGGTGAACAGGAGGTAAACATTGGAAAAGGACCATTATTTTCAAGTCGATTAATAAACTCAGTTCCTTCTTCTAAAATGGTTAAATCCGCAGTAAAATTGGTATCCATAATCTCATGAATTCCAAGTGCGTGAAGTGCTGCAAACATTTGGCCTTCAACATTGGTTCCTACTGGATAACCGAATTCTTCACCTAGCGTTGCACGAATTGAAGGTGCAACTTGAACAATAATTTTTTTCTTCGGATCACGAAGTGCCATTTCAACAAGTCTGATGTCATCCTTTTCACTGAGTGCACCGGTTGGACATGCTTGAATACACTTGCCACAATAAATACATCCAGCATCCTCAAGATTATGAAAAAGTGCTGGTCCTACGTATGTTTCTGATCCACGTTCGTTATAATTTAAAATACCTAATCCAGTATATTTTTCACATGCTGAAACACATCTTCCGCATAAGATACATTTACTGCTATCTAGTTCTAAAACTCCTGAGGAATCTGAAAAATATCGTTGTGCATCATGTGCTCCATAAAGATGAGTTAATTCATTTTCAACTGAGTATCTTCTAAGTAAATCTAAAAATTCGCAATTATCTTCTCTTGAACAGTTAAAACATTCAAAATGATGCTTATGAGATAATAGCTCTAAATTCATGGTTACAGTTTGGTATACATCTAAATCATCTGTAACGATTTTCATGCCTTCTTCAACCATTGTTTTACAAGCAGGCTTTAAGTTTTTTTGATCATTTATCTTCACAGAACAAACACGACAGTTACCTTCTTCATGTATACCTTCAAAGTAACAAAGACGTGGAATGTAGATTCCATTTTCCTCTGCTGATTTTAAAATAGTCTGATTGGATTTTGCTGTTATATTTTGACCATTAATTTGAATATGGATATCTTTAATCATCTAGATGCCTCCTCATGCATTGGTTTGCTTGTTATTGCATTAACTGGACATGCTTTTTTACATGCTCCACAGCGGATGCAAAGATCTAAATCAATCTTGTGTATGTCTCTTTGCCAACCTGTAATTGCGTTAACTGGGCAGTATTTAGCACATTTACCACAACCAACACAATTATCTTCAATAAAGAAATTGGTCAATTCACGGCAAACGCCAGCTGGACATGTTTTATCAACCACATGTGCAATATATTCATCCTTAAAATGCTTTAGCGTAGATAAAACTGGATTTGGTGCAGTTTGCCCCAATCCACATAATGATGTTTCTTGAATCATGTGTGCTAAGCGTTCAAGCTCATCTAAATCCTTTAAGGTTCCTAGGCCTTCACAAATACGGTCTAGAATATCTCTCATCTGCTTAGTACCTTCACGACATGGTGTACATTTACCGCAGGATTCATCGACGGTGAAGTCAAGATAAAATCTTGCGACATCGACCATGCAATTGTCTTCATCCATTACAATCATTCCACCTGATCCCATCATAGAACCTAAGGCAGTTAAGTTTTCAAAATCAATTGGGGTATCTAGAAATTCTGCAGTAATACATCCTCCAGATGGTCCACCTGTTTGAATCGCTTTAAACTTTCTTTTATTTGGAATACCACCACCGATGTCAAAAACTATTTCTCTGATGGTAGTGCCCATTGGAACCTCTACTAATCCTGTGTTATTAATTTTTCCACCAAGAGCAAACACTTTGGTTCCACTTGATTTTTCAGTACCTATGGATTTGAACCAATCAGCACCTTTTAAAAAGATAACAGGGATGTTAGCAAGTGTTTCCACATTGTTGACATTGGTAGGCTTGCCCCATAGTCCTCGAACAGCTGGAAATGGAGGTTTAAGTCTTGGCATTCCTCTATATCCTTCAATGGATGCGATTAATGCTGTTTCTTCACCACATACGAATGCTCCTGCTCCTAAACGAATATCAATATCAAAGCTAAAATTAGAACCAAAAAGGTTTTTACCTAATAGTCCGTATTCCTTTGCTTGTTTAATTGCAATTCCAAGTCTTTCTACTGCGACTGGATATTCTGCACGTACATAGATATATCCCTGGTTTGCACCAATGGCATAACCGCAGATAGCCATTGCTTCTAATACAGAATGTGGATCGCCCTCTAAAACTGCGCGGTCCATAAATGCACCTGGATCTCCTTCATCAGCATTACAAATCACATATTTTTGATCTGATTCTGAGTTTTTAGCGAACTGCCATTTTTTACCTGTGGAGAATCCTCCACCACCACGACCACGAAGACCTGAATGAATCATTTGATCAATAACTTCCTGTGGTGTTTTTTCCTTTAAGATTGTACCTAGTGCTAGGTATCCATCCTTTGCGATATATTCTTCAATTTCCATTGGGTTTATATTTCCACAATTTCTTAATGCAATTCTCTTTTGTTTTGCATAGAATTTGAGTTGACCCATATTTTTAATCTTTGATTTATCTAAAGGATTTTTTACCATCAATCTTTCTAACGGTCTACCTTTTAGTAGATGCTCCTCACATATTTCCTTTACATCATCAACTGTGACATGTGTGTAGAAGGTTTCATCAGGATAAACTACAACTACAGGTCCTTTTTCGCATAGGCCAAAACAACCAGTCAAAACTAGTCCAACCTCATCTGTCATTTCTAATACTTCTAGGTGTTCTTCAAAAGCTTTTTTTATTTCTTTAGCATTTGAGCTTAAGCATCCTGTCCCACCACATATTAATACTTGTATTCTTTCTAACATGATTTCGCCCTATCCCTTTCTTGATGTTAAAAGGTATCTTGTTTGAGGCTCATTATTGATAATATGCTTCTCAATGATTTCCTTAACCATAGGAATAGTTACCCCACAATATACGTAGGACTGACCATTCATATCAATGACCTCTGCCATTGGTTCATAGGCACATTCGCCCATACAACCAACTTGTGTGACTGTAACATTTGAAAGTTCATGTGATTCAATTTCTTCTAAAAAAGCAGAAAGAATTGGTTTTGCACCTGATGCAATCCCACATGTACCCATTCCAATTTGGATTCTATATCCATCTTTTGTATAGCGCATTGTCATCTTTTTTAACGCTTCATCTCTTAACTTCTTTAAATCTTCTAAAGATTTCATGGTTCACCTCATCTATATGTATTTCTTGATTAATCAGTTCTATTAAAGCTTTCATTATTGAATATGTACTTAAAAGTTCTTTAAACATTTCCTTCATTTCACTTGCTTGATAATGATATGAATGATTTTTATATTTAAAATCAAATATGAACTCTATTAAATCCTGATGAATGGATAATGTATATATCAATTCTCCTAGATCTCCCAATGGAGGCATATCTGGATGTAGATAATTAAGTGTCATATAAAGGTTTGTTCCTTTATTTTCTATAGATTCTAATTGAAAAGATCCTTCTGTTTGTTCTGATATCATTTTTAAAAATGATAATCCTAGACCTACTGTCCTTGTCGTTCTTGTTGTAAAGAAGGGAGAGGTCGCTTTTTTTAATATGTCTTCTGACATACCCAATCCATTATCTTTAATAGATATTTTCATGTCATCTTGAATATCTATAGAAAGATGAATGATAGATGACTTTGCAGTGATAGAATTTTGAATGATATCTAATAAATAGGTTGCTAAATCATCCATTTTTAAAGAACCTAAAAAATGACTCCATGGTCAAGCTTTCTAATTCCATTTGATTCATTTTTTCTCTTTCAGAAATATCTGTAATCTGATGTGCATCAGAATTATATACAATGATTTGATTTGTGAGTTGATTTTGTATTATGAAATCATTATTTGCATTTTTAGTAAGTTCAATCGCATCCAATGGATATTCATGAATATATGCTAGGCCACTATGTTTTTTTCTATCCACATGTGCATAAACTAAGATATGATCATAATCCTTTAGAATTAGAATCAATTGTTTCAAAGAAAGAGTTAGAGAAAGAGTTAAATCATAGGGATAGAGATCAATGACAGCATCATGAATGTCGGTAATCTCTGATCTTCCTAAAGTCTTTTCATCATATCCTTGTTTATGATTACATGTATCTAACAATGCATCGAAGGAAAGCGCATCTTCAATATGTTTGAAATAACATAAAAGATGAAAGCCTTCCTTAACGGAAATTTCAACACCAGGAATGAAAAGCATATCATAGCTTTTCGATATTTCATATAAAACAGGAAGCTGCTTGAATGAGTTATGGTCTGTGACTGATATAATATTTAAACCCTTTAGGTTTGCCATATTAAAAATATTGTTTGGTGTCATTAAAGTATCAGCATCTGGAGATAATACAGAATGTATATGTAGGTCATAATAATAAATCATAGGAGACCTCTTTTAAATAAGTCAATAACGACTTCATGAGATTTCAAATGCGTTCGAAGAATGCAAATACCCTCTTCATTCGCTTTATCAATCATTTCTATTGAAACTGATCTATGTTCAGCAATGATGATCAACGAAAGGTCAATCATCATTGCCAAAGCTATTGTATTTACATGTGAAATCAACGTGATTAATGCATCATTTGGTTTCGCACTTTTGATTGCTGCACTTAAAAGATCAGTTTGATATATTCCTTGAACTGTATTCGATAGTGTATCTTGATTCGTTAGCAGTTCATATGAACTATTGATTAAATCACTGACTAGCATTTTTGTCACCTCCAAGATAGAATGTAATCTTGAGATGTGTTCCATAATGATCAGATCGAAGATCCATCTCATCTGCAATGCGTTTGATGTTAGGTAAACCCATACCTGCACCAAAGCCATTAGAGTGGTCTAGTTCAGTTGCTGTTGAATAGCCTTCAGTCATCGCAAGATCAATGTTTTGAATTCCTGGACCATCATCGATGAAGTCTAAAACAATTTTGGATTCATCCATTTGAAAAACTGCAAATCCACCAAAGGAATGAATGACGACATTAATTTCAGCTTCATAGGATGCTGAACATACGCGTTTCATTAGATTTCTATCGATTTCTAATCTTTTTAATGTTTTTTTTATATCACTAGATGCTCGACCAGCGAACTCATAATTTTTAGCGATAATTTGATATTCTTTAGCTACCATTGCTGATTGTAATAAATTCCTTTAATTCCATCACCATATAACAAACCACTCATGTTAAACATGGTTTGTTCTGTCGAAAGTAATAAAATGTTAGATTCAATTGCTAAGTCAACCACTTTGAGTGATGGTATTTTTCCTCTAACAAGTAAAACTACATTCACATCTAGCATTTCAGCAGTTCGAATCGATTGATTGGTCGTTAGACCAGTAATCAGCATACTTTGTGCAAGTATTCTTTCGTCTGTAACAGAATTTAGAATGATTAATGCATCACTCATTAAATCAGAGCAAAATGCATAATTAATATCCATTTCATGTAATATTTCAGGTGTATAGACCTTGAAATTATACTTTTTAATGATTTCACTAAGCTTCATCGGCTTTTACCTTATTTTCAGCTGCTTCTCTCATTTCCTTTAAGACTTGCTTGGCTTTAGAAACGTTTGAATTCCCATAAATATGATCACCAACGGAAAAAACTGGAGCTAGTCCACATGCGCCTATACAGCGTGTTGCAGTTAGAGTAATCTCTCCATCCTTTGTTGTCTCGCCAGATTTAATTTTTAAATCATCTTCGATGGTGTCCATAATATTCTTAGAACCTCTTACATAGCAGGCAGTTCCAAGACAAACACCAATCGTTTTTTTACCTTTAGGTGTTACTGAGAAGTTACCATAAAAGGTAACAACTCCATTGATCTTAGCAATACTTTCGCCAAGTTCTTTTGAAATAATTTTTTGAATTGATAATGGTATATAACCAAAAATATGCTGAGCATCATGTAGTGTCGGCATCAATGGTCCAGGTAATACTTTGTTCTTTTCTAATTGCAAGTAAAAAAGAGCAAGCTTTTCACTAGTAATCTGTGAATGTGCATTCATAGGGGACTCCTTTTAAATTGTTTATCGTTATTTTCACCCTCATTATAACACGTATTTTCGATTTGGAAAGCCCATTTTTATATAATCATTGTAAATAATGTATGATAACGTTTTCTAAATATAATATAAATAAATACGAGGATATTTGAAATAAAAAAACATGTCAGTTCGTAAGAGCTGGCATGTTGGTATGTTTAGTTTTTTATAGGTCTGATTGCATCCATACAATCAGTTTGAATCAAGCTTCTTTCAAACTGTTTTCAGTGATTATTTCTTAACTGGTTTAGCAGGTTGAACTGGAGCTTTTGGAGCTGGTTTAGCTGGAGCCGCTTGAACTTTTGGAGCTGGTTTCTTGTTTTGCATGTGTTTTCACCTCACTTTCGATTCTGATTTTTTTATGTTTGAAATGATTCTGTAAACGATTAAATGTTAATTGATTAAGTGTGTGAAAACAGATATTCAATTAAGAGGTTTATTGTTGCTTACAGTATCATTTTAGGCTGCAATTTTATAGATGAATCTCTTCAACTTCATTATACGCTTTTCCTATGATTTGTGACAAAGAAAATAAAGAAAATATTGCACTTTTATTCAGTTTTTAATTTTATGCAAAAAGAGTTTTTTTATTGCGTGTTTGAAATGTATTCTTTTGCGATTTTCCCTAAAATGTATTCCATGTAAAAAAACAATTATTAGAGTGCAATTTATCCTTAAATCATATATACTGTACTAAAGAAGGTGATTCAAGTGATACCTATTTATATTGATAAGTTTTCTAAGGTGCCCATTTACAAGCAGATTACTAAAGCAATAGAAAATGCAATATACTCAAATCAACTTAGACATTTGGATAAACTCCCTACAGAAAAGGATCTTTGTGATCTTTTTGGTCTGAGCAGATCTGTCATTAGAAGAGCATACGAAGATTTGATTAAAAAAGGCTTAGTAATAAGCAAACAAGGGTATGGTTCCTTCGTCAATCGAAGATATCATTTCAATGGTACTGTTAAGGATATATTTAATTTTGGTAATCAAGCCAAGAAAGAAGTTGTTGTCATAGGCTCTGTGGATTATAGAAAACAAGTATATCCTATTTTAGGATTACAAAAGGGTGAAATGACATATGACATTAGCTACCGATTACTTATCGGAAATTATCCAATCTCTTTGCAAAGAATTTATTTCCCATATAAATATTTTCAAAATATTGAGAAGAAAGTAGATTTAACAGATAATCTTTTCTCCTTGATTACTAACGATTATAAATATCAAATCTCTGGAATTTATACAGACATTATAGCCAGCGAAGCTGGTAATGTTGAAGCCCTTCTTTTAGGCATTGAAATTAAGGATAAGATATACTTTGCGACCACCAGAGTTGTTGATATTGAAAATAGAATTATTGCAGTTATACTCCATGCACTTCCAGGCGATTATGTAAAATTTGAGGAGGTCATTGAGAATGAAAAATATTAAACTGGCAATCGATAAAAGATCGACTGTTTCTATCGTTGATCAAATCAAGGATTACATTTATGTAGGTATCATGAAACTAAAGATTCAGAATGGTGATAGTTTGCCTAGTGCTGAAGAACTTTCAGAAGAATTACATGTTCCTACTACTGCTATCAGAAGCGCATATAAAAAACTTATTGATATGGCATTAGTCATTAAAATAAATAATCATTATGAAGTTACCTATAATGCGAATCCAAATGTGTTTCATAATAAGTTAATTCATGTAAATGATACATTGAAATCATCCGGTGAAACTCCAGAGGTGGTCCTATTGAAAAAAATAGCCCTAAAGGCTACGGATGAGATTGCATTACTGACTGGATTTCGTGTAAATCAAGACTTAGTTTATTTTTCTAGACTATATAAATCCAACAATCAGCCCTTATTTATTGCAAGCATGTATTTTCCACTCGATATATTTACTGATTTAGATCAGGTTGACATGACTAATAAAATGTTTTACTCCTTCTTTAGAAAAGAATACGAAATCATTATGAGTAAATCAAAGCGTAATCTAAACATTGTTTCGAGTAGTGATGAGATTTCATCTTTATTAAACATTTCTAAGGACATGCCAATTTTTTATGAGATTACCCATGCATATGATCAGTATGATAGACTCATCGAATATGGTGAGCTATGGTGTGCACCAAGACATCGTATTCCTTCAACCTTAGAAGAGGATGATATTATCAAATATTTCAAGTAAAAAAAGTTGGAAAATATCCAACTTTTTATTTTGTTCCAAATAACCGATCCCCAGCATCACCTAAACCAGGTACTATATATGCATGATCATTCAGTTTTTCATCCTTGCTAATCAAATAAATCTGAATATCTGGATATTTATTTAGTATTTTTTGAATACCAGTATCTACTCCGATGATGGATAACACAGAGATATCCTTAACATTTTTTGCTTTCAGTAAATCAATTGCAGCTAAGACTGATCCGCCAGTAGCAAGCAAAGGGTCTAATATATACGTTTTTGCATTTTGAATGTTGTTAGGAAATTTTGCATAGTATATCTCAGGTAGTAGTGTATCTGGGTTTCTAAACATTCCAACATGAGCTATTTTTACAGAAGGTATAAGATTTTGAATCCCTTGAGTCATACCTAATCCTGCCCTTAAAATTGGAACAATCACAATATCCTTGACCATTTGATAACCTGTTGCCTTAGCAATAGGTGTTTCAATTTCTACTTCAGCTAATTCTAAATCTCTACTAATTTCGTAAACCATTAATGCTGTGAGTTCTTCAATAACTTCTCGAAACATTTTGGTTCCGCAGTTTTTATCTCTAATAATCGTCATCTTATGTTTCATTAATGGATGATTGAATACTTGATATGGCATATTTCCCTCCTTAAAAAAGGCATAACGCCTTTTTTTTATGAATAGATTATTGTTCCTGCTTTTCCTTTTACAGCAAGAGCAGCGTCTTCTAGGCTAGCAATAATGGCTTGACCGTTCTTGTTTGCTTCAACAAAAGATACAGCTGCGACTATTTTTGGCTCCATGCTACCCTTGCCAAACATATTGATATCGATATAATGCTTAGCTTCCTTAACTGATAATTTAGAAAATTCAAGTTCATTAGGCTTCCTAAAGTTAATTGAAACTCTTTTTACTGCTGTGAGTATGATAAAAACATCTGCCTTAATCAACTCAGCTAGTTTTGCACTACTAAAATCCTTATCAATAACCGCAGCAACACCCATTAAAGTATCTTTTTTGATTACAGGTATTCCACCACCACCAGATGCGATTACAATATGATCATTTTCTAGTAGCTCCTTAATAACGTTTTTTTCGATAATATCGATTGGCATTGGGCTTGGTACAACAAGTCTATACCCTCTTCCTGAATCATCAACCATTGGAATATTGTATTGCTTTACCATTTTTTCTGATTCTTCTTTAGTATAAAACTTTCCAATTGGTTTAGAAGGGTTTTTAAATGCTTGATCATTTGGATCTACAACTGTTTGTGTGACAACAGTGACTACATCTTTATGAATGTTTCTATTTAGTAAAGAATTGTAAATCGCATTTTGAAGATGATAACCTATATATCCTTGGCTCATTGCTCCACATTCAGGCAAAGGCATCAAAGGCATATTGGGTTTCACTTCATTTGCTATTTCAAATGCACTCTGAATTAAGCCAACCTGAGGTCCATTGCCATGTACAACTACTACCTTATGTCCCTGTTCTACCAAATCAGCAACGCTATCAGCTGCATGCTTAACGAGTTCTTTTTGTTCTTCTGGAGTATCACCAAGAGCGTTACCACCTAGTGCAACTAAAATTTTCATTTGTTATCCTCCTTTAATTCTTCTAAAAATCCTTTCAAAGCCTTCTCAAAACAAGCCATTGGTGGATGAACAAGACCAGCACCTACTTGACCTACTCCAGCATCCTTATGAGCCATTCCAGTATTAATGATTGGTAAAATACCAGTCTCTAGTACCTTAGTCATTTCGATACCAACAGCAGTTGGCATAAAATCAAGTGGTGGCAGGGTAAATACTTGATGTCTACCTGCTGTTATTTCATGCATCTCCTTCGAGTAATCAAATGCTTGTTTGACAACACCACCTACAAACTGGACAATCGCTGGTGCTCCACCCATAGCAAATCCACCAATACCACAGGTTTCAGTGATTGCACTATCTCCAATATCTGGAGCAGCATCATCTTCATTAAATCCTGGAAACATTAACCCTTTTACATAATTTGCTGGAGCCTTGTACCATGTATTGCTATGTGCAAGCTGGATTCCGAAATCAACACCATTTCTACTCATTGCGATGACCACGGTAGAATATTTAATGTTTCTTGCGGAATCCAGTGCAAGCTTACAATAAGGCATAGATAGATTTAGAAAGTAATGCTCATTATTCTTAATAAACTCAATGACTTCCTTTTTCTCTTGATCGGTAAATTGTGTAGATAGAACATGTGTGGCTATTTCTCTTAAAAATAGTGCTGAGGATGCCTTATTTCTGTTGTGACATTCATCACCCATATGTAATGCCTGTGTAATGATGCTTTTAACATCAATACCACCTGAAAGAATTAACGCCTCATTCATTACAGGCTGAAATGTATGCTCAATCCACTTCAAGCGTTTAATAACATCTTCGCTGTTTGCTCCATATCTTAACACCTTGCCTAATCCTTCATTGATTGTGCAATAGCTATAATTTTTATCGATAATGTTATATAGCACATGAACTGGCATGGATGCTGAAATAATACCAGCCATTGGGCCAACAGCATCATGATGATGAGCACTATCAAATTCTATATCACCAGACTCAGCAAGCTTAATCGCTTCTTTTTCGTTTTTTGCTAATCCCTCATAAATCAATGCACCAATAATTGCACCCCGCATTGGACCTGCCATTCTTTTGAATTCGATTGGTGGTCCAGCATGTAAAATTGTATTTTTACTCATATTTGGAATCACATCATATGCTTTTTTGACAGCTATGAGCCTAGCTTCTGCTGCTTTTATTTTTTGGACAGCTTGTTCATTGGCTTTATGAATTTTATCCATATACGGTCTAATTTGACTCAGTTGATTTAATGTTTGTAAGTTCCCTGATGCAGGTGGAGCCCAATTCAAATGAATATACTCGATTTCTTGTTTTTCATAATCATTCTTAAAACTAGGTGAACCAATATTCACAACTTTAAGTTCTTCACTAAAAAGCTTGTTGATGCTCATTTTTTCACCTCTTTTAATAGTTCACCAGCGATGATTGCAGCATGTGCATTCGTTTTTGCAACAATCACACCAATCTCCTTTAATCTATTTTCTGAATTTTGTAATCCTTGATGATCCTTATCAGTTCCACAAACATAAGAAACGATAGACAAATGTCTGCCATTGTTCTTTGCTATGTTTTGCGCTTCAACAAGTGTATCTAACGTTACGCCAACTGGATCATCATGTGAGCCAATGCCAAGCTCAAAATCAAGTAATAATACTGCAGTTTCAGAATTATTGGCTTCCTCTAAAATACGCTCTAATCGAATTGTAGGTTCAATCATTGGATGTGGTTTACCTTGTGTAAAGATATCATCACCTAGATCAACCAAATTATTACCGTTAGATATGAGTGGGTTTTCCATCTTTTCATAATCCTTTTTTGCAACATTACTTTTAATTAACTTTAGGATAGGTCTTAGTATGCTGAGTGACTCCGCTGTTAATGTACCACCACAAAATAACCCCTTCACCTTGGTTTGTGAAGGACTAAATTTCTTTTGATGTTTTTGAATCAAGCCTTTCATCTCTTGATCGACTTGAAGTAAATCAGGTGTATCAAATCCTATCAGCTTTAATGCTTGAATAGATGCTTCAGTTAATGTCGAAACGAAATACACGTTTTTAATTTTCTCATCTAGCTTTGCATCTAAAAGACATAGTACAACAGGTTTCTTTATCGATTTGAGCTTTGCTAGAATTTTATCTAGCACAGTTTGATGAGGAGGCTTAGAGATTAAAACAATAACCTTTGTTAGTTCATCTTGTTCTAATGCATCGATACCCATCAACATCATCCGTCCACCGACTTGTTCTGATAGATCTCTACCACCAACTCCAATAGCCTGAGTGATTCCTCCTCCAAATTTGTCGATAATAACACTAACCTCTTGTAGACCTGTTCCGCTTGCAGCAACTAGTCCAATACTTCCTCTTCGGATTTGATTTGCGAAGCATAAACCTTTTCCATTGATTATAGCAGTTCCACAATCAGGTCCCATAACAAGTAAATTCTTCCTAATCCCTATCTCTTTGAGTTCAATTTCATCTTCTACACTAACATTATCTGAAAAAAGCATGACATGCAAATTTTTTTCCAATGCCTTGTAGGCTTCATTTGCTGCATAAATACCTGGAACACTGATAACAGCGATATTAGGGTTTAAATCATCAATGGCTTGATTGATTGTTTTATATATCTTATCAGATTCCTTAGCTGTTGATTTTTTAGCTGACAATCTAGAAAGTATTTCTTCAACCCAATTTGAGTTTTCTTCTGACATTTCTACAGAAAGCATCAAGTCATTGGGTTCAGCTGAAGATAATTCTTCATGGAACAAACCAACTGACTTAATCATGTCCTTATTCATGTCAGTTCCCATAAACATCACAAGCTCTTTAAAATTGAATTCCTTTTTGAGTGCTACTGTTGTACTCATTAAGGTAACAGAATCATAATAACTGTTTTTTAATATTTTGTAATTTTTCATATCATCGCTCCTACATGAGTCCATAAATAAATCCGGTGAGAATTCCAGCTCCGCTAGTTGCACCTAAATTTAATATAGTTTTTGCTTTTTCTACATCATAATCAAGAAACAATCCATCAAGCAAATCAATAAAGACCTGAGGATAATATCTTTCATATGTATCCTTTAAGTTTTGAGCAGAAAGTTTGCTCGTTTTTTTAGATGCTTCCTTAATTAGTGCGGGAATCCAAGGTAAAGATTTACCTACAGAATTTAGCCCTAATATAAATCCTGTAAGAATATCATCTCCTAAAGGAGTTAAACCCATACCTAAACCGAGTATAGATAATGAACTCGGCAATCCTGGACTGTTCAAAAAGACATCAATTTTTTCAAATTGATATTTGAGTAATGCATCATTTTTGTTATAAGAGAATAGATTTTGATTGTGCCCTTCATTAAGCATTTTTTTTAGCTTTCTCAGCACATTGATAACTCCTGTATTGATCTTATATATCTTGCTATAGGGTTCAAAGCTCTTTACTGTTTCTTTATTGATTTCAAATTCAAGATCACCAATAAGCATTTTATCCTGATCAATAACTATTTTCTTTCCAGGAGTTAAATCATATATCCCAAAGTCTAAATCTTCAAAAATTGTAATATGATGTTTTCCTGAAGTCACTCGATTTCCCAATGTTACGATAGAGTCCCTTAAGGAAAGATGAATGGTACTCCTATAGACACCTTGTATAGTTGCACCATTCATCTTGATTTCATCTAAAACATTGCAATCGATTGAAGTTATACTACTCTGTCTCACTGACTACATTTTCATGACTGCGATAGAAATTCATCGCAACTAGAACAAGAGCCATTGCAACATAACCTAATGCAACTTCCCAGCCTGTAGCAAATCCAATTGCTGGTGCATGTATAAATCCAAAGAATGCAAGAGCTGCAGTAATTAAAGCATATATTGCAGAGATTAAGAATTTCTTATCGATGATGAAGATTGCAATGGTAGCGATCATCATCCCTACTAAAATATCACCTGCAGCAAGTCTTTCCCAACCAAGTAGTGGGATACCTGTGTTCGCTAAGGCTTGATAGTCTAGAGTACCACCAGTAGCGTTAATCGCGTTTTTAACCTGTAGTGTTACAAAACCTGCAATCAGTGGAATAAAGGATAATGCTACTGCTGGCATATGCTCTTTCTTAGTGGTAGCAAATGCTTGAGTTGTAATAACCATACCGATATACATTAGAATTGGTAGTAATGCAACCAGAGGAATAATAGCTAGGATAAAATTCATAAATCCTAGGAATGCAAGTAACAAGACTGCGACACCAGTTACCCATGAATAACCTATACGTGCACCTGTTGATTTCCATCCAGGATGACCAATGTAGATGATTGTTGGGAATGGAGAACCTAAGAATGAACCAAGAATCGTTAATCCTGCAGGAACCATCATAGCCTTTGGAACGTTATATTTTTCACCAGAAACTTCTGCAGATTCTAGATTATCTAAGCTTTCAAGGAAATCATAGATAGCTAAAGGAATTGCAGCTGGAAGGAATGGAGCAATTTGAGCAAAGCCCCGACCAAAAACATTTAGTGCCAAGCCAGGTAGGCTAAATCCTACGTTAGAGAATGAGTCACCAACTGCTTGTGGATCCATATAACCAGTTGCCCAAGCAAGAATTGTACCAATCATAATCGCGAATGCACCAGCAGGAATACCAAATGGCATTTTCTTAAGTGCAAACCAACCGACAAAGATAATAGCAAGTGATGTCATTCCAATATATGGAGTAGTGAATACTTGACCTGCTGGATTCATAGCAATATATGTAATTGCTAACCCCGCAAGTGCACCAAGCATTGCTGCACGAGGAATATATTTCTTAATATAGATACCAACAAATGAACCTATACCCATAATAATACCCTGAATAAAGTTCCATACGATACCTGCAGCCCAAGCTGTTTGCCAGTCATTGGTAGTTGCATAAACAACTGCAATAACACCAAATGCAACGACGAAGTAATGAGGTACTGATAGGCCATATGGCATTGCAGTCACGTCATCTCTCTTCATCTTGACAGATAATTGCTTAGCTTGAAAAGCTAAAATGATACCACCAAGACCTACTGCAACTGCAGTGCCTGGTACGACATTACCAAATACGATATCACTTGGCATACCGATAATAATTAAAAGTCCTACTGCTGCTAAAAAATTAGTTAAAACATTAGAAAACAAACCGAAAAATCCATTTAAATCTCCCTTGACCCACCAACGTGTGCCACCTTCAAGCTTCTTAAACATTCGTATTCTCCTTTATTTTTTTAGTTTTTTAAGTAGTTCTTCACTTGTTGTTGTCCAACCAAAGATACCACCTTGTTGGTTAATCATTCGAATTGCAGCTTCTTGATCTTTAGGATCAAATGCAGCTGTTCCATCCTCTAGCATTAAACATTCATATCCTCTATCGTTTGCTTCACGAATTGTTGTGTGTACACAAACATGTGTAGTTACACCACAAAAGATGAGTGATTCAATATTTTTATTTTGTAAAATTGAATGAAGATCCGTTTCATAGAATGCACCCTTACCAGGCTTATCAATGACAACTTCTCCAGGAAGTGGCTTTAATTCATCTACTATATCATGGCCATATTCACCACGAATTAATATTCTACCCATAGGTCCAATTTCACCTATAGATGAAAATCTTACCTTTTTCGCTTTAGGTACATCGCTTAAATCCGGTCGATGCCCTTCTCTTGTATGAATGATAAACATATGAGCAGCTCTTGCTGCATCTAGCACTTTTCTAACAGTTGGTATAATTGATTTTGTTGGCGTAATATCATTACCCAACGCTTCACCAAAACCGCCAAACTCACAGAAGTCTCTTTGCATGTCAATAATGACAAGTGCAGTTTTTTCGAGGTCAAAGTCAAATACAAATGGCTTTGCCTCAACTTGATACTTTCTCAATTTGATTTTCTCCTTTCGATTTGTAATATAGGTAATATCCAATAAATAGTGTTGTAATGAGTAAATATCCAATTGTCATTTCAAGATTAGCATTTACTGTCACAACTCCTGAATGAATAATTCCAAAGAATGTAAGGATAGCTGCAATGATTGTTGTAAATGCTGCATGAACAAATTTATGATCAATAATATACACAGCAATTGATCCTAAGATCATCCCAACAATAATGCTACCTGCACCTAAATTCATCATTCCAAAATAGTTCAAGCCATTACCTTCAAGTAAACCAAAACCAATGGTTGAAGCATTTGTTCCTGCTGCACCAAGTGCGATATCTACAGCATTTTTCGTCCAATCTGCTAACCATGGAACAATCGCTAAAACAACTGCTGGTGCATATTTATGTGAAACAGAGGTAAATGCTTGTGTAGTGATTACGATACCTATATAAAGAAGGATAGGTAGAATTGCGACTACTGGAATGATATTTAGTAGAATTGAAATCATGCCAAATAAAGTTAAAATAAATAGAACAAGTCCTGAAACAAATGAATATCCTATTCTTGCTCCTGCTTCCTTCCAACCTGGATGACCAATAAATATTGCTGTTGGGAAAGGATTTCCAAATATAGAACCAATGATGGTTGTTGTTCCATCTGCAATCATTGCTTCTCTTGTTGAATAATGATCTCCTGCAACTGCCGCAGATTCACAATTATCAATGGTTTCAAAGAAATTGTAAATTCCTAGAGGAATTGCTGAGAAAAGAAATGGTAATGCGCTTTGGAAGCCATCACTAAATCTTGAAAAGCTTGGTACAGGTGCACCGAGTGTAATGCTTCTTAGACTGTCTAATAGAGGACCAAGACTCATTAAACCACTCACCCATCCTATAATGACCCCGACAAGAATAGCAACAAGACCAGTTGGAATATTGAATGGCATTTTTACCTTACCAACCCATCCAAGTAAAACGATAGCAAGTGATACTAGACCAATATAAGGAATTGCAAAGATGCTAAATGCAGGATTTAATGCAATATAGGTGATGGAAACACCGGCAAGTGATCCAAGCATTGCAGCTCTTGGAAGTATTTTTCTAACCTTTGTACCTATAAAGCTTCCTAAAAGCTCTATTACACCTTCTAATAAAGACCATACTAGACCAGCTGCCCATGCTAAATAAGCATTTTGAGTTGTCCAATACACAGGACCTATGATTAAAAATACAATTAAAAACATATGTGGTACCGAAGTACCTGCAGGTAGAGCTGTTACATCATCTCTTTTTTCTTTTCTAGATAGCTTGACTGCCATAAAGCTATAATAAATAGATGAGATGAAAATAGATAAGCCCACTGCTGGAAGGATTCTACCATAGACAATATTCCCTGGTAGACCTACAACAACTGAAAGTAAACTGGCCATAACTAAAATATTGGTCAAGTTATTTGTGAACAATCCAAAGAATCCATTCCAGTCGCTTTTAACAAAGTATTTAATAGTAAACACCTCCTCAATGTAGTTTAATTATACAAAAATGGTATAGTGTTTGTAATTAGCAATGCTTTACAATAAAAACGCTTGATTCTTGTAATTTGTAACAATGATTGCTAAAATATGGTAGAGGTGAGCAAATGAAAACCACATTAAAGGATTTGTTTGAGAGAGAAATATTTGAATCCTATGAAATATTGACTGCCAAGGAACACTTAAATCGTAGCTTTGAAAGTGTATCTATTTTAGAGACACCTGATTTCGAAAACTATATTATTGAAAGAAGTCTAATACTGACTACTTTTTATCCTGTTAAAACAGATGTAGAAACTTTTAAGCATTTATTGTTTGCCTTAAATAAAAAGGAAACCGCAGGAATCCTTATAAAAATGAAAAGATATATTGATATCATACCTGAGGAAATTTTAAAGCTAAGTGATCAGTTAAATATTCCGATTGTCGCATTAAACTATGATGCAAATTTGTCATTACTGTTTAATAATATACTCAGCGAGCTTCAAACTCAGGATTACACAAATTACTCTTTCGATGCGAACTACTCTTTATTTCTAAAACAAGTGTATGATAATCCATCGACAAAAACATTAATGAGTATTGTTGATAAGATTCCAGATCTTGAACTATTAATTCAAAACTCAGATAATAAAACGACATATTATTCAAATGAGATTATGCTAAACTACTTCAATCAATCCAAGACTACTAAAAATTTATTCCAGCGTGTTGGAGATGCACTCTATTATTCTGAAGATGTTATATATGATGATAAACCAATTTATAGATTCGTTTTTATGGCTAAAAATGAAAAACGACATATTTTACACAACTATATTGAAATATTTAAATTAATGATTATTGTAATCCATCAGAAAAAAGTAGAAAACATATTAAAACAAAATCAATTTTTATTGAATTTCGTTTCCAATTTATCATCCAATTACACGAATACACAATTGATAGAAGCGACCAAACGGTATAAATGGAATGTCATCTTCCCAGTAACATTAATTCTATTCTCTATCAAGGAAAATCATAAAAATATGATCAACCCAAATATGGTTGAGTATATTAGAACCGTGATTATCAATAAATTCCATTTGAACAGTGAGGAGCTTAGATACACACTTTTAAATGATCAATTGCTTTTTATTATCAATACGATTGAGACGATTAGTATGCATGAAACCATGCAAAACGTGTATGATACATTAAAAATCAAATATAAGGAATCTCAATTTAGAATTACCTATTCCAATTTGATTTTCGATGCAGCAAATATTTCAAAGACCTATTTCCAGCTTTCAGAGGCTATGATCCATATCGAAAATAAAAATTTAGGCATTCACTTATACACAGAAGATAATATCAAGCTTTTAAACCTATTAAAAAATATTGATTATGGAAATCTAAAAGAATATGTTTATTCCATTTTAAAACCTCTTGTTGAATACGAGCAAAAAAATAGTACCCCTTTGATTGATACACTCTATAAACATATAGAATGCAAATTCAATGCCAAGGATACTGCAGAAAAGCTATTTATTCATTATAATACTGTGAGATATCGTTTAGATGTGATTGAACAATTGGGATTTAGTGTACTATCGAACAAGGAAAGCCATTTCGATTTATATTTTGCACTCTATCTTTATAAAAATTTTGAGCCAGGAAAAAATTAAGGAGCACTCGCTCCTTTTTTGTTAAAACCATTTTCTCTTTTTAAAGAAAATAACCATTGAAACAGCTATAATCACACACATTGCAGTAAATAATAAAACTGCATGCGTGTACTCTAATACTCCAAAGTGAACAAAGTTCATTCCAAAGAATCCAGTTAAAAAGGACAACGGAATAAAAATTGCTGAAAAAAGTGTTAGTGTAGCCATAATCTTATTCATCTTATTGGATTGGTTATTCATATGAAGATCTAATAAATTTCTCATGACTTCTCTAGATTGATTGATTCTACTATCTAAGCGTTGTAGATGGTCCTTTAAGTCTTCATAATAAAGCTTATTTTCAACAGCAAATAATTGAGGATGTTTAAGAAGTATTTTATCAAGCTGTTCATAAATAGGTGTAACATTGTTTTTTAGTTTAAGCATGTTTTTTCTGACCAAATAAACATCTTCTTGCTCGATATTTTTTGTTTCAAGAATTTCTTCCTCAAATATATTTATTGCTAGATCAAGTTCATCATATACATCCAAGTGATTATCAGTGATGATATCTAGTATTTGGAATAAAAGATAATCAATACTTCTTTCTCTAAGCTCCTTATGATCATTAAATAATGAATCTAGTGACTTTAAGTATATAGGTTCTGTTTCATGAAATGTAATGATTGTATTCTCAATCATGATCATACTCATGTAATCCTCTTTAACATAATCATTTTCTAGATATTCGACATGAAAAGCACCAAAGATCGAATTATCAATAACTTCTAGCTTATTTCTTTGGTTGACATTAAAAACGTCTTCTAGTATAAGAGAATCTATGTTATAGTGATTCTTAATGATTGCTATTTCTTCAACATTGGATAATCCAACAATTTGAATATAGTTTTTTAGGTTGTTAGATTTAAAATCAGAAGTGATTTGTAGTGATTTTGCATCATAAGCATAATGCTTGATGGATGTCGGTGTTTTAACATGCTTACCCGTATAAATCATGGTTTTTGGTTTGAAATAATTTGAAATATTCATAGATAAACCTCCTAGTATTTACTATATTTTACCATGTATGTTCAATTAAAAAACAACCTTTGGGGTTGTTATTGAGGTATAAATGCAACTAGATCTTCAAGAAGTTTAAGTTCTTCTTTAACAAATTCAATATAATTCACATCAATTGTATCGCTATACTTTATATCAAATGCATCTCTTTCAGTGTGAAGAGCTATATATACTTTGTTATCCTTGAATGCAAACATAACGTGCTTAGCAATCGTTGAGAATGATTCTAGTCTCTCCATAAAGCGTGGTGTCAATAGATAAAAAGCTGAATGTTGTGATTCTGAAAATACACTAAATTTTTTGTTAAACTCAATGGACTCTGTTTTTACTTTCTTGTCATTAGAAAATATAGACTGGTTATGTATTTTGTCAGTTGATATATATACGTCATTTTCAAATTTTTTCTGAAAATCTAGAATAAAGAGTCTTCCTAAAAATCTTATAATTCTAGTAGTAGTCTTACCATTAGATACCACTTGTTCGATTCTGACATCTGCTGACTCGAATGATTTACCTTTGATAGTTCCAGATAAATAGTCTTCACTTTTATAGGTTGTGAATTTTTTTAAAACTTTTGACTCAAAAACCTCATTTTCATCAAAACCTTTTTCAGGAACATATGTTAGTCCTGGGATAATTGAATCAATCATTTTTTTAACATGATGATTCTTGAAATCAAGTTTGAGCTTTTTATAAGCTAGTTGATGTGGTATGAAAAAAAGTGCAATCAATAATGCAATTAAAAAAAACCAATGAACTGCCAAGCCTATAGAAATTGCTATAAGTAATAAAAAACTAATAAGAATAAGTATATTATCAAGATAATCTTTTCTTTTCTTTAGTTGTTCTATTGTCATACGTTCCCACCCCTATTTGAGAATTATATATGTAATACCATCATTCATTTTCTTATAATCAGAATCTGATTGAATTAAATTAGAGTACATTTGGATAACCTCATCAAAACCCATCATAACAGAAAATGCTTCACCTGGTATGTAAGCTTTAATCTCTCCATTAGATACTTTAGAGCGCAGTGATTTGTGTACTGCTGTTTTGATTGACCCACCAATCCCAGAAGAACCATAGCCGTGAACGATTTTAATGACCTTATCCTTACCAGTACAATTTCTTATAATCAAAGCAAGTCTTCTTCCAGCTTCAGATGCGAGTGGCATGTCACTTTTGATATCGAAGCTTTTCATATTACTTGAGCTTAGCTGAATTACTCTTTACAGCAACATCATCAATACTTCCAATCAATTTAGAAAATCTTGTGAAACCTAATTCCTGATAATTGAATTCAGGATATTTCTTTTCTAATTCTTGTTTTATTTTTGTTAATATCATTTCCTTACTCTTATTTTGAGAAATGATTTCTTTAATTGCCTTAGAAATGTCTTTCATCGACAATTTTGAACTGAAGTTTACAAATGTAGTTGTTTTTTCTTGAGATAATGAGATTCCGTTTAATGAACTGACTAAGCTTGATAGAGTTTTATGACCATATTTTCTTGAGTCAAAATCAGAAAAACGATTGACTAGTATGTCTCCTAATCTACTCAATTGAATTTTATTATCTGCTCCATTCTCAATAATGATACTTTTGATGATTCCACCGATTTCTTGACTTGTAGCTGCGCTCTTTTCAATTGATTCTGTTGTTTCATCATCATCTTCATCATTTAAATATTCAAAATATTTGAATTCATTGCATGCAGATCTAAAAGCTTGAGTAACCTTTTTCTCATTACCAACACCAATAACGTGCATTCCACCTTCTCTGAGCTTAACTGCGAGAGGTGTGAAATCTGAATCTGATGTTACTAAAAAGAAGGCGTTGACCTTTTCTTGATACATCATTTCCTGAGCATCTAGTGCCATTGCCATATCTGCAGCATTCTTGCCGATTGCTACATTGTATTGATGGACTGGTTTTATCGCGTTGTCCTGTGCTGTCTTATGCCAATCCTTTGATAAATTATTTAAGTCCCCATAAAATCTAGCAATGACAATCTTACCGTATTTAGCAATTTCGTTCATTACTGATTTAATATATTTGTAGGATACATTCTCTGAATCGATCATTAATGCTATTTTATATTCTGTTTTTTCCATATATTCTCCTTTTGTTTTATAGATTTGTATCGTATGTATGTATTTACACATCATTATAATTGTACACCAAAAGTGACTAAAATCATAGTGTACTCCTAATTATGGTTTGACTATGTGATATAAAAAAAGCGTCTAATGAGAAGACATTAGACGTTTGAGGCATGATAAATTAAGGCTTCTATTAACCTTAAGTTGGATCAATTTGTTTTTCTGCATCAGGTGTATTAACTTCTGTTTCCATTTTAAATATGTGTGCCATTCCAATTTTATAAATTTTGAGTATTAATAGTGCAGCTGTAAAAATTGATTTGATATAGATATATTCAATCATTCACCATACTCTTCAATTAATACATTATATTTTTCTGCTACTATTAATTTATCTATAATTATACTTTCCCATTGAATCTGTGAACTATTTGCATCGAATTTAACTATTAAATATGATGTAACAATGTCAAAATCTCCACTTTTATATGTGATTTTTATACATTTTTCGTCATCCAAAGTACCTGGATCACCAAACAAGGATTTAGTATAATTAATTTCCGATAACTTTTCCAAAAATACTTCTACTTCATTTTCGCTCAACTCATTCAACACTTCATATTTCAATTCCCATTGTGTATTTACATGTATAATTTCGACTTTTGAAACATCCTCTCGCAATGAATAATAATTGAATTGATTTGATTTAGCGCAAGACGACAAAAATAGTGTTACTAATAATAGAAACATCATGCATATCATTTTCTTCATTGTACTATACCCCCATTTCTTGATTGGACTAATTTTAATTATAGCTAACTATCATCATTCATATTTACTCAAATTATATCATTAGATTGCCATAAAGAAGTTTGATTATTATAATGTCCTTCATAAAAAAGAAAAAACACTCCATTTGGAGTGCTTATCAATCATAGTTGGTATTCCCAGTTCTAATTCGACTGGTGATACCAATTAAAACATATTTTGGAGGCCTCAAACGGATTTGAACCGATGATCAGGCAGTTGCAGTGCCTTGCCTTACCACTTGGCTATGAGGCCTTAACATGCTATATCATTATAACTTTTTATTAACTGAAAAGTCAATATAAAACTTATTCATTTTTCAGCTTATCAAGCCAAAGCTTTAATGCATCACTTAATAATAAATATGTTTTTTCATGCTCTCCTGAAAAATAAGGATCAGGAATTACTTCCCCCTTTGTATTCGGATCAATATCTCTTAAGAGATAAAGCTTATGAATATTCTTTCCTGCATGCTCTTGAAGGTATTTCATATTCGCATGATCCATACCAATAATGTAATCATATTCATTAAAATCCATTTTTGTAATTTGGGTTGATTTTTTATTTTGATAATCAGCACCAATTCGATCTAGAATTCTTCTCGTACCTGGGTGTGGAGGATTACCCTCTTCCCATGTTGAAGTTGCTCTAGATTCAACATGAATCTTATCTTGTAGCCCATGATCATGAATCATTTTCTTTAGCATTCCTTCAGCCATTGGGGAGCGACATATATTTCCTAAACAAACAAATAAGACCTTGATCATATAGTTATCCTCTTCTACATATCATTATAGTTTTGCAAGTCAAATATATTGTATCACAACTCATTTAAAAAACGTATATTTAGCACTTAATTGTTGACAGTGCCAATTTAATGTTTTATAATGGTATTGGCAATTGATTACAAAGACTGCCAAGGAGGACAATCATGAATTTTACACAAATGGAAGATTATAACAATGATCCTAAGGTTTTGGACAAGTTTGGGCGAAATATCGTTGAGGCTGTCAAACAGGGAAAAATAGATCCTGTGATTGGACGTGAAGAGGAAATTCGTCGTGTGATTAAGATTTTATCAAGAAAAACCAAGAACAACCCAGTATTAATCGGTGAACCTGGTGTTGGTAAAACAGCAATCGTTGAAGGCTTAGCTAGACGTATCGTCGATAAAGACGTTCCTTTAGGACTGCAAAATAAAATTATATACGAACTAGATTTAGCATCACTTGTTGCTGGTGCTAAATTTAGAGGTGAGTTTGAAGAAAGATTAAAGGCAGTTTTAAATAAAATTAAAGAATCTAATGGTGAAATTATTCTATTCATTGATGAACTCCACACGATTGTAGGTGCCGGTAGAGCAGATGGAGCAATGGATGCATCTAACATGTTAAAGCCAATGCTAGCTAGAGGTGAATTGCACTGTGTAGGTGCAACAACCTTAAATGAATATAGAAAATATATCGAAAAGGATAGTGCATTAGAAAGACGCTTCCAAAAGGTTCTAATCAATGAACCAACTGTAGCGGATACCATCAGTATTTTAAGAGGGTTAAAGTCCAGATTTGAAGCGCATCATGGCGTTCATATCTCAGACCCAGCAATTATCGCATCTGCTACTTTATCGAATAGATATATCTCAGACCGTTTTTTACCTGATAAAGCAATCGACTTAATTGATGAAGCCTGTGCTTCTATTCGTATGGAAATAGATTCGATGCCAGTCGAACTTGATACTGTACTTCGAAGAATTATGCAGCTAGAAATAGAAAAAACTGCACTAGATAAAGAAACTGACCCTATCTCAAAGGATAGACTAGCAAAGATCAAACAAGAAATCGAACAATTAAAGGTCAAAGAGAAAAATTTAAGAAAACAATGGGAAACCGAAAAGGATCATTTGAATCAAATCAAAGTTAAGAAAAATGAACTTGAAAAGCTTCGCATTGATCTACAAAATGCATTCAATGATTCTAATTATCAAAAGGCTGCAGAATTACAATATTCAAAAATACCATCTTTAGAAAAGATGATTAATGATATTGCACTAGAAAATCAAATGGAAGGTAAATTACTCACTGAGATTGTCTCTGAAGAAAGTATCGCTGAAATTGTTTCTAAATGGACCAATATTCCAATATCAAAGCTCATGTCAGGTGATAAGGAAAAGCTTTTACATCTAGAATCTACGCTTAAAAAAAGAGTAATCGGACAAGATCATGCCCTAAGATTGATAAGTGACGCGATTATTAGACAACGTGCAGGGATTAAGGATGAAAATAGACCAATAGGTTCCTTCTTATTCCTAGGACCTACCGGTGTCGGAAAAACAGAAGTAGCAAGATCACTTGCTGAAGCCTTATTTGATAGTGAGCATCAAATCGTTAGAATTGATATGAGCGAGTACATGGAATCTCATAGTGTTGCTAGATTAATTGGTTCTCCTCCTGGATATGTTGGATATGATGAAGGTGGTCAGCTCACTGAGGCTGTACGAAGAAAGCCATATTCCATTATCTTATTTGATGAAGTGGAAAAAGCACATCCTGAAGTCTTTAACATCCTTCTTCAAATACTTGAGGATGGAAGATTAACTGATAACCAAGGACGTACTGTTGATTTTAAGAACACAATCATTATATTAACTTCAAATATCGGTAGTGAGTATTTACTCAGCTATGAAAAAGAAGCTCAAAGGGAAGTCATGAAGTTAGTTAAAGAAAAGTTTAAACCAGAGTTTATCAATAGAATTGATGAGATTATTATCTTTAACGCATTAAACCTAAAGGTTCAAATAGAAATAGCAAATAAGATGTTAAATGACTTGAATGAAAGATTAAAGGAAAAGAATTTATTTATTGAACTCGGTGAAGATATTCAAAAATATGTAATACAGCATGGATTTAATGATGAATATGGTGCTAGACCTTTGAAAAGATTTATCCAAAGACATATTGAAACGCTTGTAGCAACTAAGATAATCGAGGGCTCAATAGAGCCACATAAGTATTATCAGATGTATGTTGAAGATGCTCAACTCAAGATAAGAATCAAAGTGTAAAGAAAAAGTGCAAAAATTGCACTTTTTTTCCTTTTATTCTTTTGTTTTCTTAAGTTTAAAGACTAGATCATATACGAAATATCCAACAATTAATACTGCAAATCCAATTAAGGATGGTACTAAGCTTTCAATTAAGGTCGCAATTAATAACCCAACCATACCAATAATCGCAATCGCTGGTACGTATGGATACCCCCAAACCTTATAAGGTCTTTCAAGCTCTGGATTCTTTTTTCTAAACATAAAGACTGAGTAGAAAATAAGTGTATTAAAAATCAGTCCACCAAATACTACAAATGTAAGTAATTCTCTAATATTAAAGACAAGTAAAACGATAGCCATTAAGCCTGAACCAATAATCGATACAAACGGAGTATTATACTTCTTGTCTAATTTACTAAATGACTTAAAAAATGTCTTATCTTCTGCCATCGCATAATAGACACGCGGGAAAACCATGACACTACCATTTAATGCACCAAATATTGAAATCATAACCGCTATAAATACAACGAGCATCCCAGTTTCACCAAATAAAGTCATCATCGCACCTATCGTGAAGTTTGAGCTTGCATCAGATGCCATTAAGCTTGCATAAGGAATAATTCTATAAAGTGCAAAGATAAATAAAACATAAATAACTGTAACTGCACTGATTGAAATGACTAAAGCTCTTGGAAGATCTCTCTTAACATTTTTCATTTCTCCAGCAACAGTATTTAAATTTGTCCATCCTTCATAAGCCCAAAGTGTAGCAACCACACCAAAGCCTACCATTGAAAGTATTTTAAAGAATGATACATCTCCAATTGGTGTAAATGTAAGATTCACAGATTCTGTACCCATAAATAAACCAATGAATATAATTGCAAAGATTGGTATAATCTTAGCAACTAAAAATACTTTTTGAACAATAGCTCCTGCTTTGACACCAAAGTAATTAACAACAGAAAGTGCAATAATCAATAAAGCAGCAATCAATTTAACGTAATTTGCTATAGGTATTACATAGGAAAGAATTTCAGCAAACACTAAAGCTAATAGTGCAATGGATCCACTACTCGATAAGACAAAGGATGTAATCCCACTTAAGAATGCAACCTTAGACCCATAAGCCTTTTTTAAATAAACATAATATCCACCAGTCTCTGGAAACATTGTACCAAGCTCAGCATATGTTAACCCAGAAAATAATGTAATCACTCCACCGATTAACCAAGCTAATAAAGATAATCCTATTGCATAACCAACTTGAACTAAGACAAGACTACCAAAAACAAATATACCGGACCCGATCATAATTCCAGCTAGGATAGAGATTCCTCCAAACAAGCCTATTTCTTTTTTTAATGAAGACATTTATATCATCCTTTCTTCCATATTAAAAGTATCATATTCTTGAAATAATTACTTAAAAAATGCACAAAAAAATACCCTTCAAGGGTATTATGATTGTGTAATGACCATATATAAGTAATAATCTGATTCTAGGAATGGTTGAAGTTTAAGATTACCAAGATATTGGTATTTCAATCCAAGCTTTTTAAATAAGGAAGTAAACTCTTGATAAGTATATGGATAAAGCTTTGTAGTACCCAAAGATTCTTTACCCTTAATTGTAAGTTTTGTGGTAAATAAAATGTGATCCTTATGATAGTCATAATATCTATTAAAGAGGATATCATTATTTCTTAACTCTTTTAATTCAGTTGGTCTTTCCTTCAATATCTTCACATAGTTTAATATTTGTACAATTAGATATCCCTTTGGAGATAGCTTTTTTTTAACTTCCGTAAAAAAATGCATTAACTGATTTTTGTTTAAATGAACAAGCGTATTTCCAAAGCATGTCATGAGTTCATACTGTTGATTTTCTTTTAAGACTTCAACCATATCGGCAACCTTAAAATCAAGCTTTGGATATGATTGTTTAGCTACTTTGATCATGCCTTCATCTAAATCAACTCCAATGACCTTCATTCCAAGATCATGAATTAATTCAGTGAGTCTTCCAGTTCCAGAGCCTAAATCAATAGCATGTTCACCTGTTTTTATAAACCCTTTAATAAAGCCCTTTAAGGCTGGGTCATGGGGAAATATATCGTTATAGAATTCACTTAAATGATGATACATTTTTATAACGCTCCTAACATTCTAAATATAACGATTACAGCAAACAATGTGAAGATAGAAAATACAGAACTCCATACGACTAATTGTCCTGCTAGCTTTTCATCTCCACCCATCTCATGAACCATAATAGCGGATGAAACTGCAACAGGTGTTGCAAATAACGCTATTAGTGCAGGATACGAATATTCCATACCTGAAATTTTATCTTGAAGTAGATATGCTGCGGTTAATACAACTCCTGGGACGATGATGATTCTCCATGATACTCCTAAAATAATCTTTTTGATTAAAGGTCTAACTACTGATAATTCAAATTGACCACCTAAAGCAATTAAAGCCATCGGTGAAGCTGTAACAGAAACTAAACGAATAGAATCATAGACAAAGTACAAATCTCTTTTTATAGTAAAAATTGGTTCTCCACCTGCTGGTGTAATCAATCCTCGGACTAATACAACAAACATCCCAGCAAACACTCCAATGATTAATGGATTAGTCAAAATATTTCTAATCATTTTTTTTGCACTAATCTTCTCACCAACTTCATCGACCTGAAACATAGTCAATGCAATAACTGATAGGACATTTGCTAAAGGAATTGTGAAAGCTGACAATAGTGCAACTACTACCAGTGCCTCAAACCCTCCGATGGTTTGTGCAAGTGGAATACCAATTAGCGCAAAATTGGAACGAACAACAACTTGCAAAATAACCCCTTTTTGATTTGGGTCTTTAACTGTGAAGATAAGTGAGATATAACAAATAATAAATAAAATAAGCATGGCAAACACTGAGAATAGAATAACACCCCAGTTAATCTGGCTGAAATCCTCAATATTGTACACATTGTAGAAAAGTAATATAGGTAAACCAACTCTAAAAACATATTTGTTCAATATGTTAATAAAGTGCAGATCAATGAATTTGATTTTCTTTAAGAAATAACCTAATAGGATAATAATAACTATTGGTAAAATGGCATTAGCAGCAAACAAAAATGTATCTAACATCAGATGTCCCTCTTTCTAAAAATACCATTTAATTTTATCATATTTTAATCTTTTTGACATATAAATATAACAAGGAAATGATAAGAAAAAAGAAGCTAGTTGGCTAACTTCTATTCTTTCTTTTGATAATCTTGTTTTCTAATCGATCCATCTACTTTATGGATAACTACTGATGATCCTGCAGATTCAGCTAATTCTTCAGCATAAGCAATGGCATCTTTTTGGGTATCAAAGAATTTGATAGTCTTTGTTGACCCTTCTTTTCTAACACGCCATTTCTTAAAGTTTTCTGTACCTTCTTCTTTATTTTGAGAAACATGATATTTCTTCGGTTTTTCTTGCTTGTTGGTATTTGCTTCAGGTTTCTCAGTAGCAGCAACAACTGGTTCTACTTTTGTTTCTTGTACCTTTGTTTCTTGAACCTTAGTTTCCTCTACTTTTGGTACCTCTACCTTTTTTACCTCTTGCTTCTCTTGATTGACTTGAGCTAACTTAGCTTTTTCAGCTAGTTTTCTTGCGCGACGTTTTCTAAAAAAACACATAGACAATTCTCCCTTCAATTACTTTACTTTCATTATAATACATATATCCAATAAAAAAACGTTATATAGTTTATTTCATGTTTTTTTGACATAAATTTATAAAAAAAGGAGCTTTCACTCCTTATTTATCTTGCAATTACATTTACATACCTTACTTTAATGCTGACATTGCCACTTTCATCAGTTGCCTGATAAGTGATTGTATATTCTCCAGGTGTTGATAAAACACTACCTGTTTGTGTTACAGTAATATTTTCTTGACTATTATCAGTGACTAATACTCCTGCATCTATCCAGGTTTCATCAGAATAGATTGTATCTATTCCAGGGTTTAATAGGATTACAGGTGGTGTCTCATCGATGACTGTGACAATTCTTTTCATCGTTTTAATAAAATTATTGTGTGTTGCTTCATAGACGATTTCATAGGTGCCTAACTCATTCGTGTTCACAGTATTTGAGATTACCGAGACAATAAGAACTTTAAGTCCGTATTTAGCGGTTGCACCGGGGTCTAAATACGTAGTTCCAATCTCTACAGTATCAATGCTTTGATTGAGTTTGATAATGATAAACTCTGCAGAGGGTGCTTGGCAAGAACTCAGAAATATTGATAAAAGAAGTGTGAGTGCTAGTATCATTTTTTTCATATGAATAAACCCTCCTCTTCCTTTTTATGATAAAGAGTCGTTGTATCATAGAGATCTTCAGATTCTAAAACATAGACATACTTAGTCTTTGATAATGTATAGTCCTGATATGTAACTGTATAGACGATTAAATATGTACCAGCAACATTTGTATCAACTACTCCTGTTTTAGATACGGTTCCAATATTAGTTTCAATACCTTTATCACTATATTTGGATCCAAGTTCAAGTGTTGCTATATCCGGCTTTAAGGTAATGATTATTGGATTTTCTACGTTGACATTCACAACTCTTAATCTCGTGTCTATGAGTTCATATTCAGAATAAAGATCATAATATATTAGATATCTATCCGATTTATTCTCATCCTCGACAATTCTAACCTCAAAAGTCAGATTAGGGTCGATTTCATATATTCCTCCATCAATCCAATCATCAATTGAAGCAATCGTATCAATACCAGGTAATAAGTAAACAGATTCAGGTTTGAATATTTTGGTATATATTGGATAAAATGAAATATCTTCAGTAACGGTAGAAAGTTCATTACTCCAACCATAAAAAATATAGTCAAATGATGGTGATGATGGCTTCATAGGATCATCAGGGGCAATGATGTCATCGCCATAATAAGCAAACGTTGTTAGAATAACTGTGGTTTGATCACTACCATAAAAAACGACTGTATATTGTCCATCATCAAATCTTGCATAAAGATTAAGGTTAGCATAAACTGGTTCGATTTGGTATACATTGATAAAGCCTGATTCAAGATACCAATTGATAAAATAGTATTCAGATTCCGGTACCATCGGAGTAAATGTGTTTCCGTAATCTACCTGTATAAAGCTATCTAATACTCCATCAACATAATAGTTGACTGTGTATTTGATAATTGTAAATTTTGCATAGAGCGTAAGATTATTTTGAACTGGAGCGCCATTATATAATGTCTCAAAGCTATTTTCTAGATACCAGCCATTAAATATATATCCTGTTCTGTTTGACTCTGGAATTTCAAAGGTTTGACCGTAGGATACCTGTATCGAATTCACTGAGCTTCCTGATGTTACAAAATCGACTTGATATACATTTGCGCTAAATTTAGCATATAATGTGATATCTACAGCTGATGTATCGACTCCAATTATAAATTCATTCGTGAATGAAGCATCTCTAAACCATCCTTTAAACTCATGTCCTGTCTTTACTGCATTATTTAAGCTAAAGGCATAATCCTTAACAACTTGAAATGAATCGATTGGTTCTCCGCCACTAGTATCTAATGTTACGGTGATATACTGAACATTTAAGGATGCTGCAGCATTCACAATACCAGCTCCATAATAAACATCATATCCTGGAGCGCCTTTATCTACTGCGCTGCTTAAAAGTTGTTGGATAATTTGATTGGAATCAAATTCTGTAAAATAGGCAAGCATTAAACCGATTACACCACTGACTTGTGGTGCTGCCAATGATGTCCCTGAAGCTGTAGCATAGCCATTGTTTAAGGCTGTAGATACAATTAGAGATCCTGGTGCTGAAATATCAACCTTATCATTATAATTTGAGCTTGACCAGATGGTCTCATCTTCATTAACTGCTGAAACTGAAATCACTCCGTCAAAGGATGCAGGATAAAATTTTGTAGATACACCATCATTACCACTGGCAGCAACCAATATAACACCTTTATTTCTCGCATAATTGATAGCTGTTTGCATTAATGAGTTGGCATTGTTACTACCAAGACTCATGTTAATGACATGAGCACCTTGATCTGCAGCATAATAAATACCTTCTATAATTGCTGCGTCAGTAAATGATTTTGATTCATTAGTTTCTGTTGAAGGATCATCAAGATTATTCGCTTTAATAATTAGTAGTTTACTGTTTTGCACAATTCCAGCGATTCCCTTAGAATTATCTTTATTGGCTCCAATAACACCTGCTACTAGTGTTCCGTGTCCGTTATCATCTTCAACATATGTTATTCCGACTTGTTTAGTTCTTGAATTATAGGATAGTGTAGAAATTCGATTCACAAATTCCTCGTGATCCGTATCAATTCCTGTGTCAATCACAGCTATAGTGACATCGATACTACCTGTAGTCTCTAGCCACGCTCCATGAACGTTTAACATATCTAGTGCATACTGATCATTAATATATGGATCAGTAGTGGTTCCTGGAATAATCCATGGTGGTGCAAATATTTGGTGTGTGTTATTGATTTCAAAGCCATGATTGGATAATATTTCAATTTGATTTTCACTGGCTTCATATACAGCAAAGCCATAGTTTGAATAGGATATCAGTTTTAATTCGTATGTTTCTTCTATTTGGTAAGCATGGGATTCATCACTAACCTCATAAATGACTTCAACTTTGATTGTATCTGAATATGTGGCATTGACTTGAGTAACAGAAAAAAGAGTAAGTCCCAATAGAATCAATGCAAATGATGCTATTTTCAAGAATTTATTTTTCATTGGTTTACCTCATTTCTTAAACTCTTATTTAATATACAAATAGTATATTACTTTTATTGGTAAAATTGGAGTAATTAACTCATTTCCTTAATTTTTTAAATGATACTAGTTTAACGTGTTTGCTTATGCTATACTTTAGAAAAGGAATGATAATATGGAAATTGTTCATGGTTATTTTTCACCAAACGGTGAAACCAAAAAGATTGCTCAATTATTCTATAACGAACTTGGTGGTAAATTCATCGATTTAACACTCCCTCAATCACGAGTTGATTATAGGAAGCTTAAAGCTGACTTATATATTCTATCACTTCCTGTCTACTTACAAAACATTCCAAAACCGATGAAAAGCTTTTTAATACATGTCAAAGCACCTCAGGTTTTTATCAATTTAACTTATGGTGGCTTCTCATATGGGAATGTACTGCGTAAAATAAAAAAACAGTTGTTGGTTTCACAAATTGTAGGATACACCATAACACCAGTAAAACATTCATTTATAGATCAACAAATTGATATTCAATACACTCTATATGATTCAGTGATTAAAAAATTGAAAACTCAAAAATATCATGAGATTAAGATTCCCTATAGATTCCATAATGTATTATTCTCAATGTTTGAGAAATCATTAATGAAATCAAATTTCAAGTTGATTGTTGATAAGAATCTGTGTGATCATTGTAATTTATGCATTAAAGAATGTCCTTCAGGATCCATTACACAATCGATTAAAATTCTTGATTCCTGTATTTCATGTAATCACTGTGTACAGGTCTGTCCAAGACATGCAATAACATCAAAAAAATCAAAATTCTTAACAAGCTATTTAAAAAGAAAACAAAAGACTAGCGTCGTTGTGCGCTAGTCCTTTTTATCATTAGTTATAGATTATTTAGTTTCTTTCTTTGTTTCCTTTTTGACTTCTTTTTCCTCTATACTTGGTTCTTCAATCTTTGTTGTTCCTAAGTATTTTGGAAGATCCATACCAGCCATATCGAAAAGTTCTTTCATTGGTGGAATCGATTTAAAAAGTGATGATGCAAAGCTTGATGTTGAGGATTGACCATCTTTAGAACCAGAGTCCCAAACTGTAATCTTATCAAACTTCAAGTTCTTAATTGCTTCAACTTGGATTTGAACAAGCTTTTCAAGCTTATCTGCAATTAATAGCTTAACAGCTGCATCTGGATTATCTCCAGCGGATTTAACTATTTCCTTGAAACCTTCTGCTTGCTTAGAAAGAATTTCAAATGATCCACGCGCTTCTGCTTCTAGCTTAGCATAAATCGCATCAGCTTCCCCTTTGGCTTTTCTTCTTGTTTCTTCTGCAGTTGCTTCCGCTTCAATGACTTTCTTTAATTTTTCAATTTCAGATTTAACAATAACGTCAGCTTCTAAAGTTGCTTTTTCTCTAGTCGCACGTGCTAATTCTGCTGTTTGCTCTGCCATATATGCATCTTCTAAAGCCTTTGCTTGTGCAATTTTTTCTGCTGTCATTGCTCTTCTTAAGGATTCAGCTTCAATTTCACGGCGGGAAGCATTCGTTTGAGAAATATCTCCTAAGGATTTATTTTCCCCTTCAATAGCCTTAGAATTTGCTACTGCAACTTGAATTCTTTCATCACGATGTGCATTGGCTTCACCAATTGCACCATCTCTGTTTTTTTCAGCAACAGACTTTTTAGCATCATTAATTGCTTTAGCAGCTGCTTCTTTACCAAGAGCTTCGATATATCCAGATTCATCATTGATATCTGTAACGTTTACGTTAATTAAGCGTAAACCAATTTTCTTTAATTCTGATTCTACGTTTCCTGAAACTGCTTCTAGGAACTTATCTCTATCGGTATTGATTTCTTCAATATCCATGGTTGCTACTACAAGACGTAATTGTCCAAAAATAATATCTTTAGCTAATTCTTGAATCTCACCCATCTTAAGCATCAATAGTCTTTCTGCAGCATTTTGCATAACACCTGCTTCAGTTGAAATACCAACGGTAAATCTTGAAGGAACATCAATACGAATATTTTGTCTAGAAAGAGCATTTGTTAAGTCGACTTGAATTGACATTGGAGTCAAATCTAGAAAGCGATAAGCCTGAAGAAATGGCCAAATAAACTCTGCGCCACCATGGATACATTTTGCTGATTTACTAGTTCCATCAACATTATTTCCAACCTTACCATATTTAACTAGAATTTTATCCGAAGGACATTTTTTGATTCTTGTTACAATGAAAACTAAAATCGAAAATATAATAATAAGTATTGTTACGATAAAGCCTATTACATCACCAATTCCTACTGCGAAAATATTATGCATAATTATTCTCCTTTGTTTGTTTTAATTATCAATGTTGTTGGATCTAATAACCCAATGACGACAATAGAGGTTTTGGGAAGGATATCTTCCTCTTCCTCAGTTACAGCATCAATTTCTGCGTAACGTTCTTGAATGACTAGGGTTACTTTACCCTTGCCAGACTTCAATTTTGGAACTCTCATATAAACAGTTCCTGTTTTTCCCACTGCATTGTTATAGTCAATATTACCTGATGACTCTAATCGCATCATTGCTCTATATGCTAGTGCTTGTAAATAGGCTGCTACAAAACCAAGCACAACACCAATTAATGATGAAAAAATAGGTCCCAATACATCTACAAACAAATATGCAGTCCACGCTCCAATTGAAAGGAATGCTAAAACTCCCTTCAAGGTCAAAATGCGAAGCCCCCCAATGCCTGATAATGGCTCATCGTTTAAGAAATCAACATCTAGATCCGGTGCATCAACACCATCAAAGTCAGATCCATCTACACCAATTAGCATTAAAACCAAAAAGATGAGCATAACCGCTGATGAACTCACTGCTATAACAAACATTATTTGTTGAAAACTAGTTAACGATTCCCACCACATCTTCACATACCCCCTTTTACGCTATTTGAGTATATTTTATCATATTTTGACTCGATAATAAATATATTATTTATCACATAAATATAAAAATAAATGCTATCGACTGATAGCATTTATCGTTATTATCTATATTTCTCGAACCAATTAGAGATTTCAGTTAATCTCTTTTGTCTTGCTTGAGGCTTTCCACTGCGTGAAAGCTCGTGAGTTTCTCCCTTAAACCATACCAGCTTTGTATCATTACCCTTTTCTTTTAAGATTGAAAATAGCTGCATAGCTTGTTCAATTGGACAGCGATAATCCATATCAGAATGGATGAATAATAATGGAGTTTTGATTTGCATTGCATACTTCATTGGAGATTGTTCCCAAAGCTTTTCTGTATCTAGGTTTGGATGACCACCAGTTTGATCCTTAGAGAAATAGAATCCGATGTCTGAAGTTCCATGGAATGATAGCCAATTTGAGATGCTTCTTTGCGTCACAGCAGCTTTGAAGCGATCAGTATGTCCAACTATCCAATTGGTCATAAATCCGCCGTAAGAGCCACCAGTCACGAATAACTTAGTTATATCAACCTGTGGAACTTTTCTAATTATTAACTCTGTGAAATTCATTAAGTCAGAATAATCGATTGTTCCATATTTCCCACGAATATCAGCGAATGCATCGCCTTTACCATCGGATCCTCTTGGATTCGCAAAATAAACGATATATCCTTGATTTGCCCAATATTGCATTTCATGATAATAGACCTTACCATAAACAGTCTTTGGACCACCATGAATATCTAAGATTGCTGGATATTTTTGGTTTGGATTGAAATCCTTAGGGTATAACACCCATCCTTTAACGATATGCGTGTGTTCTCTATAAATAAATTCCTTAGGAACTGCAACATATTTGTTTTTTAATGCTGCTTGATTGAATCTTGTACGTTGTTCTAGCTTATTTACTTTTAGATCTAAATGGTATATTTCTTGAAGCTTTTGGCGATATAAACCAATCGCATAAAATTCATTTGAAACCAATGCAATACCATCAATTGAACCATTGAATTGATATTCTAAACGTATATTCCCTTGAAGATCTAAAGAATTAAGTTCGTTATGATCATCAACTGTAGTCACGAAGTAGATTTTTCCATCATGTGTTAAATCAGAAGGGCTACCACCCAGTCTAACATCTGAGCCTACTGAGTTGCCAATACTACCACGGTAAAGATTTAATAATTCTAGCTTTTTATTTTTTAGAAGAAAGAAGTCATCATTTTGATTGATGCCAAAATCCTTCATGTCAGTTCCTGCTAATACAACTTGGTCTTTTAATAAATAGATTCTAGCAACTGAAAGATCATTGTCTTCATAAATAGCTTCAGATGTTTTTGTATCTAGGTTATATACATAAACATTTGTGGTAAGCTTTCTAACACCTGTCACATCCTGCCCAGTAAAATATATCTTCTTCTTATCGTCAGATACCTTTACAATACCGACGCTAAAGTTTGGATTAACAATCGGTGCAATCACTTTCGCTTCAATATCATAGATGAAAAGCTGATTACGCATATTCGCAGTGAACCCTAATCCATTAAAATAAAACGGGATTTCATTGATATCTTCGTATAATGCTCTTTTCTTTTCGTCCTCCATAAACTTCTTTCTAGCATCTTCATCATCCTGATATAGGTGATGTTGACCTTCAGAAAGTGTTGCAGAAAGTAATAATTTATTTTCATTTAACACATTAGTAATTGAAACACCGAAATTGAATTCGTACGCCTTTTCAAGCTTTCTATCAATTAAGTTGTAGCGATAATAAATAGTCTTTTTTAGTTCCTTGACTGCTTTATCTTCCTTTTTATTTTTCGCGAATGGAAATAAAAGCGATTGGTCAGATTCCCAGACAAAGCTTCCTTTGCTTTTAAGATTAACAAGTTTTTGATGTTTTTTTCCGTCACTTAAAAATAAATCGTATGAATATTCGTTTTTCTTTTCTAAAGCCTTTGCTACTAAAAATGCCATTTGGGTTTGGCTTGGACTTGCTTGAAGACCAGATATAAATTTGAATTCTAAAAAATCATTTAATTTAATGTTTTCCATAAATAACCATCCTTTGTTTTTTATATGAAAAAATGCCAAAAATTGGCATTCTCATGTCATTCTAAATAACGAAATTTCCTTTTTCAAACACTTTAACTTCTTTTCCATCATAGGTAAGTCCAGTAATTTCCATATCGTCACTACCAAACATGAAATCAGAATGTACTAATGAATTGTTATAACCGATTTTTTCAAGTTCAGCAATTGGAGTGTTGACACCATTTTTAACATTCATTGGGTATGCACGGCCTAGAGCCATATGACATGAAGCATTTTCATCAAATAATGTATTTAAGAATAAAATGTTGGTATCGGATATTGGAGAAATATGGCTAATCAATGCGATTTCACCGATATATCTTGATCCTTCATCTGTATCGAGTAAATTATCTAGTGCACTCTTTTCTTTTTTAGCATCATGATTAACTACTTTTCCATCCTTAAATTCTAACCAGAATCCATCAATTAATTTCCCTTGATAGTTTAGTGGCTTTGTCGCATAAACCTTACCACGTGTTCCCCACTTATAAGGCATGGTAAATGTTTCTTCTGTTGGAATGTTTGGATTAAAGTATGCACCATTGGTAGCATGTTCTCCACCACCAGCCCATACGTGATCCTTGACTAGTTCAACAATGAGATCAGTTCCTAGCTTGTTTTTAAAATGAAGATGCTTAAAATTGTAATTGTTTAAGACCTTGTTGTGTTTGAGTAAAATTGCATTATGCTGTTCCCATTCTTTGATTGGATCGTTATCGAGTGTAACTCTTGATGCATCAAAAATAGCATTCCATAAAGCTTCAACAGCATCATCTTCACTCATGTTAGGAAATACTTGTTTAGCCCAAACTGCATTTGGTGCAGCAACGATTGTCCATTGTGCTTTATTACCCATCAAATGCTCTCTAAAGAATCCTACTGCTTTGTTTAATGCAATTCCTGATTTTTGAGCCTTGATTGGATCAACATCTCCATTTAATCCTGGAATTGGTGAAGTGATAGAAATGAAGCATGCGCCTGCATCAACATATTCCTTATACTGATCAATAAGCCATGGTGAAACTGTTTCTAAATCTGAAACTGTCATGTGTTTTAATGAGCTTTTTGATATATAATCGTCACTCCATTGTACGTGTACTTTTCTAGCACCAGCTAGATATGCTTCTTCAGCAATCTCTCTCGCTAATTCTTTGGTTTCAGTTGATGTGCGAATTACAACTTCCTGATTTTTTTGCACATTTGCACCAACTAATACTGCAAGCTTAGCTAGCTTATTCATTAATACTTTGTTTGACATTTTTCTCTCCTTGTTTTATATTAATTTTTTTTAATAATCGGAATCATGAATCTGTTTTTGCATGAGCTTATGATTTATTTTTTTTTCATACATTTTCTTGTCAACAGCTGTTAATAAATCATCTAAATTCATCTTATGATCGTATTGAACATACCCTGCTGAAAATGATAGAAATTTAAATTTAGACATGTAAGGATGTAAATTCACTTTTTGTTTCAACTCTTCAATTAGCTTTTTTGGAACTTCTTCTATATTATTTTGCAAAACCAGTAAAAATTCATCTCCACCAAGTCTTGAAGCAAACAATTGATAGTTGCTACTTGTCTCAATGATAATATTAGAAAACTCTATTAGTACCCTATCACCAATACTATGTCCAAATAAATCATTAACCTCCTTGAAGCGGTCAAAGTCAATCATAACGACATAAAAATCCTTTTTATCCTCTATTAAAGATTTCACATAGATTTCGAGTATTTTCCTAGTGTAAAGCTTTGTCAAATAATCCAGGCTACCTGAAGTCGTTTCCATAAAAATATAGACCACAACTAAACTAATAGCTAGTGATGACCAGGTAAACAAAAGATTATTTTGAATCAGTTGAAGTGTAGAACCTAATAATGGAAATGCTAGAAATAGAATAATACCCTTGATAGTATTTGTATCCTTGTGTTTTCTATTTTGAATCACTAAGATAATGATATATAAATAAACTGAATATACGAATAAATATTGTAGAGGTAATAAATTCCCACTTGTATAAACATTGGTTTGTTGATCGATTGAAAAATACAGTGGTAATTTGAAGTTAAAAAGTAAAATAACAAAGGTAATCATTGCGGGAAACATGTAGAAATATCTATTATAAATTCGTTTTCTGTTTGAAAAGAGCTTGTAATCTAAATATGAAGCCCATAAACCGACGATGATTGGTGCCATTAAAAAGACCAAAAAGTTACTTGAATATGATATTAAATAGTTGATAAATCCTGGCTTTAAATCAAAAATCCAGGACGCTGCTTCAGCTATTAATCCAATCATATTCACGATGATTATCCAGTGAAATAATGTTGATGAAAAACTGATGACATCCTTTTTAATTTTTGTAATTACAAATAAGACGATAAGCAAAATTAAAGAAAACAAACTTAAATCGTAAGATAAAATTTGTTCCAGCATCGAGGATATCCTCCTTTATTTCTGATGATATGCTTTAATATATTCTAAAACTCTCTCTTGAGGCATTGGCTTGCAATAATAATATCCTTGAGCAAAATCTACGTTATATTTTTTAACCATTTCTGCTTGTTCAAGTGTTTCGATACCCTCAGCAACTACGGTTAACTTTAAATGATGCGCTAAATCTATCATGTATTTCAATACGTAAAATTCTTCAGTATCTTCTTTAATGTTGGATATAAAGCTGCGATCAATTTTAATTGTATCAATTGGTAGCTTTTGTAAGTAGGTTAATGATGAATATCCTGTACCAAAGTCATCAAGAGCAATGGTAAAGCCAAGACGCTTCAATGAATTTAACACATGAACACTTTTTTGAATATCGCTAATAATTGCTGTTTCGGTAATTTCAAGATTAAATTTAGTGCAATCAATTTGATGTTCTTCAATCCATTTAATTAGATTCGTGATAAATTTATCATTCATCAACATGACTGCTGATAGGTTGATTGAGACCTTGAATTTCTTATTTTTAGCACCCCACTCTTTGAAATGGTCTGCAGCTTCTTTAAATACCCATTCTGTAATGTCTTTAATGAATCCATTTTTTTCGGATAATGAAATAAATTCTAAAGGTGGGATAAATCCTTTGACTGGATGGACCCAACGAATTAAAGCTTCTGTACCATCAATAGAATTATCTTTTAATCGAATGATTGGTTGATAATGCAGCATAAACTCGTTATTGTGTATTGCTTGTCTAAGCTGATTCAATATTTCTGTCTGTTGCTTAATTAATGTTACCATTTCGTCATCAAAGATAACAATTTGGTCTCTACCCTTAGATTTCGCGATGGACATCGCAGCATCTGAGTGACGGAGTAAAGTAATATAGTCTGTTCCATGATCTGGATAAAGCGCTACACCTGCACTGTATGTGATGAAAAAATCGTCCTCGTCCAATATAAATGATTTTCTAATGTGATTGAACATATCTTCAACTGTAGGCATAAATTTCTCAAGTTCCTCGATATCAAATAATGCAAGGACAAACTCATCTCCGCCCATTCTTGCTAGCATATTTGGTTTATGAACCTTTTCTGATAGTAGTTTTGCTACCTGTTGAATTAACATATCGCCAACTGAATGTCCCTTGACTTCATTAATATTTCTAAACTCATCTATATCAAAATAAACGAAACCAATAATTCCGTTTTCTTTTTTGTTTTTAATGTAATTATTTATAGTTTCTTCAAGTAGGGTTTTATTTGGAAGTCCTGTCAATGGATCATAGAATGCTAAATCAAATAATTTACCTTCAAGTGATAGTGATTTTTGATGTCCCTGGTCAAGTTCAATATACGCTTTATTCAAGTCAGAAATTGTCATGACATACATATCTATTTTTCTATGGATAATATAATAGAATATGATTGCAGTAAATCCTACATAAAAAACACCTTTTGCACTTTGAACTAATTTTAAAGTTTCTGGATCATTAAATATTCTAGAAATAACAAAATCTGATAATAAAATCCAGGAGAAACCTAATATTAAATAGAAAACGATGATTTTTGTAGTCGCATTGGTTGCGTTCAATACATCTCTTTCTTTGAACTTGGGTTTGCTAAATTGTTTGTTTTTTTGATCTTCCAAACTTTCACCACCTTTTTGTGTAAGTTAAGTTTATTATACATGAAAACATGTATAGATGATTATTATTTGCGAAACTTAAGAAATAAAGTTAATGTTATTCCTTTATAACATCAATTTCACTTTCTGTAGCAAGATTTTTTACCCAATGTTCTTTTCGATATCTTGCAAGTCCGAAAGCCATTTTAGGAATATCTAGTGATTGAACAAGTAAAAACATCAGTGTCACAGGAAGATTTGTAAAATATGCTAGTGCTAATGCTATAGGAACAGGAACTACCCACATATACCCTGAATCGATCATCATCGTAGACTTTGTATCTCCACCAGCTCTCAGTGTGAAATATAGGGCTACATTGAATGAATAGACAGGAATAAAGAGTGCATTGACTCGGATGTTAAATGCTGCTGTCTGTTTTGTTGATTCAGCAACATCATAGAGATCTAGAATAAAGAAACTCAATATGAAGAGAATAATTCCAGCTATGGCTGCAATAAAAACTGAAAATGCAATTAGTTTTTTAGAGTTATCCTTAGCTTCCTGAAGATCACCTTTACCAAGAGTATTTCCCACCATTACAGCCACTGCTGTTGCTATTCCCCCAAATGTAACAAATACTAATTGCGAAATCGCACCTGTAATATTGAGTGCGGCTAGTGCACTATCTCCTCTTGTCGAATATGCATGTAAAAAGACAGTTTGCCCAGAGGACCAAAGCGCTTCATTTAATGTAAGTGGGATTGCCATGACGACAATTGCTGCTAATACTTTTTTATCTATTTTGAAAATTTCAAATAATTTCGAGTTAAAAATTTGTCCCTTTCTCTCTAATAAAATTAACATGAGGGTGAACTCAATGACTCTAGCAATTAAAGTAGCAATCGCAGCGCCGACAATACCAAGTGCTGGAAAACCAAATAAACCAAAAATCAGAATAAAATTCAGTAAAGTATTTACAACTATCGCAACAATTGATATATATAACAATGGCTTTGTAACGCCAGTTTCTCTAAATGTATTGGAAATAGCAACTGATATAATCCATGGAAACGCACTCCATTTAACAATATTTAAGTAGTTAAGTCCACCTTGAATTGTTGTTGGATTTGAAGTGAATAGTGAGATTAGTCCTTCACCAAAAAAAGTAAATATTATAAATGATAATAAAGCTACCATAAATCCAATAATAACCTTAAATCTAAATGTTTGTCTTAATTTATCAAAGTCTTTGGACCCGAAGTATTGTGCAGAAAAAACACCAGCACCACCCATGGCACCGAATGTAATTAAAATAACAACAAAGTACAGTTGATTAACAACTGAAACTGACCCAATCGCTTGTTCGCCAAGTTTTCCAACCATGACATTATCTACAAGCTGTACTGATGTTGTAATCAACTGTTGGAGCACTAATGGTGCTGCAACAGCTATTAATGTTTTATAAAAATTTCTTGTCCCTATTAAGTGCTTCATCATCATATCCTCGACCATCACATTATATCATTTTTAGCTCTTAATTAGCAACCTTGTTTAAGGTACAAAGCAGCGTTCTAATAATAAAAAATCCCGCAGTTAGCGGGATTGTGTCTATTAAGGTATATCAATGATTCTTAAGGTGTTGGTTGACCCATGTTTTTGAGCCCAACCTGATGTGATAATCAGTGTAGTACCTGAAGTGAATCCAAAGTCTTTAGCAACTTCAATTGCTACCTTGTCATAAACTGAATAATCAGTAACATTGCTTCTTAATGCTGAGAAAGTTCCCCAATAATAAGTCAGTTTTTGGCATGTTTCTACACTATCAGTGACTGCGATAATTGGTACTGAAGGTCTAAACTTACAAATACGTCTTGCTGTACCACCAGTTTCTGTGAATGCAATAATAACTTCTGCTTTAGGAAGTGCAAGCGCCGTTTGACTCACTGCGATACCAATAGCATCATTTACAGTTTGATTTGAGGTTGCGATAGCGTGCTGTAATTTCTCTTTATAATCAATATGGTCTTCCATTGACTTAGCAATCATATCCATGACTAAAACCGCTTCTACAGGGTATTCTCCTGCTGCTGACTCACCGGATAGCATAATTGCATCAGATCCATCTAAAATAGCGTTTGCTACGTCAGAAGCCTCTGCTCTTGTAGGTCTTGGTGAATACATCATTGATTCTAGCATATGTGTAGCAGTGATAACTGGTTTACCCATTTCATTTGCTTTTTTGATAATACGCTTTTGATATAGAGGAACTAAAGCTGTAGAAACTTCTACACCTAAATCTCCACGAGCAACCATCACACCATCACTAACTTCTAGAATTGATTGAAGGTTATCAACACCTTCTTGGTTCTCGATTTTAGCAATCAGTTCAATCTTAGGTTTGCCTACCTTCTTTAAAATCTCTCTAACCTCTAAGACATCTTCTTTACGTCTAACAAAAGATAGAGCGATCATATCAACACCTTGGTCTGCAACAAAGACGATATCTTCATAGTCTTTCTTAGAAACAAATGGCATGGATAGTTTAACATTTGGAACATTAACACCCTTTTTAGTTTTAATAGATCCTGAGTTATTGATTTCACAATATAAAATGTCACTAGTAACATCTAAAACGTTTAGTCGCATTTTTCCATCATCAATTAGTAAATAGTCACCAACTTTGATATCATTGTATAACTCATTACAGTCGATATGGAATCTTTCTCTATTACCTAGTATTGGTTCTTTATGAACTTCTACTTTATCACCTTTTTTAAAGGTTGCTATGTCATTTTCAAATTTTCCAGTTCTAATTTCTGGACCTTTAGTGTCAGCTAAAATCCCAACGAAACGCTTTTTTTCTTTCGAAATTCTACGTATCATTTCAACTCTTCTACCGTGTTCTTCATGATCTGCATGAGAAAAATTAAGTCTTGCAACATTCATTCCAGCATCTATCATTTTCCCAATCATTTCGTCATTATCGATTGATGGACCAACAGTACATATAATTTTTGTTTTTCTTTTCATAAAATGCCTCCTAAATTACTCCCATATCTATTATACATGAATATTCATCTCATTTCCATAAAGAAAGTGCCACCGTAAACGATTTCATTGGACATACTTCAGCAATATTTGGACTAAATCCGATATACCGAACACCTTGCTCCAAAAAAAGATAGAGACCTAGATGGTCTCTACCTGATTACTGAATAAATCAATAAATAACGTACCCAAATTTGGATCAAACTGTGTCCCTAAATTTCGTTTAATTTCGTCGATTGCTTCCTGATGTGTTAAAGGTTTTCGATAAGGGCGTTCTGAAATCATCGCATCGTAGGAATCTGCAATTGATATAATTCTGGCTCTTAATGGAATACTTTCTCCTTTAAGACCTCTCGGATATCCTCTACCATCGTATCTTTCATGATGAGATAATATATCTTGAGCTATCTCTGCGTATTCCGGAGTTGTCGCGAGTATTCTATAACCAATTTCTGGATGTTTTTTAATTTGTTCCCATTCTTTATCGTCAAGTTTACCTGGCTTATTTAAGATTGCATCATCGATTGCAATTTTACCGATGTCATGTAGATTGCTTATTGCCTCTAATAATTTAATATCTTCGCTCTTCATTTTTAATGCTGTACCCATTCTTAAGCATATTTTTGAAACACGCTCAGAATGCTTCTCTTCTCTTGGATTCTTTTCATGTAAAGTATTTAAGATAGTTTTTATGGTTTCATTTCTATGTGATGACACTTCAAATAGTTTTTTACTATACATGTCATCTTCTGCTAGTTTTAGAATGTCTTCGACATCTTCATCACTATATTTTGTCGAAAGTCCAAAGGAAACCGATATATTCATTTCATTAATCTTTGCACTCTCAATTGCTTGTTTCGCTTCTTCAATTAAATTTAAAGCTTTTTCCTTGCTTGTATTTGGCAATAGCAAGACAAACTCATCTCCACCAATACGTGCTACTCTACTTTCATTTTTGAATACCTTGATTAGCTGATCTGAAACAATACATAGTAGCTGATCTCCTGCATCATGACCAAAGGCATCATTCATAATCTTTAAACCGTTGATATCAGCTGTGATGATTGAAAGTGGATAGTATTTTGGATCATCGAGTCGTTTTAATTCTTCGGAATAGTATCTTCTATTGTGGAGATTTGTGAGTGGGTCTCTGTAACTAAGATATAATATAGATTGCTCGTATTTCTTTCTATCTGTAATATCTTGTGAGAATACTGTAACACCTATCACTTCTCCTTCATCATTAAAAATCGGAGAGTATTGCTCCTCAACATATTTCTCACCTGATGTTTCTACAAATGATACACTTGAATGGAATTTCCCAGTTAATGCTATTTGTAAACACTCTTCAATTCGCTTACGCATTTTAGGGTGTTCAATATAATCAAGGAATTTTTTGCCCTTTTCAATTTTAATATTATAATACTTATTCATGGATAAATAATGGAACTCATTAAAGGATAAGTAACAAAGTTGGGTATCTAAAGCAAATACTTCCATAGCGTTAGTAGCATCAATACTAGCCTGTAATAATAGCTGTTGATTTTTGATTTTTAATTGACTAAGTGCTCGATCCCTTTGATTATGGACAATTAGTGCCAAAGACATTGTCAATAAAGGAAATAAGGTTAGGTAAGGTAAAACCGTATTTTTAATAACATTGAGCGATGTTGGCCAAGGAATTGCAAAAAAGCACAATAAAGTGACAATATGGATGATGAATCCAAATAATAAATACTCAATATATGGTTTAAACTGAGGCAATTTTTTTCTAATGATATGCCATGATAAACCGATACTTGATGTCAAAATAATAGTTAATGAACCGGAATAGACTCCAACCCCACCAAGCGTTATTCTATATATTAGCGCTATAAGTGCAGCAACCACTGTTGTAATTCCACCAAAGAAGAGTCCAGTAACACCTAACAGCACACTTCTCGTATCAAAAATTAATCCTTCAGCAAGCTTCCAAGGATTCATCATGATCATTATAGTGATAACACCAATTAAGGCACCTAAAAGGATTTTCTTAATCTGGGTTTGCTTGCGCTCTTCATAATTGGTTGCAGCATAGATAAAACCCAAGCCAAATAGTAAAATAGCATTATTTAATAAATCGCTAAAAATAACTAGTGCTTCCTTGATGAATTCCATCTATTTACCTCGTGTTTTCTAATTTCTTTCATTATAACATCAAATATCTTACATATTTCTTAATTCTTTCATTTTTATTTTAACTCATTGTTATTAAAAAAAGCGATAAGTGCGCTTTTTTAATTGATAATAACCAATACAGTCGTAATTAATAGCGGTACAATGGAAAAATGCAAAAACAATATAAAAGCCTTATTGAAATGCAGTGTCTGAAAAATCGTAAACTTTTTTTCTACTAAAGTATCGACTTTTTTCATGAAAAATGTTAAGTAAATCCCATAACTAAAAGGTAAAACAATGAGTTCAATAGTTGATACTGTGCGATTTAATCCAAAGGACATCATAGGTAGAAAACTAAACATCAAATGAACAATAACTAACATAATAAAAATGATTATCTCGTAGTTTATCAAATGATTCAAATTCTTTTCACTCTTTAATTCTTTCATGCTTTTATATTCTGCAAGTTTGAAGAGTAAAAATATAGAAATAGCCGTGATGATAATAATTATTATCAAATCAACGACTATATGGCTTGTAAAGAGATTGACATTCATTTGATACAGATCTGTAAACTTCATATGTTGCCCCTTAAGAGGTAGATTTATTGATGAGATGGAATTTCCATGACCATCAATAAATCTATTTCGGATAAATCAATTCCCCATTCGACTACCCGATTCAATATTGCTCCTTTATATCTTGTAGTAAGAGCAATCTTTTGCTGTGATATTCCGCTGGTACCATAATTCTTAATGTACTCCTTGGTGATATCAATTAATAAACTACGCATGAATTGGTCCACATTTTTATCGTGATAATCCTTTTCGTCAATTACCTTATATGCAACTTGAACACTTAGTGTTGCTCTAGGTTCCCCATTAATCTCGACGATCTCACGATTGAGGTTTAGCTTTCTATCTACATCAAATACAACCATTTTATCAACAAACGGAACGAGAAAATGGAATCCAGGTGAGATTGGTTTATAATATATACCATATCTTTGAATCAATCCTGTCTTTGATTGCGGTATTAATTTAATCCGCGACAAAAGATAAAGTAATGTCAATGCAAATATAACGATACTTATTGGATATAAGACTTCTAGCATTGCAATCTCTCCTTTGTCAGATAGATGACTTGTAATCCATTATTTTTTTGATTAGATTACACTACCTCTAATACAGTTTTACCACTCTGTATACAATAAGAACAGGGCGTATATGTCCTATTCGTACAAAAATTTCCCATTTTTAGTTTATTTATTTGAATTTTTTAACTATTATTGACATTTATATAAAAAAAATAAAAAAATTCCATTTCTGGAATTGATTATTAGATGGAGCGGGTGATGAGAATCGAACTCACGTCATCAGCTTGGAAGGCTGAGGTTCTACCATTTAACTACACCCGCAAGTTAATAATGGTCGGGAAGACAGGATTTGAACCTGCGACCTCCTGGTCCCAAACCAGGCGCTCTACCAAGCTAAGCTACTTCCCGACATATGGCGTACCCAAGAGGACTTGAACCCCCAACCTTTTGATCCGTAGTCAAACGCTCTATCCAGTTGAGCTATGGGTACTACTCTTGAGTTAATCATCTAAAAACTCATATCATTATTGTGCGCTTTTCATTAAAAACATTTTGGTGACCCGTACGGGATTCGAACCCGTGAATGCTTGCGTGAAAGGCAAGTGAGTTAACCGTTTCTCCAACGGGCCAATGTGCAAGCGCATATATAATTATACCAATTTATCGAGAATTGTCAAGACAAAAAACCAGGTTTTTTCATCTTTTTTTCCTATGTCTCTAAAGAGCATAAAATGACCACAATTATACGGTATTTTCAAGATAAGAACTCTTGGTTTCCCACTTTCTAGATTGCCATCTAAAGAACATTAATATACCTCTAAATACCTCATCAAAAACGAAGGCCATATAAATTCCAAACAGACCAAAGCCTAGATGAATCCCAAAGAAATATGCAGAGGTCACAGCAATACCAAACATACTAAGAACAGCCATAACAAGCGGAAAAGTGGTATCTCCAGCAGATCGTAATGCCTGTATCAAAATTAGATTCAAGCTTCTGCCAAACTCTAAAAGAATCGCTAGCCAAAGAATGTTTCTTACTGTCTTAATAATCACTTCATTTTTAGTAAAAACATTTAATATTATTCCTGATGAAAAATTAACAATCAGTGTCATGGAAAGCACAACCACAAGGCATCTAAATACGTTTTTAAGCGTTTCTTTATGTGCCTTCTCATAATTCCTCTCACCAATATAATAACCCGTCATAACGGCATTTGCTGATGCAAAGGCAACACTAAAAATATAGATGTATGTCAATATCGTATTGATATAAGTCCTAGCAGTTGTGAAATCAGGCCCCAGACTGTTAATCATACTTAGGATAATCCCCTGCATTAATGTGTATGTCCAAGATTCGGCTGCACTTGGTAAACCTATCTTAAAGATTTGTTTGCTTGTACTGATATCTAACCGAATATCCTTAAATGTGACCTTAAGAATTTTAAATAGTAAAATGAAATAGACAAACATCATAAGCCCACGAACACCAAGCGTAGATATAGCAGCTCCATAGACACCAAGTCTAGGGAATCCCCAATGACCATTAATTAACACATAGTTACCAAGAATGTTGAGTAAATTTGCACCCATAACAACAAATGTGATATATTTTGCGAAACCATAGCTTCTCAGTGATGCAGTGATGACGTTTGAAATCGCTACAAAAAATAGACTCATTGCAATTACCTGTAAATAGGTTTTTGAATCAGCGAAAAGCTCAACCTTTGTGTTAACTGCATTCAATAAGAAATCAGCTGAAAAAACTAAGGTGGATGCTAAAATAAATCCTACGAATAAATTGATAATTAAACCAGATCCAATAACTCGATGAGCAACATCACTTTTTTTCGCTCCTAAATATTGCGACACTAAAACAGCAACCCCATTTGCTACAACGAGCAATAGGACTGCAAACATTAAAATTAATGTATTTGAATTACCAACAGAACCGACTGCGTAATCGCTGTAGTTGGATAACATTAATGTATCCACAGTACCCATCAGCATAAAAAATAGCAGCTCAATAAAAGTTGGCCAAAATAGTGATTTAAAGTTTCTCTTTGACTTCATGATGTACCTAAAAAGTATGCAAAACTAATAGAGTATATTTCTTAGTAAGGCTTTTGCTTTTTCTTCCCCTAATAAATAGCTTGTTATTTCATACGAAAACTCATATACTGCACCAGCACCACGGGCTGTAATAATATTTTTATCCTTGACTGCTTTTAACTCTGGATGATAAATTCCTTTAGGCATATCAACTTCAGAGCCTGTATAAGCAGTAAATTGTCGTCCATTCAACAAACCTGCTTGACCTAGAAATCTAGGTCCAGCACATATAGCTGCAACTAATTTTTGATTTTGATCGAAATATTTAACAAGTTCCTTGATGTGAATATCATTATCAACAACATCAGCTACATATCTACCACCAGGTATCACAACAAAATCATATGCACCCAAATGAACTTCATGACCAAAGTAATCTGCCTTAACCTGTAATCCAAATGCAGTTTTTATATCTAATGTGTTTTCAAATGTCACTGTTACTACATCAAGTCCTGCTCTTCTTAGGAGTGCTCTTGTTGTTAATGCTTCGCCATCTTCAACATTATGACTTAAAACCAATAACCCCTTCATGAAATCACCTCATTATAAAGATTGGTAAATCCTTAATAGAGTTTGTGCACCAAACTCTCTTTCAAACTTTTTATAGGAATCAAAATGATTATCCATACCCATAACATCAGATATAACTTTTATCGAAAGTATAGGAATGTTAAACTGATGTGCAACATGATAAAGTGCTGTACCTTCCATATCTACAATAAATGATTCATTTTTTTCCTCAGTCATAAAATAATCACCGGTAAATAACTGTCCTATCTCAAACGAAGTCAATACCGATTTTGCATGGTTCAAGAGTTCTCTTGAGGATTCAAAGGCTTCAGGAAGTCCAGGGACTTGACCCTTTTGATAGCCAAAAAGTGTTAAATCAAAATCATGATATCTCGCTTTTTCAATTAAAACAATATCCCCAACATGATAAGGCTTACTCGCACCAGCGAATCCTAAGTTATAGATAGCATCTACCTGATTGGTTGCTAAAAAAGCTGATAATTTGGATGCTGCATTGACCTTACCAATTCCAGTTAGCAATACTTTTTTATTCGAAGATTGGTTTTCAAGGATTTCTTTAGCTTCCTCATTCATTGCCATAACAACCAAAATCATACATTTTCTCCTAGAATTTGTTTTATTTTTGTAACAATTAAATCAACAGCAATTTCATGCTTGCGATCATTTGGTATAATCACATCAGCGTATCTTTTTGTCGGTTTAATGTGCTTATGAAACATTGGTTTTACTGTTTTTTCGTACTGACTTATAATATTTTCTAAAGTTCTTCCACGTTCCTTCATATCTCTTAACATTCTTCTTATAAAACGTGTATCATCATCGAGTTCGACAAATAAATTCATGTCAGACAACTCTCTAATTTTTTCATTTTCTAAAATAAGAATCCCTTCAACGATAATAATTGGTTTTGGGTTGATGTGTTCAATCTCATTACTTCTTGTATGGTTGACAAAATCATAGACAGGTTTGTCTATAGATTTGCCTTCTAAAAGCTTTTTAAGGTCGTCATAAAGCAATTGATTATCCAGTGAACTTGGATGGTCATAGTTTGTTAAATAACGAACTTCTAATGGTAAATTACTTTGATCTAAATAATAATCATCGTGTCTAATAATGATAACATCATCAAATCCTGCACGGTCTAATATTTCTTGAACAACAGTGCTTTTCCCAGATGCAGATCCTCCGGCAACCAATATTAATAAGGGCTTCTTCATAGGCATCTCCTAGGTTATCAAATTTGACATTCGGGTGCAAGCTTAGCTTGAACCGCTTCATCAATAATGTCGTTTTGTTCCTTATGTTTCTTAAACCAAGCAACTGCATATGGACAGGTTGCTACAACCTTGTAACCTTTTGCTTTAGCATGCTTATAAACCTCGTGCATGAGTAGGCTGGCAATACCTTGTCCTCTAAGTGTTGGGTCAACAAAAGTGTGATCTACTACGACAACACCTTCTTCAATAAATGGGAACGTTGCGTTTACAATAACGATTCCAATTTCATTTTTAACGTAAATTTTATGGTCCTCATAAATAAAGTTCATATATAGTCATCTCCTCCTAAATAGTATATCAAAATTGATCTAAAAAATCATGGAATAACAAATATAAAGAAACAAAGATTACTTATTTATTTAAAATTTCTTTTTGTTTAGCCTTGGTAAGACTCTTAAGAATCAATACATAGGATTGGTCTATCAATTCCTTCAAAAGGGAGTCTTCAACATCCCCATTTAAATCAATAGAGTTCCAATGTTCTTTATTCAAGTAATATCCTGGTACAATATCCTTGTATTCTTTTCTTAAAAATTGACCATAGGTAGGCTCTAATTTAAGACTAATAATATCCTTTTTCTCTTTATTCTGGCCAATCATAGCAAACATTTTTCCATCTAAAAGATATCTTGTTGCTTCCCAATCCATTTGATAATCTTTAACTACACCCTTCTTATTGATGCAGTATTCATCAATCCATAAATATTTCATATCATCACCTATAAATAGTATACCATATCCTAAAAATTTATTTCTTTTATAAATAAGAGTGGTGTTTATAATAATATGGGCGTTTATTTATAATTATATTCTAATTAATGATATAATAATCATGTGGTTCACTGAACTAAAGGAGGTCGTCATGACAAAGAAATTACTCATTATGGAAACATCGTTTGTTGTTATTTCCATCTTATTTATAATATTAGGATACATCTTTGATGCTTCATCCCCTAACTCGATTTGGATTCCAATTTTTTTTGGAGCTTCATTTGCAATTGGTGGTTATGCAAAGGCTAAGGAAGGTATTCTTGATACAATAAAAAATAAATCGTTGAATGTTGAAATATTAATGATTTTAGCTGCACTCGGTGCATTTATCGTTGGTGATTATTCTGAGGGTGCTATTTTAATTTTAATCTTTTCCATTAGTGGTGTGCTTGAGTCGTATGCAACATCAAGAAGTGAGAAGGCTTTAACAAGTTTATTGAAGCTTGCTCCACAAACTGCATTGCTATTTGAGAACAATCAGGAAACTGAAGTTTTAGTTTCTGAATTATCAATTGGTCAAGATGTTATCGTCAAAGTTGGTCAGCAGGTTCCAGTGGATGGGAAGATTGTTAAGGGTGCTACCTCTCTAAATCAAGCTGCAATTACTGGTGAATTCGTACCTGTATATAAGGATACAGGGGATAGTATTTTCGCTGGTTCTATCAATATAGATTCAACAATTGTTGTCAAAACAATGAAGGATCCAAAAGATTCAGTCGTTCAAAAAATTGTAGATTTTGTTAAAGATGCACAACATAATAAAACAAAATCACAATCATTTATCGATAAGTTTGAAAAATATTATGTATATATAGTTATCGTCATGGCCATTCTTTTTATGACAATTCCTCCGCTTTTTAACTGGTGGACACCTGAATATGCATTTAATAGAGGAGTTATCGTTTTAGTGGTTGGTTCTCCTTGTGCTTTGGTTGCATCTATCACACCTGCAATGCTATCCTCATTATCGAATGGAGCAAGACATCGTATCTTAATTAAAGGTGGAACTCCACTTGAACAATTAATCGGATTAAAAACAGTTGTATTAGATAAGACTGGAACGATTACCTCTGGAATTCCAAAAGTTGTAAGAATTGAAGTGATTGATTCACTTGACCGTGAAGAAGTTTTATCAATTTTATATACTTTAGAAAAACAGTCTGAGCATCCATTAGCTAAGTCAATTGCTTCTTCTCTAGATCAAAAATATATGAAGACCTCCATTCATACTAATGAAATATCAGGACGTGGGATGGAAGCAGAAATCGATGGTAATTTATGGCAAATTGGTAGGTTTGATTCTAAAATACATGAAGATTTGCTAGAAAAACTCGATCGATGCAATTCACTTGGACATAGCAATGTTGCTATTATTAAAAATTCTATTACCGTAGGCTTTGTTGCATTAATGGATACAATTAGAGATAATGCCAAAGATGTGATGACTGAGTTACGAAAAATGGGTATAAAAACAGTTTTATTAACTGGCGATAATAATTTTACAGCGAATGCCATCGCTAAGGAAGCTGGCGTAGATTCATTTGAATCGAATTGCTTTCCTGATGATAAGGTAAATAAAGTTAAAGAATTACAAAAATCTTTTGGTAAGGTTATGATGGTTGGTGATGGTATCAATGATGCACCTGCACTTGCAGTTTCTGATGTGAGTGTAGCGATGGGAACAGCAACAGACGTCTCTCTAGAAACCTCTGATATTGTAATTATGAACGATAAGTTAGAAAATATTACTAGAATTATTAAGCTTTCTAAAAGAATGAGAAGGATAACACTACAAAATATTATTTTCTCAACTTCCGTTATCTTATTTCTATTAATTAGTAATGTTTTTGGAATCATCGAACTCCCTACAGGGGTAGTTGCTCATGAAACATCTACTATTTTGGTCATATTAAACAGTCTCCGTCTCTTATTAAAGTAAAATGTTTGGTACTTTAGATAGTTGTCTAGAGTACTTTTTTTTATTTAAAATTATAAGCATACTATTTGCAAATTGTAGTAAAATGAAAATAAGGGTATTTATAGGTTTATCGTTCGTTTTTTTCTTTTATAAGCCCAAATGAGTTAGATAAGGAGAAACATATAATGTTATTCAACGAGTTCTCAGTAACAACCCTTTTTATTGGTATCGCAGTAATTTCTTCACTCATTGCAATTTTGTATGCTTACGTTTTATATCGAAAGGTAAGTAAAATTGAAGTCAATCATAAACGAATCGAAGAAATCTCTTCATATATTCATGAAGGTGCGATGGCGTTTATGAAAAGACAGTACCGAATTATTATTTACTTTGCTCTTGGTGTAGGTGCATTACTCGCATCTACTGAACTCATTCCTGTCTTAAAGGGGTCAGAGGGAGTTGGTTGGAAAGCAGCTATTGCATTTATTGTCGGTGCTTCCTTCTCTGGTCTTGCAGGTTGGGTAGGTATGCATACCGCAACGAAAGCAAACTCAAGAACAACCTCAAAGGCAAATACTGAAGGAATGCCTGGAGCACTACGAGTCGCATTTTCAGGTGGTTCTGTCTTAGGATTGACCGTTGTAGGTTTAGGATTATTTGGGTTAACTATTTTATTTTTTATATTTTATTGGGTATTCGGTGGAAACTCTGGTGTACCTAAGGAACAATATTTGGCTTTAACGCATGCAGTCAACACAGTTGCTGGTTATGGCTTAGGTGCCTCATTAATCGCTTTATTTGGACGTGTTGGTGGTGGTATTTTTACAAAAGCTGCTGATGTTGGTGCTGACTTAGTAGGTAAGGTTGAGGCAGGAATTCCTGAGGATGATCCAAGAAACCCTGCAGTTATCGCTGATAATGTTGGTGATAATGTTGGTGACGTTGCTGGTATGGGTAGTGATTTAACTGAATCCTATGTTGGATCCATTATTTCTGCCCTTACATTAGGGATCTATGCGTTTGTTGCCTTTACTCCTGCTCAGGTTATTGATGGTTCTGTGATTTTAAATGCTTCTGTTTTATCAGGTATTGTCGGTGCAGTCATCTATCCACTTTTAATTGCTGGATTAGGTTCGATTGCTGCTGTAATTGCAGTGTTTACAGTGAGAGCTAAAAACTGGCATAATCCTCAGCTTGCATTAAGTGTTTCAACTTATCTAGCTGCATTTATTATGCTACTAGCTAGTTTAATATTCAGTCATATTATGTTTGACGGTATTCGTGCCTGGGGAGTCTTTGGTGCAGTTGCTACCGGTTTAGTTGTCGGAGTTGCAATCGGATTTATCGCTGAGTATTATACATCCTCAGATTATAAGCATGTTAAAGAAATTGCACAGCAATCCAAAACTGGACATGCAACCAATGTTATTGCTGGCTTTGGGGTTGGGATGCAATCCACATTCTTAACTGTTATGATTCTTGTTGGTGGTATCGTTATATCCTACTTATTTACAAGAGATATGTATGGAATTGCCTTAGCTGCAGTTGGTATGCTTTCAACAGCAGGTATTACCATTTCAGTAGATGCATATGGACCAATTGCAGATAATGCAGGTGGTATTGCTGAAATGAGTAAGCTAGATAAAAAGGTAAGAGCGATTACTGATAAACTAGATTCTGTAGGAAATACTACAGCTGCAATCGGTAAGGGATTTTGTATTGGCTCAGCTGCCTTAACTTCGATTGGTCTATTCTTTGCTTATGAGAAATCTGCGGGTCTGTCAGATGGTGCTGGTATTGATATTTTGCAACCTGGTGTAATGGTTGGTATCTTTATTGGTGCGATGCTACCCTTCTTATTCACTGCACTTGTTATTAAATCTGTTGGTAAAGCTGCTAATAAGATGATTGAAGAGGTTCGTGAGCAATTTAGAAATGATCCAGGCATTATGGAGGGTACTTCACTTCCTAATTATGCGAAATGTGTCGATATTTCCACAAAAGCCGCACTTAAAGAAATGATTTTACCAGCGATGATTGCAGTTTTTTCACCGATACTTGCTGGAATATTCCTTGGAACTCAAGGATTAGGAGGACTTCTTGTTGGTGGTTTAGTCTCAGCAATCATGCTCGCAGTCTTTATGGCAAACTCAGGTGGAGCTTGGGATAATGCGAAAAAGCATATTGAAGAGGGTAATTTAGGTGGAAAAGGATCCGAGGCTCATAAGGCTGCAGTGACTGGTGATACTGTTGGTGATCCATTTAAGGATACTGCTGGACCATCCATGGATATTTTAATTAAGCTAATGAGCATTGTTTCCTTGATTATTGTACCAATACTAGCAGAAATCGATCCAATTTTAAAATTCTTATTTAAATAAAAAAATGAAGGCTAACCAAATCGGTTAGCCTTTTCATTACTCATTTGTCTTTTGTTCTTTAATATAAACTAGATGGAAGCTATTTTTTGAAACGATGTGCATTGCATTTTCAACAATATAGCCAATAACTAATTCATCAGTATCTACGAAAAGTAATAAAAATGTGCTTTCACCTGGATAATACTTCACGGATAGAGTGCTTGTTGGTGAATAGAGACCGTAGAATGAAATATAGTCATTAAGAATCTTAATCTTCATGATACCATTTAATACAATATCATCTTCTGATAGCTTATTCGTGCTTGTTATATCTAAATGCCAATTTCCTTGCATCATGTCCTGCATAGGAACATATTCACATTTTTCATAGACAAATTTCGCATAACTATGCTCAGAGACTCTTGAAATTCTAGACCCTTTTAATTCATAGATCATCTCATAAGGATATGGTTCTTGATTTTGATCATAAAGTGTAATGATATTATTCTCAAAGGTGTAGGTTCCAATTAGGTTACTGATTGAAGATAGTTTAATCAACCGATTGCTAATTCTTGGAAACCATCCTCTTTTGTAATCAAAATCTTGATTGGGGTGATCATATGAGGATTGCATTTTGAATGTGTTATCTTCATTAAAGGTAAGAAAATGGTGGTAATAGGGATTAAACTCAACAACTTCTTCTCCATTATGCTCTACGACCTGCCATTGTCCTATCAAATCAATTTTTTTGTCATTTTGACATGCACTCATCAATAATCCAATGATCATAAGATTGAGTATGATGAGTAGCCTATTAGTTTTTTTCATAAACATTTTTTTTATTAAAGTTTTCTTCATTCATACGATTCACTTCTTCAAGTCTAGATAATCTAGAATCTATTGAAATAAAAATTGCAGCATTGAGAAAGGATACAAATGCACCAATTAAATAAGGAAGTCCACTTTTGATCGCTAGAACCAATAAAACTAGACCACCTAATGCATGAATTAAGCCCATAAATAATAGTAAACTAATGCCATTAACATAAATATCTTTTTTGGTATTTACTTTTGTTCTTCCATCAAAGGACTGACCACAATTGTCACAAACTAATGCATCGTCAGCATGATTCTTCCCACAGATCTTACATCGCATATATAGTTCCCCCTAGAAATGATTTATCTATACCAATTGTAACAAAATTATAAATAACTAGCAATCTAAAAAATAAAAAAACGGCATAGTTGCCGTTCGTGATTTTAAGTGGCGCCCACACCAGGACTCGAACCTGGGACCCCCTGATTAACAGTCAGGTGCTCTAACCAACTGAGCTATGTAGGCCTATTAGGCGCTGCTTAATAAAGTTCAAAATAAGTGAGGTATGCCTGGCAACGTCCTATTTTCGCTCCTTGGAACTATCTTCGGCGCTGAAGTGCTTAACTTCTGTGTTCGGTATGGGAACAGGTGTGACCACTTCGCCA
>PGXL01000009.1:0-1344 GCA_002839095.1 Tenericutes bacterium HGW-Tenericutes-2 | reverse complement strand
CTGCGACTTTCTTTTTTCATTAAAAGTCCTCCTTATCCCGAAGTTACGGAGTCATTTTGCCGAGTTCCTTAACAAGGGTTTTCTCGCGCGTCTTAGTATACTCTACCCACCCACCTGTGTCGGTTTACGGTACGGGTAGTCTATAGATTAACCCTAGAAGCTTTTCTTGAAAGTTTGACGTCATCATCCTTTACCTACCGGATCTCAGTCTTAAAGTGCGCGGATTTGCCTACGCACAAACCTTGATCCCTTGTCCCCAATCCACTAAGGGGCGGACGTTAGCCTGCTTTGTCACTCCATCAGTCTATAAACTAGTGCAGGAATCTCTACCTGCTATCCATCGGCTACGCTTTTCAGCCTCACCTTAGGCCCCGACTTACCCAGGGCGGACGAACCTTCCCCTGGAAACCTTGGGTTTTCGACGGACAGGATTCTCACCTGTCTTTTCGTTACTTACACCGGCATTCTCACTTCTAACCACTCCAGTAGTCCTCCCGGTCTACCTTCACCGCTGTTAGAACGCTCCCCTACCACTTAAATTTCTTTAAATCCGCAGATTCGGTATGATGCTTAGCCCCGGTACATTTTCGGCGCAGATTCACTCGACTAGTGAGCTTTTACGCACTCTTTAAAGGATGGCTGCTTCTAAGCCAACCTCCTAGTTGTTTGTGCATCTCCACTTCCTTTTCCACTTAGCATCAATTTTGGGACCTTATCTGGCGGTCTGGGCTCTTTCCCTTTTGACCATGAACCTTATCACCCACAGTCTGACTGCTGACCACATTTTATGACATTCGGAGTTTGATTGGGCTCAGTACCCCGAGGTGGGGCCATCACACATTCAGTGCTCTACCTTCATAAAACTTATATGTCAACGCTAGCCCTAAAGCTATTTCGGGGAGAACCAGCTATCTCTGAGTTCGATTGGAATTTCACCCCTAGCCACAAGTCATCCAAGATTTTTTTAACAATCCCTGGTTCGGTCCTCCATTTGGTCTTACCCAAACTTCAACCTGCTCATGGCTAGCTCACCCAGTTTCGGGTCTACAGCATCTAACTTAACGCCCTATTCAGACTCGCTTTCGCTTCGGCTCCGTCCCTTTAGACTTAACCTTGCTAGATACCGTAACTCGCCGGTTCATTCTACAAAAGGCATGCCATCACTCATTAACGAGCTCTGACTAATTGTAAGCACACAGTTTCAGGATCTATTTCACTCCCCTCCCGGGGTTCTTTTCACCTTTCCCTCACGGTACTGGTTCACTATCGGTCACTAAGGAGTATTTAGCCTTATGAGATGGTCCTCACATCTTCCGACAAGATTCCTCGTGTCTCGCCGTACTT
>PGXL01000008.1 GCA_002839095.1 Tenericutes bacterium HGW-Tenericutes-2 | reverse complement strand
AGTGGTATTATTTTCATACAGATGACACAAGACCGACAGTCCTTCAGTGTGACTTTCATACCAACAGACAGTCCCGATACACCTCTGGTGCCAATCTGGAGTGAGGGAACATATTGACTTATCGAAAATAGTATGATTTGCTCTTAAATAAGACAAAAAGTGACTTTTAAAAACCGATCAAAAAAAGTGGTATTATTTTCGTACAGACGACACAAGACCGACAGTCCTAGAGCATGACTTTCATAATAACAGACAGTCCTACTATACCCATGGTGCCAATCTGGTGTGACTAAACATATTGACTTATCAAAAATAGTATGATTCGCTCTTTATTAAGACAATAAGTGACTATGAAAGGTCGCTCAAAAAAAGTGGTATTATTTTCATATAGATGACACAAGACCGACAGTCCTACAGTGTGACTTTCATAACAACAGACAGTCCTACCATACCCATGGTGCCAACCTTGTGTATGGAAACATATTAACATATAAACTACAGTGAGATGTACTCTTAGTTAAGACAATAAGTGACTATGAAAAATCGATCAAAAAAAGTGGTTTTATTTTCACACAGATGACACAAGACCGACAGTCCTACAGTATGACTTTCATAACAACCGACAGTCCCAATAGACCCATGGCGCCAACCTTGTGTGTGGAAACATATTAGCATATAAACTACAGTGAGATGTACTCTTAGTTAAGACAATAAGTGACTATGAAAAGTCGATCAAAAAAAGTGGCCTTATTTTCATACAAATGACACAAGACCGACAGTCCTACAGTATGACTTTCATAACAACAGACAGTCCTACCATACCCATGGTGCCAATCTGGTGTGACGAAACATATTGACTTATCAAGAATAGTATGATTTGCTCTTTATTGAGACAATAAGTGACTATAAAAAGTCGATCAAAAAAAATGGTATTATTTTCATACAGATGACATAAGACCGACAGTCCTACAGTGTGACTTTCATAACAACCGACAGTCTCGATAGACCCCTGGTGCCAACCTGGTGTGTGGGAACATATTGACTTATCGAAAATAGTATGGTTTGCTCTTTGTTAAGACAATAAGTGACTAAAAAAATCGATCAAAAAAAGTAGTATTATTTTCATACAGATGTTATAAGACAGAGGGTTCTTTAGTATGACTTTCATAACAACAGACAGTCCTAATATAACCATGGTGCCAATCTGGAGTGAGGAAACATGTTGACTTATCGAAAATAGTATGATTTGCTCTTTATTAAGACAATAAGTGACTGTGAAAAATCGATCAAAAAAAGTGGTTTTATTTTCATACAGATGACACAAGACCGACAGTCCTACAGTGTGACTTTCATACCAACAGACAGTCCCGATTGACCCCTGGTGCCAATCTGGAGCGAGGGAACATATTAACTTATCAAAAATAGTATGATTTGCTCTTTAGTAAGACAATAAGTGACCATGAAAATTCGAATAAAAATAGTGGTATTATTTTCATACGGATGACACAAGACCGACAGTCCTACAGTGTGACTTTCATAACAACCGACAGTCCTAACATACCCATGGTGCCAACCTGGTGTGTGGAAACATATTGACTTATCAAAAATAGTATGATTTGCTCCTTATTGAGACGATAAGTGACTTTGAAAAATCGATCAAAAAAATGGAGTTACTTTCATACAGATGACATAAGACCGACAGTCCTACAGTATGACTTTCATAATAACCGACAGTCCCGATAAATCCCAGGTGCCAACCTTGTGTATGGAAACATAGTAGCATGTAAACGACAGTGAGATGTGCTCTTAGTTAAGACAATAAGTGACATCCAACATCATCAAAAAAAATCACTATTTTTGATTTATTGGATGTAATAGAATCAATAAAATCGTTAGTTCTTAACAAGTTTTCTTTAAAAATGTAACTTAAAATACAATCATTCATTGAAATATTATTGGTATAAACATAAATATCCGTTATTATTTTAAGATGTGATTGTTTTTTTACTGAATGTTACAATAAATTATAAACGATTTAAATATTGTCATATTCTATCGAAATACATAGTGTGGCACTTCTAATAGAATAGAAGATTCAATAATTTCAAAACATATTTCTATCTCACCTTAAACACTTTGATATAATAATAGCAAAGGATGTGACATTATGAAGAAGATAAAATTAGAATTAGAAGGTAAGACATGTGGTGCTTGTGAAGTTCATGTAGAAAATGCATTAGCTAAAAGTAATTTTTCGAATATAGTAGTGGACTATAAAACTGGTGAAGCGTATTTTGAATCAGAACAAAAAATTAATCTTAATGATATTAAAGTAGCAATGGATAATATTCACTATAGACCGTTAAGTTTAGAGGAGATATCTCCAGATAACGGACAAAACACATTTGACTTAATCATCATTGGATCAGGAAGTGCAGCGTTTGCTGCTGCAATTAAAGCATCAGAATTGGGTAAAACAGTTGCAATGATTGAAAAAGGTACACTTGGTGGTACTTGCGTCAATATTGGATGTGTACCATCTAAAACACTTTTAAGAGCAGGTGAGATTGCTGCAATGACTCAAACACACTTGTTTGATGGTCTAAAGACATCGGTAGATGCGATTGATTTATCGAAATTAGTTGATCAAAAAAATCAGTTGGTTTCATCTTTAAGACAAAAGAAGTATATTGATTTGATTGATGAATATAACATCAACTTGATTCAAGGAGTAGCTACATTTATAAACAAGAATACAGTTGAAGTTAATGGCCAAACCTATACAGGGAAAAAATTCTTAATTGCTACTGGTGTTTCACCGATGATTCCTAATATTCCAGGGTTAAAAGATGTTGATTATTTAACGAGTACAACATTACTTGAATTAAAAGAAATTCCAAAAAGATTAACAGTGATTGGTTCAGGGTTTATTGCCCTTGAATTAGGTCAACTCTTCCATCAGTTTGGGTCAAAAGTTACTTTGATGCAACGCAGTGATACATTTTTAAAGACATATGATCATGAAATTTCAGAAACATTTGAAAAGACACTGATGAGACAAGGAATTAATATCTTAAAAGGTGTCACATATAACAAAGTTGAACAACTTAATCATATAAAAAGAGTTTTCATAACCGTTGATGGCAATAAACAAATTGTTGAAAGCGAACAATTACTGATTGCAGCGGGTAGAAAACCTAACACATCAGAAATAAATCTTGAAGTTGCAAAAGTAAACACGGGTTCAAAAGGTGAAATTCTTATTAATGAATATTCACAAACAAGCAATCCTGATATTTATGCTGCAGGTGATGTGACAATCGGACCACAATTCGTTTATGTTGCAGCTTATGAAGGTGGATTAAGTGCAGACAATGCATTTGGTGGAAATACTAGAAAATTAAATCTGTCGGTTGTTCCTAAAGTTATTTTTACAACACCTGCTGTTGCTTCTGTAGGGCTCACAGAAGATGAAGCTATCTCTAGAAAACTTGATATCAAAACTTCTGTACTATATCTTGATCAAGTACCTAGAGTCATGGTCAATTACGAGACTGATGGAGTGATTAAATTAGTCGTTGAATCAAGTTCGCGCAAAATACTTGGTGTGCATATGGTTGGAGATCATGCAGGTGAAGTCATTGCTTCAGCTACATTAGCTGTTAAGTTTGGATTGACCATCGATGATGTCAAAGAAACAATGATACCTTATCTAACGATGTCAGAAGCGTTTAAACTTTCTGCGCTTACTTTTGATAAAGATGTCTCCAAATTATCATGTTGCGCTGTGTAAGTTGATTTATTTATTTACATGTGAAACATGATATATTTGATGTGTTGACATTCAATGTAATCGACAGTTCTTAGTACTGAGAAGTCAAATAATAGACAGTTCTAAAAAGTCTCTCAAGACAATTTATGCACTACGCATACTTGACTTATGAAAAAGTATGACTTGCTCTTTATTAAACAATAAGTGACTATGAAAAATTAATCAAAAAAGTGTTTTTATTTTCATACAGATGACACAAGACCGACAGTCCTACAGTGTGATTTTCATACCAACCGACAGTCCTACCATACCCATGGTGCCAATCTGGAGTGAGGGAACATATTGACTTATCAAGAATAGTATGATTTGCTCTTTATTGAGACAATAAGTGACTATGAAAAGTCGATCAAAAAAAGTGGTATTATTTTCACACAGATGACATAAGACCGACAGTCCTACAGTATGACTTTCATAACAACCGACAGTCTCGATTGACCCCAGGTGCCAACCTGGTGTGAGGAAACATATTGACTTATCAAAAATAGAATGATTTGCTCTTTGTAAAGACAATAAGTGACTATAAAAAGTTCAAATAAATGCAACTATTTGATATCACCAAATATTAAATATGCATGCTAATCAAGACTTTTAAAAACCTTTCATCATTAACAATGCAAATGTATAAATATAACACCTATGTTAATTTTTATATATCATCTTAAACTAAAACTATAAAAAACCTCTTCAGATTCTAATTGAATATAGAACTCTAACGTCTTAAATAAGCAAGATTTTTCAAAATGCATAATTATGTAGTTCATCACAAAAATTTTCAAGGTGTTGAATAATCTATACCATATAAAATCTTAAATTAGAAAGCGAGTCATATCATATGGATTTTACATTGAATTCAAACAAATTATTGATTACAATCACAAAATGGTTGATTTTAGCGATGATTTTAATCATCCCAATTCAAATCATTATTTTTTCATTGGTTCCAATGCCTGAAACAACTCTATCTTGGCTTGAATTATTTCATACAAGTCCAATCATAGGTTTGCTGCATATGGATATCCTTTATATCATTAACAATACGTTTTTAATATTTTTCTATATTGTTTTGTATATAACATTGAAAGACAAAGAGAATTCATTACTAAATATTGCTCTTATTACAGGAATCATAGGTGCTATTTTATATTACACTAGTAATAGAAGTATTGAAATGCTTTATTTATCGAATAGATACTACGAAACTGCTGATTCTTCCTTAAGAATAACTTTTCTTGCAACTGCATCCAATTACTTAGATATTTGGAAAGGAACATCCTTTAATATTTATTATGTTTTAAGTGCAATCTCACTCATCTTATTTAGCATAATCATTTTAAAGAGAAATTTTTATACTAAAACAACTGGTATCATGGGTTTGATATCAGGTGTTTTGATGATTGTTCCATCAAGTGTGGGTATGATTGGATTAGTATTTTCTTTGTTATCACTCATACCATGGGTAATGTTCTCCCTATTGGTGATGCTACGTTTGTCCAAGTATTAAAATTATTTATTTTGAATCTAAAAGGTCTCAATTCATTTAATCTGCATCAAAATATTACTAATGCGATTTTATAATATAAATATTAAAAAGGACAACAAGATGAAATTTAACAAATATATCTTATTTGCAATACTAGCTGCTGTCTTATATGCAGTCAGCACTCCAATTTCAAAGCTAATACTTGATACATTATCACCTGTATATATTGCTTCCTTGTTATACTTAGGAGCGGGAATTGGAATGGGTATCATCGCGATCATTAGAAAGAAGATGCAAATCACTAGCTATAAACCTTTTACATCAAAAGAACTACCTGCCATCATTGGAATGATAATCTTAGATGTTATTGCTCCAATATTGCTGATGATTGGTTTGAGCACTTCACAACCTGAGAATGCAGCCTTATTGAATAACTTTGAGATTGTAGCAACTTCCTTATTTGCTGTTTTCCTTTTTAAGGAGGTTATTACAAAAAGATTGTGGTTAGCTATATTTTTTGTGACTACAGCTAGCTTTTTATTATCGTTTGGTGATTTAGATGCTTTCAAATTTTCAACAGGATCACTTTTTGTTATTCTTGCTGCATTATCTTGGGGGCTAGAAAACAATTTAACAAGAATGCTATCCTTGAATGATCCTTTGATGGTTGTTGTGATTAAAGGGTTATTTTCTGGATTAGGATCATTAATGATTGCATTGATTTTAAGTGAAGTTATATTTGATTTCCAATATATTTTACTTACATTGTTACTTGGATTTGTTGCTTACGGTTTAAGTATCTTTTTATATGTTACTGCTCAAAAAGAATTGGGTGCGAGTAAAACAAGTGCATTTTATGCGTTTGCACCATTTGTTGGTGCGTTCATATCACTAGTTATATTCCTTGATGTTCCTCAAATTACGTTTTACCCAGCAGTTATTCTAATGGGTATAGGTTCATTTTACGCATCGACTTCTGGGAAAAAATCTTTAAAGATAAAAGGTGAAGCTAATGAAAAAACAAATTAATCGATTACTGAATTGGTTCGAAAACAAGTTTAACTACTTAATAGAACTACTCGCATTTATCGGTGGGCTTTTTTGCATCCTATTTTCAATTTTCATGTTTATAATGCTATTAATTGATGCGAGCTGGTTGAGTGAAACAAGGTTTGAAATCATTATTTTACCTGGTGTGATAGGTTTTTTTGGTGTCATTATTTTATTTGCATTAAGAATTACAAGATATATGACAAAATGACTTTTTTATAGATTTATCATGTTACAATTGTATATAGAGGTACAAAAACAAGCATAAAGGAGAAAATGCTCTATCAAGAAATGATTTTGAGCTATCAAAGAACCCCATGAATCGACATAACAAATGGATCACCATCTTCACTATTATTCTTATCTTTCTTTCACTTACTGCTACTCTTGGTGGATTATTTATAGATAATTTATATCAAGATAATGTACAGTTCACTCAGATTTGGAAAAGTAATGACTTCATTACACTTTGCATAGCACTCCCTTTATTAATTGGTGCCATGATCTATACATATTTAAAGAAATCAATTATCTCTTTATTGATTTGGTATAGTATGATTTGGTTTTTATGCTATAATTACGCATTCTATGTCTTTGGTGCCTCATTTAACGCATTTTATTTGATTCACTTATCAATCTACACATTAAGCATTTTAACAATCATTCTAGCTCTTATCCATTTTCCAATTCATGATTTAAAAGTTTCTAATAAGAAATCAGTTTTAGATTATATTGTAGTTGGTATGATGTTATTTCTATCCTTAGGACTATTATCCATTTATAGCATCCAATCTATAAACTTCGCTTTAAATGGAGTATTGCCAGCAATAATTACTGCAAGTGGACACGTGACCAGTGTGGTTTTTTCACTAGATATTAGTATGGTTGTTTTATTCTTTATTCTTGCCTCAGTCCTCATTCTAAAAAGAAATCCATGGGGATATCTAATTGCTTTTATTGCTCAACTTAAAGGTGTTGTTTATATGTTTGTTCTTATATATGCATCCATAGAGACAAATCCAGATGAAGTTCCAGTTTGGATATTTATTGGACTTTTGACACTCATATCACTGATTGTTTTAACCTTTCAACTAAAAAAAGTAATTCACCCTGCTTTGCCAAGTCAATTACTATAAAAAGGTTACTAAAAACGACTTTATTTTAATACTCTTATATAAGGGGGAACAAAAAATGAAAAAGTTATATGTATGTCTATCACTTATACTTTTATTTGTTTTATATTCATGCACGCCAGGTGAAGAATCATCAAATAAAGTTTTACCACAAACTCTTAAAGAAGCAGTTATTTTATACAATCAAAAATTAAGCACATTGATTGATACTGAAAATCAAATAAAGAAGAGTGACAGTATTTCGTTGAGATTTTATAATGATAAACCATATGACCCAGATGATATGATTCCAAGAGATACATATCTAGAGGTTTATAATCAACAAAAAGACAATTCTAATCATGTCAATTTAACTGAATACTTATTACAGTATAAAAGATTATTAGATGATATTAACATCTTGCTAGAGTCTTATGGTATTGACGAGGTAGAAGTTAATCTTGAAATTAATTTTAATGGTAATCAATCACTAGAAGCTTATGTCTACTTATCTAGAGATAATGGAATTGTTGTTAAATTTGATTCAGAGACTATGTTCACCAATAAACCTGTCTTTCATGGTATAAAAATTGGTTATGAGAATGAAGTTTTTTTTGTTAAAAAATTTAGTCACTACAAAGAAAGCGATGTCTACGATTATTTTGAATTTTTAGAAAATATGTCTTTAATTCAAATCAAATATAGAGATGAAAATAATTATAGATACCAATATCGAAATCAAGTAGATAATGAACTCTTCGAAGTATATCATGCTACAAACAATAATAACGCGCCAGCTGATTATAAACTGATGTGGTTTAACCCAAAAACAAACATTAGAACAATATATAGTGGTGGTTATGATCCAATTAGACACTTTGAACTCTTTAATGAAAAAACTTCCATATTTTCATACACAGATCGTTTGAATGATGAAATCAGTTTACGCTTCCAGCTACTTGAAGCTAGTGGTTGGGATTATGCATATTTAGATAGTAATGCACATCGTAATGAAGGTGTATATAATAATGGTGTCATGCTATTTGATAATGTTTCATATCGACAGTTTAATGTCGATCTAAACATTAAGTTAAAATTCGCTAATGTCGGAATAATACTTGATATAAAAAAAGATGAACTTACCAATGAGATACTAAGTCTGGAAGCCTATCAAATGAATTTTAACCATCCAGAAATTACAACTGATTATATTACACTAACCATGAATAATCTACATGAAGAGAGTAAACACCTGGCAGTATATAGAGGCATTAATTTCTACAGTGGTAATATACGAGAAACGCTTTATAATGAAATGGATGATGATTTAAAAGAAATCAATGATTAAATAAATCTTCTGAGAGTGATTCCAAACGATTCACTCTTTTTATTTTCGAAATAAAACAAACTCCTTAAATTGTTTATTTATTATTTATAATGTATAATCAAATATATGGAAATATTTATGAAACCAATTAGATGATATAATCATGTTTAGTTATCAAGTGGAGGGCACTATGTGTGGAATTGTAGGATTCATAGGGAATAAGAATGCTAAAGATGTTGTCTTAAATGGACTAACGCGTCTCGAATATAGAGGATATGACTCAGCTGGTTTGAGTCTTTTTAATTCTCGTTACCAAATCTTTGATGTTTATAAGGATGAAGGTAGAGTACAAAAACTAGTAGATTCAACTAAAAATGCTGCTTTTTCTAATATAGGAATTGGTCATACTCGTTGGGCAACTCATGGAAGAGTGAATAAAGAAAATTCTCATCCTCATTATTCTCAAACACGCCGTTTTATTATTGTTCATAATGGTGTCATCGAAAATTATCAACAATTAAAGGATCAATATCTTCGTAACACAACCCTCACAAGTGAAACAGATACTGAAGTTATTGCACAACTCATTGAAACTTTCTCACAAACATTATCCGTAGAAATAGCTATTACTACAACCCTCAAACTTCTTCATGGTTCATACGCTCTATTAGTTTTAGATGCTAATGATCCAGAAAAAATATATGCTGCTAAATACAAGAGTCCTCTAATAGTTGGACAAGGAACTGATGGAATCACTGTAGCTTCTGATCTAATGGCTTTAATTGGCTATTCAACAGATTATCACGCTCTAGACGATAAAACATTCCTTGTTGCTAGAAAAGAAGGCATTCGCTTATTTGATTTAAATAACGAATCTCTTGATCTTCATTTCAAACCCATTGAACTAGATGATCAAGATACAACCAAAGGCGAATATGCTCACTACATGATGAAAGAGATTCATGAACAACCTTCTGTACTTCGTAGAATTGTTACGAATTATTATGAAAAAGAAAAATCTTTAATTAATCCTGAAATTCTTGAATCGATTAAATCATCAGATCGTTTATATATCCTTGCTGCTGGAACGTCCATGCATGCAGGATTAATCGGTAAACAATTAATAGAAAAAATGACTTCAATTCCTGTTGAAGTCCATATAGCATCTGAATTTGCTTATCAAAAGCCATTACTCTCTAAAAATCCAATGTTTATTCTAGTCACTCAAAGTGGTGAAACAGCAGATCTTAGAGCTTGTTTAGTTGCTATTAATGAGATGCGTTATAAATCACTAACTATAACAAACGTTCCTACATCCACTCTAGCAAGAGAAGCGACATTCTTTTTAGAGCTTTATGCAGGACCTGAAATTGCTGTTGCTTCCACCAAGGCTTATGTTGCTCAAGTCGGAGTTCTAGCAATTCTTGCCCATGAGCTCTCTAATCAATCGATAGATATGAAAAGAGAACTATCGATTGCTGCGACATCCATTGAACATTTCTTAGAATCAGAAGAAATGCTTCAATTAGTCAGAAACTATTTAACCAGACGTAACTGCTTCTTTATCGGAAGAGGACTCGATTATCATGTATCCTTAGAAGCCGCTTTAAAGCTTAAGGAAATCTCTTATATACAGACTGAAGGTTTCGCTGCTGGTGAGCTTAAGCATGGAACGATTGCTTTAATAGAGGAAGGTACTCCAGTCATTGCCTTAATATCAGATCCTAAAATCAATAACAATACACGTTCTAACCTTAAGGAAGTACAAGCACGTGGTGCTCATACCTTTAGAATTGTTTTAGAATCCTGCAAACAAGAAGGCGATGAAGTTATACTCGAAAACGTTCACCCTCTTTTAACACCTCTTATTATGGTCGTTCCTACGCAGTTACTCGCATATTATGCGGCATTAGAGCGTAGCTATGATATTGATAAACCAAGAAATCTCGCGAAAAGCGTTACGGTTGAATAGGGGGACATATGGGTAAATACTTTGGAACGGATGGAATCCGTGGAGTCTCATTTGAAAAACTAAATAGTGAATTAGCATTTAGAGTAGGTCAAGGGATTGTTCACACATTTAAACCTAACCAAGTTGTTATTGGTATGGATACTAGAGAATCTTCACCAATGCTTGCCTATAGTATTGCAAATGGTATTTTATCACTTGGAGTCGATGTCTTAATGGCTGGTGTAGTTTCTACACCAATGGTATCTCATTACTCTAAGATAAAAAATATTATTGGTGTGATGATTACTGCATCCCATAATCCATTTATGGATAATGGAATTAAAGTATTTAATAAAGGTTATAAATCCAATGATCCTGATGAATTACAAATAGAGGAATTCATCGATCATGGTGAAATTACATATAAAGAGTTTGGTAAACTAACATTATCAAACGATATTCATGATGAATACATTAAAATATATGAAAACATGAATTTAAAGCCAACATCTAAAAAAATAGGCTTTGATAGTGCAAATGGTGCGAACTATATCATCTCTCGTGAGATATTCAATCACATAAATCCAAATTCAATTCAAATTGGAAATCTTCCAAACGGAAAAAACATCAATCTAAACTGTGGTTCCACGCATATGGAATCATTACTAGCCTTAATTAAGAAAGAAAAGCTTGATATAGGTCTTAGTTTTGATGGTGATGGTGACCGCATTATGGTAGCGGATCATAATCAAACTATTTATGATGGTGACTTAATTATTTATATGATTGCTACATATTTAAAGAAGAAGAATCTATTAAATAAAAACACTGTAGTACTCACTAAAATGAGTAACCCAGGAATTCTAAAAGCACTATCTGATCAAGATATATCTTATACATTAACTGATGTTGGTGATAAATATGTCTTTCATGAACTATACACCAATGACTATACCATTGGTGGTGAGTCATCAGGTCATGTAATACTTACTCACCTACTTCATACAGGTGATGGATTACTTGTCGGTATCTATCTATTAAAGATACTAGAAGAACTTAACACATCACTTCAAGATCTAGTCAAAGGTGTTGAGCTATACCCTTTTAAGCTCACTAACATTAAAGGAATTAACAAAAAAGTATTAGAGCTTGATTCAGTCAAGCTCAAAATCAAGTCCATTCAAGAGCGACTTGGAAATCATTCATTACTTTTAGTTAGAGCAAGTGGTACTGAAGCCTTAATTCGTGTTACAATAAGTTCGAAGGATGAATCCTTAGTAGAGACGTTATCAGAAGAACTTGTTTCATATATTCAAATGGAGGGTAAAAAGATATGAAGAAATATGCTTTAATACTTGCTGCTGGAAAAGGGACACGTATGCGTACGGAAATGCCTAAATGTGCATATCCAATTCTAAAGAAACCGATGATTTCCTATATTATTGAAAACATTGAAAAAAGTGTGATTGATGAGACCTTCGTTATTGTAGGTCATAAGAGAGAAGTATTAGAAGATATTTTAAAGGATAGAGTAAAGTATGCCTATCAAGCTGAACAGCTTGGTACAGGTCATGCAGTACTATCTGCATCTCCACAGCTTTCTGATAAAGATGGAGTCACTTTTATTCTTCCTGGTGATATGCCATTAATGGAATATCCAGTCATGAATAAGATCTTACGCTCACATGAAGAAATGGGTAATGACTTAACTATAGTCACCATGATGATGGAATATCCAAAGGGATATGGCCGTATTGTCCGTGATGAATATGGTACAGTAACATCAATCGTTGAAGAAAACGATTGCAATGAAACTCAAAAACAAATTAAAGAAGTCAATTCATCTGTTTATGTAGTCAATAACAAGCTTTTATTTGAATATGTCAATAAGATTCAAAGAAATGAACGTAAGGGTGAATATTACTTAACAGATATCGTTTCATTAATGCATCAAGCATGCAAGGTGAATACCTTTGTTGTTCGTGATCCATTAATTACGATGGGTATTAATGATCTATTTGGTATTAGTATCGCTGAAAAATACTTAAGAGAATCCATTAATAAAGGTCATATGCTAAGTGGAGTATCGATTGTTAACCCTGAAACGGTAACCATAGGTCATAATGCAATCATAGAAGATGGTGTAACCATCTATCCTAACTCTGTCATTCTTGGTAATTCAATCGTTAAAAAGGGTGCGATTATCGGACCGAATAGTGAAGTAAATGATTCAATCATTCATGAACATGCAGAAATTAGACACTCTATCGTTAAAGATAGTGAAGTTGGAGAGTATACAACCGTTGGACCATTTGCTCATTTAAGAAATCATGCAGTCATTGGTAAGCATAATAGAGTTGGTAACTTTGTAGAAGTTAAAAATTCTACAACTGCTGAAAATACAAAGGCTGCGCATCTAATCTATATTGGTGATGCTACTGTAGGTAAGAATGTTAACTTTGGTTGTGGATCAGTAACAGTCAACTATGATGGAGTTCATAAGCACCGTACTGTTATTGGTGATGATGTGTTTATTGGATGTAACGTGAATTTAGTTGCTCCAGTGACTGTTGGCGATAATGTCTTTATCGCTGCAGGCTCTACAGTGACTCAAAATGTACCTAAGGGTGCACTAGCTATTGCTAGAAATAAACAAATCAATAAAGAGGATTACGCAAAGCATTTGATTAAACCAAAAGAAAATTCAAATGGCAATGAAAAATAGAGGAATATATGAATAGTAAAGATATGATTGTTGATTTATATCAGGAAATCATAAAAAAGCCTGAATTCAAATATGAAATCAAAAGAGTGTTATCACCAAATAGCGATTTGGTGCTTGATTTCATCGGAACTCACTTTTCAAAAGGATGGGTATCCGAATCTAAATCCGCTCTCTATCAACCAAACCCATCTTGCTTTATCGCAGTAGACGATAAAAAGATTATCGGATTTGCTTGCTATGACGCGACCTCTAAGGGATATTTCGGACCTACCGGAGTAGATAGTGCTTATAGAGGTCAAGGAGTAGGCAAAGCATTACTTTTAACATCACTTGAAGCGATGCGCTATGATGGATATGGTTATGCAATCATTGGAGGGGTGTCTGAAGAAAACAGACCTTTTTATGCCAACGGTTGTGGAGCAGTACCAATTGAAAACAGTAAAAAGATATACGAACGCATGATTTAAGGCATCGCCTTAAGTCATGTTTCTATTATATAAAAAGAGGAGACTACAAGATGAAGCTATTAATGAATGATTTAAAGATGATGGAAAGGGTTGAAATGATGGAAAAATATCTTCCAATCCATTTTGGAAGTATTTTTAAGATGAATTTCAACCAGGTTGAGGAAAGTGGCTATCAGATAAAAAGAGTTGAAGAAGTCGTTGAAGTAAAGTATAAGAACCTAAATGAAGCATTTGCTGCCTTAGGTTATGTTTTATCTCATCCAAATGAGTTAAACTACTCGATTTCAAGAAAACTATCAATTGATTCACTTGGAGTGATGATTGATTGTGCAAGAAATGCAGTACCTAAAATTGAAACATTTAAGGAATATATTATTCATCTAGCATTACTTGGTTATACCAATCTTGGTTTATATCTAGAAGATCTATTTGAAGTCGATAACGAACCAATGTTTGGCTATATGAGAGGAAAGTATTCAAAGGCGGAATTAAAGGACTTAGTAGAGTTTGCAAGTCATTTTGGTATGGAAATTATTCCATACATCCAAACACTTGCTCACTTAAATTCAATCTTTAGACATCCTGATTATAGAGGTATCAATGATACTGGAGATATTTTATTAGTTGATGAACCAAAAACCTATGAGTTAATTGATAACATGCTTAAAACTACCAAATCGATCTTTACATCCAAAAAGATAAATATTGGTATGGATGAAGCATGGATGTTAGGCTTAGGTAAGTATCTATCTAAATATGGATACACAAATCGTATGGATATTATGATTAAGCATTTGGATAAGGTATTATCCATATGCAAGTCTTATAATTATGAGGTTTCGATGTGGGCTGATATGTTTTTCCATCTCACAACTGGTGGATATTTAAGTCCAGGTGTATTAGAATTCTCTGAAGAAATCAAAAAAAGAGTTCCAAGTGATGTTGAATTAGTCTACTGGGATTATTATCAAGTAGATGAAGAAAAATATACGAATAAATTCAAATCCTTAAAAACATTAACTTCTAATTATTCATTTGCCGGCGGTGCATGGAAGTGGATAGGATTCGCTCCACTCAATCAATTTACCATCCGCACGATGGATTTAGGGATCTCTGCAGCGAAAAAAGCTGGAGTGAAGCATTTTGTTTTAACATCCTGGGGAGATAATGGTGCTGAAGCATCCATATTCTCCATCCTTCCATCACTTATTCATATTGCTAACTCATTTTATGATGATAAATTATCAAATAATAATGAGTTAGCTAAGATCATCTCAGGATTTACATTTGATGAATTGCTTGACCTAGATTTAGTGAATCAAATCTATTCATCAAAGGCACATATTGCAGTCAATCCTTCTAAGTATTTATTATTTGAAGATTTACTCTTTGGAAATAGTCAAACAAAGATTAATTTAAACTATAAATTCCATTATTTAGAGATTACAGAAAAATTAGGTAACTATATAGATAAGAAGGGATCATTTACTTATCTATTTCAAACGCTTTATCATCTATCTCGCGTATTATCTATGAAAGCGACATTAGGCTTAGAAATATTTACTGCCTATCATAAACAGGATTTAGTTGAGCTCTCAAGACTCACGAACGAAGTGATTCCAAAGCTTCTAAAAAATTTAGAGCTTTTCTATGAATCATTTAAAACTCAATGGTATTTAGAGAATAAGACATACGGCTTCGAGGTTCAAAGCTATCGTTTAGGTGGTTTATCCAAACGCATCGAAGAAGTGAAGTCCTATTTAATCTCCTATCTAAACCATGACATCAAGTCCATTCCAGAGTTAGATGAAAGAGTTGTTAATCTATCTGAAGATGATGATCCATACAACGGAACATCCTATAATAATCAATTTTCTAAGAACATAACTTACGGAAATCTCTAAAAATGACATACTTTATGTAAATTTTTCATATTTTATTTCATTTCTATTGACTTTTTCTTGTATCAAGCGTAAAATTTGAAACAAAAACGAGGAAAAGTATGAAAAATTACACTAGATTAGATATTATCAAAAGTGCTAAAGAAAATGATGTAAGATATGTTCGCTTGCAATTTACTGACATGCTTGGTACAGTAAAAAATGTTGAAATTCCTGTTACCAATTTAGAAAGAGCATTATCGAATGAAATTATGTTTGATGGTTCATCAATTCAAGGGTTTGTTCGAATTGATGAAGCAGATATGTATCTATATCCAGATCTTTCGACTTGGCTAATCCTCGAATGGGAAGATCTAAAGGTTGGTAAGGTTGCTAGACTGATTTGCGACGTCTATACAACGAAGCATGTACCTTATGAAGGTGACCCTAGATATATTTTAAAAAGAAATTTATTACACCTAAAAGATTTAGGATATGATAAGTTTAATGTTGGTGTTGAACCTGAGTTTTTCCTATTTAAGCTAGATGCTCATGGTAGACCTACAATGGAATTTTCTGACCATGGTGGCTATTTCGATTTGGCACCAATTGATGGTTCAGAGGATGTTCGTCGTGATATTGTATTGGAACTAGAAAAAATGGGCTTTGATATGGAGGTTTCTCACCATGAGGTTGCGTTTGGTCAACATGAAATCAATTTCCATTTTGATAATGCACTGGAAGCATGTGACAACATTCAAACATTTAAGGTTTTGGTGAAAAACGTTGCCCGTCGCCACGGTTTCCACGCAACCTTTATGCCTAAACCTATCCAAGGAATTAATGGTTCAGGTATGCATTCTAACTTATCGATTTCTGATAAGGAAGGAAATAACCTATTTTATGACCCAAATACTGAAAACCAATTATCTCAAACAGCGCTACGCTTTATCGCAGGTGTCATGAAGCATGCTCAAGAATTTGCATTACTATCTAATCCGACAGTGAATTCCTATAAGCGTTTAGTTCCTGGATATGAGGCACCATGCTACATCTCCTGGAGTGATGCGAACCGCTCGACAATGATTAGAATTCCTGCAGCACGTGGTAAATCAACTCGAATTGAAGTACGTTCTGTAGATCCTTCTGCGAATCCATATTTAGCGATGTCAGGTATACTTGCTGCTGGCTTAGATGGCATTCGTAATGAGTTAGACGGGATATCACCAGTCAAGAAGAACTTATTTAAGATGAGTGATGTCGAAAGAAAGCGTTTAGGCATTAGAAATCTTCCTGAAAGTCTTCATGAAGCAATCGACTTTTTCACAAACTCATCTTTGATGAAGGAAACGATTGGTGAAGAACTCTTCTCCAAACTGATTGAAGCGAAAACTAGAGAGTGGGATGAATATAAAATGAAGGTCACTCAATGGGAATTAGACAAATATTTACCCATTATTTAACATATTACGCCTTTTTATAGGCGTTTTTTTTATGCAGTGTTATAATAAAACTAATATAAATAGAAGGGATTACATATATGAAAAATTGGGATTTAAATGATTTTTATTCAGGGTTTAACGAAAAGTATAACAACGATTTAAAAAAGTTTGAGGAAATGACCGATTTATATATTACTCATATCAAACAAGAGAACCCAGAGCCTGTGAAATATATCGAAGGATATATAAAGTTTCATGAAGATATGCATATTCTTGCTAGAACAATGGGATCTTACGCGATGTTAATCATGTCTACGGATGTTACAAACGCTGAAGCTCCACTTTACATGTCTAAAATTCAACGTATATCAAGAAAATCTACAGCTGAGGATGTCCTTTTTACAAGATATTTGACAACTGTCGATTTAAATGAATTAGCTAAAAAATCAGAATTAATTAATAAATACCTATTCAATCTTGAACTTGAACAAAAGGAAGCGAAGCACCTTTTATCAGAAAAAGAAGAAATTTTATATGCGAAGCTTCGTGAGCTTGCATCTGGTGGATGGTCTAATCTTCATAGCCTAACTACAGCTAACCTACCAGTTCAATATAGAGGTAAGGAAATCACCTTATCTGAGGTTAGAAATCTTGCCTATGAAAATGATTCATCTATTAGAAAAGATGCGTTTGAAGCTGAAATTAAGAGCTTTTCTCAAATTGAAGATCAAGTTGCGTTAGCACTTTCTAATATTAAACGTGAAGTTACTGTAATGAATGAATTACGTGGCTATTCATCTGCTCTAGAAAAAACTTTAGATCAATCGAAGATGACTAAAGAAACATTGGAAGCGATGATGTCAGCCATGATGGATTACCGTCCTCATTTTGAAAAGTATCTTCAAGCAAAGGCTAAATATCTAGGACATTCTACAAGTCTTCCATTTTATGATCTATTCGCACCAGTTGGTAAGCTTGATAAGACTTACACCTATGAGGAAGCTCAAGAATTAGTCAAAGAAGCATTCTATGGTTATTCTAAGCGCTTAGGAGATTTCGCTAAGAAAGCCTTTGATAAAGAATGGATTGACGTTTACCCTAAAAAGGGAAAACGTGGAGGAGCATTCTGCTCTAACCAACCTCAAATGAAACAATCTCGTATTATGACAAACTTTACAGGATCTCTATCTGATGTCTTAACACTTGCTCATGAATTAGGTCATGGATACCACGGAGAAGTAATTTCTAAAAACTCACCTCTACATTGGAGCTATCCAATGCCTTTAGCAGAAACTGCATCGATCTTTTGCGAGACGATTGTAAATAATCATTTGCTTGCTCAAATTACGAACCCTAAGGAAAGATTATCAGTTCTAGAAAATTCACTTCAAGGTGATACTCAAGTCATTGTCGATATCATGTCAAGATTTATATTTGAGACCAATCTTTTTGCTAAAACTCAAGGTCCAGTATCTAAGCATGAGATGAAGGAAATGATGGTTTCAGCTCAAAAGGAAGCCTATTTAAATGGACTTGACCACAATCAACTCCATCCTTATATGTGGTTAGTGAAGGGTCACTATTATAGTGCAGGATTAAACTTCTATAACTTCCCATATGCATTTGGACTACTCTTTGGTAAGGGCTTATACGCTCAGTACCTAAAGAATCCAAAATCTTTCTTAGCATCCTATGATGACCTACTCGAATTAACAACAAAAACGTCGGTTGAAGCTTGTGCTTCATCAATGCATATTGATGTTACCAAGAAGGATTTTTGGATTGATTCATTAGAACAAGTCAAGAAAGATATTGATGAAGTCATTGAATTATTTCAGATTTAATTCAATTTGATTCTTTTATCTTACTTATGTAAGACTGTATGATATAATAAACAATAATAAGGGAATTAATTATGGAGGAAACATATGAACAATGAACAACTAGAACAGACCAATGAGATTAGCTTAGTTGACTTATTTAAAATATTAAGAAGTCACTTGCTATTAATTACGGTTTTAACCTTACTGTTTGGAGCAGTTGCAGCATTTTATGCCTTTGCAGTTGCTGATCCAACTTATAAATCAAATGCTTATGTGATGGTCCAAGTCCAAGTAGAAGGAACTTCTGGAAACTCATTTGACTTAGTCAATGCACAACGTTTGATGGCTACTGCAGCAGATTTAATCTCAATGCCTGTTGTATTAGATAAAGTGATTGAAGACCTAGATTTAGATATTACTGCAGCTCAACTAAAAAGTAACTTAACTGTTAGTTCTTCAACCACAAGTTATTTCATTAATGTGAGCTACTTATCAGGAAATCCTGAGGAGTCTAAAGAGATTGTCAATGCAGTGATTGATTCTGCAATAGCTTTTGCTAATGATAATGTAGCTATCCTTGAGGACAATATCATTCGCACAAGTACAGCAAATAACGGAGTATATGATTCACCAAATAAGATATTATATGTAGTTATTGGATTAATTTTAGGTGGAATTGTTGGTGTTGGTTTCGCATTCCTTCAAGAAATGTTTAATAACACCTTTAGAACGAAAGAACAATTAGAAACTGCATTTGGTATTCAGGTTTTAGGTGTGATACCAGAATTTGAAATAAAGGAGCAAAAACATGAGTAAAAAGAAGAACATATTCGCTCCTGAGCGTAATGAACGCTATGACTACCTTGTAACCAAGGAACAACCACTATCCTTTACAACAGAATCCTTTCAAAAGGTATTGGTTAATTTAGATTATGCAAATATCGATAAAAAGATTAAAGTTATTGAGTTTACTTCAACATTAGCATCTGAGGGTAAATCAACATTCGTATCTAATTTAGCTTACTTAATGGGACAAAAGAACCAAAAGATTATTTTGTTAGACCTCGATTTAAGAAAACCAAAGGGACATCGTGTTTTTAATTCAGCGAATAAAGATGGTTTGACTGATTATCTATCAGGCAAAGTATCCTATGAAAAGTTGATTAAGCATTCTGAGGAATTTGGCATTGATTATATCGTCACTGGTGAAAAAACAACAGCTGTAATTAATGTTTTAGAGGCTGAAAAATTAAAGGATTTGATTTTGAAGCTAAGAGAAACCTATGACTATGTTTTACTTGATGCTCCTCCTGTGCTCGCAGTATCCGATGCATTATATATTGCTAAGCACGCAGATGGTGTTATCTTTGTAGTCGCACAAAACAATGCAAAAAAGACTTTAGTCAGAGAAGCTATTCAAACTCTTAAGGAAAGTAATGTGCATATCATTGGTACCGTTCTAACTCAGGTTAGTTTAAAGAGTGGAGAATATGGTTATGGCTATGATTATAGCTATAAGTATGAAGACGAGTAATGATGATTGATATACATAACCACATCTTACCTAATGTAGATGATGGGTCAAAAAGTATAGAGTTTTCGCTTGAAATGATTAAAAAAGAGATTGCTGATGGTGTAGAATCTGTGATTCTTACACCCCATGTGCAATCTCATGTCTCTAGGATTGAACCTGAAAAACTAATTGAAGTCTTTAATGAATTGCTAGATGCAGTAAAAAAAGAGAACCTAAATATCAATTTATATTTAGGAGCTGAAATTCTTTATAGGTCTCATCTATCTCCAGATTATTCAATGATATCTCTTGCTGGATCTAAATATATCTTAATCGAGTTTTCAATGTCAGTTGAAACACCGATTGAAGATATTGTCTATGATTTATCTAGACAAGGTTTCATCCCGATTGTTGCACATATAGAAAGATATAGCTATTTAACATTTGATGATTATATAAGAATTAAAAATTCTGGTGCTATGCTTCAGGTTAATGGAAATTCCATTATGGGCATAGATAAAAAGGTCAATAAGAAATCGGTAATGAAAATTCTAAAAGCAGAATTAGCTGACTTTGTAGCATCAGATGCACATAATATGGATATTCGCTTACCTAATCTGAAGGAAACCTATAATTACCTTGAAAAGCATTTATCCAAGGAATATTTAGAAAAGCTATTTTATAGTAATGCAAAACAAATACTTACGAAATAAGACATCCTCGGGTGTCTTTTTTAGTGCAATAATCATAAATACAAATGTAACTTATAGTAAAATAAGGTCGAAGGAGAATCTATATGGATCCCACAGTTTTAAATGACCTACTTAGTCATGCAGACTTCGGCTATGGTGTTTATGATAAAACGAAGAAGGTATGGATCACCAAGAATTTAATGTTTGACTTAGTTGCTATCAGATATTCAACAAATTATGATTTAACCAAAGAGCCAAACCCATTCTTGAGTTTTTTACTTAGCCTTTATGAAAAAAATGTCCTAAAAAGATTCTTAAACCTAGAAAAACAAACCATCAGAATTTCATTTGTCGATCTTAAGCGACATCTTTTTGTTTATCTTTATGATGAGACTAAACAAAATATAAACTATATCGAACAACCTGATCAAAAAAAATATGAGGGCTTTAGCTTGCATAACCTTTCTTTTTTATGGGAAATTGATACAGATGGTCAGTATACCTATGTCGATGAGTATGTTACCCCTATTTTGGGATATCTTCCAAATGAATTGATTCATAAAAAGTATTTTTACGATTTGTTTCATGAAGATATTAAGAAGGTGATTAAAAAGGCTGCCTTTGAAACATTTGAAAAGCACGAATCGTTTGGTAATGTAATTAATAAAAACATAAATAGTAATGGTAAAACAATTTGGTTATTAACATCCGGTGCTCCAAAGTACGATGAAAACGGAAAGTATATAGGGTATCAGGGAATTGATACCGATATCACCAAATGGATGGAAAGTGAAGAAAAGGCTGAATCCTACCATGAAAGATTTTTGGCTGTGTTTATGAATAGTCCACTTGGCATGATTCAATATGATATTAACGGTAGACTTGTTGTTTATAACAATAAGTTTATTCAAATGATTGGTATCAAAAAAGAATTGATTGAGGAAATGAATATTAAATCGCTATTTGGTCCCCATTTACTTAAAGTCTATGAGGAATCAAAAAAGGGTATAGCTAACCGTAATAGGGGAACGTTGTTTAATCCTTTTTCTGACCAATCAATACCTGTAGTTGTCGACTTCGTTCCATTATATGAAAAGAAAAAGATCAGTGGTGGAATTATCTTAATTGAAGACAGAAGAGAAAGCATTCAAAAGGAAGAAGAACTAAAGACGCTTCTAAAAAAAGATTATTTAACAGATACCTATAATAGAAGTTCATTTGACGAAGATGTTTTAAGCTTTCAGGAATCTGATCTACCCATCTATTTTGTTTTAGCAGATATTAACGGTATTCGAGTCTACAATGAGTCCTTTGGATTCGAAACAGGAGATAAAATCATCTCCTATGTCGCATCCACCATCAAATCTCATATGAAAGATAAGATGAAGGTTTACCGTGTTGGTGGCGATGAATTCGGATTCTTCATAAAGAATGCGAATATGAATGATGCAGAAGAGTTAATAGATTTTATCACTAAGGATATGGAAAAACAACCTTTTGATTTTGATGTTCAGGTATCCTTCGGATACGCGGATATGGAAAGTCTAGATAAACCTTTTCAGGTTGTATTTAAAAATGCTGAAAAAATGCTATTCAGTCAAAAGATATATGAAGGATCATCTGTCTCTCAAAAAACAGTGGATGTTATTATGGCTGCACTCTTTGAAAAGAGTAACCGTGAATTAAATCATTCAAAGCGAGTTGCATCGATGAGTTTTCATATTGCTAAATCGATGAATTTAGGCAAAACCTTTGAGGAAAAGGTAAAGCTTTCTGGATTACTTCACGATATTGGAAAGATCAATATCGATTCTAACATCTTAAATAAGGCTGATGATTTAAATCCTGAGGAATGGGAAATTATTAAAGAGCACCCTAGAACAGGGTATATGATTTTAAATGCAGTAGAAGAATACAGAGATATTGCAAATATCGTTTTATCCCATCATGAAAGATATGATGGTAGTGGTTATCCTAGAGGGATCGTTGGTACTTATATACCCCTAGAAGCTAGAGTAGTAGCGGTTGCTGATGCATTTGATGCCATGACTCAGGATAGAACCTATCGAAAGGCATTATCAACTGAGGATGCTATAAAAGAGCTAAGAGCTGGTAAAGAAAAACAATTTGATCCCAATATAGTTGAGGTATTTATTAAAAAAGTTTTAAAGAAATGATATGTTCAAGCATATTCAAAGTCATACTTTGTATGATATAATATCCATATGATGTATATTTGGAGTTAAAAATGGCTACCGTACAATTTGGAAATCTATATTATTTCATTTACATAGCTTTAGGAATCTTAATAACGATTCTTTTTGTGAGATTTTTAAAAAATAAAACAACCAAGTATAGATATTGGTTTATTTTCGGTATGATAATCTTCAATTTAATGATCCATATACTTAAAATATTTATATACCCCTACACAACAGTAGATTATGTTTTTACAAAAGTTTCGTTTGAAAATGTATGTGCTGTATCAGCACTACTTTATCCATTTTTATATTTTGCTAAAAATAAAACATTAAGAGACTATATGGTTTTAGTAGGTATGGCTAGTGGTATTATCGCGTTTATTTATCCAGTCGATGTCATGTCACTCTATTTTAATGGTAGGGAATTCTTTACTGAAGCAAGACCTGCATTTATGTTTGAAAACATAAGATTTTATATTTCTCATTTATTTATCTTTATGATTCCATTCTTGATGATGCATTTCGGAATGCATACATTATCCATAAAGCGTGCATATCGTGCACCCTTTATGTTAGTAACGATTTTAGTTATTATATTTATTAATGAATTGGTGTTTACTTTATTGGGATGGATACCTAAAAATGAGTTTTTCGATCCAAGATATAGAAACCCATCCTTTATCTTTGGTGTTAGAGGAGATTTAGGTGGATTAGGAGTTATTCTGGGTGTATTTGTTCCAATGGCCTTTAGAACCAATCCTTGGTTCATAGGAGATGCTTATTTACCTGTGATATGGCTTATCTTACCTGCGATGATTTATGGTGGTTTAATTGCTTTAATCTTTATGTTTATCTACGATAGAGAAGAAACCTTATATTTTTTCAAGCTTAAAATGAGAATCACTGAAGTCGAAGAAAAAATAGATTTAAAGGAATGACAAAAACTAAAAAAATTATAATCGAATGATTCATTAAAATCTATCATTCTTTTATTTTTTCATGTATAATTATTAATGTGTGAAAACGCTTTCCATTACAATAAATATAGAAAGAGGTTTGAAAAATGATTTCAAAAGCAAAAGGTTTTACTTATCAAAAAACAAACATGATTTATATCCAAAAATGGAAGGATGGAGTATGGGGTGAGGGTAAGCTAGAAACGAGCGATCAGTTTACGATATCTGGCATGTCTACATCACTGCACTATGGTCAAGAGTGCTTTGAGGGATTAAAGGCATATCGAAGATTAGATGGAAAAATTCAGCTCTTTAGAGTTAAAGATAACGCAGAAAGATTTCAAATGTCTTGTAGCTATATGATGATGCCTATTATCGAGGTTGATGTATTTATAGAAGCGGTAAAGAAGACTGTTTTAGCAAATGCAGATTTTATACCTCCTCATGGTAATAATGAAGCATTATATATTAGACCGTTTATGATTGGTGTTGGAAATAATTTAGGACTACGTCCTGCACCTGAGTTTATCTTTAGTGTGATTGTTTCACCTGTAGGATCTTATTTTGAAGGTGAAGTGAGACCAGTAGATATGTCAGTTTCTAAATATGATAGAGCCGCTCCAAATGGCACAGGGCATGTGAAGGTCGGAGGAAATTACGCAGCATCCTTAATCGCACAGGTTCAAGCAAGAAAAGAAGGATTTGCAGATTGTATCTTTTTAGATCCTAAAACACATACAAAGATTGAAGAGGTAGGGGCAGCGAATTTCTTTGGGATAACTAAAGATAAGAAGTATATCACTCCAAAGTCTCCTTCGATATTAAATAGTATTACCAATCGATCTTTAAAATATTTAGCAAAAAATCACCTCGGGTTAGAGGTGATTGAAGGTGAAATATTTATAGATGAGCTTGATCACTTAATAGAAGCTGGTGCCTGCGGTACTGCAGCAACCATCACTCCGATTGGATCAATTACTCATAATGGTCATAAGCATGTATTTCCTGCTCATGATGTGATTGGTGAATATACGAAAAAGTTATTTGATTTATTAACAGGTATTCAATTTGGGGATGTTGAAGATCCTCAGGGATGGATTACTATACTATAAATAGAGATGGACGGTGAAATCTCACCGTCCATCTTTTTTTTATTCAATTAGGAAATATCTATTGTTGATGAGCTCAAAGCTTGTCTTTTTTTCTGATGTTTCAAAGATGACTAGGAATAAGACAATTAAAACACTATAGGGTACTGAAAATTGGACATTATCAATTAAACCATGAACCTGAGATGCGATATATCCGATAATAAATAGATATTTTTCAAAGCTAACATTTCTAAAGAAATATTTAATAATTTGGAAGTAGTGAACAAAGAGTGCTGCGAGTCCAAATAATCCCATGGTTGCTAGTGCATGAATGAATGTTTGGTGATACATAAACATACGTTCACCTGGATAAAGCGTTTGAATAGACAACCATCCTGCACCAAAGATTGGATGACTCTTAAAAACTTCCCAACCATCCTTATATATTTGAATACGATTACTTGAAAAATCATTAAGGTTTTCTCCCAGAGAATCTAGGAAAAACTCATACCATATTTCAAAAATTGCTCGATTGATCCAAAAGACAATGACTGAAACAGTTAAGAATATTAAACCGTGTGTTAAATGCTTCTTATTACCTCTTAGAACAAAAAATAAAACAACACCAATAACAACCACTGCAAACCCAATTACACCACCTCTAGATTTAGATAATATAACTGCAGTTACAGGTAATAGCATGAGAAACCATGTTAAATAGGTTTGAGGTTTCTTAAAGATGAAATATAGATAGCTAGGAAATGTTAAAGCGATATAAAAGCACATATCATTAATATTTGCCCAACCTAGATTTCTTCCCCATCCTTGAAAGAGTCTATAATAGATATCTAATTCAGGATGTAATAGATAGCCTTGATAAATATAGAAGAAGACTTGAAGCGTTAATGTAATGTTAGCGAAAAGCATAATCTTAAATAAATAGTTTAAGTTACCCTTTAAGGTAATTGAATAAAATATGTAGCCAAGTAAATAAATCAAACCCATCAAGGAGACAACAATACCACTTATTTCAAATGGTGCGAATATAAAGGATAATATATATGCACCAGCAATTAACGCAAATCCTAAGAAGAAGACACCTCTTTTAAATTTAGGTTTAAATCGAATCAAGTGAATGATTGGTCCTGATAAAAGCACGATAAAAGCAACGATAGGAAATCCTAATTCACCAACAGAATCAAATGTCATATTGGATTGATTGATAATAAACTGAAATCCAATAATAATTGGAATCGTATATAACGTATTTTTATAAAATGAAAGAATAAAGGTGTTGATTAAAATTAACAAAAAAACACCAATCATATTATATAAATTAAAAACATGTGGTGGTGTTTCCTTATAAAACGACCACGAAATGAATGTGATCGAAAAGATTAAGAAGATATAGAGACCGCTATTTAAAAATTTTTCTATTGTTTTCATCATTAAGCCCCCACTTGTGTGCTATTACTATTATAAGTATCTTTAATTAAAAAGTCAAAGATATGAAAAAAAATAGGCGAATCATATCGCCTATCATTTGGTTAATAATTCAAGTAATTTTCTTGCTGCAAACTTTGGTCCTGTCATATGATGACCATCAACAGCTAATCTCGTATAGATTTCACCAACAGGAATTCCTTCCTTATATAGGATATCAAAGAAGTTTTCTAAGATTTTATCTGTTTCCTTTTCCTTTTGAACAGGTCCAAATGGATTGGCAAAATAGCTAGATACAAGTCCCACTTCAGATGTCGTACCCTTAGCAACTCTCTCACCTTTTCTGAATATTTCTAAGGCTAAATCTTTACTTTCTAAGAATCTTAAGCCTTCATCTGTATCCTTATAGTTATTCGCGTAGAATAACATATCAACCTTATGATCCTTCATAATGAAATTATAATAAGAGATTGGTAGAATGACTCTAGCATTCATTTTATCTGGATTTAAAAAGATTGCTCGATCCATTTCCTGATATGCATAGCCTGCATCTAAATCGTCTAGTCTAACAAACGCACCAATTTCAGTACCATGAGCAAACACCTTTTTATTTTTTAGGAAGAAGGTACCCATATCATCAAAGACGACTCGCATCGCTTTAATGTAATCGCCACCTATCGTTCTTAGCGCTTCTAGTGTTTCAGATTTACCTGCTCCAGAATCACCAATGATCACGATATTTTTTTCATCACCATTTTTTAGCATCACATTGACCATCGCGCCATGAATTGGTAAATCCTCGTGGTCAATCATATAGACATTATGTAATGTTAATAGCATTTTCTTTAAGTATCCGAAATAATCATTCTTTTCATTTCTACTGACAAATCCGATATAGAAATCATTGACCTTATCGCGGTAGAATTTCCCATCATATTTTTCATCCTTATGTCCATAGACATAGAGTAGGTCAGGCTTTCTATCCTTAAAGTCCTTATAGGCTACTGGTTCAAATAGATTAGAAAGTGCTACTCCATGATGTAGAAAGTCTCTATGTACATATACAAATGTCAGTAGCGGTCCTACCCATATGGGATATACAATATAATGTAGTTTATTGATGACTAATTCAGGTAATGGATTATGATCAATTTCTTTAAATATTCCTGATCTTGTATTCGAATTCGAATAGATCATAAATGGAGGTCTTGTCAGTAATCCCGTAATAAAGGATACATTTTGTAGTGATAAATAATCATTACTAAATGAAAAGCGATGTGGGACTAGCATTAAGTTCGCATTCACTCCAGCTGGAAGCTGTCTTAGGACGTTAAAATCATGCCCTAAGAGGTTTTGAGCGATTGTTCTATAAAGATATAGAATACGCTCATTAAAGTCGTCAGAGACTGAAATTAAATCGTGTGTTTTCGCTCCAACGATATATTGTTTATTTCCTTGAATAATACCAAAGCGTTCTAGTTTTCTCCAGTAATCATAAAACTTTTCAGTAAATACGTAGAACTCATCTCGTTTGGAGAGGAGTTCTCCTAATGTATCTGTCTTTTTCTTAACTGTTTCAAAATCATAGATTAATAATAGCTTATAGGTATCTAGGATCATCGATGTTCTTATACCCTTTAGGGATAATATAATCGGATCTTTATTTTCTCTTAAAGTTCTTACATATTGAACTAAAACAGCCTCAAAGCTCTTGGATTGAATGATTTTAACCTCAGAGTCACAGATGGACGCATCAAAGTTAATAATCGCGTAATTTTTTGTTAAATGAAACTTTTTCATATAAACACCTCAGGTGTTATTATACCATACTAGCGTATATGACCTTTTGGTTAGAGTTGGTAAGTTTTCTATTTATTTAAAAAAAGGATGAATTTGCTTATAGAATCTTTCTATCTAAGATTATTTCAGTTAAAATGAAAGAAGTGGTGTGTTTTTAACTATTTACAATTATAAATAAGGGAAATCAAAAAGATGAGTAAAGAAAGAATTTATTTAAATTTAAACGTTATTTTATTATCAATAGGGATACTAGCAGTTATTTTTTATTTCCTACATGTAATCTTAGGCTCTATCCACTATCCTGGCTATGATTTTTTAAGTCAAGCCGTAAGTGACTTAACAAGCGATAGTTCTCCATCTAAAGTGATCGCTAGATTTTTTAGTTCACTTTACGGGATATTGAGTAGCTTAGTGATGATTGGGTTTCTCTATACCTTTAGAAATGAAAAAATAAAGATTTTGAAAATAGGCGTTTATTTGTTATCAACGATGTATATTACCTCTGCAGTTGGCTATGCACTATTTCCGTTATCATCTAATACTGACATTAATAATTTTCAAAATGTGATGCATATCGTAGTTACCATAGCGGTTGTATTATTAACTATCAGTTCCTTAATACTATTGGCTATCTCATTTAAAAAAATGAATAGATTAATATATTTCATCTTAACGGTTTTGACATTTGCTGTTTTAATGATTGGATCTATTTCAATAGGAGTTGTTCCAAGTGCATATTTTGGTTTAGCAGAAAGATTTAGTGTATTTAGTGTAGTGCTCTATTTATTATTCATTTCATATTTTAACTATGATTACCATAAAAAAACAACATAGAAAGGGACTTATATGAAAGAAAAATTGTTATTTCAAGGTGATTCCATTACTGACTGTAATAGAAAATCCAAAAACAAAGGATTAGGAGATGGATATGTCTATCTCATCTCTAAAGAGTTAGAAAATTGCGAGATTATCAATCGCGGGATTAGTGGAAATAGAATCTCTAATTTAAAGAAGAGATGGGTAAGAGATGCAATCAACATCAATCCGGATATTTTAACTATTTTAATTGGTATTAATGATGTTTGGCATATGCATGTATTTAGAAAGAGATTTTCTATCGATAAGTTTGAGAAGACCTATCGAGAACTCCTTGATTTGATGCTAGCAAAGAATCCTAAGCTAAAGATTATTTTAATGACACCCTTTAATTTAGAAATGGGAGTCTATAGAAAGGCTTGGAATAAGGAATTTAATCAAATTATGGATGTATGTCATAAGCTTGTTATAGAATATAGATTACATTTCATTAATCTACATGAAACCATTCAAATAGCTAGCTATACGACAAAGTTTGAGGAATTGCTCTATGATGGAGTCCATCCTACACCACTTGGTCATGAGATTATTAAAAATGAATGGATTCAAATGTATAAACAAATCAAAAAGTAAACAAACTATTCTATTGGGGGAAGTAGATGAAAAAAATATTGGTAATATATTATTCAATATTATATATTTTGGGTCTTATATCATTTGTTTTAATTTCAATTTCTATAGAGTATTCTGATCTTGGAATTACAATTTTTATTGCTGGATTTCTAGTTTTTTGGATCTATGGTTTTTTCTATCAATTCACATACAAAGGATTTCTATTGCATCAAAGAAACCCATTATCCTTTATTTCACTCGATATAAAAAATAAGTTTTCAAAAAATATTCAATTATATATCTATATCTCTAGTGCAATCTTTTTTTCAATCGTGGGTTTTGGCTTTTCTCTTTTTGTGTTTTATGGTGGAGGACCTGATATCATTGATGGGGTTTATGCGATCACAAATCATGGTTATATAGTCAAAGAAGGTATTACAAAGTTTGAATATGATGTTCTTTCCTTTTTTGAGGTTCAAATGTTTGTCTGTTTATCACTTTTACTCCACTCAGGAATCATCATCTATTTAAAAGAGAAAATAATAAACAGACATCCCTTGAAAAGTTTTAATGAATTTGATTCGCTGAAGTAAAAAATAAGAACCCAAAATTTCGGGTTCTTTGTCTCTTAAATAGCTTTTGTATAGCAACGTCTTCTTTTATGTTCAATGGATTCAAAGTTTTTCCATCCATTTTGAATCGCATCATTTAATTCTAATTCTGGACCAGTTTCTGCATATTTAACACCATTTTTAATACCTTCTCTAATCCCATCCTCCCAAATCATCGCGATAATTCCATGATTTTGATGCTTTGGATCAATAGCGATAAAGTATAAATCGATAACATCATACTTTTTCATACCCTTTAATATTCTAAATATCCCAAATGGGAATAAATGACCGTTATTTTTCTTGTTAGGTAATGCTAGGCTTGGCATAATCACTGTGAATCCCACAACCTTCTTTTCTTTATCTAAGACAAACCATAGATAGTTTAATTGAACAAGAGAAATCATTTGTTTAATATAATAATCCATAGCCTTCTTTGAAATTGGAAAGAAGCCATATAATTCGTTGAATGCGACATTATACATATCAAATGCATCATAGATGTAAGTAAAAACTTCCTTTTTCGTCTTACACTTAATGAGTTCATAGCCATATCGTCTTCTAGCAACCTCAGCACCACGAACAACCTTTTCAGGAACTTCGGTTGGCCAAATGATTTGTTTCTCTGTCCAGTCGACATCCTTAACAAATCCTAGCTTTTCTAAATGAACCATATAATATGGGTGGTTATAGATTGTGATAAACATATTGAGCTGATCAAAGCCTTCAACGAGCATCCCTTGACGGTCTAAATCGGAAAATCCGATTGGTCCAATTAAGGTATCCATTCCAAAACCCTTTGCCCAAGTGGTTACTTGGTCAATTAAGGCTTTCGTGACTTCAATATCGTCAATCATATCAATTCTTGTAAATCTAGCTTTTTTAATGTTATAGGCTTCATTCCATTTATGGTTGATAATACCTGCAATTCTACCTACAATTTTACCATCCTTATATGCAAGGTATCTGACTGCATCACAATACTCAAACATAGGGTTAACCTTCGTGTTGAACACGTTTCTTTCATCTAAGGATAATGCAGGAACGAAATACTTATTTTTTTTATACATTTTATTCGGAAACTCAGTAAATTGTATACCTTCTCTTACGGTTTTAACTTCTTTAATCGTGATCACTAAAGATGCACCTCATTTCATTAGTATCATTTTAACTTAATTTTACAAAAACTTCAATGTTTAACCAATTTACTTTATCTATTATTTTTTTATGTTATAATAATAAAGGTCTATCCGACTTTATATATATCAATTTAAGGAGATTACAATGAAAGTAGAAAAACTAACAACCAACCGTGTGAAGTTCACATTTGAGGTCACACCTCATGAATTTGACCATGGTTTAGACCATGCTTTTGAACACGTTCAAAAGGATGTAGAAATCAAAGGATTTAGAAAAGGACATGTTCCTAGAAACATTTATGAAACTAAGTTTGGTGTTGAATCACTTTATGAAGATGCATTAAACCACGTGCTACATCATAAATACCATGAAGCACAAAACCATCCTGATTATGAAATCGTAGGTCAACCAGAAGTTGATGTCGATTTCACAAAGATCAAGCGTGGTGAAGTCTTTGAAGTTTCATTAATTGCCCCTGTGAAACCAGAAGTCACATTAGGAGCTTACAAAGGTCTTGAAGTGAAAGCAATTAAAACAAACGTTACCGCATCAGAAGTCAATGCAGAAATTAAAAATTTATTAACTGCGAATTCAGAATTAACACCAAAGGATGGTCCAATTGAACTTGGAGATACAGCAATCTTTGATTTCGAGGGTTTCCTTGATGGTGTACCTTTCGAAGGTGGAAAAGCTGAAAATCATTCATTAGAAATTGGATCAAACCAATTTATCCCAGGTTTTGAAGAACAAATGGTCGGATTAAAGTCTGGAGATGAAAAGGATTTAAACGTCACTTTCCCAGAACAATATCAAGCAGCTAACCTAGCTGGTAAGCCAGTCGTATTCAAAATCAAGCTACATGAAGTGAAAGCGAAAGCAGCAGTTGAACTTAACGATGAATTTGTTAAGTCTTTAAATAAAGAAAACGTAACAACTGTTGAAGAACTTAAAGCTTCAACTAAAAAAGAATTAGAAGACAAGAAAAAGAGTGAAGCAGAAGCTACCATTACTGAACAAGTGATGACTCAAGTGCTTGCTAATGCATCGATGGATATTCCTGAAGAAATGATTGCTGACGAAATTAAGCATGCAAAAGAACAAGTAGAACAACAAGCGAAGCAATATGGAATTGAAATGGATATGTTCCTACAGCTTTCAGGAGTTGATAAGGATACATTCGAAGCGCAAATCAAGGTTGAATCTGAGCAACGTGTAAAAACAACATTAGTGATTGAAGCAATCGCTAAGGCTGAAGGATTCACTGCAACACCTGAAGAGCTTGTTGCTAAATACGATGAGCTTGCGTTAAAATATAATATGCCAGTTGACGAAATCAAAAAATACATCCCAGAATCTGCATTACAAAATGATGTTGTCTTGAACAAAGCTTATAAGTTTGTATTAGACTCAGCTGTTAGAAAATAAGGCAAGGGGACATGCTCCCCTTCTTTAAAAAAAAGAAATTGGCACTCGTGCAAACAGATTGCAAATTCTTAAAAATATGCTATACTATTATTGAATACAAAAAAGGATGTGAAAACATATGGAACTCTCAAAAAGTCTACCCGCAATCGTCGTCCGTGGCACCATTCCAATTCCTAATAACGATTTTAGAATCGAAGTAGGAAGAAAGGTCTCATTAAAGGCTGTTGAAGAGGCAGAAAAGAACTTCGGATCCTATGCAGTTGTGTTAATCCAGAAAAATCCAATGATTGAAGAGCCTACGGTTGAAGATATTGAACCTTACGGCGCTTTAGTCAAAGTACAAATGAAGATTAAATTACCAAACGACGCATACAAAGTCAAATTAACTGTTTTATCCAGAATTAAGATCAAGGAGTATTTTTTAACTGATCCTTATTTTGTTGTGGAATATGATGAACTCGATACGATACCAGGTAATGTCGATGAAGAAGTAACATTGGTAAAGATGATTGTTCAAGAGGTTGCATCCAATGCAGCAACTATTCTAATTCCTAACAATCAAGTATTAGAAAAGGTACAACAAGGCTTATCCACTGAAAAGGTCTGTGATATCGTTGTTTTTAACTTAAAATCACCAGATCAAACCAAATATCGTTATTTAGAGGAACAAAATCTAAATGCGCGTTTACGCATGCTTTTAGAGGATATCAATAAGCAAAAGATGATTGTTGATCTTGAACAAAAGATTAATGATGAAATCAAGAAGTCTATTGATGAAAATCAAAAGGAATACTATTTACGTGAAAAGATGAGAGCAATTCAAAATGAATTAGGCGATAAAGCGAAAAAGGAAGAAGAAATCGATGAATTAAGAACGAAGATTCTTGCTGCTAAAATGCCTAAAACCATTGAAGAAAAGGCTTTAGCTGAATTGTCACGCTATCAATCGACTCCAGCTGCTATGGCAGAGTCATCAATTATTAAAACTTATCTAGATTTATTAGTAGATCTTCCATGGAAGAAGGCTTCAAAGGATAATTATGATCTAGCTAAGGTAAAAACCAAGCTAGATGAAAATCATTATGGATTAGAAAATGTTAAGGAAAGAATTATTGAGTATCTTGCAGTTAAAATCATGACCAAGAGAAATCCTCAAACAATTTTATGTCTTGCAGGTCCTCCAGGGGTCGGTAAAACATCATTAGCTATTTCTATTGCTGAAGCATTAAACCGTAAGTTTGTTAAACAATCCTTAGGTGGCGTGCGTGATGAATCAGAGATTCGTGGTCACAGAAGAACTTATATCGGCGCTATGCCAGGAAGAATCATTAAAGGCATGAAGGATGCGAAAACGATTAACCCAGTCTTTTTATTAGATGAAATCGATAAGATGTCATCTGATTATAAGGGAGATCCTGCATCAGCTATGCTTGAGGTATTAGATCCAGAACAAAACGCTAAGTTTTCTGATCATTACCTAGAAGAACCATATGATTTATCTCAAGTGCTATTTATAACGACAGCAAACTACTTAGAAAATGTACCTGCTCCACTACGTGATAGAATGGAAATCGTTGAGCTATCCTCTTATACAGAACAAGAAAAATTCCAAATCGCTAGACGTCATCTACTCCCTAAGCAATTAAAGAGTCATGGTGTTAATGACAAGCAATTTGATATCACTGATGAATCCTTAATGTATATTATCCAAAACTATACAAGAGAAGCTGGTGTACGTGAAGTCAATCGTTATATTGGCGCATTAATTAGAAAATCAATTAAGGAAATTCTATTAACTAAGGTTCCTAGTGTATCGATTACTAAGGATAATATTGAATCCTATATTGGTAAGCCTAAATATGTTCACAATTTAGCAGATGAAAAGGAACAAATCGGGGTTGCTACAGGATTAGCCTATACACAATTTGGTGGCGATACACTTCCTGTAGAAGTGACGTACTATAAGGGTAATGGAAAGCTTGTCTTAACTGGTAAGCTTGGTGATGTGATGAAGGAATCTGCACAAACTGCATTATCCTTCATTAAATCGAATGCGAAAACCTATAATATTGATGAGGATATCTTTAATCTTAATGATTTCCACGTCCACGTGCCTGAGGGTGCGGTACCTAAGGATGGACCATCTGCAGGGATAACGATTGCAACTGCAATTTATTCTGCAGTAACACATCGTTATATCCGCAAGGAAGTCGGAATGACTGGTGAAATCACACTCCGTGGTTATGTACTTCCAATTGGTGGATTAAAGGAAAAATCAATTGCTGCGCATCGTAGTGGATTGAAAATAATCCTAATTCCTAAGGACAATCAAAAGGATATTGATGATATTCCAGAAGAGGTCAGAAATGCACTTCAGATCATCACTGTTGAAAATGTAAATGATGTATTCCAATACGCTTTAAAATAGAGTATAATAAAAGGTAGTCGACTGACTACTTTTTTTGTAAAATGAAGGAATGATGAAATGATTAAGCAAGCAGTATATATAAAAAGTATAACGGACCTAAAGGATGAACCCGAGCGTTTACCCCAAATTTTACTTCTTGGAAGGAGTAATGTGGGTAAGAGTTCTTTTATTAATGCCTTAACCAACCGTAAAAATTTAGCAAGAGTATCCAATACTCCAGGTAAAACATTAACCTTAAATTTTTACTTAATCGATAATGAATTTTATCTAGTCGATGCCCCTGGCTATGGCTATGCAAAGCGAAGTAAGTCTCTTAAGAATGACTTTATCGTGATGATTGAATCCTATTTAATTCATGCAAAAGAGCTTAGGCTTATCTGCATGCTCGTCGATTTTAAGGTAGGTCCTACAAAGGATGATTTAGAAACCTATGACTTTATTAAGGAATTAGGTATTGACGTCATGATCATTGCTACAAAGAAGGATAAGGTACCAAATACACATCAATTCAAGCAGGAACAAATCATTAAGAACTTATTAAAGCATCCTAAAACGTTTTATGCGTATTCAGCTGTGACGAAGTTCAACTTAGATAAAATCGAAATGGAGATGCTTTCTAGAATAAAGGAGGCAGGTCATGAATAAGGTATTAATCCTAACAGATTCTACTGCAGACCTCTCACAGGGTATTTTAATCAAGCATGATATTCAATCTGTTCCCTTATACATTCGATTTGATGAAGAAGTTTATTTAGATGGCATTGATATTACAACTGAAGAGCTTTATGAAAAAGTAATTGAAACTGGAATGCTAGCAAAATCTAGTGGTCTACGTTCTGGTGACTTTTTAATTACATTTAAGAAATTTATTTCAAGAGGCTTTGATATCGTCTATATTGGAGTAAGCTCTGGATTGAGTGGTTCAGTTCAAGCAGCAGAGCTTGCTAGAAATGAAATAGCACAGGATAGAATTTTTATCGTCGACTCTAAAAATCTTTCATCTGGTGTTGGATTACTCGTCTTAAAGGCTAAGGATTTAAGAGATCAAGGATTTTCTGCACAAGAAATCAAAAGAAAAATTGATCAGATGGTTCCACATGTAAAGACTTACTTTATTATTCCAGATCTAACCTATCTTTATATGGGAAATCATATCTCTGGAGCTAAAAATTTTTTTGGCAAACTTTTGAACACTAAGCCAATCTTAACAATTAAAAATGGAAATGTTGATATCGTTAAAAAGGTAAATGGAACAATCCATCAATCGATGGATTATATTGTTAAAACCTTGGATAAGGATAAAGATAGTCTCGATCATGATTATTTAATGGTGACCCATAGCTATGCGACAAAGTCTGCGAAGTATTTAAAGGATCAAATAGAAGAAAAATATGAAATAAAAAATATAATTGATTCCTATGCTGGATGTGTGATTTCTGCTCATATCGGTAAAGGATCGATAGGAATAGCCTATCTTACAAAATGAAAAAAAGGAAAAATAACCAGATGAAGAAAATACTTTACGTTTTCGTATTATTATCAACAGTTTTATTATTAACAGGATGTGAATTACTAGATTCTAGTGATGGTCCGTATAAAATTACCTTCAATTCAAACGGTGGAACATTAATGGATTCTATTTTTGTAGAAGCCTTTGATCCATTTTTACCAGATGAAGTACCAGCAAAGGATGGTTTTTCCTTTGGTGGTTGGTATTTAGATCCTAACTTTTATTATCCAATGAGCTTTAATGCAGGAACCAATGAAGAGCTAACACTTTATGCAAAGTGGATACCAATTGAAGTATCCTTAACTGAGGCTGAAATTAGAGCGATTATTGACGCTATCCTACTTGATCAGGATTTAATGATTGCTGATGAAGAAACGATAACAAGTATCGTGAATGACTTAATTGAGTCTAGTGATTTAATTAATGAAGCTTCAATTATCGCTGCAGTGATTTCTAACATTAATGTAGTTGAGCTATTCCAAAAGCATGTCACCGATATGATTGATGACGTGAGACAATCGGTAGTCATGATTGATACCTATGATGGAGCAAGTATTGATGGTGGTGGCTCAGGTATTATCTATAAAAAAGTAGGAAATACATATTACGTCTTAACCAATGAACACGTTGTTTACGGATATAACAGTAATGAACTAGCGATTACAATCTTTAATAAGACTGGTGAAGTAAGAATCAATAAGGGTAGTGTAACGATTAAGGGTTTATCTGTTGCTCATGATATGGCAGTTATTACATTTACTTCAGCTCAAAATTTAAGAGTGATTGAATTTGGAACGAAGGAATCCTTAAAGGTTGCTCAAATGGTATTTGCGATTGGTAGTCCACTGGACCTACCAAATACAGTTTCCATGGGAGTCATTTCACATATCAATAGAGCGATGGAAGATGATTATGGCATGGATACAATCACAATCCAGCATACAGCAACCATTAATCCAGGAAATAGTGGTGGAGCTTTAGTTGATATTTATGGAAAGCTGATTGGCTTAAATAACATGAGCTATGTCGATGAATATGTTGGTGAAGGTATTGAAGGCTTGCATTTTGCGATTCAAATCGATATTATCATGCAAATGATACCTACATTAGAATAATTAATGATAATGAGCATCTCTAGTATGCTCATTTTTTTTGGTCTTATGAAATCATCGACTAATCATAGTTGTAAATCATATCTTTATATGCTAAAATAATTGATGTAAGCGATGAAGAGGAAGAGTAATCATAATATTGAGTTCAAGAGACAGATTGGTTGGTGCGAAATCTGACAATTAATGATGAAGGTAGCCTTGGAGCTGATCGAGTGAAATCGTAGTAGCTGGATCCGTATGTCTGCGATAAAGACTTTTGAGTGCTGGGAATATTCTCAGAACTAAGGTGGTACCGCGTTTATTAACGTCCTTAGATTTTTCTAAGGACTTTTTATTTTATTCGAGGTGAAGATCATGAAAACACTAGTAACCAAACGCTTAATCTTAAGAAATCTAACCTTCTCAGATGTTGAGGATTTTTACAATTATGCAAAAAAACCAAACATTGGACCATCCGCAGGCTGGAAGCCTCATCAATCGATAGAAGAATCAATGAGAATAATCAGAATGATGATTACTGAAAATGAAGTTTGGGGAATTACCTTAAAGGAAGTTGACCGAGTGATTGGCACCATTGGCCTTCATGTCAGAAATTTTGACAATGCGATGCTAAACCAAAAGGAAATCGGCTATGTTATAGATGATACCTATTGGGGTCAAGGCTTAATGGTGGAAGCAGTAGAGGCAGTATTAAGATACGCATTTATCGATTTAGAGCTTGATAAGGTGCTTTGTGGGCACAGCACAGCAAATCTACAATCCAAGCGTGTCGTAGAAAAAACAAACTTTATTTATACACATAAAGAATTTAGAGATCATTATGATGGAACACAAATTGAAATCATCATGTATGAGCTTACAAAGGATATGTACCTAGGAGGAACAAATGACAAATCTAAAACCGAAATACGACTTTAAGGAAGTTGAAGAAGGCAGATATGAAATCTGGCTTAAAAATAATTATTTTAAAACCGGAGACTTAAAAAAGAATCCATTTACAATCGTTATCCCACCACCAAATGTTACAGGTAAATTACATTTAGGACACGCATGGGATAATACACTTCAAGATATCATTATCAGAAGAAAAAGAATGCAGGGCTATGATGCACTCTATTTACCTGGCATGGACCATGCAGGTATCGCAACCCAAGCGAAGGTCGATGAACGCTTAAAATCTCAAGGAATTTCCCGCTACGACCTTGGTCGTGAAGCTTTCTTAAGAACGGCTTGGGACTGGAAGGAAGAATATTCTACACACATCCGTAAACAATGGGCAGCCTTAGGTAATTCCTTAGATTACTCAAAGGAAAGATTTACATTAGATCACGATTTAAATGTTGCAGTCAATCATGTATTTATTACGATGTTTGAAAAGGGATTGATTTATCGTGGAAATAGAATCATTAACTGGGATGTTGAAGCGAAAACTGCATTATCCAATATCGAAGTAGAACACGTTGAGCAAAACGGAAAGCTTTATTATTTCAAATATCCATTCACCGATGGTAGTGGTTATCTAGTGATCGCAACCACGCGTCCTGAAACCATGTTTGGTGACCAAGCATTGATGGTACATCCAGAAGATCTTAGATATACCAATGTGATTGGTAAAAAGGTATTTATACCAGGAACTAAGGTAGAAATACCAGTCATTGCTGATGACTATGTCGATATGACATTTGGTACAGGATGTGTTAAGGTTACACCTGCACATGACGCCAATGACTTTGAAGTAGGAAAGAGACACAATCTTTTACAACCTTTATGTATGGAAGAAGATGGCAAAATGAATGCTTTAGCCTTTCAATATGAAGGAATGGAGAGATTTGAGTGTAGAGAAGCTCTCGTTAAGAATTTAAAAGCTTTAGACTTAGTTGAAAAAATAGAGGATTATGTTAATAATATCGGACTCTCTGAAAGAACTGGTGTTGTTGTTGAACCAAGACTATCTCTTCAATGGTTTGTTAAGATGGATGAAATTGCAAAGGATTCACTAGAAAAATCAGAAACAGAATTCGTTCCAGCACGCTTTAAAAAGATTTTCGTTAACTGGATGACCGATATTCAAGATTGGTGTATTTCCCGTCAGCTATGGTGGGGACACCGTATTCCTGCTTGGTATAAGGGTGATATCGTTAAGGTTCAAATTGAATCCCCTGGTGATGATTGGACTCAAGATGAAGATGTCCTAGATACTTGGTTTTCATCTGCACTATGGCCATTTTCTACATTAGGCTGGCCAGCAAGCACGAAGGATTTAGAAAGATACTATCCAACCGATGTTTTAGTAACAGGATATGACATAATCTTCTTTTGGGTTGCTAGAATGATTTTCCAGGGCTTGAATTTCACAGGAAAAGATCCCTTTAAGCAAGTTCTTATTCACGGATTAATCCGTGATTCAGAGGGTAAAAAAATGAGTAAGTCCTTAGGCAATGGAGTCGATCCAATGGATGTCATTGCTAAATATGGAGTTGACGCACTTCGTTACTTCTTAACAACCAATTCTGCACCAGGTGCGGATCTTAGATACGAGGAAGAAAAGGTTGAATCCTCATGGAACTTTATCAATAAGCTTTGGAATATTACAAGATTTATTACGATGAATATTGATGATCTCGATGTAAAAATGAATCCTGAAACCCTAAGAATGCCAGAAAAATGGATTTTATCTCGTCTATCTGAAGTCATTAAGGAAGCGGATTATAATTATGAGAAATATGAGTTTGGTGAAGCCTCTCGTACACTTTACACATTTATATGGGATGAATTCGCATCCTGGTATGTTGAGTTCGCTAAAATCAGTCTTCAGAATATTGAGTGGAGAACAAACACACAAGCAACCCTTTTATACGTCCTTAGAGCCGTTTTAAAGATGATGCACCCATTTATACCTTTCGTAACCGAAAAGCTTTATTTGGAGATATCTATGGAGGAATCCATCATGATTTCATCATGGCCTAAAGCAGAAATGGTTTGTCAACCTGCGATACGTTATTTTAATGAAGTGATGGATACCATCACCAAGGTAAGAAATCTTAGAAGTGAAAATAATGTTGCTCCTTCAAAGCCACTGGATATTCATCTCGTTATTGATGATAACGAATACTTTGAAAAATTAATTCGTCAAGAGGTATATTTTAAGAAGTTCTTAAATGCTGAAAAATTAATCATTGAAAAGAGCTTTAGTGGGAAGGAAGAAACGATACTACTAGTTGGTAGTAAGGTTGTTACCTATGTTTATAAATCAGGTATTATTGATCCTCTAAAGGAAATGGAAGGCTTACTCAAGCATAAGGCTGTATTAGAAAATGAAATCGCACGTAGCCAAGCTTTACTAAATAACCCTTCATTTATTGCGAAGGCTCCTGAAATAAAGCTAGCTGCTGAAAGAGAAAAGTATAATAACTACCAAAAACAATATGAAATCGTGCTTGAAAAATTAAAGGACTATGCTAAATAATTTAACTGAAGCAATCCAATGGATTGAAACGAGAATCAAATTTAGACCCAAAACTGATTTAGAACGCATGAAGAAGGCTGTTGAGATTCTTGATATCGATTTATCAGGTATCAAGAAGATCCACGTTGCTGGAACCAATGGCAAGGGTTCAGTTTGTAGCTATATCTCTTATATCTTAATCGAAGCAGGCTATAAGGTGGGTACATATACCTCACCTTATTTGGTGCGCTTTAATGAGCGAATTCGTCTTCAAATGAATGAAATTGAGGATACTGAGCTTTTTGATTTAATTTTAGAGGTTTATAATTTCAATATCGTTTTCGAGGAAAAATTTGGTGAAACACTCGCCTTCTTTGAGCTTCTCACCTTAATGAGTATGCTTTATTATTCTAGAAAGAAAGTCGATGTCATGGTCATGGAGGTTGGACTTGGTGGGTTGTTAGACGCGACCAATGTCATCAATTACGATGTATCCTTAATTTCATCGATTGGCTTTGATCATATGAAGCAGCTAGGAAACACTTTAGAATCAATCGCTTTTAATAAATTAGGTATTTTAAAGCCTGGTAATCATTTAATTACGACTGTTGATCCTTCACTTCATCCTTATTTTAAGGATTACGTTAAGAATCTTCAGATAGATGCTGAGTTTTATACTCTTTCTGATATCGAAAGAATATCTGATCTACCCTTAGTCTTCAAGGCATTGAATCATACCTATGAGCTATCCTTAATTGGTGAATACCAATTGCTAAACTCTTTACTATCGATAGCTGCTATTCATTATCTATTTCCAAATATTGATGAAGATATCATTAAAAAAGGATTAAAGAAAACCAAATGGTTAGGTAGACTTGAAGAAATCGCACAAAATGTCTATTTAGATAGCGCACACAATACACATGCATTAGATTCTCTTAAAAAAACAGCGAATCATGCATTTAAGGATAAAGAAATTTGGGTTTTATTTTCTGCACTAGGCGATAAGGACATTGCTGGAATGATATCCATTGTTCAAAGCTTTTCTAGTCGTGTAGTGATTACATCATTTCCTGATCTAAGATACCAAGACCTAAAAGAGCTTGCTCAGGGTAGTATTGAATATATAGAAGATGCTCTCAATGCATTAAAGATATTAAGAGCAGAAATGAATCCAAATACGATCATTATGATACTAGGCTCGCTTCATTTTGCAGGCTATATTAAGCAGCATTTCAAAGGCTAAGTCATTATCATTTTTATGGGAAATTAAAATAATTAAACTTAAGTCTTGCATAAAAGAATAAACATGTGTATAATCAAAAGTAAATTCTAAGATTGAGAAGAGTAACAGTAGTGATTTTTAGTTAGCGAGCTCGTAAATGGTGGAAGACGAGTCTAAGAAGAAACTGTGAATGGCCTCATGAGAAGCAGGGTGAAATAAGTAGCCTGAGCCGGGAGCTTCCGTTATCAAGCAAAAATATAAAAGTCTTAAATGATGGAGTATTTTGTTCAAGGAGAAATAGAGATATTTCTTGAAATTGGGTGGCACCACGAAGCTATTCGTCCCAAAGTTGACGGATAGCTTTTTTTGTTATTCAAAAGTAAACCTTGTATCTAAATCCCACAAGACGGAAAGGGTATACCTATGGAGTTTGGCAAGTTTGGAGGACAGTTTGTCCCAGATTTCATCCTTAAAGCGGTGAAAGAAGTTGAAGAGGCTTATGATTTATATAAGCATGATGAGGAATTCAAGAAGGAACTTGAATTTTATTTGAATGAGTATGCAAATAGACCGAGCTTACTTTATTTTGCAGAAAACATGACGAAAGAATTGGGAGGAGCGAAAATCTATCTCAAAAGAGAGGATTTAAATCACACTGGAGCACATAAGATTAACAATGTGCTTGGTCAAGCGCTACTCGCAAAAAGAATGGGTAAGAAAAAGCTCATTGCAGAAACAGGAGCAGGACAACACGGCGTGGCGACTGCTACAGCTGCAGCACTCTTTGGTATGGAATGTGAAATCCATATGGGAGCTGTAGATATCGTTAAGCAAGCCTTAAATGTGTATCGTATGGAGCTACTTGGTGCGAAGGTAGTTTCAGTTGAGTTTGGACTAAAAACGCTTAAGGAAGCCGTTGATAGTGCTTTAATGAAATGGAGCACAGAGCTAGAGGACACATTTTATTTAATTGGATCTGCAGTTGGTCCACATCCTTATCCCATTATGGTTAGAGACTTCCAAAGTGTGATTGGAAGAGAAATTAGAGAACAAATCTTAAAGAAGGAAAATAAATTACCAGACGCGATTATCGCCTGTGTAGGTGGTGGTTCTAACGCAATTGGTGCATTCTATGACTTTATTCCAAATAAAGAAGTTAGATTAATTGGTGCTGAAGCAGCAGGTAGAGGTTTATCGAAGCATGATCATGCTGCTACAATGACTCTAGGTGTTGAGGGTGTCATTCACGGGATGAATACACTCGTATTACTTGAAGAAAATGGTGAAATCTCACCAGTTTATTCCATATCAGCAGGCCTAGACTACCCAGGGGTAGGACCTGAGCATGCATATCTTCATGAACAAAAAAGAGTTGAATATGTAGCGATTACTGATGAAGAAGCTGTTCAAGCCTTTGAATATTTAAGTAAGAGGGAAGGAATTATTCCCGCGATTGAATCCTCTCATGCGGTTGCACAAGCGATTAAGCTTGCACCTACCATGAGAAAGGATCAAATCATTGTCATTAATCTTTCTGGTAGAGGTGACAAGGATGTGAAACAAATTGCTCAATATCGTGGTCAGCATTTAGTTGATTAATTCAATATCATCTCCTAAGAGTAAAGAACTCATATCGTCAAGATGTGAGTTTTTTATTTATTTTCAATTAGACCTAGAAAATAGAGGGAATAAACCTTATAATAAAAATAAACGATTAAATGAGGTGTAGCATGTTTTTATTTGATGAATCCTATAATACCTTTCATGCATTTTCCATTGGTCATCTTTTAGGTATCTTATTTTTTATCATTCTTATCGTTTTGATGGTGATATTTAGAAATAAGATAGGTCCAAGAATGGATCTAATCTTTCGTAGAAAAGTAGCTATTCTTATGGTTTTATTCGAATGGATCTTCTATATTTGGTCATTATCTAGAGGAGGATTCCAAACATCATTACTTCCATTTGGAGTTTGTGCAATATCGATGTATGTAACTGCATATACATTATGGACTAAAAATGAGAAAGCATTTCGTTTTATCTTTCCCTGGGCAGTAGCAGGTGCATTAATTAGCTTAGTGGTTGCAGATCAAACCTATAATTTCCCTCATTTTAGATATATTCACTATTTTGGAAATCACGGTTTATTTCTATTAGGCAATTTATACTTACTTATCGTTTTAAAGCTTAAGTTTACCTATAAGGATTTATTAAAATCAAGTCTTTATTTATTCATCTATGCAGTCATTATGTATCCCATTAACTTTTTACTCGATTCCAATCATTTATTTTTAAGAGAAATACCTGCTGAAGTCGCACCAATGTATCAATTTTTAGGTAATTTATGGGTAATCGGATTTGTGATATCGATCTTTATGCTCTTCAATTTAATCTATCTTCCAATATATTTAATCCATAGATATAAAAAAATAGAACTCAAAGGCTAAGTGTACCTACATTTAGCCTTTTATCTTTATTTCACCTTTACAAGAAGATAGATTTAACATATACTCAAGTTAAGAATGAAAAAGATTGTAAATTTTTGCAAACTGACTTTCAATATTCAAAATTATAAGATAAAATATGATAAACAGTAAAAGGGGTAAAGAAAAATGATGAATGGTAAGGTAACCAAAGAGGCATATACTTTTGATGATCTTTTGTTAGTTCCTGCGTATTCAAAGGTCGTTCCAATCGATGTGAAGATTACTACACATTTGACCAAGAAGATTAAGCTAAACATTCCTGTTTTATCTGCTGCAATGGATACCGTTACAGAGGATTTAATGGCAATCACTCTAGCTAAGCTTGGTGGAATGGGTATTATCCACAAGAACTTAACCATTGAAGAACAAAGAGACATGGTCAAAAAAGTAAAGCAAGCAGAAATTGAGAAGGAATTTCTAGATGCTTGTGTAGACTTAGATGGAAAACTCAGAGTAGGGGCTGCAGTTGGAGTCGGTAAGGATACATATGAAAGAGTTAATGCTTTATATGAAGCAGGAGTAGATGTGATCGCAGTCGATTCTGCACATGGTCACTCTAAGGGTGTCATCGAAACTGTCAAACAAATTCATACCTTTTTCCCGAATTTAGATATTATCGGTGGAAATGTTGTCACAGCGCAGGCTGCGATCGATTTGATTTACGCTGGAGCATCCGCGATTAAGGTCGGTGTTGGTCCAGGTTCCATTTGTACAACTAGAGTTGTATCCGGAGTAGGTGTCCCACAATTAACTGCCGTTAATGATGTCTATCAGGTCTGTAAACAATATGAAATTGGTGTCATCGCAGATGGTGGTATTAAGCTATCTGGTGATATTCCTAAGGCACTTGCAGCTGGAGCTGACTGTGTCATGCTAGGAGGACTTCTAGCAGGCACGAAGGAAACTCCAGGAGATGTCTATGAATTAGATGGAAAAATGGTGAAAAGCTATATTGGGATGGGTTCATTAACCGCGATGAAAAAGGGTTCATCTGATCGTTACTTCCAAGGTGGCGTTAAGGAACTTAAAAAGCTTGTTCCTGAGGGCATTGAAGCGACTGTTCCCTATAAGGGATCGATTGTTGATGTCATCTATCAAATGATGGGTGGAGTTAGATCTGGTATGGGGTATTGTGGCTGTGAAACGATTACTGAAATGAAGGAAAAGGCTCAGTTTGTAAAAATATCAAATGCTGGACTTAAGGAATCTCATCCACACGATGTGGATAATATCCAAGAGTCACCGAATTATCATGAATAAACGAATCGTTGTCCTAGATTATGGCTCACAATACAATCAATTAATCGTTAGAAGAATTAGAGACCTTGGAAGATATGCAGTGCTCATTCATCCTGAAGAGCTCTTTGATCATGATATAGAGGGTATTCTTGGCTTTATTTTATCTGGTGGACCTAATTCTGTTTATGATTTGGATGCTCCAAAGCTAGATTTAAGAATACTTAGTTTAGATTTACCAATTCTTGGTATATGCTATGGGATGCAGCTACTTGCTCATACCTTAGGTGGAGTGGTTGAAGGTCATGATTTAAGAGAATATGGGTTAACAGAATTAAAGATAACAAAGGATAATTTATTAACACATCACCTACCTAATCGTTTCAATACTTGGATGAGTCATGGAGATATGGTTACGAAGCTACCCCTACACTTTATTAATCTTGGATCATCAAAGACAACAGAGATTGCGATGATGATGCATGAAACAAAGCCTATTTATGGGATACAGTATCACCCAGAGGTGAGAAATACCGAGTTTGGTAATGATATCTTAAGTAATTTTGTTGAGCATATTTGCAAGATGGAGAAAAACTGGTCAATACCAAAATTCATTGAAGAAAAAGAACGTGAAATTAAAGCCTTAGTTGGTGATGGTCATGTGATCTGTGCACTATCAGGAGGTGTTGATTCCAGTGTAGTTACTGCACTTTTAAATCATATCCTAAAGGATCAATTTACTCCAATCTTTGTTGATCACGGTTTACTTAGAAAATATGAACGTGAAGAGGTAGAAAAGACCTTTAAAAGAGATTTTGAAACCAATTTAATTACTATAGATGCAAAAGACCGCTTTCTATCTAAGCTTCAAGGCATATCAGATCCTGAAGAAAAAAGAAAAATTATCGGCACTGAATTCATTAGAGTATTCGAGGATGAAATCAAAAACTTTAAGGATGCTAAGTTTCTAGCTCAAGGTACGCTATATACAGATGTTATCGAATCTGGCACGAAAACTGCGAAGACAATTAAGAGTCACCATAATGTTGGAGGACTTCCTAAGGATATGAATTTGACCTTAATAGAGCCATTAAATACGCTTTTTAAGGATGAAGTTCGAGCTTTAGGGCTTCAATTAGGGCTACCTAAATCGATAGTTAACCGTCAACCCTTTCCAGGTCCTGGATTATCGATAAGAATTCTTGGTGAAATAACTCTAGAAAAGATAAGAATAGTTCAAGACTCTGATTTAATTCTAAGAGAAGAAATTAAGCTTAACGACCTTGATCAATCGATATGGCAATACTTTACAGTCCTTACACCATTAAAGACTGTAGGTGTCATGGGTGATGCAAGAACCTATGACTACGTGCTTGTCATACGTGCTGTCACATCCATTGATGGCATGACTGCTGATTTCGCACAAATACCTTATTCGATTCTTCAAAAAATATCGAATCGAATGACCAATGAGGTCAAGGGAATCAATCGAGTGGTTTATGATATTACATCTAAGCCCCCTGGAACAATTGAATGGGAATAATATTAAAGTAAAATCAAGACACCTTTTCTATCATAAGATAGAGAGGTGTTTTTTATGTATTTAGTTAAGGAAATGCCAAAGAATGAAAGACCAAGAGAAAGGTTAATCGAATATGGTGTAGGCTCATTATCCAATGAAGAGCTTTTAGCTATTTTGCTTAGAACAGGAATGCATGATTTTTCAGTGCTTGAGCTATCTAAAAATGTTTTGTATCACCTAGAGTCACTAGAGGATTTAAAAAGAATAACTGTTGAAGAGCTTTTAACAGTGAAGGGAATTAAGGAAGCGAAGGCATGTACAATCATCGCAGCAATCGAATTAGGGAAAAGATTATCATCCTTTCAGAATGAAAGAAAAAAGGTGATTACATCGACAATTGATGTCTATCACCTTTTAGCAAATGAACTATCTCATTTAATGCAGGAGCACTTTATTTGTTTATATTTAAATATAAAAAGTGAACTCTTAAAAAAAGAAACGATTTTTATTGGAACGATTAATCAAACTCTAATCCATCCGAGAGAAATCTTTAAATCTGCAATTAAATTATCTGCTGCAGCAGTTATATTTGTTCATAATCATCCTACAGGAGATTCTACACCGAGCAATTCAGATAAAGAGGCTACCTATCAATTGATGGAGGGTAGCCTCTATATGGGTATAAACTTTATTGATCATATCGTGATTGGTAAAAACGAATATTACAGTATTAAAGAGCAAAAAAAAACTAGACTATAGCGTCTAGTTCTAATTCGATTTGTGGTTCTTCAGGTACTGGCTTTTCATAGGTTTGATAAAGCTTATAGATTGAAAATGGTAGAATCGTAATCGCGATTAGGATTGAAAGTATAATTGGAAGTGCTCCTTCAGTATCTAGCCAAGCACCAATTGCTGAATAGGAGAGAAGAACACTCACTAAATTATTAACGAAATGAATAATCATTGGTGCCCATATCGATTTCGTCCATACCAAGCTAAACCCCATGACAATTCCAATTAAAGTCGCATAGGTTCCTTGAAAGATATTCATATGATAGATTCCAAAGAATAAGCCAGCAATAATGATTGAAATATAAACATTCATTCTTTTACTTAAGGAGTCAAAGACAATTCCTCTAAACATAATCTCTTCAAATAGAGGTGCAACAATAACAACTGCTAAAATAATGACAATAAATGGTGCATCGACTAATACATTCATCATTTCTAAATAGTTCGCATATTGTGTCGGAAACATGATAGACATCACATGAACAATTAAAAGACTTAAGAAGACAAATGAAACCCCGATTGCTGCTGACCAAAGAGCCTGCTTTAAAGAAATCTTATGAAATCTAGAGCGTACAAATAAGTTTTCTTTTCTAGAATTAAAAATAATCAAATAAACTAAGAGTGAACCAAGTCCTGAAAAGATGGTTGCATTTACACCTTGAGCATAAAGTAATTGCTCAAGTGCTTCACCTTCAATACCCAGCAATGTGTAATATGTTGCAATCGGTACTAAGTAAAGAAATGCAAGTCCCTGATGAATTGCAACAAGTAAAACAAATAATCCAATCATTCTCAAATAGCTTTTCATTTTATTTCCCCTCGATTGTGTATAGAATATCTTTATTATAGCAAACGTATACCATTTGTTGCCTATAAAATAATGAATTAAATCCAAATAAATCTTTTCTAACGGATAATAAATCTATTATGCTATAATCATAAGTATAAAGGATGTGAACTTATATGCAGAAAAAAGACTCAACTAAATACTTTTGGTATGCCATTTCACTAGGTTTTATCTTACTATTTATTTTAATATTATTAAGTAGTGTTTTAGATGTTGGTGAAAGATTAAGAGGAATTCACCCTTATGTTGAATATGGTTTTTACGGTTTATCATTTTTACTTGTCTATTTCTTAATTATTAGACCAGTTCATATCATTATCTTTTCACCTTCATTTTCTGTTGAAACGACGCTAGATGAACCATCTAGAAAAAATGCGATGGTTTATAGAAAGGTTGCTAAAAGACTATTGACGAATCCTGATCTTCCTGAAGGAGAACAAGTCAGATTAAAGGATGCCTTGAATTCAAATTCAGAGGATTTAAAGCTTGCATTAAATCATGTGTTTTCACATCATATAAGAAAACAAATGAATCAGGTCATTAAGAGAAATGCGAAAACAGTAATGATTTCAACAGCAATCTCACAAAATGGACGACTCGATTTCTTCACTGTAGTTGTAGTCAACCTAAAAATGATTAAAGAATTAGTCGTTATGTGTGGCTTTCGTCCATCGTATAAGAATCTAGCAAAACTAACAGTCAATGTATTTACAACTGCTTTAATTGCTGAAGGCTTAGAAAATATGGATATTAATGAGGTTCTACCAACATCTACATTAAATACTTTATCAGATATTCCTTTCATTAGACCGATGCTATCGTCTGTGACTCAAGGTGTATCGAATGCCCTACTTACCTTAAGAATTGGTATTGTTACACGTAAATTTTTATTCTCTGATTCCAATGAGATTACAAAGGAAAAGATTCGTCATGGCGCTTTATTAGAAGCAGCAGGTATGCTACCATCTGTTATTGCTGAAGCATTTATGATTCTTCCAAGAAAAATAGCTAATTTATTTAAAAAACCTCAATCTAAAGAAGAAGACACAAAAGAAGAATCCGTTGAGGATAAATAATGAATAGACTCTAACTTGAAAAAGTTGGAGTTTTCTTTTTCTAACTCATTAAACTCATTCAAAATAGTTTCAAATTCAAAGTAATTTAATATACTCTAAAATCGTAAATATTAATATTTAATACTTGCAAAATATGTAAAATGTGAGTAAACTATTTATGATAGGTAAAGAAAGCCTTTACATACTCAAAAAAAAGGAGAAAAAAAGAAATGAAGAAAATTTTATTAGTATTTGTTTTACTAGTCGCTGTTGTAGCTTTAGCTTCATGCGGTGCTAGAACATATGAAATCGCTATGATCACTGACTCAGGTGACATCGATGACCGTTCATTTAACCAAGGTACCTGGGAAGGTATCGAAGAATATGCACAAGAAAACAACAAGACAATCAAGTATTATAAGCCAACAGAAATTAGTTTTAATGCATATGTCGCTGCTATTGAATTAGCTGTTCAAGGTGGAGCTAAGATTGTTGTAACTCCTGGCTTCTTATTTGAAAACAGTGTTCATAAAGCACAAACAATGTTCCCTGATGTTAAGTTCGTAATCATTGATGGCGCTCCACATAACGTAAATGACTGGGGTACAATGGGTACTTATGATGGTGCTGCTCCAGATTTCGCAATCGCTAGCAACACATTATCAATCTTCTTCCAAGAAGAACAATCAGGTTTCTTAGCTGGTTATGCAAGTGTTAGAGAAGGATTAACTAGCCTAGGATTTATGGGTGGTATGGCAGTACCTGCAGTTGTACGTTTTGGTATCGGTTATGTTGCTGGTGCTTACTACGCTGCTAAAGAATTAAATGCAAATTCAACATTCTCATTTGCTGCAAATCGTTATTTATATTTAAATTCATTTGCTCCAAGTGATTCAACAAAGACTACAGCTGCTGCTTGGTATTCAGCTGGTACTCAAGCTATTCATGCTGCTGCAGGTGGCGCTGGTAACTCAGTAATGGCTGCTGCACAAGAAACTACTGGCAAATGGGTTGTTGGTGTAGACGTTGACCAATCAAACCTATCTCCAAGAGTATTAACTTCAGCAATGAAGGGCTTAGGCGTTTCAGTTCAAGCTGCTCTAGAAGATTTCTATGCTGACGATTTTGATGGTGGTAAGAGTATTACATTAGGTGTTTCTGAAGATGCAGTTGGTCTTCCAACAGAAACAGCTTCATGGAGATTTACAACATTCACTACTGCTCAATATAATACAATCGTTACGAAGTTAGACAATGGTACTGTCGTTGTTCCAACTGACAGAGCTACATTAAACACATTCTTAACAGGTTTATTTCCAACTGGTGACTTTGCTGCATTATTAGAAGTCATTAGCCCAACACCTGCTGCTTAACAATCTAAGATTTCGATGACTGTAACTTTAGGGGAAAGCAAACACTTTCCCCTTATTTATAGTATTTAAAGGAGTGAACAATTTGAGCTACAAAGTTGAAATGAATAACATCACAAAAGTATTTGGTACACTCGTTGCAAATGATTCGGTAACACTGAAGGTAAAACCTGGAGAAATCCATGCACTTTTAGGTGAGAATGGTGCGGGTAAATCGACATTAATGTCGATTCTTTTCGGTCTTTATAAGGCTGAAGAGGGAGATATTTTAATTGATGGACAAAAGGTAGAGATCAATAACCCAAATGATGCAAATCATTTAGGTATTGGGATGGTCCATCAACATTTTAAGCTGGTTGAAACTTTTTCTGTATTAGATAATATTATCTTAGGAGCTGAAGATACTAAAAATGGTATCATTCAGTATGAAAAAGCTGTTGAAAAGCTATCGAACTTAATTAGTAAGTATCATTTAAAAGTAGAACTTGATGCTTTAATTAAGGATATCACTGTAGGTCAGCAACAAAGAGTTGAAATCTTAAAGATGCTATATAGAGATGCGAATATATTAATCTTTGATGAACCAACTGCTGTTTTGACTCCACAGGAAATACGTGAGCTAATGAATATCATGAAGGGTTTTGCTAAAGAAGGTAAAACCATCATTATAATTACACATAAACTTAATGAAATTAAGGCAGTTGCAGATAAATGCACTGTTTTAAGACGTGGTAAGATGGTAGGCACTGTTGATGTACCTAAAACTTCGATTGAAGAGCTTGCTGAGTTAATGGTCGGACGTGAAGTATCATTTACAGTTGACAAAAAGGAATTGGAAAGAGGAGAGGTTATTTTCTCTGTCAAAGATTTAGTCGTTCCAGGAAGACATTTAAAGCCTTCAGTCGATCGGGTAAGCTTTGATGTGCACCGAAATGAAATTTTAGGAATTGCTGGTATTGATGGAAACGGACAAACAGAGCTTATTCAAGCAATTACTGGACTATCTACTCCAAAAAGTGGTCAAGTGATTCTAAAAAGTGATGATATTACTAAAATTTCAATTCGTAAAAAATATGCGAAGGGAATGTCACACATTCCTGAAGATAGACAAAAGCATGGCGTTGTCATGGATTTTGACCTACAAAGTAATTTAATTCTTCAAAACTACTATTTACCTGAATATCAAAAAAATGGTTTCTTAAGATTTGACGTGATTGATGATCATGCAAGTGAACTCATCAAACGCTTTGATATCCGTAGTGAACGAGGTGCGAAGACAATCGTAAGAAGCATGAGTGGTGGTAACCAGCAAAAAGCTATTTTAGGCCGCGAAATTGATCGTGATCATGATTTACTGATTGCTGTACAACCAACACGTGGTCTTGATGTTGGAGCTATCGAATATATTCATTCACAGCTTTTAGCTGAAAGAGAAAATGGAAAAGCTGTTTTATTAGTTTCTCTTGAAATTGAAGAAATTATGAATTTATCTGATCGAATCCTTGTCATGTATGAGGGTGAAATCGTTGGTGAGCTTGATCCTAAGAAAACAACAATAAATGATTTAGGTCTTTACATGTCTGGTGCAAAGCGAGGTGAAGCTCATGGAAAATAAAAAATCAAAGTTTTCAGTCGTGATGCATAAGATATTAAAAGTCATTTTAAAGAGTCTTCGTTCTGCATATAATACTGCTAAGCCAAGTTTAATCGCGATTGGAATTGGTTTGTTCATCGGTTTAATCATTATGCTTATATTTGATGCAAGAGATGCATTCCCTGCATTAATCACACTTTTACTTGGTGGCTTTAATGGCGGAATCAAGGGTATTGGTGACACACTATATATGGCTGCACCAATTATTCTTACCGGTTTAGCTGTAGCATTCGCATTTAAAACAGGATTATTTAACATCGGTGCCTCTGGGCAAATGATGATTGGAGCATATGTTGCAATCCATGTCGGTGTTAAATGGGGATTCCTTGGTGGATTTCACTGGATTGTAGCTTTACTATTAGGGATGCTTGCAGGAGCAATCTGGGGATTGATTCCTGGATTACTGAAGGCATTATCGAATGTGAATGAGGTTGTTTCATCGATTATGATGAATTATATTGCAGGTCATATTATTATTTTACTCATTAGAAATAATGTCTTTAATGTCAATTATTCAAGATCATTAAATATTATGCGTTCTGCACAGCTGCCTATGCTTACGTCTATTTTCCCAGGTTCAACTGCAAACATTGGTATCATTTTGGTTGTGCTTATCGTTATCGCAACACACTATGTCATTCATAAGACAACGCTAGGCTTTCAACTAAGAGCTTCTGGATTTTCTGTAGCAGGTTCGAAATATGCAGGGATGAATACAAAAGCAAATATCATTACTGCAATGACAATATCAGGGATGTTTGCTGGTATGGCTGGTGCAGTAGCTTTACTCGTTGTTGGTAAAAATATTGGAACTAGCTTTGAAATATTCCCACAAGGTTTTGATGGTATCTCTGTATCACTACTTGGCTTAGGTGAGCCTATTGGTGCGCTATTTGCAGGGTTATTTTTAGCCAATATTCGTATGGGTGGATATTACATGCAGCTTTATAGCTTCGTGCCACAAATTATCGATATGATTATCGCAGTTATTATTTATGTAACTGCAATTTCAGTAGCCCTTCAGGCAATCCTAAAGGTTTACGGAGAACAAATATCCGCTTGGTGGAAAAACCGTAAAGTGAAAGGAGTTGACAAATAATGGAAATCATTTATCAGCTCATTCAAAATACATATATTTCAATGACAGTGCTCTTAGTTGTTGCACTTGGTGGTCTTTTAGCGGAACGTAGTGGTGTTACCAATATTGCCCTAGAAGGTATTATGGTTTTAGGTGCATTTGTTGGAATTTGGTCAATTCAAGGACTTGAAGGATTCCCATACTCACCACTTACTCAACTCGTTATCTTCGTTATTTCTTTATCATTTACAGTGATCATCTTATTTGTAGTTCATATTTTACTGGTGAAATTCGCTAAAAAAGATTTCTATCAGTTTAAGGATCCTGAAATGCAAAATAGTAGTGAATCTGTCATTCCATTTAAGATTTTCTCATTCTTAATTCCAGTGCTTGGTTTATTCTGGTACTTTGGACTTAAGGTTAGAAGACCAAAGGCTTCAATTACTGCTATAAAGTTCGCGTTAACTGGTGTCATTGGTTATATTATCGCATTCAGCTTACAGCAAATCATGATTGGAATTGAAGCTAGAACTCAATTTATTCTAATTATGGGTATGATGATTGGTGGTATTGTCGGTGGATTATACGCAATGATTCATGCGCATGCATCGATTTATATGAAGGCAGATCAAATCATTTCTGCTACAGCACTTAATCTATTCGCACCAGCGTTTGCAATCTTTACTGCAAGATTTTTACAGGGTGGTCAACAGGTTCAGTTTTCATCGACATTTATGATTCAAAAGGTTCCTGTCCTTGGATCAATCCCTATTCTTGGTGATTTATTCTTTTCTAGAGTATTCTTAAGCTTTTATATTGGTTTAGCATTACTCGCTATCATAGGCTATTTATTATTTAGAAGTCGATTTGGTCTACGCTTAAGAGCTTGCGGTGAAAATCCACATGCTGCAGACTCACTTGGTATTAATATTTACCGCATGAGATTTATCGCAGTAACACTTTCTGGTGTACTTGCTGGTATGGGTGGAGTCATCTTTGTTACATCAACTTCAACAGAGTTTAATGTCACTGTTGCAGGCTTTGGGTTCTTAGCAATCGCAGTCTTAATCTTTGGTAACTGGAAGCCCTCAGGAATTATCCTAGCAGCACTATTCTTTGGCTTTATGAGAACGATAGCTAACTCTTATTCGATCATTCCATTCTTAACCAATTTAGGTATTGAAAAGGAAATTTATGACATCGTTCCTTATGTAGCAACCTTAATCATTCTAGCTGCATTCTCGAAGTCTTCTAGATCTCCTAAAGCACTTGGTCAAATATATGATCAGGGAAAGAGATAATTAGAAATTTATTCTCAAACGGTTGACTTGCTCAACCGTTTTTTATTTGCTATAATAGCGTTGTACGAAATAGACAACGTTTAAGAGGTGTGCCATGCATAAAGCAATTGAACTACTAAAAAATATTCATTTTTCAGAAACTGAAGCGATGATTTACATCCATTTATTAAAAAATCCTGGATTAACTGTTTTTCAAATTTCAAAGGATCTTCATTTATCAAGATCTTCAATCTATTCCATTATTGAATCGATGTATGATCAAGGCATTTTACTCGTAGAAAACGGAAGTAAGGATTTATATTTTGCAGAAGATCCTAATACATTACTTAGTAAACTATCACTTTCCTATCAAAAAAATATAGACAATCTAAAGGAAGTCATTTCATCCATAGATTCTGGAGTCAATCGTGAGCCTTATCTAAATATTGTAGGCTATTTCAATATCCTCGGTAAAATTAGAACCATGCTCTATGGAGCAGAGGTAGAAGTTTATATGAATACCGATCTTGATTTAGAGCAATTTGATGACTGTTTCTCTCATTTAGAAAGAAAGGGTGTTGATGTTTATATTTTTTCCTTTAGAGATACTGATTATAAGCGCACCAATGTCCATATTTTTACGCACAAATACAAGCCTACCATCCAAACCAGAATGATGCTCGTGATCGATTTATCCTCTGTTTTAGTAGCAAACCACTTAATCGATCGAGATGAGTGGATGGGCACAATTACCAAAAATGATTTGATGGTTCGAATCATTACAGAGCACATTCACCACGACATTTACCTCCTTAAAATGAAAAACAAGATGGGTCAAAGCATATTTGAACTCAATCCAGACCTAGGAATTACTACCAAATTTGAGCGATTAGCCGCAAATTGGAGCGAAAAACTCAGTAATTCAGCAAAAGAAAAAAAATCCTAGAAAAATAACATGGTTTACCCCTTTAAAAAGCATATTTTTGTTGACTTTTCATATCAACTACGTTAAAATATCTATGTTGTACCACATAGGACAGGTTATAAATACTAACTGCTTGTTAGTTACCTTAGATAGTGAGTCTTCATAAAAATTAAGGAGGTGTAGCAACATGTATGCAGTTATTAAAACTGGTGGTAAGCAAGTTAGAGTTACAGAAGGTCAAGAAATCTATATTGAAAAATTAGATGTAGAGGCTGGAGATACTTACGAGTTTACTGAAGTCTTAATGGTCGGCGGAGAAAACCCAGTCATTGGAACTCCAATGGTTGAAGGTGCTAAGGTAGTTGCCAAAGTAGTGAAACACGGTCGTGGTCCTAAGATCATCGTTTTCAAGTACAAGGTCAGAAAAAACTATCGTCGCAAGCAAGGCCATAGACAATCATATACTAAGCTCGTTGTTGAATCAATCGTAGCTTAATCATGATTAAAAGTAATATCGTTTTAGAAAACGGAAAGATTAAAGAATTTAACGTTTTCGGACATGCCAATTATGCAAAAAAAGGTGAAGACATCGTCTGCGCCGCTGTATCAAGTGCAATTCTTGTTACTGCAAATGCAATTGAGCACTTAGGGTTAAGTCAAACAATCGACTTAACAGTGAAAGACGGATACTTCAAGCTTATTGTGAACAAAGATAATGAAACCGTTCAAAAGCTATTAGAAAATTTGGAGTATACAGTCGTTGATTTAGAAAAACAATATCCTAAATATATTAAAAATCAGAAGGAGGGATAACATGTTAAAATTAAATATACAGTTATTCGCATCGAAAAAAGGTACAGGTTCGTCTCGTAATGGTCGCGATTCCCATGCTCAGCGTTTAGGCTCTAAGTTAAGTGATGGTCAGTTTGCAACTGCAGGCTCAATCATTTATCGTCAAAGAGGAACGAAAGTTCATCCTGGCACTAACGTAGGACGTGGCGGCGATGATACATTATTTGCTACAGTTACAGGCTATGTGAAATACGAAAGAAAAGGCCGTGACCGCACTCAAGTGTCAGTTTACGAAGGATAACCGAGTTATCCTTTTTTTCTCGTTTGAAAAGAGGTGTTTTAAATGTTTGTAGATGAAATTACAGTAGAGGTTTATGGTGGTAGAGGCGGTAATGGTATTGCAGTCTATCGCAGAGAAAAGTTTGTTGAATATGGTGGCCCATGGGGTGGTAGCGGAGGACATGGCGGTTCCGTTATTTTTGTTGGTGATGAAGGAAAGACAACGTTAATCGATCTTCGTTTTCAAAGACACATTAAGGCTAAAATGGGAATTAACGGTAGAACCAAGGGTCAACATGGTGCTAACGCTGAACATACTTATATTAAAGTTCCTTTAGGAACGATTGTATATAATGAAGATAAAACATTAAAAATCGGTGAAATTACAGAGCATAACCAAGAATTAGTCGTTGCTAAGGGTGGTAAAGGTGGTCGCGGTAATATGGCATTTGCGACACATAAAAATCCTGCACCAGACTATGCAGAAAATGGCGATCCTGGAATTCACAGAAAAATATTAGTTGAGCTAAAGGTTTTAGCAGATGTAGGACTCATTGGTTATCCAAGTGTTGGTAAATCGACATTGATTTCGGTTGTTTCTAATGCAAGACCTAAAATCGCTGAATATCCATTTACAACACTACACCCAAATTTAGGTATGGTTCAAGTTGGAGATGAATCCTTCGTCTTAGCTGACCTACCAGGATTAATTGAAAATGCGCATCTAGGCTTAGGTCTAGGTATCCAATTTTTAAAGCATATTGAAAGATGTAGAGTTTTCCTTCATGTTCTTGATTTAACAAGAGAAGATCCTTATCAGGATTACTTGAAGATTAATCATGAGCTTGAAATGTATAATGAAGAGCTCCTACTTCGTCCACAAATCGTGGTCGCTAATAAAATCGATATGCCAGGTAATGAAGCAAAGCTAGCAGTACTTCAAGAGAAAATTACAGCACCTTTAGTTGTCATCTCAGCACATCAAAGATTTGATATCGACAAGTTGCTCAAGAAAACATTAGAAGAGCTTAAGAAGGCTCCTAAGGTCATTGATCATACACCAGAATATGTTAAAAACTATACATTCGAGGGTGAAGAACCTGCATTTATTATTACAAGAACTGATGATGGCTTTGAATTATCAGGAGAAAAATTAAGACTCGTCTTTGAAAGAACTGACTTTACCAAAGATGAAGCAGTGAAAAGATTTGCACGACAGCTTAGAAGCATGGGAGTTGATGATGCACTTCGAAAAGAAGGTGCTAAGCATCACGACACCATCAGAATTTTTGATTACGAATTTGAATTTATCGAATAAGGACTCCGGTCCTTATTTTTTTTATCCTCAACAAAAGAAAAAGAGGATTTCTCCTCTTAATTTAAGTGTAGCATTTTAACTCTTGAATTATGTGCTTTTTTAAGTACGACAAGCTCTTTTCTAAGTGTTCGATCTTGAGTTTTCTTCGTAGTTTGATTGAATCGTTGGAGGTGATTATGAATATTCTTTAGCTCATGTTCTCTCTTTTGATTCATTCGCTTGATATTTTCCTCATAGGACTTTCTCTTTTCTGCATCCAAATCGGTTTCCTTTTGAATCAGTTCAAGATAATGATTTGTTTTTTGCTTCAAGGAAGCTAAATTCTTTTCATAATTCGTTTGATATTTAGATAATATTGCTTGATTCTTATTATCAAGAGATTCCTCAAGTCCGATATGGTTTTTCACAGAGTTTTGTATGGATAAATCCAGTTGACTAATCGTCTTATTATACTGTTCTAGTAATTGATTCGATTTAATTAAATGATCATGCTGATATTGCTGTGCAATCGATAGCTGATTATCATTGATTAGCTTCAACTCCTGATCACGCTTTTGACCGTTTTCTGTAATCTTAATTTCAAGACTCTTCAAGACGGATAAATCAAGCATTAATTTCTTTTTATAGGATAGAGCTTCGAGCTCTAATTTTTTAACAAGCTTACCATTTTCAACTTTAATCGTTCTTGTTTTATCATTTTGTCGCTTTTCATGTGTGTTACGGTTGGTTTCTACGGTTGAATTATAATTTTCATTTAAGCTCTTTAGCAAGGATTGTGTAGAACGCTTAAATCCTCTCGTAATTAATGCCTGCTGTTTTTGGTTTTTTAAATAGAAGCTAAGCATTAAATTTAGAAATGCTTGTTGATGGAGGATTGTTTCCTTTTCATATAAACTAAAACTCTTCTCTAATTTCTTTAATTCAGTCGTTAGAAATAAATCTGAAACGTAAACCTCATTCGATAAAGCTTCATAAAATGAGATAATGGCTTGGTAATGCTTTTGAATATAGGAAGTAAATCTTTGATAAATATCCTGATTTTTATTTAAGGAGCGATAAAAGCCAGATGCTTCTTGATGTTTTTCTTTATCGAGCTTCTTTTCTGATACCTTTTGCATTTCTTCGATTCTAAGAACTTCTTTATCGATAGGATCAATTTGGGCATGCTTTTCATCAATTGATTTTTCAATTTTTTGTAATTGAAGTCGAATCCGTTTGGATTCTTGTTCATGATTTGCGACTAGCTTTTGATTTTCCTTGATGTCATGATGCTTGTGTTCACCCTTTTCACTATTTTTAAGCTCTAAGGTCACCTTTTCTAAGGCAATTAGCGCTGCGTGATGGCGTTCAAGCTCACTTGTATTCTGAAAGAACTGTTCCTCTAAAAGACGAATATCCTTTTCAATGACTAGCTTCTTTTCCTTAGACTTATCAATTTCTGTTTCATAGAAATTCATTAAGTCCTCATGCTTAAGCATAAATTTATATCCAGTTAAGTCATCAATCTTTTTAACATAAAAATCTTGGTCTAATAATTGATAATACTCTAGGATATGGATTAAAGAAGTAGATATCTCTTTCGTTAAGCTTATAATTGATTTCAATACACCCTTAAAGACTTCAGGATGTGATGGAAGATGATATAATTCCTTAACAATATCTAAATAACTTAAATCGTTTTGATAAAGCATACGAACAATATCCATAAATTGTTCGCTTAGACTCTGATTGAATTCAAGCTCATTTTGATAAATTTTTAATAATCTTGAAGCCTTTTCATTAGAAAAGCGTAGCTGATGCTTATATTTCGCTTCACTAACCACAAAGGCACGCTTTTGTTCCTCTAATAAGGCTTCTTCCTTAATTAAGTCCAACGTATATTTGTTTTCGATATAAATCTTTTCTCTTTCAGACTCAATCGTAAAGGATTCGATATTATATTCGTGCTCTATTGCTTGTTTGCTCTTATTATAGATTGCTTGGTTAAGCTCAATGCGTAATTCCTCTTCACTTAAAATATAATCACGCTTAATCTTTTCTTTTTCTAGCTCAAGTTGTGTATTTGTCTTAAGGACTTGAGAGTCTGCATTAAATAATGCTTTCGCTCTTTCTCGCTCTAGATGAATCAGTGCTTGATTCTTCTTGAATTCAAATTCTAGAAGTTGTTCAGAATGCTTAAAGGCAGCAATCGATAGATGTGCATCATTGGCAAGTAGATTTAATTCTCTTTCCTGAATGGATGCTGCAATCGCTAATTGATATTCTAGAGGAAGAAGGTTTTTGTTTTGTTCTAAAAGAAGAACTTCCTTTTTATACTGATAATGAAGTTCTTCAACTTTTAATAATTGTTCAGATGCACTAATGTTATGATTGTAATTTAAATCAATTTTAGCGAAATCCTGTTTCTTTTCATACTCGTAGAGTACCTTTTTCAAGCGCCAATCATTAATTTCTCTTAAATGCCTAATATCTAGATCGTATAACCTTTTTTGAATTTCTTTTTTCTTTAGAACGATATCTTTATTGGTTCTAATGATTTGCTTGTTTAATTCAGAATCGAATGCTCTAAGCTCAGATGTTAGATCATGATTTTTCTTTTCGCGATCTCTTTCTACTTCAAGCGATTTCATTTCATCACGCATTTCACGTGATTTTGTTAGCTTTTCCTTTTGAATGGTTTCTCTAAATGCGGATAGCTTACTATTTAATAAAGTGATAGCATCATTACCCTCGTGGATAATACGTGCTTTTTTATCATCAAAGTTCTTTTTTTGAACGTCAAAAATGACATTTAAGCTGGTTAGCTTATCGCCATAGACCTCTAATGATTTTCTTTGTGCATCCTGGTAGCTCTTTTTTAAATCCTCAATGGATTGATGAATCGGCTTAATCTTTGCTTGATTTTCTTTATCAAGCTGAGCTAGTGCCTGTTGATGTTTCTTTTTGATTTCATTAATCTTTTTGTTTAAGGAAACACTTAATTGTGAATAGGTATTTTTAATGGTTAGATAGGATTCATCATTACCAGAAGAAGCAACTTGGCTATCTTCTCTAACAATGACTAGCTTTTTATTGAACTCATTTTCATAATCTACAAGCTGTTGATCTAAAACAGCTATCTTCTTATCATAGTTTTGAGCAAGAAGAATAGTCGAATGCTCTTTTTCCTTTTCAATTTGAGTTGTTGCTTGTTGATGGACTTTCCTAGCTTCCACCATGACCTTTTGGATTTGACCTAGCTCTCTTTTTAAGGTTTGTTCTGATTTGCTCAGCTTTTCCTTAGTTTCCTCTTGTATTTGTGATATTTTTTGCTCAAGAAGTTCTAGAGATGTCTTAAAATTGATATTTAAATCATGTGTTTTTTGTAATTTCTGTTTCTGAAATTTATCGACTTCGTTATGATTCTTTTCAACGATGATTGCTAGGGAACGGTGATAGTTTTCAATATTTTCACCATATGCTCTATTGATATTTAAGCTATTATGAACAAACAATTCTTTAGCCTTTTCTTCTCTAAGTTCAACTTTTTCAAAAAAGGGATTGATATCACGCAAAATAACTACCAATTTTTTAGAGATTGGTAGGTATTTCTTGTCTACAACAAATTGGTTCTTCAACTCAGTCTCGTAAGACTTTAAGTAATCCAGCTTTTGAATATCCATCACGTCCTAAAATAATTATATCATATTCAACTGATATGATAGAAAAAACCAGGGAAAAATGTTATAATAAAAAGTAATATGTTAAAGGACTGGTGATTTGAATGTATGCATGGATTGAAGGCACGATCAAAGAAATAAAACCAAGCTATCTTGTCATCGAAAATCAAGGAATTGGTTATTTAATTATTTCACCAAACCCATACAATTATCATATCGGAGATCACACTAGAATCTATACGCACCATTATGTTAGAGAAGATATCAATAATTTATACGGCTTTTCTTCCTTAGAATCTAAAGAGCTGTTTATTCGCTTAATTGGCGTATCTGGAATAGGACCTAAAAGTGCGTTATCGATATTAGCAACTGACGCAATTACAGATATTATTATCGCAATCGAAGAGGGTAATGCCAAATATTTAACGAAGTTTCCAGGCATTGGAATTAAGAGTGCACAACAAATTATATTAGATTTAAAGGGTAAATTGGTTGATACGGATGATGAGCTCATCCCATCACATAAAAATGATGTCGAGGATGCATTATCTGCACTTGGATACTCAAAGGTTGAAGTGAGAAAAGTCATGAAGAAGATTGATCAAGATCAACCTGTAGAAAAAATGATTAAACAAGCTTTACAACTCTTATTAAAGTAGGTAAATAATGGATAAAGACCGAATTGTTACAGCCATGTCAATCAAAGAGGATGAAGACCAAAGTCTGCGTCCTCAATCTCTAGACCAATACATTGGTCAAGAGGATATCAAGGAAATGCTTGATATCTATATTAAGGCTGCGCTAAAGCGAAAAGAAGCATTAGATCATATTTTATTATATGGACCTCCAGGACTAGGTAAAACAACGCTAGCACAAATTATCGCTAACGAGCTTGGAGTGCAAATCAAAATAACCTCAGGTCCAGCAATTGAAAGAAGCGGTGATTTAGCTGCTGTTTTAAGTAGCTTGAATCCTGGTGATGTTTTATTTATTGATGAAATTCATAGACTTCCTCGTTTTGTTGAAGAGGTTTTATATGCAGCAATGGAGGATTATGTTTTAGATATCGTGATCGGTAAAGATCATGAGTCGAGATCAATTCGTATTGATTTACCTCCATTTACTCTAATAGGCGCGACCACCCGCTTTGGTGACTTATCCGCACCATTAAGAGATCGTTTTGGAGTTGTTTTAAGACTTTCCTATTATGATGTAGAAGACTTAAAAAAGATTGTTAGAAGAACATCTAAGGTCTACCAAAATGAAATTGGTGAGGATGCGATTACCGCACTCGCGAAAAGAAGTAGAGGAACACCAAGAATTGCGAACAGACTATTTAGAAGAGTTAGAGATTTCGCAGAAATCATTGGTGATGGTATCATCACTGAAAAGATAACCAATCATGCATTATCTAAATTAGGTATTGATCATAATGGATTAGACCATACCGATTATAGATACCTAAGAAGTATTATCGAAAAATTTAATGGTGGACCTGTAGGTATTGAATCAATATCTGCAACCATTAGTGAAGAAATAACTACCGTTGAAGATGTTTATGAACCCTATCTTTTAATGGAAGGCTATATTAAAAGAACAGCTAGAGGCAGAATGGCGACTCAAAAGGCCTATGAAGCTTTAGGCATTAAATATTATAAAGGACTTTTTGATGATGAAATTAAGTGATTTTGATTTTGAATTACCAAAGGATAGAATAGCACAGCACCCAAGTGAAAAAAGAGATCATTCAAGATTAATGATTCTAGATCGTAAAGATCAATCGATTACACATGAGCATTTTTATAATATCATCGACCACTTAGACTCAAATGATGTCTTAGTCATCAATGATACAAAGGTCATCCCTGCTAGATTAATGGGAATTAAAGAAGATACAGATGCATTGATTGAAGTCTTACTTTTAAAGGAAACTGCACCTAACATCTGGGATGCGATGACTAAGCCAGCAAAGCGTGTCAAAATAGGCACTAAAATCCATTTTGGGAAGCTTTTAGTCGCTGAATGCATAGGAATTAAAGAAGAAGGCATTAGAACCTTTCAGATGAAATATGAAGGCATATTCATTGAAATCCTGGAAGCATTAGGAACGATGCCTCTACCTCCATATATCACAGAGAAATTAATCGAAAAAGACCGCTATCAAACCGTTTATGCAAAGGATTTAGGAAGTGCAGCTGCACCAACTGCAGGTCTTCATTTCACAAAAGAATTACTCGCTAAGGTTAGAGAAAAGGGTGTTATCATTGTCCCAATTACACTGCACGTCGGCTTAGGGACATTTAAGCCAGTTTCAGTAGAAAACATTTTAGAGCATCATATGCATGAAGAGACCTATACGATGACTAAAGAAAGCGCAGATTTATTAAATGATGCACTAGCAAAAAAGAAAAATATTATATGCGTAGGAACAACTTCAATACGCACCATTGAAAGTAATTTTGATTCAAAATTTATACCTGGAACCTTTGATACATCGATCTTTATCTATCCAGGATATCAGTTTAAAGCGGTAAATAAATTAATAACCAACTTCCATTTACCGAAATCAACATTGATTATGCTCGTCTCGGCACTTGCAGGAACTGAGTTTATTAAAAAAGCATACCTAGAAGCTGTAGAAAAACATTATCGATTCTTTTCTTTTGGTGATGCAATGTTTATAAAATGATTGAAAAATAATTGATTTATAGATATAATCTATATGAGCGGAGGTATTTTTATGTGGAATTTATTAGGCATCAATGAAGATTTACATCTCATTTTAAATATCCTTGCTGTAAGTATATTGCTCATTATTCTACTATTTGTAATCCTTGGAATCAAAAAAAGAAAAGCTCCTAAGGTTAAACAAATACCAATAGATACACTTTATCTTGAGAATCTTGCATTAGCACTTGGATCAAGCCAAAATATGAAAAGCTTATCTAGTGAGCATCAGCGTTTAAAGATTATTGTCAATGATATTAAAAAAGTGGATTCAAAAAAACTTTCTGAATTGTCAATTCCGACATTCCTAAAGGGAAAAGAACTCACTTTACTCATTAAAAATCATACAAAGGAAGTCTTATCCTACTTAAATGATAAGATACGAGAGGGAAACTAATGGAACAATCATTTTTAATTATTTCTGAGTACGGGATTCATGCAAGACCTGCAACAAGACTTGTGAATCTGGCAATGACATTTCATTCCGATATTGACTTATCTGCGATGGGAAAAACTGTCAATCTAAAATCTATTATGGGTTTAATGTCTTTAGGCATCTATAAAGGTGAAATTGTAAAGGTGCATGTAACTGGCTCAGATTCAGATAAGGCAATGATGGCTATTACTGACTTTATCTTAACTGAAGGCTTAGGTAGACTCGCATAGTTTTTATATTGTAAAACATGAAAATCAAAGTGGTAGTTATGCTACCGCTTTAAGTTTTTAGAATGGAAGTTTATGAGACAAAAAAAAGTAAAGTACGCAACCAAGGAAATCCTTGAGTCCTACGGTGTCATCGTTGAGCCAAAAAGACTAGAATTAACAGATAAAAGTGCATTTCTTGAGATTGGTAGTGGAAAGGGACAGTTTATAACAAAGCTTGCCTTAGACAATCCAAATTATATTTTTATTGCGATGGAAGTCAATATCAATGTCTGCTACCGAATCATGGAGAAAAAAGAAGCGATGAAGCTTGATAATTTATTGATTATATTAGGTGACGCTTCCTTTTTAAATCTCTATTTCGATAAAGATTCAATCGACGGCATTTACTTGAACTTCTCTGATCCTTGGCCAAAGGCTAAGCATCATAAGAGAAGACTCACCTATCCTCCCTTTTTAAAAACATATACAGAATTACTCAAGGATGATGGTTTCCTTCAATTTAGAACAGACCATCCAAAGCTATTTTTGGATAGCATTGATTATATAGAACCATATTTCAATATTGTAGATGTAAACTACGAATTAGAAGCATCCGCTTATATGACAGAATACGAAATCAAGAAAAGAGCATTTGGACCCATTTATCAGCTCATTGGAAAGGTAGAAAAACATGCTAAAGAAGGTTTATAAGGATTTATTTGATCTTGAAGGAACAAGTGGTTATGAAAAAGATGTGAGAACATATATGAGAAATTTTATGGAGAAATATCCAAGTTTTTCCATTGAAACCGATCGTTTAGGCTCTATCTTTGCCGTTAAAAAATCTAAGCTTCTTGATGCTCCTGTGGTGATGGTTGCAGGACATATGGATGAAGTCGGATTAATCGTTGTTGGAATCACTGAGCTTGGGATGTTAAAGGTTCAACCCATTGGTGGCTTAAACGGTGAGGTCTTTATCTCACAGGTTTTAAATATCCATACAAAAAATGGTGTCATTAAAGGTGTGATTGGAGCAATCCCTCCTCATTTAAAAAAGGAACAAAATACGACCTTTCAGGAACTCGTCTTAGATATAGGAGCATCCACAAAGGAAGAGGCTATATCTTATGGTGTAGCTCTAGGCGATATGGTCTTATATGACAATCCATTCGCATATACAAAAAACCCAAATCGTGTCATTTCTAAATCAATTGATAACAGATATGGATGTGGCTTAGCACTTGAAGCAATTCAAAAATTTAACGATCTTGAACTACCTTTTACTTTAGTATGCGGAGCTACCGTTCAAGAGGAAGTAGGACTTCGTGGAGCAGAAACCTCAGTCAACTTTTTCAATCCTGATGTCTTTCTTGCATTAGACGCTTCACCAGTTAATGATGCCTTAGATAAAGATGCACTTGGTGGCTTAGGAAAAGGATTTTTACTCAGAATGTATGACCCAAGAAATGTGATGCATCAAGGCTTACTTGACTTCTTTGTCAAGCTTGCTAAAAAGCATAGAATCCCTCATCAATACTTTGTGTCAATGGGTGGAACAGATGCTGCTAAGGCATTAGATTTAAACCGTGGCGTACTCGCTACAACCATCGGTTTACCAGCAAGATATATTCACTCAACTGCAGCAATGATGGATTTAAGAGATTTAGATGCAGCAAGAAAAATGTTATTTACAGTTCTAGGAACACTAACCCCAGATTTAATTAAAAAATTAAAGGAGAGTAATTCATGAACAAAAAATTAGCAAATGGCGTTTTGATGCCAATGATTGGCTTAGGAACATTTTTAGTTGCTGATGGCACATCTGCCTATGAAACAGTACTTCATGCATTATCTGTTGGTTATCGTCATATCGATACTGCACAAATGTATAAGAATGAAGAATCTGTCGGACAAGCGATTAAGGACTCTAAGATTCCAAGAAAAGATATTTTTATAACAACCAAGCAACGTGGACATTCCACTGTAGAAAAGATGAGAGCACAGTTTGAAGAATCACTAGCAAAGCTTCAAACAGATTATGTGGATCTATATTTAATCCACTGGCCAAATCAAGATAAAAAGATTAATCAACAAACATGGGCTTTCTTTGAAACCCTTTATCAAGAAAAAAAGGTAAGAGCAATCGGTGTTTCTAACTTTACAAGATCTCATTTAACCGATTTATTTGAAACTGCAGAAATTAAACCAATGGTAAACCAGGTCGAATTACATCCTGGTCTATCTCAGGTTCCATTAAAAAAATATCTAGATTCAGAGGGTATTGCTATTGAATCATACGGCCCATTAATGAAGGGTGGCGTATTTGAAGGGATTTGGGGTGAAACCTTAGGTGAAATCGCTAAAAACCATAACGCTTCAATCCCTCAGGTTATCTTTGCATGGGGTATGGCACGTGATGTAATTATGATTCCAAAAAGTGTAACTCCTTCAAGAATAGAAGAAAACTTCAAATCGAAGGACTTGGTCTTAACTAAAGAAGAATTACTTCAAATTGATGATTTAAATAGAGGCAAGCGCGTTTATACCGATCCTGATAACAGTCCATGGGGACCATACACAGAATAATTAGTGAAAAAAAACAATTAAATCACATTAAAAGAGATACAGATTTCTTAATCCGTATCTTTTTTTTATCACTTCCTTGAATAACTGATTTAAAAGTTATATAATTAAAGTACTTATGGGACCCTTAGAGGCCTAAAAAGGAGAAGAAAAAAATGAAGAAATACAATGTTAAAGATTTAACACTCGCATCTGTTTTTGCAGCGATAATCTTAGTGATGACATTTGTACCTCAAATTGGTTATATTACCATCGGTACAGTTGCACTGACCTTGATTCATATCCCTGTATTGATTGGTGTTTTTTTATTGCCTAAGAAGTATAGCTTAGTGCTTGCTTTATTCTTTGGGGTTGGCTCACTGATTCGTGCAGCAACTACACCTACTGGACCACTTGATCCAGCATTTGTAAACCCACTGGTATCTGTGTTACCAAGACTTTTATTTGCATTAGCTGCGATTTATATCGTTGAGCTCTTTAAGGTCATTGAAGTCAAGGTAAAAAACGCTGATATCTATATTTTTGGAATTGTGACCTTAATCACTTCATTTGGTATTTTTTATGCAGGTCAAGCAATCATTACCTTCTCAGGTTGGAATGCTACCTTAGTTACAGTGATTTTCTTAATCATTAATGTTGGCTTTGTTACAGGATATTACGCCTTTATTCAAAAGGCTGATGATAAAAAGATTTTAATCCCATCGACTTTGATTCTAGCTACATTTATACATACAGTTTTAGTGTTAACTGCACTTGTTGTTTTCGAAAGAGCGTTAGTCATTACCTTAATTCCTGCAGATCAATTATTAAGTTTAATTTTATCAATTGCAGTAACCAATGGCTTAGTCGAAGCAATTTTAGCAGCATTTATCGGAACACCTATTTTATTCGCTTTACAACAAATCAAAGATAAACAATAGAAATGAGTGATGACATGATTCTACTTTTTGATGTGGGAAATACCAATATTTCCATAGGTATATCCGATGGAGTATCGATTGTTGATACATTCCGTCTAAATACTGAGGTTCAAAAAACCTCAGATGAATATTGGCTATCCATTAAAAATCTATACGATATGAAGCTAATCACTTCCATAGCAATTTCCTCTGTAGTTCCTAGAATTACGGAGAAATTAAAGGAAATCGCAGCCAAGCACTTTCATATTGAACCCTTAATCGTTGGTCCTGGTGTAAAAACAGGGTTAAATGTTAAAACTGATCACCCAAGAGAAGTTGGTGCGGATTTAATTTGTAGTGGTGTCGCAGTAGAATCTAAGGACTCTCCTATTTTAGTCGTTGATTTAGGTACAGCAATCAAATATATTTACATTAAAAATAAGACAATTCTTGGAGTTATTATCACTCCAGGTGTTGGTATCTCCATCAAGGCACTTGTAGGAAATACAGCTTTACTACCTGATATCGATATTGAAGTCCCTAAAAAGGTTCTAGGAACCAATACAATCGCTTGTATGCAATCCGGGGTTACCTATGGTGTCGCTGCTCAGGTAGACGGTCTAATTGATCGTATTCGTGAAGAGGTTAAAGAGAAATTCGATGTCATTTTAACTGGCGGTTTATCTCAAACCATTGCACCACTTTGTAAGCACGAATTAACGCGTGATCCAGATTTAGTCCTAAAAGGACTGTTATCGATCTACAACCGGAATGAAACCAAATCAAAATAACCAGAAAAATCTGGTTATTTTTTTTTATTTTTCAAAATATTATTATATAATAACTACAGGTGATAATTTATGTCTTATGAAAAAAGATACCAATTTTGGCTCAATCAAAAGGATTTAGATCCTAAACTACTTGAAGAGCTTATTGAACTGAATGAAGAACAAATCGAAGAGGTTTTTTATAATGACCTTTCTTTTGGCACTGGTGGACTTAGAGGTCTAATGGGTGTAGGTACCAACCGTGTCAATGTCTATACGATTAGAAAAGCTACATTAGGCTTTGCTAACTATTTAATTAAAAATGGTAAGACTGGTGGTGTCGCAATCGCTTATGATAATAGACACTACTCTAAGGAGTTTGCTAAGGAAGCAGCTATGGTTTTAGCTGCTCAAGGGATTAAATCCTTTTTATATGAGAATTTAAGACCAACTCCAATGCTATCCTTTGCGGTTCGCTATTTTAAGGCGTCTGGTGGAATCATGATTACTGCGTCTCACAATCCTAAAACCTATAATGGATATAAGGCCTATAATGAAACAGGTGCTCAGCTAAGCCCAGATGAAGCAGAACAAGTCATTGATGAAGTATCTTTGATTGAAAATCCGTTTGAAATCGATTATATCGATAATGATTTGATTCAATATATCGATTCATCACTCGATGGAATCTATTTAAATGAAGTCGAAAAGATTTCGATTTTAGATGTAAAAAAGGATCTAAAAATCGTTTATTCTCCACTTCATGGAACAGGTGGACCTATCATACCTTCCTTCTTAAAGGATAAGGGATATGATGTTTATCCATATGAGCCACAAATGATTGTTGACCCATCATTTTCCAATACAAAGTCATCCAATCCAGAAGAAATTGAAGCCTATGAAGAAACCATTCGCTATGCAAAGGAAATCAATGCTGAAGTCATTATGATTACAGACCCTGATGCAGATCGACTTGGAATTGCAGTTAAGCATAACAATACCTATGAGCTATTATCAGGTAACCAAACAGCAGTCATTGAATTATATTATATTCTCTCTGAGAAAAAGAAAAAGGGAGAACTTCCACAAAGTGGCTTTGTCTACAAAACCAATGTAACATCAGATTTAATTGAAGTGATTGCTAAATCCTATGGTATGCAAGTAGAAACGACATTAACAGGATTTAAGTTCATTGGTGAAAAAGCAGAACTGAATAAAAATAAAGGCACTTATATGTTTGGTGCAGAGGAATCCTACGGTTCACTGGTAAGTGATTTTGTTAGAGATAAGGATGCAGTTCAAGCGGTTTATTTACTTTCCGAAATTGCGAATTTTTGCAAGATGAGAAAAATGACTTTAATTGATTATTTAAATGAAATTTATGCTCAGTTTGGCTATTACTATGAGTATACTAAGAGTATTACCTTACTTGGATTATCTGGTTTAGAAAAGATTAATTTATTGATGAAGCATTTCAGAGAAAACCCACCAAAAATCAAGGGAAAGAAGCTTTTATCCTATGATGATATTGACGCTGGAATTCATATAGAAAATAGCTTAGAAACCAAATTAGACTATCCTAAATCGAATGTGTTAAAATATTACTATGAGGATCACACTTGGATTGTCTTTAGACCAAGTGGTACAGAGCCTAAAATCAAGATTTATTTTGGAACCAAGGGAAAATCAATGAATGAAGCGATGAGCTACATTCAGATTTTATCCGAACAAATAAAATTAGAAATTGAATCTCTATAAGGAGGAAATTCATGTATAAAGAAAGAAGATTAGCCTATTTAGAAAATCTAGCTCCACGTACACTATCACTCTTTTTCTCTGGTAGTGCACCTCAAAAATCAAGTGATCAGCATTATCTATTTTCGGTCAATAGAAACTTTTTCTATCTGACAGGAATTGATCAACAAAATGTTTGTTTACTGCTAGCTAAGGGAGAAACTGAATCGAAAGCTTACCTTTTTATTGAAACTGTTGACCCAATTAAAGCATTATGGGATGGTGCAGGCTACACCTTTGGTGAAGCATCTGATATTTCAGAAATTGAAGTGACTGATATTAAGGATATCGCTACATTAGATACCTTTATTGCACAACTATTATCAACATCAAGACGCGCACTATTTGGCTTTATTGAAACCATTTATCTCGATTTAGAGCGTTTAAATGAACATACAGCAGATACCAAGGGTATCAGCTACGCAAGCTATTTAAAAACACTTTATCCACATGTTTTATTGAAAACAAATCAAATGATGCTTGCTGAATTAAGAACTGTTAAAGATGATTATGAAATTACCCAAGTGAAAAAAGCCTTAAGCATTACTAAGGAAGGCTTAAATGAGATCATGACTCATATGGCACCTGGTAAGTTTGAGTATCAATTGCAGGCTGAATTCAATTATGTTTTAAATATGCATCGCACATCACCAAGCTTTGATACGATTGCTGCTGGTGGTAAGAATGCAACAACACTACATTATATCGATAATGATTCAAAGATTAATGATGGTGACTTAGTATTATTTGATTTAGGTGTTGAACTCAATCATTACTGCTCAGATATCACAAGAGTTTATCCTGCTAATGGAAAATTTAATCCAAGACAAAAGGAAGTTTATGAAGTCGTTTTAGATGTTAATAAAAAAGCGATTGAATTTCTAAAGCCTGGAATTACATTAAAGGAATATAATGAGTATGGTAAAAAGCTACTCACTGAAGGTGCGAAAAAGCTAGGGCTCATTCGTGAGGATGATGAAATCAATAAATATTATTATCACTCATTAGGTCATTACCTAGGACTTGATGTGCATGATGTTGGTAACTATAGTAAACCTATCCCTGAAGGGGCATTAATTACAGTTGAACCTGGATTATATATTGCAGAAGAGGGTATTGGTATTCGAATTGAAGATGATATTGTAGTCAAGAAATCAGGTAATATCAATTTGAGCAAGGATATCATTAAAGAAGTTTCCGATATTGAAGCTTTCATGAAAAAATAATAAGATGATTTGCCAGTTGTCTGGCAAATCATTTTTTTTATAGTAATTTGATTATTTCTTCTCTACTATAAGGCAGGAGGAAATAACAATGAAAAAATTTGTGTTTTTAATGATTTGTATGATGATTAGCTATATGGTATCGATAGAAAGCTCAGCAGCAACCAATTATACATCCTTTGAATCGATTACTTTAACCGAAGGAAAGCTACTAGAAAACTATACCAAGGATGATTACACCACCTATTATAAGGAAGTCGATAAAAGAAAATTTAGTGGGTGGCAAGTCTATAAGGTGAGATCTAATGTCAAGGTATCCTATATATCTGAGACATTATTTTCCTATTATAATGATGGGTTTACACCAATTTCCTATAATTATAAACTAGACCGAAAGGTTTCTACAAAGATTGGCATCTCTGCTACAGGAAATATCGGAATGAAAGGTGGAGCAGATAAAAAAGCATTTAAAAATAATCTAGAGGGTTCCTTAAAGCTATCTGGTGACTATCAAATCTCAACTGAGGATAAGGAGGTCTATGATATTAGCTTAAAGGTTGATCCTGGCACTCAAGTTGATCTATACACCTATGGTGAGGGTAAATTAACCAATGGTGTTGGTGCCTATTATTACTTTTGGATTCGCACACAGCGTGGTGGCTTTGAGATCTTTGTCGTCACTACTGAATATCAACGACTGGAAAAAAAGCGTATATGAAGCACTTCATTTCTTATTTTTCAATTATATTACTCGCTATCTTCATGGTTTTAATCATTAGACATAATGAACCAAAGGTATCTCCTAAGATTTTAACTGTTTCAAAGTATTACTCTTATTTATACAGTAGTGATCAAAAAATAACGGTTCCAATTTATTTAAATGTTGAGCATCATCCCTTATCCGATCTAGAAAGCTATCAAAATACATTTATATCCAATGAAGAGGAATCCAAAAAGCTTGAAATATCCTTAGTCACTGTTGAAAAGAAGGGAACTGAAGCCTATTTAAATGATTTCTATCACATTTATCATCTTCATTTTTCAATGCCTTATTTAGCTGGAGATTATTATATAGAGGATTGTTACTTAAATATATTGCTGGCAAATGACGAAGAAGTGAAGGTCTACATTGGAAAAATGAGCTTAATCTATTTAGATAGCGATTCTAATTTATTCGATTGGTCATCCCTATCAGGAATAAAAAAGGAAAACTCATTTTTATCGAGACTATCTGAGATTCATGTTGATTACTTTGAATCGATTTTAGATATTGAAAGTATCTTTATAGGAATGGATTTAGAGGTTACCTTTAAAAATGAGGCAAGCAAATTAATCATCTATATTCCCTATCAGGCTTATCTTTTAGATAACGTCCCAATTATCATTACATTTTCTAACACTGAAAAACAAGGAATTATGAATTTTAAGTATATCGTCGATTACCATATTTTAAAGGAGAGCGGTCCGCTAATCCATGCCTATGCCCTTGATTAAACTAGATAATGCAGGTAAGAAGTATTTAGAAAAGAAATTTACATTAGAAATTAATAAAAGTGATTTCATTTTAGTAAGTGGAGAAAATGGAAACGGCAAAACAACATTAATTCAGCTTGTTTTAGGCTTTATTCATCCAGATTTTGGTTTAGTGGAATCAAAAAAGCTAAAAATTGGATATTTACCAGAAAAAGCGATGTTACCCTTGTTTATTAAGGTTCTCCCTTATTTAGAGACCTTAGCAAGGATTAAGAAGGGAAAAATAGATAATGAGCTGATCCTCGCATTTAATATCCCAATATTCAAAAGCATCCATGAACTATCCAAGGGAAACCAACAAAAGTTAGCGATTATCTCCACATTTTTAGGAAATCCTGATTTAATTATTTTAGATGAGCCATTATCGGGACTGGATTTAGAAAGTACTCTCGTATTAAAAAAATGGATTGAAAAAAAGAAGGGTGAAGGCATGAGCTTTATGATATCAACACATCAGCCTGATTTATTTAAGGATATGGCATCCCTTCATATATCCCTATGATTTCATTTTTATATCTTCATCTCTTTTATCATAAAAAAAGAAGGATCTTTATGCTATCACTTCTAGTGATTGTTTTACTGATGACCTTCTTTTTATATACAGATGAGAAGATATCTCTGCAGCTCCTCTATCAAAAGGATAATAATATCTACTATCATTTAATGATGGGAAAGATTGTTTCATTTTTAATGCCATTTTTAGTAACCATCTTATTAATGGATCATGACCAACCCTATTTAAAGCCACTATTTTCTTACTTTGGAAGGTCCTTCGTCCTTATTCATAAAATGATTTTATATTTTTTAATCATTACTTGGATTTATGGAGTCATTATCCTCTTTTATCACCTACTCCCCTCCTTAATGACTCATTATTATATTTTAAATAACCAAGCAATTCACTTCTTAATCCATATCTATTTAGATGGTCTAATCCTTTCTATTTTTATCCTTTTACTCATTAAGGAAAGATATAAAGCCTTCGCTATTCTCATTCCATTATTTTATACGTTAATTGGATGGCTTTATGAAGATTATCAAATTCCATTCATTTATTATCTTTTTCCTGTATATTCATCATTTTTCTCAGGTTTTACCCTTGCATATCTATATAAACTGTGTTATATTTTATTAGGACTAGCAATTACCGCCAAACTTATGCTTCATGAAGAGATTAAATAACATTATCAGTTGACTTTGCATATAAAAATGGTATAATCTAGTAGTAACAATTTAGTGAAAAGAAGAGGTACCCTCTCGCCTGATGGACGAATTCATAGGCAAAATGTCACAATATCTTAATTGACATTGACAAGTGGGTGCATTATGTACACACTTTTTTCTTTTCAAATTCCTAGGAAACGGAGGTGGACTGCATTAGACAACAAGTCAGACCAAACAAATCTACTGAATTAGTAAACGAGAATATTCCAAATGTAGAACTATTAGTTATTGACGAGACTGGTACTAAGGTCGGAATTATCAGCCGCAGAGAAGCTTTATTTCTTGCGCAACAAAGAGAATTCGATTTAGTCGTTGTTTCTCCTGAATCTAAGCCAATGGTAGCAAAACTTATGGATTACTCTAAGTATCGCTATGAACAGCAAAGAAAGCTAAGAGAAATAAAGAAAAACCAACATATCGTTGAAATTAAGGAAATTCGTTTAAGCCCAACGATTGACACGCACGATTTCGAAACCAAACTTAAACATGCACTAAAGTTCCTCGAAAAAGGCGACAAAGTCAAGGTTAGCATACGTTTCTTTGGTAGAATGATCACGCACAGCGAAGTCGGAAGACAAGTGATCGAAAGATTTATTGAGGCTATCGGTACTCATGCAACGGTTGAATCAAGACCGAAAATGGACGGTAGAAGTATGATTGCGATGCTATCGCCAAACAACCCATTATAAGAAAGAAGGACATTTATCATGCCAAAACAAAAGACACACAGTGGTTTAAAAAAGAGAATTAAAGTAACTGGCACTGGCAAATTAATGCGCGGTCAAGCGTATACAGGCCATTTAGCTATGTCAAAAACAACAAAACAAAATAGACAATTAAGAGGCGAAACAACGGTTCACGCGTCAGATAAGAAGCGTATCAAGTCTTTGATTTCGAACTTATTATAAACGGAGGGAACTAAAAAATGCCAAGAGTAAAAGGCGGAACAGTTGCAAGAGCACGCCGCAAAAAAATATTAAAGTTAGCTAAAGGCTACTTCGGTTCTAAGAGAACATTATATCGTACAGCTCACGAACAAGTGATGCGTTCATTAAGCTATGCTTACAGAGATAGAAAGCAAAAGAAGAGACAATTCAGAAAGCTTTGGATCCAAAGAATCAATGCTGCTGCAAAAATCAATGGTATGAAGTATTCAACATTCATCCACGGTTTATCATTAGCAAACGTTCAAGTTAACCGTAAGATGTTAGCAGACCTAGCAGTATTCCAACCAGCTGATTTCACACTTTATGCAGACATCGCAAAAAAAGCATTAAAGGGTGATTTACCTAAGGTTGAAGCGAAGGTAGAAACTAAAAAAGTTGAAGCTCCTAAAAAAGCTGAAGCAAAAGTAGAAGCTCCTAAAAAGGCTGAAACTCCTAAAAAGGTTGAAGCAGTTGTTGAAGCTGTCGACTACTCAAAGCTACTTGTTAAAGACTTAAAAGCTTTAGCAGTTGAAAAAGGTATTGAAGGCGCAGACAAAATGCTAAAGGCTGATTTAGTCGCTGCATTATCAAACTTAAAGTAAAAGTCAAAAAGGGTGGAAAATTCCACTCTTTTTTTGTATAATAAATCTATTGGGGGTTACATGATGAAAAGACGCATCGCAATAGCAGGATCACTCACCATTTTAATCTTTATCACCATGCCGATTGCTTTGATTTTACTCAATCTAAGAGGTCAAGGCATTTTTATGATTTCTGCAATCATCAGCTTAGTCTATGTAGGCGTTTATGTGTTTGGTGGCGTACCAAAAATGATTGTAGCCTTTATATACGGACTGATTACATTTATCTTTTTATACATACTCTCTGAACCCTATCATTTGCCATTTATTATCATTGGTACCTTGCTATTCGTCTTAAATCCTTTATCTAGCTTTGAAAACTATTTGACAGCCAAAATGAAGGATGAAGATGTTTTACCAATTCGTTTTTCAATTCGAGGTTCCTATTGGCCATTTTTCAGCTATCAAAAGGAAATGAAAAACTTTTATCATCTACCTCAGGCTAGAAAGCTTTATACGAAAAAATGGTATTTGCATACTAGACAAATGGTTATGCTTGGCTTAGTTACCTTAGGTATCTTCTTATTTATATTAGGAATTAACAATATAGCAAACTCACTGAATAATTTCAGCTGGTTCAATTTCTTCGTATTCTATAATGTGATTATTGTCTTTGTCCTAGCATTTTTCCTTTTTAAAAAGGGATTTACATCGACATTTAGGACCTTTGTTATTTCACTTTTCCTACCGATTATTTATTTAATCTTTATCTCAAGCTTTCCAATACCTTTAAAATTTAGCTTAGCTGGATCGATATTTATAATTGGTATCGTCGTAGGTGCGATTGAATTGACTAAATATTTCCATAGAGTCGCCTATGATTCCTATCATTACTATGATGTGGATCTTCAATTAGAGGTATATGCAAATGCGTTATTTGAACCACTTGTCTATAATGAATCCTATATCTATTGTGGGCATTTCCAGATTAGAGTTAAACCTGAAACATTCCAAAAACAGTTTCATGATATCTTAGTTTATGCGAATTTCTTCAAATTTTTAATTACTGCCTATGCTTATGGTAATGAAGTTGTTCATTTATATGCTGATTTCCATTATAAGCATACGAAGCGTGCTGATCAGTTTAAAACATACTTAGAATCTAAGTTTAAAATGCAGGTCATGGCTAAATTTGAGGAAGACCCCAATAAGGAATTATATGAAAAGAATTTCTTTCATAGACCAAATTATATTATTGCTAGAGCACAAAGCCTTGCAGGACTATTAAAGGAGCTCGAAATCAAGACGAAAATCATTATTTCAATGATTGTATATTTTGAACTCGATGAAGAGCTAGAGGCCTTTGGAGAAGACTTTGATTATATTGAATTAGATGATTTATCAGAAGAGGATTATTTAACGGTTCGTGTCGATATACCTTCAGTGAATGTCGATTACATGATTGAATCTAAAATTAGAGAAGTGCTCTTGTCCTTAATGATTAATCATGGAAAGTTTGTTCGTATTTCTGTCTACTACTAATATTTTTTCTTAATATTTTAAAACCCGTTATAATATAACGCTCTCTAAATTGAGAGCGTTTTCTTTTTTCTTGACATTCGAATCCATTAGTGATAAATTGAAGGTGAACCTAGGAAGCAGCCGTGGAACCCAAATCATATTTACTGGTATTAAAACGATATGGGCGTGAAAGCCAATTGAATTGGAATCCCGAAATATCGAAAAGGTAATACCGCCGTAGAACAAATTCGTTCTCACAGCTTTCTAGGCTTTTATTTTGCCAAAAAATATGCTATAATTTGACTAATGTTAGGTTAGGGGACAAATCCATGAAAAAAGAATACGAATTGTTAAAAAAATTGTCATTATTACCAGGTGTTCCAGGTAATGAAAAAAAGGTTAGTCAGTTTATCGCATCTGAGATCAAAGATCATGTAAGTCATCTTGAGTATGATAATCTAGGCTCAGTGATTGGTACAAAGGGTAGTGAAGGTCCAAGAGTGATGATTGCAGGTCATATGGACGAAATCGGACTTTTAGTGACACAAATCACTAAAGAAGGCTTCGTGAAGTTCCAAACACTTGGTGGTTGGTTCTCACAGGTGATGCTTGCTCAGGTATGGGATATCCATACAAAGAAAGGCATTGTAGCTGCAGTAACTGGTGTCAAGCCACCACATATCATTCCAGCTGATAAAAGAAATGTAGCACTTGGAATTGATACGATGTATTTAGACTTAGGTGTAGATTCTAAGGAAGAGGCTGAAAAGCTAGGGGTTGAACCAGGAAATATGGTTGTTCCTCGCTCTGAATTTGCAGTATTAGGCAATGAAAAATACCTTTTGGGTAAGGCTTGGGATAATAGAATTGGTAGTGCTGTAGTGATTGAAGTCTTAAAACGATTAGAAAAAAGCCCAAATCAACTTTTTGGAACGTTTACTGTTCAAGAAGAGGTTGGATTACGTGGTGCGAAAACAAGCTCTTATATCGTCGCTCCTGAAATAGCTATTGCTGTTGATACCGGACTAGCTAATGACGTACCAGGTGGTGAAGCATTAGAACAATCCTTAGGTAAGGGACCACAAATTCTTTTATATGATGGTGGACTAGTTCCACATCAAGCATTAAGACAATTTGTAATTGATGTCGCGAAAGAAGAAAAAATACCTTATCAGGAAGCATTTATTGTTGGTGGTAGAACCGATGCGGGTCATATGCATTTAGCACATAAGGGTGCAGCATCACTCTCAATTGGTATTCCCACACGTTACATGCATTCTCATACCTCAATCATCCATTATGATGATTATGAAAACACAATTAAACTGATGCTCGCTGTCATCAAAAAGCTAGATCAAAAAACAGTGGATCAAATCCTTTCACATTAACACTCTCCGGAGTGTTTTTTTCTTGCAAAGATAAAACAAGTCATGTATAATACAGTTGAGTGTTCGCTCAACTATAGGAGGTTAACATGAAACCATGTGACGTTAATTGTAACTGTACCATCTTTCATCAGGATGTTTTAGATCAAGTACAGTCAGAGTTATATAAGGATCAAGAATATATTGATTTAGCAAGTTTGTTTAAGATATTTTCTGATCTAACAAGAATAAAGATTCTTGAAGCGATTAAGGACCATGAGCTTTGCGTATGTGATCTTGCTTATTTACTCGGTGTATCAAAAAGTGCAATCTCACATCAAATGAAATATTTAAAGTCTTATCATTTAGTTAAAAGTGATAAAAAAGGGAAAATGGTCTATTACCGTCTAAATGACCAAAACGCAAAAGAGATTATTGCCCATGGCTATAACATCATGAAAGGAATTCACATATGAAAAGAGAATCAATAAAAGTATCTAATATTACATGCGCACAGTGTGCGAAATCTATAGAATCCTATTTTGGAGGTATGGAGGATGTGGATGCGAAGGTTTTAGTAACATCTAAAAAGGTTATATTTAATTATAACGAAGAAAAATTTGATACCGATAAATTAGGGGATCACCTAAGAATCATCGGTTATTATCCGATTTTTAACAATGAGGAACAAAAAAAGGCAAAGAAAAGGGATATGATCGATCTAGTCTTAGCCTTCATTCTTACCTTCCCGTTGCTGTGGACAATGTTTGTTCATTTAGGAATTCCTATTTACGTGCCAGAGATTTTAATGAATGGTTATGTACAATGGGCAATTGCTACTCCAATTTTATTTTTTGTTGGTAGAAGATTCTTTCAAGCTACCTACCATCAAATAAAGGGTAGAAATTTAGGAATGGATGCTTTAGTCGTATTAGGGACAAGTGCTGCCTATATTTATTCAGTATATGCTACACTGACCTATGATGCTCATGCAGGACATGCGATGCCTGATTTATATTTTGAAACTACAGCAGTCATTATCTTTATGGTGCTTCTAGGTAATTTCTTTGAAAATAGAGTTAAAGAAAAAACAAGTGATGCACTTCAATCCTTAATCTCATTAGGTGCGAAGGAAGCGAGAATTAGAAGAAACGGTAAGGATGTCATGGTTCCAGTCGATGATGTCAAGCCCGGAGATTTAATGATTGTCCTAGCAAATGAAAAGATTGCACTAGATGGAATTATTTTAGATGGTAAGAGTTATGTCGATGAAGCAATGATTACTGGTGAACCCATGCCAGCCTTTAAGGAACCCGGTGATAAGGTTATCGGTTCAACGATGAACACCGTGGATACCCTAGAGATTAGAGTCACTGCTGTCGGTTCTGACACGATTTTATCTTCAATTATACAAACAGTTGAGGATACAGCTTTAATCAAGCCAAAGGCCCAAAGAATCGCGGATAAAATAGCTGCATTGTTTGTTCCGGTGGTTGTAGTGATTTCCATTTCAGTATTCTTCTTATGGCTATTTGTTAAAGATGGTGGACACGTCGCATCTCATGCATTCGCACCTGCAATTGCTGTATTAGTCATTAGCTGTCCATGTGCCTTAGGCTTAGCGACTCCAACATCCATATCAGTTGGTAGTGGAATTGCCTTTAAGGAAGGTATTTTATATAAGGGTGGTGAATTCTTTGAAATCGCCAATAAAATTAACGCGATTGCATTTGATAAGACAGGTACATTAACCAAGGGTCATCCTGAGCTTTCTGACATCGTTGGAGATGAAGATACCTTAGTTTATTCAGCATCCCTTGAAAAGCATTCTAATCATCCGATTGCAAAGGCAATTACAGATGCCTATGATGATGACTATTTAGATGTTGAAGAATTTCAAGTTTTACTTGGAAAAGGAATTAAGGGAACGATTAATCAAAAGGAAGTTTATGTTGGTTCTCCGAATTTAATGAAGGAACTAAAATATGATATGTCAGACTATGATTTTGAGACTTATTTAAGACAGGGTAAAACCGTATTCTTTACTTCAATTGATGCTAAAATTGTCAATATGCTCGCTGTAACAGATCCAATCAAGGAATCTGCTAAAGGTGTTATTGATGAGCTAAAGAGAAGAAAGATTACACCTTATATGATTACCGGTGACCAAGAGATCACTGCTAGATATATCGGATCCATTTTAGGAATCGATCATATCTTCTATGAGGTTTTACCTCATGAGAAGGCAGAAAAGATTTTAGAGATTCAAAATGAAGGAAAGATTGTGGCCTTTGTTGGAGATGGTATTAATGATGCTCCAGCATTAAAGATGGCAGATGTTGGATTTGCAGTAGGAAGTGGTTCAGATATCGCAATCGATACATCGGATGTGACATTAATGAATTTAGATCTAGGTCTTGTCATTAAGGCAATAGACTTATCACTTGCAACTTTAAAGAATATTTATCTTAACTTTTTCTGGGCATTTTCGTATAATATAGTTATGATACCCTTAGCAGCACTAGGATATTTAAATCCATCACTTGCTGGTATCGGTATGGGATTCTCTTCAATTATGGTTGTACTGAATGCATTGAGCTTGAATTTATTTAAATTTAAAAAAATTAAAAACGAAGGAGATATAAAAATATGAAAGTAACAGTACCCGATATGACATGCAATCATTGCGTGATGAAGATTCAAAAGGCATTATTGGTTACAGGAGTCAAGGCTACCATCGACCTACCTACTCATGAAGTGACATTTAAAAAGGATGAAGATCTTGATAAGGTTAAAAAAGCAATTACTGAAGCAGGGTATACTGTACAAGTATGAGGATTATCGGTGGAAAACATCGCGCAAGAAAGCTAGATCGCGTCGGTAAAATTACAACTAGAGAAACAGCAGATATGGTAAAGGAATCTATATTCAATATGATTGGTGGTACCCTTGTTGGTACCACCCTTGATTTGTTTGCAGGATCTGGAGCTTACGGGCTAGAAGCGATAAGTCGCGGGTCCAATCTTTGCTACTTCGTTGACCATGATAAGGATGCAGTTAAAACGATTAAAAAGAATGCGGAAACATTAGGTGAATTAGAAAACGTTGTGATCGAGTTAAAACCTGTCGATAAATTTCTTAAATCGATGCCTAAGGATTTAATGTTTGATCAAGTCTTTATTGACCCTCCCTATGATTTAGACGTTTATGAAGCCGTTATCAGTGAACTAAATGATCATCTTTATGTCGATTCTTTAGTTGTTTGTGAATCGAGTAAGCATGTCATTTTACCTGATCAAATCTTAAGTCTAGAAAAGATTAAGGAAAAGGTATATGGCATTAAAAGAGTAACTATTTACGAGAAAAAATAATGAAGATAAAAAAATACTCCGAGCTGGAGTATTTTTTCTATTTAACAATTTTTTCTTTAATAAACACTGCGGTTCCATTTCGATTTTCTTTGAAAACAACCTTCTTATAATGATACTTTTCAAAGTGATCTAAATGCTCTTTATAGGATAATGCTCTCATTTCCTCTACGACTTCATTCTTCATATCAATTTTTTCACTGGTTGCTATCCAATATAGGTAATGCTTTTCATATTTCTTGTCCTCTAAATAAAGGGTAGCTTCACCAATGGCATCCACGATATACATCTCATTTTTATAGAAGTCTTTCACTTCAACCTTGAGTGCATTTTTTGGAATATCGTAGAAATAAAATTTTTCTTTATTTTTACCAACAAATAAGATGACCTTTTCCATTTTGATTTGGATAACTGATATGAGCATATAAATACCTAATGCTAAGGATATGATACAAACAATAAAAATTAAATAGTTAGGTTCCTCCATAACAAAGATAGCGATAGGTGCAAGGATGATGGAAACAATAATCACCATAATGCTAGCTAATTCAGTTAAGCGCTTGGTTTGAATGTGACTAGATATACTCTTCAATTTTCTTTTTCTTATTCTTGCAACTCCAAAGCCACCAGTGAATGTCATAAATAAGAAAAATGCGAAAATCGTTGGGGTAGGTCCATATATAAATAAGATAATAACAGCCTCAATTGGATAGCCTCTACCCACGCCTTGCAACACTGCAATCACTTGATATAGGATCATAATGGATAGAATAATAACTGAGATTTTACGCTTTCTTCCAAATATTACATAGATAAAATAAGCGAGTATAAATGTACTGACGGAACTATAGATTAACTCAACAATAAAATCCATGGCAACCCCCTTAAAATGGCTTCACGTTTCCAATTATAATGAAATTATGTGAATATGTCAAACTCACCTCTTTAATGCTTGTAATTTATCCATCTTTCAAGTAAAATAATGATAGCAAGTGAGGTGTATGAAAAATGGAATGGTATTTCGTTTTATTAATCGCAGTAGGTGCATTACTTCTTGGTGGTGTGTTAGGTTTCTTTATCGCTCGTACTTGGTTTAAGAAGTATTTAGAAAAGAATCCACCTGTCAATGAAAGAATGATTCGTGAAATGATGAGACAAATGGGAAGAACTCCTTCTGAGAAGCAGGTTCGCCAAATTCTTTCATCAATGAATCAGTACAAATAATTACGTTTAACAATTTAAAATGACATATTTAGGTATGTCTTTTTTTCTAAAGGAGAGCACATATGGACTTAAAGGAAGTACAAAGAATCATCAATATGATTTATCATCACGGTAGACCTCTTGAAGAGGCTAGAGTTAAGCATCTTTTATTTGGTGGAGAAGCTAAGGATGTTATGCATGAATTAAAGAAATTTCAAAATGTTGACGGAGGCTTTGCTCATTCATTAGAGCCTGATATTTGGAATCCAAATTCATCTCCAATTCAATCCTTTATGGCAATCACGATTTTAAGAGAGCTTGAATTTGATTCGAATGATCCAATGATTAATTTATTAGTCAACTATCTTGAAGAATCCTTTGACGAAGAAAACTTAAGATGGCCACTACTCTATAAATCAAATGACGATTTCCCACACGCACCATGGTGGAGCTATCGTGAGGATGATTTGAAGGGATTTAATCCTTCAGCATCAATTGCAGGGTTTATTTTGAAATATACAAATCCTTTAAATAAAGCGTTTAAGTTCGCAAATAAGGTCGCAAGAGAAGCGATAGACTTCATCAATCAAACAACTGAACCAATTGAAGTGCATGAATTGAGATGCTTAATAGATATGATGAATGATGTGTCTGAATTATTTAGAAATTATCCTCCTTATAAGGAAGCGAAAACAAAGATGATTCTTCATATAGATAATATACTTGAGAAAGATTCATCTAAATGGTTTACTGATTATGTTGTGAAACCATCTGCATTAATAAAAACACATCCTTCCCTAGGCTCTGATATTTTCTTTGATCAAATGTTAATCGAGCTTGATCTTGCGATGCAAAATAGAAATGATGAAGGTATTTGGGATATCACATGGACATGGGGCGATACCTATAAGGGAGCAGCTAAGGAAGCAGCCTTTATATGGCAGGGTATTATCGCATATGATTATTTATATTTAATGATAAAATTCGGTTTATTGAAGCTTGCTAAAACTGAAGACAATCAACCTATTTTAGTTGACTAAATGAGGAATATAATGAATAAACAATCTATCACAGATTGTTTATTTTTTATTTTTATTGAATATTCATTTTGTAATTTGATGTTCATATAAGCATATATTTCATATATATGACAACAGTATCATTTAAATATCATAATAAAACATATTTCCCTGTTTTTTTGATTTTCACTCAAAATCAAGTATACTAGATGTACACAAAACTATTTTTAATCAGAAGAATTCGAATAATCTTAAATGATTGTTTTTATATTCTTAAAAATTCAAAATAGAGAGGACGTTTTTTATGAACTACAAAATATGTACTGATTTTCCAAATGAACTACTACTTAAATCTGGAGAACCATGTGTATCCATGTACTTGCCTACACATCGTTTGATTTTTAATTACAAGAAGGATATTCTAGTCTTTAAAAATCTAGCAAAGGAAGCAATAGCATCTTTGGAGCAAACAAGTTCAAATAGAGATATTAAACCATTGATTGCATTATTTAAAAATATGGAAGATGATAGTGATTTATGGAATTACTCCCTTGAGGGTCTTGCAATATTTGCAACACTTGATGAAATGATTCTTTATAGAGTTGAAAAGGAATTTCAACCAATCTCAATTGTCTCAAACAGCTTTCACATTAAGCCACTTGTCGAGCATTTTCAAGCAATAGAAACATTTTCGATTTTAGCACTTGAAGCTGAATCATATGCTTTGTTTATTGGTAATCATCATGAGATTAAGCCTATGGTTCTAAAAGATGAGATTGAAACAACTCTATCAGGGGTGCTTGGTTCACATCATACAGAGGATTATCAAACACATGGTGTCTATGGCGGAGCATCTGATGGTTCAACATTTCACGGACATGGTGGTAGATCGGATGAGGTTGAGCTCGACCGTGCAAAGTTTTTCAAGCATGTCGATCGATTCGTCTTTGAAGAAATATCTAAGGCATTAAAATTACCAATGATTTTAGTAACAAGAAAAGAACATCATGCTGATTTTAGAAAGCTATCTAAAAATACATTTTTGATCGAAGATCGCATCGAAGGATCATTTAATGACTTCAAGGATGAGGATATCAAATTAGAAATCAAAAAGATCAATGATCAACGATTTAGTTTCCTAATTGATCAAGCAATTGAAAATTATGGAAATTTAAAAGCGAAGGAACAAAGCTCTGATCAACTCATTGAAGTATTAAAAGGATTATTAACATCAAGAGTTGATACATTGTTTATTGAAAAGGATAAAATCATTCCAGGTAAAATCGATATTGAATCTCAACAAATGGTTCAAAGTGATTTAGAGGACTCACAAACTGATGATATACTTGATGATATGATTCAGCATGCTTATTTGATTGGATCAAAGATATTCATCCTTAAAAAGGATAAAATGCCAACAACATCTGGGGTTGCTGCAATCTTTAGATATTAACTTATTGAGATAATTAGAACTAAATAAACAAAAAAATTGGATCTCAAATGAGGTCCAATTTTATATTGATTATACTTCTTTATTTTCTGTTTTGGGTTTTGGAACGAATTTGTTTTCTGTTCCTTCTCTTAATCTTCTATAATTCGCTTTATGTCTAATTAAAATGAGAACTGCTAATAAACTGGTTACAACCAAATCCATAATGCGGGTTGCTAAATTGAAATTTTGGACATTGGATACTAAAAACTCAAAGAATACCCTAAATACGAAATATAGTAAAGCTGACATGGCTGCAATCGTTGATGATATCGATACATAACGCGTTGCAAAAAAGAAGATGAAGAAAATAACGATAACACTTACTGCTAACCAAGGCTCGATAGCAAAAATCATTCCAGCACTGGTTGCGACTGCTTTTCCACCTTTAAAATTGATATAAATCGGGAAAACGTGACCTAAAACTGCTACAGCTCCATATAAGCTTGATATGTTTATATTATATTCACTGACTAAATAAAGACTTGGATCATTGACAAAATAAACAATCATGATAACAAGTGCACCTTTTAACGAGTCAAAAATAAACGCGAATACACCATATCTAAACCCTAAAACTCTTACTGCATTTGTGGCTCCTGTGTTTTTTGAGCCATACTGTCTGATATCTACATTTTTGAATACTTTTCCGATAATCAACCCACTAGGAATAGATCCTAGAAAATAAGAGAGTACCATGAGTAATCCAATCCATAAATATGTCATATTAACACCCCATTACTTAAACATTATATCACGATTGATTTGAATGTCAAATTGATAAAGAAAACATAATCAAACGTTGTAGTTGACTATATTTTTTGGTATAATGAAAGCATACAAAAGTGAGTGGTGATGATGTGAATAATACAAATAAAACGTATGATGAAAAATCGATACAAATACTTGAAGGTCTAGAGGCTGTAAGAAAAAGACCTGGGATGTATATTGGATCAACAGATGCAAAAGGGTTGCATCATCTCGTATGGGAAATCATTGATAATGCAATTGATGAATCCTTATCCGGTTATGGAAATGAGATAACCCTAACAATTAAAGCTGATAATTCGATAGAGGTTTCTGATAACGGTCGTGGAATGCCCTATAAAATGCACTCCTCAGGAAGACCAACAACAGAAATCATTTTTACTGTTTTACATGCTGGTGGTAAGTTCTCTGACGCAAGCGGATACAAAGTATCCGGTGGACTTCATGGTGTTGGATCATCAGTTGTTAATGCTTTATCACAATTTCTTGAAGTTACTATTTATCGTGATCAAGGAATTTTTAAACAAAGATTTACTGAAGGTGGTTCAAAAATTGGTCCACTTGAACGTATTGGAGACACAAAAAAGACTGGAACTACTGTTTGGTTTAAGCCAGATCCTAAAATATTTTCAACAACTTTATTCATCTATGATTTGATTAAAGAACGCATGAGAGAATCTGCCTTTTTAATCAAAGGACTAAAGATGAACTTGATCGATCAGCGAAAACCTCAAAAGGAGTCATTTAAGTACGATGAGGGTATTAAAGCATATATTGATTTCCTAAATAAAGATAAAAATGAGCTTCATGAAACGTGTTTAATTGAAGCTGAATATTTAGTCGGTGAAAAGAAGAAGAAAGCAATTGAAATTGAGATTGCTTTACAGTTTTCTACTAGCTATACTGAAAACATTATTTCATTCGTCAATAATGTACGTACAAAGGATGGCGGAACCCACGAAATTGGTTTTAAATCTGCATTAACTCGTGCCATGAATGATTATGCAAGAAAGTACTCTATTTTAAAGGATAAGGATCCAAATTTAGATGGCTCTGACATTCGTGAGGGCTTGACTGCAATTATCTCCTTAAGAATTCCTGAGGATGTTTTAGAATTTGAAGGACAAACCAAGGGTAAGCTAGGTACTCCAGAGGCTAGAAATGCTACCGACTATGTTGTCTATGAACATATGACAACCTATTTAGAAGAAAATAAAACGATTGCTAGTCAAATAATCAATCGAGCTTTATCTGCACAGCGTGCAAGAGATGCAGCTAGAAAAGCAAGAGATGAAGCAAGAAATGGTAAATCAAAGCAAAAAAAGGAAGTCACACTGTCAGGTAAGCTAACTCCTGCTCAGGGTAAGGATAAAAATTTAAATGAATTATTCCTAGTCGAAGGGGATTCTGCTGGTGGCTCTGCAAAACAAGGAAGAAACCGAAAGTTTCAAGCAATTCTTCCTCTACGCGGAAAAGTGATTAACACTGAAAGAACTGCCTTAGATACGATATTAAAAAATGAAGAAATTTCAACCATCATCTATACAATAGGTGCTGATTTTGGTGCTGACTTTGATTTAAAGAAGTGTAATTATAAAAAAGTCATTATTATGACCGATGCTGATACCGATGGAGCACATATTCAAATTCTTTTATTAACCTTCTTTTTCAGATATATGAGACCATTAATCGAAGATGGAAGACTATATCTAGCACAGCCACCTTTATACAAGATTACGCGTAAAAAAGGTAAGAAGGAAGAAATCTTTTATGCATGGAGTGATGATGAACTCAAAGCATTGATCGATGATTCACCCTATTCAATCCAACGCTATAAGGGCTTAGGTGAAATGAATTTTACGCAATTATGGGAAACCACAATGAATCCAGAATCAAGAAGCTTAATTCAAGTAAAAATAGATGATTTAGCAGCTTCAGATAAGCGTATCTCCGTCTTAATGGGTGATGATGTTTCACCACGTCGTACTTGGATTGAGGACAACGTTGACTTTGAAGTCTCAGATGATTTTGACTTGCAGAAGGGGGCGGAATAATGTCAGACCTAAAGAAAATCAATGATTATATTGAAAAGATTATCGAAGCATCCCTTGAAGACATCGTTTCAGAACGCTTTGCAAGATATTCTAAATATATAATTCAAGATCGAGCATTACCAGATGCAAGAGATGGGCTAAAGCCTGTTCAACGTCGTATTTTATATGCGATGCAGCAAATGGGCATGCTTCATAATAAACCCTATAAAAAATCAGCAAGAATTGCTGGGGAAGTCATGGGTAAATATCACCCACACGGTGACTCATCGATTTATGATGCAATGGTTCGTTTATCTCAAAACTTTAAAATGAGAGTTCCATTAATTGATATGCATGGGAATAACGGGTCTATTGATGGTGATTCAGCAGCAGCAATGCGTTATACTGAGGCCAGATTATCTCGTGCCTCAGAGGCTTTATTAGGCGATATTGATAAAAGAACTGTGCCATTCGTTCCAAACTTTGATGATGAAGAATTAGAGCCAGTGGTACTACCTGCAAAGTTTCCTAATCTTTTAGTCAATGGAGCTACAGGTATTTCAGCGGGTTACGCTACAAAAATACCTCCACATAATTTAAAGGAAGTCGTTGCAGCAACGATTGCATATATCGATAACGAACAAATTACATTCGAAGAAATATCAAAGATTATCAAGGGTCCAGATTTTCCGACCGGAGGTATCGTTTTTGGTCATGCTGGCATTCTATCTGCACTAGAAACTGGTGCTGGTAAAGTCGTTATTCGTTCAAAAACAGAAATTGAAGAGATGTCTAAGAGTCAAGACCGTATCGTGATCACTGAAATTCCCTTTGAAGTCAATAAAGCGGATTTGGTAAAATCGATTGATATGCTAAGAATCGATAAAAAAATTGATGATATTTTAGAAATAAGAGATGAATCAGACCGTGAAGGGATGAGAATATCTATCGAGCTTAAAAAGGGTGCAGATGCACAATTTATTCTAAACTATCTATTTAAACAAACCGATTTACAGGTTGCATATAATTACAACATGGTAGCTATCTTAAACCATAGACCAGTTTTAGTTGGTGTCATTCCTATTTTAAAGGCTTATGTTGATCATCAAAAGGATGTTATAACCAACCGTTCAAACTATGAGCTAGCTAGAGCTACGAAACGTCAGCATATCGTTATGGGTTTAATTAAGATGATCTCCGTTGTTGAAGAAATTATTAAGATTATTCGTGCCTCTCAAAATAAACAAAATGCGAAGGAAAATATTATGACTGCCTTCGATTTTTCCGACCTACAGGCAGAAGCGATCGTTACCTTACAGCTTTATAGATTATCCAATACAGATATTATGGCACTCGAGCAAGAATCCTCTGGATTATCTGAGCGTATTAAGGAATTAGAGCATATTCTATCCTCTGAAGCAGCGCTTCGTAGAGTCATTAAACGCGAATTAATTGAAATGAGTGACCTTTTAGGTGATGAAAGAAAATCAGAAATTGAAGCTGAAATTGAAACGATTAAGATTGACCATAAGGAATTAATTTCAGAGGAAAAGGTTATCATCGGTATCACCAAGGAAGGCTATATCAAGCGTGCATCAACAAGAAGCTTCCAGGCCTCTCAAACCATTGGTTTAAAGACTGATGATTCACTCATTTACCAGGAGGAATTGAATACATTAGATACGCTATTAATCTTTACCAATTTAGGAAATTACATTTTCCTTCCAGTTTATAAGCTTGACGAACAAAAATGGAAGGACTTAGGAATATTTATTAACAATATCGTTCCAATTGAAAAAAATGAACGCGTGATTAGAGTTATTTCAGTATCCACCTTCCAGGGTGATGATACCCTATTATTAGGAACTGCTGAGGGGATGATGAAGCAGGCGAAGCTATCCGATTTTGAAGTCTCTAGATACAATAAACCAATTAAATGCATGAAGCTTTCTAAATCAGATGAACTTGTATCGGTGGATATGTTTGAAAAGAAAAATATCCTATCTATTTCTGAAAAGGGATATGCACTCCGCTTTCGTTCTGAGGAACTACCTCTTTATGGACTTCAAGCAGGTGGAGTGAAATCAATAAGTATATCTGATGGAGATCGTATGGTTTCTGCATTATATGTCAATCCAGGTGATGAATTTATGATTCTAACCAACAGAGGACATGTCATTAAGGATGTTGTTGAGGAACTACCAATTTATAATAGAAATCGTCGTGGAATCTTAATCATTGAGCATCAAAAGGCAAATCCACATATGGCTGTTTCAGCATCTAGATTATCAAGAGCTCAGGTTAAAGAAAATGTAGGTGTTAGAGTCGTTACCGAGAAATCTGCATTATTACTAACTGTTGCAGACTTAAAATACACTGGTAATAAATTTGGTAAGAAGCTATTTGATGAAGAAAATTTAGGTAAGGGCTATTCCATTGAAATATTTAGAGCAGAAGCCGATTCGGATGAGGAAAGAAAGGAAGCTAAGCTTTCTACTAAGAAGCCAATCAAGCCTCTCGATACGATTGATATTTTAAAGGAAGAGATTGTCGAAATTAAGGATCAAAAAATACATTTGAATAGACTTGATCTATTCGATGAGGATGAGTAGGAGAAACCTATGGAACTAACAATAAATCAAACGAAATATACATTTACAAATGCTGTAAGTCTTAAGGAAATCGCAAAAAAGGTTAAGGCTAAGGATTATTTAGCTGCAACCGTCGATGGAAGATTAAGAGAACTATCATTTATTCTAACAAAGGATGCTGAAGTCGAATTTTTAGGATATACCAACGCGGATGCGATTCGTATTTATGAATCTACCTTAAGATATGTGATTGCCATGGCTGTTAAAAATTTATATCCTGAAGCAAAGCTAAGATTTAATTATTCGATTTCAAGATCGATACTTGCAGTCATGGATGATTTCAAGGGTAAAATGGATCAATCGGTTGTTGAAAAGATTAGAGAAGAAGTGAAAAGATTGATTGCTCAAGATATTCTGATTACTAGAAAAAGAGTATCGATTGGTGAAGCAACTAAGCTATACCAGGACTTAGACATGCCTGAAAAAGTCTCGATTTTAAAATATCGTGAAGAGGACTATGTCAATCTTTATGAATGCGAAAAGTATATCAACTACATGTTTGGTTATATGCTTCCTTCCACTGGATATTTAAAGAATTTTAATCTATTTTACTATCATCCAGGCTTTATTATTCAATATCCAAGAGCTGAATTCGGTGGAGAAATTCCACAATTTAAGGATGAACCAAGATTTGGTTTAGCGCTTAAGGAAGCAGCTAAATGGGGTAGAATCATTCAAGGAAATACAATTCCAAAAATCAATGAGTATGCAAAGGATTATCAATCAGCAGTTGATTTTGTCAACATGTGTGAAACCAAGCATAACCATCAATTAAGTGAGCTTGGTGATTTAATCCAATCCAATATGGATGCTATCAGATTAATCGCGATTGCTGGTCCATCCTCATCAGGTAAAACAACATTTTCAAACCGCTTACGTGTTGAGCTAATGACTAGAGGCTATAAGCCAATAATGATTTCCATTGATGATTATTATAATCCAAAGCATTTAGCGCCTAAAAATGATGATGGTTCTCCAGATTTAGAGCATGTCGACGCACTTGATGTCGAATTATTTAATCATGACATGTCGAAGTTAGTTCAAGGAGAAAGAGTTACGCTTCCTCGCTTTAATTTCAAGCTAGGAAAAAGAGAAATGGGTAAATCGGTTCAACTATCTGATGATACTCCAATCATTATCGAAGGAATTCACGCCTTAAATGAAAAACTAACACATAGCATTCCAAAGCACCAAAAATTTAATATCTATATCGCTCCTCAAACGCAATTACATATTGATGATCATAATCCAATTAGCATTACTGAGTTAAGATTACTCAGGAGAATTGTTAGAGATCAAAAATATCGTAATTCATCAGCAATCGAAACCATGGACATGTGGCCATCCGTTCGACGTGGTGAATTCAAATGGATTTACCCAACTCAAAAGGAAGCAAACTATGTCTTTAATTCAGAATTAACCTATGAATTTGCAGTGCTTAAGAAGCACGCTGTTGCACAATTACAGGCTATTCCAAGAGATAACAGACACTTTATCACTGCAAACAGATTACTTAAGTTCTTAAAGTATTTTTCAAATATCGATGATGACATCGTACCATGTAATTCATTATTAAGAGAATTTATCGGAGGCTCTAGCTTCCATCATTAAAAGGGGTTGAAGATATGAAGGCATTAATGAATATGGACCGGATTCAAATTAATAACGAAATGATGATGTTATTATTGTCACTTTATGAATCCAAGGGTAAAACATTTTATTATGATGATCTATTCAACAGAGACTTACATGCATTCGAAAAGAAGACCATGGAGTCTAACTTAATAGCAATCGCTAAATATCTTGATCTAAGCATGACAGATTCAAGAATTAAGCTCTTTGCGAAAAAGCCAATGACTCCTAGAACCAAGGATGAGTTTTTACTATCCAATATCAAGTCTTCCTTAAATCAACTTCATAAAAGACCTGAGGATTTTGAGCTTTTAGTCAACGAAGTCGGTAACTTAATCAAGCTATTATCTAAAAATGCTGATCCAATTCAATTCAATACCTATGACCTAGAAGAAGAGGGCATGCTAAAGAGTAAAAAGCATTCTAAAAAGGATGACTTAGAGAAGCTCATGAATTTATTTGAGAAGAATTTGAAAACGAGAAAGTATGAGTTAACACAGTTAATCTCAAACTTCTATATCGATTTTTTGAATTTAAATATTTTATCTAAGCATAACGATTTAGTCGGTTTAATTCTTTTATATGCACTACTTGCTAAGGACTTTTCAGTCTTTAAATATGTCAGCTTCTTTAAATTTTTCCTAAAGGAAAAGGATGGCTGGAAGAGCGGTGTCATTACTGCGAACTATTATTGGTCATCGGGATATGCTCAAACCGATATGGTTTCTAGAATTTTACTCAATATATTAATTAGTAGCTACGAAGAGGTTGACGATATGGCTCATGAATACGTATTTGAACGTGAGCTCAATAAGTCAAATAACATCGAGAATAGCATTTTAAAGCTAGATGAAATATTTTCTAAAGAGGATTTAAGAAAAAGACATCCAAACGTGAGTGATGCCACCATTGATAGAACATTAAAAAGATTAAAGGATGAAGATAAGATTAGACCATTAGGTAAGGGAAGATCATCAAAGTGGCAACGCATCGTATCTGGTAATAAGAAGTTTGGTGTTGAACAATTATCTTTATTTGGCGATTAAGGGCAACGCCCTTTTTTGTTCAATAAATGCGTTTATTTAAGTATTTTCTTATCTCATCATGTATAATGAGATAGGTCAGGAGGATTTATATGACACTAGATTTAATTAAAAAATTAAGAGAAGAAACAAAGGCTGGTATTTTAGAATGCAAAAAGGCATTAAGTGATGCAAATAACGACTATGATCAAGCTCTAGAAATATTAAAAAACTCATTTTTATCTCATGAGGGAAATCAAAGAGTAGCATCCAAGGGCTTATGCAATGTTTATATCGAAGGCAATGAAGCGATTTTATATGAAATCAATGCAGAAACAGATTTCGTAGCGAAAAATCCAGCATTTATCGATATAATTCAAAAGATTGCTAAGCCGTTAATTGAATCCGATGCTACCAATCCAGTCGATGCGAAAAAAATAAAGATTCAAGGAGTAACGATTGATGAGATGATTAAACAAACCTCATCCATCATTAAAGAAAACGCCTATTTAAGACGTTTTTATCGCGTTTTAAAGGATGATTCCTATGGATTCGGTTCCTATATCCATTTAGGAGGAAAAGTGGTTACACTCGTGATTTTAACGAAGGATTTAAAGGATCTAGCGAAAGATTTAGCGATGCAGGTTGCAGCGAATGCACCAAGCTATTTAGATACGAAATATATAGATATCGATACGATGAATTATGAACGTTTCATGTATGAAAAGGATCATCAAACCTTTGATGAAAACCTATTCCATAAGCATCTTGAAGAGATTTCCTTAACCTCTCAGGATTTCATTAAAAATTCAGGTCAAAAGGTATATGAACTACTTGAATATCATGATGTAGAAATTGTAGATTTCTTTAGATTTGAGCTTGGTCAAGGTATTGATAGTAAGCTCAGCTGCAGATTAGATATTCCATGTGATGGGTCAAAGATTACTGTGACACCCATCTATTAAGCAAAGCTTTACATATTATAAAAATTTAAGTATATAATAAACATAAGAGGTGATTAGGAATGAAAGTAAAAAAGAATGTAGGAAAAGTTGATCAACTAATTCGATATGTACTCGCACTTATTTTTCTAGTTTTAACGTTTACAGTGAGCTACTTTTTCTTTATTGGTGCGGTAGTCATGATGTTTACTGCATATTTTAGTTTTTGTGGGCTCTATAAGTTATTTGGAATAAATACCTGTAAGATTGACTATAGTGAATTTAGTGATGAAGATGAAGAATAGACCTTATGGTCTTTTTTTTATTGATCGAATAGCTAAAACGATTTATAATGAATGTAATTAGTTATATAACTCTTGGGGGATTCCAATAATGAATAACAATAACTGGTCAAAAAACAGGATCATCATGTTTTCTCTTACTATCGTTTTAATTATCACAAGAATACTTGATATGATTTATTGGAGCTGATTAGGTGCTACTGTTTTTTATAAACAGTTTATATTACTTTTTGAAATCCTATTTTTTCTTATCCTATTTTTTATCCCTAAAAAATTTCGCGTGATTGGAGTTTTACCGCTATTTATGCTTATATTGATCAATGGTTGGAATGCCTTCCAGTTCATTCAAAGCCAATATTTTTCATTTTTACTTATGGATTTTGCTTTTAGAAGTTTAGTGACTAGGATACTTTATATTTTGATGTATTTAGCATTCGTTGTTTTATTGTTACCATTTATCACTTATAACAGAAATCATATTCGATTTGCTAAAATGATTATGATACCCTTTATAATAGATTTTGTTATTATTTTTTTACTGAGTTTGCATTTTTTAGATAACTGGCATACGGTTAGAGGTCTTATCTTTAATTTCATTGTGTTCTTTACTGTACCAACTATATTTACAATCTATATCATTGAAGAGTTTAAAAAAAGAATCAATTTAATGATTAATTCAGTTTTGATCAATCATTCATAAAAGTGCTATTCACTATTGCTTGATATCAAAAAATAACCTATAATAAATGTAATCTTTAAATCTACAGGGGGATTTTAAATGAATCAAAATAAATGGTCGATTTTTAGAATTTTGATGGTCGTAGTTACTGTTTTATTTTTCATTGCTCGCATCTCAAATATCATTTATTTGCTAGAGCTTTCGAATATGCCAATACTTGGAAATCTAATCTTTCCATTCTTGATTCAACTTTTATTCCTAGCTATATTGATATTTATACCGAATCAGTACCGCTTTTTAGCGATTTTACCACTATTATATTTTTTAGCAGGTCTTATACTTCCACTTATTGAATTTATTATGAACCCTACCGGGTTCACTTATCCTTCAATTTTTATTTTTCAATATATTTCATCTAGAATTATTTCAATCATTGCATATATTACCTATATCATCTTGCTGCTACCAAACTTTAAATACAAGATTAAGCATGCAATACTTGCAGGATCCTTTTTTATTCCATTAACATTTCTATTTTTAATCAATTTAATAATGAACATGGGCTATATGTTTGGTCAAGATTTAGTTCAGTTTATTTTCAGAAATGTTTTTGGAAACTTTATCCTAACTACTTCATTTACTATCATTTTTACACTGTTTATTTTGATGCATCTAAATAAAGAACAAGCTGCATATTAACGACTTGTTCGATAAAAATCTTATATAATTAGCACTAATAATGAAAAAAGCTCAATGAGCTTTTATTTTTCGTTAAACATCCCTGATTTCAATACCTTCATGACATTATCTGTAATTCGATCTAAGTCAAGATCTGTTAATGTCTCTCTAAAGAGTACCTGTAAGCCTACGAAGTTTGATATACCCATGAGCATGTAGGATAACGTCTCTAAATCTACATCATCTCTAACCTCACCATGGCCAACAGCTGCATTCAACTGTCTAACATAGTCATGACTAAATGTTTCATAATACTCTCTAAATAACTCTTTATCTGCAAACATTGATTCCCAAATGATTCGATAAGCTAGAGGATCCTGCCACGCAAACTTCAAAAATGAGCGTAATCCTAATCTTTCCTTTTCATATCTTGTGTGCGCATCATGTATGCCTTCAGAAATAGCTTTTCGAATAGATTTTCTATATTTCGCTAATAAATAGGAATATAGAGCAAACTTATCATCAAAATAAAGATAAAAAGTCCCTGTTGCTATACCCGCCTTATCAATGATTTCATTAATAGAGGTTGCTTGATATCCATTTTTAGAAAAAAGCTTCTTGGCTGTATCTATAATATGATCGAACGTTTTTTGTCCATCCTTACGTTTGGGTAGACGGTATTTGACTTGATCCATTGTATCACCTAATATAAGTGTATACTAAAAAAAATAAAAAAACAATTAAAAAAAAATGAATGCCTATTGACAAGGCAAGAGAAGTAGAATAAAATATAATTAACATGAACATTTATTCATATTCTTAATTTTCCTTCCTTTTCTAATGGTTTTTAAATTGAACTAGCGCTTTGATCTATAAAATGCTCAAACTGGTTCAAACTTTTCATCACATTTTACTCCCTAAAATGCCTTTTGAAAAGAATATGAAATGTTTATAAAACAGAAAAAAGCGACTCTCCTCGCTTTTTTTTGTAAGCGCATAACATTTTACATAAGAAAAGCACTAGAATCAATTGACAAAGCATATGCTATATGATAATATAAAAGCGTAATATGAATAACTATTCACATTAGGAAATTAAGATTATATAGCACAATTTACCTTAACAAAGGGATTTTCTCATTTTTTTGCTATGTAATATCTTTTTTATAACGAAATTGTAAACGCTTTTAGAAATGGAGATTAAAAAATGGAAAAGGTTTATATCTTAGGTGGTAAACGCAGTGCAATTGGGTCTTTTATGGGTACGCTCGCTCCTCTGCATCCTGCACAGTTCGGTTCACAGGTAGTAAAAGCTTTAATTGCAGAAACACAAATTAATGTATCTGACATTGATGAAGTTTTGGTAGGTAACATTCTTCCTGCTGGACTTGGTCAAGGTATTGGTAGACAGGTCTCTATATTCAGTGGAGTTCCTGTATCTATTCCAGCCTATGCAGTCAGCATGGCGTGTGGCAGTGGTATGAAATCAGTGATGAATGCCTATACAAATTTAGCAATTGGTATGCATCAACTCGTGATTGCTGGTGGTGTTGAATCCATGAGCTATGCACCATTCTTAGTTCCTGGATCAATTCGTACAGGTGTTAAGATGGGTGATCAACAAATGAAGGATCATATGATCTATGATGCATTAACAGATGCATTTGATGGTCAGCACATGGGTATAACTGCAGAACGCATCGCCGAAAAGTATGGGATTACAAGAGAAGAACAGGATCAATTTGCGATCAACTCTCAAGCAAAGGCAGCTAAGGCTCAAGATGCTGGTAAGTTTAAGGATGAAATCGTTCCGATTGTTATACCTGGTAGAAAAGGTGACACAATCTTTGATCAAGATGAATATATCAACCGTGTAACTAGCCTAGAAAAATTAGCAACATTAAGACCTGCATTCAAAAAAGATGGCAGCATTACTGCCGGAAACGCATCAGGAATTAATGACGGCGCAAGCTTTGTTGTCTTAGCAAGTGAATCCTATGTTAAAAAGCATAATTTAAAGCCAATTGCTGAAATTATTGGTATTGGTCAAGGTGGAGTTGATCCTTCGATCATGGGACTAGGACCTACACCTGCAATTCAAAATGCTTTAAAGATGGCTAACCTAACATTAGCTGACATGGATTTAATTGAATTAAACGAAGCATTCGCTGCACAGTCACTTGGTGTTATTAAAGAGTTAACTGATCTTTATTCATTAACTAAAGAAGAAATTCTTGCAAGAACAAACCTAAATGGTGGAGCAATTGCCTTAGGACATCCTGTTGGAGCAAGTGGAAATAGAATTATGGTTACCCTACTTTATCAAATGATGAAGTCAAACGCGAAGCTTGGACTAGCAAGTCTATGCATTGGTGGCGGTATGGGTACTGCAATCGTCTTAAAGAAACTATAAAAGGAGAAATTTAAAATGGGAAGACTAGATAATAAAGTCGCTATCGTTACCGGTGGTGCAAAGGGCTTAGGACAAGCAATCGCTGAAATGTTTGCTGCTGAAGGTGCTAGAGTTATTGCTGCTGATATGGGTGAATTGACCTATACAGCTAAAAATGTATTTGGATATCATTTAAATGTTACAGACACTCAAGGTGTACAAGCATTTTATGATGATGTCGTTGCTAAATTTGGTAAGGTTGATATTTTAGTCAATAACGCTGGAATTACTAGAGATGCGATGACTAGAAAAATGACAGATGACCAATGGAATCAAGTTATTGATGTCAATTTAAAGGGTGTATTCAATATGACTCGTCTCTTTGGTCCATTAATGGAAACCAATGGTTACGGTTCAATCATTAATATTTCTTCAGTTGTTGGAATTTATGGGAATATTGGTCAAGCAAACTATGCAGCTACTAAAGCTGGTGTCATTGGATTAACGATGACATGGGCTAAGGAATTTGCTAGAAAAGGTGCGAATGTCAGATGTAATGCAATCGCTCCAGGATATATCATGACTGATATCTTAAAGACAATTCCTCAAGACTTACTTGATAGCTTTGCTAAGCTAACCATGCTAGGTAGACTAGGTCAACCAGTAGAAATCGCGAATGCTGCATTATTCTTGGCATCAGAGGAATCATCATACATTACTGCTCAAACATTAAATGTTAACGGTGGTATGCGTTTATAAATCATATTCAAAAATCAAAGACTAGGAGAGTAGCCCGATGAAAGAAGTAAATGTCGGTATCGTAGGTACCGGAATTTATCTGCCAAAAGGAAGAATGAGTGCTAGAGAAATTTCTGATGCCACTAAAGGCACATGGAGTGAACAAGCAATTATTGATAAACTTGGAATCAGAGAAAAAGTAGTTCCTGAAAACACTCAAAGTGATGGAACTCAAGAAATGGGAGCTTTAGCAGCCCTTGATGCACTAAAAAACACAGGAATTGATCCATTATCAATTGATGTGATTTTAAGTGTTACTGAAGAATGGAAGGAATATCCATTAACAACATCAGCATTATATATCCAAGATCGTATTGGGGCACTTAATGCCTGGGGTATTGATGTTCAAAACCGTTGCTGCACAACAGTTTCAGCAATGAAGATGGCGAAAGATATGTTAATCGCAGATGATGAGATTCACGTGGTCATGGTCGTTGGCGGGTACAGAAACGGAGACTTTATCGACTTTACAGATAAGGATATGTCCATGATGTATAACCTAGGAGCTGGCGGAGGAGCAATCATTTTAAAGAAGAACCACAATAAAAATTTATTGCTTGGCTCTCATATGATTGGTGATGGCTCATTATCTAGAACAGCTGCTGTTGAAATTGGTGGCTTATGCAACCCAATTACATTAGAAAATATTGAGGAATCAAAAAAATCATTAAGACTATTAGATCCAGTCAAGATGAAAAACAGATTAAACTTGGTCTCCATGCCAAATTGGATCAAGTGTGTTGATGAAGCATTAAGAAAATCTAAATTATCAAGACATGATATCGGATTTTTAGATATTCTTCATATTAAAAGATCAGGACATGAATCGATGCTTGAGGAATTAGGATTAAATGAAGATCAATCCATCTATCTAGAGGATTATGGCCATATCGGACAAATCGATCAGATTTTATCCCTACATCTCGCACTTCAATCTGGTCAGGTTAAAGATCAAACAGTTGTTTGTATGCTCGCTGCAGGTATTGGATATGTTTGGGCAGCAAACATTATCAGGTGGGGTGACGTATGACATTTTGGGATATATTAATTGATATTATCAATCGTTTGGTTCCAGCTCTCGCAGACGCTGCACCACTCGCATTAGTTACACTAGCAATCGTCTTAATTTTTAGAACATCATTTACAACAAACTTTGCTCAAGGAATGATTGCTACAACAGCTGCTTATGTAACTACAGTATTTTATAACAGATATTTAGTTATTAACTTTCCTTCAATCAATGGCTTTATCTCGATGATGTTGTCCTTTATTTTGGGTATACTCGTCGGGTTCTTACTTGGAGTATTCATCGACACCATGATTATTAGAAAGTCAAAGTTTTCAAATTCACTAACCAAACAAATGATTACCATGGGTTCAGTGCTCTTTATTATGGGTATGCTACCAACTATATTCTTTAAGGCAGATTTAAATATGCCAACAATTCCTTATTTCTTTACAACTAGAACACTCATTCCATTTAGAGATAAGTTCATTTTGATTCAGCATAATCATGTGTATATGATTTTAGTTGCTACTTTAGTGATTTCAATCGTATTCATCGCTTTAAAGTTTACCAAATGGGGCTTAGGTGTTCGCTCAACAGCAGCAAACGAAAAGGTTGCTGGCATGATGGGTGTGAACACAAAGTTTATTACAGCGATGAGCTGGGGTATTGCAGGTGGTCTTGGTTCACTTGGTGCGATTTTATATGCATCCACACAAACCATATCAGCAGGTCTGATGGTCGAAATGCAGGTCAATGGATTTTTAGCAGGAATCTTAGGTGGTTTCTCTACATTCTTTGGACCAGTCGTTGGAGCAATTTTCATTCCAATCGTCTCGACACTATCCAACTATATTACACAAAAGATTATGATAGGATCTTCTAGTCTTGGAGTTTACTATAAAGTATTTGTCTATTTAGTCATATTAGTCATCATATTGATCAAGCCTATTGGTTTGTTCGGTAAGAAGATTGCGAAGAAGGTGTAATTATGCAACTAGAACATCAAAAACCAAAAAGTAATCTTGAGACACTAAAGTCTAAATTCGCTAGAATCTCTAAGCATCCATATTTCCCAATCTTAGTCTTAGGGGTTATGTTAGTTCTATTACAAGTATTCGGTGCTACTGGCTTAGTAAAGCCATCCCTACTCAACTTTGTTGCACCAGTCTTAATTCGTTATATCGTAGCCTTAGGATTCCTATTACTACTTGGATATGCAGGACTTGCATCACTTGGTACTGCAGGATTTATGGGATTAGGATCCTATTTAATCGGTTATTTATTTCAAACCGTTGGGATGTCTGCTGAGCTCGCATTTATTGTAGGTATTGCAGTTTCCTTAGGTCTAGGTGTGATGGTTGGTTTTATATCCCTTCGTATAGAAGGTATGTATCTAGCAATCCTAACACTCGCATTAGCTGAGCTACTCAAAAACTTTTTCCAAAACTCTCCTTTAACAGGTGGAGCATTTGGAATGAGACTTACAGAAGGCATCACATTCTTTGGATTATATAGCTCGACGGCACTTCGATACAATCCGATGCAATATATTATTATCGGACTAATGGTTGTCACGATGGTATGGGTAATTAATATTATCAATAGTCCTACAGGTCGTGCAATGCTTTCTATTAAAAACTCAACATCCGCAGCACAAGCCATGGGAATTAGCATTTTAAAATATCGATTAATCGCATTTTTACTTGCTACATTCTTAGCAGTTGCTGGTGGTATGCTCCACATGCTTCGATTTACAACAAGCTATCCAAGCAACTGGGGTATTGACTTATCCTTAAATGTGCTCGCAGCAGTTGTTATTGGTGGTATGAAAAATATTTGGGGTGTTTTAATTGGTACGTTTATTATCTTTGGTATGAAGGATATTATCCTAGTGAAAATTCCATTCTTTCAGAAATATACCAATGCTTACCTCATGTTTTCAGGAGCACTCATTATATTAGTCGTTATGTTTTATCCAGGTGGAGTTATTAAGCTTTTCACCGATTTAAAGCAATTCATTATCAAGCTCTATAAAAAACTAAATCTTTTGTGGAAGGAGTATAAATATGGAAAAGACGAATAAGATGTCTCAGACATTCCTTCTTGAAAGAAGCATTGCATCCCTAGAATATCAAATAGAATTATCAAAAGCATATCTACCTGTTTATCAGGAAAAATTAGATACAAAGCTAATGAAAAAAGAGAAAAGCTTGAAAAAGAAATATTTGCCAAAACTAATCGAAGCTGAATTAGATACACTATCCGATCAAGAGTATTTAAATCACTTCACAAAGGATAAGCTTGCTAAGCTAGACAAAGAGTACTACTGGAAAAAGAGAGCTTATCACACATCCTATCAACGTAAAAAGCTTAAATTAGGAACAGATCAAGAAAAGATTGAACAAGCGAAGGCTTTATTAGATCAACAAATGGATTTATTAACAAAAAGAATTACAGAAGAAAAAAATCAGTTGATTGAAACAATAAGCCAAAGAAAATATTCTAAATCTAGAATTCAAGATAATCAAAAGGTTTATGAAAATCTAAAGATTGAAGTTAATCAATTGGTTGCTAAAGAATTAGAAGGCTATAAAAAGCATATCGAAGATTTAAAGGTTAAAGCCTTTGAAAAATCTAAATCCAAGGTTCTCTCACTTGAATCTAAGCTAGAGAAACAGAAAAAGAAATTAAACGATCAATTATCCTTAAATCCAGAGGAACAAGAAAAAATGGATTCCATTATTTCTAGTGACTCCATTCTAAAGATTGATAACCTAACGATGCAATTTGGTGGTCTTAAGGCAGTCGATCAATTGACCTTTGAGGTTAAAAAGGGAGAAATATTTGGACTGATTGGTCCAAATGGAGCTGGTAAGACAACGGTATTTAATTGTATTACTCAGTTTTATAAATCAACTCAAGGAAAGGTACTTTATAGAGATCCAAATGGTAGAGTACTCAACTTAAATTCCTATAAGGTTCATGATGTGATTCAAACAGGTATTGTTAGAACATTCCAAAACGTTGAACTCATTTGGGAGCTCTCCATCTTGGATAACATGCTTGTTGGTGCACATTCATTATATCGTTCTAGATTTATTCATCATTCCTTTCAAACCTTCAGTTATAAGAGAGAGGAATCCATTCTTCGTGCAAGAGCAGAAAAGATCTTGACTGATCTTGATTTAATTGCCTATAAGCACTTTTATCCAATCGGACTACCCTATGGTGTCCTAAAGCGTATTGAGCTTGCTAGAACATTAATGACCAATCCAAGCCTCATTATTCTTGATGAACCGGCTGCAGGATTAAATGATGCAGAAACTGAAGAGCTCGCTCATACCATCAAAAAGATTCAAAGTGATTATCACTGCACAATATTCTTAGTCGAACATGACATGGGACTTGTGATGAGTATATGTGATACGATTTGTGCAATATCCTTTGGTAGAAAGCTTGCTATGGGAACTGCCTCTGAAATTCAAAAAAGTCCAGTTGTTCAAGAAGCATATTTAGGAGGTGAGTAGGATGGCTCTATTAGAAATCAAAAACCTAGTCATTGACTATGGAATTATTAAGGCAGTTAAGGGAGTCAATCTAGCAGTTCCTGAAGGAAAGATTGTTGCAATACTCGGTGCGAATGGTGCTGGTAAATCTACATTAATTCGGAGCGTATCTGGAGCAACCAGAGTGAAATCCGGACAAATCATTTTTGATGGTGAAGATATCACCAATAAGGATCCTCACAAAATCGCATCCAAGGGAATTTTGCAATCACCAGAAGGAAGAATGATCTTCTACGGTCTAACTGTTGAAGAAAATTTAAGAGTTGGTGCTTATTCGTTAAAGCCTGAATTCAGAAAAGTGATTGAAAATGATGTGGAAATTACCATTAAGGTATCTGTTAAACAACAGGTTCAAGAAATGCTAGAAGTTGTCTATACTTATTTCCCTATCTTAGGAGAAAGAAAAAAACAACAAGCATCCACACTATCTGGTGGGGAACAGCAAATGCTAGCCATCGGAAGAGCACTTATGGGTAAGCCGAAACTACTCTTACTCGATGAACCATCCTTAGGGCTTGCTCCACTCATTGTAAGAAGTATCTTTGATATCATTCAAAAGATTAAAGAATCTGGAAGAACGATACTCATCGTAGAACAAAATGCTTATCAGACATTAAAAATAGCTGATTATGCATATTTACTTGAATTAGGTTTAGTTAAGAAACAAGGTACAGGTCATGAGCTCTTGAATGATGAAGAGCTAGTGAATGCATACCTAGGAACAAAAAAATAGGTAAAAACTGTTCTAAGAACAGAAATACATAGCCAAAAGGCAAGAAAAAGGAGAAAATATGAAAAAAGTATTATTCATTCTATTGACTTTATTCGCTGCATTCGGATTAGCTGCATGTACTGATCCAGTCATCGAAGAAGCTACAGTAGACAGCTTATTTATGTTAAGTAGTGCTACTAAGTTAGAATATCAAGTTGGTGAGGAAATTGATCTAGCTGGATTACAAGTTAGAGCAAATTTCTCAGATGGAACTGATAAGCTATTAACAGCAGATGATTATGTTGTATCAGGATTCAACACAACAATCTATGGTGAAAAGACACTTACAATCAGTTATGGGGGAAAATCTATTCAAATCGTTTATCTAGTGTTTGATGAAACTCAAGGTAAAGTCTTAATGCTTCTTAAGATTACTGCTCTACCTACTAAGCAAACTTATAACCTAGGTGAAGATTTTGACAACACAGGTATGGTTGTCAATGCGATTTATAGAAATGGTGTTAAAGAAGTTACTACAGGTTATACTATTAGTGAATTTAGTACAACTTCATTAAAGACAAATGCTCAAGCTAAAGTTGTTATGAGCGGTTTCTCTGTGCCATTCTTATATAGCGTTAGAGCAATCACTGTGCAAGGTGTTACAGCAACTACAATTACTGTAGGTAACACTGCTGCAACTTCAGGATACTTCGCAGCTGTTGGTGTACCATTCAATGCTGGTATCCAAGCTTATTTCAAGAAGATTAATGATGGTGGTGGTATTGCTGGTCGTACACTACAATTTGTAACTTATGATGACGGTTTTGATGCTACAAATGGTCTAAACTATACGAAGCAATTAATTGAAGAAGATAACGTATTTGCTTTAGTTGGTCATTTCGGTACTCCTACAGTTGGTGCTACAGTTGGTTTAATCCAAACTGTTGGTATTCCAATGGTTTATGCTGCTACTGGTATTAACTCATTATATTTTGAGCAATCAGTTGGTAACCCAGTCATGGCTGTTCAACCAATCTATAAGACAGACGGAAGAATTATGACTGCTCGTGCATTAAACGAAGCACTATTCGGTGCAAATAAAGATCAAAAACTTGGTGAAACTGCTAAGATTGGTGTTCTATATACTGCTGATGACGCTGGTAACAGTATCAAAGCTGGTATTGAAGTTCAAGCAATTACTGAAGGTAGAAGAAATGATTTCATTTACAAGTCATTCTCAGCTGCTGATACATCAGCTTTAAACAGTGCTGTTCTTGATTTCGTAACTGCAGGTGTTGGTGCTGTCATCGTTGCATCTAACCAAGCTCCATTCAAGGCTGCTGTTGGTGCTCTAAATTCAAACGGTTTAACAGTTCCTGTATTTACTTCCTATGTAAATGCTGATGCAACTTCAGTAGATCCTACAATTAACTATGCATTTGATATGTATGCAAATGCTTGGATCGATATCGTTGATCCAGCTGGTGCTTATGGTTTCTCTGCAGCTTATTGGACATTTGCTACTGACATGACTGATGCTGGCTTCCCTAACTACTCTGCAAACGCGTTTGCAATTGCTGGTTATATCGCAGCAGCTATCTTTGTTGAAGGTATTGAACGTGTTGGTACAGAAACATTAACTTGGGAATCTTACATTAAGGCTATGGAAGATGCTCCAATTGAAGTACCAATGGGTGGCACAGTTGACTTTACAAATGGTAAGCGTTGGGGTATTGCTTCAATGGCATTATTAAAATTAGACAATTCAGGCGATGCACCAAGATGGGCTAAAGTTAGAGACATCGAAGATATTTCAATTATTCAAGGAAAATAAGTTTTAAAAAAATCAATATGTTAAAATGATGGGGAGGGGAAACTCTCCCCTCATCTTAATATGCATATCTAGAAAGAGGTTTGAATATGAAAACTCCAAAGAAAATTACTGTGCAAGATGCAATTGGTCTTGTAAAATCAAACGATACTGTTGTATTCGGTATGGCAGGTGCTGAACCTAAAGAATTTATTTTGGCATTACATCAGATTGCTGAACAGGTTACTGGTGTAAAGGTCACAAACTGTTTACCAATTGAAAATGGCGAATTTTTTATTAACCCAAAATACAAATCTTCATTTTCAATTGATTCCTGGTTTTATGGTGCTTCCCTAAGAAAAGCACATGAAAACGGAAATATTAGCTTTATCCCAAACCATTTACACCTTGCAGGTCGTAAACGTTTTGAACATGCCAGACCCAATATTTTTGTAGGTACAGCAACCCCACCAGATCAACATGGTTTTCTATCTCTTTCATTATCTAACGTCTATGAAAAGGAAGCGATTGAGCTTGCTGATATCGTGATTCTAGAGGTCAGTCCAAAGTTCCCTAGAACATTTGGTGATTTAGAAATTCATCAAAGTCATATTGATTATCTAATTGATGTCGATTACTATCCACCAGTGCTTCAGGATGCTGAACCCAATGAAAAAGACATTTTGATTGGAAACTTCATTGCTGAAAAAATTAAGAATGGTTCAACACTTCAATTAGGCATTGGCGGTATTCCAAATGCAGTTGCTCACGCGCTACTTCATAAAAAGGATTTAGGAATTCATACAGAAATGTTTACAACCGGCTTAATGAAATTAGTGAAGGCTGGAGCAGCAAACGGATCCAAGAAAAAAACACATAAGGGTAAGCACGTTTGTTGTTTCGCATTAGGCACTCAAGAGCTATATGATTTCATCGATAACAATCCAAGTGTTCAGGTTCTCAATGGTCATTATGTCAATGACCCTGCTATTATTGGATTAAATGATAATCAGGTTTCAATTAATACAACCATTGAAATTGACTTGACTGGACAATGTGCATCTGAGTCGATTGGATTTAAGCAATTCTCTGGAACAGGTGGTCAAGTCGATACAGCAGTTGGAGCACAAAACTCTAAGGGTGGTATGAGCTTCATTACCTTATATTCAACAGCGAATGTAAAAAATCCAGTAACTGGCGAACGTGAAGAAATCTCAAAGATTGTTCCATTTTTAAAGCCAGGTGCTGCTGTAACGTTATCAAGAGCAGATGTTGATTTTGTCGTAACCGAATATGGTTGTGTTGGTCTAAGAGGAACAACTGTTGCTGAAAGAGTTCATTTATTAATTAGTGTTGCTCATCCAAAATTCAGAGATGAATTATATGCTGAAGCCATCAAGTTAGGATACGTGATATAACATGTCAAATCTCAATTTTAAAGGAAGAAACATCTATTATGATGTCCAAGGCGAAGGAAAGCCAATCTTGATTCTAAACGGCATTATGATGTCTACAAAGAGCTGGGAGCCATTCGTGAAAAGCTTCACGCATAATAATCAATTGATTCGCTTAGATTTCATTGATCAAGGACAATCAGACAAGCTAGAAAATTCAGAATATACACAAAGCATTCAAGTCGATATTATCGAGTGTTTAGTTAAGGAATTAAAGCTTCAAAAGGTATCGATTGTAGGTATTTCATATGGTGGTGAGGTTGCTATTTTATTCGCAGCGAAAAACCCAAATATGGTAGACCGTTTGGTGCTACTCAATACCACTCCTTACACCTCTCCATGGCTTGCAGAAATCGGCCATAGCTGGAATCGAATTGGTAGAACAAGAGATGGTCAAACCTATTATCAAGCAACAATTCCAGTCATCTATTCACCAAGCTATTATCAGAAGAGATTAGACTGGATGAAGAATAGAGAAAAGCTATTGGTACCTATATTTTCAAATGCTACATTTTTAGATGCGATGGAAAGATTAACCAATAGTGCTGAATCCTTTGATGCAAGAAATGTGCTAGATCAAATTTCTGCACCAACATTGATTGTTGCTGCTGATGAGGATTTTTTAACACCACTTCAAAATCAAAAGGAATTAAAAGAAAAAATCAAAAACTCAGAAATTGTAATCCTGCCTGGTGTAGGACATGCATCGATGTACGAACGACCATTATTATTTGTAACACTTGTCTTAGGATTTATTAACGCATTAGAGACTAGCTTTCAAATATAAAAAAATACTAAAGGGGTAGTATATGGAAAAGAGACAGATCGTTATTAAAAATGGTGAAGTGATTCACTATCTTGAACAAGGTATTGGTGAGAAGACAATGATTCTCATTCATGGCAACTTTTCATCCAGCATGCATTTTACTCCACTATTAGAAAGATTGCCAAAGACAATGAAAGTCTTAGCGCCAGATTTAAGAGGGTATGGTGATTCATCATACTATAGAAGAGTTAAATCGCTTGCTGACTTCGCTGAGGATGTGTACTTATTCATGCAAGCAAAGGACATTAAACAAGCTTTTATTGTAGGATGGTCACTTGGTGGTGGAGTTGCTTTAGAGCTCGCTGCAGCGCATCCTAAAGCAGTAGAAAAGATGATCTTAATTAACTCGACAACTCACCGTGGATATCCAGTATTTAAGAAGGGTCCAACTGGACAAATCGAGATTGGAAAAGTCTATGAATCACCTGAGGAAATGGGTAAGGATCCAATACAGGTTGTCCCACTTCTGGAAGCACAAAAAAATAAGAACTTTGCAATCATGAGCTATATCTTTGATTTAACAATTTATACAGTTAAAAAACCTTCTGTGGAAGATAACAAATTATGGATTGATGAATCATTGAAGCAAAGAAATTTGATTGATGCAGACTGGGCATTAGCGAATTTAAATATGAGTGATCAACACAATTTCTATAACGCAGGGACTCAAAACATTTCGAAGATTAAAGCTCCGACATTACACACATGGGGAGATAAGGATATCGTAGTTCCTGAATATATGGTCCAAGAGAATTTCAATGCGTTAAAGAAGATATCGAAATTAAAGGTATATAAAGACTGTGGACACTCTCCACTAGTTGATGTACCAGATGAACTCACTAAAGACATCTTAAAATTTATAGAAGCGTAAGAGGACGAAAGTCCTTTTTCTTTTTGTTTAGATCAGTAATGGAATACAAGTATATACATCTTCATGGTGTGTTTTTTTTTAAAAAAAAGTAAGGAAAAAATATGATAAAAATGTAAGTTTAGTATATATAAACTTTTAAAGAAAAAATAAAAAATTAGAAAACAAGGATATTCGATGATTTGAAGAGGTGACTCAAAAAAAATAAAAAAACAGTAGTTAAAAAAGACCAAGAATTTTATTTCAGAAGTCCTTTTAAATAGGTGAAGGTCTAACCTTATTATTATCGCGTACGCGTGTGTGTGCGCGCAAGGATGAGTTTATGAGGACTTAATAGATTACTTAGAAGAGTCTTTATATGATTACATAAGAGGAGCAATGAGGATGGCGATTCAAAAAGATGGTTCAGAAAAAAGAAAAGCTAAAAACTATCAATAGAATGGACTCACTCAGAAAGAGTGGAAAAAGAGATTTTGAAGTTCATAAAAAAATAAGGTATGAGAATCGATGCTTAAAATGAGTTTGAAATCATTGAAGAGTAAGAAGCTTAAAGAAATCACTTTTCACTAGAGGTGATAAATTTGCTTGTCTGAATTTGATCGACATCAATTGAAGATGAAAGCATGATATGAGAAGACGAGAAAAAAACAAGAGCAAGTTTTGAGCGATTGAGAAATAACAGGTTGAATAATTGTGTATCTCAAATCACACACATGTGTACCACTCAAAAGAAGAAGAACCAACGAAGAGAGAGCTCAAAATTTCAACCTATCAAAAATAGGGGTCAGACGTTATTTCAGCCTGTGAAACAGACAATAGGACAATTATGCATAGAAGCATCTCTCGGACGCTGAAAACGTACTCTCCATATTTCTTATTATACTCATTTATAATATATGAATATGATTATGGACGTAAGAAGTATATAAATAACATTGTAAATACATTAATACCGAAAACATTAACATCATTAAATTGAATATTTGCTGTTGTTTTATTTTATATTTGTTCTTATAATATATATTATGTAAACCTTTGTTGCGCAGCCTTACTGTGCGAATATGTTAATCAGTGTGGGAATGTGTGGTTTTAATTTTGCTTCTAATTTCGACCTTGGGGTTGTATGTTTTGCCTGAACCATCGAAAATTGACAAATACTAAACTTATCTTTTTCAATTCTCAAAAAATAACTAATATGGTACAATATTCTTGGTGATAATATGAGGAAAAAAACGATTTTAGTGATTTTTACGGGTGGAACTATTTCTATGACTAAACATAAAGAAACTAGTAAAGCCATCATTAGTGATAATCATACTGAGCTACTAAATAACATCGCATCAGAGCTTAAAGAGATTGATCTATTGTTTTACGAGTTTTCTATGAAGCCATCCCCTTCAATAACGCCATTTGATATGCTGAAACTTGCAAAGCTCGTTCAGTCAAATGTCGCTAATCCGGAGATAGATGGCATCGTTATTACGCATGGAACTGATACACTTGAAGAGTCTGCATACTTCCTTGACCTTTATCTAGAAACAAAAAAACCGGTTGTTTTTACCGGTTCAATGCGCAACTTTTCAGAGCTTGGATTTGATGGACTTAGTAATCTTGTCTCTTCAATCTATGTAGCAGCGCATCCTGAATCTGCTCATATGGGTGTTTTGGTCATGATGAATGATGAGATCAATTCTGCAGCTGAAGTTACAAAAACTCATACATTAGCACTTGATACATTCAAGTCTATGGAATTTGGTCCACTTGGAATTGTTGATCAAAATAACGTTTTATACTATCGACAAACTCATTATCAAAGATTGACGCTTGCACCAGAGAACATTGTCTCTAATGTTGAAATCGTCAAAGTCTATTCTGGCCAAAGTTCACTTATACTAAACTTGCTAATTGAGAATGGAGTTCAAGGAATTGTTCTTGAATCCTTAGGTAGAGGAAATGTTCCACCACAAATGGTTGAGGGTATTGCAAAAGCTATCGAAAAAAATATTCCCGTACTTCTCACATCCCGTTGCCCAAAAGGTCGAGTCCTTGATAGCTATGGATATGAAGGCGGTGGACATCACCTCAAGCAGCTTGGGGTAATATTCACTGAAAACCTTTCAAGTCAAAAAGCTAGAATTCGTTTAATGCTTGCTTTGGGCTTAACTTCAAATATGAATGATCTAAAAAAATATTTTTAATCTTTGAGGTTTTATATGTCAAATTGGACACGCGTTTTAAGAGATCGAGATAAATTTATCAAGTGGTTCCCCATACTCGTTTTGTCTTGGGGATTGATAGGAATTCTTCAATTATTGGGTAGAGCGCTTTTAGGTGATACTCCTGGTCCGTCTTTACTAATTACTTCAATTTACTTTACTACTCAGAGTAATGCATTGATTACCCTAGTTGTCGCATTATATCTTCTTGGTTATTCTGAAAAAAATTGGTTCAAATATATCGCATTTATTGGACTTCTAAATATCCTTATAACAGGTATAATATTCCATATATTATTAACTCCTTATATGGGGTCGGTATCGTTTATGAACCATGTGTTGCACACCATAAATCCGATACTATATTCTATATTTTATTTCGTGATTATTACCAATTATATTCAACTCAAAAAGTTTTGGGTTTCTCTAGTTTATCCACTCATTTATTTATCTTTAGTGTATATAGTTATTGAACCATTATTTGGAGATATATTTGATTTCGTTATGCCGGATTATGAAGGTGCAAGATACGTTTATCCATTCTTAGATCCTAGATTATATAGTACTGGAGTACGTGGATTGCTTGTATTTAACCTAGGTATTTTAGCACCACTCATCTGTGTATTTGCAGTATTACTTATCTTTTTAAAGTTAAGATTAGAGAAGAAGATTCAAGAAATGATATAAAAAAATGACCCATCCAATTTAGGATTCGGGTCATATTTTTTTTATTTTTTATCAGTATTTGACTCTTCAGATTCTTCTTTATCGACTACATTTTCTTCATTTTCATCAGTCGATTTTTCCTCTTCTTCATCTTCTTTTTTTTCAGTTTCTTGCTCTAAAGAGTTCATTGATTCGCGTTTTTGTCTTTCCATTTCCTGCTCATAAGCGACTGATTCAGCTTCTAATGCACCCTTTTCTTCATCAGCAATTCTTTGTGCTTCAGCAATTTTTGCCAGCTGTTCACGTCGATCAATTGCATTTTGTCTAGCTTCAACTTCTGCATGCTGTCTTTCTTCAAGTATTCTCTTTTCAGTCTCAACCTTTAAAAATTCGTGTCGTTCTTGGTCCATTAGATCGCGCATTTCCTTTTGATGAGCACGCTCAAGATTCTTGATTTCAAGCTTAGATTCTCTATCTTTTAGCTTTCTATTCATAAAGTTTTTAATTCCTCTAAACGCCTTATAAATAGGACTAAACATCCATTTAATAACCAAACCAACTCTCTCAAAGAATCGATAATTTCCTGTTTCAAATCGGACATTTCTTGCTTCAAGTCTAGCTGCTTTTCTTTCACTTTTCATGATTTTTTTCAACTCCCTCATACTGTTTTTAGCTTTTCTAAACGTACGTCTTCCTAGAGAGTCTTCAGCATAAATTTCAACTCTTTTTACTCGCTTTGAACTTCCTAAAACGAAGGTTCTTAGATCATCTAGAGGTATCGAAATCTTATGCGAATCTCTAGCTATAATCATGATACTTTCTTCCTTTAAGGGCAATAAAACCTTCTTGTATCTAAAGCCTAATGCACCAGCTTCAACATTCACATATGATGTATTTGCTATCATAATATCGACTACATCCACACCATCTCTAAACAGTAAATCCTCTGTTAAAACAAATGCTCTTTTACCAATCAAATTCAAAGCTCTCTGTGTTTTGATTACATTGACAATGACTAAAAATAAAGTCAATCCTACAATGGAAAACAATATTAAATATTCTAATTCTAAGTCTCTAATAAAATCCCACATTACTTGTTACCTCCTATATATTTTAAAAACGAATTCCCGTGTTTTGGCTTTTCAGTTCCAAATATATCATTAATTGTATACCCTACATCTGCGAATGTTTTCAGAGTTGGAAGCTTACTTCCTTCTAGAAATTTCTTAGTGTAAACAAGTAGTGGTACATATTCTCTCGTGTGATCAGTTCCAGGATGTGTAGGGTCATTTCCATGATCAGCTGTAAGAATTAGAAGGTCATCTTCCTTTAAATTTCTAATCAAATCTGGTAGTTGTCTATCGAATGTTTCAATAGCTTTTCCATACCCAATAGGATCTCTTCTGTGTCCATATAGTGCATCAAAATCAACCAAATTCAAGAAACAAAGTCCGTTGAAATCTTTCTTAGCAAGCTCAATAACTTGCATCATTCCATCATCATTTGATTTTGTTTTACTATGTTCAGTAATGCCATATCCATCAAAAATATCATTAATCTTGCCTAAAGCAATTACATCATAACCTGCTTCACTCAAGTAATTAAGTGATGTTTTTTCATGAGGCTTTAATGCATAATCATGACGATTGGATGTGCGCACAAAACTATTTTTGTCTTTGCCAATGAATGGTCTAGCGATAACTCGTCCTACCTTCCATTCAGGCTTCATCGTGATTTCTCTAGCGATTTCACAAATTCTATACTGTTCCTTAATCGGAACAATATCCTCATGCATCGCTATTTGTAGAACCGAATCCGCTGAAGTATATACAATCATCGCACCTGTTTTCATATGCTCTTCGCCAAGTTCTACGAGTATTTCAGTACCTGATGCAGAGTAATTACCTATTGTTTTTCTACCGGTTTTTCTTTCAAGTTCTGTTATTAATTCCTTAGGGAATCCTCTATCGGTAAATGTTTGGAAGGGTTTCGTAATGTGCATACCCATCATTTCCCAATGGCCTGTCATTGTATCTTTTCCTAATGAAGCTTCTTGCATTTTCGTATAAAATGCTTTAGGATGTATGACCGGTTCAACACCTCTTATGGGTGCGATATTGCCATATCCTAATGACTTCATGTTTGGAATTTTTAAATCCATTTTTAGAGCAATGTGACCAATGGTATTTGCTCCCTGATCATTATATAGTTTTGCATCAGGTGCCTCACCAATTCCTAGACTATCTAATACAATTAAAAATACGCGATTATACATTTGAATCCTCCTTTGCACGCGGATGCGCCGTTTTATATATTTCTTTAATTCTCTTTTGACTGATATGTGTATATATCTGAGTAGTTGATATATCTTCATGTCCCAATAGAGATTGTAACGTTCTTAAATCCATACCGTTTTCTAACAAATGCGTAGCAAATGAATGTCTCAATGTATGTGGTGAACAATCTGTTTGTACACCAGCATCATGAGCAAGCTTCTTCAAGAGTTTAAAAAATCCTTGTCTTGAGAGTCTACTACCAGACTGATTTACAAATAAGAATGATGACTTTTGCTCAGTGAGTAGCTGTTCTCTTCCCTTAACAATATAGTTTCTTAAAGCTACTGTTGACATATCTGATATTGGAACCATCCGTTCCTTTGATCCTTTACCACGGACCATAATATAGCCTTGGTTTAAATGAATATCCTCCATTTTAATATCTAATAATTCAGATACGCGTAAACCAGAACCATATATTAATTCTAAAAGTGCTATGTTTCTTAAACCAAGAGGCTTCGTTTTATCTACTTGATCAAGGATTGAAACAACCTCATCAACAGATAGTACCTGTGGTAAACTTTTTTCTACTTTTGGTGCAGCAAATCCTTTTGCAACATCTGCTTCAACCTCTTTTTCTATAAGTAAGAAATGATGAAAGCTTTTAATTGCTGTCAATTTTCTTGCTAAGCTTTTGGATGAAACGGTTTTTTTCATACTCCGAATAAAGCCTTCAATATGACTTTTATCGATAAATTTTGGCTTTGTAATTGAATGGTATTTCTCTAAAAATACGCTATATTGATTTAAATCTGTTAAATATGAGTTGATCGTATTCTTGCTAGATCCTTTTTCATTTTTTAAATAGTATTCGAAATCTTTTAATAAGTATTTCATATAAATACCATAAAGACTTGATTACCTAAAAAGATTCCTTTGTCAGTAAGCTTTAGTCTTCCCTCTTCAATCTTTACCAATCCGATTTCCATTTTTTCCTTTATATTAGGATACTTATCTAGCAATTTGAAATTATATTTTTCTTCTAATTTTGATATAGCAACACCTTCAATTTTTCTTAATCCAAAGATGAGTTCATCCTGCAATAAGGATTCAGGAGATTGAATCTCAGCTCGATCTAGTGGACTCACTAAGTATTTTGGGAGAGCTTTATGATTATATGTTCTTTTGTTTCCGACTAAACCATGCGCTCCAAGTCCAACTCCAATATATTCACCTAGAGTCCAATATAATAGATTATGCATTGAGTAATGTTGATTCTTAGCATAATTAGAGATTTCATAATGTTCAAATCCTTGACTTTTTAATTCATCCATCACGATTTGATACATGGTAGCTTCTGTATCTTCATCCATGGTCTCAAATTTACCTCTTAAATACTGATGGTAAAAATAGGTCTTCTCTTCCAATATCAGGGAGTAACAAGACACGTGAGTTATATCTAATTTTTTAATATATTCTAAATCTATTCTTAAATCATCTAATGTTTGTCCTGGAATTGAATAGATTAAATCGACAGATATAAATGGAATGCCAATGCTTTTTAAATGATTAACAACATGAATAACATGCTCATTCGTATGCTTTCTATTCAAATAATTTAAAAGAGTTGGATTGAATGTTTGAACACCTAGACTGATTCTATTAATCCCGTATTTCTTAAAGAGTTCACCCTTTTCATCTGTATAGGATTCTGGGTTGACCTCCACTGTATATTCTAGTGGTTTGATATCCATAAGGGATTCAAATAATCTTTTAAATTGATCAACTGAGAGCATCGATGGTGTACCACCACCAATATATATCGTTTCAATTGTGGAAAAATGATCTCGATAAGATGAGATTTCATTGATTAATGCACCAATGTATGTGTCAATCATTTCCTGATTTCTAGGAACTCTTTTGACAAAATCACAGTAGTGACAAATCGATTCACAAAATGGTATATGGATATATAAACCCTTCAAATGTAATCACATCCTTATATTCATTATACCATAAATGGTTTACATAATACAGAAATAGCGACGATGTTAGTCGTCGCTATTGGATAGGATTGCCATAAATGCTTCTTGAGGTACGTCAACACGGCCTAAAGACTTCATTTTCTTCTTTCCTTCTTTTTGTTTAGAAAGAAGTTTTTTCTTTCTGCTGATATCTCCACCATAGCATTTTGCAAGGACATCCTTACGCATCGCTTTGATTGTTGATCTAGCAATAATCTTATTTCCAAGTGCTGCTTGAATTGGTATTTCAAACATTTGTCTTGGTATCAATTGAGCCATTTTTTCACATATAATCTTACCACGTCCATATGCAAATTCTCTATGAACGATAGTTGAAAGTGCATCGACGACTTCACCGTTAAGCATAATATCCATCTTTTGAAGATTTGAGGTTTTATATCCTGCCATCTCATAGTCAAATGATGCATAACCTTTGGTTGATGACTTTAATTTATCGAAGAAATCATAAACTATTTCTGATAGTGGTAATTCATAGGTGATATGAACTCTATTGGAATCAACATACTTCATATCTCCGAAAATTCCACGTTTTTTTTGTGAAATTTCCATAATCGCACCAACATATTCCTTTGGAGACATTATGGATGCCTTCACATATGGTTCTTGTATATAATCAACCTTTTGAGGTTCAGGGAGTTTGGACGGATTATCAATAGCAATCATCGTTTTATCTGTCAAAAAGACATGATAAATAACCGATGGTGCTGTAGCAATCAATTCAATATTGAACTCACGATGTATTCTTTCTTGAACGATTTCCATATGCAATAAACCTAGGAATCCAGTTCTAAATCCAAAGCCTAAAGCTTGAGATGTTTCTGGTTCATAAAGCAGAGAAGCGTCATTTAATTTAAGCTTTTCTAGTGCATCCTTTAAATCATTAAATTGATCTGAATCAATTGGATATAGCCCACAGAAAACCACTGAATTCATGGTTCTATAACCAGGAAGTGCTGTTTTCGCTTTATATGCAGCATGTGTAATGGTATCACCTACACGTACTGTATTGATATCTTTAATTGCTGCTGTTAAATATCCTACATCACCCGGTCCTAATACTTCTCTTTTTAGGATTTTTGGAGTTAATACACCAACTTCAACAACTTCATATTTCGCACCAGATGCCATGAATTGAATCGTGTCACCCTTAGTGACTGTTCCATTTACGACTCGAATTGATGGAACTACACCTTTATACGCATCAAAATAGGAGTCAAAAACTAGTGCTTGAAGTGGTTCAAATGCATCACCTTTTGGTGCTGGAACATCTGTAACAATTCTTTCTAATATATCGATAATTCCAATACCTTCTTTTGCTGATGCAAGCACTGCATTTTGGGCAGGAATTCCGATTATATCTTCTATCTCTTTTTTTACTTTTTCAGGTTCGGCACTTGGTAAATCTATTTTATTAATGACAGGAATGATTTCAAGGTCATTATCAATTGCTAAATATACGTTTGCTAATGTCTGTGCTTCAATACCTTGTGCAGCGTCTACAACTAAAATTGCACCCTCGCAAGCAGCTAATGATCTTGAGACTTCATAAGTGAAATCTACGTGACCAGGAGTGTCGATTAAATGCATTATATACTCTTCGCCATTTTTCGCTTTATAAAGCATTTCCACAGCGTTCAACTTTATCGTTATTCCACGTTCTCTTTCTAGGTCCATGGAATCTAAAAGCTGTTCCTTCATCTCACGATCACTGACAGTATTTGTTGTCTGTAATAGTCTATCTGCAAGGGTTGACTTACCATGGTCAATATGAGCAATTATCGAAAAGTTTCTTATTTTCTTTTGTCTTTCATTCAATGATGCTTTATTCATTATACACATACCTTTCCGCTTAATAATTGTATCATTAAATCATGAATAATAAAAGTATAATTATTTCAATTTATTAAATAACCTTCTATATTTAACTAGGAAAACGCTTTTATAAATAATCTTATAAAATAGAGTTGCTTATTACTTGACAAATGTAGTATAATGATAGCGTAATGAAACAATTCATAGGAGGAATTAAATAATGAAAAAATTGATTGCAATCTTTTTTGTTGCGCTGCTAGCTTTTGGTTTGGCAGCATGTACTGAAGAACAAGAACCATCTTATTCTTATGGTTACGGTGTTAGTTATGGACTAGTTCATGGTCACTATGTTGGTGTTGCTAAAGTTGTTGTTGACAAAGATGACAAGGTAGTAAATGTTCAATTTGATGAATACTTCTTACCTTACAACACGGCTCAAGTTACTTTAACTGATGAACAAAAAGCTGCTTTACCAGCTGATGTTGTAAAAGTTGTAACTACTAGAACTTCTAACAATGTTAGAACAGTTACTGAATCTTACTATTCAAAATATGTAAGTGTTAATGGTACAGTATTTACAATCACAGTAAATGGTGACGTTCCAACTCTAGAAAACACTGTTGGTTCACAAACATTTATTTACAGTGCATCTGGAGTAGCAAACCTTGAAGTATGGGTAGAAACAGAAGCAAATGCTAAGGCATATGTTGAAGCTGTTGAAGCTGGTCTAGTATTTAACTGTAATGCAAGTGGTGTTAAGAGCGCTTATCCAAAAGCTAACGCTTCTGCTAAGATTGGTGACACAAAGTCTGCAACTGGTTATTGGACAAATGCTGCTTCTTATCCACTAGGATGGGGCGGAAACATGGCAGCTATTGCTGAAGCTTTAGTTGGAACAACTATGAACGCTACAGCAGCTGACCTAGTTAAAGATGGTACATGGAAGATTGGCGATTTAACAACAAGTGCTACACTTTCTGATTTCGCTGACTACTATCTACTTGCTCAAGTTGCATATAACAATGCACTTGCTGGCAAAGAATAAAAATTAAAACAAATTTTTAGAAGAGCAGAAATGCTCTTTTTTTTCTATCAAAAACTAAAAAAGAGGAATAGGGGAGAAAGTATTTGATTAAAACAGACAATTAAATAAAAAGAGTAGAGTTATGTATTTGCATAGCTCTATTTTTGTTATATAAATATATTGAGAGGAGGTTT
>PGXL01000035.1 GCA_002839095.1 Tenericutes bacterium HGW-Tenericutes-2 | reverse complement strand
GACCGTCAATAACCAACCCAATGTTAGGACTTGTATTACGATGCTTGAAGAAGGCATGGTTGTATTAAGTCAGAAAGGCAAGGGTGTGTTATGATGACTGAAAAAGAATTAATTATTATTGGTGGTGGTCCTGCGGGACTCTGTGCGGCGAATTCCGCCGCAGAGAGTGGCGTGAAAGTCTTGATTCTTGAAAGAAGTCCTAGACTTGGCGGTCAGCTCATCAAACAAACCCATAAATTCTTTGGCAGTGAGAAAACCTATGCGAAGACTAGAGGTTTTGACATTGCGAAGCTATTGATTGATGATGTATTAAACTTAAGTGACAATATTGAAATTCTATGTGATGCGACGGTTGTAGGACTTTACCCTAACCATGAAATCACTGTATATCAAAAAGGGATTTACCAAAAATATAAAGCAAAGTCAATTATCGTAGCGACGGGCGCTAGTGAAAAGTTCTTAGCGTTTGAAAATAATGATTTACCGGGTATTTATGGTGCAGGCGCAGTTCAAACGCTTATGAACCTTTATGGCGTAATACCCGGACAATCGATTGTTATGGTCGGTTCTGGCAATATTGGCTTAATCGTTTCTTATCAACTCATTCAAGCTGGCGTGAAAGTCAAGGCTTTAGTTGAAGCTGCCCCAAAAATTGGGGGTTATTTAGTTCATGCGTCTAAACTTAGAAGATTAGGCGTTCCTATCTATACTTCCACAACCATAAAAAGAGCGATTGGAAAAGAATCCGTGGAACAAGTTGAAACGATATCCTTAAATGAAAAATGGGAAATGGTTCCAGGTACAGAACAAATAATTGACGTAGATGCCATCTGTATTTCGGTTGGCTTATCACCGTTACATCAATTACTTTCAATGGCCAATGTTGAAATGAAGTATGTAAATGAATTAGGTGGAATGGTTCCTATCGTTACTGAAGAACATGAAACCAGTTATAAAAACCTCTTCGTTGCGGGTGATGTCATTGGAATTGAAGAAGCTTCAAGTGCAATTATTGAAGGCTATTTAGTAGGGTTAATTGCCTCAAAACGATTAGGCAAATCACATCCAAACTATGAAACCTTAATACAAGCCTATCATGATCAATTAACAAATTTAAGAAGTGGACCTTTCGGCGCTAAAACCAGAATTGGTTTAGCGAAATTACGAGGTGAGAATCATGCTTGATAAAACTGGGATTGCTCTCCCTGAACAAGTGCTTTCTCGCTTTCCCAAAAAAGAATTTTTAGCGAAAGCGAAAGCAATTATTGAATGTTACCAAGATATTCCTTGCAACCCTTGCCAAACCAGTTGTCCATTTGGAGCCATTCTAATTGGCGATGACATTAACGTTCAGCCTAAACTCATCGTTGAAAAATGCACGGGTTGTGGCATCTGTGTGACTAGCTGTCCAGGTCTCGCCATTATGCTTGCTAAAACAGAAGTTGATAAAGCCGTCTTTAAGATTCCATATGAATTACTACCTGTTCCTAAGAAGAATGAAGTATGGCGCGCAGTTAACCGTGCTGGAGAAGTTATAGGCGACGCTTTAATTGATTCAGTACAAAGTATACCCAAACAAGATAAAACGTATTTAGTGACCGTAAAAACCGATTTAAATCTATTATATGATTTCATTACCATCAGGAGTAAAGATCATGAGTAAAAAAGATATCATTATCTGTCGTTGTGAAGATATTAACTTACAAGAACTCCATGATTTAATGAATCAAGGATTTACTTCCATTGAAGATTTAAAACGGCAATTAAGAGTCGGTATGGGACCTTGTCAAGGCGCAACTTGCTTACCCATCATTCAAAGAGAACTAGCGATTTTCCTTAAGAAACCGATTGAAGAGATTCCACTACCAACGGTTAGACCCTTAACCTTAGGCGTTCCGTTAAAAGCGATTGCTAGAGGTGCTAAAGATGACTTATAAAATTATCATCATTGGTGCCGGTGTGACCGGATGCTCGATTGCATATAACCTTGCTAAAAAAGGCATGAATGATATTTTAGTCATTGACAAAAGTTATCTCACCGCTGGCGCAACGGGAAGATGCGGCGCAGGGGTGAGACAACAATGGGCAACGAAAGCCAACTGTATCATGGCCAAACATTCCATCGAATTCTTCGAACATGCCAAAGAGACTTTAGATTATAAAGGTGACATCGAATTTAAACAAGAAGGTTATTTAATTCTAGCCACGACAAAAGAAGAAGATTTACAGTTTGCTAAAAACGTTGCCTTACAAAACTCTTTAGGGATTCCAACCAAGAAACTTACTCCAGAAGAAGCCTTAAAGATTGTTCCCCATTTAAATCCCAAAAGTTTTATCAGTGCAACGTACTGTCAAACTGATGGACATTTAAATCCGTTTAAAATGACCGATGCTTACTATCAAGCAGCGAAGAAATTAGGCGCTACCTTTAATTTCTTTGAAAAGGTACTTGATATTAAACATGATAATGATATCTATACAGTAACAACTAATAAGGGTATTTATCAATCAGAGATTTTAATTGATGCGGCTGGCGGTTATTCCAGAGAAATAGGATTGATGGTTGGATTAGATATTCCTGTTTACGCTGAGAAACATGAAATCTTAGTCACTGAACCGATTTCTAAAATGCAAGGACCGATGGTCATGAGCTTTACCAAAAACCTTTATTGTCAACAAGTCCCTCATGGTAGTTTCCTCATGGGAAGAACCACCCCCAACCAACCCAAAGATCATGACATCTCTTCAAGTCATGAA
>PGXL01000034.1 GCA_002839095.1 Tenericutes bacterium HGW-Tenericutes-2 | reverse complement strand
CCTTATCTAAAGTGTGTGGTTACCTTTATTATAAAGATTTACTTATGCTTTTTTAATACCCTTTTAAAAATCATCCACCCCTAACATAATTATAGAGCCAATAAGTAAAAGGATCAATCCAATTAGGAAATGATCCTTTTTTGTTTAAAACTCCATTTTATCTAATATATCCTTTAATATGTTTGCAGATTTTTCAAGCTTAATCTGCTCTTCTTTATTTAGTTTCAGTTTCACAATATGATGTACCCCATCCTTATTCAGTACTGCAGGTAGTCCTATATAGACATCAGAAACTACATCATAAACATGATCATTATAGACTGAAATTGGAATAATTCGATTCTCATTATTGAAAATTGCAGATGTTATTCTTACCAAGGTCATTCCTATTGCATAATAGGTAGCCTTTTTTCTTTTGATAATTTCATAGGCTGCATTTTTTACATTTAGATAAATATGATCAAGGTCCTCAAAACTTATTTTATCCATCGTATCGATGACATCCATAATCGGCTTGGCACCTACAAAAGCATTGGACCAACAAACAAATTCACTATCTCCATGTTCACCTAAAATATATGCATGAATATTGGATACTGAAATATCAATTTTTTTAGAGATCTCATATCTTAGTCTTGCAGTATCTAATGATGTCCCACTACCAATGACCTTTGATGATGGAAATCCTGAAGCCTTCCAAACCACATAAGTGAGTATATCGACAGGGTTAGATGCTACGACAATAATTCCATTAAATCCAGATTCAACAATGCTTTTCGTCACGGATTTCATAATTTTTGCATTGCTATTTAAAAGATCAATTCTTGTTTGACCTTCCTTTTGATTGACTCCTGCAGTAATTACAACGATTTGTGCATCCCTGCAGTCACTATAATCTCCTGCTTTAATACTCATTTTTCGTGGAGCGAATGCTAAGCCATGATTTAAATCCATCGCTTCGCCAAGCGCACGTTCCTTATCTATATCAATTAAGACTAATTCTTCTACTGTTCCTTGATTCACGAGTGAAAAAGCATAGCTCATTCCAACCATTCCTGTTCCAACAATAACAACCTTACTTGTAGACATACTATCACTTCCTTCAATGTCATTTTATGCCTATTTTCCAAATTGCTTGCATGATATACTCAAATTAAAATAAAACAACCCCTGAAGGTTGTCAAATTTTGATCTTTCTGTGAGCGATTGCCATTGGCATTTCGCTTATTTTTTCTTTATCTAGTAAGATCCAATCTTCCATGATTTTATCCTTAACAATGACCTTATAGATATGCATATTCCAAACTTGATGCGTGAAGATGTGTCGATAGCTTTTTTGATATTGATAATAGGAGACATGGATACCCTGATCCTCAAAATCATTAACGATATTGGATATACTTTCAACCTCGTATTGAGGATATTCATACATACCCTCAAGTAATGATTCCGTTCTTTTTCTTAAGATATATTTGTCTTCATATTGAATGATTAAAGTTATATAATTAAATTCCTTTTTGTCCTTTAATTTAGATAAAACCGGGAATTTTTCAACTTGATCGTTTAAATATGCAAAGCAATGCTCACTTAATGGACATTCCTCACATTTAGGATTTTTTGGTCTACATACCTTAGCACCTAATTCCATCATCGCTTGTGTATATATTTTAGGAGTTGCATTTTCGATAAAGGACTGATTGATTGAATCTAGAACTTTTCGATTTTTTTCTAATCGCATATCCTCTTCTTTTCCTAAGTATCTTGATAAAACTCGAATCACATTGCCATCAAGTGCGCTATAGGGCAAATTATAAGAAATACTCATGATCGCACCTGCAGTATACTTGCCGATTCCAGGAAGCTTGATTAAGTCATTATATTGATTTGGAAAAACACCTTGATATTCATCAACAATAATTTTAGCTGCCTTAAGCATATTTTTAAATCTTCGATAATACCCTAAGCCTTCCACATCCTTTTGAAAAACGACTTCATCAGCTAATGCTAATTCTTTAACTGTCGGATATTTTTTTATATGACGTTCAAAATATGGTAAAACAGCTTCAACCTGAGTCTGTTGAAGCATAATTTCACTTACCCATATGTAATATGGATGATTGGTTTCTCTAAAAATAAGCTTTCGATGATTTTTTTCATACCAAGCTTCTAGTCTTTTTATATCCATTATAAGGTTACTTCTCTGACTCCGCAATGCTCGATTACATCATCAAATCTTGTTAATGTTGACATCACAATACCATGACATACAACGATAACCTTTTTATAGGACTTATAGTTTTCTAACGCTTTTTCTACTCTATTTTTTAATGCAGGATAGGATTCCCAATGATAAATATGATGATCTTTTCTAATGCCTTGTGCTAATAAATATTCCTGAAAGGAGTTATTCGCGTCAAGCTCAAATTTAAAAGTTGTATCTGGCATCCATTCATGTAAATCATTTTCAACTGTTAGCGGAATACCAGTAATTCTAGAGATAATTGCTGCAGTTTGTAATGCTCTTGTATAAGGAGATGCTACAATAATCTCAGCATCCTTAAAGATTGGATCCTTCGCTCTTTTTTCAGCTTGCATTACACCTTTTTCAGTCAATTTTCCCAAGTCATAACCCATTCCAAAATATTTTCTTTCTAAGACTTCATCGTAGCGTGGTTCACCGTGGCGAACCAAAATAAATTTAGTATTCATTTTCCCCATCCTTTCAATTTTATTATAGCATGTATTATATATTTGAAGATAGTAAGCATTCAGTAGGTTTACTATCTTTGTAAGCTGTTTTATAATTGAAGCGAACAGCGATTTGATTA
>PGXL01000007.1 GCA_002839095.1 Tenericutes bacterium HGW-Tenericutes-2 | reverse complement strand
TTTCGTAGCGATATATCAAGTAAATCCTTCTTTAGCCATATGATTGTGGCTTTTTTAGATAAGTTAATTGAAAAGACTTGATATATATTAGAATACCATCTGATTGTATATTAATCTAATGTGTATTTGCTAATAGGTAAATGAAATCGTGTAAATGGTTGGGTAATCGTGTAAATTATTAGGTAATCGTTAAATGGTTATAAAACGGAATACTAAGCGTTAATATAAATTCTCGATTATGAATTGAAATATAAATCTGGAAATTGGCAGATAGGGGAAAATCTCCCTTTCTGCATGAAAAAAAAGGACTAATACATATCGTATCAGACCTATGCTTCTAAAATGGAACGTGTAACCTATTTTAATACAATTGCGCACCCTTTGACGAAATTTACGCACCCCTGATGTGTTTTTACGCACCCCAAGCAAAATTTACGCACCCTTACCTGTTTTTACGCACCCCTGCAAAAGTGGCTTAACAAAGGGAAATGTCGAAAATGACTGTTGAAAATACCCTTTACGTCTATTGATAATGTTTATTTTGAGTTCTTCGATAGTATTTCTACTATAACTTGTGACTGTTGAGGCTTGTAATAATAATAGCCTTGTACTAGTTTGCAACTCGTATCCTTAAGTAAATCAACTTGTTCTTTAGTCTCAATACCTTCTGCAAGGGTAATAAAACCTAAATCAGAGGTAAACTTCAATATCGTTAAAAATATCTCTATATTTTCTTGATTTAAATATCTATCAGAAAAAGATTTATCAAATTTAACAATATCAACTTTAAAATCAGACATATAATTAATACCCGCCTGACCTGAGCCAAAATCATCAATCGCTGTCTTAATACCTACTGACTTCATACGCATTAATGTATCTATTGTCAACTCACGTTTATCAATTATTGTTGATTCGGTAATCTCTACTCCAAACATCTCTGGCTGAATATCATACTCTTCTAGTAATTTTTGGATGTAATCTATAATCTTCATATCTTGTAATTGAATAGCGGAAAAATTGACATGTGTTGGTACAATTTTAATTCCTAAGTCTTTCCAAATTCTTTGCTGCTTAATGACTTTTTCAATCACTATTCTACCTATATTATTGATTAATCTATTTTGTTCTGCAATGGGAATAAATTCATAGGGTGAAATGTTTGAATCTTTCAATCTTAAGAGCGCTTCTAATCCAATCACTTCATTCTTTTGAATATCCATTTGAGGCTGATATAGAATATAAAATCCATCGTTGCTAATAGCATCCTTAAGTTTAGTTAAAACCTCATTTTTTCTTATTGATCTTTTACTAATCTCATCATTAAAAATAACATACGACATCCTTTCTTCTTTTTTTGCTTCATACATGGCTAAGTCTGCATAATGTAATAATTGTTCTACCGACTTACCATCCAATGGATAACGCGCTAATCCTATACTAAAGTTTATATAAAGACTTGATTCATCTATTTTTATAGGTTTACTGAACATTTTTTTTGTTTCTTCAATCAAATATTGTATTTTTTCATCGTCTGTGAACTTATAAACTATTAAGAACTCATCTCCCTGGTGTCTAAAAACCAATGTATCTTTAGTTTGAATTTGAATGAATCGATCAGCTATGCGTTGTATCAAAACATCTCCAAAGGTATGCCCTCTAGTGTCATTGATTGACTTAAAATCATCTATATCAAGATATATGACTGATAATTGGTTACCATTTACACATAAATCTGTTAGCAACTGGATACACGCATTTCGATTAGGTAGTTTTGTTAATTGATCAACAAATGCTAATTCAGTCATTTCATGAATTATTTTTCTATTCTCGTCTCTTTTTTTAATGAAATTCGATAGTAGGTCAGTAAATATTCCATTTAAACCTGACAACACTCCATAATCTTTTTCATCTTTAATTTCTATGGTATTCTCAATACTAATAGTCTCAATTTTTTTACTAAATTGATTTAAAGGTTTAACAACTCTCACATACTGAATCACCGCAAAAATAGACATTATCGATAATATCAACACTGAAAAAGTTGAAAATAAGAAAATCCTGATGATATTATAATTTTGATAACTGTATCCGATACCAAAAATTCCAATGATTTCACCATTATAATAAATTGGTGTAGAAATTTCTAATACTTCATCACCAAGTTTTTCGTAGTACCAGTTTGAACTCACAGTATGACCTTGTAGAACTTTTTCATAGCTCTCATCACCTGAATAATCAACACCAATCTCATCAATATCTGTATCAGCAATACTTATAAAATTTTTATCTACAATTAAGGCATATAATAATTCAGAATTATTGGCAACAAATTGTTCCAAAACATACTGATATTCGAATTTTTGAGTAAGTTCGTGAATATGATCAGCATTAATGCCCACTTGAACGAAATAGCCGTCAATATCTCTTATATAGACAAATTTATAGTGCCGATCATCTTCGGTTCCTCTTCTAATGTCTTCTATATACATATCAAGACCACTATGCATAAATGTATAAATTGGATCTCCGATTACAGGAGTCCATCCTACAAATTCATCATTAGCATCATTTAAAAGTAGCCCATCAGAGTTATACCAATAAATATCTGTTAAAACAAAAGATTCTGCTATCTGATGTAAATACTCATTCGAGATTAAATCTCTATTCTTAATAATATAATTTCCAGCAGATATTAAAGTTGAATCAAGTGTAGCAAGATAAAATTTTTTGTGCTCTATTTTGTCAGAAATGCCCACAGAAAGCGTTTCTGCTAATGCACTTCCGGATGATATCATCTCTTCTTTAAATCTATTAGCAATAAAATTATAAGTAATTAATCCTAATATCGCTGTTATGATAAAAAACACAATGAGCGGAACATAAAACATTTTTTGTACATTTATTGGTTTAGTCTTTTTCATTTGCAGTATCCTTTCAAATACATAGTGAAGTAGCTTCGAAATCATTTCATTACTATGGATTCCTGAAATAAATACGGAATATTATATTTATAATGATTATAGTGTATGCTAGATTTTTTTTCAACTATTTTATGGCCACTTAAGGTATTCTTAATATTTTTTCACGTTTGAACCCTAACTTAATTTTCATTATTTGCGTATTGATCATTTAGTCCACAAATGTTGCAGATCACTAAGTATGCAGCGTATTTCTTTGCTGTTTTTTTTTTGAGGCTTCAAAGATGTCAATTATGTAATCGTGTAAATTGAGATGTAATCATGTAAACATTTTATATTTTGTATCAAAATAGGTTATCTTATATTGATTTTAAATAAGGTTTAACACAAATACTAATTTACTGAATAGCTTTGTTAAGAAAAAGAAAGCCTGATACATGATCGTATCAGACCAATGCTCGTCTAATGTCTAAGGTATAGGGGTTTAATACAATTTTAGCACCCCACCTCAAATCGTGTAAATTTTTAGCACCCCTGCCTAAATCGTGTAGAATTTTAGCACCCCTATAAAATGGCTTAACAGAGGGATAAGTCTAAAATGAATGCTAAAAGGCAATATGCCAATCATGTATTACTTGATTGAGTTCAATATTGAATTACATGCGAACTAGGTCTTACTCTTCCAAATTACTTCATTCTCACCAAATTTTTTACTACCGTATAGTTTTAATCGATATTCTTTTTTCTGAAACACCGGTTCATCAAAAAAGTCATCTAAAATACTATCTAAATCGTGAGAAATATGCGGATTCATTTCATTTAAATTGATATAAAAAGTATTAGCTACTTTACCGTTGTTATAAAAAATATCTCCGAATAAGTATTCACCATCCAATAATTCTCGTATCTCTTTTTTGATTAAATCAATATTTCGATTTTGATAATCCCATGAGCTGAAGTGATAGTGATTCAATTGACTATATTTCTCTAAATATGCAATAAAGAAGTCATCAAACCACAAAGTGAATTCTATGTAATCTGACTTGAAGAAATACTTATACTCTGCTGATTCCTCCATTAAAACTTCTTTTTTAGTGATACTGTCATTAAACTCTTTTTCAATCGTGTCAGCTAAACTTAAATAGAATTCAATATTTTCTTTTCTCTTTTTTGAGCGAATTTTCTTTCTAATTCTTGAAGCTAGTATAATTTGTAAAACTAAAACGATGATTAGTGATAATGCGAATACTATTTTTATACTTATTGTTGAAGTAACTTGTTTTGTAAAGACAATTATTATTAGAAACATGAAATTCACAAGCATAGTTATAGAGTTTATTCTATGAAATATACTTAACTTTCTCATATGATCACCTAAACCTTCCATATTAGAACTGTGGGATTATGCGATTATTAATGTCTAAGGTATACGGGTTTAATACAATTTTAGCACCCCTACCTTTTAATCGTGTAAATTTTTAGCACCCTAGCACTAAATCGTGTAAATTTTTAGCACCCCTATTTTAAACATTGACTTTTTTAGCCTCATAAATTTATTATACTGACATCGCCATGTTAAATAAATCAATCCATACAAAAATGATATAGAAAACAAATATACTAAAATTAAAAATGTTCAATGCTATCAGTGCAATAGCATTTGCACTATTAAATCCACGAATAGATTTATATAAATAAAATATTGGCAATCCGATTAATATAGGTGCGACGAGAGGATAAATTACTATTATTGCTCTATGAAGTCCAAATCCAATGGATTGATGAAAATTTATTTCAACTAGAGCAAATATAGTAGCAATCAGCATCATTACATAATATAAACCCAAAACTTTTTTCAATATTACACCACCTTATCGATATCTTAACAATTTATTGTATCACTCATTAATGTAAGCAATGAAGTTGTGAACTGATATCACTTATTAAATTAAAGTTGTTCTATACCTTATATTAAACTGTATGATTTTCTATATCAAATTGTTGAATACTTTTTATGAAATCAATCACATAGCTTTGATCTAATCCTTGCTCAAAATCAATTTTAAAACTACGACTTTCCACATCAACAAGTCTACCTTTAATTATAAACTTTCCGTTCGAACTTTCGATTTCAATGTACTGTTGATAACCGTAGGGTTCTTTGATGATTACTGTTCCTGATTTTAAGGACTTCCATAGTTCAATAAGATCATTAAAGAATTTCACAAAATCCTTGTGATAAAGATCTAATGATGATTTTGCTGCATACTTGTCAGTTTTCACTGACACACTTACCGTACCAGAGATAGGTCCATTTAGCTTGATATCTTCTTTATAGAAAACAATCTGATGAAACATGATACTAAAATCATCACAAATGAGTATATAATCCATATAATTACCTCTCGATTTTATTTTCTAAGTCTTGTATAAATATTTTTTATAGTGTTATATTATTAAAATTATAACATAAAAACCTATCATATAGAGAAATCGTGTAAATTTTTAGCACCCCCCTCCAAATCGTGTAATTATTTTAGCACCCCCACCCCATATCGTGTAGATTTTTTAGCACCCTTAACTCAAATCGTGTAAGCATCGAAGTCATGATTAGATTTTGCTCATCTTTTTCGATTGGCATAAATCAGCAACTTGATGACAAAAATGGTCAAAATCAAACAAAATCAGGCATATTATCGCTATTTATCCCAATTTTAAGCACAAAAAAAGGCTTGATTATGATATCAAGCCTATTCTAGTCAGATGTCTTGTCATAACCAAGTTTGTGACACTTTTGGGGTTGTCACAACCAAGTTTGCTACTTGGTTTGAGTAGATTTATTTTGGATGTTCTTAATGAACATTTTAATGATTACTTTCAATAACAATTGTCTTATTTTTCGGGATCAAAGCTGTAAATTTCATAAGAGTATTTATAGTATTCATGCATATCTATGTTTAAAAACGGAAACCAAGTGGAATATCTTGAGATTCTTAATAAAACATCAATTAAAGCAATTCCAGCAAAGTGTTTTTGTATATGTCCTAAAAAAAACTGATTTGACTTTATATCATTGCCTCGAATATCTTTCCTTTGAATCCCTACATCATGAACGTAGTGAATATCATACTCGTTAATCACACAAATACTATTGAAATTGGAAATACGAAAATCCGGATTGGATGACAAGTATTTCTCACATTCGCCTTTGATAAGTTCGCCGCTTGCAGCTTTAAATGCAATGACAAAATATACAGGAAAATTAGAAGTAAAATTATCATAATTACCACCATTATTTACTTGCAATACATCCTTTGAAAATTGAGGTATCGACTTAAATAAATCAAATGAATCAATTAATTCGTCTTTGTTTAAGTTTGATTTAATACTAAACACCGCAACTAATGATTCGACTGGTACAATGCTTGTTCTTCTAGAATTGAGTGTCATTGAAAGTCTGTTTGTTACTACAATGTCAAATTCACGAGAAAGATTTCCTTTTGAATCAATAATTTGAACGTTTCGATAACAATCAAATGAGTTTCCTAAATGATCTACCAAAAAATTATAGAAAACTTCTTCTCTATTCGACCCGATAAGGCCTTTGTGTCTTACAATTCTACCATAGGTATCACCTTCATAAGATAGAATCTCTGCTAAACTATCAAAATACTCCTTAATCAGTTTGTTCAATAATAACATCTCCTCACATTATAAAGATAAATTAATAAAAATAATTGCAAACTTATTTCGTAATATATTTTTCCTCTACATCTTTAAACTCGTTCTTTATTTGGCTGATTATAGTTATTCTATTTTCCCATAATTCTTTTACTTTACCGTATAATTTCTCATAAATTATCTTATGGGCATCATTACCAATTAGTTCCTTATTAAACTCTTCTGCGAAGTCACTAAGTTTATCTTCATCCTTTGCTAAAAAAACTTTTTTAAAGATGGACAAAATATCATCTTTTGTAATTTCATCTATATTCTTGAATTCTTTATCATTATCTATTCTGTATAGTACCTTATTATCTTCTATCTTTAACAACATCATATATATCCACTTTCCTTTCTTCATACGCGGTCTCTCCAGACTCAAAACTATTCATTAATGCATCATAGTTTCTTATTTTATTGCCATCCTTGCTTTTTAAATATGGCGAATCTGGACTACCCGAATATTTAAAGTATTTATTTTCATCAGGTCTATCTTCTCTTACAAGATGGAAGATATAATCAGGTTTTATAGATAATCCTACTGTATGGTTATGTGTAACTATAACTACAGGAAGATGTTTAGATATTTCCTTTATGTTCTTATTGATTTCTTCCCTCAAAAACATATTATCAAATGATGATTCTGGTTCATCGATAAGTAACATTTGATAACTATACGCATCTTTCAATGCTCTCATTAAACGAAATTCAGATCTCTCTCCTCCAGAAACAGGTTTACCATATTTATTTAGAACATCATATTGAAAATCAAAGAATGCTTTTTCTATTCCAACATCATTAGCTATCCCCTCATTCGTCATTTTTATAAGATAATCGTATGGATTATCATATAAATCAAAAATGTGAGTAACTTTTGACTGTTTTTTTAGTTTCTTTTTAAGGGTGGCCGCTGAATCAATTGCATTTCGTTTTACTTGAATAGTGAAATCTCCCATATTTGTTAGACTAATGATTTTGCTTGTTTTCATTGATTTTACCAATTTATTAAATCCGTAAACTTTATAAAGATTTTTAATATGAAGCAATTGGTCATAATTTGTAATCGTAGGAGAATCAGATTTGGATTGCAAAATAGGTTGAATAGAATCAAGTACGCTATTTACATATTCTCTCAACTTCATTTGATACTTTTCTTTTCGTGCATTTGTGATGAGTTCTTTCAACAACTCAGTGAAATTAACATCCGATAGATATTTCTTTAGAACCTCATCAATCTTCATGTTTTCAATTAAAGTAGTTATCGCTTGTATACTAGATTTCAATGAAGACTCAGGTAATTGAAGGTACTTATCTTCTGTAAATAGTTTAGTTTTCGCATAACTATTTTTCTTTCTTGTATCGCTAGAAAAGCTCAATAAACTATCGACATAGTTAGACAATGATTTACTATTTGAATCAATATCTATTAGTGCAATCGTTGAAGCTAAGTCTTTAAATTGATTTAAATGATTATCTATAAATTTTTGCTCATCGTGTTTCACTTCTTTTTGGAATTCTTCAATTGCTTTTTCTTCATCGTCTTGATTTTGAACCAACTCAAACTGTCGAATATACTTCACGTTCTCGTTCGACTCAAATATTTTTCTCAAAAAAACAGTTTTTCCAGTTGAACGTTTACCAGTTACCACATTGATTCCCGGGTATATTAAATCTCCATCACCAGTTGAATCAAACAAATCATTGCCCTCGATATCTAAAAACACTTTGGCTTTGTCCTTTAATGCTGCTCTGATGGTTGTAAATTCTAATTCCTCAACATTTAAATAGGTCTGTCTAAGTGAAAAGTGATCAGTCATCATTATTTTACTTATTCTTGAATCACTGAAAAGAACTGGTGTTAATAGACTGTCTTTATCTTTTTTTAAGTAATTGAACTTAGATTGATTTGGGACCTCTCCACAAAAAATACAACCTTTTGGAAACTTTTCCAATGTCTCATATGAAATCGATTTAGGCTTTCCCTCAATATGTGGAATAAATAGATAATCAGATAAATTTTTGCATAATGTAAGTAGCGTTTCCAAACTGATGAATTTACTATTTTTTATTTCCTCATCGATACTTTCACTGATATGCCTAATTCTTTCAATTCCATCTGCATTATTTGAACTAACTACTAACATATGACCTTTTTCAATATCTATTTCTATACCAGGGAATACTTTAATATCTAAATTGGACTGAATCTCAGAAAATTGATCATAGTTAAAAATGTTATGATTTGTAATTGCAATTCCATCAATTTCTCTTGTTGAAATATACAGCGACAAATTATCTAATGAAAATTCAAAATTTCCATCCTTATCTGTAGATATAGTATGAACATGAAAATCAATTTTTTTCATAAAATCCCGCACCTTTCAGTAATACATCAAGGAATAATGCATTAAAACTTGTTTTTCTAAAAACCTATCTAACCATCATATTTTAAACTTTTTAACTTGCTGACAACTTCAAACTTAACCTCAGTATCAAGTACTTCGAAGTGTTTTCTACCACATAGAATCTTATTACTTTCTCTTTCTCTCAATTCTTCATCCTTTTCAGATCCTTTTGTTTCAGCAACAAAGTAGAGTTTATCTTCACCACTAGATTGTATAACAACTATCCAGTCAGGATTATAAGTGCCAAATGGCGTATCAACAGTAAATCTCTTTGGAAGTTTTGCGTAAAGGGTCACATCTTCATCTTCTTCAGCGTCAATTGCAAATTGCTTTTCAATCGTCGAGTCAAAAATAACATGATCATATACATTTTTCTCATCAGAAATATCAATGATGTTTTTATCCTTATATCCATAAAGATCAGTATCATCAAAAACATCCTCTTGTACAAAATATTCATCTGATTGATAGTATTTTAGTCCTTTTGACAAGTTAGACTTTTTCACCTGGTTCAATATTGAAGAAACATTCTTTATGAACGACTCCGGATTATCATAAAATTCAGATAGTCTACCTGATTCTTTTATGACTTCAATAATGGTAGAACGTAGTAAGTGTGTCGCATCTTGAAGTCTTCTGATAAAGTCTGGATAAATGATTGTATCAAACTCGTTGATGTCACCAACTGAACCATATCGTGTGGATCCTTCTTGAATGACCCCACCACTTGTAATATTTAGCTTCGTTCTTTCACGTTCAATCTTTTCAGCTATGATTTTAGGCATAACCTTTAATTTATCAATGGCATCTTCTTTAAATTTATCGATGTCCATTTCTACTGAATAAAGGGTTTTACGCTTAATTCTATTCCACATATCTTTAAAAGCATCTGATAAAAATATCTTTTTATTGATGCTGACTTTTATTTTTTTATTTACATTCTTAATTTCAATTTCACGTGATAACTTCTTAATCATTGTTATCACTTTATCTTGAAATACTATATACTCATCTGGTAGTTTAAATTCATTGTTTTGGACATCACTAAAAAACTTATCATCAATCTTGCCATTTGATTTAAGATAGCCTTTTGATTTCAGTTGTGCATAGATTTTAGCTGAATCTTCTTGAGAAAGAGTAATTTCAACGCCATAAGGAGTTGTAAGTTCCATTCCAGCAAAACTTGCTTTCTCAATAATTCCAAATTTATATCCTGCATCTGATTCAAGTTCTCTTTGTAGACCACTTGCAAAGTCTTTATAGGATTCATTGGCAACTACACTCAAAATATTAAACTTAGGTTCATTAATCCGATCACCATCTTGATTGACACATATACGTAACCCACGACCTATTTTTTGTCTTTTGGTCATAGTATCTTGAGTTTCTACTAATGTACAAACTTGAAAAACGTTTGGATTATCCCATCCTTCTTTTAAAGCCGAATGAGAGAATATAAAACGTTTAGGTTCTTCAATACTTAATAGGCGTTCTTTGTCACGCATGATGAGTTCATAGGTCGATTCATCAGCAATAGAATCACCTTTTGTATCTTTTGCTCTGCCTTTGTTATCAACAGAGAAATAGCCGTCATGAATCTTTTCTGGGTCATATGATATAGAGTTGCCGTACGTATCTTTAAGACGTTTAAAACGACCGTTGATGAGCTTATTAAACTCTTCTTCGAACCAAATACCATATTGACCTTTGAGTTGTTGTCCGCTAGTATCATAGACTCTATATTTATCAACTTGATCAATGAAAAACAAACTTAAAACTTTAATGCCATGCTTTAAGTAGGTTTCTTCTTTTTTTAAATGAAGCTCAATCGTTTCTCTGATTTGAGCACGCTTTATCGCATCTTGATTGACTTCACCAACTGCTTCACCTTTATTCACTGTAACGCCATTGGCAAAATAGATGTATTCAACATCTTCAAATGTTCCGATATCATCAAGGATGTAATTCATTTCTTTATAGTAGTCCACACCACCAGATTTTTCCCATAAATCCTCACCAATCTTGGCAGTTACTGTTCCTTTAGTAATAGAACCATCGCTTTTTAAAACATTAATCTCCAGTTTTGCTGAAAATCCGTTCTTATCATTAATCGATATTAGTTTGACATAAGGTTTAGCTGTCGTTTCATCACTTTGAAGTGAAGATACTTCAATGTGCTTAACTAGATTTTCCTGGTATGCATCGACAGGTGTTAAGCGGTACATCAAGTTATATAACTCACGATGCGTTGCTGAATAGCGTAAAGTGCATAAAGGATTTAACGATTTAATCGCATCTTTCGCTTTAGGTGTATTATCTACAGATTGTGGTTCATCGATGATTACAATAGGGTTTGTACTGGAAATTAAGTCGATTGGTTTATTACCACTTAACTTATCACTCGCACGGTGGATAATATTCGCTTTCGTTTCTTTTTCAGGATCATCAAAACTCTTTCTGAATGCGTCGATATTGATAATCATGATTTCAATATTTGAACTTGTAGCGAATGTTTGAATTTGAGTTAATTTACTTGAATCATAGACGAAGTAGTTATAAATCTCGTTATCATATTTGAGCTTAAAATGGTCTTCTGTGATTTGAAAACTCTTATAGACCCCTTCTTTAATCGCAATACTTGGGACAACGATAATAAACTTTGTAAAGCCATATCGTTTATGGAGTTCTAGGATAGTCTTGGTGTATACATACGTTTTACCTGTTCCAGTTTCCATTTCAATGGTAAAGTTTCTGCCATTAATATCCGTACTTTTTAGAATGCCATTTTTTTCTTGTATCTTACGAACATTGGCTAATAATTCTGCATTATCTAATAGTAGTTTGTTGGCAAACCCTAATTCATAAGTTACCCCAACACCTTCAGTTCGATACTCAACTAATTCCGTTAAGCCTTTACCTCTAGAAATGTCGATGGTAAAAAGAGAATCTTTTACTTTAGATCCTTCAAATATATTCACAATAGATTCAACAGCATCGGATTGATATTGCTGATCAATAAATTTTAATTTCATCAATATCCCCCCTAGATGCTTTTAACTTCTTCGACACCAAGTTTTTCTAATGTATATGTTGCATTAATCTTGTCATTATCGTTTCTAAATCCGGATTCTTTGAATATCACATTACATGGTTTTAATTTGCCAATCTCTTTGACATCTTCTAGTGAGATATTGTTATCAAGACATACGATTAAATAGCCTTTAGCAATGCTATACATTGTTTTACCATTAACCTTAATCAATTCAACAGGCTTGTCAAACACACCATACTTAAGCATGATTTCGTATAAGACATCAAGACTAGTTCTATCCTCTTTGATGACTTCTGTTTGTGAAAAAATAGTATCTTCATCAAATTTGATAGTTCCATCCCAAGGAATGATATTCGTAGATTCAAGTTTGAATACCTTAAATCCATTATCAAAAGTTTCTGGATCAACGATGTTGTCATCAAGTAGACCAGCTTTGTTTTTCTTATCAATTAACTCCTGTTTGATCTGATCACCCGCTCTACGGATACGTTCTTTTCCAATTTCACAAATGTTCTTATATCCTGCTTTATAGGCTTCTGAGGTCACGTCTGTTAATTCTGGTAACTGGACCATGATAAATTTTCTATTTCCACCGTCTTCAGCATTGAGTTGCATTACTGCGTGAGCTGTAGTTGCTGAACCAGAGAAGAAATCAAGAACTAACGACTCTTTGTCTTTGCTAACGGTATACACAAGCCTCTTTGAAATATATAGAGGTTTGGGATTATCAAATGGTAATCCTAGTGCATCATCACTTCCTCCGTAGTAAATTAATGAGGATACTGATTCTTCCATATTTTCCTTAAGGTAATATCGTTGATTTGGTTGTGTTGTATGGTCTACCCCAAATTCTATTTTTCCGTTAAGCAACAAGTCATCCATAGTTTCATCAGTAAATCTCCATCCTTTTGCTGGAGTAGGGCATGGTTTCTTTGTCAATGGATGGATTAGAGGACGGTGTGATCTTGTTTCGGGTTTATCAGGTGCTGCCATGGATACTATTCTGTATATATCCCCGTTATTATCAATGAGATTATATGCTAATTCACCTCCACTGAAGTCATTCTTATTTGTTTTAAGCCACTCCTTATATTTAGTTTTAACGGCTTCGTTAATTGAACCGTTTTGTGATTTAAGTGCTTTTACAAAATTAAGCATAGATTCTGCGTTTTCTTTCTTTTTTGTGAAAATAGTATTTGCAAAAGATGTTCTATTTTTGCAGAAAGCCAATATACTTTCGTGTTGATAAGCAACCCCGATAGTGGTACCTTTAGGATTTCTTTTATCCCATACAACAAGTCCCAATTCGTTGTCAGATCCAAATATTTCGCAGCAAATAATTTGCAGTTTGGATACTTCATGCTCGTCGATATGTATTAGAATAGCACCATCATCTGACAATAAATTCCTCGCAAGCATTAGTCTTGAGTACATCATATTTAGCCAATCCGTATGAAACCTTCCATTAGTCTCAGGGTTAGCCCGTGATGTTTGCTTCGTTTGTTCTTTGTAATTTTGTATATTATCTTTAAAATCATCTTTATAGACAAAATCTCCACCTGTGTTATAAGGAGGATCAATATAGATCATTTTTATTTTTCCATAGTACGTCTTTTGAAGTTGCTTCAATACTTCAAGGTTATCGCCTTCAATATATAGGTTTCCTGTGGTATCCCAGTTCTTACTATCATCTTTCGAAGGAATCAATGTTCCAGTTGATGGAGATTGGGCCAACTTAATTGTGCTACTCTTACCATTCCATGTGAATTGGTACTTTTCAACGGTATCATCTATTTGATCACCTAGAATAATTTTTAGTTTATCAAAATCAATCTTTCCTTCAGTCACAACATTTGGGAATAATTCTTTGATTTTGTCGATATTTAGTTTTTCCAAATCTAAACTTGTGCCGTCTAATTTATTCATTAATCAGTTCCTCCTTAAATTCTGAAATGATTCTTTCTATTTCTTGCTCTTTGCTTACAATTTTCATGTGATAATCCATCTTCTCTGACATCATGGATGCTTGCTTGTACTTATCCTTTAGTTCATTCAAAGATACCTTTTCGTCTTCAATCTTCTTTATGTTATGCTTCAAATCGATTGTTTTTGGTATTTGATTAGGATATGATCCAATCAATTCGATTAATCTTTCAGAATAAGTGATGTCTGTCAGTTTTTCATAAAATTCTTTAAGATTTATTGCTTTGACTTCACCTAAGTTTATTAATTTCATAAATTTACCATGCTTTTCGTCTATTGTAAAAGCACTGGTTGAATAGTTTGCTTCAATAACGGTTTTATCTTTAGTCAATTTATTAATTCGTTTAGGTGCAAGCGATACTCTTAATATATCAGCTATAAAATAAACGATTATAAGTGGATTTGGAAATGCTGCATGTAGTTTCTCATTTATTTGTGAAAAATGTTGATCTGTCTTAAGTGAGACCTGAAGAACATATATGGCTTCATATAAATGCTCATCACTTACATAAGATGGTATTCTTAGTGTTTGTGCATCTAATACGCCTTCAAGATAAATTGAGTTTACTTCCAAATTCAAATTTTTTTTATCTTGAGCCGTTGGATTAAGTTGATCAATAATCTCTTTTATCGATATCCGTTGTTTTGTTTTTCCTGATTTAGGAATATGAAAATACTCTAGAATATCGTTCATTTGACCACCAAGAATGTTACCAGTTCAAAATCATTTAACCCAGTTACCTTATTATCGAGGATCGTTGACTTCCCAAGTCTAAAGAGTGACTTGATACCTTTTTCTTCAATATATCCTTTTATATCAAAAATTGCTTTTTCCAGTAATAAAGTATATTTCTCCATTTTATTACCATTTTTAGTTTCAGTGTTGAACTCATTCACTAATTCCTTAATAATCTCATCTTTTCCAGTACAAATCGCTTTATAGATATCGAGGATTTTCTTTGGGTTTGTATTTTTAACTAAAATGCTACCATCATTTTTGACATAAACTAGATGGTATGGATATAAAGAGTTTTGCCCTTTATCCGCTTCATTGAAGTTCTTTTGCTTTAGACAAAAAATAACTCCTGGATGTGCATCATCTCTAAGTTTATCATTAATGTTTGTTACACCGTATATACCTGTAGGATATGACTCTAACAATCCAGGATGTGCTTTAAGATACTTATCTAAGGACATCATGAAATCATCTAAAGTCAAATCAGTAATTGAGATACCGCCTGATAAGTCCTCAAGATCAACGACTTCATCCTGAAGTTGTTTTAGTTGGTCTTTACGATACTTCAAGTTCTTACTTTCTGGATTTAGTAAATCATCTTCGCCGGTTGCTGATAAGTCGACCATCATCATGCGATTTCTTACACGTGATTCAAGATTGATATATTCATCGAGTTCAAGATTTGGCCAGAAATTAACAAGTTGTATATCTTTATTTTCAGACCCAATTCGATCAATTCGTCCAAAACGCTGAATGATTCTCACTGGATTCCAATGAATATCATAGTTAACCAAGTAATCACAATCTTGAAGGTTTTGTCCTTCTGAAATACAATCAGTAGCAATTAAGATGTCTATTTCCTGTTTCACAGCGGTTTTATTTGATTTTGGTGAAAAATGTGCGAGAATCTCTTCAAAATCATTTCTTGCTTTTGGAACATTTGTCTTTGTAGCTTGTGAGCCCGTGACGATACCTGAATAGATACCAAACTCATTTAATAACCAGTTTGATAAATTATCATATAAGTAGACGGCTGTATCAGCAAATGCAGTAAATACAATGACTTTCTTATTACCAGAGTTCAAAGGGTGCTTGATTTTATCAGTGATTTGCTCTTTCAGTTTAAGAAGCTTTGCATCATCATCTACTTTTACTTTTGATGAAACCTGAAGTAAGTATTCCAAGGCAACTTTATCTTCTTCTAAATCAGCTTTCAATCTAATAATATCTAAGTCTTTTAGTTTAACTTTAACTTTTGTTCCTAATTCGAGATCATCAACTTCTTCATCATCGATTTCATCATCAATATCAACTTGATAATCTAAACCAACTTCGATTTTTGATAACATTACATCCATCTTGTCTTTGATGCGTTCAATCGTCATTTTAAAAGAATGTACGCTGCTTTCAAGACGTTTCAAGATATTAACACGCATCAAATTAACTAGGTTTCGTTCGCGGTCTGATTGTTTAAAACTACCTTGTCCACCTTTAACCACTTGTTCATAGAGTTTTTCATATTCATCCATCTTAGCTGGCATAACATACAAAAGTGGTGAGTAAATTGGTAGGTTTAACTTTGAAATCAATCCGTTGACTTCATTTAACTCTGGGAACTTATGTTTCTGATCAATCTCTGTCTTTATTGATAATGGCTTTAGTCTATTTGGAAAATCGCCAATATCCTTAGTATCATAATACTTTTGGATATGCTTTCTACTTCTTGCAATAGTGACTGTGTTGAGTAAATTAAAGAAACTATAGTCCAGCATCGGTAACAATGTTTCTGTTGTTTGATCTTCTTTTGGAAGCTTCGACCATTCACTAAATCGATATTGGGCAACCCTAAGTGTGTTTTCAATGCTGTCTATAAATAAATTATCTTTAAATGCATCATCTCTGTCTTCTGTGATAAACATAATTTGGTTCTTCAAATCTGCAAGTCGATTATTGACTGGTGTTGCTGAAAGCATTAATACTTTTGTTTTAACACCACTCTTGATAATCTCTTCCATCAATTTTTGATATCTAGTTTTTTTGCCCTTAAGCGCTGGGTTATTTCTAAAATTGTGGGATTCATCAATGACAACCAAGTCATAATTACCCCAGTTCACTTTGTTTAAATCAATGTCTCCAGAATATCCGTTTTCTCTAGATAAATCCGTATGATTCAAAACATCATAGTTAAATCGATCATCAACCAGTGGATTCAGTTTTGTATTTTGTTTAAAACCAATCCAATTTCCACGGAGTTTCTTTGGTGCTAACACCAATACTCTTGCATTTCTTAACTCATAGTATTTCATAACCGCTAAGGCTTCAAATGTTTTTCCTAATCCTACTGAATCAGCAATGATGCATCCGTTATAAAGCTCCAGCTTCTTGATTGCACCGACTGCAGCATCTTGTTGAAAGTTATAGAGCATTTTCCATACTTTGGTATTATGAATGCCTGTTCTTTCCTTGATTTTGGCCATATCATCCATGTTGACCAGTTTCTCATTGAACAGATGATAAAGCGTTACAAAATACACCAATTCTGGTGAATTTTCTTTATATAGATTTGAAATATGTTCAAGAAGCTTATCTTTAACATCAACGACAAGACTTGGGTTGTTCCATATAGAATTATAGAACGAATCATAATCCTCTATGATATTTTTCTCAGTTAATACAGTATTAAAATCCCATCTTTTTCTGTCGGAGTAACCTAGTCCATCGAGAGAAAAGTTAATGCCATTACCTGAGATTAAATATTCTTTGCCTTGAGTATTTTTAACGCTAATATTACTTGAAGCAATTATACCTGAACTGATAACTGATTTAACTTCAGCTTTACTCTGAATGAATTGATAACATTTACTTGCAACTTGATTTTGGTCTAAATTGTTCTTCAGTCCAATTTCAAGTGGAAATTCAGAGATGTTTTTTTCTCTTTGAATCATTTGTAGTTGAAATTCTTTAACCTCTTTTTGATTAGTCTCCAAACGTTTTATAAATGTCGGTTCATTAAAAAGGAACCGGATCTTATCAGATTCGTCTAGTGTTTTTTTGAGTTCATCGTAAGCATAAATCGTAAAAAAAGATGACGATATATCGATCTTTGCTTTTTTTGACGTATGTTCTTTTAAGTACTCGCCTACTGAACCTCGCTTATTTGTATCAAGTACGATCGACATCCCACCACCGCCTATTTAACACTTGTTTACTAGATTATAACATTTTCAGATTAATTTTCCTATATTAAGTAAGATATTCCCTGATTTGTTTACTAATTAATATGTTTAGTAAAATCCATTTTTGGATTTTGAAAAATCTGGTTCCACACATTTTAAACGTCCCCTCGTACGGTACCCAACAATGACAATTTTGAGTCTATGGGGGGGGGTAGATAATAATAGTATTATATTTGTTTTCTTAAATATTGGCTTGTGTCAAGCATTTATACAGATGGCAATCAAAACTCGAAACAATAATAAAAACGCCACAAAAAGGCTATTTAACCTTTAAGTGGCGTTGTTTTTATCTTGTGTCGATTTTAGACTGTTAAATATTATTATAGAATACTTCTGGAATCTCTATAGGGTGAGTTTCATGAATATAAACTTCTTTACTCATATGAGTCTGAATACTTCTAACGTATTTGGTAGCATCGTTAATATCTTTGAAGGTTCTCGACTCAATTGGCGTTAACTCGACATGATGATCATCAAACTTAAAAACATTTACTACGAAATTGAACAGTTCTTTTCGATAAGTAATGTAGATTAGTTCATGATTCTTAATGCTGTTGAAATCTTCTTTTAATCTACCGATCAGTTTGCCATTGGTTGTTTCATCCGTATAGTCAGATATTAATAAGGCTTTGTAGTAAGTAGGAAAGTTTCCATTCATCAAGTTATCTATATCAATCATCTGATTCAACCTCTCTTCCTACCTCAGGATCAAGAACCCATTCGTCCTGTTTTTCATCTAATCTTCGTTCCATAAGATCGAGCTCATCTTTTCTATCATTGAATGATCTGCCAAACCTAACCACCAATAAATACTTAGCACTATTTAAATCTGGTGGATAATATTTCTTTGTCTTTACTATTTTTTTCTTAGAACGACCATTCTGATCTTCAATTAATGTTTGAATCTCTTCATGTTCAAAACCCATGGCTTTTTTATAGATAGCACCAATGAGGTTATCCTTCATATCGAGTTCGCCTTTTGCAAATGCTCTAGCAAATTCTACATGCTTGTTTTTTAATTTCTGTAATGTCTTTTCAGAAATCCCTAAAACAGTAGCAATCTTCTCTTGGATGACATTCTTAGAAACTAGATCTTCAATCGTTCTTAACTTTTCTTTAAGTGTCCCTTGATTTTCCCAGCGTTCAAACGAATCTAAAACCCTTGCCAAAATGGTTGCTCCTTTAGAGGGGGTAAGTCGCTCACCCTTTGCTCACCTCTTAATTATATATTTGACTCCTTTTTTAAGATAGACAACCAGTGGCGACATTTACACATAAATCACTTGATATGTAATTAGTTGATTTTGAACGGTATAAATAGTCTCGTTATCACTGATGATATGTTTCATACATCCGCTAACATAGATTATCGGTAATGATTTGTATAAGAGAAATAAAAACACCAAGCGTTAGCCTGATGTTGTCAATTTTTCTTATGTAAGTTTAATTTCTAGAGCTAATGGATTATCAACTACTTTTTGATAATAAAGTAGCCTCCTGTTTTTGGAACCCCTTCAAACATAATCAAAGATTTTTTCTTTAAATCTGCAACTCTATTTTCGACAATATTTATTGTTAGTTCTTGATGTTGCTTTTTAGCAATCTCTAATATACCTGGAACTCTTAATCCAGGATGATCTTGGATGATTTCAAGAATAATTGACTCGAAGTTTTTTACTCCGTCATTTACTCCGTTTACTCCGTCATTTACTCCGTTTACCCCTTTGGCTTCATGGTCGTGATAATTCATGTTCGGAAGTTTAACTGTAAAAAAGCTATTACTTACATCAAAAATGACGCTTTGATCAAAACGTGGATAAGCATCCATGATACGTCTTAATCCTGTTCCATAATTTTCAATCAAATCCAGTTTTCCAAATATGTTGATGAGTCCAGGATTTCTGAATGTTTGTTTCCCATGCAAAATGTCATCGAGTGTAACACCACCAAATATTCCACCTGGTGAAGATATTTCAACTCTGTCATCATAAAACTCGACTTTAATATTCGATGGTCTAGAATAATCTGTGTGGCATAAAGCGTTAATAACAGCTTCTCTTAAGGATACGCCAGGAAACGATTTTATCTCGATTCTTTGTGGTTGGTAATCAACAATTTTTGCTGATGTATCATTAAACAATGAAGCGTATTCAAGTACTTGAGTCGCAATTGAAACTAACGATCCCTTAAATTCCTTTTTGACCTTAAATTCATTACTGGTTAGTCCTTTGTATACTGCTAACTTGACTTCTATTGGATTTTCATCACTCATAAGTAATGCTAAATTGGTAAAACGTTTATCTATTGTTAAAAAGTTCAATGCTTGATATTTATCGGCACTAAATTCTAGATTTCCCTTTTCACAATGAATGATAAAAGATGAAAAATGAAGATCTTGAATTTTGGAAATATCAGATTCATACGAATATCCGCTCGATTCAACCATCATTTGTAATATCTCATCTTGCGTAGCTTGTCTGGTACTTCTTCCGATTCGAATATAAACACCAGCTGGAACCGGACCTTTTCCAATTATATAATAAGGTTTATGAACACCTTTTAAAACTTCTATAACCAAAACATTGTCACTATTAAAGTGGAACTTAATAAATTGATTGGGGTTTGGATAGTAGACATCTCTAATCCATGAACTTAATTTACTGTCAACTTGGTCTTTCTCACTTTGAGGAATTCCAACAACTGTTCCATCATCTTTAACGCCAACATATATAATGCCACCGTTCGTATTAATAAAGGCGGATATTTCATGTTTAACTTTGTCAATTAATATCTCTTTTAATTCAACAGACTCATTTTCTTCATAAAGCATGTTACCACACCCTTTCGTCTCATCTTATTTTATCATAACTGTACTATAATTAAAATCTAATAAGTAGAACTGCGATATTCAATTTTGGGTGATGGGGTGGATAATTATTCAGTATTTTTATGAAAGATAAAATCAAACGTTTTTAACCTTTGAATTCTCTCAGGTTCCGATTCGTTATAGTCGATATTGTTATTAATCGTTGTTTCAAGATAAGGTTCTCTATTCACGATTTCATATCCATGTTCATCTTTCCATTGATTGTGATTGATGCGTTTGATGGTGTAATAGATTGCCTTTCTAACATCATCTTTATTCCGCTTGCTTGTAACAGTATATAGATAGTCATTTAATACGGTTATCCATTCTTCTGTTCCTGTAACGATATTGTTTTTGATTAGAATTAAAAGATAATAATTAAGTTTAAATGGAATAGTTGCGGGATCGACAGATCCAATATCATGATTTATCATTCCTTTATCCTTTTTTCTTTTACTATTACTATTACTTTGTCTATGCTTGTTTACAACCATGTCATCTTTGTTTACATGAATGGTATCTATGTTAACAAGGATTGAATCATTGAATTCAGATTTGCTATCAATCAAGTTCATGTCTTCTTGGCTTAGTAAACAGCACTCTTTAAGAATCCTGACTTTTCTTCGTTTTGTTGCGTAATAATATCTTCTTTGGATTTCATGTGAGGTGAAGTATCCTAGTTTAAATGAAACTTTATCAAACAAACCTACCTCAACTAGAAAATCGATAATCTGTTCAATTCGTTCTTCACTCACATTAGTTGATTCAGATAACCCGAAAATGACATCTTCAATGTTGTCATATCGCCAAAATTGTCCTTTTTCATAGACCCAAGACAAAAGGAACATCAGGATGGTATACCCCTCAGTCCCATATTCTCTCATCAATCTTCTTACTTTCATGTTTCGATTCATATCTACATCAACTGAAAAGAACTCCAGTCCTAGTTTAGGTTTTCCAGCCATGACTCTGTTCGCTTAAACGAATGAATTCATCGAGTGCGTCTTTCGTTACTAACCAACTATGACCCACTTTAAATGCTCTTATCTTCTTCTGATTAATATATCTGAGTACAGTTACTCTCGTCACTTTTAACAGCTTCATAAGGTCATTAACGTTATATAAAACCACATTATCATTCATGTTATCGCTCCTTTCCTTTAAATAGTAATTTGCTCATTTTCAACTCACCATCGTTTTGAGATCTTGCGAGTGAGTGATTATAAATTTGCGTTGTTGATATATCCTTATGTCTTAAAATCTGTTTTGCTTCTTCTAGTGTTCCATTGCCATGAAGTATCAAATTGGTAGCTAAAGAATGTCTTAAACTATGTGCTGTATATCTCATATCATCGATACCGATTTGTCTTAATATTTCTTTAACTATTCCTCTGATAGACCTGGTTCTGATTCGTTCACTTGAATTATTTCTTCCATGGGTAATAAATAAAGGTTCAAGATCATCATTTCTATCCATTAAATACGTCATGATAATTTGATAAACATCTCGAGATATTTTTACATACAGATCTTTATCATCCTTACCCTTGCCTTGAATGAAAAGTTTGTATCCACCACTATTCATGACTAAATCTTTCACATTTGCTCTTTCTACTTCGATAGTTCTCAATCCCGTCGTCGCAATTAATGCGATGATGGCGTAGTTCCTTTTACCTTCAATGGATATGGCAAGTTCACTTGCTTTATTGATCAATTTTTCAACTTCACTTAATGTGAGTGCAGCTCTTTTGAATGTTGGTTCAATCGAAACACCTCTGATACCAGTCATGATGTTTCGATAGAGCTCTTCTGAATCTAAATACGTAAAGAAACCCCTTAAGACAACAATGGTCTTTTGAATCGTTGCTGATCTCACATGCTTTGATAGGTATTCCTTATAGCCTAAGATATCCTTTTTATTTGGCGATAAAAGTGAATGTGCTAACAAGTACCTATAAAAACTTTGTAAAATGTCATCATATGATTTCTTTGTAATTTCTTTTAGATCTAAACTTTGAATATAAAGTTCAATTTGCTTCTTAAAATCAATAGTTGCTTGACTCATTGGAAAGTTCAAGTTCATCAAGATAACTTTTTTCAAGTTGATATAAATCATCTAGCGATATGCCCAATACTGTCGCTATTCGACCGATAGTTAGAAATGAAACTTTTTTCCCACGATCACCACTTTCTATCTTGGCATAGTGCTGATAGGATATTCCTGATTCTCTTGCAGTTCTTCGTTGTGAGTATCCTTTACTTTGTCTTGCATTTACTAAATACATCCTTAAATCCATTAAAAATCCTCCTAATTATCATGTTGTTAAACACTGTTAACCTAATGATAACCTAGATTTTAACGCATGACATTTTTATCCAATATTGATTGGAAACATGGATAATTGCATGAATAGAGTACCCGATAACTATTATTATCGGTAACGATTAGAACATATAAACTGCGTTATTTAGCCATTCAAACTGGAAATCCAAGTAAATATCAACTTAAACACATGTTTATGTATTCGGTCTTTTTTTCATTATTTTTATCACGTTTGACATACGTGTGTTAAAATTATGGTATACATTAGGAGGAAATACCAATGACAGTAAATGATACTCAAAAAATAATCAATGATAAGCTAAAGAAAGTCAAACTAGCCAACGACCAAATGGAAAATATAATAAAAGTTGGTCATGATTTGTATAAGCAAGTGTGGTCATATAAAGGTATTGATTCTGCTTATAGAAAAGCTAAAGGATTAACAGTTAAAAAATGTATTGATACCTTTCAGCTTCAAACAACAGAAGCAAGTATGTCAGCTTATGAAAATGGTAAAAGAGAAATCCCCTCTTCACTCCTTATTGCGCTAGCAAATCACCTAAATGTATCTACTGATGCGCTTCTCAAAAGAGATATAGGTTTTTTCAATGATAAATTTGATAATAAAATCAAAAAATATGTCTACTCTGATTACACGATAAATATAAGTGAATACAAGGAAATAGACTACCTCACGGAAATTGAAACTGAAAATAGCATGTATTATCATCTTGATGAAGGGTTGGAGAAAAGTAACGCTGTTATTGCTGTTGAACTGCAGCAGGAACTCATGACGTTGAACGCTCCAAAAGGCTCAATGCTCATTGTCGATCGAAGCTTTGATATCATTACCAAAGATTTAGATCATACGATCACATGCATGCTAAAAGGTGTAGATGGAATCTACATTACTAAAGTTGGTCCTGTTTTTAGATATCCAGAAACAAAGCATTCAGATAAACTGCTTAATTCCTATAACTACTTCCATTATTCAACCCAGGAAGGTGAAATACGAATTGCCAAATTAAAAGAGATTGAAGGTTTATTTTTCGGTCAAATCAAAAAGGTCATTATTGATTTAGATAATATTTCAGGAATTTACTAAAAACGTCTACACTGGTTGGTCACATTAAATTATTGAATTTGATAGAATAGAAATGGCGATAAAAGTGAATGGGTCATTTGACCTAAGATGTCCTACGTATATCAATGCGTAGGATTTTTTGTTCTTAAAAGGAGCGTTCATGAATCAAGATTCTCAAAACTTATATGATTATCACACTAAAAAAACCATGTTACATACCCTATACAAACAAGGTCAACTTTCATTCATTGAATTCTATGATTCATTACTTTCTCTTTTTGAAGCACATCAAATGAATTATGCAAAATAAACTCCATATCGATTTGACTTGATAATAGTTTGTTTTAGAGCGAATATGTGTGATGACAGAATGGAGGTCAACATAGTGAATGAAAGAAAAGTTATAAGAATAGATGCTTCCCCAGTATTAACATCTGATCGTCCTGATCTTATAAAAAGAAAAAAGCGCGTCTGCGCCTATGCGAGAGTTTCTACTGACACAGAGGATCAGTTAAACTCCTATAATGCTCAAATCAAAGAATACACTACACAAATCAAAGAGAATCAAGATTGGGAATTTGTGAATATGTACGCAGATGAAGGCATATCCGGAACGGGTACTAAGAAACGAGTTCACTTTTTAAGAATGATTGAAGATGCAAAAGCGGGTAAGATTGATTTAATTCTTGTAAAATCATTATCAAGATTCGCTAGAAACACAGTCGATTGCTTATCTATCATTCAAGAACTCAGAGCAATCAATGTTGAAGTTTTCTTTGAAAAGGAAAACATTAGTTCAAAGGATACTAAAGTAGATTTTATGATGACCATCTTCTCATCGATTGCACAAGAGGAAGCTAGGAACATCAGCGAAAATGTTAAGTGGGGTATTAGAAAACGGTATAAAGATGGCAATATCAGAATCAATACAAGTCGTTTTCTTGGATATGATAAAGATGCCAATGGAAAGATAGTTATTAATCATGTTGAAGCAAAAACTGTGAAAATGATATTTAACTTGTATCTCTCTGGGATGTCTTACCGTGAAATATCAACGCACTTGGTAGAAAACAACATTAAAAACGGACGAAACGAGGTTATTTGGCATCCAGCAAACATCATGAACATTTTAAAGAATGAAAAGTATTGTGGTGATGTATTACTTCAAAAGCGCGTTACACTCGATTACTTAACCCATAAATCGGTTATCAATACGGGTCAAGCTCCACAGTATTATATTGAGAATAATCATGAAGCTATCATTTCAAGAGAATTATTCCAAGTGGTGAAGCAAACTTTAAAGACTCGTTCGAAAGTCAACGATTCGAGTAGATATGGAAATCAGTTTCCATTGAGTGGTATGGTCATTTGTGGGTGTTGTAATCGCGTTTTAAATCGTAATTATTACAATTACGGAACGTCTAAGGAACGAGTGGTTTTGACATGTAAAAACACATCAAAAGAACGTATTCCATGTGACAATCGACCAATCGATAATGAAACACTTGAAATGGTATGTAGTGATGCGTTAATTAGACTCAACTATACATCAACTTCTTTAATCAATAACTTGTTAGAAACTATTAATAAAAACTTCGATTCATCAATAATACTTGATTCAATAAAGGATATAAACTCTGAAATTGCATCGAAAGAAAATGATATTAGAGCCCTCATTGATTTAAGAATTTCTGATACCGGTAATCAAAATGATAAGTATTTGATCAAAGCATTTGAAATGAAAAAACAAGAAATTGAAACACTCCAGGAACATTTAATGGAATTGCAAAATAAACTAGCTACCTTTCATATCCAAAACGAGAGGACAAGTAAACTTAAAGCATTCTTAGAGAATGACATGAACTTGAGCAGAGAAGCACTTCAAATGGTAATCAAGAAAATCGTTCAAGTCAGTAATACAGAAGTTGTAATATACATTAACGGTGATGCATCATCAAGTGATAAATCATCAATCCTAGAATCTGCAGTTACAAACGATAAGACAGGATTTTCAATCAACTACAAGGTTGTAAGATTAGGAAGTGAAGCTGCATGACCGAATTGATTGAAGTTATAAACCTAGATAGACTTGATCTAAATTCTAAAAAGAAAAACGTTTGTGCTTATGCTAGAGTATCTACTGCTTCTGATTCACAGCTTAACAGTTTTGCAAACCAAGTCTCAACCTATACAAATGAGATACTTAATAACCCTAATTGGAATTTCATTGGCGTTTATGCAGATGAGGGCATCAGTGGCACTGGCTTGAAGAAACGAAATCAGTTCAATATGATGCTCACTGCTGCTAATCATGGACTCATCGATTTAATACTTACAAAATCAATATCACGATTTGCCAGAAACACAATTGATTGCTTAAAAACGATTCAAGATCTTAAACGAATCGGTATTGAGGTCTATTTTGAAAAAGAAAACATTTCTTCTTTTGATCCAGGAATCGAGTTTATTATATCCGTCTTAAGTGGTATGGCTGAGGAAGAATCACGAACGATTAGTGAGAATGTGAAATGGGGAAATACCAAACGATTTGAAAACGGCATTTTTCACATGGTCACTAAACGCGTACTCGGTTATGAACATGATTCTCATGGTCGCATCATCATCAACGAACATGAGGCTTCCACTGTAAAAAAGATCTATGAAATGTTTCTTGAAGGATATGGCTCTACCCCAATTATCAAGTATCTTGAGGATAACAACATTAAGTCTCCCTTGGGTAACACACACTGGAATAAAAGTGCTATCTATGGCATTTTAAAGAATGAAAAATATACAGGGAATGCTATGCTTCAAAAAACGTATAGACCATCATTCAAATCGAATGACAAGGTTATTAACAATGGAGCATTACCCAAATTCTATGTATTGAACTCTCATCCAGCCATCATATCCATAGACATGTTCGATGAAGTTCAAGCTTTAAGAAAGCAAAAAAGTCTGAAATATCATAAAAGTGACAAGAAAGACTTAAAAGTAGCCTTCAGTAAAGAAACACCTTATACAGGATTGATACACTGTCCTCATTGTGGTAAAAACTTTAATATGAAGACTAACAAGATCGGTAGTGAGTTTGCAAGTCGGTATCTACAGTGCTCTTCTAATAAACTTCAAAAAAAATGTATTTCAGAAACCATCTCGTGTCATGTCATTGATCAGCAGATGATCCAACAAATTAACCTGATTATTCAAAACAAAAACGACTTCATAAAAAGCCTCACGGAGGCCTTAAACTCTGATATCAGAATCATTCAAGCGAAGTCCGATTTAAATCAAACACAAGCCAAAATTAAGGCTGTAGAATCGAAACTAGAACTGATAAAAGATTCAAGTGATGAGTTTCATCAAACAGTTTTATCTCAACTCAATAAGGACTTGTACGAGCTAAAGATAACAGAAGCAATGATAACCAACAAGCTAATAACCGAGATGAATGTCGATGCTTTTATACTTGAAATAAAGCAAATCTTGAAACCTCATCAAAAGCCAGTATCTATGCTATCTGAGTTTCCATATAAGAGTCTATTCTCAAAAATCATTATTCAATCTCGTGATCAAATCATCTTTGTTTTAGGCATGAGGAACGATTACGAAAACATAGAAATCCCAGGTAGTCTTTACCTACCAGGTGTAGTTTCCTACAACATTAGAAAGACAGCGTTTCAATCTACACATGGTATTCTATTCTATTAAGTCATAAAGATGTTTAATCCGCCAATTTCCGCCATGACGGATTTCAACCCCCACGTATGAAATCGCCTTATATCGCACTCCTTGAGAGTGTTTTTTTATTGGATAGTCATACTATTGGTGTTTAAAGTTCAAATCCCCCTTGCCATAGCAAAGAAGCAAAAAGAAAAAAAGACATCCATTTTATCCTAAAAATGCATTCTTTAGGACTTCACTTTGTCTTTTCATCTTTTTTTAATATCGATTAAGGTGTTTATCGTGCTAAATCCCCTGATTCAGCCATGATTTTGGCATATATTCAGCAATTTAACAAATAAACTCCGTATTGAAAACATGGCGGAGGAAAGGGGATTTGAACCCCTGCGCCTTTTACAGCCTACATGCTTTCCAAGCCTGCCTCTTCAGCCACTTGAGTATTCCTCCATATGATGGTGCACCCGACATGAATCGAACATGCGACCTTAACCTTCGGAGGGTTATGCTCTAATCCAACTGAGCTACGGGTGCACTTCATGTCGCGATAATTATTTTACCATTTTAAAATCTATTTGTCTAATATCAAAAACAAATAAATCTACTTTTTTATCTACTAATGACTCACAAGAGAATAAAGTATTTATTATAACTAAAAATTCTTTCATTTATAAACAAAATGAAGACTATTTCCTATTTGTTTCCTAATAATATTAAGTCAATCCCTATCGAAAAGTGGTATAATATATAGGATTCACATGTAAGATACACTAATCATACAAATTTATTACAAACCAGGGTGGGAGGTACATGAAGTGATTAAACCGATATTCAATCGTTACGAGCGTAAATATATCATTACCACCAAGCAAAAAAATGATTTGGTTTCATTTATAAGTGAGCATTTAATAAGTGATCCTTATTCAATCAATGGAACCCCTTATACAATCTATAATATCTATTATGATACGCATGATTTCTCAATCATCAGAAATTCTATTCAAAAACCTACTTATAAGGATAAGCTACGCTTAAGAACTTATACGTTTCCACTAAAGGATGATAGCCTTGTATTTCTTGAAATCAAGAAAAAATTCGAGGGTCGAATCAATAAAAGACGAGTCAATTTAACCTATAAGCAAGCTAAAGAGTATATGGAATCAGGAATCAAGCCAGTATTTGAAACCTATATAGATAATCAAATCATGAATGAAATTGATTATTTCATAAAGATACACAAAGCGAAGCCTGGTGCATTCATCAGATATGATCGAATTGCTTATATGTCAGATTCAGATGCTTTAAGAATTACATTTGATCACCAAATTTTGTTTAGAAACGAAAATATTGACTTTACAAAAGATGATGGTCATCCAATATTATCATCAAAGGATTTATATCTTATGGAAGTGAAAAGTGAAGATAACTTTCCCTTCTGGCTTGCAAGAAAATTATCAGAATATGAATTATACAGTCAAAGCTTTTCAAAATATGGGAAAGCTTATCACCAATATCTACTAGGAGGATCTACAGATGACTACATTCTTTACCACTATTGATATGACTGAGCTAACGCTCGTCAATATCCTGCTTGTCTTAATCACTGCAACCGTATTAGGGGGTGTACTGAGCTTCGTCTTTGTGTTCACACACAAGAAGACAGTCTATGATCATGCATTCTCAGTTACATTGCTTCTAATGCCACTTGTTATTTCAATTATCATTATGCTTGTATCTAACAATTTAGCTAGAGCATTCAGCTTAGCTGGTGTATTTACATTGGTACGTTTTAGAACTGCAATTGCAGATTCTAGGGATATCACCTATATTTTAAGTTCAGTTGGTATCGGTCTTGCTGCTGCATTAGGTTATATAGACTATGCAATGCTCATTACAGGCTTTATAGCAGTTATACTTCTTCTTTTACACGCTTTTAACTTAGATAAGGATAAGAACAACCATGCGAAGTTAAGAATCGTTATACCTGAAAATTTAAACTATTCCAATGTCTTTGATGAAGTCTTCAAGGTTTATGTACATAGCCATCAGCTTCAAAAGGTAAAAACTACAGATTTTGGTACAATGTTTGAATTAACCTACCTCATTAAATTAAAAAACAATGTTGATCAAAAGGCATTCTTAGATGAGCTGCGTGTTAGAAATGGTAACCTATCCATCACACTCACCTCTGATTATGTATCACTTACATCGGACTGAAAAACAAAAAAAGCGAAGAAATTCGCTTTTTATTTTATACTGGTCGGGACGACAAGATTTGAACTTGCGACCCCTTACACCCCATGCAAGTGCGCTACCAAGCTGCGCCACGTCCCGGCCTTCTTATTATAACAAAAAGATTAGATAAAAAAAAGAGCCGAAGCTCTTTAATATATTTATTTTGCAAGAGATCCCATAGGGTCCCATGGCTTTAAAATCTTTGGGTCCTTCTTCCATGCTTTACGCATTTCTTCTGTTAAGTATTTTTGATGAATAACCGCTTGATAAACATATCTATCAAACCACGTGTCTGAAGCTAGATAGTAGCCCTTTTGTCCATTTGCATCTCCCCAGCTGTTTTCAATTTTCCAGCGGTTTGGCTTTTCATCAGACATATTGACTGCTGTAATTACCATAGCGTGGTTCATCGAACCCTGACTGTAGTCTAGTTCGTCTTCCTTTGTCATGAATAAATTCATTTCTAGCATGTTTTCGAAATCATAGGATTCATCATCCCAAACTCCTGAAACCTTATCTCCATAGCGTGAGACATCAGCACCAAACCAAACAAGTTCCTTATTGAGTAGCTGCTTTAGCACTAATCCCTTTAAATCCTTCATTTCAAGGTTTAAATATTTAATATCTCTGCCACCAATGACATTACCAAGATAAGCGACTGAATAGGTCTTCATATATGGTTTATCCTTAGTTGGTGCATGAATAATTGATACATAATCCTTTAATATATCGCCAACATGTTCTTTATAGAATAATTGAGGAGTTAAATTTTTAATAATATGATATTCATCTTTTGCAACATATTCAAAATCAAATGTTTTTGGTGGCACACCAAAATTAGTTGTTAAGAATGTATAGAGTTCATTTAAGGTTTTTGACTTCAAATTAGGTATATCACTTTCTTTACCAGCATGCTTTAATCGTCTTGCATCTGCAGCATATAATCTTAACTTCACATTGATTAGCTTATTCATAAATGCAGTGCTTGAAGATGATGAAGTTTCAACCATGGATTCCTTAGGAACAACTCCATATTTTTCGATTAAGGATACAAACATATCCCATTGTCCACCATCTTGAATGCCTGTCTTTAGGATATGCTGAAGCGTGCGATCGTCTTGATCAACTTCTAGAAAATCATCCATAATTTCAATGAAATAGTTAATCTTTTCTAGCTTGTCATAAAATGCTGTATAGTTTTGAGAAAGCTCAAAATCTTTGAGATCATATTTGCTTGCTATGATTTCTCTTAATAAATTTAAGCCTGCGAAAATCCAGCATCTTCCACTTTGCTTTTGATAGGTAACCGGTAATGTTTTGATTTCATTTGAAAATTTAAACTGAGTTAAACTCTTTTGTTCCTGTTTATCAAAAAGTGTAGATAATTCATTTTTCATTAGCACTCTTCTCAGTGCATTCTGAACTGGTTTCTGATCATAGTTTTCCTGATATTTTGTTAAATCATCAAAGCTTATTTTATTCATTTCTATCCCCTTTTCTATGGATAAAGATGGCCTTATTGGGCCATCTTTTCATTATACTCGAATTTGTCTTTCGTCTTTAAAGGTTTCAACAATTGCGTAATCATTGTCCTTAACAATGACTAAGCTTGTGCTGACGTAATTGATAATATTCGATACACGTTGAGGTGGCACTGCAATAAATAATTGAATACTTAAGCTATTATAAAACTTCATCATTGCATCAATTCTAGATTCATCCATATTATTGAATGCTTCATCGAATAAAACGATACAACCTGAGTCGACACGTCTATTCTTTGTTAGAAGTTGCTGGAAGGATGCAGCGATAACGATATAGAATGGTACTTGGGTTTCCCCACCACTCTTTTCCTTAGAAACCTTAGAGAAATAGGATTTATTCCCATTCTTATTGGTAACTTCAATATCGTAGCTCATGTAGTTTCTATAGTCAAGGAATTTATAGGTTAGCATATCATACTCAGGATCATTGGAAGCGATCTTATCAAACAACTCCATTAAGATTTGCTCATTCTTCTTTGTTAAACCTTCAGTAAATAAAGTATGCTTATGGATTGCATCTGTACCCATAATGATTTCATAGTATAGCTTATAATCTGGATTATCACTTGCCTTATAGATCAATTGATAGGAGTCAGATCCGAATGTCTTATCCGTTAATGCAAAGTTAAGCTCTGATATTTGCTGCTGAGCATTTTCAATACTTGCTCTAAGTTTACCAACAAATTCTTCCTTAAAGCCTATTTCTGAATTTCTACGTAATTCTGAAGCTTCATTTTCATAACGAACTAAATTATTATTTCTAATCATTTGTGCTTCTTGTTCGAAATAAATTAAATGATCGATTTGAGGAGCTGCACCAAAATGGAATGTTATGATATAGAATTTCATTTGGTTCACTAAATCCGCTTCAGCTTTAATCACTTGGCTATTGAGTGATACTGTAGATTGTGCCAAGTATTGACTAATCGCATCATGATCATGCTTATGTCTCATCTTCAGTGCATAAAATTGTGTATTTGCAAGACTTAATTTTTCTGGATGCTTTTGAGCTAGCACGCGTTGTGCAATCGTAAATTCGTCCAGTTTCCCCTTGATTTCTTCAATATAATCAAGAATGCGTTGTCTTTCATCACGATTCGTCGCGATTTCTCCAACAAGCTTATCCGAATCAAATCGAAGCTGTCTACGACTTACTTTCGCCTTTTCAATTTGCTCTTCAAGCTTAGCAAGATTTTTATCCTTGCCAAGTGATAAAATTTGTTCTTCGATTTGAGTGTATTCTTTTCTTGTTTGCTTAATTAAATCAAAGTATCTAATTTGGCCTTGGTGTACAAGCTGATTACTCTTACTTTGCGATAGCAGCTTCATAATCTTATCGTTTTTATCGGATAGATCATAAATCTTATTCATTTTCGCTTCTAGAGCACTTAGATTTCTTTCTTCCATACTCATTTGCATTGTAGTCGCTTGCTTCCCTATAAACGGAACCTCATAGGTTCTAGGGTTGATTTGACGTGCTGTATGGTTAGAGTAAGTCATGCAGCTTGGTGTAATTGATCTGTTATAGTTTTTTAGGTCATGAACGTTTTCTACACAAAATGTATTGTTAAGTAACATATTGACATAATATCTCGCATAGGTATGTTCACTGGTAACTTTATCTGCTAATGTACCAGGAGTTAATTGCTCATAGGCAGTTAATTTTTGAGTATTCACTAGACCTACACCGTAAATCTTTTGTTCAACCTTAACTTGCTCATATATATCAAGTGCGTCATTAAAATAGCTTGGATCAACAATGATATCAAAGCGTTGTGTGTTCAAAAATCCTTCAACAGCATTTCTCCAACGTTCATCAGAGATTTCAATCAATTCACATAATGGTCTAACTCTAACTTCCTTTTGATAGTGACTTGATAAACCTTCATTTAATGCATTGATTAGATTTTCAACATAGAATGGATAGGTTTTTACATGACGTTTAAGTTGGTTGATTCTATTTTGAGATATTCGAATTTGCTCAGATAATTCTCTTTTATCAGTTTCAGTTCTTTCTTTTTCTGCAAAATAAGCCTGTGAGTAGGATTGAACTTCAGTATTTAGATTGGATAAATTTTCAGACAACTCTGATGCTGAAAGACTATCTTCATTGGATTGAAAATAGGAAACGAAAGCCTTCATTGCCTGATTTGGTAATAGATTGGTTAATTCCTTAATCGTATTAAATTCCTTTACAAGCAATTCTTTAACCTGAGAAAGTGCTTCCTTTTGGGACTCATACTCATGCGCTTTCTTTTGAAGTGATTCCTGATATTGAGATAATGTTCTAGACAAGTCAGAATCGTTTTTAGCACGCTCTAAATTTAAGATTGCTGTATCCGTTTCTTCGATTTGATCATCAATTTGACCCTTAGCATCTCTCAAATAATCAAGCTTTTTCTCTATTTGAGTGAGTTTAATCTCGTTTTCCTTAATAAAGGACTCTCTTTTTTCAACCCAGTTTAATTGGTCGATTAATTGATTGATATCCTTTTGTTCCTTATTTAAGGTGATTTCTTCACCAAGCTTGATGATGGTATCAAGTTTTTCAAGCTTTTCCTTATCCTTTTTAATTTGTGCTTCTACTTTTTTAAGCTGCGCAACGTTGTTTTTCAAGGATTGAATATCGATTGGATCATCATCTAAAAGGAACTCAAAAACGAAAGCCTGTAGGTCAATTGATCGAAAGGCAAGTGCTTTTGGTAATATTTTCGCATACTTGGTTGCATCCATACCAAAGAATCTAGCGAGTGCATCTCGATATTTCTTTTGGGATTCGAATGGCTGAAATTCGACATCAATGCTCTTTAGGTAAGCCTTCATGCTCTTAAAGTCTCTTGGATACTTCTTTTCAAGGAATAGACCATCGTGAATAGAGACATTATCTAAAAGATAAAATCTTTCTTTAAGCTGCGATAATTTAGGTAAATCTAAAATAACCCCAATCACAGAGTATTTTTTACTTTGTTCATCATAGAACTCTAAGGCTAAATGAGAAATGACATCGCCATTTCTTAAATATTCTTTATTTTCAGCACCAATTCTTCCTCTTACATATCCCTCAAGGGTACGCTTTGCATCATCGGTTGCTGCGATATTGAACTTAGATCCGCTTCTTCCACCTACGAATAGATACTGCATTGCATCGAGTAAAGTCGATTTACCTGATCCATTTTCACCTGAAATTAATGCATTGTCTTTAATTTCTATGGTTTGGTTAGAAAACAAATGCCAGTTAACTAGTTTAATCTTCGTCAGTTTCTTCAATGTCTTCACCTCCCCCTTCCATATATCCTTCAAGCTTTTGAACGATTTCTTTGATAGAGTCTAAATTGGTAACGTAAAGAATCGTTGGATAAATCTTGATTCTTGCATCATCATGTAGACCCTTGTCGATATAATCGATAATGTTATAGTTTCTTAAAAATATTAATGCAGGTTTAAGTTTATCTTTTGTAATTCTTTTATGATCTAGATATCCAATTCTTGTCAATTCCTCATGAATTTCATTTAAGAATATTTCAACATTTTCATCTAGTGTTACAAAATCCTTTTTACGTTGGTAAATGATACGAATGACTAAAAGTAAAACACTTTCAGTTTTTCTTAAGCGTAAATGATTGAATAAGTTATCATTTTGAATGTAGACAACTTCATCTTCCCTTTTAATATTCAAAGTAAAGTCTGATAATACAAAGAATGCTTCAAATACTTCCTTAAAGGCAAGTATAAAGCGGTAATCATTTGTGTCTCCAGGCTTTCTTTTTGTTATAAAATTCACTTGAAGAAGCTTATTGACAATTCTGGAAAAGGTAGACTTTTCGCCTTCCTTCATCATGATGTATTCATCACTAAATGCTTTAAGTGCTTGAGTTTTATTCATCGTCTCACCTCTTTAATTCTAAAGTTTTGAAAGGTTATGTCATTGTTTTTACATTCTTTGCCCAACATTTCAATGTCGTAGTGCATCCCAACAGATTTTGAAAATAAGAATATTAAGATTAATTTTATAAAGTCTTCCTGTGTTTCTAGGTTTATATGAGCAGCCTCAATCGATTTTTCACCATTTAACAAGTTCTTAACGTGCTCATCGATATCCTTTTTGCCATAAATATTGTTTTTAAGTAACGCTTTGATTTTTTCTTTTCTGTATTCATCAGAAATCATATCATCCTCGAAGAATATTTCTTCAGAAACAGGTTCGATTCTTGCTCTTCTTTGATTATACAAGGAGTAGGTGTCTAGATTTCTTGCCTGTGTGATGTTAAACAATCTTGAGTAGTCTTCGATTTTATTCGACATGATGACTCTAAATAAACGATTGAATATTCCCTCAATATCATCTGATTGATTCGTAAAGAACATAATCTTTGAAGCTGCAGCTGTAATATACTGTTCATTTTTCCTATCAATTGCTAGAATTAAATGCTCTAAGGCAGTAAAGCTATCTGTAATATATCTTAGTCTATCCTCCACATAATGGAAGGCTTCATTATAATCCTCAATTCTCTTAACCTTCATCACCATTGCTGCTAATTTTTCCATGGTTTCTTCAGTATTTTGAATTTTATTGATGGATTCCAATATAGCTCTTTTGTATCTTGGTAGGCTATCTGTTGTTTTTAAATTGTAATAAGCTGAATCAAAGAAGTTTTGCTTGTATTCAATCAAAAGCTTTTCAAGTAAATGCTTTAAATCATGCTTAGATTGCTTTTTAGTAATATCGTAGTAGTATCTATAAATATTTGCTTTTAAAGATTTTAGTTTTCTTAAAATGTCATTTGTCTTTTGATAGGCTTGCTCTAAAACACCAATACCTTCTTCAATAGCAAATGAAGTCAAAAGAGAATACACAGTGAAAATTTCACCTGTATATTCGCTTTGGCGATTCTCTTGAATACTTTCTAAAATATCTATAATTTGTATGGAATAATCAAATAGGTTTAAGGATGTTTTATAATCTCCGAGTTCTTCTTCACCGAGCCATCCATTCTTTTTTAAAACATTAATCACATGAACTGCTTTTTGTCTTGAAGTTCTTGCAGGTTCATCATCTTCAACATCGAGGAATTCATCACCAGGTTCTTCATCGAAGTAATCAATGAGCCTTTGAACGATATATTCTCTATCCCCCTGAAAAGCATCTTCTATCGTATCAATAGCATGATAAATAATAAAAATACAATCGATGTATGTCTTTTTGTTAGGGGAGGAAAGCACACTAAAAAAATTACTGTGTATTGTTTCAAACAGATGTGCCATCTGATCCTCCTTTATTTTAATAAAATAAAAAAATATGAATTTCATATTAATTGTAACATGAATTAGACATATTTTCTATTTTTTTCGATTATTTGTTGCCTAAAATGGTAATCTTTATCTTCTTACCATTGAAGAGCTTGTTATTTACTTCATCTAAACGCTTAATTGCTGCTGGATGAATTTGGAATTCTGTTTCTTGTGGATAGATAGTGATATCGCCAATATTCTTTGGAAATAGGTCTGCATTTTTCTTCAAATAGTCAAGAAGTGCTACTGGACGAAGTCCATCTTGCTTACCTAAATTAATCATTGCATTTTTGTAAGGACCTTCTACTCCTCTTGATCTTGGCTCTGAAGAATCATATGTTCTTGCAGGACGATTTTCTCTTGATTCACCTGATTTAGGTCCTCTTGAATCTCTTGAATCCCTAGAATCTCTAGGTCCTCTTGATCTTGAATCTGATCTTCCACCACGTGAGTCTCTTGAACTTCTTGGATCTGAGTATGCATCATTTCTCTTTTTAGCTGGTGCTTCAAGATGATCGTATGTTTTCTTTTCAACCATTACTTTAGATAATAGAGCTGAAATGATATCTTGATCCTCAAAGCCATCTTCATGAAGTTTTCCGATAATTTCATCGTAGTTCACTTCATTTTTAACAACCATATCTAGGATTTGAGCGTAATTTCTTTGCTCTCTTCTTTGATTGATTTCTTCTTCAGTTGGAATTTCTCTTTCCGTAAGCTTCGCCTTGATGTATCTTTCGATCATTTGAAGCTTACCTCTCATACTTGGATAAACAAGCGAGATAGAAACACCTGCTTTTCCTGCTCTTCCTGTACGACCGATTCTATGAACATAAAGCTCATCTTCGAAAGGAATCTCATAATTGATAATCATGTCAACGTGTGAGATATCAAGTCCTCTTGCTGCAACGTCAGTAGCAATCAAGTACTTTAATCTTTTTGATCTAAAACGACCCATGACATAGTCTCTTTGGCTTTGCTTTAAATCTCCATGAAGTGCATCTGCTTCATAATTGTGCTTTTGAAGGAATGCTGATAAATTATCAACATCTATCTTTGTATTCGCAAATATAATTGCAGAGATTGGTTCATAAAAATCTAGTAGTCTTAGCATTAGTTGATCTCTATCAGATTTCTTGACATTGTAATAAAATTGATCAATTTTCGATACGGTAACCGTTGGTGTCTCAATTTTAATAATCTCAGGATTCTTCAGATATTTTTCAGCAACCTTCTTGATAAAAGCAGGTATAGTAGCTGAAAATAAAGCAGTCTGTCTAGTCGATGGAGTATCCTTAAGAAGTTTCTCTAAATCCTCTTGGAAACCCATTTTCAGCATTTCATCTGCTTCATCCATAACAAGAACTTTAAGACTTGAAAAGTTTAGAGTTCCTCTTTCTAAATGGTCGATTGCACGACCTGGTGTTGCAACCACAATTTGTGGATGCTCGGCTAATGCCTTAAATTGTTTGTTGTAAGATTCCCCACCATAAATTGATGTAATCTTAACAGCCTTGTTAAATTTAATTAGCTTAAGAAATTCCTTATATACTTGTAGCGTTAGTTCTCTTGTAGGACAAATGACTAATGCTTGAATGTTTTTATCTTCTGTGTCAATTTGTTCTAGGATAGGTATTGCGAAAGCGAATGTCTTTCCTGTACCCGTCTGTGCCTGGCCAATTAAATCCCTTTTCTCTAGCATTTTTGGGATTGCGTGGTGTTGTATCGACGTGGTTTCAACCAATCCTAATGCCTCAATTGCAGTTTTTGTTTCTTGTAAAATCTGTAAATCACTAAATAAAATATTCATCTTTTTCCTCAATTCTTTTTAAACCTTATATACTATACCACAAATTATATAAAAACACTATCATAATAAGAAAAAAAGACTCATCTGGTCTTCTTTCTTTCACAATTCTCACCTTCACAGTAATCTGTCTTGTTATATGTAGCTGATACCATGTTTAAAGCTTCGATGATTTGATCATCTGTATGATAATTTTTTAGTCTAATTTTGCCATCAATTCGTAGATGAGGGACTTCAAAGATACCCTTTAGTATCGCATTTTCCCTATTTAGGGACACGGATTCTTGATATCTATCCGATGATAATACATATTCTACTTCTTCTAAGTTTAATCCGACTTTAGAGGATATCTCAATTAAAACTTCCTTTTTACTAATATCCTTTTTGAGTTCATAATAATATTTAAAAACCATTTGGTTGAATTCAAATGCCTTTTCTGATTTTTTAGCAAGATGAGATAACCGGTGTGCATCGATTACCTTGACAGGCTTTAAATCCTTAGGGACATCCTTAAACAATTCCTTGGTTTCATCTAGTGTTAACACATGATGCTGCGCTAAAACACGATGAAAATTGCAATCTTCACTGGGTTCAAATTTTGGAATCATCTCATAGCTTCGATAGAGAAGTTCAAGGTCATTAAATTTATATTTCTTGAATAATAGTTCAATTGCTTGATGCTGTTTGTAGCAGATTGGACTGATGTAATCAAGCCAAAACTCTAATTTCAATTTAGATCATCCTTTTTTTCAATGATTACATGTATTTTAACAATATAAATCAATGTAAATCAAATGTTATGCCTTAAAAATGAATATTTCTACACTTTATTTTTGTCATAGACAATTCTTTCATCTATAACGGTCATTTCAACTATATCTTCCTTGAATTTATCCTTGTGCATGCTGAGTAAATCATGCTTGAAAATGGATAAATCAGCAACATAACCCACCTTTAAATAACCTCTATTTTTATGCTCTGTAGAGTAGTTAGCTCCTATCGTATACATCGAGATTGCTTCAAATCTTGATAGGCTTTCTTCTAAAAAATAAGGTTTTCCATCATGAGAGGATTCTCTAAATACAGAGGCATGAATACCTAAAAGAGGATTGGGTATTTCTACAGGAGCATCACTGCTTCCAGCTAGATTTAAACCTGCATCTAGTAATGTTTTCCAAGGAAAGACTAAGTCAGGAGTAGCTTGAAAAAAGTCTAGTGCCCAAGGCAGATCACTGGATAAGAATTGTGGTTGAATATCTAGGGAAACTCTTAATTTCTTAAGCTCTTCTATCGTTTCCTTAGCTATCCATGGTGTATGAATTAAACGATCATGATGATACATTTTTGGAGGATACATTTTAATAATTTCAATCACCTCATCTAGACCTTGATCTCCAATGACGTGAACTGCGATTGGTAGGTGATATCCTCTTGCCTTTTTAACGATTTCAATGAAGTTTTCTTTTCCATTCACGTTTTGACCATAATTATTTGAATTTGCGTAAGGCTTTTTCATTAACGCTGTTTTAGAGGAAATCGTTCCATCATAAAACATCTTAACCGCACCAAGCTGTAAGTAGTAGGTTTGATCTAAATATGTTCTTCCAGATTTTTTAAAATCATCTATGGTCATATGATGCATGAGTAAATGTGCACGGAATGGGAACTTATCTAAAACATTTTCGAAAACTGAAACTGTTTCATCAAAGCCATTGAAATAATATAAATCATCAGAATGACCACCAGTAATTCCATATTTATATAAGTTTTTTAGAGAATGTGTTAGTATCTTTTCGACTTCTTTTTGACTATATTTAGGAAATGAGTCAATTGCGTGCTGAGCAATCTCTTCTGTTAAAACTCCTGTTTGATGTGTTATTCCAGCAAGTGATAATACCTTATCGTTAACCGTTAAGCTGTGATAGTCATTATGTCTTAAAAGAATTGGATGCTCAACTGATATTTGATTTAAATCATCTTTCGTAATACCACATTCTCTATAGCCTTCAACAAATAGCTTTTCATTTTTAAATAGTTTTTTAAGTTCGAATAGAATCTCTTCTTTTGTTTTTAGATGGGAGAGATTTGGTCTAAGTAGCATTTGTCCATAGCCTAAAAGATGTAGATGCGCATCTACAAATCCAGGATAGACGTGTGCTTTGTTTAAATCAATTTCGCGGTCAAACTTAAGATCTTTAATATCATCATCAAAGCCAATAATTAAACCATGATCGGTTGCCATCGAATGATAGGTTGTTTTTGGGTCTTCCATGGTGTGAAAATATCCATTTTTCCAAAGCTTCATAAAATCCTCCATAAAAAAATCTCTTATCATGATTTTACCACGATACGAGACAAATGTTTTAGTTAAGGACTTTCTGAATATCTTCAAGCTTATATCCTTTTTGATATAGCCTTTCTTTGATTGAATTTTTCAGCTCATAGCCACTGAGCTTTTTAGATAAACGATTAAATAGCTTATCATAATCCTTTTGTAAAAGCTTCATCTCATCACCCTGATAGGCATTTGATGAATTTTCTAGAATGCTAGATACAGTATGATTCGAATATCCATTTCGTATGAAATGAGTCTTTACAGTGATTAAAGCTTGTCTCATGGACTTATTCTTAATTGATGCTAGCTTTTTAGGAATTTGAAGTGATAGAATTTCATGTTCATCTATTTTTTCAATTTGTTCTTGAATTAAATCAAAATCGATTCCCTTTTCTTTGAGTTGGTGTTCTAATACTAAAGGTTCATATTGATATTTCTTCATTTGGACATAATCTTTAGCATACGATAAATCATCAAGATATTTTCTTTCAACAAATTTTGAAATAACCTGTTTGATGATACCTTCGCTAGCTCCCTGGGATAGGAGATAGTTTTTCATTTCATATTTGGTAAGCATTTTTTTAAGCTTAATAATCCCTAATTTATAATATCTTAGGTAGTCATTTTCTAATAAAAGTTCTTTCCAAATCTTATCTTCTAGTTCTATTCCACTGTTTAAATGAAATTTGATATAAATTTCAGGCTCTATTGGATAGATTTGCTCACTTACTTCAATCTGATAGATTTTCTTTAGTTTTTTTACATTTTCTATTTTCTTCATATTAGCTATTTTTAATGATTGAAATTAGTTCCTGAAGCTGGATATCTAAAGAAACATCTCGCATATCTTCTAGATATTCATCAAAGATGATCTTAGATGTTTCATAGGTAATTTGATTGGTAACACCCATTGCATGAATCGTATTATAAGCAATCACTGCATCTAAGGTCTTTTGATCAAAATAGCCATCGGTTCTAAGCATATCTATGCCAGTTAATCCAAGTCTATAGTTTAGAAAATCCTGGTAAGTCGTTAGTGAATATGAAACCATATCCAAGGATAGTGTTTCAACAAATAATGGAATATCGATGGCTTTTACACCAGATTGAGCGATTGTTGCAACAACTAAAGGATCGTTAGCGACATTTTTACCACCATCATAAAACCATTCACCTTCGGTGTATGCAAGTGAATAACGAACACCTTGGATGTCCTTTAATCTAACTTGGTTTTGATAAACTCCCTTGCCATAGGTTTCTTCACCGAAAAGCTCGTATCCACCTCTTGTATTTAATGCAGCGGCTAATACTTCAGCTGCTGAGGCAGAGTTTTCATTCACTAAAACCTTTATATCATACGGCTTTGGAGCACTTAAGCCTCCTATGAACGTCTGAACTTTTCCGCTCTTAGGAACCATTGTAAATGCTGGGTTATCTAAATCTCTTACTAAAAGCTGTTGAACTATACCTGGGAATGCACCACTAATCCCTTGATTATGAAGTGCAGATAAAGATCCACCCGGATTATCTCTTAAATCTAGAATTAATGTTTTATTTTGTCCTGATAGGGTTGTTTGTTCAAGTGTTTTTAGAATTTCAGAAAATACTCTCGCAGTACCTAATGAAACACCTTCAATTTCAGCAGCGAACTGCGTAATCTTGATATAAGCAATATTACTTTCTCCTAAATCAAGAGTATAGGCTGAAGGTGTAGCAAATTCACTATATGTTATATCTTTATAGACTGCTGATATGGATTCAGGTGATAAAACCATAAGTCTCTTTGTATCACCTAATTCACCTTGTAGATAGCTTAAAACTTCAGTTTCACCTACTAAATCTTCAAATAGTATTTCAGTACCATCCACTACAATACCAACAATTAAATCATTTGGATATAAGACTTGATGTGCTGCGCTACCATAGATTACATTCGTTATTCTAATGTTATTACCTTCAAAGACTAAGTTAATTCCTATACCAACAAATGATTCATTATCCGATGGAGTCGTATTGAGTGGTGTTGAAACCAGTCTTGTGTAAGGATCGTTATTCGATCTTGCATAGGAGCTAATCGTTGCACGCATTGACTCAATGAATGCATCAAGTTCTTCCTTTTCATCAATATCATAATAGTAGTATCTTTCAAAGCTTTCAGTGATGAGATTAAACATATTATCACCACTTCCAACAGGTACCTCAGGTAAAATTCTTGATGAGAAAAAACCTGCAAGAAATGCAAGGATGACACTTACTAAAAATAAGATTCCTAATTTTTTCTCTACCATTTCGCATCCTCCCTAGAAAAGCCTTGACCCAAGGCTTCTTTAGTCTTGGTAACAAATGTAAATGCTGTTGGATCTGTTTCCTTGATAATCATCTTAAATGGATATAATTCTCTTCGATCTACTGTACATATAATTAATTCTTTATCTTGTTTCGAGTAACCACCAACAACCTTAACCTTAGTTAATCCTCGATCTATTTTTTCATATATTTTTTGTTGTAGTAAATCACTATTAGAGCTCACAATGAAGACTGTATAGCCTGCTTTACCCTCGATTGCTAATCGATCAACGATAATACCAATAATGATCATTGAACCTACTGCATAAAGTCCTAATTGGAAATTAATCAGCATGGCGATAAAAATAACTGCTCCATCGGTAAAATACATTGCTGTAGAAAATGGTATATTTAAAAATTTATTTAAGATACGCTGCACTACATCAATTCCACCAGTAGTTCCATTATTTCTAACAACGATTCCAAGTCCTGCACCAATAAATAAACCTCCAAAGGTTGCTCCGATTAAAAGAGGACTTTCATTCATATGTCTCATAAAATAATTAGAATCAATTGTTTTTTCAAGTATAAAAACAAGTGTTGGAGATAATAAGGTTGCATAAACTGTCTTGAAGAAAAACACTTTACCTAAGAATATTCCACCGATGATGAGGAGTATGATATTTGCTATGTACATAAATGTACTGACTGGTATTTTATCTTGAATTAAGACAGCTACCCCCATCACACCACCAATGACTAAACCTAAAGGTAATAAGAAAAAATAGAAACCTAAGGAAAGTAGGATAACACCTACTGTGATTTCTAAAATTTCACGTCTTTTTGCTTTATTCATGATTGTCACCTGCTTTTAAATAAGCATTGATAAATCCATCAATTTCTCCGTCCATAACTAAATCGACTTGAGAGACTTCATAATTGGTGCGATGGTCTTTTACCATTTGGTATGGATGGAAGACATAAGATCTGATTTGTGAACCCCAGCCAATTTCTTTTTGTTCACCCTTGATTGCTCTAATGTTTTCTTCTTGTTTTTTGATTTCTTCTTGAACTAATTTTGATTTTAACACAGTCATTGCAGCTTCTTTATTCTTTAATTGACTACGCTCATTTTGACATGTGACGACAATATTTGTTGGTAGATGGGTAATTCTTACAGCGGAATCTGTTGTATTAACCGACTGTCCACCTGCTCCACCACTTCTGTAAACATCGATTTTGATATCCTCATCCTTAATATCGATTTCAATATCGTCATTGATTTCAGGGATAACATCAAGCGATGCAAACGATGTGTGTCTTCTCGCATTGGAGTCAAAGGGAGATATTCTAACCAATCGATGTACTCCACGCTCTGCCTTTAAATAGCCATAAGCGTAGGGTCCTTTAACGAGTACAGTAACACTCTTAATTCCAGCTTCTTCACCAGATTGATAATCAAGAATTTCTACTTTATATTTTCTTCGTTGTGCATATCTTGTATACATGCGGTAAAGCATGTCTGCCCAGTCCTGAGATTCTGTGCCTCCAGCTCCTGGATGTAATTCTATAATTGCGTTACTATTGTCATAGGGTCCATTAAGTAGGGTTTCTATTTCAAATGCCTTTAGCTCCTTTTGCAGAGCTTCAATGTCATTTTCTAAAATGACCCATTCCTCAGTACCCTCTTCACTAACTGAAAACCATTCAACAAGATTTTTATACTTTTTTTCTAAAGCAAAGAAATCGTCAAGCTTTTGACGAATTTCCATTGCTTCCTTTGAAGTTTTTTTAGCTAAATTGGTATTTGACCAAAAATTTGGTTCCTGCATTTGAAGATTGAGCTTCTTATACTCTTCTTCTAGCTTATTAGGATTTAGCGCTTTGTTTAAATCATTGATACTCTCTTCAAATAAAGATAATATTTTATTAACTTCATACGTTTCCAAAAAAGTACCTCCTTAACGCCAAGGTTGATTTCTCTTGTCCCTAATTTTTCTTACTTTTGGTTTCTTTGGTCTTGCATCTGAACGACCTTCATTGGTTTGCGTATTTTTCACAACTGCCTCACGTTCAACATTATATTGAATTTGAGCACGAATTGCGTATCTTGCAATGTCATTAGAAATGTTTTTGACCATTTCATTGAACATTTCAAGACCTTGCTTTTGATAAATTACTAGTGGACTTTGTTGTGCATAAGCCTGCAAGGATACACCCTGACGGAGTTCACTCATTGTGTCAATATGACGCATCCAATAGGTATCAATCACTCTTAGCATAACGACTTTCAAGAATTCATTAAAGACTTCAGGTGGAACTTGACTCTTTTTACGGTCTAGTTCTTCATCTGCTAACTCAAGAATATAATCCTTTAACTCATTTTCATCCATCTTTTCGATTTCTTCTTTGATTAAAGTGTTTGGCATGAAAATATTACCATTAAAGGTTGCGATGATGTTGTCATCATCGATATTGAATTGATTTTTTCCAACTGGATGAATAAATTGTTGTAGTGTTGAAGATAGACTATTTCTCACAGTGTTTCTTACTTGATCTTCAATTGATGGTAATGTTAAAACATCACGACGTTCCTTATAAATAATTTCTCTTTGCTTACGTAGTACATCATCATATTTTAAGACATTCTTACGTGAATCATAGTTATTTCCTTCAATTCTCTTTTGTGCACTTGTCACAAATCTTGAGAATAATTTAGAGGATAACGGTTGTCCTGTCGTATTGAGTCTTTCTAGCATTTCAATTCTTCTTTTGAAGGTATCGCCACCGAAGCGCATCATCAATTCATCTTCAGCAGATAAATAGAATCTTGAGTAACCAGGGTCACCCTGACGTCCAGCACGACCACGTAGCTGATTATCAATACGTCTGGATTCATGACGTTCACTACCAATAACTGCTAAACCACCAAGCTCAACTACACCTGCTCCAAGCTTAATATCCGTACCACGACCAGCCATGTTGGTTGCAATCGTCACAGAGCCTAATAGACCTGCTTTAGCAACAATTTCAGCTTCTCTTTCATGATTCTTCGCATTCAATACTTCATGAGGTATACGTCTTGCTTTTAACATTCTTGATAAATCCTCTGATGTTTCAACTGCAATAGTACCAATTAACATCGGTTGACCAATTTTATATCTTGCTTCAACTTCATCAACTAGTGCCTTAAATTTTTCTTCTAAGCTTGCATAGATATAATCAGGTTCATCTTTTCTAATGACAGGAGCATTGGTTGGAACTTCAACAACGTCCATATTATAGATGTCGCGGAATTCCTCTTCCTCTGTTTTTGCAGTACCTGTCATACCAGAAAGCTTTTTATACATTCTAAAGAAATTCTGATATGTTATCGTAGCAACCGTAACGGTTTCTTTCTTAACTTGAACGCCTTCCTTAGCTTCCAAGGCTTGGTGAAGCCCTTCAGAAAATTGACGTCCTCTTAAAATACGTCCAGTAAACTGGTCAACAATTAAGACTTCATCATTATCAACGACATATTCCTTATCTCTTGCCATAATATGATTGGCACGAAGTGCATTATTAATATGATGGACGAGTGTAACATGCTTTAAGTCATATAAGTTTTCTAATTGGAAAATTTGTTCTGCCTTTTTAATCCCTGAAGGAGTTAAAGCAATACTCTTTGATTCTAAATCAATTTCATAATCTTCATCACGTAGAGATTTAGAGAAACGATCTGCAGCCTGATATAAATTATGGTTATTTTTAGATCCACCCGAAATAATCAATGGAGTTCTTGCTTCATCAATTAAGATGGAGTCGACTTCATCGATAATTGCGTAATTGAGTCCACGTTGAGCAACCATATCCTTAGCATATAAAACCATATGATCACGAAGGTAATCAAATCCTAATTCCGAGTTTGTTGAATATAGGATATCGCAATCATATGCATCCTTTTTTTGATCTCTTGTTAATTCTCTTAGGTTTAGACCAACTGTCAAACCTAAAAAACGAAACAAATCGCCAATGTCTCCCTCTGCTTCACGTTTTGCTAGGTATTCGTTTACGGTAACGATGTGAACACCTTCACCATTTAAAGCACTTAAATACGCTGGCATAACTGCTGTTAATGTTTTACCTTCACCGGTTCTCATTTCAGCGATATTACCATGAAATATTGCAACTGCTCCTAATACCTGTACATAATATGGAAAAAGCTTAGTTACACGTCGAGATGCTTCTCTTACAACAGCAAAAGCTTCTGGCATCAAACTTTCTAGCGATTCTCCATTTTTATATCTTTCTTTAAATAATGATGTTTTTGCGGTTAGCTCAACATCTGATAATTTCTCCATATCAGCTTCAAGAGAAAATACAACATCAGCTATTTTTTTAGCGTCTTTAATTTCTCTTTTACCTGGATCAAACCATTTTTTTAACATAGCTACACATCCTTTACGTTCTTTATTATATTACTATAATACAGGTATTTTTACAAGCGATTTCACTGTTTATGGGATTTTAACATAATTTAAAAAAAGATAAAAAAAGAATGGATTAAAGACTGAGCTCATCCATTCATTCATTTGTTTATAATCGCCTTATAAAGGTATTCTAAAAAAAAAGACGCCAATGGCATCTTCTTAGAAATCAAATTTAACGTCTTCTCTTTTAATTGCTTCTGCTTCAAAGAATGCACGTTTTTCAAACTTCTTCCAATTCGCAATGATATTGCTTGGAAATACAACAACTTTTTGGTTGTAGTAGGATACGTTTGAATTGTAGACACGTCTTGCTGCTTGTAGGTTTTCTTCAACTTCTACTGAAGCGTCTTGAAGCTTACCAACATTTTGAGATGCTTTCAAATCTGGGTATTGTTCAACAACTACATTAATTGCTTGAAGACCTCTAGTCACTTCGTTTGCGAACTCTTGCTTTTCAGCCATTGGAGCACCGTGACTAGGTTGTCTCATTGAAACAACTTTAGTTAATGTTTCCTGTTCATGCTTCATGTAGCCTTTAACAGCAGAAAACATTTTTGAGAGTAAATCAAAACGCTTAGTGAGGGCAACATCGATGCTTGATTCAGATTCATCGATTTTGACAAGCATTCTTCTGAATGAATTGATGGTGCTGATTACCCATCCTAAAACAATAATAACTAATAAACCTACGCCTAAACCAATATACAATCCTGTCATTTTTTTCTCTCCTTCCTAAAGAGGGTTCTTAAACTTCGAACTATCTAATCGCAATTCATTGATAATTGCTGGTATTAGATCAATATCACCCATAAATGTTTTGAGTGAATCTTCATTAATTGGTGTTTTGACTGATAATTCCATATAGTCTCTTCTGTCATTGACACCAATGTGTAATTCATTTCCTGCATAATAATATAAGATAGATCCTCGATGAAGCTTTTCAAGCTCCATCAGTTTTTCAATCATTGAAGAGGTAATATGATAAAATCCATATTCTTGTGTTGAAGCATAAATGGAAAACTTTTTATTAAACTCAATACTTTCGGTGTCAATTTTTGTTAACCCTTTGGTATTGACCTGATAGCCACGGCCTTCACAAATCTTTAACACATCTTTAAATCTTCTTTCAAATTGATAGATGTACCATCTACCCTTGAAATAGGTTTGATAGGATACGTGTACATTACCCTTAGAATCTCTGGTTTCAACTCTTTCCTTTAGGTCAACATCAGAAACCTGGAAATTAACACCTTTATAGGTTCCTCTTATATAATCTTCACCATGGAAGCGGTCTGGTCTCTTAACCATTCCTGTTGATACAATAGTTGAAGATGGAATAAATCCTCTTGCATCATAGGTCACATTTTCAAACTGTTCTTTTAATAAAGTTAGAATTAATTCTGACTTAATTAGTGTTCTAAATGTCTGAACATGCCTTTGTGCAATTCCAAAGAAAATAAACGCAATAAAGGCAATCAACCCCGCCACAAAAAAGAGAGCTTGAAGTTCAGCAAGAAATGCTGCAATAGCAATCAGTAACGCAATCACAATTAATATAATGCCAGTGCGCTGTTCTTTATCGTATTTTCTAAAAATGTCTAATCTTTTTTTTTCTAGAACTTCTAGATTGCTCATATAATCACCTACTGATTATTTTATAATAGATTTCTAAAAATATCAATCTTATTCAACTTTTCCCAACTGAATGTATCTTCTTCTCTACCGAAATGTCCGTATGCAGCTGTTTTAGCGAATATAGGACGCTTCAATTCTAAAGTTTTAATAATTGCTGATGGTCTTAAATCAAAGTTTTTGATAATTGCATCATAGATTTTTTCTACAGCTACTTTTTCAGTACCAAATGTGTTTACAGAAACACTGACTGGATCAGCTACACCAATTGCATATGCAATTTGGATTTCACATTGATCAGCGACTCCAGATCCGACAACATTCTTAGCGATATATCTTGCCATATAGGCAGCACTTCTATCAACCTTAGATGCATCCTTACCTGAAAATGCTCCACCACCATGTCTTGCATATCCGCCATAGGTATCGACAATGATTTTTCTACCTGTTAGTCCAGCATCACCATGTGGACCACCCATTACAAATCTTCCAGTTGGATTGATTTGATAAATGGTATTCGTTGTATCATATCCCTTTAGAATAGGAGTTAATACATGTGTATGAATTTCCTTTTTAAGATCCTCTTGATTCCATTCTTCATCATGCTGTGTGGATAGTACGACTGTGTGAATAGAAACTGGGTGATTATTTTCATCATATTCTACGGTCACTTGAGTTTTTCCATCTGGACGTAGTCCTGGAATAATGTTTTGTTTTCTAACTTCACTTAAGCGTTTTGCTAAGCGATGAGATAAATCAATAGGTAGTGGCATTAAATTGATGGTTTCATTGCATGCATAGCCAAACATCAAGCCCTGATCACCTGCACCTTGTTCCTTATTTTCTTTTTCGTCAACACCCATTGCGATATCTGGAGATTGAGGTTTAATTCTGACATCAACAACAACATCATCAGCATTATATCCATATTCCTTTTTGTTATAACCGATATAATGGATTGCATTTCTTACGACTTCCTCGAAGTTGATGACTGCATTCGTTGTAATTTCACCAAAAAGTAATGCATAATCTGTGGTTACTGCTGTTTCACAAGCAACTCTTGAATTTGGATCCTGTTCAAGAACTGCATCTAAAATGGAATCAGAGATAAAATCTGCGACTTTGTCTGGATGTCCTTCTGTTACTGATTCACTGCTAAATAATTTTCTCATGTTTTATTTCCTTTCTTTTTGCATATAAAAAGCGCTCTCTCAAGGAAAAGCGCCATTATTGGTATTTTTCCTTATTGATGGGTCTTTTACCCCTCGTGGGAAGCACCTAATTGAATAGGTTGCTGCTACTTCGTCGGTCACTGGCCTCCGTAGCTCTGAATAAGTGATACTTATTATTTTTTTATTACCGATTTATAATACATGAATAGTTTAAATATGTCAAGCGATATAAATTGGTTTTTATGGTTACTAGAAATTATTATACATTTCGGCAAACTCGTCATTAAATTTTAGAAATCTTTCCTTTAAATCATAATCAAAATAATTGGATAATTCACTTTGAAATGATTTCAAGACAATGTTATGCGCCATTGGTCTTTTATAAGGCTTCGGTCCTCTCATGGTGATGTATAGATCCGCAAGTAAAATGATTTGTGCTTCGATCTCAGGTTGAATAACAAGCATTTCCTTTAGGAACTTTTCATTAGCTGTATCCTCGATATGTGCTCTAGCAATATCTTCACATTTTTGAGCGAGCTGCATACGCTTCGCTATTTTAGATCCTAGCTCTGTTTTTTCCTTTAAGATGTCATACGATTTTTCGTCAAATGAATTCATATCATTGAGTAAATTTTTAATTTCTTGGTACTGCAAGTGGATCATTGCATATTGATTCATTTCAGTCTTTTTTTGCATAGATAATCCTACATAATCAGCAAGCTTCTCACTCATTTGCTGAACCTGATAGGCATGTCTTTTATCCATTAAGGTATAGGAGCTTGAAAATACGACTGAAAATAGGTCACCAACGATATGTGAGAAATCGCCTTGAACCTGTCTTCTTTTAATTAATTCTTGTTTTCTCTCTTCTTGCATGTATTGCCCCATAGAGACAATTGCGTAAACAACGAAATAGAATAATATAAATAGTAACGTTCTTAGTAAAATATCGGAGAACTCTGGCATTCTAACAAATCTTGGTAAAAATTGAATAATCGTTTCCTCACCAACAAGTCCTTGAATGCTATAGGTCCATATAAAATGAATCACGGTAAGCAGTGCAAGTAACCCTTGAAAGCTTGAGCTTAACAGCTTACGCTCTTGGTATAAAGAGATAACAACAACTGCATAATACATCAAAATATAAGCTGCAGTTTCAAAATATTCCTTTTCATATAATCTTGCATAAATTAAGATAGATGAAAAGAAGATATAAAATGCAGCAACATACATTGCTACAGATTGCTTGGTCTTATCATGGGGATCCATGTTAATTAATTTTTTTAAGAATTTATTGATGACATAGGTGAGTGGGAACGCAACAAATGCAACAACCCAATCTGCGACCTGACCTTGTGTAGAAAGTGATAATAAAAATAAGATAATCGAATACATTAAGTTGGATACAAAGACGATATTTTTAATAACAACATTTCTTCTATAAAGCACTGCAACATCATCGGTGATATCTACACCCTGCTCAAAGCCAAAAAATCTAGCAAATATATCTTTACCAAGTGCTTTTAAATTCCAAATGCTATATTTTCTAGATTTCCCCAAATTAATCCCTCTTCTTGTTTATAGATCAAATATTGAAAAACGCTTTAAACCTGTTTCTTCATGTGCAGTTTCTTCGCTCATGACTTGTGCAACTCTAGTCGATGCAGCAGCAGCAATCGCTCCTACGATATCATCTAAGAATGTATGACAAATACCATCTTCTTTACCAGCATCATTTAATCTTTTAACAATACCATGCTTATTCACATCGATATCACCAAAATTTGTTTGACCAATCGTTCCATATAAACCTGATACATCAAGTCCCATGGTTTCATCAATTCCAAATAATCCTAAATCCTCATAAATAATATCTTGGATTGGACCTTGAAACATGCCTTCTTCAGCAAGTCGATCAATTTCAGCTGCGAGCTGAACATGATGGAAAACATCACGAAGTGATAAAATCTTTTCAACAGACTCTAAACAAATATCTCTTGTAATATTATCTGTATATTTTGCTTGTTGCTTAAAGCTTATTTCTGCAATCGCTTCTAGGGTAACTCCTCTTTTCAATAACAACTTCTTATTGAGCTCGAACATTTCTTGTCTCGTATAAATAAGTTTTTTAGCCTTTTTTTCTGACATGATTATTTGCTCCCTTCTATGAATACATCATTATCTGAAATGATGGTCTGACCATTTAAAAAATCTTTAATATGCATTATTTTTTTACCTGGCACTTGAATTTCTAATATTTCAATCGAAGAATCCAACGTTTTAATAATGAGTCTTTTTTTCGATTGGAGCACAGTTCCAGGAACTGCTTTACTGTCTATTATATCACTTTTTTGAGCTCTATAAAATTTGATAATACTATTTTTTAAGATTGAGTGTGCACCTGGTTCAGGTGATAAACCTTTGATTCTATTGATAATAGATTCAGTAGATTGGTGAAACGAAATAAACTCATCCTCACGTTTTAAGGTATATGCAAACGATACTTTATCTGGATTTTGAGGGATACGATGCTTAATGCCTTGAGAAATATCATTTAAAACTGAATCCAATAAATTCGCACCAACAATACTCATTCGATCACTCAAGCTTAGATAATTATCATTTTCATAGATTTGAACAACTTCCTGCTTAATAATATCTCCACTATCCATCTGATATGCCATATACATGACGGTTACACCAGTTTCCTTTAGCCCATCAAATAAAGCATATTGGATTGGTGCTCCACCACGATATCTAGGTAGAATGGAACCGTGTACGTTAATAGCAGGTATTTGATCTAATAATTCCTTAGGTAGCATCTGACCATAGGCTGCAGTAATAATATAATCTGGCTTTAAATCAATAATTCGTTTGTAATCTGTTTTTAATTTTTCAGGTTGAAAAACTTCGATTCCTAATTCTTTAGCTTTAATCTTGACTGACGACTCTGTTCGTATTTTTTTTCTTCCTGTAGGCTTATCGGGTTGTGTAACAACGAGTAAAACCGTATGCTTCTTATAAAGCATTTCAAGTATTGGAACAGCAAATTTTGGTGTTCCCATCATTACTACTTTCATTTCATCATCTCCTAAACAATATCTAAGGTCGGATAATATCTGACCTGATATGGGTCTTGATCAAAGCTCTTTATCAATTCAAAAAGCTTTTTATAATTTATGTCTTCGTACTTAATCGTGAGGGTAAATCGGTAATGATCCTTAATCTTCTTAATGATTGCTTGAGTAGGTCCTAAAACATCAATAGATTGACCTGAAAGCATTTTTTTAAGCATAAAGGCATGTTGATATGTCTTTAGGAAATTCATTCCTGAAACAAGAATTTGTGAGGTATTTTTAAATGGAAGGTAGCTAGATAATTTTCTATTGTATAGTGCTTCTCTATAAAAGTTATCATATCCTTCACTGACACTCTTGATTGCGTAATGATCTAGGTTATAGCCTTGAATAATTGCTTCACCTGGAAGAAATCTTCCTGATCGACCAGTGACTTGAGCAAGCAGCATGTAGCAATTCTCTGATGCTCTATAGGATGGCACCTTAAGGAGTAAATCTGCCATTAAGACACCAACTAGGGTTACCTTAGGAAAATCTAATCCCTTAGCAATCATTTGGGTACCTAAAAGAATATCAGCCTCTTCATTATTAAATTTATTCCAAATGATTTCATGACTTCCTTTGGTTCGAGTAACGTTATGATCCATACGTAGTACTCTTGCTTTAGGTAAGGCTTTTTTGAGTTCAGCTTCAACATATTCTATTCCTGCACCAAATTCCTTGACCTTAGGTTCACTACAAACCTCGCAGGTTGCTTGATATGGTTTTTCATATCCACAATAATGACATTTTAAAAGCTGTCTATCCTTATAATAGGTTAAAGAAATATCACAGTGTGGACATGTTGGAACATCTCCGCAGCTTCTGCATAAGACAAAGGGAGAATATCCCTTTCGATTGAAAAGTAATATGGTTTGTTCCTTATTTTCAATTCTTTTTTTCATACCCTCAAGTAGAGACTTTGAAAAAATCGAACTATTTTTCTTCTTTAATTCATCCTTCATATCCACTAACCAAATAATAGGTAGTATTGCATCAAATGGTCTTCTAGTTAACTCCAGGAGTGTATATTCATCTTGAGTTGCCTTATACATCGTGTTTACACTTGGTGTTGCACTACCTAAAACTAAAGGTGCATGGTGATAGATACTTCTTTGTAGAGCTATTTCTCTAGCATCATAAATAACACCTTCTAGCTGCTCATAGGATTGGTCATGCTCTTCATCAATAATGATTAATCCTAAATGATCAATAGGCAGGAATATTGCACTTCTCGTTCCTAAAACAATGGATGCTTGATTGGATTGAATTTTTTTATATTGATCATAGCGCTCACCCTTGGATAGCGCACTATGATAAATGGCAACATCCTTAAATCTTGATTTTAAACGCTTTGCCATTGGAGCAATTAAGGTAATTTCTGGAACTAGAATTAATACTTTTTTATTTTTTAATAGTACATGCTCCATTGCTTCAATATAGACTTCCGTTTTACCTGAGCCTGTTATTCCCTTTAATAAGAAGGTATGTCTTTTCCCTATCGACTTAACAATTTCATTTTTAGCGTAATCCTGCTCATCTGTTAAGATAACTTTTTTATCCTCTAAATCGAAGTGGTGTTTGATTTCTCTAAACACTGCTTTTTCTGCTGGAATAAGAACTTGATGTTTAATTAAAGTCGTAATCGTTGATGTTGAAATACCAACATCAAGTAATTCTTTTCTTGATACTTCTTCGTTATCTAAAAAGAAATCTAAGACATTTTGATAGGCTTCAATTCTATTGTAGTGATGGTCTAAATTGAGTGTATATATGGTCTCTGTTTTTTCAGAGCCCTTTTCTTTAATAATTGTCTCAACAGATATCACTTTTTGATCCTTAAGTCTTTTTAGCTTTGGATAATATATTTGATCCTGTTGAGTTAAATTCCAAATGCCCTTCGTATTAAAAAAGGGAAGAAATTCATGAGGGCATTTTTTAGAATCGATTATCTTTACAACCTTGTGATAGCTTACTAGCAATTCCGAAGGAATAACTGCAGCAAAAACCTCACTATAAAGACTAGGAGAGTATTTCAGTATATTTTGGATTAAAATAAACAGTTCTTCATCAATGGTTGGATATGCATCTAAAACCTCTAAAATCATTTTGGTCGCATCTAAGCTTTCCTTCATAATTTCAATCACATAGCCAAGTCTATTTTGATTACCAAAGGGTACTAAAACACGCATACCACGCTCTAAAAAAGCTCCAAATTGTTCCGGAACTATATAATCAAAAGAATGATTCACATCTTCGTGTTTGATATCAACAATGACCTTTGCGTACATGCTTTCACCCACTTTATTATACCATCAGAATTACAAAAAAAGTAACCGAGGTTACTTTATTGTTTTTAGAATCTTGTCAATATGATTGCCATAGGCAAGTGCTTCATCATATTTAAATATTAAATCAGGAATCTTTCTAATATTATTAATTTTCTTGGCAAGCTCCATACGGATTGTTACTTTCGCTTCATCTATAGATACCTTTGACTTTTCGATAATCTTTGGATCATCAGATAAAATCGTGTAATAGATAGTAGCAAATGAAACATCCTTAGTGACTTTAACTTCTGTTAAGTTAATATAACCAAAGCTCTTATCCTTCACTTCTTGATTAACAATAGATGCTAATTCTCTTTGAATCAAACTTGCTAAACGATCTGTTGTAATTGACATACTAGTCTACCTCAACTTCCTTCATTTGTGATGCTTCGATGACGTCTCCCACTTTTAAATCATTGAAATTTTCAATGGAAAGACCACATTCATAGCCGTATTTAACTTCCTTTGCATCATCCTTAAATCTCTTAAGAGATGCAAGTTTACCTTCATATACAACCACTGAGTTTCTAAGCACGCGAACTAACGCATCGCGTTTAATTAAACCGTCTGTTACATAGCAACCTGCAATGGTACCAATCTTTGAAACCTTGAAGGTTTCTCTAACCTCAGCAGTTCCTGTAACGATTTCTTCAAATGTTGGTGCAAGCATACCCTTAAGAGCAGCTTCAACATCCTCTTGAACACGGTAAATAATACTATATAATCTTATTTCAACACCCTGTTGATCAGCAACCTGCTTAACAGCAGATGATGGTCTAACATTAAATCCAATAACGATTGCTTTAGATGCAGAAGCCAGCGTTACATCACTTTCAGTGATCGCACCGACAGATGATCTAACAACATTCACATGAAAACCACTGACATCGATATTTTCTAGTAATCCCTTAAGTGCTTCAATTGATCCTTGAACATCACCTTTAATAATAATGTTTAATTCCTTTTCAGTAGATTCCATTTCACCAAACATTGAATCTAATGATGTCTTCTTCACTGATTTATTTTCAGTATCCTTTTGTCTAGATTGACGTTCGTTCGCGATATCTCTAGTGACTCTTTCATCCTTAAAGGCCATGAAAATGTCGCCAGCTTGAGGCACTTCATTCAAGCCTGTAATTTCAATTGGCTGTGAAGGAATCGCTTCATTATATCTCTTCTTTAGGTCATCTTGCATCGTTCTGACTTTACCATAGGTATTACCGATAACGATATAATCACCGACATGCAGTGTACCAGTTTCAACAATGAGAGTTGCTACTGCTCCACGACCTTTATCTAATTGAGCTTCAATCACTGTTCCCTTTGCTAAACGCTTAGGATTCGCCTTGAACTCTTCGATTTCACTAATCAATTGAACAACATCTAGAAGCTCTTCTAAACCTTGTTTTCTTAATGCTGACACATGGACATAAGGTGTTTTTCCACCCCATGCTTCTGGGATTAATCCATGCTCAGAGAGTTCAGTCATAACACGGTCTGGATTTGCTGAAGATTTATCCATTTTATTGACTGCAACAACAATTGGAACTTTAGCTGCTTTCGCATGATCTAACGCTTCAATGGTTTGTGGCATCACGCCATCATCAGCTGCAACGACTAAAATAACGATATCTGTTACCTTTGCACCACGTGCACGCATTTCAGTGAAAGCGGCGTGACCTGGAGTATCGATAAAAGTAATAGCTTCTCCATTACGGATGACTTGATAGGCACCGATATGCTGAGTGATCCCACCAGCTTCGCCTTCAACGACTCTAGATTTACGAATCGCATCTAATAAAGTTGTCTTACCATGGTCAACGTGTCCCATGACTGTAACGATAGGAGGTCTTTTGACCATATCCTTTGGATCATCAACTAATTCCATTTCATCATAACGTGTAACGTCAGTGATGACTTCATCTTCAACCTTATATCCTTCATCAAGTGCGATGACTTCAATCGTGTCTCTATCGATGACTTGATTGATGCTTGCCATTAATCCTAATTGCATTAATTTTTTGATCATTGCTGCATTGCTTAACCCTAAACCTAAGGCTACATCAGCGACATTCATTTCAGGCTTATAAATAAATATTCTTTCACCTACTGGTTTTGCTACAACAGGTCTTACATCCCTTTTAGGATAATTCGTTTGTTTTTTAACATCCGGCTTTTTCTTTGCATTGCTGTTATTACTATTGAATCTCTTTGGTGCTGGCATAAAATCACTTCCTTCTCTGATCCATCAATAATTGACTAAACCCCCTATCGGTTATTCCAATCACTTTGATGTCGTCTTTGCCTAGTGCATTTGAAATTTCAAATGACGATAATTGTTCAATAACCTCAACATTATATGTTTTGGCTTTGTCATAAACTTTTTTCTTTGTTGTGTGTGAGGCATCGGTTGCCATGATAATTAAGGATAACTTCCCATTTCTAAGCGCAGTTATCGTCATATCTGTACCAACGGTTACCTTTTTAGCTCTACGTGCTAATCCGATTGTGTTATTCATTTGCAATTTTTAACAGTTCATCATAAATTTCATCTGGAACTGTTGCCTCTAGCTTACGATCGAGTGCCTTCGTTTTCTTTGCAAGTAAAATAACTTCTTTACTTAATTTTAAATATGCACCACGTCCTGGGGCTTTTCCAACTAAATCGATGGAAACGACACCTTCCTTGGTTGCTGCGATTCTAACTAAAGACTTTTTAGGTAGTACTTCTTTAGATACAACGCATGTTCTTAATGGTATTTTTTTGACCTTTGTCACTGACATCACCCTTTCTTAAGGATTATATATTAATATAGGATGCCTTCGCCTTGAGCCATTTCTTCTGATTTAATATCAATGCTCCAACCGCATGCTTGAACAGCGAGTTTAACATTTTGTCCTAACTTACCAATAGCTAGTGATAACTGATCATTTGGCACGATTGCTAGTGCATTTTTTTCCTTAGGATTGACTCTTGTTACGGCAATGACCTCAGCAGGCTGTAGTGCATTAGCAATTAATTCCTTTTCATTGTCACTCCAACGGAATAAATCGATTTTTTCATCGGATAAAGCTTTAACAATTTCACGAATTCTAGAACCACCTTCACCAACGCAGGCTCCGATAGGATCTACCTTTGGATCATTTGATTTTACACCGATTTTCGAACGGTCACCTGGATCACGAGAAATACCCATGACTTCGATAATTCCATCCTTAATTTCTGGAATAAAGCTTTCTAAAAGACGAATGATTAATGATGGATGAGAACGACTGACGAAGACCTTTGGCCATTTTGTTTTCATTTCAACATCAGATACATAAACTCTCACATAGTCACCTACATGGAATTTATCCTTTGGAAGTGCTTCTTTCTTTGGTAATAGTGTTGTTAAGTCCTTACCTATATCTAGACGATAATGCTCATCTGCAACATCAATAACACGTGCAGAAATCATTTCGTGCTCGAATTTCTTGAAGTGCTTGTATAAATTTTCCTTTTGCATGTTAATTAAGGTTTCATTGAGTCTGCTCTTGAAATCACGCACAGCAAAATGTCCAAAATCCTTTGGATCGATTTTTTCTTCAATGACATCACCGACTTTAGCACGCGAATTGATTACTTTCGCTTCATCGATTAAAATTTGTGAATAGTTCTTATCAGCATCCATCGAATATTCTTCGACAACTAGATGTTGTTTATAGACAAGAATTTCACTCTTTTCTTCCTTAATTTCAACACGGCAAGAACGCACATCATGTGCTTTTTTGCATCCAGCGATCATGCCTTGAACAAATGCTTCTAAGACTTGTTCATGTGTTAATTCTTTTTCGTCAGCAACCGCTTCAATGTTTTTAAAAAATTCTTTACTGATCATGATATCCTCCTAAAACTTGATGGCAGTACGCATTTTCTTTGCGTCATCAAACTTGATTTCTATTTTTCTTATACGACCTTTTTCATTAATCTCTAATAATAGTATATCATCGACAAATGAAAGCAGTGTTCCAAACCCTTTTAATTTTTGTGACTCTAAGTAAACATACTTACCGACTGCTTTTATAACATCTTCTTTTGTCTTCAAAGGTCTTTCAGCACCTACTGATGACAATTCAAGAAAATAATCAGGATCCATATCATCATCCGTGAGCGTATCAATATACTCAAGATGAATCTTTTCTAATTCATTGATATCCATCATATCCGTGTCGATTAGTATCTCAACTATCTTTTCACCAAACTCTTTTTTAGTTCGGATGGAGTAGATTGTGAGATTACTTTTATTTAATATTGGTATTAACTTTTCTTTCATTTTTTCTAAATTCATATTGACCTCAATAAAATGAGTGGAAATCATCATCCCACTCATGTTTAGGTCTTCATTATAACATTTATTCTATAAGAATTCAATTTTTTTAAGTTGTTTTATAGAGAAATATAATGACTTTTATTATTTATTGCGAATTATTTGCAAATAGAATTTAATATGCTATACTATTACTGCGAATGATTCGCAACAAGGAGAGATAGATATGAAAAAATTTGCAAGCATTACATTATTAATTATAACACTATTATTTCTTGCGTCCTGTACGAATAGCAAGAAAGCGGACATTGTAACGACAATGTTCCCGCAATATGACTTCGCAAGACAAATTGTTGGAGACAAAATGACAGTGAGTTTACTGATTCCACCTGGAGCAGAAATTCACGATTATGAAGCTACGAGTAGAGATATTGTAGCAATAAAGGAATCTAAATTATTTATTTTTACAAGCCTAGAAATAGATCCATGGATCAAGGATGAAACGAAAATTGGTGGCGAAAACACAATTGTCCTTAACCTTTCTACTGTGTATGAATTAGTAGAGCATGATGATCATGATGAACATCTAGGTCATCTAACAAAGCTTAGCTATCAACTTGCTGAAGATGATCATGACCATGAGGAAGAAAATAGAATTCATTATTGGACAGATCCTACAACAGCTATGCAGCTAATTGAAGCTATTTTAGAGAAAATCATCGAAATTGATCCTGAGAATGCTTCATTCTATACAGCAAATGCACATGCATATATTGAAGAACTAGAAGAAATTCATCATGAAATGAGTGAGTATTTAGAAGATTACGAAGATTCTACTATTTATTTTGCTGGACATAATGCTTTAGGAGCGTTTGCAGCTAGATATCACCTACATATCGTATCTTTATTTACAGATTTCAAGCCAGATGCTGATTTAACAAGTGCTGAACTGATAAGCTTTGTGAATCAAGTGAAAAGCGCGAACACAAATTTCTTATTTATCGAAGAGCTTGTTGAGCCTAAAGCTGCTAACAAAATAAAGAGCGAGCTTGCTAAGGATAATTTTGAGTTGACTTTATTGGTTCTGCATGGATATCATAATATTACAAAAGCTGAAATGGAGGAAGGAGTAACTTATAGTTCCTTGCTACAAATGAATTTTGATCATTTAAAACTGGTTCTTAATAGTACTTCAGTATAAACCATGATTGAATATAAGGATGTTTCTGTTTCTTTTGGTAAGTTTCAAGCATTACATGATGTCAATTTCAAATTAAGCAAAGGTGATTTCCTTCATATTGTTGGGCCAAATGGTAGTGGGAAAACAACACTTGTCAAATTACTTGTTGGCTTATTAAAACCTTCTAATGGTTTAATTCTCAATGATAGCTTAAGAATGGGGTATTTACCTCAGAAGCTAAATACAAAAACTAATTTGCCAATGACAGTTAGAGAAGTCATCTATAGTGGATTTGCTAAACAAAAACTAATTCCATCGAAAGAGGATTGTGACTTGATCACTGAATGGTTAAAAGTGATGGAAATACCTCAATTAGCTAAAGAAAGTATGGCTTATTTATCTGGTGGTCAACAACAAAGAGTCTTTATCATTCGTGCTTTAATCTCAAAACCAGATTTACTGATTCTTGATGAGCCAACTTCTGCTTTAGATCCTTCATTCAGAGAAAAGTTTTATCAGCTATTACATAAATTACAGCTTGAAAATCAAATGACGATTATCCATGTCACTCATGATTTAACAGATGCAGTCAAAGAAGATTGCTTAACAATGTATGTTGACCAAACGGTTAAATTCTTTGGTTCATATAAAGCATTCCATGCTTATGAGCATAGGGGGCATCATCATGCTTGATTTCCTACAATATGGATTTATTCAAAATGCGATTATTATTGGTATTGCACTTGCCTTATCGGCAGCACTTCTATCACCATATCTTGTTTTAAATCAACAAGCAATGATTGCTGATGGACTTGCACATGTTAGCTTTGCTGGTATTATATTAGGAGTTTTACTATCTAGTCAACCGCTTTATATCGCAATTCCATTTGTTATACTAGCTTCCTTATTAATTAAGTACCTTTCACAAACAAAAACAATAAATGCAGATGCTGCAATTGGACTCGTTTCATCGGTATCATTTGCGATTGGTTTGATTTTAGTCAAAAAGGGACAAGGTTTCAATATTTCAATTGAAAGCATGCTTGTTGGAAATATCTTTACTGCGACGACTGCAGATATGGTTTTATCGATTATCATTACAATCTTGATCAGTATATTTGTTTTAGTTTTCTATAGAAAATTATTTATGATCACATATGATCAAAATTATGCAAAATTTTCTAAGGTCAATGTTCAAATTTTAGGCTATTTATTAGCAGGACTTACAGCATTCTTTATCGTTGTTGGAGTAAGAACAATTGGTACTTTACTCATTTCAGCATTAGTTGTCTTTCCATCTGTCATTGCTAGTCAACTGACGAAAAGCTTTAAAAATACACTTATATTTGGAATTATTTCATCATTTGTTATTGTTGTCATGGGAATATTTATTGCGCATCCATTAGAAATACCTGTTGGATCAACGATTGTTGTTATTTATGCTCTATTGCTACTATCCCTATTCGTAGTGAAATATATCTTAAGGAGAAAATTAACATGAGAATGACAAAACAAAGAAAAATGATTCTAGATTTGCTTGCGAAAACAGAACAGCCTAAAAGTGCTGAAATGATATTATTAGAGCTTCCCGATCACACCATGAATTTATCAACCGTTTATCGAACACTTGATACATTTTTCATTCAAGGCTTAGTTTCTAAAAGTAATATGAAGAATACCTCATATTATTACATTAATAAAAAAGACCACCATCATTATATGATTTGTCTAGGGTGTCAAAAAATGTATGAAATTGATTGTCATTTAGATCATATAGCAGATCAAGTAGCAAGCGAGCACCACTTCAAAATCACACATCATGATATGACGGTTTATGGCTATTGTGAAGCCTGCCAATTGAATCAAGAATAATTAAGATAAGACCGATACAAAAGCGTATCGGTTTTTTATATTCAAAGTGCTCTGAATATGATATATTTAAGATAAACATACATTTCGGAGGATAATTCAGTGAAAAAACATTATTTCAGTTTGGATTTTCTAAGGGGCTTAGGTATCTTTATGGTACTTGTTTTGCATACTGCCTTCTACTTTTATAAAGATATCTATGATATTGATTTAGATAATCCCTCTTTAATCATTACTTTGATTGGTTTTTTATTGATGTTTGCTGGATTATTCGCGATGATTTCAGGTATATCGCACACCATATCATACCTCAATCATATGGATAACCCAACTCAATATAGATCAAAGTATATGATGATGAGCGGAATCTTTCTTTTAATCATCGCTTACCTCTATTTTATCTTCACAGGTCCTGGCATCATCTTATTTGAATCTAGAAGTATGGATGAAAGCTTATTCGTATCCTTAATCAATCAAGGTAGCTTTCAAGCTTTGACACTAACTAGAGTATTATATGTCGATAGTTTGGTAATGCTTGGTATGAATGTGATTTTACTTGGACTTTTATTTAAGCTAATCAAAAAGCATTTAAAAAATCCTAAGATAACCAATTATTTACTCATTGGTTCTACCATTTTCATGATTTTATCTTATGTAAGAATTCCTTTATACAATCTATATATAACCGCACTTGATAATAATCATTACGGACTATTACTGCTACTAAATTGGTTTGTTGCTAAAAACAACCCAATTCTTCCATTCTTTGCATTCGCATTGTTTGGTGCATGGATTGGAGTCATGCTTTATCATCTTGATTTTAAAGCGATGAAAAAAAGAATGCTCATCGTTTCTATAAGCTATCTTGTAGTTGGTGTTGTAGGCTATATTTTGGCTCCAGAAACGATGCTAGAGCGTGCAATTGATCCTACCTGGTATTTTATTATGGTTATTCAAATTGGTTTATTCACACTAATGGTTCTTTTTGCTCATCAAGTTTACGATAAAAATGATCATAAGAAAAATGTGGTTTCAGTCTTTCTATCTAGATTTGGTGTAGCTGGACTAACAGTATTTTTTATAGAATCCGTTGTTAGTGCACTTCTTTTTAAGTTCATCAATTTATTCTTTGATTTTAGTCTTGGAATTCCTGGAGCTATTTTATACGGTTTATTTTTAGCAACTTTATGGGGATTTCTACTTTACTTCTGGCAAAAGAAACAATATAAATATGGTATTGAGTGGGTGCATTCGTCATTACTGAGTCGTTTTGGATCTAGCTCTAAGCTAATCAAACTCAAAGGAGAACTAGATGATTCAATCCATTCGTGATTATTTACTTTTAAATAAGCATCAAAAGAGATTTAGTCAAGAAAAAATAACTAAACTGCAACTCAAATCATTGAAGCAAGTGATTAGCTATGCAAAAAGAAATAGTTTATTTTATGCTGAAAAATTTCAGAATTTGCCCTATAAAAGCCTTGAAGACATAAAAAAACTCCCAACGATTAATAAAGAGAGCATGATGGATAACTTTAGCTCGCTCAATACTTGTGGTATCGATAAGGATGATGTATTGGCATATGCAATCAAAAAAGAGATCGAAAAGGATTATTTAGGCTACTATCAAGATCGATATGTCGTTGGATTATCTAGTGGAACCTCTGGAAATAAAGGAATCTATATTACACCTAAGAAAATGACGAAAAGACTTCCAGCAGTTTTTTTAGCTAGAAGCGGTTTATCGATATTCGATTTACCAATGAGAATATTATTTTGCTTACGTGTATTTTCTCAAGGCTTCAATGATATCAATGCACCGTTTATTAAATTAAACTACTTATCGACCATGACGAATCCATCCTTGATTATTGAAGCGATGAATGAAAAAAAGGTCAATATCTTAATGGCTCCACCATCTTTAATACGTTTTCTAGTTCCATTAAAAGCAGATTTAAAAATAAAACTCAAAAAAATAGTTACCTATGCTGAAGTCCTCACTATTGAAGATAAGAAATTATTTGAAGATACCTTCCAAACGAAAGTGATTGAAATCTATCAGGCATCTGAGGGACAAATGGCTTCTGCTTGTAAGCATGGAAAACTTCATATTAATGAGGATTTAGTATTTGTTGAGCTCTATGATGAAAATCATCAGGAAATTAAAAAGCCTCATGTTGTAGGTCATCAAATGATTATTACAAACTTAATCAACTATGCTCAGCCACTGATTCGCTATGAAATGAATGATATGATTGTCTTAGATGAGCCTTGTAGCTGTGGATCAAACTTTAGAACCATCGAAAGAATTATTGGTAGAAGAGATGATTTACTCTACTTCTATAATTCAAATCATGAAAAAAAATATGTATTCCCTGATCTATTTGCAAGATGGATTATTACAGAAAGTGATCTCATTAGAGAATTCCAAGTACATCAAACTCAAGTTGGCCATCTTCTAATATCTATTGATACTCCAGAAGACTTTCCAACTCAAATTTTAGAGTCTAGAATTCATGATGAATTAAAAAAAATAGATTTAAACGCAGAGATAGCGATTCAAATAAAAAAAATTGAATTACCTAAGGACAAAAATAAGTTTAAACGATTTATCACTGAGACTTTATAAATAGAAAAGAGGTATTTTGATGACTGAACAGCCTAATGTGCTTCATATTAGTAAAAAAGCTTTTCTAAGTGTCGTATACATTTTACTCGGTCTTATCGTTATTGCTGGAATCATGACCCTATTTATCCCTTCAGGAGCGTACTTAAGAGATATAGATGGTAATGTGATACCAAATAGCTTTGCCTGGCTAGATAATGTCAATTATCCTATCTGGAGATGGTTTACTGCACCTTTTGAGGTTTTATGGGGACCAGATGCATTAAACATAATCGTCATTGGCTTATTTTTAATCATCCTAGGTGGCACATTCGCTATTATGGATAAAACCGGTGGAATTATTGTTGTAATAAAGAAATTAATCGTAAGATTTAAGGATAATAAGTATTTACTGCTACGCATGGTTACCCTAATATTTATGATGTTTGGTGCCTTTTTCGGAATCTTTGAGGAATCCATGGCACTACTTCCTATTTTGATTATTTTATCCCTATCGATGGGTTGGGATACCTTAACAGGAATTGGTATGTGCTTGCTTGCTGCTGGATTTGGTTTCGCATCTGCAGTCACTAACCCATTCTCAATAGGTATTGCATCTACGCTCGCAAATACGAATATTTTAAGTGGTGCACTTTATAGAATCTTCATATTCATCATCATGTATTTACTCTTATCAACCTTTTTAGTAAGATATGCTAAAAAGATAGAGAAAAATCCTTCAAGTTCAATGACATACGAAAGTGATTTGAATAAATCAAAGGAGTTCGATTTAAACCAAAGTTTACCCTTCTCTAATGAAAAAACTGTATTTAAGTCCTTTATGTGGATGTTCGCGATTTTATTTGTCGGAATTATTGGTGCAGGTCTAGCAGAGCTTTTCTTTGATTTATCGATACCATCAATTCCAATTATGGCAATTATCTTCTTATTTGGTGGGTTTATTGCTGGAATTATCGTTTCCAAAAGTATTAAATTCACTGCAAAAACATTTTTAAGTGGAATGATCAGTGTTGCTCCAGCATTTGTGTTAATTATGCTAGCAGTTAGTGTGAAGCACATTATTACTGAAGCGATGATCATGGATACGATACTTTATTATCTAGCCACTCTATTAAATGGAAGATCAGCAATTGTTGGAATCCTATTTATCTATTTATTAGTTCTTATTATTCAGTTTTTTATTGGCTCTGCATCAGCTAAAGCATTCCTAATTATGCCATTACTGCTTCCTTTAGTTTCATTAATTGGTATAAGTAAAGAGCTTGCAATTTTAGCATTTGTCTTTGGTGATGGCTATACCAATGTAATATTTCCAACCAATGGTGTTCTTTTAATTGGATTATCGATTGCTGGTGTAAGCTATCAAAAATGGTTTAAATTCACCTATAAATTACAATTCATTACACTACTACTCACCATTATCTTCCTTGTAATTGCAGTTTGGATTGGGTATTAAGTAAATCAGAGTAAAACAAAAAGGATGAATCATGATTGATTTCATCCTTTTCTTATATTTACTTAATTAATTCCACTTTCTTGGATCATCTTTAATGGTGTCAAGGAATTCAATATCCTTTTTATCCATCTTGAAATCTACTTGAGAGTTTTCTACGATACGATGTTCCTTTGTTGATTTAGGAAGTGGTGCAGTCCCCTTTTCAATACAGTAACGAATACATATTTGAGCAGGAGTTTTTTGATATTTCTCAGCCATCTTAATGATATGTTCATTGGATAATGCATAGCCAATTGCAAGTGGTGAGTATGCTTCAACTAAAATGTTATGTTCTTTGCAGAATTTATCTGTTTCTTCTTGGTTGTTACCGATAAAGAATGCGATTTGATTTGCATGAGGAACAATTTCGCAATTGTCCATAATATTCTTTAAGTCTTTCACATCAAAATTGGATACTCCAATTGCCTTCACTCTTCCACTCTTATAAATCTTTTCCATTGCCTTGTAGGCTTGAATATTTCCTTCTCTACAATCCTTACCAATTTCATTCCATGGCCATGGTGCATGAATTAAGTATAGATCAAGATAATCTAAGCCTAGTTCAATCATTGTTTGATCAAAAGCCTTTAATGTTTCATCATAGCTCTTAATGTGTGACTGAAGCTTACTTGTTACAAAGATTTCTTCTCTTGGTATCTTTGAGTCACGAATTGCTTGACCTACAGATGCTTCATTTCTGTATGCAGCTGCTGTGTCAATGTGTCGATATCCATTTTTTAGAGCCATTGCCACGGATTCGTAGGCGATATCCCCACTTGGAACCTGCCATGTTCCAAATCCAATCTTTGGCATTAATACGCCATTGTGTAGTTTGTAAGTATCTGTTAATGTTTTCATATTTCAATCCTCCTATACTTTATTATACCAATTTAAAAGAAAAGGATGCAAGTTGCATCCCAATTGATTATTTTTGCTTAAGTAATCTCAATTGCATGTTTACTCCGTATGATGCAATTCCCATTAGGATAATACCAACAACTAAACTTAACATTTTTTGATCTACAGTAGTAAGGATTGAAGGTAGAATCATGTGAACAATGTAAACAAAGAAATAGCCATAAAGTAAATACTTAATTAAATTCATTTCCTTTGGAGTCATTACAACAATTCTTGGATCTTCCTTTTTGTAAAGAACAAAACCGAAAACTGCAAACGCAATTAAGACACCGAGTAAGACATAATTAATCCATCCCATGGTTGCCCCTAGGTATGCCCCAACAATTAGGTTTGCACCCATAATAAAGAACACGATAAACAGTAATAATTGAATAACAAGACTTTTGCGATAAACGTTCATTTTTTAATACTCCTTTGTGATTTATTTTTATATTTTAATGTTATACTAAATATGAAATGAGGTAAAACTATGAAAAAAGCTGTGTATCCTGGAACATTTGATCCTCTGACTATTGGACACTTAGATATTATCAAACGTGCATCACGTTTTGTTGATGAGCTTCATGTTGTTGTCGCAGATAACTACAAGAAGATACCAACATTTAGTACTGAAGAACGTATTGAAATGATTATACGAGTGACAAATGATATTCCTAATATTATTGTAACATCGACGACTGATCTTGTGGTGCGTTATGCCCAAAAAAATGATATTGATTTAATGATTCGTGGCCTTAGAAACATTCCAGATTATGAGAATGAATATGCATTGTATCAATTCAATAGAAACCTAAATAGAAATATTGAAACCATTATTTTATTTCCATCCTCTAGAAACCATTTCGTATCTTCTTCTGCAATTAAGGAATTAATAATACATCATGCTGATATTTCACCCTATGTTCCAAAAGAAATTATTAAGGATGTACAAGATAAACTACGTCCTAAATTAGACCAATCGACTTAAAAAAATCGTAAAGCTGATCTTCCTTGATATGAGGAGCAATATGATCGGCTTTTTCTTTTAATTCATCAAATCTAGTGTTGTCCATAGCAATTCCGATATCAGCCATCTCGATCATTTGGATATCGTTTGCACCATCTCCGACACAAATCAGCTGAAAATTTTCTTCATGCTCAATTGCTTTTTTAATTCCATATGCTTTATTCATAAATGGATAGATGAAATCTGCCCCACCTTTATGCCATGGATAGATTTGAAATTTAGGCATTTTCTTAGCAATCTCATAGAGCTTTTCTTCTCTGTCTGCAAAAAGCCATAGTTGATATACCTTATTCTTCAAATGGAAGTCTTCATCAACCTTTGGAAAAATACCTCTCAGTGCTTTCATGCCATAGCTAACGCGTTCATCCCAGTAATTGACTGCTTCATCATAGATACCTACCATACCAACATTGAAATCATTACCTTTGGTAATAGTGAGCACTTCATCAATATCTTCATTTTTGATAGGCAGCTCAAAAATCATTTCATCATTTTTAAAGATGACTGATCCATTAATAAGAACTTTGTATGTGAATAGGTATAATAGATCTTGTATAATCTCTAGTTTCTTTAAACCTCTTCCCGTTGCTAGCCCCAATATTACATCTTTTTTATTGGATAATTCTTTTAGAAGCTTGATGGTTTGAATTGGAACGAGACCCAGTGTATTATTATACAAGGTGTTATCTACGTCAAAGAATATAATCGTTTTCATGTGCCACCTCTAAAATATTATAGCATATTAAGTATTACACTACCATTTTTCCAAGTTTTATTATACAATAGATATGAAATATTCGCTGCTGGAGGATTAAACAATGAAAAATCCGTTACTTAATACCGGTGAACTCGGCATTTTTGCACTAGGGGGACTCGGAGAAGTTGGAAAAAATACATACATCTATGAAATAGAAAATCAAATCTTTATTGTGGATGCAGGTATCTTATTTCCTGATGAACACTTACTAGGAATTGATTATGTCATTCCTGATTATACATATTTAGTAGAAAACCAGGATCGTATCGTGGGTCTTTTTATCACGCATGCTCATGAAGACCACATTGGTGGTATACCTTACTTACTTAAAAAAATCAATATTCCAAAAATTTATGCAGCAGGGATTGCTGTTGACTTTATTGAATATAAATTATTAGAGCATCCTGATATCAAATCTCCTCAAATTGAAGAATATAAAAGCTATTACAAATATCAATTTAAAAATGTAGAGCTATCATTTATTCGTATGAATCACTCTATTCCTGATATGTTTGGTTTTGTTTTTAGAACTCCACAGGGAATTTTATTTCATACGGGAGACTTTAAAATCGACTTTACACCAGTAGGACCTAGCTGTGAATTTGATAAGCTTGCTGCTATCGGTAGTGAAGGTGTACTTTGTATGATGAGTGACTCAACCAATGCAGAACGTGATGAACTGATTCAATCAGATAGTAAAATTGGAAAATCAATTAATGAACTATTTTCTAGAATGCCAGGTAGAATCATTATTGCGACTTTTGCTTCGAATATGTATCGTATTCAACAAATTATTGAATCTTCTGTCTTAAATGGTAGAAAGGTTGCTGTATTTGGTCGAAGCATGGAGCGTGCTATTGAAATTGGTATGCAAACCGGATATATTAAAGCTCCTAAGGATACAATAGTTAATAATGAACAATTCAATAGATTAAAGCCTCATGAAGTAACTATTTTAGTTACTGGTTCACAAGGTGAACCTTTAGCTGCACTTTCAAGAATTGCTAATGGCTCACATCGTCAGGTCAAGGTTATGCCTAAGGATACTGTAATCTTCTCTTCTTCTCCAATTCCTGGAAATCAAGAGGGTGTTAACCGCACGATCAATAAGTTGTTTAGACTTGATGTAGATGTCATTACCCATGGTCCACTTGCAGATACACATACTTCAGGGCACGGAGCACAACAGGACTTAAAATTAGTGTTATCATTAGTAAAACCAAAAATGTTTATTCCAATCCATGGTGAACATAGAATGCAAAAGCATCATAGAGAGCTAGCTATTGACTGTGGCGTCAATCCTAAAAATATTCTAATTCTTGATAATGGTGATGTAGCAGCAATTACAAGTGATTCGATTAGACTTGCTGGAAAAGTAACAAGTGGTGAAGTTTATATCGATGGTACAGGTATTGGTGATATCGGTAGCACTGTCATAAAGGAAAGAAAACTTCTTTCTGAAGAAGGATTGTTCTCAGTCATATTGTCAATCAATTCTACAACTAAGAAGTTAGTCAATGAACCAACCATTATTTCTAGAGGCTTCATTTATATGAAGGGTAATGAAGAAATCACTCAATCCTTAGCAAATGAAGCGAAAAAGATTGCTCAAGCTGAATTGAACAAGAAATTATATAATGAACTCAATTTAAAACAAGCGGTCATTGATCATTTAAACACCAAGATCTTTGAGTTGACACAAAGAAAGCCACTAGTTATCCCAGTCGTTGTTGATTTAAAAGCTTAATTGAATAATTAAAATAATAAATAAAAATGCGAGATGAACTCTCGCATTCTTTTTTTACATGTAATCTAGAAATGAATCAAATACATATTTCGTCACTAAAGCATCATCCTTCGCATCATGCTCCTGTACAAAATCAACATCAAAGTATGCTTTATATGCCTTAAATAAACCTAAATCGTCCTTCAAATTATAATAATCCTTATGAAGTTTTAGGAGATCGATGAAATCAAAATCATTCGTTAATTTTTCCTTATCATGAATCTCATAGGAATCATTTAACGCTGTTAAATCATTTTTTCCCCATACAACAAGCTTAGGATGATAGGTTTTAATTAGCTTTGCTAGGTTATCATAAAAATGGCTATACGGTAACGCATCATTAAAGAATTGCTCTTCATCAAGCTTTAAGAATTTTTTAGTCCGCTTTGAAAGTGTTGTTCTTTCCTTAGGTAATACATAGTACCCATCAGAATGAATAATTGGTCCTCTTGCTTCAGCTAATACATATCCAACCTGAATGATTTCTGGTTTAAAATCGGTGTCATGATATCCAGGCATTGTCATTTCAAAATCAATAAAAAGATAATGATTGTTTTGATTGAGAACATCTCTCATATCGTGTCTTAATTTGAGTAAATCATAATGGACAATATATGGATTTAATGAAACAATTTGATTGAAATGGGCAACTTGATAAAATGAGTATAATCCGATTTTTTTCATTTTTGCTGCGATTTCAAAATCAACAAGAACACCTTTTCTTAAATATGGAAAAAATGTTTTCGATAAACGGTTGGTTAAATAAAAACCTATTTTTCTACCATCATATATCATATAAAAAATCTTTTGTTTTTGGTCAACGCTGTGTATGATTCTTTTCATTTCAATTCCTCTTTCAACTTTTTAGCAATCTCTGCAGGAATACCAAGTTCTTGAAGTATTTCATCACTGGCATTTCTAATCTCATCGATACTTTTGAAGTGGCTTAACAAAGCCTTTTTTCTTTTATCCCCTATACCCTTAATATCATCAAGAGGAGAGGAAATTGCTTTTTTATTTCTTGTCGATCTATGGAAATCTATAGCAAATCTATGGACCTCTTCAGATATCTTTAATAAGAGCTTATAGATTTCACTTTGTTTAAGTAGAGGTATCACTTCATTTTGATAAACTAAAGCTTCTAGTGTATGTGTTTTATTCTTTTTGAGTCCTGCTATTTTGATTTTCAATCCTAGGCTATCTAGAATTTCCTGTGCTGCGGAAAGCTGTCCTTTTCCGCCATCAACTAAGATCAAATCGGGAAATGGTTTATTTTCTAACAGTAGCTTTTGATATCTTCGATAGGTAACTTCCTTCATCGCTTGATAATCATCATTGGTTGTTGTTTGTAAATGATATTTTCGATAGCTTTTTCTTTCAAAATCACCATCCTTAAAAACGACAAGTGCAGAGATCGGAGCTGTACCAAAAAGCTGCGCATTATCAAAGATTTCAATGTGGTTAACAGGGTGTTTGATTAATTCAGCTAAATCCTCTAAGGCTTTTTGTTTCTTCTCATCCTTATGTCTATATAGCATGTAGTGATGCTCTAAATCATAATCGGCATTTTTAGATGCAAGCTCAGTAATCTTCTTTTTATCTCCCTTTTGAGGAATTAACGCCTTCTTACCAAAATAAGGCTCTACATCTTCCCATTTGAAGCGATCACTAAATAGTATTTCGTCAGGTGATGTCAATTCATAGAACTGTTGCAGGTATGAAAATACTGCATCCATTACCTCACCAACATACGCAAATACAACCTGATGATGGTCAACAATCTTTCCTTGACGCATCATTAAGATTTGTAGTGAGATATCATCTTTAGAAAATGCATAGCTAATCGCATCTCTATCCTTGAAATCGTTTAAGTTGATAATTTGTTTTTCTGTTGTTGCTTCTATATGGTTAATCATATCTCTAAATTCAATTGCTTTTTCATAGGCCATATCCTCAGAGGCTTTACCCATTTCTTGATTCAATTTATTCAATACTTCCTTTGTATCTCCCTTTAAAAATCGAGTGATTTCTAAAACTGTATCCTTATAATCAACATCCTTAAATATACAGGGTGCTAGGCACTGTCCTATATGATAATAAAGACATGCTTTTTTAGGAAGTGTTTCACATTTTCTTAAAGGATATATTCGGTTAAGCAATCGAACGGTTTCTCTAGCTCCATAAACATTTGGATAGGGTCCAAAAACCTTACCCTTTACATCCTTTTGTCTAACAACTTGAAGCTTTGGATATTCTTCTTCAGTGATTTCAATATATGGATATGTTTTATCATCCACAAGTCGAATGTTATATTTTGGTAAATACTGCTTGATTAGGTTAATTTCTAAAATCAAGGACTCGTGCTCACTATTGGTTAATACATACGAAAAATCAACAATCTCAGACACCAATCTGGTTGTTTTCTCATTGTGTGCACCCGTGAAATAGGTCTTCACACGGTTCTTTAAGTTCTTCGCTTTACCAACATAAATGACTTCATCATTGCTATTTTTCATTAAATAGCATCCTGGTTCAATTGGTAATAGAGCAATCTTATCCTTTAAATTCACAAATAATCACCATTTCTATTGTATCATATCTAGGCATATGACTGATTTGAAAAAACAAGAGCTAAATAAAAAAGCGATTGCTCGCTTGATTATTAGGATTCAAAATCAATTTTTACTTTTCCATCTAGAATCTCTTCTAGTGCAATACCAATTGATTTCACACATTGAGTGTCTTCAACCTTTAGCTTTTCTGATTCGATGATTTGAGCAACCTTACTTGCTGCATAAACCAATTTGTATTTTGAATCAATCTTTGATAACAATTTATCAATCGATGGATAGCGCATACCGTCTTTATTTTTTGTCATTTTTATTTTTCTCCAATCATCTTAATATAGTTGTGAATTGTTCTTTCAGTCTTCGCATGCTCAGCACGGATAATCGCCATAATACGATCCGCAGCATTATTCACTTCATCATTAACTACGATATAATCGTATTTATGGGCAAGTAAAAATTCTGATTCTGCTTTTTTCATACGTTTTTCAATCATTTCTAGTGGTTCAGTACCTCTATTTTTTAAGCGTTCATATAACGCTTTTTTCCCAGGTGGAACTAAGAAAATGAAAACTGCTTCCTTCATTTGCTTACGAACTTGAAGTGCACCTTCAACCTCAATTTCTAAGACAACTTCTTTTCCCTTATCAAGCTGTTCTTCAACTTTATCTCTAGGAGTTCCGTAGTAATTACCGACAAACTCTGCCCATTCTAAAAACTTGTTTTCTTTAATTCGCTTCAAAAAGGTTTCTTTGTCAACGAAGTAATAGTCAACCCCTTCAACCTCTCCTTGTCTAGGAGCTCTTGTAGTCATTGATACTGAATAAACAAGATCATGATGAGGTAATTGAAATAAGGCTCTTCTTACAGTACCTTTTCCCACACCTGAAGGGCCAGATAAAACGACTAATAATCCGCGTTCATTTAATTTCATTGGCTCCTCCTTATGCTTGATATTTATAATCTATTATATATGATAAACGGAAGAGTGTAAATAGATTTGAAAATATTTACATGAAAAGAACGCTTACAGGAAGAATAATACATGTAATTATGTGATAAAATGATTAAGAGGTGGATTATGGCGTTTGATGGATTCTTTATATATCATTTGGTTCGTGAATTAAATCAAAATTTAGCAAAGGCTAGATTGGAAAAGATATATCAAAACGATGAATTTTCGTTTGTTTTTGTTTTTTATCTTAGAGGTGAAAGAAAGCATTTAAAGATCTATTTATCACCAAATCGTTTTGGAATTCATCTATCAAAAATTCAAACACAAAACCAAGCATCATCACAGTTTTTAAACACACTAAAGAAGCATTTAGAGGGTGCGATATTAGAAAGTATTACACAATATGAGACTGATCGAGTCATCACTCTAAACTTTACAGTCTATGATTTTATTGATGGACCAGTATCCAAAGAGCTCGTATTTGAAGCCATGGGAAAACATTCAAATTTACTTCTTGTCAAAGACAAGGTTATCGTTGATACACTTAAGAAAATGTTTTTCGAGGAAGGAAGACAACTTTTACCTCAAGCAGCTTTTGAATATTTCCCAGCTGAAAAGAAATCATTTTTAAAAATTGATTACAGTATAGTTCAATCCCCTAAGGATTTAGTCAATCAGTACATGGGGATATCTCCATTTATTGCAAAATATCTTTTTGAGAATCAAGTGCAATTAGAGTCAATAGCATGCAATCCAACAAGAGATTTAGACTCAAAAAAAGATTATGTTTTTGATCTATTTGATCCATCCCATCAAAAGAAATATTACCCATCCATTTCAGAGATGATTGATGACCAAAAGGAAGAGAAAAAAGTATCATTTTTATCCCATCAACTCTTTATTGAAAAACAGCTTAAGAAATATGAGAAAAAGCGATTACAATATGAAGAAATGATAGTTGAAGCGCATGAAAAACTAGATAAAAAAAGATATGGAGACCTTATTTATCAATCTGGTTATGATTTAAATGAGAAACGTTCTTCTCTTGAAATAAATAATGAGAATGTCCTATTAGATCCTACAAAAACATTAAATGAAAATGCACAGGACTTCTTTAAGGTTTACCAAAAAGGAAAACGTGGTATTACCCATATCAATGATCAAATGAAACAAAATGATGAGCTTATTGACTTATTCAAGGACTTCCAAGGCTTTTTAAGCTTTGCTACTCCGGATTCATTAAGGGATTTAGAAAAAGAGTTAATTCCCTATGGATTTAAGAGTGTAAAAACCAAGGTAGTTCACAACAAAAAACAAGCAAGTAAACCAAATGTTTTACGCATTCAAGATCAAGAGATTACTTATACAATCGGGAAAAACAATTTACAAAATGAATACATTACACATGAGCTTGCAAAAAAGGATGATTATTGGTTCCATGTTAAAGGTGCACCAGGAGCACATGTGATTGTCAATACATCTGTATTGAATGAACAGATTCAAAGAAAGGCTTGTATGCTTGCTGCATATTTTTCTAGCCAAAGAGAATCTTCATCTATACCTGTGGATTATACACTTGTTAAAAACATTAAAAAAATACCAGGTGTGCCTGGATATAGAGTATCAATTAAGAATCAACAAACCATGTATATCGATATAGATTACGAGAAAATTACATCTTATCTAAAGAATGTCTAAGTTATTTCTAATTTAGACTTTTTTTAATATATATACGCAAATGATTTGATATAAGGGTTAAAAAGAGGTAAGATAAAGGTATAAATTATAGGAGGAACTATTATGACATACGAATTACCAAAACTAGGCTTTGCATACGACGCACTAGAGCCATTTATCGATGCTAGAACAATGGAAATCCATTATACAAAGCATCATCAAGCTTATGTAACTAACCTTAACGCTGCTTTAGAAAAGCACCCTGAATTAAAAACTTCACTTGAAACATTATTAGCTGATCTATCTTTAGTACCAGCTGATATTCGTGGTGCAGTTCAAAACAATGGTGGTGGACATTTTAACCACACATTCTTCTGGCAACTACTTAAGGTAAACAACGGAGAAACACCAAAAGGTGCATTAGGAAAAGCAATTGACGATGCATTCGGTACGTTTGGAGCATTTAAGGAAGCTTTCTCAAATGCTGCTAAGACAAGATTTGGTAGTGGTTGGGCATGGTTGATTGTAACACCTGAAAAATCATTAAAGGTTTTATCAACACCAAACCAAGATACACCACTAGCAGATGGTACACCAATTTTAGGATTAGATGTATGGGAACATGCATATTACCTAAACTATCAAAACAGACGCCCTGATTATGTTTCCGCATTCTTCAATGTGGTTAATTGGGAAGTAGTTGCTGCATTATATCAAAAAGCAGTCAAGTAAATCATTAAAGCAGGGGCTAGTTGTTCCTGCTTTTTTTCTATCTAGGTTTTGAAGATAATCATTTTTTTGATATACTATAGGAAATAAGTAAGGGGAAATTTTATGAGCAGAATTCAAAGAATATTGATTTCAATAGTAGGTATGATTATCGTTGTCATTATGTCAATGAATAGTATTCTATTTATTACACATCCTGATTTAACCTACGGAACTGGAAGTATGTATCACATATCACTCAATTTCTTAATAATTTCCTTGGTTATACTATATTTTTTGGCGAAGTATTTTCATCCTCAATTAAACAACAGTCCTGATGAAAAACAATCTCCTTGGAGTTTGATTTTTAACCATGATGTTATTTTGCTAAATATTCTTTCAAGTTTAATACTTATATTTTATTTAGTTACAAATGAAATACCGAGATCTACTTCCATTTATATTGTATTTATCCTAATGGTCATTGTTATGTTGGTATGGATGTTGCTGATATTAAGGGCTCATGCTAAAAAAATTAGAAACAACCATTTGTTGCTTCTAAATTTTGGATCGAATATTATCTTCAGTTCAATCACTGTATATTTGTTTATCGAACTATTCTTATATGTAAATCTAAACTAAACTGCTTCGGCAGTTTTTTTTATATAACTGCAGCTGCTAATAATCCATAAAGTATAACAGGTAGGACAACACCTAAGAATAACATCATTATATAAAAATTACTAGAAAATTTTGTTTGGTCCTTTTTAATAACCAATAAATAGTAAAGTCCTGAAAACAGGATTGGGAAAAATAAAATATATAAGAAAAAAATATATAAAATGTCCGAATTTGCCAGTAGTAAAATCATACAAATGGAAAAGACCCATAAAAAGATTAGGATTGATAATCCGATGACGTTCTTGTAAACCACCTTAAGGATGACATTCGGTTCATCCTTTTTTTCATAAAATACGATTTGACCTAAATAAAGGATTCCAAAAAATAGTAAAACTAAAATAAGGAAGGATACCCAGTTGTTTTGCAAAAAAGATCCTCTATTAAAGATAGGATTCCACGGAGCAGCTTCGTCAAGCACTAAATCTATTAATAAATATGGATAAAGTAAGGATAAAACAAATAGCGAAATAGTTTTAACTTTTGATTTCATAATTCCCTCATGTTACCTTTATATTTTGTTTGATTTAATGATATTATATCATAAAAAAAAGGAAGCTTGTCGCTTCCTTATAAAGGTTGAGTTTCAATGATTGCGTAATCCCCATCATCTCTTCTATAAACCACATTGGTTCTTGATGTTTCCTTATCTAAGTAAACATAGAAATCATGTCCAGAAAGTTCCATTGCTGCAATTGCCTCCTCAGAACTCATTGGCTTTAATTCCACTTTCTTACTTTTAACAAGTTGACTTGCTAGAATATCTTTTTCTAAGGACTCAGCATCAAATTCATTGCTATAGGCTTGCTTAATTCCTTCCTTTTCAAGATTGTGCTTCAATTTATCTTTATGTCTTCTAATTTGTGCAACCAGTTTGTCATTGGCTTTATCGATAGCAGCATACATGTCCGTATCAGATACTTCTGCTCGAAGTACAGTTCCTTTCGCAGGAATAGTAACTTCAACCTTGTGATGATCCTTATAGACTTTGCAAACGACTCTTACCTCAGAAACGACTTCTGGGCCAAAAAAGGATACGACTTTATATAATCTCTTTTCTGCATATGCTTTGATAGCATCTGTTGGTGTAAAACCATTTTTTCCTAATACTTCGAATTTCATAGTTTTTCTCCTTTTTTTTCTATATTTTCATAAAGTGAGACGAAATAAATATCGCCAAACCTTAGGGAATCCAGCATTGCAAGGGTATGATTATCTAGTATATCAAATAGTATAAATGTTTTACCTCGATGATGCTTAATGAAGTCTATATAATACGGTTTCAAAAAGGACATAAAGGCAGTTGGATGGATTGAATAATATCGACTAGATAGAAGATGTTGAATCAATACCCCTTCTTCAATCGGCAAGACATCAAGTCTCATCAGTAACGGATATCTTTGGTAACAATATTCACAAATATGATGAGTCTCAACTGAAAATAAATTAAAAATATTCTTACTAGTTCTAACTTTTTTCCTACAAACCTCACATTGCATAACAAGCCCTCCTAATTGATATTAGAGGGGCTTGTGAGTGATTACTTTTTATAAGCTTCTACAATTTTATCAATTAGCATGTGTGGAACTTCTTCATATCTTAGGAATTCACGTGTAAATGAACCACTGCCTTGAGTCATTGCTTTTAAATCAATTGCATACTTAACAATTTCAGCTTCAGGAACTTCAGCGATAACGACTTGGAATCCTTCACTTTGGTTCATTCCTAAAACGCGACCGCGACGTTTGTTCATGTCACCCATAACATCACCAACGAACTGGTCTTTAATGGTAACTTCAACTTTAACGATTGGTTCTAAAATTGTTGGTTGACAAGTCTTTACAGCATCCTTAAATGCTAGACCTGCTGCAAGCTTAAATGATATTTCATTGGAATCTACAGGATGGAACGATCCATCATATAGAGTTGCTTTAATATTGATAACGGGGAATCCTGCAAGAGGACCATGCTCGAAGGCTTCAATTAAACCCTTTTCAACTGCTGGGAAGTAGTTTCTTGGTACTGCTCCACCAAATACATCTTCTTCAAATTCAAAGATGTTAGGTGATGGTGCAAATCGAATCCATACATGACCAAACTGGCCTGCTCCACCGGATTGCTTCTTATGCTTACCTTCAGCTTGAACTTGTTTCTTGATGGTTTCGCGATAAACAATCTTTTGCTCATCGATATCAACATCAACCTTAAACATATTCTTCATTCTTTCTAGAACATAGTTCAAATGGGTCATACCCATTCCGCCTAGAAGGAGCTGTGCAGTTTCTTTATTTCTCTTAATTTCAAAGGTTGGATCTTCTAGATTAAGTCTATGAAGTGCCATTGAAATTTTATCTTCATCGTTCTTATTCTTTGGATGAACAGCAATATAAATAACTGGTGTTGGAAGAGCTACTGCATCATAAATGATTTGGCTCTTAGGATCCGCAAGTGTATCACCTGTTTCAATACCTTCAAGCTTAGCAACTGCTGCCATATCACCTGCATGGAATACTGCACATTCAATTTGCTGTTTTCCACGAGGAATGAATACGTTAGTAATTTTTTTATTATCGCCTTTATTTGATATCACTACTTCTTGACCAAGCTTAAGTGTTCCTGAATTAATTTTTAATACATTCACTTGACCTAAGAATGGGTCTACTGTTGTCTTAAAGACATATGCTGAAAATGGTTCATCGTCATGTGTATGACGAACGATTTCTTGATTTGTTTTAGCATCTTTACCTGTTAATGGACGTAATTCATCTGGTGCAGGTAAATAGTCGACTAGCATGTTTAATAATGTTCTAACACCAATTGTTTTTGTTGCACTACCAACCATAACTGGAGTTAATTCACCTTCCATAATACCTTGGCGAAGCGCTTCTTTAACCTTGGCTTCAGGTATTTCTTCACCTGCAAGGTATAAATCAAGCAATTCTTCTGATGTTTCAGCAACAGATTCTAAAATCATGTTGTGTAATTCGTCAACCATTGGTCTCTTTTCATCCCAAATTGGTGCGTCATGTGAATCTGTACCATCAAAGATTCTAGCCTTCATTTCGATGACATTGACGAACCCTTCAAAGTTTTCATCATGACCAATTGGCCAACAGAATGGTACTGCTTTCTTACCTAATTTTTCACGGATATCTTCTAAAACCTTTTCGAATTTGACATTTTCTTTATCCATTTTATTTACATATAAAATAGCTGGAATATGTCTCTTTCTAATTTCTTGCCAAACGCGTTCAGTACCAACTTCAACACCCTTAAGTGCATCAATTAAAATAACTGCTCCTTTGACAACTTCTAATGCTTGGCTTAAGTCACCAACAAATTCATCACTACCTGGAACATCTATAAAGTTTAACTTATAATCTTTCCATTCAACTGGTAGAACGCTTAATGAAAGACTTGAAAGTTTGATTTGTTCTTCGACTAAATAGTCTGAAACAGTATTCTTTCTTTCAACCTCTCCCTTTTTGTCAATTGCTTTTCCTGCGAATAACAGTGCTTCCGAAATACTGGTTTTGCCTGATCCTTGATGTCCTAAAATTGCAATGTTGCGAATCTCTTTGGTGTTATACTCCTTCATCCTTGACCTCCTGTAATCGTTTTCATATTCTATATCTTAATTATATCATATTTTTATATGACTCAAATTGTTTTGTTATAATTTTGTTAATTTAACATAACTGTAGGAATATGCTATAATATAAGCGGTGAAAACATGAAAAAATTAGCAATTTCTTTAATTGAATGGTACCAAAGAGATATCTCTCCGAACAGTAATCATAAGTGTAGACATACACCCACATGTTCAGCATATGCAAAGGAGTGTTATGTTCGCTTTAACTTTGTTAAGGCGTCTCTTTTAACTACGAAAAGGATATTAACATGTAATCCGCTATTTAAACCAAAATATGATCCAGTTCCTGAAAAAAAAGTGAAAATAAAAAATAAGAAGAGCTAACCAAAAGGTTAACTCTTTTTTGTTAATATGCTCTTGCAAACCAAACAGTTTGGGTTGCTTTTTTACCAGTAACTGGGCATAGTTCAGTAATGATTTTTTGTTCAAATGGAATGACTCTAGCAGTTGCTGTAGTATCCTTTTTGATTTGTATTTCAGCATCTTCTCCTGAAATACTCATTGCAACATAACCACCCTTTTGAATGTATGCCTTAAATTCATCATAAGTTTTTGCTTCATAGGTATTCTTATTGACGTGCTCTACTGCTTTTTTATACATGGTGTCATGCATGTTTCTAAAAATTTCTGGAAGCATTCCTAAAACGTTATCTAAATTCACTACATGTTTTGTGCGATCATTTCTTGTTACTAAAGTAACTTCATTTCTTTCTAAATCTCTTGGTCCAATTTCTATTCTAACTGGAACACCCTTCATCTCATATTCTGAGAACTTCCATCCAGGTGATTTACTAGAATCATCTACTGAAACTCTAAATCCAGCTTTTTTAAGCTGATCAAATAGTGTTTTTGTAGCGATTTGAACAGATTCCTTTTGAGATTGAATTGGAATAATAACAACTTGTGTAGGTGCAACTAACGGAGGAAGGACTAACCCTTCATCATCACCATGCACCATAATAACTGCACCAATTAAACGTGTAGAAACTCCCCAAGATGTTTGATGCACGAATTGTAATGAGTTCTTTTCATCTGTAAATTTGATATCAAACGCCTTTGCGAAGCCTTGACCAAAATAATGTGTAGTTCCTGATTGTAGCGCTTGTCCATCATGCATTAATGCTTCGATGGAATAGGTTTCAACAGCTCCAGCAAATTTTTCTTTTTCTGTTTTTCTGCCTGTTACGAAAGGAATTGCTAATAGCTCTTCCCCAAGCTTACGATAAATTTCTAGGATATCAAGAGTTTCTTTTCTAGCTTCAGCCTCAGTGGCATGCGCAGTATGACCTTCTTGCCATAAAAATTCTTTGCCTCTTAAAAATGGACGAGTTGTCTTTTCCCAGCGTACTACACTACACCATTGATTGTATAGCTTAGGTAGGTCACGGTATGAATTAATAATTTTTTGATAGTGTACACCAAATAAAGTTTCTGATGTAGGTCTAATAATTAATCTTTCTGTTAATTCTTCAACACCCGTTGTTGTGATCATGGCTGTTTCTGGAGCGAATCCTTCAACATGATCCTTTTCTTTTTGGAAAAGTGATTCAGGAATAACTAAGGGCATGTAAACATTTTGATGATCTGTTTCCTTAAATCTTCTATCCAAATAATTCATAATATTTTCCCAAATTGCGTAGCCATATGGACGATAAATAATGAAGCCTTTGACCTCACTATAATCCATTAGCTCTGCTTTTAGACATAAATCTGTATACCATTGTGCAAAATCAGCATCTCTAGATGTGACTGCTTCATTCATTTTTTTATTGTTGCTCATTGAACTCACCTTTTGTTTTTAAAATATTTGTAAATGCTACTTGAAATACCTATTATGATTAGAATTGGAATAATACGACCTAATAATGTTGGTGATGATGATATAACCATATTTCTTAGGATGACAATACCAACCACGATGGAAACAACTATTCCTATAGCTTGACTTGCTTCCTTAGATTGACTATGATTTGTGTTATATTCATCTCTTTCAAGATTATCAAATGAAGGATTATCCTCAATCTTAGAATCTTTTCTATATGCCTTGACTTGTTGATCATGCTTTTTATCTTGTTCATCAAACAATTTGTCGTATTTTTCAAATGGATCTTTTTCGTTCACTACTTTTTCACTAAAATTGTTTTGCCATCGACAAAATCAATTTTACGCTCCTTATATAAATGACCTAATGCTCTTTTAAATGCTTTTTTACTCATGTTGAAAATTAAATCAATATCTTCAGGTGAAGAATTGGAATCTAGGTCCATTTCACCTTTTCTGATGATATAAGATAAGATGTTATTCGCATCTTCATAAATAGCAATTTCTTTTTGCGGGGCAAGGGATCCAGTATATCCTTTTTCAGAATGATAAGTGACCTTTACACTGACTTCTTGTCCATAGCGAATAGGTTCTTTAACCATGGAATGATGAACGAATATCCAATGTCCATCTCTAGTTAAAAGATTGATACCTTCTCTACCTATTTTTTGTACTCTTGCAAGCACTGCTTCCTTAAGATTAAGCTCATGTTCAGGTTTAATCTTAACCTCTTCCTTGGATGATATTTTAGCAACCAATTTTCCCTTCACCTTGACGGTAATAAATAAGATATCACCGACTTGCGGCCATTCTGAATGGTCAAAGGGTAGGTCTTCATGTGATAATAAAAGCTCTTTAGCAATTCCCATGTCCAAGAAGACACCTAAGGATTCATGAACATCACTGACAGTAAGAAATCCTGGGTTCGTTACAGTGATATAAGGCATTTTTAAAGTAGCAGCAAGTCTTCCTTTATTATCAAAATAAAGAAAAGCATCCACTTCTTGGCCTGGCTTCAATTCCTGATGTAGGCTTTCATTATTATGCAAAAAGACTTGATCCTCTTCTGAATCAAGCATGTATCCAATATCTGTCTTTCTATTTACAATCAAATGATTGATTTCACCAATCTTTAAGTCCATAGTATCACCTTTATCTATTTTATCATAAAACAGGAAAAACTACTGAAAATAAAAAAAAGAGTGCTTGCGCACTCATAAATCTAGTTCTTTTAAAACTTCTTCATAGCGTTTGATTAAAAGTCCTTTAAAAAAGTGAACAAGTGGCTTTAAATCCTTCTCTTGTTTAAAGGCCTCAAGATGTTCTATATATGCTTCACGTTGTTCCAACGGAATTGAAATGGGTAAGTAATTATCTACCATTAAGAAATAATTTAAGGCAAGCTTAGCGAGTCTACCATTCGCATCAACAAATGGATGAATCTTAGCGATACTTGCATGTGCATATGTCGCTTTTTCAAGAGTTGTTCCTTCAAAGTGTTCAAGATTTCTAAAGAACTTAGACATTCTATCATATACTTTGACATAATCTGGTGGTTGGTGTTCAGCTCCAAATATATTGATGTTTACATTACGATAAACGCCACCTTGGAAAATACCTTCTACCAAAATCTCATGCATGTCTTTCATTTTTTCTTCTGTAAATGGAATTTTTTCTTTTGCTTCTTTTTTAATAAATTCAAAAGCTTTTAGATGATTTAGTATTTCCTTTTGTTCTCTTTCGCTATAACCGAGTAGAGCTTTCGCTTGGCTGAGTCGTTTTACGTCCTCATAAGGAATTCTATTTTGTCCTACCATACCAACAGCATCATAAGTGTAGACTAAGGCAAATCTCTTTTCGACCTCTTCAATTTGTTTTGGGTCTGATTCCTTAACTACGTTAGCTAGATGCTGGCACTCTACCTCTAATAGATCTTTCTCCATATTATCAACGCTCCCATCTTTAAGCATATTATAACATAAAAGCGCTATCATAGACAATAGATAAAAGAAAAACACGATTTAATATAATCGTGTCAAACTTGTGTCTGAATCTATATCCAAACAAATAGAAGGGGGACCCTTGCGAGTCCCCATACCTTTTGGAAATTAAACTTTAACTACGTTAGCCGCTTGTTGTCCGCGGTCGCCGTTTTTAACATCAAATTCTACTTGGTCGCCTTCTGCTAATGTTTTGTAACCTTCAGTTTGAATTGCACTAAAGTGTACAAAAATGTCCTTACCTTCAGCTGATGAGATAAATCCATATCCCTTGTCAGCGTCAAACCATTTTACTACGCCTTTCATTACGATACTCCTTTAATATTTACTTGACAACTTAATGCCTATTTACATTATACACAACTGATTTAAGAATTACAAGGAATTCAAGCAATAAAGTTTTATTTACACAAATTGACTTTGATAAAGTTCATTATAAAAGCCTTTCTTCTCCAATAACTCACTATGTGTGCCCTGTTCTATGATGTTTCCATCATTTACAACAAGTATTAAATCAGCGTTTTGAATCGTTGATAAGCGATGTGCAATGACGAAAGTTGTCTTATTTTCCATCAGTGCGAGCATTGCTTTTTGGATTTGAACTTCAGTATGTGTATCTACATTGGAGGTCGCTTCATCAAGAATGAGCATCTTCGTTTTAGATAGAATCGCTCTTGCGATGACTAGTAGCTGTTTTTGACCCTTAGAGATGTTAATCCCTTCATCGGTTAAGATGGTGTCATAGCCATTTGGTAGATGTGCAATAAAGGAATGGATTCTAGCCTTTTTAGCAGCTTCTTCCACTTCAATTCGACTGACATCTCCATTTCCATATGCGATGTTTTCAAATACAGTGCCATGGAAGATCCAAGTATCCTGCAAGACCATTGAAAATGCAGTTCTAAGACTCTTTCTTGTTAGGCTCCTTGTTGGATTGCCATCGATTATAATATCGCCTTCTTGGACGTCATAGAAGCGCATTAATAGATTTACTAATGTAGTTTTTCCTGCTCCTGTTGGTCCAACAATAGCAATTACACTACCCTTTGGAGCTTTAAATGATACACGTGACAATACTGGAGTATTTTCAACATAGCTAAATGAAACATCCTTAAATTCGACTTCTCCTACTGCATATTGATAATCGATTGCATTTTCAATATCCTTTGGTTCATCTGGTTGATCAAGGACGTTGAATACACGCTCAGAGGCTGCAAGTGCACTTTGAATATCTGCGATAATATTTGACATCTGATTAATTGGTCCGGAGAATCTTCTTGAATATAGGGTAAAGCTAGCAAGCTTTCCTATATCTATAGAACCAAAGAAATAGAGGATACCACCAAAGACACCAACTAAGGCTACAGATAAGTTAGATACAAAGTTAACAGATGGTCCGACTGCTGTTGAATAGTAGCCTGCTTCATAGGATGCAGTTGCTGCTGCATCATTGATTTCATCAAACTTATGAAGAATTGACTCTTCTTGAACATAGGATTGAATCGTTCTTTGTCCTGTGATCATTTCTTCAGCAAACCCGTTGAGCTCACCTAGCTTTTGATTTCTTAATCGATATTTCTTTTTTACAATTTTGGATAATACTCTAGTGATAATGACTGATATTGGAATAGTTAGAACGAATACCAATACGAGGATTGGTGACATGATGAGCATCATGACAAATGATATGGTAACTGTAATAATGGATGTAAAGATGGAGATCACATCATTTGCTAGTGAGGTGTTGATGGTATCTATGTCATAGCTCATTTTAGATATAATATCTCCTGTTTGATTTCTATCAAAATAAGAAATAGATACTTTATTTAGCTTTTCAAATAGGTCTTTTCTCATCTTATAAACAACACTTTGAGATATCTTTGTCATAGCGACCGCTAAGAGATAGCTTAATAGTGAGCTTAAAAGATAGAAGAAAATCATTAAACCAGCAAAGAAGAATACGAGCTCAAAATTAACTCCGCCTTCCATTGCTGAAATGGTTCTACCTGTTAAATATGGACCAACAAGTGATAATGCGTTGGCGATAATCGTTAAGAAGATTGCTAAGGCAAGCTTGCCCTTATAGAAATATAAGTAACTCCAAAGTCTTTTTAATACATATTTGGTATTTCTTGCTTTATCAGAGCCATCATTTTTACCTCTGCCCTGTTTTCCTGCATACATCATTTTTGCTCACCCCCTAATTGGTAGTAAGCTATTTCTTGATACATTTCTGATGTTTCCATAAGTTTTTGATGTGTACCTGAATCAAGAATTTCTCCATCTTCAATTAGAAGAATTAAATCAGAATCCCTTAAGCTAGAAATTCGTTGAGCAATAATAATCATGGTTGTATCTTTCAATTCCTTTTTTAAGGATTTTCTCATGTTCATGTCTGTTTTATAATCCAATGCTGATGATGCATCATCTAAAACCATAATATCTGGTTTACCAGCAACAGCTCTTGCAATTAACACTCTTTGCTTTTGACCACCTGAAAGATTCATACCTTTTTGAGCCATTTGATGATTCATTTCATTTGCTTTTTCATAGATAAATTCCGCTTGAGCAACACGTGTTGCTGTTTCAATGTCTTCATCTGTAATTGCATTACGATTGAATTGAATATTTCCAAATATAGAATCTGCGAAAATTAAATCGTTTTGAAAAACGACACCGATTCTCTTTCTCAAATCATTTTGTGAAATATCTTTAATGTTCTTTCCAAAGAATAGAATAGATCCTGAATCTACATCATAAAAACGCATGAGTAGATTAATAATTGTGGTTTTACCTGATCCAGTCGCTCCAATGATTCCTAGGGTTTGACCTTGGTATAATTTAAAACTTATATTTTTAAGGTTACTTTCCTTTTGGTTATAGGAAAAATAGACATTTCTAAATTCAATAATTGGTAAAGATGGATTCTTTTCGATGAGTTCAATACCATCTACCATATCAACTGGCATATCTAGGACTTCATCAATACGCTCTGCTGAAGCTGTTGCTCTTGAAGCGAGTACAAAGACTCGTGTAATGCTCATCATCGCATTCAAAATAATTGTAAAATAGGTAACGAAGGCCATGATTTTACCAATTTCTGTTTGACCTTCTGCTATTCGATATGCACCAGCTACTAAAACAAGCACTAAACCGATGTTCATGACTGTATTCATCATTGGATTGATTTTAGCCATCGTAATATTAGCTTTTAGCTCTGCATCAACAGTATTTTGATTGGCTTCATCAAAAGCATTCATTTCATGTTCGCTCATTGATAATGCGCGAACCACTCTCGCTCCTGTGATATATTCCCTTAGCTTTCTAACGAGTAAATCTACATATCCTTGACTCTTCTTATAGAGTGGAATCCCTTTTCTTGATGTGAAATAGACAATAACTGTAATCAAAGGTAGGATAGCAACCATGATTAATGTGAGTAATGGATCGAGTAAAAGTGACATCAATACTCCACCAATTAAAAGAACTGGAGCACGGACACCCAAGCGTTGCATCGATGCAGTTGCATTATACATATTATAGGTATCTGTGGTCATTCTTGAAATTAATGATGGTCTAGTAATTTGATCCACTTGATTTGCTGATAATCTTTCAATCTTAGAAAACAGGTCATGTCTAAGACCTTTTACCGATAAAGCAGCAATCATTTCTGCTTTTCTATTCGCAGCTACGTTTAAATATAAGCCTAAAAAGGCGATTAAAACCATCCAACCACCAAGTATATATAAGCTATTCAAATTAGGTGTGGAATCCCCTTGAAGTCTAGGAATTTCAGTATCGATCATATAAGCAATTAGCCAAGGCAAAAATAAATCAGCAAGTGCACCAACAGACTTAAAAGTCAAAGAAATGGTGAGCATTCGCCAATAAGGTTTGACTAATCTTAAGATCATCTTCATAAAAACACATCCTCTACATAGAAAAATATAACATATAATGCTATTGAATTAAATAGTAATCGTTAAATAATCACATTTCGTACAAAAAGCCCATAGGGCTCTTCGTATTTTTTCATTCAGTGTCAGAATTTGTGATGACTTGGTATCCACTATCAAAATAAATGTTAAAGTCTTTAACTGTAACTGCTTCTTCTGATAATACTTTTAAGTAGTGACATCCATGTAGGGTCGTATTTGCATTAAATCTTACATCATTTTGGATATCTTCAAGTCTTAGAATGCATATCGTTCCGGTATCAGTTCCAACATCTCCATATAATCCATCACCCTCTGCTGTTCTTGTGATAATGATTGTTACGTTATCAATTGTAAGTTTCTGGAATTTGTTCATATCCTTGTAAAACAAATCCCAAAGCGTTGTTATCAATTTGTCGCCTTCATCTGTTTTTTTAATCATGATTGCAGGGTCTCCTATAAAATAGGTCCCTTTTGTTAATAGATATGAACTAGACATATAATATTCCTCTTTTCGATATAATCAAATTCAGCATAAGATGAGCATTTGGGATAAATAAAGGATTCGTTTCTGTAAGTTCATCAATGGTTTTATCTTCCCAAATTAAATGAACATATTCTGGTTTATCAATAAATGGATTTCTATTGCCTTGTGCTTCAAAGATATGCTGATTTCTACTTCTTTCAAAATCATCTACAGGATCTTCCTTATGCCATTCTAGAAGGATTGATAATTTACCCATCTTTGCTCCAGCCATTGTATAATGATTGGATTCATCTTCCAATCCCTCATCAGTAACAATTAAGAAATCATACATAACTGCCATATATAAGATAATTCTAGCGACATCCCCCTTATGATCATCTCCTGGATAATATCCTCCACCAGCAACAGTTTGATTTTCCCCTGAAGCATCTAAATAGAAGCGATCACTTCTGCTTGAATTCACACTTGGAGTGATTGCTCTTAAATTATGAAGATCTGAGCCTTGATTTCTACTTGAAACTGTAACTCTATCTATACCTAATCTTGAGTTTGGCCAAATGTGTTCTCTATGCCATGAAACAGAATCCCATTCTGCATTAACTAAAGCACCATTATAGACATTATAAACTTTTGTTGAATCGGTTAAGCTTTGATCAGCTATTGCTAAATATGTTTTAGCCTCATCATAGCTTGTAGGAGTAAATCCAGTATTTAAGATTTGATTGAGTTCATCTTTTAAATCATCACCTATTAAATCATTTGCATCAAAGTAATAATCTCCTGAATTGACGAGTGTATAGTAATAAAATCCATCCTCATTTTGATTTGCACTATAGTTTGGTGCCTCAGGCATCATATAGGCTGCGTAATAATATCCTGCAGCTACCAAAATGATAGCGAAAATAATGGAAGTAAACTTATATGCAGGTGATTTTTTAACTTTTCTCACACTTTTTTTGACTTGTTTCTTGATTTTGCTTGCCATTTGATGAACCTCCTGTAATAAATTATAAATTTATTATAACACTTAAGTGCTACAATCTTACTTCAACAAAGCTTTGTAATAAAAAAGTCTTATATATATTCATACAAAAAAAACCTACTTTTTATTGATATGAATTGACAATCATTTCTTTTTACGATAAAATCGTTAATGCATGAATAAACAAATCTAGAGATGAATGCCCCCATAGTTTAGTGGTAAAACGCAGCAATGGTAATGCTGAAATACAAGTTCGATTCTCGTTGGGGGCACCAGATAAATAGCAAAGCGACTCTAATCTGAGTCGCTTTTTTGTTCCTCTTCATTTAATACTTCAATTTCTTGAATTTGAACTGGAGTACTATACTCTCTAAAAGGTAGTTTTTCATGATGTGCCTTTAGCATTTCATATGGATCAACTAGTATATCAAATATCCAATTATTTCCAATATAATAATTATTTTTGTTTGAAAGGAATTGATCCTGATATTCGATATTTAAGATGTGCATATATTTATTTTTGTAATAGCTAAGCATTTTTTCATCGAGCTTATCACTTACTAGCTTTTGGATATCGTCATAAAGCTTATATGCTCTATCGACATTTCCATTAAAGTAGTGGTAGCATGCTATATCATATACTAAATTTAATCCTTGTTCATTTTTAAGATACTTGCGTATTGGAATTCGATTAATTTTTATATCGACTTCGTGATCAAATTTTTCATCTCTTCTAATAATTCCATCCATGTAATTGAGTAAAATCATTGTATGAAATTGTGAAGAACTAATCTGAATTTCTTTTAAGATATTTCTAGATTTCTCCCACAGAAAATGATCAGATTCTTCTGAATCATTTAAGGTAAATATCGAGTATTGAATAATCATCGATAAAGCAAAAATCGCATCTGTCTTTATTTTCTTATATGCTACAAAATCCCCATAAAACATTGGATTAGAAAGTGTAAAGGAATATATAAATAAAAGATTGATAGGGATTGCAAATAGCATGATCATAAATGAAATGCCTAACCAAGGTGTATTCGGAACTAAAGCTATTAATAAGATGAAGGTAATGATTGTAATAGTTAAAAAGCAAATTGTTACAATAGGTGCAGCAATCAAGGCTTTAGAAAACTTGTTCACAACTTTATTATATTCTTCCTCATTTTTCACATCACCAAAGTCTGGAACAACTAGTCCTCCAAGTAATACAATCAGCTTTGGCTTAATCGCAAATCTCCAGCCTTTGATTGTTTTATGAAATACAAAGATTGTAATGTATAAAGCTCTTAGCTTAACCTTTTGAAAAACGAAGGAAAAAAAGTGACCTAGCTCATGAATGGTTAATGATAGATAAAAGGTTATAAAGAACCATAACATATAATCTAAGATTGATAAAGATGATTGAATATCACTGAAATTTAGCCAATTACTGAACTGAAAAAATCCTAAGTAGAAATAGGAAATAATTACAGCTAAAACAAGAATAGGAATGAGTCTTAATTTTCTTTTTCTAGCCTTTTTATCTAATGCCATAGGTTTGATGAACTTCCTGAACAAAAATAACTCCATTACCTGGTTGTTCAATATCAAGCTCTTCACATATAGAGTTGATAATCGGTTTGACGATTGTTTTTTCTGCAAGAATTAAAACAATTTCCTTTTCAGGTTCAATTTCCATGGAAAATAACTTGCTGGTCTCATGAATTCCTGAGCCTCTGGCATTGATGATGGTTGCACCTTTAGCACCAACAAGAGTTGCTGCATCAACAACCTTTTCACCAAATCCCTTGTCTACTATTGTAAATATTGCATTATATTCAGTCACGTTATGACCTCCAATTTCATTTTTTGGATCATATTCATATTTTCCAGCACCTAAAAACTGTGTTACTGGTATTACAAAAGCAATACCATGATGTGGTTTATATAACTTTAATCTCTCATTTAATGCTTCTAGAGCAGGATTGATAATTCTTCTATCAGCAATCATTAAAACCATTTCTTTTCTAGTTTCTGTAAGTTCTAAGAACTCAAGTAGTGGTCTTTTATATGTACCTTTACCTAAGATAATAGTACCACCTTTAATACCTTCTTCTTTTGCATACTTTAGTACTTTACTTCCTATACCATAATTGACGATTACACAAAGTAATTCAAAATTTGATAGCATCGATATATTTTCCATCCTAGACACCTCCTTTTCTCGATCTGACTTTAAAGATGAGTCCTAACAATTGTAATGTGATAATTGGTGCAAGTGCTACTAAGGCTATCATTCCAAACCCATCAAGTAATACATTCGCACCTGGAGTCGCATTGGCTGCTCCCGTTGTGAATGCAAGAATGAAGGTTGCTGTCATTGGACCTGTGGCAACTCCACCTGCATCAAATGCAATACCTACGAACAGTTTGGGAACAATAAACATTAAAGCTAATGAGATTATATAGCCTGGTAATAATAAGTGCCATAACTGCAGGGAAGGAATCATTATTCTTAGGATGGAAAGTGTAATTGCAAATCCGACGCCAATGGATAAGGGTATTAGAACAGCTTTTTTCTTCACATAACCTGATGTGATATCCTCAATTTGATGTGTTAGCACCGATACTGCAGGCTCAGCTGCTATTGTGAATAGCCCTAATAGAAATGCAATCAAAAGAATAAATATTTTATGATCTAAAAGTGCTAAGGTATATCCAATTTTAGAGCCAACCTCCATAAATCCTGCATTCACACCGACAAGAAAGATGAATAAGCCGATTAATGAATAAACAAAGCCCTTAAGAATTCTAATAAAAGCTCTTTTTGTTAGTTTGAAAAATAGAACTTGTAAAATGAATAAAATGATTAAAAGCGGTACTAAGGCTAAAAAGCTTTCTTGAAAGACTGATGAAAGTATAGATATAAATGGGTTTAAGATTTGTGTAGACTCAGTGATTTCCTCAGGAATGTGTGCTGCAAAGTCTAAATTTCTGTTAAAAAAACTAAGGATCATTAAAGAAATAATAGCCCCAGTTGATGCGATGGATACGAGACCAAAGCTATCCTTTTCGGAAGATTTGCTATCCTTTTTCATTTTTGTGATACCAACTGATAGGGCAAGCAAGAAAGGTACTGCAAGCACTCCAGTTGTCGCACCTGATGCATCAAATGAGATTGCTAGAAATTCTGGTGATGTAAAAAATGCTAAAACGAATATGATTAAATATAGAACAAGTAGAATTCTGTACAGCGGTAGGTTATAGATAATACGAATAAAGCCTAATCCAATCATAATTGCTAATCCTATGGATACACTAATTAAAATGCTGATTGATGATATATCACCTTGGGTGACAAAATCAACCTGATTCGAAAAAACAAGTAGTCCTGGTTCAGCAACCGATATAAAAAAGCCTAAAACAAAACCAGCGATTAGGACAATTACTAATTTGTTTGTCTTAGTTAAAGTAGCACCTGTATGACTTCCAAGTGGTGTGATTCCAAGATCGACACCAACGAGAAATAAAGAAAGTCCGATGATGACTAAAATAGAGCCTATAATAAAACGAATTAAAAAAGGAGTTGATAAGGGAACAATTGTGAAATTCAATATGATTACGATCAATGTGATTGGAACAACAGCAATAATATTATCCCTAAATTTTTCTGCTAAAATATTCACACTGCTCACTCCCCTTCTTTGATGATATGCTCTAATTAAATTATACTATAACTTTTTAGTTATTCCTAATTCATAGGATTCAAAGTAACTCATTCCAAATATATAAATTGAGATTATAGTTCATCCTAACATTTGAGCTGATATAATCGGAAATAAAGATGAAAAAAATATGAAAAATCATCAATAATTCTATCAATCCTGCTTGACATCTTTTAAATAATTTGCTATCATAAAAAAGCACGATAGCGTGGGCGTCGTATAATGGTTATTACACGTGCTTGCCAAGCATGAGATGGGGGTCCGATTCCCCTCGCCCGCTCCAAAGACAATTTACTATGCGAAAGCGTAGTTTTTTTTATCTTTTTATTGATTTATATACATTCATACTCTATGATGTTGCTTACTTCAAAATGTTATGCTATAATTCAATACGTTGTATGTCTCCGAATCACATTGATTTGAGTGGGGGAACCAGTTTTTTGGGGTGAATCAGTATATGAAGGGTAACTTGGAAACCCTAACCCGTCAGCTAACCTCATAGGAGTAAGACCCAAGCGTGTAGTCTATGCAAAGACTATGTGCTTTTTTTGTTAGCCAGACAAGAAAAGACTATGGAAGGTGAGTTAAATTGAACATTATTTTAAAAATTAGTATTATTCTTGTTGTGGGATTCATTTTTGGCAAAGGAGCGAAATTGTTAAAGCTTCCAAGTGTCTCCGGATACTTAATCGCTGGTCTTCTTCTTGGACCATCTTTATTCAACTTCGTCTCTAGTGAAGAAGCAAAATCATTTGAAATTGTAAGTGAGATCACTTTATCCTTTATCGCTTTTGGTATCGGAAGTGAATTTATGCTTAAAGATATTATCCAAATGGGTAAAAAAATAACAATCATCACATTAGCTGAAGTGGTTGGTGCGATTTCTGTTGTATTCTCAGTAATGTATTTTATTTTCAATCAAGACTTCGCGTTTTCATTAGTGATAGCTTCTATGTCAGCAGCAACTGCTCCTGCAGCAACCATTATGGTCATTAGACAATATAGAGCTTATGGACCTGTAACAAAAACGATATTACCTGTGGTAGCACTTGATGATGTATTTGGAATTATCGCATTTGGGATTGCTATATCAGTTGCTAAAATTTTAGTATCAGGCACTGAGTTTTCAATCTTTAAAATCATTGGTGTTCCAATCTATGAAATATTCGGATCCCTTCTATTAGGCTTAGTCCTAGGCGTTGTATTATCGTTATTAACTAAAAAAATTGATCCAAAGGATGAACTTCAGATTAAAACGATATTCTTTGTTGGAATCGCAACTGGATTATCTAAGGTTCTTGATTTTTCTCCACTTCTGACTAATATTATGATGGGTGCTACATTAGCTAACTTAAGAGTCTTCTCAAATCGTTCATTTTCTGCGGTTAATGATTTCGTTCCAATCTTTTATATTCTATTCTTTACAATCGCTGGAGCAGCACTTGATTTAAAGATACTTTATACCGTTGGAATAATAGGAGCAGCTTACATTGTAGCAAGAGCGACAGGAAAGATTTTAGGTGCTTATATCGGTGCCAAATCGGTGAATGCCGAGCCACAGGTTCAAAAGTATTTAGGATTAGCCCTATTACCCCAGGGTGGGATATCCATCGGTCTATCTGTCATTGTAATGCAACAGCTTCCAATGTATTCTGTTCAAATCACTACGATTATTATGGCAAGCGTATTATTCTATGAAACACTAGGACCAATATTCGCAAAAATATCTATTCATAAGGCTGGAGAGATAAATATTTTACCAGACGTGAATGAAATGTATGAGGATTCAACACATTAAAAAAGGGTTCAGCAATTTTGCTGGACCCTATTCTTTATTCTTTTTTGTGACTCAATAATCCCTTTACTGCGCCGTAAATGAGATAAAATGCAAATGCAGTAAATAAGAAATAACTAATTGGACTTGCAAGAATATCACCATTAAATAATACATCTATAAATCTAAATGGTACATCAGCAACCCCAGCAAGTAGTAAGACAATTGCGTAGAATGGACTACCAAACATTAAGGCAATTACTGGTGGGAATATCTTTAATACAGCTCCACTAAATCCATCTCTAAAAAAGAAAAATAGAAAGGCGATCAATGCAGACATCACCACGGGTGATGAACCTAATCCACCTTTAAATTCATTGGTTAATAATCCGGATAGGACCACTAATGCTAAATAGACAAAGATAACTGAGTTAATAATCAATTCTAATGTGAAATTAGCACTAAATGAGAATGAACCAAAATCAAATGAAGTAATAGCTAAGATAAATGCTCTACCCGCACCAAGAAACAAGGTGATGAGTAAAACAGTATGTGCAGCCATTGACTTTTTAGACATTTGAAGTCCTAATACAGCAAGCAATACCAATACGAGAGGTACAAAGGCTGCTAAAAACAACCAAAGATTATCAATTCCACCAAAATTGGTGACTAACACGTATACTGCGATGACTGCAATAACAAGAGTTGTTACCGATTCAGATAACAAGTTTTTAAAATTTTTAAAGAAATTCATATGATTACTCCTTTTTTTATGATACTTCTATTTTATCATTGTTACATTTTGATATCTAATGATGCGCATTAAAAAAGCACCTAAACGATAAGGTGCTTGTTTCCAAATTCTGGGTACTGATGATGAAAGTTAATTTTAACAACCAAAAGCGATTCGACTTCGACTAAGATTTGATAGAGCTTTGCTCTAAGCTCGAATTCTTCTCTGGTTTCTGGTAGTGGAGCATCCTTAAATATTTGTTGAAGCTGATCTAGTTTTTGCAGTTGTGCATGTGCCTTATTATAGATTCCAATATCGCCACTAAGTTCTTTAATGAATTCAGATATCTTTAAGGCATTTGGATGCACCTTCTTAATTTTTAAGGCTTGCTGATACATATGTCTAATATAGCTCGATTGCTCTTTTCTCATATGAAGATAAGCTAAATAACTGTGATCATTATAAAAGAGTAAATCCTTATCAACCAACTCAACGATATCAATCGTGTCAGATATTTTTCGATCGACCATTGAATAATGACGATAATATTCATCATTATATTCTGGGTCCTTTAACAATATGGCTAGCATAAATAAATGGTCTCTGAGTAGTTGATCAATAGATAAAACGTGATTATCAAGTTCTTTTTCTGATTGTGTTGGATAAATCAGATTAAAGATGGATGCAATCCCTACGGAGATAAATAATAATGCAAGCTCGTTTCCTATCAAATTAAAAGAAAACTCTCCATGCATTAAAAGATGTGTGACTAAAACCAGTGCAAGCACAATACCTTCGTTTACCTTTAATACCCATGATGCATAAGCAAATATAAAAACAAACACGCTAAATACGAAAAAATTATATCCAAATGCGATAAACATGAGTGTAGCAAGCATAATTCCAAATATGGAATCTACGACTCTTTTAATTGATACAACAATAGAGTCCTTTTTAGTTAAGTGAATGGATAATATCGCTACAACACCAGCAGTCAACCAGTAATCTAGACTTAAAGAACGAGCAAGTAAACTCGCTAAAACACCAACCAAACTCATTTTGATTGCTGTATTCAGAAGTCGCATAATATCCTCACTTTTTACTCAATTTTTTATATTGTTCATGAAAAGCTTTAATGTCTGTTAGACAGAAAGGTTTTTCTTTATTCTCGATTTTTTTTATTAATATCTGTATTTGATCATGAATAATCGACTGAATTTCTTCTGAGTAGCACATCAATCCTAGATGTGTTTCATACTCTTTTTCATCGAGCAAAACGTATTTCCCATCTGGAAATACCTTGACATCTAAATCATAGTCAATATATTTGATGGCTTCACCATCATATAAATAAGGACTTGATAGGTTGCAATAAAAATAGATTCCATCCTTTTTAAGCATTCCAATGATATTAAACCATAGGTCTGAGTAAAAATAACAGATTGCTGGTTCCTTGGTATGCCAGCTTCTTCCGTCAGATTCGATAACCTTTGTTCTATTGTTTGCAGTTACTAATACATTTTGATCTTGATATAATACCACGGTTTTTTTCCAGATACGGTGCAGCTTTTTATTATGCTTGTAGCTGTGAATTGGTACAGTCATACCGGTTGATAATTTCATAAAACCACCTCAAATGATGTATTTATTATAACATGTAAGTCTGCATTGTTGAATGCATATGTATAGAATTAATAATTTTAGGCATCTTCTAATGAGAAATCAATAAAAAAACTCCTGGTAGGAGTTCATTTCATATCTGAATATAATGAATAGCTAGATGAGAAATCCTAAGATTGCAGCCAAGATAACAATCAGTGGTGCAGGTACTTTTTTTGATAATAGGAGTAATGTGCTGATGACAAGTATTGCGTAAACTGCAAAGTTTACAGGTAATTCTATCGACTGATTGATTGCTGTCATTGTGATTAAACTGGCTGCAGTCACACTAACACCTGCTAAAAAGTATTTCATTTGCGGAATAGCACGTGTCGACTTCCATACTGGAAATATAAAGAAAACAAGTAATATCCCTGGTAGGAATATGCTAAATCCACCAATTAAACCTGCTAGAAATGAAAATCCTGAGCCTGCAAATGATCTAGATGATACAAATGCAGCGAAGCTAAATAGTGGTCCTGGTATCGCTTGATCAATAGCATAACCTGCTAAAAAATCATTAAGTGTGATGAGTGATTGTGTCTGCACAAGATCTTGAATCATCAATGGCACGACAATTTGACCACCACCAATTACTGAATACCCATATCGATAAAATGATGTATATAAGGTTACCCATGGTGCAGTGATAAATGCTCTTAAACCTTCATTAAACACTGCTAATAAAATAACAATTCCTAATATATACCATTTCGGTTGATGTGAGACTTTGACTTCTGACTTGGTCTTTAGATGTGGAAATAAGACGATAATTCCACCTAATACCAAAAGCAAAGGCACAACCCACATTGAATATCCAACAAGTAATAACCCAAGAATTAACATAACTACAAATAATATATAATCAAATGATTTTTTTAATACCTTTCTAGACAAGGTTATTGCAGCATAGATAATGAATGCGACTGCAACAGCAGGTAGATAGGTGATTATAGGCTTCCAGCCATCATTAGCAGCTATTTGAGTAAAGAAAACACCAATTAAACCCATGGTCACAATAGCAGGAAATGCCCAAACTAAAAATGTTAATAAAGCAAGTAATGGTCCACCTATATAATATCCTATGGCTGTAATGGTTTGTGTACTACTTGGTCCAGGAACTAGTGCATATAATCCAATCATTTCTGTAAGTTCTTCTTCTGTAATGTATTTCTTTTTCTTCACTAGAATAGAAGAGAAAACTCCGTAATGTGCTTCAGGTCCACCATATGAACCAAGCGAACACATGAATACGTCCCATAAAAATGTTGTCCACTTTGTTTTTTTTGTTTTGTCCATTGCCTTACACCTCTTCATAAAAATAACTACAATCTCACTGATATTAAATTTAAGTCTAAAAGATAAAAAAGTTTCCTACATATAGAGTAGATATAATAATTATACCTTATCTACGTGAAACGGAAACCTATAATACATTCAAGAATCGATAATAAAAAATGAATCCAAATAGCCTATTATAGTGACTCGCTTTGAAGATTTGTTTGACTCTTTTTTTCTTTAGTTTTCTTTTTTTTGCTTGTGATTGTTGTTCCAAAAGTCATGACTAAAGCTATCAATGGAATCACAATTACAAATATAGTGTGTCTCCAATATGAAGGTATCATCATTTCTTCAATTTGTCTTGAATAACCTTCTAGTAATGAAATAGTATCTCTTTCGATAGCAATATATCTGCCTGTGTTTTCTCTCCAAAAGATATAATGTCCGCCAACTGGTCTAAAATCAGGGCTATAAAATGCATTTTGTGTTCTTATACTCCAATTTGGACCAACTATACTTCCACTAAACATTGAAAAATCACCTGTTTCATGCATTTGATCTTCACTACCTCTTAATCCGGTAAAGGTTACTTCATTAAATCGTAAGCTTATAATTTCATTGTTCAATGTTGATAATACGCGATTATCTACTTTTTTTAGGTGGAATTCTTCTGTTAAATCTTCATCAAAGACTTGAGATTGAAGATGGAAGAACTCAGTATAAATCAGTATATTTCCAAACTTGTGGATATCTTGATTATTACTTCTATTTATTGATATATAAAAGTGACCTATTCCTTCTTTGTAAAGTATGTCTACTATTTCAAAATTAAATTCTGCAACCCATTCTATTTCTTGGCCATTCCACTTGTAAATAATATCATTATAATCGATGAAAAAATCATCTAATTCAACAAAATATAGTGTTGTTTCACTAGCTACTACGTCAAAGCGTTGAGCTGCTGTATATATTAAGCTAACTTCATGAGTTGTCAAATCTAAAAGATGAATAGTTGATCCACCTGTGCCACTTTCATAGCTTGAGAAATAAGCTTCATTTCCTAATATAGCTACACTCATTACTGGATAATTGTTTGTTGAAACATAAGTTAGCATACTTGATATTTCAGCATTGATTTCATAAAGTTGAATGTTTATATCACCCTCTTGGTACATCATCACGTAAGGCTCATCATTCATAGTGTATTTTATATTTTTTGGCGGATAGTTGGAATAGGGTATGTCTGTAACAAACTGTTCGATTTCTTGTAGATAAGGTACCTCCATAAGATCATAAAAATTTCTATTTGAAAAATAAACAGTACCATTGATCAATAAAAGAAGTCCTAAGATAGATAAGTAAAAATATCCTCGATTTCTGACTTTGATTACAACCATAATAATTGATAGGATAACACCGAAGAATATTGCCATGATAATGGTTGCATAAGGTGTATTAAGGTGAAAATAGAATTGTGATAACCCTGTTGATAAAAGTATCAATAGTAGTGGAAATATAAAGAAGCGAAGAAACCATAAAGGAGTATAGTTTTTTGGCGATGTATCAATTTTAGATTCTACTTCTAATAGCAATTCGTCAATACTAATATGATATAACTTCTTCAATTCTGTCAAAGTAAGCAAATTCGGCATATTCGTTCCTTTTTCCCACCGAGACACAGCTTGATGAGTCACGTGAAGAAGTTCTGCTAATTCTGCTTGCTTAAGTCCATGCTTGATTCTAAGTGATTTTAACAATGCACCAATTTCTTTATACTCCATAATGGATCCCCCCCTACTAGTGATATTATAAAATACTTGATGATGCAAATCAATAAATGGTTGATATTTGTTACTCAATTAAATATTGAGTGACATAATTTCGCTCTTGCAAGATAAAATTGAACTGATTTCTGAGTGAGAAAATAAAAAAAGACGCTATTGCTAACGTCTAATCATCTATTTATGTAAGAATATCAATTTTTATAAGAAAAGATGTATTGTTTAACTTTTTAGAATACTTTTCTTAGCTTCCAAAAATTCTTCTTCTGTTAACATACCATTTTCTCTTAATGAGTTTATTTCATTAAGTTTGTCTGTAAGTGATAATGAACCCTTATTCGAAGTAATGTCATTAGAACTTTGGATTTTTGCTTTTTTATTAACTTTAGAAACTGAAATAATACCCATAATCAAGTCCGGTAGGCATGTAACAATTATTAATGTCAATGCCCCAATCATTGTATAAGAATCTCCTACAAAGCCAGTTAAGAGCCATAATATAGAAAAACATACACCAGATACAATAGCAACAATTCCTAATGTTTTATTTTTTAATGCTAAAGCCAATATTCCAAATATCATAAACAAACCCCCATTAGATTAACATCTAGTTTATTTATAACATAGACAAATATTTATGTCAATCGTTTTCTAGAATAGTGCAGGTTTTGAACTTTCTAAATCAATTAATTCATTGTTATCAACAAAATCGCAATAATCTTTGCATAGAGTGTAATTGTATTAATGGTGAATGTGAATTTCGAGGATTCCTCGGGAAAGTTCTATTTTTGATATTTTATGTCTATGTTCAAATAGTAATCTCGTAATAAAAAAGACTCCTTAGTTTAAGATCAGGTATCATTATTACACCTTTTCACTAACTTTTTGGAGTCATTTCATTCTTATATGGTGCGGACGATGAGATTTGAACTCACACGGCCTAACGCGGCCACATGCCCCTCAAACATGCGTGTCTACCATTCCACCACGTCCGCCATTAAAAAAGGTGCAAGCACCTTTTTAAGAGTTTTTTTTCTTTATTCAATAGCGAAGATATAGGTGTAAATATCTTGTTTACCTTCAATGGTTTCTACTTCGATATCAGGGTTTAACTTCTTCGCATGTGCAACGATATTATCAAGTTCATCTTCATCTGCATCATTGCCATAGAAAATCGTTATGATTTCACGGTCCATATCTACCATATCATCTAGAAGTGCTGTTGCAGTATCTAATCTGGATGGTGTTGAAACCTTAATTTCACCCTTAGTGATTCCAATGAAATCACCATTTTTAATGCTGACACCATTTAATTCAGTATCTCTAACTGCATAAGTAATTTCACCTGAACGCATATTTGTTACAACATCAGTCATCGATTCAAAGTTTTCATCAAGATCTTGAGTTGGATCAAATGCCATTAATGATGAATAGCCTTGAGCGATGCTCTTTGTCTTAAGTACTCGAATTGAACGATCTGGACATAGGTCTAACGTTTGTTCAGCTGATAAAATAATATTTTTGTTATTAGGTAAGATAATGATATGTTCACAATTGAGTGATTCAATTGCCTTCACAAATGATTCAGTTGATGGGTTCATGGTTTGACCACCATCAATAATTAAATCAACACCTAATTCTTTAAATGCATCTTGGATACCAGTACCAGAAGCTACTGCAATAATACCAAACTTAGCTTTAGGCTTCTTAGGCATTTTTAATTGATTTTCAACTTGGTGTATTGGTGTATCTGCGTTTTCCATAATATTAGAATGTTGAATTCTCATATTTTCAATCTTAATCGTTTGTAGATCTCCATACTTTTGAGCAAGTGTTAATGCAACACCTGGTTGATTGGTATGGACATGGACCTTGAGTAGGTCATCATCAGTAACGACGACCAATGAATCACCCATTTGAGAAAGTGGGTCCTTCATAAAGTTTTCATTGAATTTTTCTGGTTTGTGAAGCTTGACAATGAATTCTGTACAGAATCCAAATTTAATATCAACAGCACCTAAATTTTCAGCACCATGATAATGTTCTTTCTTCGATGGAGTAAATGAAGCTTCAGATTCGTTTAACATCTGACCTTCAAGTGCCATAACCCATCCTTCGATTATTTTTATAAAACCAGCACCACCACTATCTACTACACCTGCTTCTTTTAAAACAGGAAGTAAATCTGGGGTTTTGATTAATGTTTCCTTAGCTTGTTCTAAATATAGTTTTAAAACTTCTTCCACACTATTTAAATTGGATGATTCACGGAGTACTTTTTCAGCAGATTCTCTCACAACGGTAAGAATAGTTCCTTCGACTGGATCCATAACAGCACGATATGCCATTTGATATCCTCCGACTAATGCTTGAATAAATTCAGGAACTGTAGCTGATCCATTATCAATTTTAGCGATTTCCGAATAAACACCACGGAAAAATTGGGAAAGTATAACTCCAGAGTTACCTCTTGCTCCCATTAGTAGTCCACGTGATAAAATTTTTGAAATATCAACAATTGATTGTGAATCAAGACTATTTACTTCTTTAATACCCGCCATCATTGTCATTTGCATATTCGTACCAGTGTCTCCATCAGGTACAGGGAATACGTTCAAATGATCAATTTCTTTGTGATTGTTTTTTAGATTTACTGCTCCGTTAGTTACCATTTTCTTAAATAGAGTTCCACTGACTGTTTGATTCGCCATTAAATGATCCTCCTCTTATTTGGGAAAAATGTTGCGTATATAAATATCGATAAATTGATTAGTTTATTTTCATACATTTTTATACTTTTACAGTATAGCATTTAAAACATGAAAATGCAATGATTTTCTTACCTCTTTATTTACATTGATATTATATCATATTTCTTTGAAATAGTGTCAAATCGTCATTCATTTAGGTCTCTCGGTATAATTTAATAAATATTTAATTGATTATTGCTTTTCTGGTTGCTTTTTTAATTTTTTTATGTTAAATTAGGTTGTGCAGTTAGGAGTGAGAATATGGCTGAATGCTACGTAACAGGTAAAAAGACGATTTTTGGTAACAAACGCAGTCACGCGTTAAACGCGACTCGCCGTACATGGAAGAGCAATCTTCAGACAGTACGTATAAAAGACGAAAACGGGAATGTACTTAAGGTAAAAGTTTCTGCTCGTGCTTTAAAAAAGAATAATTTAGAACGCGTTTAAAAATAAAAAGGCCAACGCCTTTTATTTTTTTATCTAGGTCGCTTATTTCTTTGAAATAACAACAATAACCTTACCTTCTTTAATATCAATAAATCCTTTGTCTTCCATAAGCTCATTGCTTATGCATAAAGGATCATAGGTGTTTAAAATATACTCGGTTAAATCATACTTGAATCCTACGAGTGTTAAGACTGCTTTTGGGTATGCAAAAAATGAGACATATTGGTCCTTGACCTCGAATTCATGAATACCCTTATCTAAGACATATATTGTTGAATTCTCGTCTTTGATAATCATTTCAGGAAACTCGTTAAAGAACATCGTATGCACCATAAAGTGCTCAATTCTTTCTCCACCAATTCCACCGATTAAATAGAGCTCATCAGGGTTAATCTTTGTAGCTTCTACCAATGCTTGATGGGTATCAGTAACATCCTTAATTGGGTTTAATCTAACCACATTTAAATTGACTAACATACCATGATTTGTTAAGCTATCAAAGTCCCCTACCGCAAGGTGTATAGGGACTCTTTGTTTATATAGAGAAAAAACTGCCTGATCGACTGCAATAATATAATCGGAGTCTTTTAAAGGCATGATTTCTTTTATGTTTTTAGGTGTGGGATGTGTAACGACTAGTACTCTCATCTTAGAGAATCAATTCCTTTCTTACGGTTTTCCATATTGAAAAGGTGACTGCCTACCACTGAAATATCTACTCCAGCTTCCTTGCATAGCTCTATCGTTAAGTCATTGACACCACCATCGACTTCAATTGCGAAGGATAAACCATTTTCTTTTCTAATCTTAACCAATTCTTTAACCTTATCAAGCATTTCAGTCATAAAGGATTGACCACCAAAGCCTGGTTCTACTGTCATGATTAGAATTAATTTAACTTCATTAATATATGGAATAAGTGCACGTACTGGAGTTTTAGGCTTAATGGATAATCCTACTCCAATGTTTTGTTTTTGGATAGCTTGTATCGTCTCAGATACATGATTGGATTCGGTATGAATCGTTATATATTTAGTTTTTGGAAATGAAAATTTAGGTATCCATTGCAATGGATCAGTAACCATTAAGTGGATATCTAAGGGAAGATGTGTATTTTTTTCAATTTCCTTAGCAATTGCAGGACCAAATGAGATATTGGGGACGAAATGACCATCCATGATATCTAGATGAATAAGATCTGCATTCGAAATTGATTCGAGTTCACTTCTTAAATTTGCAAAATCTGCAGTTAATACTGAAGGTGCAATTTTCATTATGAAACCCTCCTAATATCTTTCTTTTTGATTTTTAATTTCATCACAAAACTGAACGTAGTTTTCATATCTTGTTAAAAGTATTTTTTTCGATTCTACTCCATCCTTGACTGCACATGAAGGCTCATTTAAATGTAGACAGCTTGATGTAAATCTACAATCTCTTGATAACTCTTCAAAATCTGGATAAAAGCTTTTGAGTTCATCGACATGAAAGATTACAAATTCTATCTTAGAAAATCCAGGAGTATCTACGATAAATCCTTCATTATAGCTATATAATTCAGTATGTCTTGTTGTATGCTTTCCTCTGCCTAGGGCTTTAGATATTTCTTGAGTTTTCAAGTGTAGCTCTGGCATTAAAGCGTTTAAAAGAGTGGATTTTCCAACTCCAGTTTGGCCTGCCAAGACCGTTAATTTATCCTTAAATATATGTGCTAAGACATCAATACCAATTCTTTGTTTCGAATTGACATAAAAAACTTCATAGCCCATTTTTTCATAATATTTGAGATCTTTTTTGAGTTGATTCAATGGCTCTTCGGCAATTAAATCAATCTTAGAAATAATAATTACAGGAGTCAAATGTTCCTGATTCATGATAATTAAAAATTTATCCAATAAATGGAAGCTGAATTCAGGATTTATTGCTGAAAAAACAAGGAGTACTTGATCAACATTACAGACATCAGGACGTGTCAAATCATTCTTTCTTGGAAGTATTTCCTGAATAATGACTTGATCCTCTGAATCATCGTAATAGACATAATCACCAACCTTCGGACTGATGGTTGTTATTTTTTGTTCGATTTTTGTCTTTTTAGTTAACTGCTTTGAAAAACTTGAGTCTTCCGTTACCTTCATGTATCTAAGTTTTCCTCTAGCAGTTGCGATAATCTCTTCATGAGATTCTTGATCAATTAATGTGTACTGATTCGATATCATTTTCTTGATAAAGCCTTTTTTCAAATTTACCTCCTACAGGTGTTGACTTCTAAGCTGTCCGCAGGCAGCATTAATGTCGTGACCTTGTTCTTTTCTTAGTGTAACTTGGATTTTATTCTTCATTAATATATCATAGAAAGCAACCATGGTTTCTGTTTTAGAACGCTTATATGGTGCTTCTAGCACTTCATTATATGGGATTAGGTTCACATACACATTCAACCCTCTAAGCACCTTGCAGAGCTCATTAGCGACCTCAGCAGTGTCATTTAAACCATCGATAAGTATGTATTCAATCGTAACTCTACGATTTGCTACACTTAAATAGTATTTTATCGCACCAATGACTTCTTCTATTGGATATGCTTGATTGATCTTCATTAGTTTTGAACGAATTTCATTGTTTGGAGCATGCAAGCTAATCGCTAGATTGACCTGCAATCCCATATGTGCATATTCCTTAATCTTAGGAACAATCCCTGATGTGGAAACTGTGATGTGTCTAGCTCCTATAGCAAGTCCCTTTGGATTATTGATTGTTGATAAGAACTTCAGTAGGTTTTGATAGTTGTCGAATGGCTCACCAATACCCATCACGACTACATAGGAAATTCTTTCCTTTAAAATTTTTTCAGTTTCAATGATTTGTGCAATAATTTCACCAGAGGTTAAATCTCTTTTCTTCTTAAGAAGACCTGATGCACAAAATGAGCAACCAATATTACATCCAACCTGTGTAGTTACACAAATCGAATTTCCGTAATGGTGCTTCATTAAAACAGATTCAATTAAATGACCATCATGTAAACTATATAAAGCCTTGATGGTTCCATCCTGACTAATGTGCTTGAGCACGAGTTCAAGTGCTTCTATTTTGAAGTTATCCTCAAGAAGCTTTATGAGATCATCTGGTAGATTGTTCATTTCCTTAAAGGAAAGAACTTTCTGTTTATATAACCAGTTCCATATTTGGTCCGCACGGTACTTTTTATGTCCGTTTTTGTTTAGAAATTCAACTAACTCTTCTAGAGTCAGATCATAGATTAGCATATTATCACCTATATAGTATTATACACGAAAAAGGTAGAATTCCATGAAAAAAACCTGACGAATCAGGTTTTTAGCTACGAATGACTGCCTTGTAGGAGAAACTGAGTCTACCTGTAATTTTTTTCATCAATTGGTCAACATCGTCAGCTCCAAGAGTCTTTTCAGAATCATTAAATACGAGGTTAAAGGCAATTGACTTTTTACCCTTTTCAATATGTGTTCCTTGATAGACATCAAAGACATCGATTTGTACCAAATTTTTCTTTACTGTTTGCTTAATCATTGAAATCAGTTCAGAGGATGTTACGGTTTCATCAACTACAACCGCTAAATCTCTAGTAATATTTGGATATTTTGTGGTTGGTGTGTATTTGATTTGAACTGGATTAATAAGTAGAGAAGTCAAGTTAATTTCAAAGATAACTGCAGGACTAATACCTAATCTTTTCGTCTCATTTGGATGAAGCTCAGCAAGTATTCCAATCTCTTGATTTTGATAATAAATGCTTGCCTGACGATAAGGATGATATCCTTCGATATTGCTTGTTTCTTTATACTCTAATTCGATATCTAATGGTAAGAATAGACTATCTGCGATACCTTTAACTGTATAGAAATCTGGAATAAATGCTTCCTTTTTCCAAGGGTTTCTATGCCATGCTCCAGACATTGCAAAGCCTAGGTGCATATGCTCAATATCCTTAGCAAAGCAGTTACCCATTTCAAAGACAGCAACAGATTCATTTTGTCTAGATTGGTTATAGTTAATTGTCTCAAGTAAGCCATGAACTAAGCTTTGTCTTAATGTTTTCTTATCCTCAGAAAGTGGCATTAATATCGATACTGCTTCACCCATCTTGTTATAGCGATAGACCTCATTTGGTGCGAGTAATGAATAGGTAATCACTTCGTTAAAGCCAAGATTTGCTAAATGATGTCTTAATGCTCTTAAACGCTTTTGCTTGAATGTTAATTTTCCTGGAAGTGGTTTATCAATTGATTTCATTGGAATACGATCTAGCCCATACATACGTGCTATTTCTTCTAGGAAATCTGCATCAATTAGTAAATCTCTGCGATAGGAAGGTGCAGTGATTTCATAGGTTTTATCTTTTACTTCATAGGTATAGTTATAGGAGTTAAAATAAGATAAAAGTTCTTTTTCTGGAATAACAACTCCTAGGGATTCATTAAAGTAAGTTTTAGGGACTAATATGCTTGGATTTTTATTTTCCTTGGTTACTAAAGATGAAACACCCTTGGAAACCTTCGCATCTGCAAGCTCAATTAAAAGCTCAGTAGCTCTTTCTAATCCTAGATAGACTCTTTCTTCATCAATACCTCTTTCAAAGCGAACTGAAGAATCACTCTTTAAGCCAAGTCTTTTACTTGTCTTTAGGATATGCTTTGGATCGAAATAGGCTGCTTCTAATACAACTGATGTTGTTTTGTCATCAATCATGGTATTGAATAACCCCATGACACCACCGACTGCAATAACTTCCTTACCATTGGTAATGACAACGTCATCCTCAATTAATGTTCTTTCAATCTCATCAAGTGTAACGACCTTTTCATTGTTTTTTGCATTTCTAACAACGATTTGATTGGATTTAATCTTATCATAATCAAACATATGTAAAGGTGTACCATATTCAATTAAGACATAGTTTGAGATATCAACGATATTGTTGATTGGTTTAATATCGGATGCGATGAGTGCACTCTTTAACCACCAAGGCGAATCTTTAACCTGAAGACCTTCAAAATGACGTGCATAATATCTAGTGCAACCCTTGGTCTTAATATCGACTGTTATTGGATTTAGTTTAGTTGATTCTTTGATCTTAAATTTAGGTAAGCTAACCTTTTGATTAGTCATGGATGCGACATCATAGGCAAAGCCTAAATGTGACATTAAATCGGCACGATTTGGAGTAAGACCTAAGGTCATCTTCCAACCATCCAAGGCAAGTGCCTTTAATCCAGATGATCCAATTTCTCTAGGTCCATCAAAATAATAAATACCTTCTCTAAATTCAATTGGTGCATTTTTATCATCAATATCTAGTTCTTTGAGTGAACATATCATTCCATTGGATGCCTGTCCACGAATATTAGAGGCTTTAATTTTAAAATCACCTGGTAGAATTGTACCTACTTGAGCGACTACAACATATTGACCTGCAGCTACATTGGATGCACCACAAACAATTTGTTCAACACGATCACCTAAATCGACTGTTGTTACATGTAAGTGATCTGAATTGGGATGATCAACGCATGTTAAAACATGACCAATAACTAAATTGGTTGAGGAATTGAGTGGACCGAATTCATCCACTTCGATAATTTTTTGATTGGTTAACTCTAATATGTTCTCTGGAATGGCAATCCATTTTTTGAGCATACTCTCTAGAATAATCATCGGTTTACCCCCTTAAATTGACCAAGAAATCTTAGGTCATTGGTATAGAAATGGCGGATATCATCAATATTGTATTTAAGAATAGCAATACGCTCCACACCAATTCCAAATGCGAAGCCTTGGAATTTCTTTGGATCATAGCCACCCATTTTTAATACATTCGGATGTACTCTACCTGCACCTAGGATTTCGATGTAACCTAAGCTTCCATCCTTTTTCACATAGGAAACATCCACTTCAACTGAAGGCTCGGTAAATGGGAAATAGGACGGTCTTAAACGAATCACACGATCATCACCAAATAAATGTCTCACCATTTTAAGTAATGCATCCTTCAAATTCGCGAATGTTACATTTTCATCAACAACAAGTCCTTCAATTTGAGTAAATTGATGTGAGTGCGTTGGGTCATCATCATCTCTTCTGTAAACCTTACCAGGACAAATGATTCTTAAAGGTTTCCCCTCTTTTTCTAGCATAGTTCTTGCTTGAACCGGTGATGTATGCGTTCTAAGCAATGTATTTTCATCTGTATAGAATGAATCCTGCATGCCTCTTGCTGGATGATCCTTTGCAAGGTTCATCATTTCAAAGTTGTAATGATCATTTTCTAGCTCTGGTCCTTCAGCAACATCATATCCCATACCAACAAATAGATCTTCAAGATCTTCAATCACCTGATTCAGTGGGTGGATACCTCCTTGATAAAATTGATATCCAGGTAATGTAACATCGATTTTTTCACTTGCTAAAATGCTTAAAAGCTCGATATTTTCCAATTCAGTCTTTTTTACGTAAAGAGCATTTTCAATTTCTTGTTTTGATGTATTGACTAAAGCACCAAAAACGGGTCTCTCTTCTGGAGTTAATTCTCTAAGTTTGCCCATCATTAAAGAGATAGAGCCCTTTTTACTTAAATACTTTACTCTAATCTCTTCAACCTCTTGAAGTGTTTTTGCTGCTTCAATTTCTAATAATGCTTGTTTTTTTAATTCAATTAGTTCATTAATCATATCTTCTCTCCTCCAATAAAAAATAAAAGTCCTTAACAAATGCTAAGGACGTAAATTGTTACGCGGTACCACCTTAGTTCTAGAATGATTCTAGCCCTCAAAACCCTTAACGTGGGTAATCCGGATGTGATTAGCATCTCTTTGGGATGAATTCGTTAAAGTGCCTGGCATAGATTTCACCATCCTATGCTCTCTAAAACAGGGTTAACCTTAAGTACTATTTCCCATCAACGATTTATGATTGAGTTATTATTTATTAATTTCTATTTCCAAATATAATAACAAGGAATCTTAATAATTCTAGGTAAATCCATACGATAGTTACCATTAAACCAACAGCAACGACCCATTCATATGTTCTATCTGCTCCACTTTCAACGATCATTTCTGCACGATCGAAATCTAGTGTTAACATCAATGCTCCAAATACAATGAATATTGCACTAATACCTAATAGCATTGGGTTACTAAATTCAATAGCAACTCCAGCAAGACTCATAATAAAGCCTAGGACGATAAATAGTAGAAATCCTAATAATACGCCATACATGACTTTTCTAAATCGTGGAGTGACTCGAATTGTTCTACTGGAATATAGGAATAGCATCACGGTAAATATCGCACCAGTTGCTACTACAGCTGCCAAAGCAACACCAGGAGCCATTGACTCAAAAATTACAGTTACTAATCCTAAAACAACGCCTTCAGCAAGTGCATATATAATTGCAAATGGTGCTGCAACTCTTGGTGCAACCGATGCAATGATTACAGCGATTAATGCAATAAATATGGACGCGATAAATAGTGGATATAGTATTTCTTGAAGATACACAAGTGATAGATAACCACTTAATACTGCAGTTAATAATAAACCACCTGTTTTAAGGACAATACCTCTATAAGAAGCAGCTTCAGTAGAAGCATACGCTTCACTTCTTTCAATTGAACGAAATACTGGATTTGAACTACGCATAAATGAACAACTCCTTTTTATAAAATACAATATTATTATATAATACTTTTCTTAAAGTGCAAACAAACCAGCATCAATTACATTATTTTCCGATTTTAAATCCTTAAATGCTCCAAATGATTCAAGTTTTTCAAATACTGTCTTATTGATTCTTGTTCTTTCCTTGACATCATCTCTTGATGTAAATGGTTTTTCTAATCGTTTTTCAATAATATCATGTGCAACACTTTCGCCTAATCCATCAATTGCTGAAAACGGCATTCTAAGTCCCTTTTCTTCCATAGTGAATGTAGTTGCTTCAGATTTATTAATATCGATTGGTAGGAAGGAATATCCTCTTTTTGTCATTTCTAGTGCAACACCTAATGTTACTATCAAGTTTTCATCCTTAACCTTTAAATTATAACCTTCATTTAAAGTTGTTAACTTATTTCTTATCGCATTCGATCCAGCAACCATCACTTCATATTCAAATTGAACAGCTCTCTTTGAGAAGAATCCACTATAGAATAGTAATGGCTTATAAACCTTGAACCAGGCGATTCTCATCGCCATAATAACATAGGCTGTAGCATGTGCCTTAGGAAACATATACTTAATCTGACTTGCAGACCAAATATACCAATCAGGTACATTATTTCTTCGCATTTCCTGCTCATAATCTAACCAGGTTGCACGATCCTTACTTGGTTTACCTTTTCTAACAAACTCCATGATATCAAAGGCTTTCAGTGGTTGAAGACCACGCTCGGAGAGCTGAACCATAATATCATCACGACAAGCGATAATATCATTAAATGGAATTTTACCATACTCAGTATTTCCCGATACTAAAGCCTGTGCATTTTTTATCCATACGTCTGTCCCGTGGGATAGACCAGAAATCTTAACTAAGCCTGCAAATGTTTTAGGCTTTGTATCGATGAGCATTTGTCTTGTAAATGGTGTTCCAAACTCAGGTATTGCATAGGAAGCGACTTCACTCATGATTTCATGTGACTTCACACCAATGACCTCTGTACCTGAAAATAGTTCATATACCTTTGGATCATCTAATGGAATATCTTGAGCACGCTCAAAAGGAAATTCCGTTGGATGCTCAAAAACATAATCCATTAAAAATTTAATCATGGTTGGATCATCATGACCTAGGATATCTAATTTTAATAAATTGGATTCAAAGGAGTGATAATCGAAATGGGTTGTCTTCCATTCTGAATTGACATCGTCAGCTGGATATTGAATCGGTGTAACATCATAAATCGTTTTCGATTTAGGAACGACAACAATTCCTCCTGGATGCTGTCCTGTTGAACGCTTGACACCCTCTATTTTTTTAGCAAGTCTTTCAACCTGTGCACTTCTAGCTTGAATATTTTTATCTTCTAAATAACCTTTAACATAACCATAGGCATTTCTTTCAGCAACCGTTTGAATGGTTCCTGCTCTAAAGGTATGATCTTCACCGATTAATTCTCTTACATAGCTATGCGCGATTGCTTGATAATCGCCTGAAAAGTTTAGATCGATATCGGGAACCTTATCTCCATCAAATCCTAGGAAGGTTTCAAATGGGATATCATGACCATCTTTATATAGTCTAGCACCACAAATTGGACAGTCCTTTGTTGGGAGGTCATAGCCGGATTGAATGCCTTTTAGAAAGGGTTGAAAATCCTTTTGTTCCTTCGTAATCCCAAAGTGGTGTATCTCTTCATCCGTGAGATAAAAAGCCGTGAAATCGCCATTTGGACATCTGTAATGAGGTTTCAATGGGTTGACTTCCGTGATATCTAGCAGTGTAGCGACAAATGAGGAACCAACCGATCCACGTGAACCAACTAGGTATCCATCATCTAAAGATTTCTTGACTAATAAATGTGAAATATAATAGTTTGGTGCGAAATCATTATCGATAATATTTTTTAATTCTCTAGTCACTCTTTCAGTTACTAATTGATGAGGGACATTTCCATAAAGATATTGCATCTTATCAAAGACAAGTCTCTTCACTTCATCAGATATCGATTCAATACCTAGTAAATCCTTGAATGCTTCATCAGGTAGTGAGTATAAGGACTTTGGAAATGCTTGGATTTTTTCAATCATGCTATTTAATAAATTGGTATTTTTAATAACGATTTCATATGCTAAATCCTTACCTAAAAAGGCCATTGATTTTAGCATTTCTTCAGTGGTTAAAAAGTATTGTTCTGGCATTGTGTTATATCTAGAAAGCGTATGGATTCCTCCACCAACAAGTGGTGTACGAATATAAATTTCTCGATACAATACATCCTTTTTCTCAAGGTAATGTACATCACCAGAGGCGATGACTATTTTATTTTGTTCCTTAGCAAATCGAACGATTTTAGCAATAACAGCTTCAATGATTTCGCCACCTGAAGGTCCTAAATCATCCTTTAAATGCTTATAGGCTTGAGGTGGTTGAACTTCTATATAATCATAGAAGGATATTGCTTTTTTTAAGCTCTCATCGCCTTGATTTAATGCAGCTTCAAAAACATTACCATTGGCACAACCACTTCCTACTAAAATGCCTTCTCTATACTTAGTCAGTACAGATTTTAAGGTTCTTGGTCCACCATAAAAATTAGTCGTTAAGGATTCACTGACAATTCTAAATAGATTTTTATAGCCAACTTGTGTTTGAGTAAGAATATTGATATGGTAAGGCATGATATGCTTCCATGCTTCTTTTAGGTCAATCGCTTCATTGATTTCTGTATAAAGCTTTATTCCCTTTTGTAGTAAATCATTTAACATGTTTAACCAAATTTGTGATGTAACAAAGGCATCATCATCTGCTCTATGGTGTTGTTCCTGCTTGACCTTGAAGAGCTTTGCTACAGCTTTTAGGTTAAATCGTTTAAGTTCTGTGTTATAAAAGTATCTAGCCATGCTTAACGTATCAATAACTAGTGAATCATCAAAATCTAAGGATTGACGCTTCGCATTTTCTCTAATATGTCCTATATCAAATAAAGCATTATGAGCAACTAAAATACTTCCATCGATAAACTTAAGGAATCCTGGTAGTGCTTCTTCTATGGAAGGAGCATTTTCTAGCATTTCATCGGTGATATCTGTAAGCTCTGTTGTAAAGTGAGATAAGGATTCTCCTGGATTTACAAAGCTTTGATAACGCTCGGTGATAGCTCCAGACTCAATTTTAACTGCACCAATTTCAATAATTTTATCTCTAGTTGCTGATAAGCCTGTTGTTTCAATATCAAATACAACATATTTAGCATCCTTAAGTAAAATCGTTCGATCGGTATGTGTGGTAATACTAAAATTCGTTTCATCAACGAAATCGAATTCAACACCATAAATTGGTTTAATATCCTTACCCTTGGTAGCCTTATAGATTTCAGGATATGCATAAAGACCATTGTGATCTGTGAATGCAATTGCTTCATGACCCCATTTGATTGCTTGTTCTACATATTCAGTGGCATCATTGACTGCATCCATATTCGACATTTTGGTGTGAACATGAAACTCAATTCTTTTTTCCTTTGCTTTATCTAATCTTTCTTCTTTTTTATTCTTTTCGATAAAGTTGATTGCATCAGCAAACACAACAACATCCTTTTGGAAGGTGTCAAATTTTGCCTTTCCTCTGACCTGTACTAAATCACCATCATGTAGGGATGCGACTAAATCTCTATCCTTATCCGTTTTAACGAATTGTTTGATATAAATGGCATCGTCATCGTCACCTAGAACAAAACTCATTAAGGTTGTATTGGTCAGTTGTCTAACTTCAAGCTTAGAAATGACACCTTCTATTAAAAAGTTTGTGTCTCCCTTTTCATTCATATATTGGTCTAAACGGTATTGGTCAACTGGAATTTCTTTAATTGAAATGGCTTGTGGACTACTCTTTTTAGTAAATGTTTTTATATTTTGCTGCTTAATTGTCTTTTTCGCATATTCTTGCTTTTGTTCATTTGCTTTATCTTGCTCAGTGATAGAAGATTCAATCATTTGAGATGTAGGTGTTAGGGTATGGATGACCTCAAGCTTAAATTTAGCTGGTAGTCCAAAGCTTTGAAACACTGTTTCTACTTCCTTGAAATACTCTTGGATATAGGTTGAATCCTGATCAATAGATAAAATATATGTACCCTTTTCATATCTTGCCTTAAAGTTTTTTAAAACTAGATATCTTGCTTTTTCCTTTGATAATTCAATCACTGCATAATCAAAATAGCTCATCGCATATTTTTCAAAGCTGGTTAAGGATTTATAATTAAACTTCACTAAAATAGAAGTTAATACTCTTGAAACATAAAAATAGCTTTTTAGATTGGTAATAAATGGTAAAAGAACCTCTGGCTCAACACAGTCAGATAATGTAATTGAAAATTCCCATGTCTTTTTATTTGCATCGATAAAAACCTGATCAAGGGTAGAACTGTTTAATATTGGTGAAACAAATTTTGATTGTTCTAAAAATAAAGTAAATTTGTCTTTACTCACAGTGTATCCCCTTTCTGTATAGTTTTCATTGAACGATAAGCCCAGATGTGATAAAAATAGAGTGCAAAAACGCCTAGGAAATCAAGCTGACTTAATCCAAATAGTGATAATGCGAGCTGTAAAAATATGAGTATGGTAGATAGATAAATCGATAATTTGAATCGATATCGAAACGGTATTTGAATTCGCGGTACGAAAATCATCATCATTATGGCCATTAATAGGACGTAGAATATATAGTCGTATAATCCAAAGAAATAGAGGAGCATAATATCTATCATCATTAATGAATCATTTTCGTTATAAAGCACTCTAATGGATGATGCAAGCTTTTTAGAATTTTCTAATGAATTATTCGAAAAATCATGCTCTAATAAATTAATCTCTTCATAGCTTATTCTATCAATTTCAACACGATTCATATAAAGTACAAGATCTGCTGATTCAAATCTGATTGCTATAGTAGATTGATCCATTTCAAGGTTTCCAATATATAATGTGAAATGATCAAATTTCACTTTTTTATCTGATTCATATGTTAATATTCCATTTTGAATTGTCGTATTTGGGACAGTAAAATCCGTTTGAATCACTTGAACTAACTGATCATATCTTGAAATAGTCATTCCTGGTTTAATAGCAGACTGAATCAAAAGTGGGATCGTCAGCAACAAAGGAATAAAAAAGAGATATAATAATGCTCTACCCCATGAATCTTTCATAAAAAAAACCGCAAGCGGGGGCTTCGATAAACTTGTTGTCATTCTCTTGAACATGCCTTCAACTCCTTGTGTCTTATTATATCATAATAATCTGTCATATGATAAAATGTAAGTGGTGAAAAAAGATGAACTTAATGAATCATGAAAAGCATTACAATACATTAAATAACTACTATTTAGAAAAATATAATAAAAAGGTTTTTAAAATCGCTTTAAATGGTGGTTTTACTTGTCCCAATATTGATGGAACAGTCGCAAGCGGTGGCTGTACTTTTTGTTCCTATATGGGAAGTGGCGATTTTGCTGGTAACAAATTAGAGCCCTTGAGATCTCAATTTGATAAGATTAAGAGCATGATGCATCAAAAATGGGAGGATGGGTATTACATTGCTTATTTTCAAGCAAATACGAACACACATGCTCCACTACCTAGATTAAAGGCTTTATATGAGGAAGCGATTACTTTAGATCCAAATATCGTCATGCTATCGATTGCTACAAGACCTGATGTACTTCCTAATGATGTTATAGAGTATCTTGCTGAGTTAAACACAAGAATGCCAGTTCAAATTGAATTAGGTCTTCAGACCATTCATCAAACGACCTCTGATTTAATCAATAGAGCACATGACTTAGCATGCTTTGATGATGCTGTGAAACGATTAAGAGATAAAAATCTTGAAGTCGTCGTCCATATAATCAATGGTCTTCCCTTTGAAACCAAGGAAATGATGATGGATACAGTAAAGCATATCAATAAGCTAGATATTCAAGGAATCAAGATTCATATGCTTCATTTAATGGAAAAAACGAAGATGGGCTATGATTATAAAAAAAATCCTTGGAAGATGATGACCTTAGAGGACTATGTTGATGTTACCGTTGATCAAATTTTGTGGTTAAGAAAAGATATTATTATTCACAGATTAACTGGTGATGCACCGAGTCATATGCTAATTGCACCGAATTGGACTAGAAAGAAATTTGTTGTTACCAATGAAATTGATAAAAAAATGAGAAAGCTTGGATTATTCCAGGGTGATTATTATGAAAAAGAACTTCATTCTTGATTACGCACATCTCTTATTAAAACAATATATATCTTCTGATGATGTTGTTGTTGATGCAACCATGGGCAATGGATTAGACACACTTTTTCTTTCCAAAATATCTAAAAAGGTTTATGCATTTGATATTCAGGAAAAAGCAATTTTTGAAACCAACAAAAAGCTCACTCTCCATCAAATCACAAATGTAGAGCTTATCTTAGTTACGCATGAGCATATCAATCAATATGTTGATGGGTATAAAGCTGTTATATTTAATTTGGGCTATTTGCCAAATGGAGATAAATCGATAACTACAAGAACTGATTCAACCATACATGCAATTTCCTCAATACTTCCAAAAATACCATTGGATGGATTCATACAACTTGTTGTCTATACAGGACATGATGAGGGGAAAAAGGAATCAGAGTCATTAAATATGTTTTTAAGTAAGTTAGATTCAGACTTATATAAAGTTATAAAGACTGAATTACCCTATCAAGATAATTATCCTCCATATATTCTCATGATCCATAAAGTAAAAGACGAAAGCTAAATGCTCTCGTCTTTTTTATCATTTCCCATAAGGGGAATTATGGGCGTAATTTTTGAAACTGGTCAATTGCTTCTTTTAATTCTTGTCTACGTTCTTGCATTTGGTTTAGAAATTCTTGAACCTTTGCTTGATTAACTTCTTTTCTATGTTGGTTCATTTCTCTAATTTCTGCTCTTAGTACTACTGATTGTGCATGAAATTCATCACGTAGTGCTTTAAATTCTTCATGGAATACTGTTACTAATGCTTCTAGATCTGCTTCAAGTGTTGCTTTTGCTTCTAGTGCAAGATCAAGTTCAGCTTGAATTGCTGCTTTGTCAGCTTCTTCAGCTTCAGCAAGTTCAACTTCAAGAGCTGCAATAACTTCAGCATTTGCTTCTAGGTCTGTTTCAAGTGCTTGAATTTGAGGAATGTATTCATCAAATATAAGTGCTCTTGCAGCTAAGAATTCTTCTCTAAGTGCTGATACTACTTCTTTTTGAGCTTCTTTAGCTTCTCTAAGAATAGCTTGTAGTTCAGGTACTGTCATTTGTAATGCATCTTCTAATAAAACTTCATCATTAACAACTACAACTGATTTAGCCATGAATAGGAACCCTGGAGTAACTCCATAAGCTTCTGCTTCTACTAAAAAGTCAGGTGTAAATCCTTTGTCTTCAGCACGACCCATTAATGCACGATCTTTAAATTCATTATTGATATGTGCTTTAACTTGTTCTCTAATCTTTTCACCAATTGCAGAATCCTTAGATATTGCAGTGACTGAAACGATTGTTTCTTCTGAATCTACATCAATGTAGCCTAATTCAATTGCTGTATCAATAATCATTTGAATAGCAACATCTAAATCAAGACCAACTAAGTTTAGATCTACTAATAGCACTTCAGCATCTTCATTGAGTGGATTAGCATAAATAACCTTTTCTTTTGGTGTGACAATTAATTCTACACTTGGATTGATATCTAATGTAACGTATGTATCATTGGCTGATACAGAACTTGCACACCCAACAATCGCAACGGCTGCGAATAAAATAAATGCAAAACTTAAAACTAATTTAACTTTTTTCATTTTTAAATCCTCCTTTATACACTTAATGTACAAAGAAGGATCCATTTTTATTGGTACTTTATGAAATTATGTTACAAATTCACATTTTCTAGTGATGTCTGAAATCCAGGTCTTCTTTCCGTCATGACTCTATTTTGAGTAATAATGAATGGTGGTTTCCCTTCCGGCTTTATTAATATAGAATAGGTTGTCTTATTTTGTATAGTTAATACTCTTAATATAAACTCTCCCTTTTCCTCTTCTTCATCAAATACGATATGATATTTAGCTTTAATAATTTTTACATTATCATTTTCTTCAATTTGGAATTCATATGTGCCTATGGATTCACCTTCAATAAACTGTAAATTAATCTTTTTACTAGTTTCAGATTGTTCAAGATCAAATTGAACCTTTTGAATGGTTTCATCATTTTTAACAATTTCTACTGTAAATTGGTGAATCGATTGGTTCAGCTGATAATTTATCAAAATATAATTTGAACTATCCTTTTCTGCCTTTAACATCAATTGATTCATGTCTGTTTCTGCTTTACCTGTAATATGATATATTTTTTCACCAATTTCAAGCTCACCATCAAGATTAAAGTGCTTTGGATTAGCTAAAGCGACTTGACTATAGTCAAATTTGTAGCTAGCCTCTTGACCTAATAGGTCTTTAGTTTTAAAGTTCATACGATTCGTGAATGGTCCTGCAGTAATATTTTCTTTTTGGAGATTAAAATTGCTTTCACTAGCAAATAGCTTTTCGATGGTTTCCATGTATTTGGTTACATCTTTAATTTCATCACGTATTCTTTGAGTATCTTGTGGATTACCAAAGCTAAGTGTATAACTGTCATTAATTGATAGTTCAGCATCAAATGTCTCAACTAAGGATGCTGTAGATACTGTAGAAAGCGCAATGACTTCATCCATATTTTGAAGTGATGGAGTGATTGGGTCCGTTGGAATAATAGGTGATGCCGGGTTATATAAAACCATAAATAATAGAACGGACGCGAGCGTACCTAGTGTTGCAAACAATATAGGTTTAAGTCTAAACACACGCTTTGGTGCTTCAATCACTTCTTTTTGAGGTAGATTTTTGACTCTTTCTAAAATAGAACTTGAAAAATCCTTGATTTCTACTTCTCTTGATTTAGTTTGGATAAGTCTGATTAGTTCTTTTTTCTTCATAGAATGTCACCTACCTTTTCTTTTAATTTTTTAATTGCTTTATTATATATCCATAACACTGTACCTAATGGTTTATCTACGATTGGAACGATTTCTCTAAATTTGAGATTATTGATGATATGAAGTGTTACGACTTCTCTTTCATCTGGATCGAGGAGATCGAGTATCTTGAAGATATCCTCTTCGTCATTATTTTCTTCTGGTGAAGGTATTGTTTCGAATATCTCTTCAGAGTATACTTCACGTTTTCTTTGATTGTAGGTATTAATTGCCAAGTTTCTAGCAATAGTTGAAAGATATGCATAGGGGTTTGCTCCATCTTTATACTGATCAATTTTTTCTAGGAACTTCACATAGGTATCTTGCATGATATCTTGTGCCAAATCATTATCTTTAACAACAGAAATGATGGCATAAAAAACCTGATTTTTTGTCAAGTTATAAAAAGTATCAAATGATTGATAGTTCTTTTGTTTGAGCTCTCTGATAATCAAATGAATGTTGTCCATAAGTTCCCCTTACGCATAATATACAAAATAGGTACCCTTTTTATTGGTATATAATGATTTTACCATCATTTTAGATATAAAAAAAAATACCCTACAATATGTAGAGTAGATTTTATTATATTTAGTTAGCGACGATATTGACAAGCTTATTTGGAATAAGAACGACCTTACGAATCGTTAACCCCTCAAGATGCTTAATGACGTTTGGATTCTCAAGTGCATCCTTTTTAACCTTTTCTTGATCTTCATCAAATGAAGCGACAAATCTTGCACGCAGCTTACCGTTGACTTGTACAACAATCTCAACTTCATCTACCTTTAAGTAATGTTCATTAAAGACTGGCCAGTCAGAATAAATAAGCTCTTCATTGTATGAAAGTATTTCTGAATTGATTTCCTCAGTTAAGTGAGGGCAAATTGGATTTAATAGCTTTAAGAATCCTCTTGCTTGATCCTTAGAGATGGTTTGTTTCTTGTAAACTTCGTTCACGAAAATCATCATTTGGGAAATCGCTGTATTAAATGCTAGCTTTTCATAGTCCTCAGTTACCTTTTTAATGGTTTGATGATATACCTGTCTAAGCTCTAGAACTTCTTCTTTAACAATAGGGAATTCGAACATACGCCAAACGCGGTCCAAGAATTTCTTTGATCCATTTAAGGATTCTGTTGACCAAGGCTTTTCAGCATCTAGTGGACCCATAAACATTTCATAAAGACGTAAGGAATCTGCACCATGAGATTCGATTATGTCATCTGGATTGACACCATTTCCCTTTGATTTACTCATTTTAGAGTGATCATCACCTAAAATCATACCAACATTAAAATATTTCTTGAAAGGTTCATTTACCGATACAAGCCCTAAATCATATAAGAACTTAGTCCAAAATCTTGCATAAAGCAAATGACCAACAGCATGCTCAGACCCTCCAATATATAAATCAATTGGAAGCCATTTATCTAATAATTTCTTAGCTTCAGCTGAATCTAATGGCAATATTCCCAAATGGTTCTTTAAAATATAACCAATGAAATACCAGGAAGATCCTGCTAATTGTGGCATTGTGTTGGTGTCTCTTCTACCTTCAACACCCTTATAATTGACATGTAGCCAATCATGAGCATTAGCAAGTGGTGATTCACCTGTTCCACTTGGACGTATATTTTTTAATACCGGTAGATCAAGTGGCAGATCATCATCATCTAATAGATAAATGTTTTGATCCTTATCATAAAATACTGGGAATGGTTCACCCCAATAGCGTTGTCTTGAAAAGACCCAATCTCTTAGCTTATAGGTATTATGTCCATATCCTTGTTTTGTCTTTTCAAGGAAATTAATTATTTTTTCGATTGCTTCTTTATTGTATAAGCCATCAATAATTCCACTGTTAAAATGAATACCATCTCCAGTGAATGCACCCTCTGATTCACCTTGAATGACTTCAACGATATCTAATCCGTGTACTTGAGCAAATTCAAAATCTCTTTCATCATGAGCAGGAACAGCCATTACAGCACCTGTACCATAATGAGGAAGCACATAATCTGCGATCCAAATTGGTATTTTTTTATGATTTAATGGATTTATTGCATAGGAACCAGTAAATACACCGGTTTTCGATTTATCTAATGCACGGTCCATATCATTCTTACTCTTCGTAACTTCAATATATTTTTTAACTGAGGATAGCTCATCCTCTGTTGTAATATGAAGCACTAATGGATGTTCAGGAGCGAGTACGCAATAGGTAGCTCCGTAGATTGTATCAGGACGTGTTGTAAATATTTCAAAGGTTTCATTTGCTTGATCGACTTGAAAAGTCATCATTGCACCATTGGATTTGCCAATCCAATTTCTTTGCATTTCCTTTAAATGTTCTGGCCAATCGATTGTATCTAGATCCTCTAGTAATCTATCTGCATAGGCAGTAATTCGAAGAACCCATTGTCTCATTGCTTTCTTAACAACAGGATAATTACCTCTTTCCGATACCATGCGACCATCAACAAGTTCAATTTCATCATTCGCTAAAACTGTTCCTAAACCTTCACACCAATTGACTTCAACATCCTTTAAGACAGCAAGTCCGTGCTCATACATTTTCTTAAATATCCATTGCGTCCATTTGAAATAGGAAGGATCTGCTGTAGCAAATTCTCTATCCCAGTCAATACCCTTACCGGCTTCAATAATCTGACGCTTGAAATTTTCAATATTTTGATAGGTAAAGCTTCTTGGATCTTTACCAGTTGAAAGTGCATATTGTTCTGCAGGAAGACCAAAAGCGTCCCATCCCATTGGATGTAAGACGTTGTATCCTTGCATTCTTTTAAATCTTGAAATAATGTCTGTTGCTGTATATCCTTCAATGTGTCCTACATGGAGTCCACTAGCTGATGGATATGGAAACATATCTAAAACATAATACTTTTCTTTGAGTCTATCCTCTTGAGTTTTGAACAGTTTTTGTTCATACCAATAGGACTGCCATTTCTTTTCAATGCTCTTGTAGTCATAAAACATAATATGTACCTTCTTTCGTGCTATATCTATTATATATAAAAAAAGGAAATTTTCCAACAAAAAAAGGGAATTTCAACTCCCTTTTTGTTTTTAGTTTAGTGCTTCTACGTACTTAACTAAGTCCCCAACCGTTTTAATATTTTGTGCTTCTTCATCACTCACTTGGACTGAGAATTCATCTTCGATGTTCATAATTAATTCAACAGCGTCAATTGAATCAGCACCAAGATCTTCAGCTAATCTTGCTTGCATTGTTACTTTTTCTTCTGGAACGTTAAGTTCTTCAATAATCATTTCTTTAATGCGCTCAAATATCATGTTCATATCCTCCTTATTTCAGCAATGTAATTATATGCTTTTTTTTCTTAAATGTCAATTGATTTTCAATTCTTTTTGAACTTCAAAGCATTTTTTATATTTATCTATCTATGTTAACGTTATCATCCTTAAAAAGAATCATTTTATTAACCAAATATAAAACTTATAATTATGTTTTTAATTAATATTTACTAGGTAGTATCTTTTTTTCTACCAATCTTTTGAAATCCCAATTTTCATGGGACTCTCTTTCAATCTTATAGCTCCAAAAGTAGTAACCATAACCTTGAGTATACGCATAAAGCTGTAAATCAGCAAGAATTTTATTATAAAGCAATTCATCAAATGAATCATTTTTTTGAAGCTTTTCATAGTTAATGCCTAATGACCACTCACCTACAACAACTCTAATAAACTTTGAAAGCTCTCGAATCATTGGCAATCTTTTTTCGATGATCGTTGAAATGTGAAGATCAAAATCACCATTGACAAGTTTTTGATCGAAGCAATGATATAAATGAATGTCAAATACAATGTTTTCCATGTGATTAGATTCAAAGAAATGCTTCCAGCTAGGGTCTGTTGGTCTAAATGCATCATGAAATACAATCACTTTGTCAGTAAGTTTTCTAATTCGATGATAAGCATCTACATAAAATGATTGAATCAGATTTATATCAATTGATGCATGTGGTTCATTTAAAACTTGAATGCCCCAAAATGATGGATAATTTTTAAACTCTTTAGTGATGAACTCAAGCTTATCAACAGTTATCTCGATATTCTTTTGATCTAAATGCCAGGTCATCACATCCTGAATACCACCATTATCAAAACCATTTTGACATCCTGGTGCAGTATGTAAATCGAGTAGTACATTCAGTTCAACTTCAGCTGCCCATTGCATCGCTTGATGAATATATGGAAGCGCAGAAAAATATGGAGATACACCTTCAAGCCACCAAGGAATAGGAATTCTAACTGAGTTGATTCCTAAGCTCTTAATAAAGATGAAATCGTCTTTAGTAATAAATGTTTCCCAATGCTTTTTTAAATCCTTTTCTGCATTGACATTTTTGATGGAAAAACCAGTTTCATCCTTTGAGTCTATTCCATCAAATAAAGCTGGTTTCATCCATGACTCTAAAACAAACCAACCACCTAAATTTACACCTCTAATTTTTTCCATATATACCTCTAATGAAAAAGGATAGATTAACTACCCTTCTTATGTTTTGATTGACCTCTACCATATAATAGTGTAAATGATTTCATCTTAATTAGCAAGTCCTTATTCATTTCATTAGGTAGCATTCTCCACTTCCAGTTATTACCGGTTGTTGATGGGATGTTCATTCTACCCTCATCTCCAAGTCCTAAATAGTCTTGCATCGGAATAATTGCTGTATCAGCTATGCATGCTAGGGTTGCTTTAATAAGGCTATCTACAGGGCTTTGATTACCTGAATGATTGATATAATTTAAGCAATATTCTAAATCCTTTTTAGGGAGCTTTGTAAACCATGTTTGTGTGGTTTCGTTGTCATGTGTTCCAGTATAAGCAATTGAGTTCTTAGTATAAAGATGAGGAATATAATCACTTTCTTCTCTTGAGTCAAACGCGAACTGCAAGAGCTTCATTCCAGGGAATCCTGTTGCTTTTAATAGCTTTCTAACATCATCTGTAATGACTCCTAAATCCTCAGCAATAATATTCACACATCCTAATTTTTCCTTAATTACTTCAAATAGTTTAATGCCAGGACCCTTTTTCCATTCACCCTTAGCAGCTGTTAAATGCCCATATGGGATAGAATAGAAATTTTGGAATCCGATGAAATGATCAATACGAATCCAATCAAATGCATGAACTGCTTGAGAAATTCTTTCAACCCACCAATTGAAATCTTCCTTTTCTAATTGCTTCCAATCATAGAGAGGATTCCCCCATAATTGTCCATCCTTAGAGAAGTTATCTGGTGGAACACCTGCGACATGAATCGGCAATCTATCCTGATCTAGATCAAAGAATTTTGGATTCGCCCAAACATCGCTTGAATCATAGGATACATAGATAGGCATGTCTCCAACAAACTCAATACCCTTTGCATTTGCATACTTCTTCAAATTAAACCATTGTTGATATGCTTCATATTGTAAAAATTGATAAAACTCAACATCTTCACTGAGAAGATTTTTGTAGTGTGTCAATGCATTTTCATCACGAAGTCTTAATTCTTTTTCCCATGTTAACCATGATTCTCCACCATGATGTACCTTGAGTGCCATAAATAAAGCATAATCATTAAGCCAATTTTGATTGTCTTTAATAAATTTTTGAAATTTAGTGTTTTTTGTGTCAAAACGATGAAACGCCTTCTTTAATACGATAAATCTTTCATCATAAAGCTCTTTATATTCTACATATCTTGGCGAATGAAAGGTTGCTACAATTTCATGTGGATCAAGTAAACCTTGTTCAATTAATAAATCCAGGTCAATAAAATAAGGGTTATTAGCAAACGCAGAAAACGTTTGGTATGGAGAATCTCCATAAGATGTAGGACCTAGGGGTAATATTTGCCAAAATGTTTGTTCAGATTCCTTTAGGAAGTCAACAAAGTCATATGCTGCTTTTCCAAAGGTTCCGATGCCATAATTGCTCGGTAAGCTTGAAATGTGAAGTAATACACCACTTCTTCTCATGATTTCTCCTCAACCTTGAACACTATCGATTCAAAAGGTTTTAATGTCAGTTTGTTTTCTTTAATGCTTATTTTTTTATAATTGGAAATTAAAACCTCTACTATATCGTATGGACTTAAATCGTAGTTTGTCTTCTTTGTTGAAAAAGAATTAATGACTAAAAGTGTGTGACTTGAGTCTTTTCTTAGATAAGAATAATGATTTTCATCCTCTAAATCGATTTGCTTGTAGGTTCCATAAATAATTGTACTACTGTAAATACTATTTTTTCTTAAATCAATCAACTTTTGATAATGATACCATAACGAATTTTCATTGCTTAGATTTTTCTCAACATTGATTTTTTTATAATTGGGATTCACATACATCCAAGGGTCAACAATTGAAAATCCTGCATTTGGCTCCTTTGACCACTGCATCGGAGTTCTAGGATTATCTCTTGATCGAAGTGCTGCCTTCTTTAAAGCTTTGACTGGGTCATCAGGTTCCTTTTCAAGATGATAGTTATATGCACTCTTGCTAGAAATGTCATTGAACTGAGTGACATCTTCAAATGGGAAATTAGTCATTCCTATTTCTTCACCCTGATAGATAAAGGGAGTTCCACGCATCATGTGAAGAGCTGTGGCTAGCATCTTGCCAGATGCAAGTGGATATTTATAGCTTCCATATTGGCTCATTAATCTAGGCTGATCATGATTAAGCCAATTAAGAGGGAGCCAACCAATATCCTTAAAGGATTCCTGCCAGCTATTAAATACTTTTTTTAAGGCTAAAACATTAGTTTTTAATTTCTTAGGGTTTGTTACTTCATGTAGATTATTACACCAGTTGTGGTCAAAGTTGAATACCATGGATAACTCATTTGAATCAAATGCTGCATATTTGATTCCTTGATCTATAGATGCAGCTCCTCCAACCTCACCGATGGTAAGACATTCATATTTAGAAAAAACTTCCTTGTTTAATAATTTTAAGTAATCATGCACTTTGGGAAGATTAGAAAACTTGTTCCAATCGAGAGGATATTTTTCACCCTCATTTGCCTTTGCATCAATGAACTCATCTCGATCCAAATGAGATACAGCATCGATTCTAAATCCATCAATTCCAAGGTCTAACCATTTTTTCGCTATTTCAATCATTTCCTGTTGAACCTTTTCGTTCTTCCAATTTAAATCAGGCATTTTGTTTGAAAAGATTTTCATGTAATAGCTGTCGGTTGTTTCATCATAATTCCACGCACTTCCACCAAAAAATGAACCCCAGTTTGTAGGCTCAACCTTGACGCCATCAACAATTCTTCCATCATGCCAAATATAGTAATCTCTATAAGGATTATCCTTAGTGGATTTGGATTCAACAAACCATGGATGCTCATCGGATGTATGATTTAAGACAAAGTCTAAAACAATTTTAATTCCAAGCTCCTTAGCACGTGCTATTAATTTTTTGACATCATCCATCGTACCAAACTCTTTAGAGACATCAAAAAAGTTACGAACATCATAACCGTTGTCGTCCATCGGAGAATCATAGAATGGGCAAATCCAGACGAGATTAACTCCTAATAAAGCGAGATAATCCAGCTTTTCATATATGCCATTAAGATCACCGATGCCATCATCATTACTGTCATAAAAACTTTTGGGATAAATCTGATATCCAACAGATTCCATCCACCATTTTTTCGTCATCTTAACGACTCCTTTACACTATTCATTTTAACATACTTATAGTATGGAATAAATAATGTTAGCGGTTTCACATTTTATAAAATTATGGCTGTGTTATAATATTTTTGGTGATCAATATGAATAAATTAGCACTATGGCACAATGCCAAGTCGGAGTTCTCTTACGCTTACGATCAAGAGACACTCCATATAACATTAAGAACTGCAAAAAATGATATTGAAAAGGTCCAAATTATCTTTGGAGATCCATTCTCATGGGGTGGTGATTCTTTTGGTAAACCTTATTGGAAACATGATGTTTTAGAGATGAAGCGTCGTTATCAAACCGATGACTTCGATTTTTATTTTATCGAAATCAGACCTCCTTATTTGAGAACTAAATATGCATTCATTTTAGAGTCTGAGGATAAGAGATATGTGCTTGGTTCTAAACGCGTGCGTTTGATAACAGATGAATCCAAGCTATATGAAAAATTTGATTTAAGTGAATACTATAACTTCCCTTACTTAAATCATGAGGACTTGCATCAAACACCAAATTGGGTAAAGGATATCGTTTGGTATCAAATTTTTCCAGACCGCTTTCATAGCTTTAGAAAACAAAGTGATTTGAAATGGGGTAAGCTCCCAGTCAATAATCATGAGCTATACGGTGGTGATCTACTTGGTGTTATTGATAAGCTTCCATATTTAAAAGAACTAGGAATAACTGGAATCTATTTCACACCAATTTTTTTAGCTCCTACAGCACACAAGTATGATACAACTGATTATTTTTTAATCGACCCACAATTTGGTACGAATGAAGATTTTAAGCTTTTAGTTCAAAAGGCTCACGAGTGTGGAATTAAAGTGATGCTTGATGGAGTCTTTAATCACTGTGGATTTGACCATCCATATTTCCAGGATGTTGTAAAAAATGGCGAGCATTCTATTTATAAGGATTGCTTCTTTATCGATAAATTTCCTGTCATTAATTTTCCTTTAAATAGCCATGGAAAGCCAACAAACTATTATGGTATAGAACTGAATTTAAAGACATTCGCTTTTACTCCATATATGCCGAAATGGAATACATCCAATCCGATTGCTGAAAAGCATTTACTTGATTGTATAAAATTTTGGATTGAAGACTATGATATTGATGGCTGGAGACTTGATGTCTCTAATGAGATATCGCATGACTTTTTAAGACAGATTAAAAAGGTATCAAGACAAGCCAAAAAGGATACATTTATATTAGGTGAAAATTGGGATTCCTCTTATCCTTGGCTTCATGGAGATCAATTGGATTCAGTAATGAACTATGATTTATCATTTCCGATTTGGAAATATTTAGAAAACCAAATGGATTTGAAGACATTTAAGGATGTTGTAACGATGTATCTAGCAACAACTCCAAAAAATGTAATGGAGAATATGTTTAATCTTGTGGGTTCTCATGATACGATTCGAATTAAGCGTAGATTAAAAGATGATCCAAGACGTGTAAAGCTTTCATATCTTTTAATGTTTTTATCAGCTGGTGCACCAAATATTTATTATGGTGATGAAATCGGAATTACCGGTGAGCATGACCCTGATAACAGACGTTGCATGCTTTGGAATGAAAAAGAACAGGACTTGGATTTCTACAATTTCACTAAGAAATTAATCGAACTTAGAAATCTTCACCCATCATTTAGTGATTATGATTATCATTTTATTGATTCTAGTATATTAATGTTTACAAAAGTTAAAGATAATGATCAAATTTTTGTGATGATTAACAATGGAAATCAAACTAAAATAGATATAAATCCTATTTATAGAGGCGTTTATAAAAATTTATTTACTAACGAAAAAGTTGAACTTCGTGATACAATCATTCTAGAAGAGTACCAATATCTACTTCTTCAGAAGGAGGACTAAATGATGAAGCCAACTATCCGTGATGTAGCAAAAAAAGCAAATGTTAGTGTATCAACAGTTTCTAGAGTTATTAACCAGAAAGGTTATGTGCACGAAGACACCAAGCTTTTGGTCAATAAAATCATTGAAGATTTAGGGTTTATTCCAAATCAACTTGCTAGAAGTCTAACTTCTAGAAGTTCTAAAATCATTGGTGTTATCGTCCCTCATATTGGACCTTCATTCTATGGTGAACTTCTTGAAGGTATTGAATCTCAAGCTGCTGCCTACGGATACAAAATTATGTTCTGCCACACTCAAGATGATCCTGATCGTGAGCTTGAGTACTTAAAATTCTTTGAACAATATAATATTGAAGGCTTAATTATCGCATCTAACTTTTCCAATCGCGACAAGCTCGTCGAATTAAATATTCCTGTAGTTACTGTCGACCATATTTTAGATGAAAATATTCCATCAATCACATCAGATAACGTTAAGGGTGGAACTTTAGCTGCGAAGAAATTAATTGAAACTGGAGCTAAAAATATTTTAGTTTTTAGAGGACCATCCTTTCTTCTCACAACAATGGAAAGAACGATTGGTTTCTTAAATGAAATTAAACAACACGATTTGTTTGCAGATATCTTTGATTTCGACTTAATTAATCCAGATTTTAAATTAATCGAAGAAATCCTAAAAAATAATCCGAATGTAGATGGTATATTTACTTTCTCAGACACATTAGCTTTCGCAACCCTTAATATTTTACAAAAGCTAGGACGGAAGGTTCCTGATGATGTATCTCTAGTTGGATATGATAATACTCCATATTCGAAATGGATGACGCCATCGATTACAACCATACATCAATCAGTCAATTTTATGGGTAAACAGTCCTTCATTAACCTCACTAGATTAATTCGTGGTGTTGAACTAGAAAGTCTACATGATATTATAGATGTCAAATTAATTGAAAGAGAAACAACCAAATAGCAAAAGAAAACACCTCGCTGAGGTGTTATTTTTTTAGGCTCTATAATTATGTTAGGGGTGGATGATTTTTAAAAGGGTATTAAAATAGCATAAGTAAATCTTTATAATAAAGGTAACCACACACTTTAGATAAGG
>PGXL01000006.1 GCA_002839095.1 Tenericutes bacterium HGW-Tenericutes-2 | reverse complement strand
ATATGATTGGTTGAAATAAAAAAGGTATTCAGCAACTCATGCCAAATACCCTTATTCATTGATTTACTTATTCGGTACCCCTATCCTTGACAGAGAACCATTTTTATTAACCGAATATTGATGTAAATAAATTCTGTCCGATTTCCACTAAATTGATTCCAAATAATCTTAGGAACAGTGCGAATGCTGAGTACTTGACTAATCGTCCAGAAGCTACAGCAATTAAAAATCCTTTTATATTGAGTCTTACTGCACCAGCTGTATAAATTGCTAGTGTGAAAGGTAGTGGTGTACAGGAAAAGAAAAACATACCAATATTTCCATATTTTCTTAAATTTGCATTCGATTTTTCAACATCACTCTTTTTAGCTTTTCTAGCAAATAATCTTGAAAGTTGCTTTGTAAATCTATAGCCAATATATGCAAAGAATGTATCAGCAAATATCGCGAAAAAAATCGCGAATATCACATATCCTGTATCAAATCTTACAGTATCTGAAAATATTCTAATCAATTCAACGTCATAAACTGAAACCGGAAGTATGAGTAGGGTTGCTACTGCAGATAAGCTCATCCAACCAAATAATCTTCTTAAAAAAATCATAACGGTAGGAAACATATTGTCAAATATGGATATTGGGAAAATAATAACCAAAATAAAAACAAGTATTAACGCCATCGTTAATAATGGCTTATACAATGATTCTTCTTTTATTGTGATGTGCTTTTCACTGTGTCTTCTCGATGACTCAAGATAGCGAAATCGATGTACCCTTTTTGGGCTATTACTAATTTGTCTTCTAAGCATTCATGATCCCCCTTAACTGAAATCCATATCTATTATACACTATTTTTGCTCACTGCAAAATGATTATGTATGACGATAAAAAAAGGACAACATTTGTTATCCTAAGTATCGTGAACAACAATCTCTTTGACATAGTCAAGTGAATAAAACCAAGGTACTAAATGATATCCATAATCAATTATTAAATCGGAGTTGCTAGGATCTATAGATTTCACATGATACACCTGATAGAAAAGTCCTATGAATTTTTCTGAACCTCCATCATCATAGCTCACTACACGTGCATAAAAAACTGGTGCGTGATCCCTCTCTGCCAAGATCATATCTGTAGAAAGCATCACTAGCCAGAAAAATAAAATGATGGAAATGACGATTAGTCTTTTCTTTCTTTTATGCATTCTATGCCTCTTTTTTCCTATTGTGGATATATTTTATCACTTTCTTTAAGAAAATGTGTCATTTTTTTGATATTCTAAAACTGATTTGGTATTGTATATTTAAGTAACAACTGAATTTTTTAATTCTCTTCACATTATTTTTTTTCATTAATAGTTTGGTACATCCCAAAAATGATATATAATGAAAACGAGGTGTGTTCATTTGAAAAAAACAATTGTAGATATAGCAAAAGAATTGAATCTTGCACCAAGCACAATTTCAAAAATTGTAAATAATAACGGTCGTATTAGCGCTGAAACGAGAGAGCGTGTTTTAAAGTACGTTGAGGAATCAGGCTATGTAGCAATGAGTAATGCTCGGATCCTAAGTGCTAAAAAGAGCTGGACAATTGGTGTCATCTATTCCGATATCTCTTTGATCGGATTTGAGCATCCCTTTTTCTCACGCATTTTGCAATCATTTAAAAATCAAGTTGAGCAAACAGGCTATGAAATAGTTTTAATCGTTAGTAAATTAGGACATAACGAGCTAACCTATTTAGAATGGTGTAGAAATAAAAAGGTAGATGGTGTCTTAATTGTAATGGGTAACATCAACAATCCAAATATCATTGAGGTAGTGAAAAGCCCTATTCCTTGTGTTTCTGCTGACGTTGTGATGCCTAACCTTCATTCGATTATTAGTAATGATGCAATGGGTATTATTTTAGGTATTGATCATGCCATGAAATTGAAAATGAAAAAAATTATTGCAGTTTCAGGTCCATTAACTGCGAGATCTTTTATGACTAGAATGGATACTTTTAGAAACTACATGACACATAAAAATTTAGAATTTAATGAAGATAGTATTATTATAGCTGATGAATTCGGTTATGAAAGTGGATACAGAGCAGGTGAAATAATCGCAAATCGTATTGGAATTCTTCCAGAAATGATTTTAGTCTTTTCTGATGTTTTAGCCTTTGGTGTTATTAGAGCACTTGAAGCGAAGGGAATCAAGGTTCCTGAGGATGTTTCTGTCATAGGCTATGATGATATTGATTTTGCAAAGCATTTTACACCTTCATTAACAACAATCCACCAGGATACAAAAGCGATAGGTTCTCTTGCTGCTCAAGAACTGCTCAATGCAATCGAACATCCTGTTGAAAAGAGACAAATCGTTAAGTATATTCCAGTCACGCTCATAGAGCGTAATTCAACTAAAAAAATTTAAGGTTTATTTTTGTTGACTTTAAAAAAAAATCAATATATAATACTACTGTAAACGCATACATGAATGTCTAAGCGGTGTTAGCTGAAGTAAAAACTGAAGAAACACTATTTTTTTACACAAAATGGGAAACCGTTTTCCCATCAGTGACAGGGGGTTGCGCTTATATTTTTATGAAAAATAGGAAATCGTTTTCCCACATACAAAGAGGTGCATTAAATGAAAAAGAAATTCTTAATTATTTTACTGCTTTTATTAGGTTTTATGATGTTTGGTAAGCTGGGTTCTGTAAGTGAAGTCAGTGCAGCAACCGCTAATCGAACATTGACAAGCCAGTTCAATCATATCCTTGCGGATGTTAATGAAGTTATCGACACAAGAGAAATCAAAGTCAAGGGTGCTTTTGGTGAAATTTTCTTAAATCAGGCGACACTTGCGAGTACAAACCCAAGTGTTACGATTACTTCTAACTCAATTTCAGTATCCGAAAAGGGAGTATTTCCAATTGGATTTAGCTATCAATCCAATAACATGACTCTCTATTTGATTTCCAAGCTAGAGGCTGAAACTGAATATGTAATCTATCAGCAAAACTTTGCAGGTGTACCAAATGGAGCAATACCAAATTCACTCAATCTTTTCAATAACCTTGGTGCTGCAGGTGGATCCGCTGCTATAGACAACGAAAGATTGCTGCTTAGTCCTTATACAATCGTATTATTTCCAACATACCTATCCGGATTTTCTAATTATATTATTGAAACGGATATGCGCATGACTTCAGCTTCTAACTCATCCAGATGGACTTCAGTTATGTTTAGATACACTACAGAAAACTACTTTCAAATGGCAATTAGACAAGATGCAACTCAAGCCAATGGTGTAGAATTTGCGAAGCGTGTTGGTGGTAATTGGAATGTCCCAAGAACTGCTGCTTACACCGAACAGCTCAATCCAGGCACATTTTATAACCTAAAAGTTGATGTATATAACACAACTGTTAAGGAATATATCAACAATACTGAAATTATGACCTATGACAATGCATTTGAATTTACACATGGTCGTATCGGTGTACAGGCAGATAATGTCAATGTTTATTATGACAACATCAAAATTACACTTCCAGTAGATTATATTGAAGAAGAAAAATATCAATTTGCATCTGTTGTTGATGTGTATCAACCAACCACGGGTATTGTTGCACCTGCAACAACACTTGTCTGGTTTGAAGAACTTTCACAGCTTGAAGACTTTTCAGGCACAATACGTCCAGCAACTGCAGTCTTTAGAATCAATAATGATTTAAATGTTGTGAATAAAGCAGGTACAGTTCTTCTCTCCTTAGAGGAAGCACTCATTGCAGTTGATGGCAAGGTGATACCGGCATTTTATACAAATGATGCTAATCTTGCCGCCACGCTCGCTACCGAATTAAAGGATTTAAGAATCTATGATTTATTCTTAATATCTGACAATTCTGAGGCGATTCTCGCAGCTAGAGCAATTCATGCTGTTATTCGAGGTGTTATGCATTATGAAATGGCTGATGTCACATCACTCTCCAATGAAGACTTAATGAACATTAGAAGACAAACCAATAGTGCACAGGCAGTCGCATCCATCATTCCTACACATCTATTAAACCAAGAACAAGTGCTCTATATGCAACAAAGAGCGATGACTGTTTGGGTATCCGCTGGAAATGATGATGTTTCACAATATAGAGCGATTTTATCTGGTGCTAATGGTATTCTATCCGATAATTATCAAGGTATTTTCGCTAAATATGCATTATTTACAGAAACTACACATGTAAGAAGACCATTAATGATTGCTCACCGTGGCTTATATGCTGGTGGTTTAAGTTCAGCTCCTGAAAATACAATAGAAGCTGCCCTAGAAGCATATGCAAGAGGCGCTGATATTCTAGAACTTGATGTTCATTTAACTCTTGATCTAGAAGTTGTTATTATGCATGATACAACAACAGCTAGAACAGCTCCTGCTCATGACCCTTTAACAATCGTCAACTCACTCTTATCTGATTTAAAGGCTTTAAACCTTGCAGACCCTATTGGGGGTAGAACAGATTTAAAAATGCCTACACTGCGTGAATATTTTGAAGAGTTCAAGGGTAAGGATGTTGTTATATTTGTAGAAATTAAACCAACAATGCCACTTCTTGTACAATTTGTTGCAGATCTTATAGAAGAAATGGATATGTATGATCAAACTGCAATTATCGCATTTTCTTCACAAAATATTTTAACAATGAATGATGAATATCCAGAAATATCAAATGGTTTACTGACTGGTGCAGTATTAAATGCACAAAATGTTAATACATCATTAACCAATACATTCTCATCAGTAGTAACTATCAATTCCACTCTAAATCCTAGCTATGGAGCATTAACGCTAAACTTCATTAAGGCAATTACGCATCGTGGTGTAACTGTATGGCCATGGACATTAAATGAGTATCCTATTATGACACAATATTATAACTACGGTATTAGCGGAATGACTACTGACCATATTGGATACTTTGAAAACACATTCAATAGACTCACATTGGATAACTATAAGCTCAGTGCTTTAGTTGAAGATGCAACTAGCCTAAAGGTAACTGCACAAATTGAAACACCTAATGGTACAACCTATCCTTACATGCCAGTTTATACAGTGATTAGTGATGGTGGTACAGGAATCACATTAGATGCAACTGGCAAGGTACTAACTGCTACAAATCCAGGATCATACTTTGCTTATTCAACATTTACTTCTACATTACCTGATGGCACATCATTTACAATTGCTAGTGACCTACTTGAAATCACATTAACTACTCCTGTTGTTGAGCCTGAAGAACCAGAAGTTCCAGGAGAAACAACAAATAATACAGCGATTATAGTGATTGCAGCAGTTGGTGGATCAGCAGCACTTGGTGCAGCAGGATTCTTCGGTTATAGATTCTTTAAATTAAGAAAAGTTATTAAAGGTTAATTCGTGGATTATCCCACGTAAACATAAAAAAAACGGAGGTTCAAATGAAAAAAGCGATTTATCTTATATTCATACTTTTATTCGCAACACTTATTGTTGCATGTAAAAATGACCCCACAGTTCCAGTCGATCCGACGCCGACTCCAACAGAGCCGACTCCGACTCCAACTCCGGTCGTAGACACAACAAAGCCACTATTCTTTGGAATAGCTGATGCTGTTGTAGATGTTGGTGATGATACTTGGAATCCTATGACAGGAATTACAGCAATCGACAATATCGATGGAACAATCACATCAAGAATTGTTGTTTCAGGTGCTTATGATGTCAATGTAGCTGGTGTTTATACACTAACCTACACTGTATCAGATTTAGCTGGAAACACACAAGTTGCTACACGTCAGCTCATCGTTAGAGTTGCTCCAACATCAGAATTATTCATCACAAACGGTGACTTCTCTGAGCCTCTATCTGGCACATGGACGCATTGGGCTGGTGAAGGTGGAGCAAGTACTGTTACAGTTGTTGATGGCGTGCTTCAGTACAACATTACAGCTGCTGGTAATCAATGGTGGAGTTCACAATTCTCTCAACCTAACCTAACAGTTCCACAAGGAAAGAATTTCATCTTTGAATTTAAGGCTAGAGCAGATATCGCTCGTCCTATGGTTGTTAAGCTTGAAAATGCACAATATGTTGGCTATTTCGATCAAGCAGTACAGTTAACTACAGAATGGCAAACTTTCCAAGTTGAATTTTATGTAACTGCACCAACAATTACCAATGGTAAGTTAATCTTTGGTGGTGGTACAATGGTTGGTTATCCACCAAATGTAGTGGGTGCACTGACTACAATCTATATCGATGACGTTAAGTTTGTTGAAACTGAAGTTGATTTAGATACTGAAGCTCCAGTCATTACTGGTGCTACTGATAAAGTCATCGGTAAGAATGAAGCTTTTGATCCACTCACAGGTATTACAGTAACTGACAATCAAGATGTATCATTAACTGTTGATGATATCGTCATTACTGGAACAGTTGATAACACAACTCCTGGTGATTATGTATTAACTTATACAGTTGAAGATGCTTCAGGCAATGTAAGAGTTGTTACACGTACAATCACAGTACTTGATGGCTTAGTTCCATCTACATGGCTAGTTGTTAATGGTGATATGGAAGTTGAACAATTAACACCTTATGCACAACCTGCTGAACTAGGTTGGGGATGGCATGGTGCTGGTACATTTACTGCACAAATTAAAGATGGCGTTGCTAAAATTGATGTTACAAATTTAGGAACTGTACCATTTGGTGTTCAATTCTATCAACAAAATAGAATTATTGAACAAGGTAGATACTACCGCATTACATTTGATGCGAGAGCAGACTTAGCTCGTCCTATCCAAGTTGCACTTGAACAAGGAACTACAAGAAGATTTGACCAAATCGTAGATATTACAACAACTTGGGAAACTTATACAATTGAGTTCCAACACCTACTTCCAGGATATACAAATGGTAAATTCGCATTCTTTATGGGTCTAGTTGGTTCTACTTCAGTTCCAACAACTATTTATCTTGACAATATTACTGTTGAAACCATTGAAGGTATCGTAGATACAACAGCACCTGTATTATATGGTGTTGATGACTATATTATCCTTAAGGGCTTCGCATTTAACCCAATGATGAATGTTACTCTATTTGATTCAGTCGATAAGGATCTCACAGTTAGTGATATCGTTGTTACTGGCGCTGTAGATCATACAACAGTTGGTGATTATGTATTAACCTATACAGTTGAAGATGCTTCAGGTAATGAAGCAGTTTATGAAAGAACAGTTTCTGTTGTTGATAAAGCCGATATGCTAGATACTACATTCTTTGTAACCAATGGCGATATGGAAACTCCACAAACAACTCCTTATGCACAGCCTGCTGTTGATGGTTGGGGATGGCATGGTGGTGGAACATTCACCGTTGAAATTTCTAATGGTATCATGACACAAGTTGTAACTAACGTTGGTACAGTTCCTCATGGAACACAATTCTATCAACAAAATAGAGTGATTGAAACACAAGCTATGTATCGTTTAACCTATGATGCAAAGGTTGATATCGCTAGATCAATTCGTCTATCACTTGAAGCAGGTACAGTGGTTAACTGGTTCCAGGTTGTTAATATTACAACTGAATGGGCTTCCTATGAATCTATTATTACAATTCCTGCTGGTGGATTCACTAATGGTAAATTCGCTTACTTTGTAGGCTTAGTAGAACCTAATTCACCTGCTACTACATTCTATCTTGACAATGTCGAGCTAGAATTAGTTGGTTATCTAGTAGATAACGATGCACCATTAATGTTTGGTGTAACCAATGTTCAAACTCCTCAAGGTATCGCATTTGATCCACTTCTTGGTGTTTCAGTGTTTGATATCGTTGATAAGTCATTAACTCCACAATCAATCGTTGTTACTGGCACAGTTGATATTGACGTACCTGGCGATTACACATTAACTTATACATTAACAGACCGTTCAGGTAATGTAACTGAAAAGAATAGAACAGTATATGTCACTGACTCTGAAGGTGGCTTACCTAACACATTTACATTAATTAATGGTGACTTTGCAGTAGACCAAACAGCTCCAGCAGCAGCTGGTACTGGTTGGGGTTGGCATGGAACTGGTCAATGGAATGTTGAAATAAAAGATGGTGTAGCAATTATTGATATGTTTGAAACAGTCTCCGTATTCCACGCTATTCAATTCTATACTTTAAATAGAACCGTCACTCAAGGTCATATTTATCAAATTTCATTTAAGGCGAAGGCAGATGATCCTAGACCATTACAATTGAACCTAGAATCAGGTGGTGTTAGATTTGCAGCTTACTTTGATTTAGAAGATGATTGGGTTGAATATGTTTATGAATATCATCATACAACAGCATCCATTACCAATGGTAAGTTCTCCTTCTTTGCTGGTAATATCCACTCCTTCTCAACTCCAACAAGAATATATATTGATGATGTGAAGGTAGTTAGAATTCTTGAACTTTCTGCAGATACAGTAGCTCCTCAAATTTGGGGTGCACTAGATACTGTTTGGATGCAAGGTAATGCATTTGATCCTATGCTAGGCTTAAGAGTTTACGATCATGTCGATAAGACACTGACTGTAGACCAAATTTCTTACACAGGTACAGTCAATGTAGACGTTCCTGGTGATTATGATATCGTTTATATGCTTACTGACGCGTCAGGAAACACATTAAACTATACACGAGTAATCACAGTGGTTGCTGAAGCAAATATGCCTGATGGTCGTATCGTATTCACTGATGGCGATTTTGAAGCACAAACAGCAATTACAAATCTAGATGCAAATCTAGGATGGACATTAAAGGCTGGTACTGGTACAGGTACATGGAATCCTCATCAATTTGTTGATGGACATCTAGAAATCGACATTACCTATGTTGGTACAGTTCCTCATAGTATCCAATTCTTCCAGAGAAACAGCTTCAAGTTTGAAGCAGGATCCTCTTATTTATTAACATTTAAGGCTAAGGCTGATGTAGCAAGAGATATTCGTGTCATCTTTGAAAACCCATCAGACAACTTCGCTAATTACACACTTCATACTGTTGAGTTAACTTCAGAATGGACAACATTCAGCCTAGTAATGCATAATGCAAGATTAAGTACAGCTGATGCTAAGCTTGGATTCTTCTTAGGTCTAATCGATGCTGAAAATGCTAGTAGAAGTGCAGCAACTAAGGTTTACTTTGATGATGTCTCTGTTGAGCTCATTGGACATGCAGTTGATGAAGTTGCTCCATACTTCTGGGCACCAGTTGGAAATGTTGTTCAAAATGCAGTCTTTAATCCACTTACTGGATTGAAATATGGTGATTTCGCTAAGGTTCCAACACTTACAATTTCAAGTGACACCGTAGGCTTAGTTACTGAAAATGCTGGAGTTTACACAATTGATACATCCGTAGTTGGTACATACGTACTCAAATACACTTTAACTGACTGGTTAGGTAACCAAAAGGTTTACGAAAGAACATTAAACGTTACCGCACCTGAGTAATCATACTTTGTAACTCTTCCTCTAAGAGTCCTTTAAGAGAAAAAGGAATGAAACCAATTGGGAACATTCCTTTTTTCTTATCATTTATTACTCAATAAAATATCTTAGTACTGTTTTTAATTTGTCTTTTACTACCTTTTGAAAATTAGAAAGATAAATTTCTCTATGAGTGAGAGTTCTTTGCTTTAGATTGTGCTTTTCTAGGTAATCCTTCATTTTTTGAAAGCTTCTGGGTTCATCATCGAAGGAACCAATATGCATGATTTGAATAGATTTCCCGTCCTGAATAGATTCTAGCTTGACATCAGTTAAATAAGGGATATTCTTTTTAAGAATTGTCTTTTTTTGAAGATCATTAAATATCTCATGGGTGACGAATTCTGGTTGTCTAATCATGATTGTATAAATGAGTTCATTCTTATCAAGATAAGCTTTTTCTCTTCCATTATCAGATAAGTCCCATACTCCCTCTAAAGGATATACAGTATACTCATAATATCCATCAATTGGATAATTATTCTTATAGCTCATCTTTATTGCATAGGATAAGCTGTATAAAGCACTTATCTTTTCTGAAAACTCTTGACTATTCGGATTACCTTTTCCAGAAATAGTTAAATATTTCATCATCGGAACATCGATGATAACCGGTTCTTCCTTTGGAAAATAAACATTTTTTTCGTGTTTTTTATATTCATGTTTAATCATGTTTTCGTACCCAGTAAATCTTTAATCTCTTTCTTAGATATTTTACTTACTCCAATGAATTCGGTTAATTGATGAAATGCTAAAAGAATCTCTTCAATCATTTCCTTGGTTGGCTGAGTATCTTTTTCCCACCACCATTTTTTGATTGAAAAGTCATTTAATGATCTTTTTCCAGCTGGTTCAAAGCGTGCAATTAAGTCATTACCATATAGAACTGGTATAACATAATACCCATATTTTCTTTTATCCTCTGGTACGTAAACCTCCCAGGTATAATCAAAATCGAACACTTGAAGTAAAAACTTTCTATCCCATAAAAGATTATCTAAGGGTGCTAGAAACTTCACTTTTTTTATATCATTTTGAGTTCTATTTAATATTTCAATATCTTCACTTCGAATATAGAAATCTTCCTTCATTCCTGAAATCTTAACATGAACTAGTTTCTTCTCTAAAACTAATTCTTTTATAATTGGTTTTCTTATTTTTTCTTTATAGATGAAATGATTGTACCAGCCTGGTCCTGAATTGCTCCAATAGATGCCAATGCTACCGATTCTTCGTAGAACATACCACTTAAGAAAATCATTCATATCGGATACTGGATCATTATCAATTAATTTGGGATCGATTAAATTTTCAATTAAATCGAACTTTTTTATTACGTTATTTTTTTCGACAATGCCAAGACGTCCAATATTCCATAAATAGTCACAGACTACAGATGATATCTTCCCATGCCCCCAAATTCCTTTTTCAACACTTCCTAAATGTATATCCTTCGGATATGTTGGTCCATTTTCTTTGATATAATCAATCACATGATCTACAAAATCTATAGATTCCAAATGATTTCTATAGCCTAAGGTGCTTAGCACGTCACGTTCCTTGGCCTTTCTAATATGATGAAAATAAGGAAAATCCTCTGTTAAATAAATGCTCATCATTTTATCCCAACCATCAATTAAAGTACGGTCTTGATATAGCATTTTTTTAAGCATTGATTCTCTATATTCAGGAATTCTAGATTGAAGAACTAGGTCTGCATTCTTACCAATAACATTCAAGGGATCGTATTGAATACTACCAATTCTTTTCAATAGCTTGATAATACCTTCTTCACCCTCAAATTCATTTGGATAAGAAAGACCCTGATAGGTTATTAAAAATGATTTTAATTGTTCTTTCGTTAAATGAATTGTATCCATATGTCCTCTTCTTTTTAGAAAATAAAAGCCCTTTATCGAGGGCTTTATAATCAATTTTTACTACATAACCTTCTTGATGGCTTCAATTGATTTCTTGAAGACCTCGTCCTCTGTTAAACCATTGGTATTAATAATCACATAAGGTATTTCATAAACCGCACATTGTGCAGCAATTTTTGTTGTGTAATCCTTCATTAAATTATAAAAATATTCTTTGTTTTTATCAAAGTTTTCAATTTCTTGACCACGACCACGTGTCATCACACGGTCCTTAAAGTTTTCCCAATCCACATCTAATATTAAATAAAGATCTGGTTTCTTAATTTGATTCATATAAGCGTGAAATACACCATTATACATATTCATAATCGTTGGCATTGATTTTAAATTGTGTTGAGCAAATAACCAGTGCTCAACTAAATCTCTATCAACAATAAAACTATTATCATATTTTTGTTGGTTTAACCAGTGATTGTGAATAAAGTAAATCTGCAATAGCATTTCTACATTACTTCTTTGTTCATAAAGCCATTTCAAAAGAGTGTTGAATACATCATCATCCTTTTCAAATTCCTCCATGACTGGTAAATCAAGTTCTTTGCCTAATCGTTGAACTAATGTTGACTTTCCGGATGCAATCATCCCACCTACAGATATTTTCATAACTTTCAATTCTCCTTATAATTTGTCTGTTGTTAAATAATCAATACCTAAATTCTCAAACTTTAACGCATCCTTCGCGTCATTTACTGTATATACTGCAATTGAAAAGCCTTCTTTTTTAAGCTTGTTCACTAAAGTTTTGCTTATTGAATCCTTATGCAGAGAAAGATTCAATTGGTTGACTCTCGCATCATAAATTTCAACATCTGATATATCATCAGATAAATATTGAAGATCAATGGTTGTAATCGCTCTTAAATATTTTAGGTAGCTTAAATTAAAGGAAATAATCATCACACTGAGTGAGGGATAGTTATCCAGTAAATTGATTAGTTCAGTAAGCATGGTAATATCATGAACATATTTGACTTCGATGACTGCGGTTTTATTGTGAAATGAACATATTTCTAAATAATCAGTAAGTAATGGAATCTTTAAATCTGGGTACTTCTTAATCCCATTTCCCTTAGAAATAGAATATTTTAAAATCTCTTCATAGGTCAAATCTCGTACTCTTTTTTTTACCTTCGCCATTCTTTGAAGATCGTCATCATGAAAGATAACAAACTGATTATCCTTAGTGGTTTGAACATCACATTCTATACCAAAATAGCGCTGTTCTTTTGCAGCTAACTCAAATGCAGGAATCGTGTTTTCTGGTGCTTTTGAAGAAAGTCCTCTGTGCGCAATGTATTTCATTTTAACCTCATGTATGATGTAATCATATAGTACTATTCTATCATTTATCAGTGATTTCAACAAGAAGAAATCTTTGTTTATCAAACTCAATATTTTAAGTTCATTAAAACCAACTTTTTTTGGTATAATAGAAACAGTTGAAATATCTAGTAATTAAAAAAAGGATGATGAAAAGCATGAGAGATTACAAGCTTGTTTATGAAGAAAATTTTGAAGTAGATGGTAAACCAGATCCTGAAGTTTGGACTTTTGAGGTCGGAGAAAAATGGTCTAATAATGAAGCACAATGCTATGTAGATAGCCTAGAAAATTGTTATATCAAGGATGGAAAGCTTAATTTAGTAGCAACCATTCATGACACTCCAACCTGTAAATATAGAAGCACAAGAATGAATACCTTTAAGAAAAAGCATTTCCAATATGGAAAGTTTATTGTTAGAGCTAAAATGCCTGTTGGTAAGGGATCTTGGCCAGCAATTTGGTTTTTAGGTTCTACAAAGACGGATATTAGATGGCCTAAATGTGGCGAAATTGATTTACTTGAATTTGCTGGAAATCGTCCTGGAATTGTATCTTGTGCGATTCACACGGAAGCATATAATCATAAGATTGATACTCAAATAGGAAGACGTAAGGTTTTGGAAACTGCTTCTACTGAGTTTCATGACTATAGCCTAGAGTGGACTAAGGATTTCTTATCCTTTGGCATTGATGGAAAAGAGTATTTAAAAATTAATAGAAAGAAAAATGACACATTTGCTGAATGGCCATTTGATCAACCCTATTTCATGATTCTAAATCTAGCAGTTGGTGGTTGGTATGCAGGTGAAATTGATGATAAGGATTTACCCTATCATTTCCAAATTGATTCAATTAAGGTCTATCAAGAATAATCGAAACGCAATGAATAATTAGATTTTATCAAGGTGAAACATTTGTTTTACCTTTTTTTATTTTTTAAAAGTTATGGTGACTTTTGTTCCTATGCCAAGTTGACTTTCTATAGATAGTGTAGCTCCCATTTTCTCAACAATACTTTTTACAATTTGTAATCCTATTCCACTACCTGTTTGATGCAAGATCTTCGCCTCATTAGAGCGATAATTCCCCTTGGCAATCGCATCTATTGTATCAATAGACATACCAATCCCTTGGTCAGTAACAGTTAATGTTCTTTTTGTGCTTAATAACTCAATTTTAATAACCTTCTTCTTTTCACTATAGTAAAAAGCATTAATCATCAAATGATCTACAATTCTTAAAATATCAGTTATAGATACCTCGATTTCTAAATCTTCGATATAGGCATCAACAGATATTTCTTTACTCTTGAAAGTCTCCTTTAGCTTCGATATATGATTTCTTACTTGAGTTGCAATATTTTGTTTTTTTACAATATCTTCAATATTTGAAATCATCAGTTGGGGAATAATTTTTTCAATGTTTGTGATTTCATTTAACAAGTCATTATTGATATCCTTTGAAAAAGAAATCCTATTTGAAGCAATCCCTTCAAGATAAGCCTTCATTACAGTTAATGGTGTTTTAACATCATGTGCAAGAATCTTAACATAATGTGCTTGTAGATCCTTGAGTTCCTTTTCTGTAGATAATGCTTTTAAGTACTGAATGTTGATTAGCTCAATGTCTTTAAACCTAAAGTTGTGGTCTTCTTTTCCGATTTGAATCATATCCTCTTTAACACTAAGATATTGTAGGTTTAAGTACTTATTCATAATCAGCAATCCAAAAATAAATAAAATAACTGAAAATAGGTTAAATGCTATAAGACCAATAGAGAGCTCATAGCCAATAACTGAACTCTGATAGTCAATACCAATAGTTGCTAACAATGTATCATTGGTATCATAAATATCGATTAAATTAGGATTTCTTGGTATTATTTCGCTTTGATAAAGAATATTACCTACAGAATCATAATAGACCAAATCAACACCGTGTGTATGATCATAATGCTCTAAATATATAATTGAGGTTTCGATATCTTCGATAGTGATTAAATGCTCCATCATTTCAACAAATGAGGTCGTCTGTCTGCTAATTTCACGATTATATTGAATTGATGATGATACATAAAGACCAATATTCGCGATTAATAATAAAGACGCGAAAAAAACAGTAATGAATCTGGTCATTTTTTGTTTAAATAATTGGTTAAAGTTACTCATCTTGGACTCCTATGAATTGGTACCCTGCTCCATAAAAAGTTTTAATGAATCTAGGGTTTTTCGGATGGTCATTCAGTTTTCTTCTAATGTTTTTAATATATGCATCTATCACTCTATCGAATGCGTCACTGTCCTTAAAAAGGAATTGAAATATATCATCTCTTGAAAAGACTCGATTTCTATTGATAGCAAGATAGTACAATAATTCATACTCATTTCTTGTTAATTCTATTTCAATATCCTTATAAAAAACTTGTCTTCCTTCAGAATTAATTACTAAATCTCCTTGGTTAAATGAATATTTTAACGGTGAAAATATCTTTAATCTTTTTTCAAGATTCTTTAATTTCGCCATAAGCTCTTCAACAGAAAAAGGTTTAGTTAAATAATCGTCTGCTCCTAGTGATATTACATCTATTTTGTGCTTTATTTCTGTTTTAGCAGATAAGACAATGATATAAACATCGCTATTTTTTCTTACGTATTTAATAAAATCTTCACCTTGTATACCAGGTAACATTAAATCAGTAATTATAATATCGAACAATTGATCGATTAATATTGATTTCGCTTCCTCTGCAGAATAAGCTTGAACAACTTCATGCTTATCTTGTCTAGAATATAAGGTTATTAAATCATTAATTTTTTTATGGTCTTCAATAACAAGAATTCTCATTATCATCACTTCTTTCAGTTCTATTATACTCAATTACAGAAAAAGCACCATCTTAACGATAATGCTTATCTATGGATAACATTAATTTATTCGGTTAACTTCATCGTCGTTAAACAAGTATTTGAATTATCATAAGTCTCGATTTCAGTCATTGCGTTATAATTTTCATACTCAACATAAATCGTACCCTTTATATTTCTTGGTAACCATATTCCTGCAAAGCCATTACTACCGCTTTTAACAGTTTGATCATAGATTGTGTTTCCTTCATCATCTTTAACTAAAATATAGAATGACTTGTTTTTCAATTCTCCTCTACAAGTTACAAGACTGTGCGTTCCACAAGGATGTGTTTGACTTAGATATGGTGCAATCGAAAGATAGAACAAATCATCTGGTACATCAAATGTATAAACTGCATCTTTAGTCATAATCGTTAGTAAACTAGCGGTTATACTAGCATTAAAACGATTAGGGTCTATTGTTTTAGCTTCAAGCTTTTCAACCATTTGAACTGTAGAAAGTCCATCAAGACCTTCTTTTTCTAAAAATGTTTGGTTATTAGCATTTATAATTAAAAATGTAATTAAGGAAATGGTAACAACCACTGTTATGATTACTATGATATGTTTTCTCATCGTCTCCCATATTCGACTAAATCTTCATCAATGATGTATTCAATCAATCTTTCTTTAATTTCTTTAATCAGTTCACTTTTTTCTAGTGTGGTTAATATTTCCAAATCATATTGTGTAACTTCTTCAAGATACATTAGATCCAATAAATTTTGATTGTCTTCAGATAAGTGAAGATAATACCACTCATAGGAGTAGTTCTCGTTGTAACGATGACAACTTGTACTACCACCCATCATATATCCTTGATATTCTGTATTTCTTGGGGATTGTGCATAGACTGCAAAAGATCCAAGTCCTACAAATACAAAGCCAATAATTAAAATAACTAATAATTTTCTCATGTATTTACTCCTTTATTATATTTAGAATACGTTCATATTCCTCGATGCTAATTTCGCCTTTGCTCAATCGCTCGTCTAGAATCTTTTTTGCATTATTTTTTTTTGAAGTGTCTCTTAGCTCAAAGAAATGTATGAAAACTGCTGCTACACCAATCCAAAATAATATCATAAAAATGAAACCGAATGGCATCATAAATCCCATATGCCCATATGCTGGATACCAATCCCAATCCAAATAGTAATATCCGATCATTCCTAAAACAGCAAATACAATCAATAGTAATGCAATAATTGTAATACCTGTAATCCATGTTTTATTTTTCATTTTTTATCACCCACCTGTATTATAGTCAACAAATGTGAACCAATCATGAATGAAAAAACATTTATTTTAATCAAGTGAAATTATAGTTAATAGCTCAACCGAATAACCAGTATTATCTATTGAATCAATATAGCCCTGTGAATCAATTTCTTCACCTTCAAAATTGACTTTTCCAATATGTGTCGATAAATCAATATCAACATGATTTGCACCATGACTAATGAGTGCATTCTTAATTCTATTTAGACACCCAACACAATGTATTTCTGGTATTCTAACAATTAATTGATAACTTTTCATATATACCTCTTTCCTATTGCTTGATTTTAAGCAGCTTTGCATTGATTGCAACAATCACAGTTGATAATGACATAAATACAGCACCTATTGCAGGTGATAAAATAATACCTATTGATGCTAAAACACCAGCCGCAAGTGGGATAGCAATCACATTATATCCGGTTGCCCAAATTAGATTTTCAATCATTTTTTTATGAGTTGCTTTTCCTAAATGAATAAGCTTGACAACATCATTTGGGTTGCTATTGACTAAGACGATATCCGCAGTTTCAGCAGCAACGTCTGTTCCTGAGCCAATAGCAATACCTACATTTGCCTGAGCTAGTGCTGGTGCGTCATTGACCCCATCCCCAGCCATTGCGACGTAATGACCTTTTTCTTGAAGTTCTTTAATTTTTTCTTGTTTTTCATGTGGCAATACTTCAGAAAAATATCCATCTAGCTCTAGAGTTTGTGCAACTTCTTTCGCAGTTTTTTCATTATCACCAGTTAGCATCCATGTTTCAATGCCCATCGATTTTAAAGCTTGAATTGCTTCAAATGATGTTTCTCTGATTTGATCGCTTAATCCAATGACTGCAATCAGTTTTTCATCGATTAACATGAATACATTGGTTGATATTTCATGACTTGGTAAATCTTTAGGTAAATCAATATTTCGATTTTCTATTTCTTTTCCACTAACAATTTCAATTTTCTTCTGATTGACATTTCCTTCTACACCCTTACCTTTGATTGCCTGAAAGTTATCAACCTTGTATAGTTTCTGATCCAACTTTTCTGCTTCTTCAACAATTCCTCTTGCAATTGGATGCTCTGAGTTTTGTTCTATAGATGCAGCTAAGATGATTATTTCATCTTTACTATAAGTATCATCTAAAACTTGAACAAAATTAACACCAAAGTTACCATAAGTAAGCGTACCTGTTTTATCAAATACAACAGTTGTTATTTTTCCAGATTGTTCAAATGGAGTTCTTTTTTTAATTAGCAATCCATTTTGAGCTGATAATGCCGTGGAGTGAGCAACGACTAGTGGCGTTGCTAAACCTAAAGCATGTGGACAAGCGATAACCATAACGGTAGCCATGCGTGCTAATGCAAAGGTATAATCACCTGTCAAAAAAGACCATACTGCAAAAGTGACGAATCCGACAATTAGTGCAACATATGTTAGTGCTTTAGCTGTTTTTTCAGCGAGATTTTGAGTTTTTGATTTCGCATTTTGTGCGTCATCTACTAACTTAATAATCTTTGATAGGTAGGTATCATCTCCAACATGCTTAACTTCTAACTCAAATGAACTATCGCCATTAATCGACCCAGCAATTAATTCTTGCCCAACTTTTTTTCTTAAAGGCTTAGATTCTCCAGTTAGCATGGATTCATTGACATGACCTTCACCTTTTTTGATAATTCCATCTGCAGGTATTTTTTCACCTGGTTTAATCAAAACTAAGTCATTACTCTTTAAATTAGATAAATGAATATCCTTAATCTCACCACCATCGATTAAATGTGCTTCATGGGGCATCAATTCAATTAATGCACTTAGCGCACTGGAAGCATTAATAATCGATTTCATTTCAATAATATGCCCAAGTAGCATAATTAAAATTAAAGTTGCTAATTCCCAGAAGAAATCACTTCCCTCTAAACCAAATACTGTGAGTGAACTAAATAGGTAGGCTACACTAATCGCCATTGCGATTAGGGTCATCATACCTATGTTTTTTTCTTTAATTTCATCGATTGCACCTTTTAGAAAAGGATATCCTCCATAAAGGAAGACAATCGTGGATAATACAAATAATATATATATCGAATAAGGAATATTCAAAGTGAAATTGAACCACATTTGAATCATTGGTGATAGTAAAAGAATTGGAATAGTTAAAATAGATGTTACAATTAATCTTTTCTTAAAATCAATAATCATTATTTTATGATGACTAGAATGGTCATGATGATTTTCTTTATGTTGATTATGATTTTGTGTCTGACTTTGATTTGTATCATGATTCATATGATGATCATGATGATCGTGGTTATGTTGATGTTTTTCTTTCATACTTAACCTTCTTTCTATTTTATATATTTGTCTAACAGCATCATAATTTCATCTATTTTATCTGTAGATGAACCATCATTGATAGATTCGATGACGCATGTATTTAAGTGATTCTTCAAGATAGTCAAATTCGCTTTTTTAAGAAGTGATTGAATTGCTTGAATTTGAGTAGAAATGTCAATACAGTATCTTTGATCTTCAGTCATTCGTATGACTGCTTCGATTTGACCCTTTGCAGTTTTAAGTAAATTCAGTGCTTCTTTATTCTCGTGATTCATTATAAAACCTCCAATGTTTTTATACCCCCTGGTTGGGGGGGCATTTTTATTCTACATCGATATAACTAGTTTGTCAACTCTTTTCATAAATTTTCAAGGTAATAGATATGTGGTATATTATCAATTATTTCCACATATATCGAGATATATGTATCTTTAGAAAGCACGATATCATTGACAGTTGTAATAAATCGATCATCATTTAATGACCTTGAGAATGCGTTTTGATCTCTAATGTCTAGTAGTGCGCTTTGATATGCACGACTTACTAAATCTGTGCAATAAAACTTTTTTTCTTTATCAAAAATAAATAGAAAATTATATAGTGCTTTTTTATTGAACTGTTCCTCTGCATAAGAAACAGCTGAATTGATTTGATCTTCAGTGATATTTTTTACTCTTAAGCTAATAAACTCTTTCCGGTAATAGTTTCCATAAGCAGGATAGTCTTTATCTTGATAAGACCTAAATTGAGGGTCTAGCCAATAGTTTTTAGAACTTGTACTTACTCCGACACTAAAATTGTGATTCTCATCACCTTGGTATCTAATGATATCAATGATACTTTCACCTGGTCTAGGAAATCCTGTTGATTCAATAAATTGATTATCCCCATTGTTAATAGCTGCATGACCGCCGAAATAAAATGTCATGATTTGGTGAACAAAAGGTACTGTTGGAAATGGAGATTTTTGTGTAACAAATATGTCTCCTTTTTGCCCCAAGTATTCTCTCTCATTTGAATTTGATCCATAAAAAACACTTCCAGTATCGCTGATTTCATAATCATATACTCTAGGCACCTTATAATATCTTCTAGTCTCTTCAACCCCGTTTTGTAACGTAACAACTACTTCTGATTCAAATATAGCTCGATTTTTGAATTCTTGAATTTCTTTTTGCACATTGACGTTTTCGATTGAAGTTAGAATCAAACTAAAGATTAAAAAGGATAGAATAACCATAAAGATTCTTTTGATGATATTTGTAAATATTTCTCTTTTACCCATAATTATTCCTCTTCTATGATCAACAAGTTTCAGCCTATACTTTGAATATATCATTTAATATTGAACAAAATGTGAACGAGTCTAATCAGTCATGAACTCTAGTTAAAGATAAAAAAAGAACTAAACATGATTAAACACGTAAAGTTCTTATCGATTATCAAAAAAGCTTTTCCATTTCAATGTTTTCCTTAGGAACAAACCCACTAAGTCCATCTTGATTCTTACACCAATACCATCCTGTTTCCTCATAGTAAACCTTTAAAATATCATTTTTATCTACTGATAGCTCGGTCGCATCATAGTTTTGGGTAATGGTAGAACCATATAAAATCTTAAGTGGTGCCCAACCTTCTTCTCCATCACTCTTTCTTGCAAGAAACCACCCCTTTGGTAAATCCTTTTTAAGAACTGTTACCTGTTCACCTCTAGAAAGCTGAATCGGATGACTTGTGCTTCTTTCATAGGATTTGATAACCTTTAAATACTTAGGTTTCATTTTTTCCCATTCTGTCGTTAAAACTAGTGATTGATGATTGGGCTCCATCATTAGCTTCATTAAATCGAAATAGGAAGCTTGACCAAGCTCCCATTTTCCATCATCTGTTGGATTATAGCTTCTTTCCTTAAATGTTGTACCTTTTAAGGTAATGACTTGTTCAGATAAATTTTGATTGACTAATTCTTCAACTTCATCAGTCAATGAATCGGGGAAGTTGTATCCATATTTTTCTCGGTAATTATATAAAAATGTAAAGCCTCGTAAAAAATCATAGTCATAAAACCTTGGGAATCTAATATCGATAAAGCTAGGGTCCATGATTGAAAGATCAGATTCTTTTCTAAATAGCTTGTGAAGGACTATATAATCAGCTGCTTTATATAATGCATCAGATTCAGATTCAGTCATTTGATCCTTATCAAAAAGCATTAAAGATTCTACGATAGGTAGAGTCGATGTAATTGAGCTTTTCTTAACTTCCTTTGTATAAGCATCTTCATTACAATTATAGCCACCATCTGGTAGCTGATACTTGGTAAACCATGCTCTTAGCCAAGGTATTTTTTGATCGACATCAATTCCATAATCATAAAGCATTTGGTAAAGACACCCTGCGCACAAAAGCATAGGATCTGGCGGTAAGGATCTGTATCCTTTGGTAATTCTTCTTCAGTTACTGGGAAGAAATGAATCACATTGGTGTTTACCACATCAGCAAATAGCTCCATTAAATCCTTTGGGGCTTCTTTAATTAAACCGAGTTCATGAAGTAGGAGGAGATGCCACCAGGTGGAATCCCATTTAGGCCAGTATACGTCTCTTTTTAAACTGATTTTTGCGTCATCAGAACTCAAATAATCCATAGTTTTTTGTAAAGCTTCATTGAATTTATCCATTTTCTAACTCCTTAGTATGGTTTTCACCATCAGTTTAACACTAGTTATTTGAATCATTGAATGTGATGCACTGCTTTGTTTATTTTTAAGCAAACCAATTCCAATAATGCCAGAATTCAGCCTCTTTTGTGATCATAACGCCAACAATATAGGAAATAATAATGAGTATAATCAATATGATTCCGCTGAACTTAGTTAGAATTGAAATAAGCTTTGATTGCTTCGCCTTGACTAATTCCTTAGCTTCACCCTTTATAACCAATAAATTCCAATTTATTAATTTTCTTGTTTTTTCATTGAGTGATTCAAAGGTCTGAATGGATACGAAAAACAAGAAAACAGATAAGGTGAGCGTAGTCAAACCAGCAAACAATGAAAATGGAAATACCAATAATGGAACGAAACTAAATATATCCATTGAAGTCATTAGATATAAACCTAAAACCAAACATATAATTGAAGCACTGATAAAAACAAGATTCAGCATATATAAGGTAAATAAACCTAAAATTCCAAATGTATCATTAAGAATAATCGTAGCAGGATTCGCTCTTTGTTGAACAACAACTGGCTTTTCATCGACTTGAAAGTCACTTAATATATCTGGAATACTCCCTAATTCTTTAGCTATTTCTTCTTCTGATTTTCCTTTTTTTAGTTCATTATCAAAATGCACTTCATAATCCTTGATGATGTCAATATAATCCTTAACACCTATTTTTTTTAATCCTTTTTCTAACTCTTGGATAAATGTAATTTTATTCATTTTGATTATCCTCCAATATTTCTAAAGTGGTTTTAACAAATTCAATCCATTCTGCTTTAGATTCAGAAAGTTTCTTCTTTCCACTTTGTGTTAATTTATAATACTTTCTAGCAGGTCCACCACTCACTTCTGATAAATAGGTGGTAACTAACCCCTCATCCTTTAATTTCCTTAGTATTGGATAAACAGTTCCTGGTGAAAGACTAATCTTCATACTTAAAGTGTCGGAGATATCATACCCATATTGATCTTTTTTCTCAAGCATGCTTAAAACGAGTAAATCCAAGACACCTTTTTTATACTGTATGTTCATGATGGATAGCTCCTTTTTCAATGAGTAAAAACTCACTTCTCGTTTTTACATTGTATATCTTTTTATTGATTTTGTAAAAAATGGATATCACACCTAAATAAATAGATACAATCAAAAGATTATACGGCAAATAGATGAATCCATTGATATCAATGTTATGAAATAGATTATATAATATTCTACCATCTAAAAGCATGTAAATAAATAGATACCGGTTCTCAAAGTTAATAAAGAATTGCATAGTTATTGAAAATGCTACAACTAAGACAGTCATAATCAATATAGATCTTCTATTTTGTGCATTAAATAGATGATGTCTCATTACTAAAATTGAGCCTATGTAAAGTAAACTATGATTGATCAGTGCAAGTACTGTTGTGAAAACACCATTTCCTTCAATAAATACAGCGCCTAAGAAAGGGAAGGTGATTAAGTATCCAATTCCTGATAGAAATGCAGCAAATGTTACAAACGTCTTTAAAAACTTTATGTTGAAAAGAAAGGTTATCGAAAATAAAATATATGTAATTGCAGAATACTCTACAGGCATTTTTGTGAAGTCGCTTTGAATCCAACTTAAACCATAATCAATTATCTTTTGAGTTAACAAAACAATGGATATGATTCTGATCCAAAAGAAAGCTTGTCTTTTATCTAGTTTGAATAGCACTGCGCATAGCACATGCATTAAAAATAACCATGATAATCCAATCCATACGATATTCATCATTTGCTCCTTTGCAAGAAAGTACAACACGTTGTTCACTACTATCTATTGTATAATAGTTTATAGGTATTGTCAACACTCTGTTCATTTTTTTTATTTTCTTGCATTTTGTCATCGTTATGTGCATGTGCTTAGATTTTATGCTTTGTTATGAATCGTTTGCCTAAATGTGAATATGTTCATCCATTCTATGATAAAATAGGTCGTAACCTGCAATATAGTAGGAAAATGATAGGAATAAAACAATGGAAAATACAGAAAAAAAACATCAAAGACGTATTCGATATTCAGGGACACATCCAAAGTCTTTTGAAGCGAAATATAAAGAGCTTGAACCAGAAAAATATAAGGATACCATCGCTAAGATCATCGAAAAGGGAATGACTCCAGCTGGAATGCATCGGCCGATATGTGTTGCTGAGATTCTTGATTTTTTAGATATTAAACCAGGTCAAATCGGAATGGATGCTACGTTAGGATATGGTGGCCATACTGAAGAAATATTAAAAAAGCTAAATGGTAAGGGTCATTTATATGCAGTCGATCAAGATCCAATCGAGCTTCCAAAAACGAAGGAACGATTAGAAAAGCTAGGATACACCGATAAGATCATTACGATTAATCACTTGAACTTCTCAGAGATAGATCTAATAGCTTCAGTTTCTGGTAAGTTTGATTTTGTTATTGCTGACTTAGGTGTTTCATCGATGCAAATTGATAACCCAGAAAGAGGCTTCTCCTTTAAATCGGGAGGTCCACTAGATTTAAGAATGAATCCAAAGGTTGGTATTAGTGCATCGATGCGTTTAAAGGAAATGACTAAGGATGAAATCGAAGGCATGCTTGTTGAGAATGCAGATGAACCATATGCGAAGGAAATAGCCACAGGAATCGTTAATCACTTACACAAAGGAAAAGATATCGCTTTAACTTCTGATCTTTACCAAGTGATATGTGATGCCTTAAAATTCATTCCATATAGTGATCGAGATGAAGAAATAAAAAAATCAAGTCAAAGAACCTTTCAAGCAATAAGAATTGATATTAATCATGAGTATGAAGCTTTATATGAGTTTCTTGAAAAATTACCAACAGTTTTAAAGCCAAATGGAAAGGTAGCAATTCTTACCTTTCATTCAGGTGAAGATAGACTAGTTAAAAAGTCATTTCAGTATTATTTTAGAGAAGGTATTTATAGTGAAGTCACTGATGGTCCTATTAGACCATCAATGGATGAGCAAAGCTCAAATAGTAGAGCAAGATCTGCAAAACTTAGATGGGCAATAAAAGCATAAGTTATTTAAAAAGCATTTACAAATTGTTAATTGTAAGTGTTTTTTTGTTATCTTTGAATGAGTAGTCTGATACTATTTCAATCTATTCTTGATGCATTATTTTTTAATTAAAAATATGTGCACTGTTCACATTGAAAACCTTTCCACTTTATTTTATAATAGACATAGAAACAATCATATTTATCGATTTGGAGGATTATTGTGAGCAAATTATTATCATTATATAACGATATGTATGGACGAAGTTCAAAAATAAATGAAGCTAGAGAGCAATTAGAAAAAATCATTCAAACATATAAAAATGCACGTTCAAAGGATTTAATTAATCTAGATCAACACCAAGACTGGTATTTTAAGTCTGATCTCATTGGAATGACACTCTATATAGATCTTTTTGGGAAAGATTTCAAAGGTTTAGCAGAGAAAATTAGTTATTTTAAAGAGTTAGGTATTACACTTATTCATTTGATGCCTTTATTAAAAGCACGCGATGGCGAAAATGATGGTGGGTATGCTGTCGAGGACTATCAAGACGTTAATCCTCAGTTTGGTACACTTTCAGATTTTGTTGAAATTATAAACATTTTCAGAGAGAATCATATTTTTTTATGTGTCGATTATGTTATCAATCATGTAGCAAAAGAGCATCAATGGGCTAAAGCTGCATTGTCAGGCAATAAAGACATGCAAGATATGTTTATTATGTATGACAGCGATGAAATTCCAAACCAATTCAATCAAACTGTTCCTGAAGTTTTACCAGTCAAGAGCCCAGGGAATTTCACTTACTTTTCTGAAATAAAGAAATATGTTTTTACATCATTTAGCGAGTTTCAATGGGATTTAAATTTTAAGAATCCTTTTGTATTTAATGGAATGGTTGAGAACATGCTATATCTTGCTAATCTTGGAATCAACATGATAAGACTAGATGCTATTCCGTTTATGTGGAAAGAACTTGATACAAGTTGCAGAAATTTGCCAAATATTCACCTACTTCTTGAAATGTTAAACTTGATTAAGACTGAGGTATGTCCTTCAGTTGCATTACTTGGTGAAGCTATTGTAGAACCGCATGAAATCGTTAAATATTTCGGTTCTGAGCAACACATTGAATGTGAAATCATGTATAATGCAAATTTAATGGTCGATATTTTCAACTCTTTCGCCACAAGAGATGCAAGACTCATCTCACTAGATGCTAATTTAAACAAAATTCCTAACTCTGGTACATGGATGAATTATGTAAGGTGTCATGATGATATTGGCTGGGGCTTTAATGAGCAGGCAATTGAAAACATGGGGTTTAACCCTTTCATGCATAAACAATTTTTGATTCATTTTTACGGTGGTGACTTCCCAAATTCTTTTTCTTCTGGTGAAGATTATCAATACAACTCAATCACAAGAGATGCTAGGACCAATGGTACACTTGCAAGTCTTTTAGGTTTGGAAAAGGCATTACATAGTAATGACAATCAAGCAGTTCAAACTGCAATCAAGCGCATCAATTTAGCACATAGTATTATCTTATTCTATCGTGGATTTCCTCTTATCTATTCAGGAGATGAGATTGCTACTTTAAATGATCATAGTTTTAAAGATAATTTAACAAAGAAAAATGAAGGAAGATGGCTGCATAGACCATTTTTCGACTGGGATAGAGCTAAGCGTCGTCATATTGCAGGGACACATGAATATCATGTGTATCAGACTTTAAAAAAACTAATTGAGATTAGAAAAGTAAATCAATTCTTTGATGGAAGATCGATTCAATATAGTCTGCAATCCAATGATAATTCCGTTTTATGTTTAGCTCGTGTTTATCAAAATGAAACTTACTTTGGTTTATTTAATTTTAGTGAAAATCAAAAGGTTTTTAATCTAAATCAAATTAAGGGTTCAATTTCTTCAAGAATTTATGAGGATATAATAAATGAAAAGCAATACGATTTTAATTCACAAGACATTTCTTTATCACCCTATGAATATATTTGGATTAAACCAATAGTCAACAAATGAAATAATCAATATCTTAAAACAAAAAATCTAGGAATCAATCCTAGATTTTTATTTTTTATATTTTTTTGTTACATCTTTTTTACTTATAGATGTTTTTCTAACTCTTCTTGAGTAGGCATCGCGTCAATTGCACCAAATTTGGTTGTTGTCAATGCAGCGAAAATATTTGAAATCTTCATATATTCCTGAAGTGTAACTGATGGAATATCTATAATATTATCATGAAATGCTATTTGATATAAAAATGAACCTATCCATGCATCACCTGCTCCTGTTGTATCTACAACTTTAACAGCTAATCCATCTTCATGAATCGTCTGACCATTAATGATTATATCAACACCATCTTTTCCTCTAGTAATAATCAGCATTGGTATATTATACTTACTCAAAAATCTTAATGCATCTTGTTTATAATCAAAACCAGTGATAAAAAACAACTCATCATCTGAGATTTTTACAATATCTGCATGCTTTATATAATCTAATACAATAGACCGGTAAAAAGTATCATCTAGAGATAGTGCTTTTCGAATATTAGGGTCAAAGCTGATGATTGCTTTTTTCTGTTTCGCTTCATTTATTATTTTTTCATGCATTTTTGAAATTGGATACCCCAATAAAGATACCGAGCAAAAATGCAAAATAGAATGTTCTAGCACATCCACGTCAATATCTTTTTCGCTAAACAACTGATCAGCACTTGGGTTTCGATAGAAAATAAAATCTCTTTCTCCATTTTCTTTCAAGGAAACAAAAGCTAGTGCTGTTTTTGCATCAAGTGTTTGTTTAATATATGAGGTATCGACACCTGCGTCTTTTAGTGTTTTGATTAAAAAATCCCCAAACCCATCTTGCCCAACTTGTCCCATAAAATATGCTTTTCCACCTAATTTTGCGAATGCAGCACAAACATTTGCTGGTGCACCACCTGCCATTTTAGTAAATGTTTTGACTTCTGCTAATGATTTCCCTTTTTGGTCAGGTATGAAATCTATAAGCATTTCTCCAATTGAAACCAAATGCCTCATCATGTCACTCCTTTACGTGATAAAAGAAAAGAGAGTTTTGACACTCTCTTCTCTATTTTCATTTTTTTTATCAAGCTAATCCAGTAATTGCGTTTGTTACTTGTGAAATAAACTGTGCCTTAGTGATTGTGCCTGCTGCATATAATGAATAGATTGGTCCGAGAGTGTCCATACCAAATCCGCTAGGCATATCATTTTGCCACCAAGCATATGCTTTACCTGCTTGATTCCAAGACATCACTGCTGCAGAAAGTGGTGTAGATGGTACTAAAGTTACGCTATTGAAAGCAGGAACCATGTTCGCTTTATTAACCATGTAGTCATGTCCTTCACTTGATGCAGCTAAATCATTTAGGAATTGATTTGCAGCATCAATTGATTTAGAATCCTTATTGATTACATAATAAGAAGGTGCTCCAATAAAGATCTTATTGTTTCCTGATGTCATTGTAGCATGAGGCAAATAACCCATGTTAAAAGTAGATGATGCATATGAGCTGTCTGTCCAATTTCCTTGATGAATAAATGCTGCTTTACCTTCTGCAAACTTACCAACTTGTTCGTTATATCCACCAGTTGTAAGAATGGTTGGTTCTGCAAATTGATAGAGTAATTCTACCCAATTCGCTAGTTGTGATAAACGGCTTGTGTCCACTTGACCATTGTTTAGTTTATCAATGACTGTTTTATCAGAATAGCTTAAACCAGCTGATAAGTAACCATTAAAATTATGTAGTCCTGTTACCCAAGTCATACCAGCACCTGCTGCCATAGAAACAACTGCATAGTCGTTCATATTGTTAGCTGTATAATATGCTTGAATTGCTTGGAATACTTCTAGGTATTCAGCTTGTGAAACATCTTCTAAACTCGCAATTGTGCGTCCTTGACCTTCATGTAGAAAAGCAGCAGTAAGGATTGTCTCATTATATCCCATACCCCAACCTTCAACTGCAACAGGGAAACCAAAAGTCTTACCATCAGCAATGAATTCTAATTCTGTGTCATCTTGCCAAGGTTGATCATCAAATTCAAGGATTTTATCTTTGTAAATGTTGTATCCACCCATACCTTCAATGACAAAAATGTCTGGTTGTTGATCAGATTGAAATTCAGCTAGAATTTGGGTTCCATAAGCACAAGTGTCGCCACCGCAACTCTTGACTTTAACGTTAACTCCATTTTCTTCTCCCCATGCTTCTGCATATGTTCTTAGTACTTCATCAATTTCGATCTTGTTTTGAAATATGATTAATGTACTTTCTTTTGGCTGACATGCAGCAATTGTAGATGCAACAGCCACTAAAACAAGTAATAATAATAACTTTTTCAATTTTTTCTCCTCCTATTTTTTTGGAAAAATTATATGGTCAATTTGATTGACTCCAAAAGTAAGTATTTTTTCTACATCCACTAGTTTCCCATAAACCATGAGTTTAATGGGTTTGTCTGTAGAAATGGTGATGATTTTATTTATGTGTTCAACCACCAGTTTTGCACCTTGATAGGTGAAATTCAGTTTATAATACGGCAATTCTTCTTGGTCTACTGGGTTAATATATAATATTGAGTTCATTCTTAATCCCAGAACCCCATAGATAAGCATTAGATAACTACCACCTAAATTGGCAAGATGTAAACCATAACGTGTATGCTTTCTTTGGTCAAATAAATCTAGTTCACTCACTTCTTTAAAGTATTCATACGCCAGCTTATGCCTTCCTAATTTATATGCCGCTATTCCATATATACCTTTAGATAAACTAGAATCATGTGTCGTGCGCTTCAAGTAGTAATCATTCGTATTTTGATAAATATCTATCGGTTGATCATCCATAAGTACCATAGCTAAAACAGCATCTGCTTGTTTTAAGACTTGGTGTCTATAAATAAACAAGGGATGATAATGAAGCAGTAAAGGAAATTGATCTTTAGACATTTTACTGATATCCAATTCCTTTTTCTTCATAAATGTTTGATCCTGCTCAATGATTCTAGATTTTTCATTGATAAGCAAAGTCATTTCTTTTGCTGCAAGTTTCATCATGTTTAAATCTTCTTGTGTGATACTTAATTTTTTTAAGAGTGTAGATAGTTTGTTTATATGATTTTCTACATAGTCAGAGATAAACTCTAAATGCATTTTTGCCATTCGATTTGTATAGTAGTTATCATTAACTATTGTTGTGTATTCATCAGGACCTGTTACATTATCTAAATGGAACTGATGATCTTTGAAATGCCCATATTCTAAATAGAGTAAAGCTGTTTCTAAGAGCACTTCAACACCATATTGGTTCATGAACTCATCATCATTTGTTGCATTGTAGTAATTGATGAAAGCTAAAGCAATGTCACTATTTATATGTATCTGTGCACTACCTGCTGGATAATAAGGTGATGACTCCTTACCATTGATGGTTCTCCATGGTATCTTCGCTCCTCTAGTGCAACCTAAGTTCCTTGCTTCTTCACGTGCTTCATCAAGCTTATCAAAACGATATTTTAATAATTCTTTCGCTCTTTTAGGTTGTGTTAGAATAAAGAATGGAAGCATGTAAGTCTCAGTGTCCCAAAAATAATGCCCTTCATAACCTTCCCCACTAATGCCCTTTGCTGCGATATGCATTTTTGAGTTTTTCCCACCGCTTAGATTCAATTGATAAATATTATAGCGAAGCGCTTTTTCCAATAGTTTATCTGATAACTCAAGACTGGTCTTTTTCCAAAATGCTTCTTTGTTCATAGCTTCTTTCTTTAAATAATATTCAAAGGGTTGAATGCTTCTCAATACTTTTGCCATATCATCTTTTAAATTTTGAGATGTTAAGTCAGAGATATATGCTGAATATTTGGTAAATTGAATGCTTTCATTGGCTTGAATGTTCATTTTTTGATAGGCGTTTAATTGTTCATCTTCTACTTGGTATTCCATATTTAAATCATGATGTATAGCAACGATTATTTTTAGTTTGGATTCAGTTGTTTGTGCAGTTAAGTATCCTGATTGTTCAAGTAGTCCCATTTTTAATAAATTCATATGTCTTTTTGAATGTGACAATCTTGGGTCTTTATGAGCTTCTTGTTTGACAAGTGGCATTCTAAGTACTGACTTTAGTTCAACAATCCCTGGTTTCGTCGATAAGATGGTTACTCTAGAAATAACAAGATTTTCATCATATGGTACCAGTTTTTCTTCTGTAATATTAATTACTGTTTCATCAGGTAAAATATATTCTGATTTTCTCTTGACTAAACCCTTCTTCATATCAAGAGTTCTGCTCACATGCTGCATTTCACAATTTGCTAAATCGACAATGGATCCGTTAAAGTATATCTTGGTAAGTGATGCATCAGGTAAATTGACTATGGTCTGACCAACTTGAGGAAACTGTTGGTAGTTTTCTTCATAGTGAAATGGGTATGTGTTGTAGAAACCATTAATATAGGTTTGAGGATAATCTTGTTTACCATAACCTTCAATAAAATGGTTTCTCGTGCCTATGATTCCATTTGCCTGAGAAAAAATGGTTTCATCACTAAGCATCGTTGACATATCTTTTTTTGATGATAAAATGATGAAGTTATCGTGTTGTTCTTTACTTAGTTTCATACTATCCCTCGATCAGTTTTTCTAATAATTCATAGTCAATATCTTTGAGCGATCTGAAGTGATAATCGGCATTTGCTAACTTTTCGTTACCAATTCCGATTGCTAAAATCCCTGCACTTTTGATTGCTTCTACTCCTGCAATTGCATCTTCAAATCCAATGCATTGGTCAGGATTCAATTTTAGTTGATGCATTGCATCTAAAAATATTGCAGGATCAGGTTTGCTTTTTAAACCGGATGGATCGACTATATAATCAAATTTATTTGCAAGATTAATTCGTTTGAGTAAAAATGAACTATTTTTTGAAGCACTTCCTAAAGCTATTTTTACTGATTTACTTTTTAGGTAATCTAATAACTCCATTACACCAGCAAATCTATTTGTTTCATCAAATTCTGAAATAAGTTCCTGGTATATCAGATTCTTTTCGTTTGCTAGCTTTTCAATCATTGTTTGATCTGTAAGTTTGATTCCTGATTTTTCAAGTAATACATGTAGGGAATCAAGTCTAGAAACACCTTTAGTGTATGATTCTAGTTCTGAACTTAAGTGAATGCCGAAATGCTTGATAAATAATAATGACCATGCTTTAAAGTGTTCATTGGTTGTTGATGTAATCACACCATCTAAATCGAATATTACCAATTGAATACGACTCATTACTTGATTGCTCCTGATGTCATTCCTTTAATAATATGCTTTTGAGCAAAGAAGAATAAGATTAATATTGGTAAAGCTGCCATCAGTACTGATGTTAAAATTAAACCCCATTCTTTATCATAATAACCTGCTAAATTAGCAACAGATAGAGGTAATGTCTTTGTACTTCCGCCTAATCCAATAACTAAGACAGGCAATAAGTAGTCATTCCAAATCCACATACCATTCAAAACCAATAATGTTACAAATATAGGTTTTAAAATAGGGAAAACAACTTTAAAGAAAACTTGTGCTTTCGTGCATCCATCAATGATTGCTGCTTCTTCGATATCAATTGGAATTGATTTGATAAACCCATGAAACAAAAATATTGATAATGGTGCACCAAAACCTATATACGCCATAATCACACCATGATATGTGTCTTTAAATGGAATACCTGTCATGTTTTTTAAATTTTGTAATAATCTTGTTAGTGGTAGCATGACCACTTGAAAAGGAATAACCATCCCTGCTAAGAAGAACATAAAAATCCAGAAAGAGTATCTCGTTTTTGTACGTACTAGTACCCATGCTGCCATTGCTGAAAAGACACCAATAGCAATTAAACTTGTAGATGTAATAATGATTGAATTGAAAAACGATCTAAAGTAGTCAACATTATTTCTACCTAATATTTCAACCACGTTATCAAAAATATTTAGCCAGTTATTTGGAAGAGACATTGGTCTTAATATAATCTCAGTTAAAGGCTTAGCTGCATTGACAATAACGAGGAAAAAAGGAAAGAAAAATAATAAGAGGAGTAGGAATGCGAATACTTCAGTAACAATCGAAAGGATTTTTTTAGATAAGAAATGATGTTGTTTAGAATAAACTTTGTTTTTGGTTATCATAATTCTATCTCCTTTCTCTTATTAAAGTAGACTTGAAGCAAGGATATAATGAGAAGGAATATAAAGAATACGATTGCTTTAGATTGACCTATTCCAAGTCGATAATTAGCAAATGCTGTATTATAGATATTCATAGCAACTAGAGATGTTGATTGGACAGCGACATTACTATCAATACCTAGAATGTTTGCAAACCATTGAGGCATCAGTGTTGCTGGTCCACCTTGAGTTAGTGATACAACTGTATCAAACTGCTTAAATGATGTAACCAGTGTTAAGAACATAGCAACTGTAAAAGCTTGTGCAACTAATGGAAGCGTAATTGTCTTTAACCGTTGAAATGCGTTTGCACCATCGATTGTACTTGCTTCTACTAAATCTTGCGGTATGTTTTGAATAGCAGCGATATAGATCATCATAATGTATCCTGCATACTGCCATGTAACTACAACAATTAAAGCAAATAGTGCTGTATTACCGTTTGTGAGTAATGATGTAGCAAATGCGCCACCTAAAGTAACTATTGCTCTATTGAATATGAATTGCCATATATAACCTAATACAAGACCACCAATCAAGTTTGGCATAAAGAATCCAGCTCGATAAACATTTTTTAACTTGAGGTTTTTAGTGACTAGTAAAGCTAATGAAAATGCTACTGCATTGATAACTACTATATTTAATACAGAGTAGAGAATCGTTCTATAAAAAGAAAATAGAAATCTGACGTCACTGAAAATACTTTGATAATTTGCAAATCCAATAAAACTTTCTCTACCTGTATTTAATCCATCCCAGTCTGTCATTGATAAATATATGCCATGGAAAAAGGGGACAACTACAAATAAAATAAATGCAAATAATGTTGGAAAAAGAAAGAACACAAAGACTCGATTGTTTTGAGCTTTTTCTTTATCTCCTAACCAGTTATAAACAACATAGTCAAAAATAAAATTTTTTGACTCATACTTGCTAACTGACAAAAAATTGGGTTTTATTAATTTCCCAATCATTCTGATCAATGTGTAAAGTGGAATAACAAGAATAACAATCAATGTTATTAGAAATAAAACTGCCTTCCTTACAAATAAAATCGCCCTTTTATTATTTTGCATTGTGCTTTCCATTAGACACCTCGTTAATTTGTGGAAAGGTTTTTACATTTTTGAAAAAAAATTAGAATTTTTGTCAATTCTTGCTCTTTTTGTCGAATGGAAACCTTTCCACTATTGCTTATTTGTATTTTATCACGTTTTGAAAGCGCTGTCAATTAGTTTCCTAAAAAAAAGAAAAAACGTTCAAGTCGTTTCTCCTTCTTGTAAATACACTGGAACTACAATCTTCATTACTGTTTTACGCTCATATAAATTTTTTATTATTTGGGCGATTCCTTCGGCTATTAATTTGGGTGACTGCCCAACTGATGTTAATCGTTTACCTAAGTTGATAAATGATCTTCCTCCATCAAAGCCAATAACTTTCACATCTTCAGGGACTTTTTTCCCGTGTTTTTCTAAATTAAGAATCACCTCAGCAGCAACTGCATCGCTGATGCAGAAGATTCCATCTACTTCAGGATGTGAGTGTATAATTTGGTGTACATACTCTGGTATATAGGTGTAGTTTCCTAAAGGATATTCAATGTTGATAATATCGGTAATATGATGTTTTTTGAGTTCTTCAAAAAAACCGTGTCTTCTTTTACTGACTTCTGTGTGTACTCTTGTATGAAGACCTTGAGCATCATCACCTATAAACATAAGTTTCTTGCATCCTTTATTTAACAAATGCTGTGCTGCCATAACACCACCGGCGTAATTATCGCTAGTAACATAAGAAACTCCTTCAAATGTTCTATCGAATGAGACAATTGGAAGCCTTTTGTCTAGATATGGCTCAACATCATTATTTGTTAACAATATAATGGCGTCAACACGGTTCTTCTTTAATAAATCTATATATGCAATGTCTTTTTCTTTTTTTGTACTGGAATTACATACCATCATTTTATATCCGTGATTAAATAGTTCTTCCTCAACAAAGTAGAGTAGTTCTCCGAAAAATAGATGTGTACTATTTGGAAGTATGAAAGCTACAATATTGTTTTTTTGTAATGTCATGCTTCTAGCAATCTCGTTTGGAACATATCCTACTTCAGCTATTACTTTTTCTATTTTTTCTCTTGTTTCTTTTTTTACATATCCAGAATTGTTGATCACTCTTGATACAGTAGCAATCCCAACCCCAGCTTGTTTTGCAACATCAATTATACTAGCCATTTCTTTTTTAAAAGTAATAACTTATCTTCATTTTGAAAACCAGTCTTACTTTTGCTCCTTTCCAAAAAACGATTATGATTTATTTTTTGATTTAAATATCTACCTTTATATATATATGTTCTAAGTGCTTGATTTTTCATATCATAGAAAAAGAAGCCTACATCTATTGATTATATATTTTTTTTGTGGAAATTTCAATTTTCATATGAAAAAAGATGGAAACAACAAGTTATCATAATAATTCAATTAACTGAGTAAACTCTATTTTGAATAAATAACCTAAAAATATGCTTTTGTTTTAATTTAATAATTGAATAATAATCTTACTAATTTACATCTATAAAGATTTTCTATGTCAAATCAAAAAAAAGAACCATAGTTCAATGAGTAATAAATCTCATCTCTCTTGAGTCCTTTTTAGTTACTTAATTAAACATTTCTAACGATAATCGCAGTACCCATACCGCCACCTATACATAGGGAAGCGAGACCAAGTTCTTGATTTCTCTTTTTAAGCTCATGAATCAATGTTACAACAATACGTGCACCGCTAGCTCCTACAGGATGTCCTAAGGCGATTGCTCCACCATTGACGTTTGTTCTCTCCATTATCAAATCATAGGATTCATTTAAATCTTGACTGATTTCTTTGACAACACCAATGCTTTGTGCAGCAAATGCTTCATTTAACTCAAGTAAATCAATATCACTCAGTTTTAAATCGGCACGGGTTAAAACATTTTTAATAGCTCCTACAGGTCCTAAACCCATGACCTTCGGATCAACTCCAGCTTGATCAACTGAAATAATTTCAACAAGTGGTGTTAAATTATATTTTTTAATGGCTTCTTCGCTTGCTAGCATCACATAGGCTGCACCATCATTAATACCTGATGCGTTACCTGCTGTTACACTACCATCCTTTTGAAATGCTGGCTTTAAGGTTGAAAGCTTTTCTAATGTTGTTTTACGGTTCGGATACTCATCCTTATTGAATAGAACAACTTCTTTACCTATTTTTACTTCCAATCCAACGATTTCATCATCAAATCTACCATTATCTACAGATTGGATTGCTTTTATTTGAGAGTTATATGCAAAAGCATCTTGTTCTTCTCTTGAAATTGAATGCTTTGATGCAATATTTTCTGCAGTAACACCCATGTGAATTCCATCATAAGCATCAATTAATGCATCGTAGATCATATGGTCAATAACTTCAAGATTACCCATCTTATATCCGCTTCTACCCTTAGAAGGAATTAAATGTGGAGCTTGACTCATTGATTCTGTTCCACCAGCGATAATGACATTTGCCCAACCAGCTTTAATCTTTAAATAACCATCCATGATTGCTTTCATACCAGAGCCACAAACCATATTGACTGCGTATCCAGGAATTTCATAGGGTAGACCTGCACGCAGTGCAACCTGTCTTCCAATTCCTTGACCTTGGCCTGCTGGTAAAATGTTACCTGATATAACTTCATCAATAAGATTTGGATTTATTTTGGTTTCTTCTACGATGTTTTTTACAACTTTTGCCCCAAATTCTGCTGGTGATAGACTAGATAGTGATCCTAGGAAACTACCAATTGCAGTTCTCTTTGCAGAGACGATATATACCTTTGACATACTAACCTCCATTAACTACTAGAATAATAATAAACCTAAACCAATGATAACTCCTGAGTATAGTAAAACGATTAAACAGTAACCCATAATGTTTTTAGCACCAAGCTTAGCAATACCTAATACTGGAAGTGCCCAGAATGGTTGAATCATGTTTGTCCAAGCATCACCCCAAGCGATTGCCATTGCAGTTTTAGCAGCATCAACGCCTAAAGTTAAACCAGCTGGCATCATGATTGGACCTTGAACAGCCCATTGTCCACCACCTGATGGAACGAACACGTTAACAATACCTGCACTTAAGAATGAGAATAATGGGAATGTTGTACCATTTGAAATGCTAACAAACATATCAGAAATAGCGCCTGCTAATGAAATGTCTGTTGGACCCTTAGCAGTCATAATACCCATGATACCTGCATAGAATGGGAATTGTAATAGGATACCACCAACATTCTTAGAAGCGTTATTGACTGCACGTACAACATTAATTGGTGTACCGTGTAGAAGAATAGCTGTAAATAAGAATATAAAGATAACGATATTTAAGTTTAGATTGAATCCTGCTTTAACGAAATAGATAATAATGTAAGTAAATCCAATAGCAGATAAAATGTAGTTAATCACTTTACTATTTTCCATTTTTTCAGCTGGAGTCATTTCTTTACGATCCTTCATAGCTGGAACGACATCATCGACTAATAAAGCTGGGTCAACAACCTTAACTTTATCACCCTTTGGATGCATTAAAGATAGAAGGATTGGTAAGGTAAGAATAAGTACAGCAACAATAACTAAATTCATTGTAGAGAAGATAGTTAAACTTGTTGAAATAGGATCAACTACTGCTCCACCAGTAGCTGTTGCTAACGCAGCACCACCAGTTGCAAGTGCTAGAGGAATTGATCCTGATAGACCAGCATGCCAAATTAAGAATCCACTATAAGCTGTAGCGATTAATAATGGATAGTCAACATCCTTAACGCGTTTCGCAACTTCTTTAGCGAAAATCGCACCGATGACTAAACCAAATCCCCAGTTAATAAAGGATGCTACTAAAGAGATTACTGAAACCCAAAGAATTGCTTGAATCTTAGTCTTAGGAATAGATGCTAATTTTCCTAATAATTTCTTAAATGCTGGTGCAGTAGCTAAAATGGTACCAGTAACTAAGATCAGAGCCATTTGCATTGCAAATGTGAGTAAACTCCAGAATCCACCATACCAAGCTTCAACAATACCGAGTGGTGTTGTCTTGGTCACGAAAAGCGATACGATAATGACAAAGAATGTCAAAATAATCGCGAAAATAAATGGGTCTGGTAAGTACTTTTCAACTAACTTAACTGAACCCGCTGTTACTTTGTCAAACAGTTTTTTCATCTTTCTTCTCCCTAGATTTCTATTAATTTTAAATTCTCACTAATAATTAGTGTTGCTTCTGTAGCTGCTTGTATTTCTTCAATTGTTACACCCTCTGCGATTTCAGTAAGTACGATACCCTTTGGTGTAATTTCCATAACCCCGAATTCAGTAACAATCATATCGACTTCCTTGACTGCTGTGAAGGGCAATGTGCACTTCTTTAAAATCTTTGGTTTACCATTGGATGCATGTTGCATTGCAACAATAACCTTTTTAGCACCTACAAGTAGGTCCATTGCTCCACCCATACCTGGAACCATTTTTCCTGGAATAATCCAGTTTGCGATATTTCCTTCTTCATCCACTTGAAGGGATCCGAGGATTGTTGCATCCACATGACCACCACGAATAATTCCAAATGATGTTGAGCTGTCAAAGCATGCACCACCAATAGACATGGTGACAGGTTGACCACCAGCATTGGTTAAATCATAATCCTCTTCACCAGGAAGTGGTGTTGGCCCTAGACCAAGCATTCCATTTTCTGATTGAAATGTGATGGATACATCATCAGGAATAAAATTAGATACCATGGTTGGTAGACCTATACCTAGATTTACAACATCTCCATCATGTAATTCCTTAGCGACTCTTCTTGCGATTAGTTCTTTTGGATTCATTTTTTGTCACCTTCTACAATAAAGTCTATAAAGATGTGTTGAGTGATAACGTGATCTGGATCAATTGCACCAATTTCAACAACTTCCTTTGCTTCTACTATAACTGTGTTACAAGCTGTTGCCATCAAAGGATTAAAGTTTCTTGTTGTCTTGTTATAGACGACATTCCCCTTTTTATCTACCTTATGACCTAAAAGTAATGCGAAATCTGCCTTTAGTCCCTTTTCAAGTAAATAATCTCTTCCATCTACATTTATAACTCTTTTTCCTTCTTGAACGATTGTGCCAAGACCAGTTGGGGTCAAGAACCCACCTAAACCTGCGCCTCCTGCTCGAATACGTTCTGCCAAAGTTCCTTGTGGGATGAGCTCGACTTCCATCTCTCCTGAAGTCATTTTCTCACCAGCCATTGGATTAAGTCCAATATGAGAAGCAATTAGTTTTTTAACTTTTCCTGCTTCTATTAATTTTCCCACACCAATTCCTGGAAGTCCTGCGTCATTGCAAATGATTGTTAGGTTTTTAACATCAGTCTCTAAAATCGCATCGATTAAAGAGCCTGGTGTACCAACATTCATAAAGCCTCCGACCATTAGACTTGCCCCATCATAGATCTTTGAAACAAACTCTTTTTTTGAAATCAGTTTTTGTTTCATCTATACGTTCCTCTCTATTTAAATATATGTAAGCACTTACTTACATTATACAAATAAAGAAAATGAAATACAAGCGTTTTCATGAAAAAAAAATAAAAAAAAGAACTACTTTCGAAAGTAGTCCTTGTTAAGCGCAATAAAGTCTAGCAATATCTTCTACAAATCTGTTAATAAGTAGCCTAAAGTCCGTTCCATGATAAATATCAGGAGCAAAGACCTTGAGGGTAAATATTCCCATGATCATGGATACAATGCTTGTAGCAACCAAGAAAGGGTCTCCCTTGAATTTCCCTAATGCTACTTGTTTAACGAAATACTCCTTCATAAACTCTGTATAGTCAATAGAGTTTGTAAATCTAATACCCTCTTCATCAATTTCACGAATCTGAATCTTATACATCTTAATATTGTTTTCTAGAAACATGTAGTAGACATCTGCAAATATTTGAATATCTTTTTTTATATCTCCTGTTATATCATGTGAAATCTTTTCAACGATATTTCCTTCATATGCGAAATACCTAATGACTGATTGTAAAAGATTGGCTTTTGTTTTGAATAAACGAAAGAGTGTGAGCTCATTCACACCAGCATGTTCAGCAATTTTTTTAGTTGATACTCCTGAATATCCGTATTCAGAAAATAGTTTAGTTGCTGCAAGTAAAATCTTTTTCTCTGTAGTTTTCATAGTTAATCCCCGAATGTATGAAATATTTTTGTTGCATTAATTATTATATCATGTATTGATATTTAAACCTTGTTTGATTTCTTTATAATTTATGAAATGTTATAAAACTCCCATAAGCTGAGAATGAAAAGACTTGTTTTTCGATAATATCTAATAAAACATACTCTAATTCATTAATATCGTTTTTTTACTGTACGATTAATTACTTGTCATCGAGTATTTTTTTAGCGTAGAATTGATCATCTTTAATATTATCTATAAAGCTTGATACCATCCTTTAATATTTCATTAAGCAATGCTTGATTATCCTTTAATTGATCTAAGGTGAGTAAATCAATTTTCTTTTTTAATGTATTTCTAAGTTCCTCCACTAGACCAAAAAATTCAAGCCCTGATATTTTTGTTGATATAAGCAGATCAACATCACTTTTTTCATTTGCACTGTTTTTGGCATATGATCCAAATAAGTAACAATATTCAATTTCATAATTCTGCAATACGGAATGTATGACATTTTTTATTCTTTCTAGCGTTAATACCCCTTTTTCTTCATCAATCCTACCATATTCCTCTAGTGCTTTTTGAATGTATTCATATTTGATTGAAGTTGTTTTATCCGAGTCATTTTCATAATTTTTGTATGTTCTTAAAGGAATTTTAACAATTTGTGCTACTTCTTTTTGAGTTAAACCTAAAGATTTTCTCAATTCTTTTATTGTCACTTGTATCACCACCCAGTTATATGATATTCTTTATTGCACTTTTTGTCAATCGTTAGGTGCAGTTTTTGCACTTTAGTTAATTCGATTAGTGCAAATGTTGCCTAAATTTGATTTTGAACTTTTCATTGTGTTCATCCAATGTTATTTCAAAAAATACCTAGTGATGATAACATTACTTGTATTAATTATTCTTTCATGTTAATATAGTTGCGTAATTTAATATTCTTCAGGGCAGGGTGTAATTCCCGACCGGCGGTATAGTCCGCGAGCGCAAGCTGAGTAGGTTCAATTCCTACACCGACAGTAAAGTCTGGATGGGAGAAGAAAACTAAGGTATACGATTACTTTTTTTCGTTGCTTTAACTCTTTTTGATGCTCTGAATCTATATTTAGAGCATTTTTTGTTATTAAAATACCAAGAATTAAAGGAGGATTACCTATGTTTACAGGCATTATTGAAGAAATCGGAACGATTAAATCAATTAAAAAGGGACCATTAAGTGCAACTTTATCTATAGAAGCAAGTAAAGTATTAAAGGATACAAAGCTTGGAGATAGTATATCTACAAATGGGGTATGCTTAACAGTCACTGAAATTTTAAAAAATGGATTTTCGGTAGATGTGATGAATGAAACATTAAATAGAACAACCATTCAAAGCTTAAAAATTGGAAGTGAAGTCAATTTAGAGCGTGCGATGCAATTAGGTGATAGATTAGGTGGACATATGGTTAGTGGACATATTGATGATGTTGGAACCATTCGATCCATGTCAAAGCTAGATTTTGCTACTTTAGTTTATATTAATGCACCAAAGCATGTATTAAACTACATGATTGAACAAGGCAGTATCGCTATTGATGGTATTAGCTTAACAGTTGTAAAGATTGATGAACAAGGATTTTCAGTATCGATTATCCCTTACACAAAAAAAGATACTACATTACTTGATAAAAGAGTTGGCGATTTAGTCAATTTAGAATGTGACCTAATCGGGAAATACGTTGAAAAGCTTTTATCGAAAAAAACTGAAACTGGAATAACTTTAGAAAGTTTAAAAAAATACGGATTTTAAAGGAGAATGAAAATGTTTAACACAATTGAAGAAGCAATTGCCGATATAAAAATCGGCAAAATGGTCATCGTCGTTGATGATGAAGACCGTGAAAATGAAGGAGACCTATTAATGGCTGCTGAGCATGCTACACCAGAGGCTATTAATTTCATGGCGACACATGGACGCGGGTTAATATGTATACCTCTTGAGGAAAAGCATGCAAAGAGATTGGGATTTTACGCGATGGTTAGCGAAAATACAGATACTTATCATACTGCTTTTACAGTATCAATCGATGCAAAGGATTCTACAACAGGTATTTCAGCTTACGAGCGAAGCTTAACGATTCAAAAGGTAATGGATGAGAAATCAACAAGATTTGATTTTAAAAAGCCAGGTCACATCTTCCCTTTGGTAGCTATGGATGGTGGTGTATTAAAGCGTGCAGGACATACAGAAGCTTCTGTAGATTTAGCTAGACTAGCAGGACTGAAACCTGCTGGAGTCATCTGTGAAATTATGAAGGATGATGGAACAATGGCTAGAGTACCTGATTTAGAGATTTATGCTAAAAAGCATCAGCTTAAAATGATTACAATCGCATCCCTAATCGCTTATCGTAGAAAACAAGATCAATATGTGAAAAGAGCTGCTGAAGCATCAATGCCTACACATCATGGAGATTTTAGAATTATCGGATTTGAAAATGTTTTAACTAAAGAACACCATGTAGCACTTGTTAAAGGGGATATCAAAGAAACTGATACTATATTAGTGAGAGTTCACTCTGAATGCTTAACAGGAGATGCATTCGCATCTAAACGTTGTGATTGCGGGGATCAACTAGGTAGAGCATTAGATATGATTACTCAAGAAGGTAAAGGCATTCTACTTTATATGCGTCAAGAAGGACGTGGCATTGGTTTAATTAATAAGATTAAAGCATATGCTCTTCAAGACCAAGGTATGGATACCGTGGAAGCAAACCTAGCATTAGGATTTCCTGAGGATATGAGAGATTATGGAATCGGTGCACAAATCCTAAGCGATTTAAATGTTAGAAAGATTAAATTAATTACGAATAACCCAAGAAAAATACATGGGTTATCCGGATATGGAATAGAGATTGTTGAAAGAGTTCCTATCCAAATGAATCATAACGAAGTCAATCAATCATACTTATCAACTAAAAAAGAAAAATTAGGGCATATGCTCAATATAAAGGAGAAATAAAATAATGAAAACATTCGAAGGAAATTTAATTGTAAAGGGTGCAAAATTTAATATCGTTGTTGGTAGATTCAATGAGTTTATCGGATCAAAGCTACTTGAAGGTGCAAAGGATGCATTACTACGTCATGGAGCAACCGAAGACTCAATTGATGTCACTTGGGTACCAGGTGCATTTGAAATACCATTGGTTGCTAAAAAAATAGCGAAATCAAAAAACTATGATGCAGTCATCTGTTTAGGTGCAGTCATTAGAGGAAACACTCCTCATTTTGACTATGTAGCAAATGAAGTGACTAAAGGGGTAGCTCATGTATCACTTGAAACTGAAGTACCAGTGATCTTTGGAGTTTTAACAACTGATAGCATTGAACAAGCAATTGAAAGAGCAGGAACAAAGGCTGGTAATAAAGGATTTGAAGCAGCCGTTACTGCAATTGAAATGGTGAATTTGTTAAAGTCTTTATAACTTAAAAATACAAATCATTTAAAAATGAAGGCAGACCCGAGAGGATCTGCCTTTTGTTTATTTTTTTGTATTAAAGAAATAGATGTTACCTAATGTGTTATCGTCATATTCCGTATTTGGATAACTCTCGATCATTTCATATTTTCCATTGGTATACTCATCGATTACATTTGTCCAAAAATGAATGGATGTTTTATTCTCTGGATGAACCTTAAGCTGCCAATCTCCTTGATGCTTACTAAAGATTTCAAATACTGCCTTTTTACCTACATTCATTCTTCTATATTTATGAAGAATAAAGAATTCAGCCATTTGAAAATCAGTTGATCGATCATTGACTTCTGGTAGATCAATAACCATTACAAATCCAGCAAGTTTTTCATCTACTATAATGAAATAAGCCCATCTATTTTTTTCTGTCCAATAATAATCTAGGTAGGAATATCCATATAGACCTAAATGATTTACATCTTGTTTAGTATATTTAGAAAACTCGTATTCATATTTCTCAAGTAGATTTCTAAGTATTTCTTTTTCTTCTTCTTTTACAATTTTTAGATTGATATTCATCTTGAATAGCACCTCCTATACATATTTGAGACTATTATCATAATAGCTGATTATCAACTTGACTTTTATTTAATTCATTCAGTTCTAACTCCCATAATTTATATTTATTTTCAATGTAGTCAAAACGAACCTTATATCCGAAAATCGCATATAGCGTCCAAAAGAGTCCACATATTGAAGAACTGACTGCAACAAATTGATGAATAGATTCTCCATTCTCTATGTATAATTTGTATCTAATGATACCAATCATTAAGAATGAAACTGCAAAGAGAGGATACATGTACTTTCCTTGCTTAATATAGAACTTATCATTGAAACTATATTTCTCTAGAAATCCTCTATCGCCTAGTTTCTTTCTTTTCTTTTTTTCCCATCGATCTATATATTTCTTGTATGAAGCTCTAATCTTTTCTCCAAAAAAACTAATTAATTTCTTATACATACTCATTGATTTCACCCCATTTTATTGAATAATTCAGCAACTATAGTCTCATCAGCAAAGTATGGGAATAAATCCAATAGCTTTTGTTTATTTATTGACATATCTTCATCAAAGCCATAATCTTCAAGGATACTTACATGATTTATATGTAGAAAAAATAAATCGCTATTGACTTTTTCTAACGTAATGAAATCAAATGATAGACCATAACGTGAAAGGTCAATAATATCTTGAGTGACATTTTCTTTATCCATAAAGATATAGGTTGTTGCTGTAGATAGTTCTGGATAAACTTCAAAAAGCGTTGAAAAATCTTGAAGTACCTCTGTTTCTCCATTGAATATCTGATCATGACCGTATTCATTTAAAACCACACGATCCCATCCAGCAACATCAAATAGATTCCATGTCAACTGAACATCTTCTAAGAAATTGTTTGGGAAATAGAAAAATTTGAATTGAGGATTGTGATATCCGTAAACTAAATATATACCTCTAATATCTCCATTTGCATCATAACTTACGGAATGGAAAATACTATTTTCGGAATCTGTATAGTTAAAGCCTTTACCTTCTTCCGAATTCGAGAACAAAAAGACACTTTTTGCAGATTTTAAAAATTTCTGATAGTAAACATCAGCATCCATTTTCATATTCACACTGATGTTAAACATATCTCCTGATTCATAATAAACATCATAAAAAACATCGTGTATTTCATTGTCACCCGATTTTTGTTGATTATCTCTAACAACCTCTAGATAAACCTTCTCATCGATCAAATTTAAATACATGAACTCTGTGTTTACAAAGCTATACTTCGTATTAAAGTATGAATATGAATCATATCGGTAAGCTTCAATAAATAATTCATCTTCTTCAAGCTTAACTTTGATGTAAAGATCAAACTCTTCCTGCTCAATCGTACAAAATACATCTTCTTCAAAATCATCGCAAAGATTTAATGTTTCATAGTATAGATTTAAGGCTTCAGCTGAATGGTATATAAACTCTGGATCAGGTATATCTGGATTATATGGATAGTCATATTGTGGTGGTAGATTTTCTCTATAGATATATGGTATTTCTTCTTCTGGTTCCTCTATATATTCACTATTTAAATGCATGTTTTGACTTAAGGTTTCATCGATAGTCGATAGCAAATGATTTGAGTAGAATAACATTTTTTCTTGAATTTCTGCTTTTGTTTGTTTGGTTTTGTTTCTAAATACAAAATCGCTTGCATTGTTACAGCTAGATAGCATTATAGCACCTAATAAAAATACAAATAATATTAGTAATTTCTTCATTTTCCCCTCCAAAGCGTTCGATATTGATTATTTTTATTATAGCATAGTGGTTTAGATTTAAAGTATTGATTTTGAAATAATCAAGTAGCAAATATAGCTACTAAAAAAAAAAAGTAGAAACAAGATGTCTCTACTTAAACTATAAACTATCATCTATGAATAACTCTTCCTTCGATATATCCTCTATATCCTTGAGGCTCATATTGGAATCTATAACCATTTGGGTCATATGAGAAACCGTATACTGCTGGATTATATTTCTCAATCGATTCCATAACAAAGCCAATTTGAGATCTAAAATCTTGATCATCATAGGGTTCGCCTTGAAAAATGACAAGTTCACACGCTGGTAGATCAATGATGTCAAAGCCTTCAGGTACAATTCCTTGATAATTCTCTGGTACCTCAACACCTTGAACATATAAGGATGTATTAGGCTTAATTAAGGATTTAGGTAGCCAAATACCCATTGGCTCATTTAACGCTTCCTTAACGCTTGTTAGCATTCCCCAAACGTCACATCCTACTTCTTCACAGTAGGTAAAGTATTCAGTTGCTGTTTTTGCTCTTTTGATAATAGCTTTTCTTTTTGGTCTTTCGATAATTTGTACAAAAATTGGTTTTGCTTCCATTTTAATTTCCTCTTTCTTTTCGATTTCAATCAAATACGGAGTGAAGTATTGGATTGGCTGAGGTGATAGCTGATAGGATTTTGGTGTAATATCAAATGTCTTAGAAAAGGCACGTGTAAACCCTTCGTGAGAGTCAAACATGAAATCAATAGCAACATCCAATACCTTAACATCTTGATCTCTTAAGATCTTCGCTGCATGTGTTAGCCTTATTTTTCTAATGTAATCAAAGATGTTTTGGCCAGTAATTTCTTTGAATACTCTTGAGATGTAATAAGGAGAGTAGTTTAGAGCCTTTGATAGCTTTTGGAGTGTGATGGGTTTAGTTATGTTTTTTTCTATATAGATTTGAATTTGTACGGTTATTTCCTTTTTCATCTGATCACCACCTTCATTTTAAAGTAGAGTGAAATTTAAATCTTGACTTGAATTGCACTGTTAATGATTTGTCTATTTATTTTATTCATATGAAAAGAAAACCACCAAATAGGTGGTTATATTTTATCCCTTAAGCTCGCTGATATCCTTTTTGATTTGACCATGTGTTTGTGTGTATATTTTCTTCCATGAAAAGAAAACAGCTAATGCAGTAAACACTACAGACATAATCATATCAGTTACAAAATCTGCTCTAAATTCATCAATAGCTAAAGCTTCTGCAAATGTTAATTCATTCACAATTGCCATAGAGTAATAAGCGAAGGCCATAAAACCAGGAGCAAGTATAAATGAAATCAAAGCAATGATAACCATCACATAAGATCCTCTTTGTGCGCCACCCTTTTTAAATCCATAAAATGCAGCAAATGGAATGAGTAGGAAAAGCCATGCTGAATAAAATCCTGTAGCAAATAATATAATTATCGATGGCAATAATCCAATAAAACCACCAATTAATGCGAAGATAATACTCTTAAGTAAATTTTCTTTGGAGTTTCCAACTGTTTCTAGATGCGTTGAAACCTTTTCAACAAAATCCTTGACGCAACGATCATGCACATGAATGATAGTACCTTTAAGAATTCTTTTAGAATCAGTTTCTCCTTCACCGCAATAAGGACAGTAGTCGAGTTGTTTTAGTCTTAAGTCTTCAAATGTTGAAACTATTTTGTTGACATAAGCATCAAACTTTTCATTATTGTTAAATCTTGGTTGAATCAAGATTGCATTATCCTTTAAAGCAACTGATTCCTTAAAAATACCTCTTAGCTTCGAAGCTTTCATGATAGCTTTTGTATCTTCTTTATCGATGGATTTGTTTAAGACAAAGAGTACCATCGGTATTTTCACGTAAGACCCTGGAACCTTATACATGACTAGACTAGCTTCATAACCTGAAAATGTGCGTACAAAAGTACCTTCTTTTTGCTGAAAGCCAAGCTTTTCAGCGAGTAATTCGAGTTTCATAATTCCTCCCATAGTGATGTTTATTTCTATTGTATCACTTGGGTTGTTTATAATAAATAGTTTTTAGGTATTTTATAAAAATAAGCTACCAACTTTTGGTAGCTTATCATAGTATATCCAGAATATGAAAGAGGACTGGAATAATTATTAAATTTTCGAAGATATGTCAAGTTTTAATACTTCTTCATCTTCTTCTAGTACACCTGTGTCTATAAATCCATACTTTAAATAAAACTGGTATGGCATGTCATTTTCCATTACACAAGAAGTATATAAAAAATCTTTTTGATCTTCTTTGCATTTGTTGACAATTAAGTCAAGAACTTCTTTTCCATAGCCTTTTCCTTGGTAGTCAAATGCAATCATGTAACGCCATAGATAGTAGGCTTTTTCATTATTGGGGATATCATCAGGATTTAGATCTAGCATGATAAAGCCGATAGGGGTATCGTTAAGATATATTGCACGAGGCCAAGCATCGTTTGGGCTTAAGTAAGCTTGTGCAAGAGACTTAACGTTAGTAGCAACACATTTCTTTTGATCATCAGTGAGTGTGTCGCTTAGCTTAGTTACTGCTGTAAAGTTGTCGTGTGTTACTAATTGTAGTGATATTTTGTTCATAATGAGTTCCTTTTCTTTAATATGGACAATTAGAATCCTTCATATATATATTCTTGTATTATACATTAATTCTAACAAACTTTAGTAGCAAATCTAATATATCAATTTAAAATATGAGTGTTCAAGTCTCATTTTCTCTACTGTGTTGCATGACCTATTTTGATACAATTACGCACCCCTATCAAAATTTACGCACCCCTAGTGATTTTTACGCACCCCTGCTAAAAGTTACGCACCCCTTCTATTTCTATGCATATGAAATCATTGACCACTGTTCATAAACCATACCAATCCAATATTCTAAAAACTAGAAAAAAGATTTTTCTGTCTCGCTTAATACAAAGTATGTTCCCGTTGCACTAACTAGTAATTTACTATCAGAACCTCTAATCTCACATCTTGTTCGCATCAACTGCCGACCATTACTGATGACTGTGGCAGTTGCATAAATTTCGTCAACTACAGGTACGTTCCGAATGAACGTTAGATTCATATCTGACGTAACTGCTTTTTTTTCGTGCGTCCAACAAGCAACACCCATAGCGATATCGGCAAAACTGGCAAAAACACCACCATGAACTCTTCCAACAACATTTGAATGTTCTGCCAAAACACTCATTTTAAGTTCAATCTTTCCTAATTCAATGTGAATTATCTGCGGTTTTAAATACTTTTCAAAACATGTGTTAGAAATCTCTATAAATAGTTTGTTTATTTCATCAAAATCATTCATTATTATACCTCCTGTTTACTCAAAATAGATGATTTTATTATTTAAAACGAATGTGTAAGTAGTTATCTTTTGATTCTTTCAATGCAAATTCAATTTGAAGTCTACACTGTACTGATTAATCATGGTTTCAGCTCCTTTGTATGATTATATTATAATCTTTTATTTAGGTGGTACCTATGTGTCCCACTTTTTCATAGCAGTCCAGATTCCCGCTCTTGATTGCAATTCTGACAATAAGTTATCTATATGGCATGTGGAGACTGCATCAATTAAAAGGTCCGGGTGTTGATGAGTTTATTGAAGGGAAAGAAGCTCCATTTAGGGGCAAACAAGAGGTTTTTGAAAGAAAAGGAATTATAATGAATTGCTTAAAGTTAGCCCTAAATAAGATAAAGAAGAATCCGTTTGGCGGATTCTTTATTTATAACATCAGATTCAATGTGGAAATTTCCCTTTTTTGACGCATGATCACCCATTTATTCATCGGGAATTGGATGAGGAATGATAAAGTCATATTCGCATTTTTCAAAATGAAGTCAGCCCAGTTTGGTCCAGTTATTCCAGATAACCACTCTCTTAATAACTGCGGTATCCATAGTTGCAAGAAAAATAAGGATAACACCATGATTCCATACATGATGCCACTGAATAATGGGTTGTTATTCGCTGAAAAGGTTACTTTTCTGTGAATGAAGAAATTAAATGTTTGTGAGATGACAAACGAGATCATATAGGCGAGGAAAGCGCACAACCCGCCAGCGAGCACACTATAGTTGAAAACCCAAAAATGAAAAGGGGTTGATTTTAAAGATGTCAAAAGTGCGTAATTCAAAAGTGAGAATGTTCCAAGTTCAATCACGGTCGTGATTAAACTTAGGAGTGTAAACGTGATGAATTGCGACAATGTTTTGTTTTTCTGTTTGAGTTGTATGGACTTCTCGGAGATTTTATTCATATATACCCTTAAACATCCTTGCATGGATAATATTTATTTCAGTTGATATAGAAAATCAAGATTAGGTAAATTAATTTGCTTAATCTTTACGCAAACAAATAGATGTTAATAAACACATGTAACACATTATGTCTAATAATATCTTAATATAATCTACTCCTATAAAGGTTTTCTGATGGCATATTTTTATTAAATTGGGTTTAGAATTAGGTGTTATTAAGTATGAATCATGTACATAAAATGAACTACTTTGATGAATGAAACGCGTAAGATTAAATGCTTTCAGTAGTAAAAATGATGAAGTTGTACCATAACATTTTAACTTTGCCACTCAAAACCTATTCTGGATTATTTTCAATAAAATCTTGATAGTGCACTTTCAGCTCAGAGACTATTAAATCCCAAGTCAAGTATAGATCTTTAAATGCATTATCACATATTTGTTCATATCTATTTGTATCATTAAAAATATCAATTATCGTTTCAGCATACGTGAAAGGTGAATCGTTCGAAATATATCCGTTGACACCATCATTAATCGTACTTGCTGTGATCGCTTTTTCAAGAAACAAAGTGGGTGTATGTTGGCTAGCAGCTTCAACTTGAACAAGAGATGAAGTATCATATAGTGACGGAAATAAGAAAAGATCGGACAATTTGTAGTATGCAGACAATTCCAGTCTATTTATAATTCGTCCTGTAAATATTGTGTCATCATGCAGATTGTTTGCACTAATTTTTTTCTTCATAAATACTTCATGTGGTCCCGATCCAATAAAAATCATTTTGAATTTGAACTCTTTTTTCTTAAGAATAATCAAAGAATCAATTAAGAAATCAATATTTTTGATTTTATCTAAACGACCAACATATAAAAGAACTTTTTGTTCATATTGAATTTGATATTTTTCTCTCAAATTATTAGTCAATGTTTCGTCTTCTAAAGGTAATAAATCTGTTGCATTACGGATGACAACAGGCATTCTGTTTGCACCGTATTCATGAAACACTTTTGCAACTTCTTCATTTACCGCTATGAGTCGATCACATTTGTTTAATCTTCTCATCAACTCACTTATTGCAATGTCACTGATAAATTTGTTTTTACTATGTTCTATGAAATCTTTTTTATATTGGCTATGCAATGTTGCAATGAGTGGAATATTATTCTTCTTAGCATAATGAATTCCATAATTACCTACAGCAAATGGACTATGAACATGAATGATATCAAATCTTATGCGTTTAATATTCTTTTCGAAAAACGCATCAAAAACAGGAAACGATATCCGATAATCTAATTTAGGAATTTTAATCGACTTTGTTCTTATAATTTTATATGGGAATTCATCAATATTTTCTATTTTCCCGTAGTCTGGTGCAAAAACATAAACTTCAGCAGTCGTAGACATTTTTCTTGCATAATTGTCTACCACATTAACGACCCCATCAATCATCGGAAAAAACACATCTGTAAAAATACCAATCACTAATCTTTTTTCCATATTCACCTTTATTCACCTTCTTTTACATGTTTAAAGTTGTCATTTTGAATGGTTTTTAAGAGTAAATTAAAACCACATATTAAGATGTAATTCAAGATTTTCCATCTCTAAAATAGTGCATTACATCATCATATCCATACTCATAAATTCTTTTTGAATGCTCTGATGAAAAATCAAGTACTTTCCCTAATCTTCTAGTAGCTTTAATTTCATGAATCTTAACGTTTTTGTATTTCTGTTTTATAGATCGTATTGATGACAGCATTGAAATTGTAATACATATAATCTCGTCGCAACCAAAATCAATTAATGGTTTAATGGGTGTGTTATCAAAATACCCCCCATCACGATACTTCCTGCTGTTTGTTACTACCGGAGGGAAAACAATCGGAATCGAACAGGATGCAACCACTGTATCAATTTGTAAATCCTTATTTAATTCTTTAAGTGGAATATATTGGACTTGAGAATCTTTTTGAATATAATGAGAAAAAGTAGATTTTAATAAATCAATTATTCCTTTGTTAGAGTCTCCGGTGTCTGCTATTGCAATGAAAACATCCTGATTTTTTAACAATTCAAAATCAATATTTTCATCTAATAATTGATTCAATTTCTTAATTGAAAAAAATCCACTATCAATTACTTTTAGCTTTTGATCTCTTAGCGTCTTAACAATTGATGGATTATCACCTAAAGGGTTTTCTGGAACATTAAACCATATCTCTTTAGCAACATCCATTGCACCTGTTGCAACAAAAATAACATTGACCGCTCCAATTGAAGTTCCAGAAAATGCACTCGCTTTTTGCAATATACCTAATTCTTCTAGCGCTTTAAGAGCTCCAATTTGATATGCACCTCTTGCGCCGCCTCCCGATAAACAAATTCCAATTTTTTTCATAATAATATCCTTTCAGAAACCTCGGATTTACCATCCTACGAATTTTTTTATTATATGTCTACGAAGTACTCTAAATATGTATAAGATTATTATGACAAGTAGTTAAATTAGAATACTCCTAAATTCACATCAATGTCTCTATGAAACTGGTAGTTGTAACAATGTATTTGCTACACTAATCGAGAATGATGATATTGTTGATCATGTATGAACGATATAATTTGGGTAAGCCAAGATCGCGCTTTTTTTCAGTGATTCAATCCCATATAACATTTTCAAAACTTATCACATGATTTAATTCTATGAACTATTTATTGAATGTGACGAGATTATATATGATTTCAGTCATCACCTCAACTGATTCTGCCTTTGAGTTTTTAATCCATTCAACCACGATGGAAAAAAGTGCTCCTTCAAAAAATTTAGCTTTATATTTATCCTCTTTGTCAATACCAAATACTTTTTTTAGCAAATGAGAAATCTCGACTTCAAAAGATTGAAAGATAAGAAATTCCAAATTGTTCTTTATGAGCACTTCGAATAACTCAGAGTACTCATCGAAAACTCTGACCATTTTATTAATTGAATTATAAGTAACGTTACCTTCATTCATGCCTGTTTCTAGATCAGTCATCAATCTCTCATATATCTTTCGTCCTTGATCAATCAAAATATCTTCTTTTGAACCGAAGTTACGATAAAATGTTGGTCTTGCGACGCCAGCTCTTTTTGTAATATCTTCGATTGAAATCTTTCTGAATGTATTTTTTTTTAGCAAGTATATCAATGCATTATATATCCATTCTTTGCTTCTAGTGACTTGAATATTTTCTTTCATACGTTTCTCCCATTTATATTTAAATTCTCATCGTCATTAAGAAAAATACCAATTCCAATTACATCTGGACCTACATGTGCACCTACAACTGGAGTAGATGGTGACTCATATAAATTTTCTAATCCTAGATTATCTTTAATAATGCTCACAAAATACTGTTTCAAATTAGGATTCCCTGTATAAATTAAATAGGCTTGATAAGGCTGATTATTCACATACTCCTTTACCAATGTTGTTATTGATAACAGAACCGACTTAATTGTTCGTCTATTTCCAATTGAAACGATTTCTCCAGATTCTTTTACTTGCAGAACAGGCTTGATGTCTAAGAGCTTGCCAATATATCCCTTCGCATTGCTCAAACGACCATTTTTAACGAGATAGCTCAAAGAGTTTACAGCAAAATAGATTGTGTTGGTGCGTATCATATTATTGAGCCTGTTTTCAACTGCTTCAAGTGAAAATCCCTCATCAATCATTCTTTTTGCTTCCAAAGCAAAAATACCTTCTGAAAAACAAACTGTCTTTGTGTCAAACACCTTAATTTTTAACTTATCTTCAAATTCTTGAGCTGCCATGATGCAGGAATTGTATGTTCCGCTCATCTTTGCTGAAATCGTAACCACAAAGATTTCTTCAACACCCTCATCTAAGTATTTTTGAAATAATGCCATCACTTCGCCAACAGATGGTTGACTAGTCTTAGGCAATAAATCTTTATCGTTTTTTAACATATCGTAGAATTGATCAGCTTTAAGTGTCGAACCATCTTCATACTCTTCCCCATCAATATAAATTTTGATGCGTAATATTTCAATTCCATGTTCAACTGGATAATAATCTAATCCTCCAGTTGATGTATCAATTACGATTCTTTTTTCCATACTTTATCAACCTTTCTAATATCATCTTTATTTTATTTTTGCAACTTTAGACATTAATTCAAAAGCAACTGAGAAAGTTCATCTATAGATTCTACAATATAATTTGGATTTGATTCTTCTAATTTCGTTTTTGTTTCGAATCCCCATGTTACTGCTGCTACTTCTAAGGGGATGGATTGACAAGCTAACACATCGCGGACTTCATCACCGATGTAGATGGCGTCATTTGTTTTATACCCACTCTTCTTTAACAACTTCTTTATCTTGCGTTTTTTACCTTTCATTTTAGCTTTCCCCTCTATGAAGGAAAATATGCTGATCTCATTATTAGCCAGAATTTTATTGATATTTGAAACGCTATTTGAAGAAACGATTGCTAATTTGATTTTTTTATCATTTAGATTAATTAAAAGTTCCTTCATGCCAGGAATTAGGCTGCATTCATCGACAAACTCAGAAGCTATTTCACGTGATTCCTTGTACATTTTAGGTAGCTTATGAATTGGAATTCCCAGCTCAAACAATCTTTTTAATCCTGGGTTTGTTTTGAGTTCGCGAATCTCTTCTTTTGATAGTTTCTTCATATTATAGCGTTCAGAAATTCGTTGGTATATAATTTCAGATTGATTTACGTTATTACTCAATGTTCCATCTAAATCAAAAATAACTATTTTTTTCATTTTTTACCTTCTTCTTTTATGTAATCTAGTAATCAAGAGAAAATTAAACTGGAATATCTTTCTTTGTGAACCAAATAGAACCAACTGTGAAACAGGTTATTGAAATAATTAGCAATATTGCAAATTGTATCAAATAAGATGTTGATCCATCAAGAATTGATTGCGTGTTAAACAGTGTTATCATCGTGATATTATTAAAATACCCCATCGGTTCAATTCCAATTCCCATATTCATGAACAAATCAGAACCAAACAACCCCAATATTTTTGAGATAAAGAAAATTAAAGCTACTCCGCCTCCTAAAGATATGGAATGTTTGGTATAGTTGAATATTGCAGAAAACATAAACGTGATAGCCCCCATCGCAACCGAGAATAATAATAAGCCCACATTGAGTAATAAAACTTGATTAATGGCTAAAGAATTTTCAATGGTTAATGCTAATATAACATCAACAACTGCAGTAAAGAAAAACATTAGTACCAATGACATAACCAAAAAGAACATTTGTGTCAAAGCTATCTTTGATCTTTTAATCGAAGTGGATAAAACAAACGCCATAGATCCTCTATCAATTTGATTTGCAAACAATTTATTTCCAACAATAACTGTATATACTAGAGGCATCAACACCGATACAACTGGATAAAAAATAAAACTAATCAAAACATTTGAATCCATTGATGCAAATCCAGTTAAAATATCTGGATTGATTCCAATCGCAACAAAAAGTCCATCTAGTGTCAACCCCGCAGATTCTAAAGCCATTATATATGGAATTAATACATTTGGATCAGTGTCACCTGAAACGGTTATCATTCCCATAGCAAATTTAATAACAATGTAAAGCAAGATTAAAGTAAGCGTTGTGGCTAGCCAAAGACCCCAATTTGATTTTACTGTTTGTTTTAATAATGGTATACTAATCATTTTTGTTATCCTCACTTATTTTTTTCAAAAAATATTTTTTTAGCGTGTATTTGACCTCTTTGATATATTTCACTTTATATTGAGATAATTCTTCCATAAATTTGTTAATTTGTTCATCTTTAATGTCAACTGTTGTTTGTAAATATTTATCATTTTTAGAAGTCAAATAGATATTCTCATTCATGTATTTTTGATAATCTATTTCATTTTCAAATCCTATTTTATATGTCTTTAACTCGTTGTGGCGGATCTTTTTCATGTCAACGACATCAACAATTCTACCATTGTGTAAAAGTGCTACACGATCACATGTTTTTTCTACCTCTTCGAATACGTGACTACTCATAAATATGGTCGCTCCTCTTTGTTTTGCCTCAATTAACACATCAACAAATATATCTCTCATTAGAGGGTCAAGCCCTGTAGACGGTTCATCAAGAATTAAAATATCCGGTTTAGCCATAAACGCAGATACAATGGCCGTTTTTTGTTTCATACCCTTACTCATATGCTTTAAGTTTGCTGTTGTGTCTAATCCGAATTTCTTGATCAAATAATTGGCATAATCCAAATTTTTTAACCCAATCATTTCAGCCTGACTTTTTATAAATGCATCACCATCACCAATATCAGGGAATGATATCTCTCCAGGAACATAGCCTATATGTTTCATAATTTGTGTTGTGTTGTAGTTCACTTCTTGGTCTAAAATATATACACTTCCAGCATTGGGCCTGATAAAACCCATCAAGTTTCTGATTGTTGTTGTTTTTCCACTCCCATTTGTCCCAACAAAGCCAAATATTTCACCTTGTTTTACTTCAAGATTAATGTTAAAAATACCTCTCGATAATCCATAATCTTTCGTCAAATTCTGAATTTCAATGATACTCATAATGATTGTTCACCCTCTCTATCTTTATAGTATTTTAGAAAATAGTCTTCCAGGGTAAATTGTGATTCAGAGAAATATTTAATTTGATATGCCGAAATAGTCTTGATTAACCGATTTATTTCTTTGTCATTAATTGCAACCCTTACTTTTCTTTTGGTTTTATTACTGTAAACTATATTCATATTTGATTTCATAAATTGATTAAAATCTTCATCTTGCAAAAATTCAATTTTATAAACCTTGTTTTCGTTATTTCTTATCGTATCAGTATCAATCGTTGAAATGATTTTTCCATCTTTGATAATTGATAATCGATCACAACATGCGTCAACTTCTTCAAATATATGCGTTGATAGTAAAATTGTTTTCCCTCTTTGTTTTTCACTCTTAATTAATTCTATAAACTTATTCTGCATGATTGGATCCAACCCACTTGTGGGCTCATCCAGGATTAAAATGTTAGGATCTGACATAAACGCTGAAACAATGGCTAATTTACGTTTGTCGCCAATCGACATTTTCCTCATACTTTGATCCGGGTTTAATTCAAACATATCAAGTAAATAACTGATTCGAGAATCATCTGCATGTTTCATTTTTTTCATCATTTCTATGAACTCTAATCCACTCAATCCCTCAGGCAAAGCAACTTCTCCAGGAATATATCCAACTTCATCTAAAATATCATAGTAATTCTTCCAGCAATCGTGATTATTGATTGTTGCAATACCCTTGCCGGGTTGAGAAAAACCCATGAGCATTCTTATAGTGGTTGTCTTCCCAGCTCCATTTGGTCCAAGAAAACCATATACTTCGCCTTTTTTAACTTCAAATGATATATCAAAAACACCTCTATTAAATCCAAAATCTTTTGTTAGATTTTTCACTTCTATCATTTTTAAATTCTCCTATTATAATCTTATCTTCAGAAACTCTACTGTAGTAAGTAAAGTTTCTATTAGCATTATATCATTCACATGTTACATTTGCAACACTTTTAACGTTTGTAACATGAAAATACAAGTTTTCACAATAAGATTTTTTTCATAAAAATAAAATCAAACCTCCAGATACTATGTTAGCTCTCTTTTTATCTTATTTTTGATTCAACTCCGTTGTGAAACATAAAAGTGATACTTGAATCTCTATGTACCGTTGCCCGATCCACTAAGAGCATCCAAATACGCTCGTTCCAATCACTAAGTTCATCTTCTGATTCAGATATGCTTGCAATAAAAGCTTTCATTCTTAGTGCTTGTCCCTGCTTATCATTTCTTTGTTTAAGCAATTCTTCTCGCTTGGCTTGCAATTTTTCGTAGCGACTTGATAACTCTTCATACTTCTTGTTGTAATTTTCTATGCTATCACTTGTTTTAGAGTTTTCATTTACCAGCTTGCTTACCAACTCTGAAGTTATGAATAGTTCATCATCTAAATCTCTGATTTCATCATCAATCTTTGTTGTATCAGTCAGTAATTCGATGATTTCTTCTGAATCTTGAATGATCCTTCTCTTATCTTCCATAACGAGATTATAAGCCTTGAGGAACTTGATTTTAATATCATCTTCTTTAAGATTAGGTGTTAGACACTTTTCTTTATGTTTATGAAACTTATTATTACATTGATAAACGAACCTTGAATACTTGCTGTTGGAATGCCATTTCTTCTTGCCATAAAAACCACCACAGTCTTCACAGATCAGTTTAGATGCGAATACATCTGATGAAGAATATTGTGCGCCAATTCGTTCTCTTCTTTCAAGTTCAATTTGCACCTGTTCCCACATATCTCTATCAATGATGGCTGGATGGTTATTCTCAACATAGTATTGTGGAATTTGTCCGTTGTTCTTAACAATCTTATGATCAAGGTAGTTTTCAGTATATGTCTTTTGGAGTAATGCATCACCTTTATATTTTTCATTAGTTAGAATTGAGTTCACAGTATTCTTTGTCCAGTTCGCTGCTTTTCCTGTTGGTGTTTTGATATGCTTTGATTTTAGGTAATTTGCTATGCCTGTTGCTGTCTTTCCTTCAACCAAAAACATCTTATAAATCATTCTAACAATCACTGCCTGGTCTTCGTCTATCACAATCTTATCATCTTCTTTCTTGTACCCTAGAAACGTTTTATAAGCAAATGATACTTTACCTTGCTGAAAACCGACTCTTTTACCCCACGTCACGTTTTGACTGATTGAGCGAGATTCTTCTTGTGCGATGGATGCCATAATGGTTAAGATGAGCTCACTTTTTGGATCTAGTGTCCAGAGATTCTCTTTTTCAAAGAAAACTTCAATACCATTGTCTTTCAATTTTCTAACATAAGATATGGTATCTAGTGTGTTTCTAGCAAACCTAGATATCGACTTGGTAATAATAAGATTAATCTTTCCATTCAATGCGTCATTAATCATTTTGTTAAAACCAGCACGTCTTTTCGTATTGGTTCCAGATATACCTTCGTCAGCATAGACGTTTGTATATTCCCAATCTGGTCTATTTTGGATAAACTTACGGTAATAATTCACTTGAGCTTCATAACTTGTATATTGTTCATCTGAATTTGTTGAAACTCTTGCATAGGCTGCGACTTTCTTTACAGAAATCTGATCTAGTGGCATTTGTGTTAATGGATTGATGGTTGATGGAATTACTGTAACTTTAGCCATTATGAACACCACCTTTTATTTGTTTAAGCGCTCTTATTCTTGCTTGTTCCCTCTTTTCTGGAGTCCAACTATCACTTCTAGATGTTTTCCAGTGATAGTCTATACTCATTCCATCTTTCATTTGAAACGCAAGTCTATTGCCCGGCATAACCAATATCATTTCAACTTTTGAATTAAAGTAAACTTCATTGAATCCATTTCTATCTAGAGTACTATTTGCTGCTTCTATAATTTTGCTATCAGGTACTTGCTTAGCAGTACATGCTGTTTTTCCTTTAGTAACAGCAAGAGAACATCTCCATACCTCATTATGTGGAGTGTTTTTATAAGTATAAGCTCTACCACACACACCACATCTAATCATTCCACGAAATACGCGATGTTTTTTTATTGGATTGGGTTGTATTTTTTCTGCCTGTTTTTTTCTTATTTTTTGAACCTTATTAAACATTTCTTTGCTGATAATTGCTTCATGATTGTTTTTAACTATATATTTATCTACCTCACCATAATTAACTACTTTTCTTTTAGATAGATGATCCTTTCGAAATGTCTTTTGAAGCATCAAATCACCTGTGTAGTTATAATTTGATAGTATTTGCATAATGGTGGAACGATTCCATCTTGGTGACTTCTGTGGGCTAATTCCTCTAGCAGATAGTAATTTACCTATTGTATCTGCACCATTGCCATCAATATATAGTTGATAAATGTATTGAACAATCTTAGCTTCTTCTGGAACTAGAATCAATCGTTTGTTTTCAAGGTCATATCCCAAGCAAGGTTTACCACCCCACATGATCCCTTGTTCAAAATCTTTCTTGATTCTCCATTTCATATTCTCTGAAACACTTCTTGACTCCTCTTGAGCAAAGGTAGCTAAAAAGGTCAATATCATTTCACCTTCACCACTAATGGAATGAATGTTTTGTTCCTCAAAGAATACATCAACATTGATCGCGTTAAGATCTCTTACTGTTTTTAATAATGTAACTGTGTTTCTAGCAAACCTTGATATGGACTTCGTGATAATCATATCAATCTTACCAGCTCTGCAATCCTTTAGTAGCTTTTGAAACTCTGTTCTAGCGTCCTTAGTACCAGTCAAAGCCTCGTCTGCATAAACGCCTACAAATAGCCATTCAGGATTTTCTTGTATAAGTTTCTTGTATTGGTTGACTTGAGCTGAAAGTGAATGAAGCATCGCATCTTTACCACTAGATACTCTGGCATAAGCTGCTACTCTTTTTTTACTCGCTAATTTGGGTAACGCGTTTACTTTGGTTACTGTTTTCTTTGTCATCATTTACCTCCTCTTCCGACACACTATATATCACTCTTTTTGAAGGTATAGTCAAGTCAATAAGTCGGTATAGATTACCTTTTTTGATACAATACTTATCTGCTAAAAAAGACTCGGCTTTTAGATAGTCTTGCTTTGTCATGATTCCTTTTTCAAACATTAATCTTATGGGTGTTATGGATAAAAAATAGTTTTCAAGATTAGAGCGTTCCATGATGCTTATCTTCTCTATGTTTCTGATTCCACCATTGCCACCTGCAGGTATCAGAACAGAATACTTTTTTCTTTTTACCCTTTACAGATTTCATGCTGATACCACAATATTTGCAAGTGCTAACTAGTAAATCTTCTTCATTTATTTTTGCAAGTGTATACCTTACTGCGCTCGCAGTTATAGATAGCTCTTTAGCGATTCTTTTATATCCATATCCCAGCTCTTTCAATTCGTTTATCTTATTTCTTAAATCGTCATTCATAAGATCAACCTCCTTCACTAGTTAAATGGCAAGGTTTGATCCTCTTTGCCGGTAAAAATAAAAAAAACCTCACGTTTTGGATATTTTCCATTACATGAGGTCTATTGTTATTTATTTAATTGTTCTTTGATAATTTTTTCTGCTTCAGATAAAGTCTCTTTACCTTGCATCTTGTTGCTAAAGGAAACATAGTCATTTATGATTGCTTCAATCTTTGATTGATTCGTCTCAACAAACTCGACCGCCTTTTCTGTGGAGCCTGTAATGTTACTAACCCATTCGCTTAAACGTGAGATAACAGCTAATTTTTTATCATCACCAGCGAGATAGGTTTCACCTTTTGTTTTCGCTAACTGATTCTTTTCTTCTACAATCATAATAAATTCTTTGATCGTCTTTTGTACACTATCATCAAAAACAATATCTTTTGCTTTATTGACGAGATCATATACATTTTCAGCAGTGTCTTTAAGGTCTTGCTTGACCTCTTTGATAATCTCCTTAAATGATTGATCCTTACTTATTTTCGATGTCACATAAAGCGCTAGTAATAATAGTGAAATTATCAGTAGTAATATTTCAAGTGTTGTCAATTTCTTTTCCTCCTAAATGTTTATAGATGTTAACTTGAGAATCTTCTAGTCTTGATACCCGATGTTCCAAAACGTTTACGTCTTTTTTCAAAGATTTTATGTCTTGTGAATGAAGTTCCAGTAAATTGATCATTTTCACATTTTGTTTTTCAATTTTTAATAAGTTATCCATAATTTCATCATTTTTGAATTTGTTGTTTTTCTCTTGTCTGTTGAACTGCTTTATAGTCGTTAGAATGACTACAATCATCGTTACAATCCAATAAATTAAGTTCTCCATCCTAAACAAATTTAATAGGTTATCCCAATCCATTATCAATCATCTCTTTTCGGTAATTTTCTAAGTAGTCCAGTTGATTTTGAATCTCATCAACATACTTCTTCACTTTTTCATTTTTATAGTTGGATTTATAATCTAGCATCGTTGTATACCAGGGCTCATCAATTGTAAGATCAAATATACCGGTTCTATCATAATGATCAAGCATACCTCTTAATCTGAATAAATGATAATGCGTTTTTGAAGTCTTATTAATTTCATACTTGCTTCTTTCATAAATGAGCAGTGCCTCGATGAAATTGCAAATAAAGTTTCGATCAATATTATTCACTAACTTTTCAAGTTCATCACTGAATTTTGGATTAAGATAGTATTCATCTGAATATATACCCATTATGTTATCAGCTGCTTGTCTGTGATAAGCAATGATAGAATCGTCAAATTGTTGTCTTTGGATAAAGGTTTCCTTAGAAAACACAAAGAAGTCATATTCACCAATATGTAAATGTAAAATGCCTTTGAATCCATCTAACACCACAGTTAAATCAATATCGCTTGATTTGTCATCTAAGCCATATGCTTTTGAACCCCCATAATATATGAGTAAGATCTCAGTATTTGGAAAAACCTCTTTAACCATATTGTATATTTTATTCATCTGAGGAACCTTCTATCAAAGGTGATGGTTCAACTGAATCAAAGTCATCCTCAGCATCTTCAAATCCTACTAAGTTTTCTTTTAGCCAAAGATAGCCACGTTCAATTGGATTCACATCTAAGAATGTATGATAATCAAACTGAGGTATTTCAATATCTATTTCTTCAATGGGTTCGCTATTGTTTTCTCTTGCCTCTTTTGATAGATAAGTTGCAACACATAAAACAATGGTTTTTTTTGTGTAGCTAATATTGAATGCTGTAATTCGATGATAGGAAGCTTGCAAACCAAACTTAGTATCTAATTCCTTAATAATTGCCATAAAATCCTCTACTTTCTTTTCACTCGATAAACAGAAATCGAGAGACTATCTGGTGAACCAAGATTCAAGCCTGTGTTGATATAAATCTGTCCAAGACTACCATTTACAGAATGAACAAAATCACATGATTTAATCGTTGTATCTCCTTGTCCTGATAAAGTGGTTACACTTTTTCCATATGCATTCCACTGAGCAGTACTTAAATAACTTGTGCTAAATGTCGGTGATAGTTCAAATGATATAACCTTTGTAATACCACTGGTTATCGTTGGTCCAGATTCATAACTATCTTCGATATACTGAACAGTTGTGTTCTTAGCACTTCTCGTCTGAAAAAGACTGCTTTCTGTGCTTGCGTAATAGTTTAGATAACTTCCCAGTAAAGTTGAAGATGCTGCTGTTCTGTAGTAGAAATATGTATCAGAGACATCTGCAGATGCACCATAAGTTGAAGAAATAATATGAAACTTGTAAACGTAATCTGGATCAAAAGGATAATTTAAAGTATGTGTGTAAGCATATCCTTCATATGAATAAACGAGTTCCATTTCACCACCAATTTTAATAACTGAAGATGGTGTTCTAGCGTATAGTGCATTATTGTTATAGTCAAATGCTAATTCACCTAAATAGTTCAGTTGTGCAGTTGTTGGTTTGGTAGTTCCTCTTTTAACTCTGATAATAGCCATTAATAAGTTCCACCATCAATGATTGAAGATGGCATAAGCACCTTAGACTTATCAATACCTAATTTATAAGAAACTCTGGTAGGTGAATAGTTTGAATCAACTACAGCAACATAAACTAAACCATCAATGATGGAGGCATTAATATAATCTGCTTCTGAAGCTGCAACTGCAATACCATCAGCATCACTGATATAAACATTCTTCACATTACTTAAAATTGTTCTTTGATCTTCAGTTAAGTGAAGATTACTAGCGACATGCGTATTATAAGTTGATGATGCAACACCACCTAAACCAGCAAGCGTAATTGAAACTGCCCCTGTTGATCCATTTACACTCGTAACAGCATCTGTTGGTGTTAAAAGTTCTTGCCAGTTTGCAAGGGTTGAATACGGAGATGCCTTAAGAATAAAAGATTTGTTTAAGTCGGTTCTAACCGCAACATCGCCTTCTTGAGCGGTCGATAAAGCTAACATTGCTGTTTGTGAAGCAACAACAAACGTATTTGTCATCGCAATTTTTGGAACAACACTATCAGCTAGTTTTCCATTTGCATCAAGTATAGGAACATTGCCATTGCCTGTTCCTGTATTTTTAGTTGCAGCTGTCCCTAAACCCAAAGCTGTTATTTTTGTATCAATTTGCGTATCAACCTTGCTTGTAGATGGAATTTTTAAATAATCACTATCTGCAAGTGGTACGGATACAGAGGCAGTTTTATCTGCCTTTGCAATATAGAGATGCTCACCAGTAAAATCAACTAATGGTTCACCGGCTTTTACACTACCAGTAGTTCCAACGAGTGGACCTGTCCCAGCAGATGTTCTTCGTTTAATTTGAATTGTTGCCATTTAAATCCTCCTTATTTTTTTAAGTAAGCTGATGTAATGTTGTGCGTTGTGTTCCCACAAGATAATGTGACAACACCATTTTCATAAACTACTGAAAGTGAATAATCCCCTCCAGCATATCTGTAACTCACATTTCTATTTGAGCCAACATGAATAAACAGACTATCTCCTGGGAAACTAATTACTGTTGTATTGTTGATAAATACATAAATGATTGATTCCCTAAGTTCTGTTGAACTTGTTCCGAAAAATTGATACACACCGTTAGATACTTTAGTTAAGCTTTTACTTTGTGGTATGTATTTAATTAATAATCTTTGTTCTAGATCATCAATGATCGTCTTGGGACTTAAAATAAACTTTCTTTGATAGACTTGGTTTAAAGTAACAGAGGTTGTTGTTTTAGTGTAGGCACACAATACAAATTCATAAAGCCCATCATTATTTATTAAATTAGTTAGCATCAGCGATGGATAGCCACCTGTTTGTTCTTTTAAATATAAATTCACTTCATTTGTTGCTGTATTAACGCCTAAAATAACATACCCGCTCTTACTTGAATCTGGTGTCACACCGATATTTGTTTGGTTTTCAATATAGATGACTCTACCGTAAATTGAAACATAGCCATCTTGAAATGTGATTGTATTATTGGCAAGTGTCATCGAGCATTCATTCTTCAAACTCTTTAAAATTCCTACATCATATGAATTAAAGAAATGATATAAATCTGCATCGATTTTTGCAGTGACATTCCCACCTTCAAATGTTATTTTTTGTAACCCCATTAGAATTCTCCTCCATCTAAATCTGTATTCGTTATTGAAATATGACTCACCTGTTGTGATTTAGCTTTGCTCAATAACTGCACCTTTTCTGTTAATTTCACTCGGTATTCTCCAAGTGTGATCTTAGCAACTTTGAGTGTATCCTTAAAAACAAGTCCTGTCACAACTGTGTCATATGTTTTTTTGTTATGTTTAAATGAGATATAATCTCCCAGATTAAAGTTATTAAATGGCATAAAAACTTGATTATTCAAATCTAGATTAAATGTGATCTGGTGATCAAGCTTTGAAGTTACCATTTCACTTCTTGCCTTAGTTTCCAGTGATTCATATTCTTGATCACTATAGATAAATGTTTTTGTCATCACTGCTTGATAGCGCAATACATGACTCATATCTGTTGTGATACTACCATCTGTTAATAAGTAAAAAACCATACTTGACGTATGGAGTTGATTATCACTTCTTGGATAATAAATCACTTTATTAATAACTTGACTTGATGAATCATTCGTTTCTACATTTAAAATGGGTGAGAAATTACTCTTCATGACTAATCCTTCTTGGACATTCACAATCTTAAAGAGTATATTCGTGATTCTACCTCTTAGATAAACAACTTCTGTTTGAAAGCTAATTCCATAACTTTTTGAAACCAGCTCGAATATTTTTGAAATGCTTTCAACTTTATCGGCCTCAAAGGTCAGTGATCCAGTAACACTGGCTTCTTTTTGAATCGTTAAGTAATCTAAATTCTGCAAGGTATCTGGATTTGTTTTAAAGTGTGAAGAAACGAGTTGATAAAGATAGTCAATTAAATCCCCTGTAAAACTTGTGACTAAAACATCTAAATTAAAGATTTCTCTAAAATCAAGTGTTCTAATGATAGTTGAATGATCATCTTTTTGTTCGATGCTTTCTAGTATTCCAATATAGGAAAATTCATCATTCTTGGCGATAACAATATCTCCGATTGAAGTCTCGATATTTGTCTTGTTCAGCTTAAAACTTGAGCGCTGAATGACAACCATGTCCAGGATGATTTCATATTCTTTTCCCACTGGTGCATAATCCTTATAAGCTAATGTTTTACGATCTAAAAATATGACTTTCATATCAAATACCTACATAGCCTTCAAAAAGTGTGACTCTACAAACCGTTGTTGAACTAACACCAGGCTTAAATTCAATCTCATACTCTCCATGACTCACAAACAAGAAGTTATCCGCCTCAAAATCCTGCAAGCCATAGACATCATAAGTTGATCCATTTTCAATCATCTTAATTACTTGTTCACTGGGATTTGATATGACAGTTAATGTAGCATCCTCTGATTCAACATATAGTTTTAGTCTTTGCATGATATTACCGTTCTTTTTAACTGTAATTTCAGGATTTAAAAAAGCACCATAAATCTCAATGTTGAGTGGTGCTTCATCTAATCCTTGATTGTTAATATGCGTGATGCCTTGATAAGAGTTTGCATATATAAATGGATATTGGTATGGATATACTTTGCCATAGCTACTGCCATTGGCTATTATCTCGTACGTTTTCTCTTTGATCCAAAGTGATAGTTTTTTAAAGATGATTTGACTTTGAATTGTACCACTAACAAGCTCTGCTTTAGAAAGACTCGATACATCCACGAATGTATAAGAAGCAAATGCTGGTGTAACATAGTGAAGCTTATGTTCTTTCTTTGATTTTGATAAATAGTCAACAAATGCTTTGTATCCTTGATATCCTCTTAGAAAGATTAATGTTTCATTGATTTCAGTCATCGGCAGTTGGTATTCCGATTTCGCATACATGCGGTCATATTCAAGATACTTGATGTCTAAAGCAAAACCGAGCCCACTTGCTTGGGTAATGAGTGTCTGATTCCTATAATCAAAGTAATAGATTTCACCATATTCATTCTCTAAATAAAATTGTCTGATCAAATCACATTACCTCCTAACGCTCTGTTAATAGAATCGATATCAAATGTTGGAGATGTTGTGTTGATGGTGATATTGTTTGTATTCGTTGATGATGAATTTGAGCTAGAGTTGTTAACCGTGCTTGAACCTTTTAAATTAAAGGTATCACTGAAAAATCCTCCCACCTTACCAAAGAAACCGCCTACTTTGTTTGCTGCCTTACTTGCAAAATCGCTTATACCATTTGTTACATTAGATGCGATATTACTAATACCTTCCGTTACACTGCCAAACACGTTTTTAATCTTTCCTCCAAAATCACCAATTTTAGAAGGTAGATCTCCAATCCACTCAAATATTTTCTGAATAAATTCAATGATCTTTTGAACTACTTTTAAGATTGGATCTAAAACTGTTTTAAGTACTTTGATTGCAGGAACTAAAATAGCTTGAAGTATTTCTCCAAGCGTAATAATTAGCGGTGCCAACATCTCTAATATTTCAGCAAACATACCAACTTGCATAATCAGTGGCATCAGAATTACATCTAAAATAGGTACTAATAAATCTACGAGCATGACAACTAGATCAATGATCACATCTAAGATGGGCTGTAATGCTGTCATCAGAGCTTCGACAATCGATAAAATTGGCGGTAAAAGCTGCATGAAAGTTTCCATGAGCCTATCAAGCAATGCCTTAAACTCCTCACTTTGTAGTAAAGCCATCGCTAAAATTGCGATTAGCGCGCCAATACCAAGTGTAGCAAAGTTTATACCTGCTCCTGCGAAAAGCCCCGCAGAACCGACACCTTTAAGCGTCATGGCTACAATATTTAAGAGTGGTCCAACCTTACCGATAATAGCTAGAACTGGACCAACTGCAGCCACCAAGCCTATGAGGGTTGCTACCATTTTCTTTGTGTCTGAATCTAAGCTATTCCATCTTGCAATCCAATCTTTAACAACTGGAATGATCTCATCTCTTACTTTGATGATCAATACCTGTAAAATTGGTATCATGGTTGTTGCAATATCTACACCCAAACTTGACAATGCTTGTTTTGTTCGGTCAAGTGCGTCTGTAAACTCACCTGCTTGTGCAGCTTGTTCATTGGTTACAATACCTAGATCTCTTGCTTCTTGTCTTAAGTCTCTTATCGTAGAAATCTCACTGGAAAGAATAGGTATAAGTTCAGTTCCAATTTTCTCTCCGAAGAATTCATTGGCCACACCTACTCTTACTGCTTCATCTTCTACCTTACTTAATGCTTCACTAATAATTTCAAAAGCCTCATCAGCGTTCTTGCCCTTTAGATCATCAACTGTTAAGCCGATCAGAGCTAAACTATCAACGACTTTATCTGCATTACCAGTAGCAATATCACCTAAGATACCATTGACTTTAATGAATCCTTTATTCAAGCTTTCGGTTGACGTTCCCATGATTGTAGCAACATGATTCCATTCCTGGAATGCTTCTGCAGATAAACCTATCTTTTGTGCTGTATCGCCAATTTCATCCGCAGTATAGGCTGCTTTGACTGAAAAAGCCGTTAAAGCAGAAACGGCTCCTAAAATAGGAACCGTTACAGATTTTGTGAGTGTTGAACCGAGTTTACCTATCTTATCAAATTTAGCATTACTTAATTCTTTGATTTTACCGTTAGTTTTACCAAGCTCATTATTTAGTTTTGAAATCTCAGCTTCTGTATACTGTACATTGCGTTTGAGTTTATTAAACTCTTCTTGACTCATATCACCAATTTGAACAGCTTTTTTAGCTTTTTCAAGTTCTAGGTTTTGAGCGTCAAGTCGCTTTTTAGTCGTTGATAAGATTCCATTAAGTTTATCTTGTTTTGATTTCCAAAGGTCTAGATTAGAGCTATCATAACGAAGATTTGTATTAATGGCTTTGAGGTCTTTGTTTTGTTCTTTAAGATCCTTTTTTATGCCATTAAGTTCATTTTCTAGATCTTTACCATCAAGTGTTAATTTAATGTTCAACCCTTTGACCGTTTCTGCCATAAATACTCACCTCCAGTGTAAAAGAAAAACACATTAAACTATGTTTATACTTGCTGAAATAGAAAAAAGCACAACCAAAGTCATGCTTTTCCCTTCCTTCTATAAGAAGTGTTCGATTATGAATCAAACAAATCTAGCTATTCGTCATAGTCTAGAAATGATGACCATAATCTTTAGCATTTTTTTAATTTTATGCATATGATCACCTCATATTAATATTTGTAGGCATTGCCTACATTTTTAGAATTAATTATATTCTATCATACAATATAATAATCACAATAGAAACCTGTCAATATCACCCTGTGTGCCATATTTCTTTGAATGATTCCCATTAATGACTTTCATCTCTAAACCTACTAACTCAAAGTATGTCTCTAAATCAAAGTGCTTTGAATCTTCAATTGATATTCCTAAATGAGCTAGGTTAAAAATGATGTTTGCTGTGACGTTTTCTATTTCTTGGTTATTTTCACTTGTTGGTTGGGGGTGTGCTTTTCTGAAACGTCCCGAGCATTTCACCTATCGCATTCGTCAGATTTTCTAGTTCATCTTGATTACTTAATAGTGAAAAATCAAGTGACATCAAGAAATCATTATAAGATTGTTTGTAGAATGGTCGGTGTAGTATATAGATGATCCTAAAGATCGTATCTATTACTGTTGACAGTTCTTCTTCTTTTTTCGCACTAGATTTCTCTAATTTTTTGATATCACTAAATAGTTCAGTTGAGAATACATTACGATAATCAATGATAGTATAAAGTGATGAGTGCAAGCGATAATCTTTATCACCAAGTCTGAGAGTTTTTTCCATAATCTACTCCTTAAATAAATGTCGGTAGTGCTGGTGCTGTTGTTAAAAATGTACTGTAATTAGAATCTCCAACTCCTGCAATAACTCTTAAAATAAGATTGTTTCCAGCCTCAATTGGTCTTGCAGTAATACTTAATTCAATTGAATTCGCTTCAATAGAATCACCTTTTGATTTGCTTGAATCTCCTGATGGTGTTGCAGTACATAAGTAATACCAAATACGTCTTGCTTTGATATCGCCTTGAATTTCGTAGCCTAAAGCAAAAGTTTTTGTTTCAGCATTTAGAATCTCTACTAGGTTCCCATTTGTGTCTTCTAAGAAACCAAAGATATCCTTTTTGAATGCTTCATCAATTTCTGTAAACTTAAGCGTCACATTCGAACCTGCATTGGAAACCAAAGTGGCGATGACTTTATCGTCTGCATATACTTGTGATGTTCCTCCGATAGCTTCTGTTGTGATCTCCTGAGCACCTTCTAATCTTTTAGGTGTTGCAAAGGTCCAACTACCATCTGCAGCTTGTGTTGCGAGTGCATAATGCACATTAGTTAAACCGAATGTTACTTTATTACTCATTTAAAATACCTCCTGTTTGATTTCGTATACTCTGTTGACTGAACCATCTTCATTGATGAATTCAGATAATAATTCATATTCATATCCCATAAAATAAAGGGACGATTCTAATCTTTCTTCTAATGATACATCCTTCTTTTCAGTAATCAAACTTACTTGAAATGTTGCAATTTTAACTATGGACTTATCATCAGCATAAACGATTGTTCTATTAGTGAGTTCTTGGTAAATGATATAGTTTGGATCATCTTCTAACCCTACTCTTGTTCCATACGAAACTTTACCTGGTAATACAGAGTTAAGGGTTTCAAATAAAGCTTCTAACTTTTCTTGCATCAATCATCACCTTTTTCAATAATTCTTTTGATGTCTTCTAGCATCTTAGGCGTAAGTAAATCATAGGCAGGTCGCATGAACGGTCGTGGTCCGACATATTTACCACTTCGGTGTGTGAAACCAAACTCAAGCAAGTGTGTGAGCTTCCCTTTTTCATTAGAGAATATAACAATTGATTTATTGATTCCACTACCTTGAGGTTCAGCAATGAACGAATCAGCAAATGGTTTTGAACCACCACTTCTAGGTGCATTTGATCTGATATACTTCACGATCTCCTGAGCTGTTTCATCGAGTCTTTCTTCAAGTTTGATAATAATATCTTGAGCATAGTCATCCACCATGTTAGAAATTTCTACTCCTAACTCATCAAGCGTAATCAATGATATCACTCTTTCTGAGTTTTGTTTTGCTTAGATAGAGCTCAATGAACTGTCCTATTTGATAGGTTCGTTCAATCTTGTAAATGTCATCATCAATTTCTGCATACTTGCTGTTATCATATAAAAAACTTTGAATTTTAAGTGCTAGATCAATCTTTATGTCTGATCTTTTACTTTCATAGTATTCGTTAGATGTGATGCTAAAGTTAATGCCTATAACTTCCTTCGAGTGTTGAAGTTGGTAAATTGAGGATCCAATAGAATTTTGCACCAAAACAAGAGTTAGTAAGTTCAATTTGACATTTGGTGAATTAGGAAACATTCTCTTCTACTCCTTTTGTCAGTGCAATTTGACCGACTAACATATCAAAAGTCTTAGGTAGTTCTTTTGCACTACCATCATTCTTAAATCCAAAGAAAGTCTTAACATAAATAATGATTAATGTACTCACCATTGGATTTGATTCGTCATTGATGTAAGAAGGATCGATCCCACAGCTCATTAAGTATGATTTGCAACTACTAATATGAGTAGAGAGCTCGTCATCAGCATACGTTTCTGATAGTGGTATGAGTAGTGCTTTTTTTACAATGTCTAGTATCGCCATGAGATCAATCCTTTCTTATTCAATCAATAAGCTTTAGCTATTAGGCTGCAGCTTTCTTTTTAATGCGAAGGAATCCGTTATACCCAACTACGTTACCACCTGTAAATACTGATGCCTTGTAGCTGATGATTCCATCTTTAAATTTGTAATCAGTAGACTTACCAATTTCAACTGGTGAGAACACTGGCACTTCATAGTTCTTAAGCGCCCCATAAGCAATACCATATTCACCAGCAACTGTATTACTATCTGAAATAGCTTTACAATGCGAATTAATGATATATGGAATACCATCAATGGTTTTATTGACATAATCGATTGTATGTACTTTTCGACCTTCTTGAGTCTTAAGTCCTGCAAATGCACGTAAGTCATTCTTATTCAAAATAAGAACTGCACCACCTTCGATTTCTTCATCCCCACCATAGGCAAAGACAATATCATCAAGTGTTTGATCAGTGATTGCTTCAATTTCAAGTGCTGCTTTATCTGCAAGTGCCACTGCTGCATCACTGAAGATTCCAGTGAATGTGTTGGTTGTTCCAGCCCCACGTAAGATTTGTTCGCTGATCTTCTTCTTAAGTGAAATGTTGATATTTCTCAATACTTCAGCTTGATAAGGAATAGCAGGAAGTTTTTCTAGTTCTTCTGTGATTTCTGTGTAAGCAGTAATCTTAACTTTTGAAATCGTTAAATATCCAAAAGCTGGTTCAGTTTCACTATAAGGTTGACCTTCAAGCGTAGTGCCTGCTGTTCCATTACTTTTAACAAATGACTTCTTATAGGTTTCACCACCATTTAAGTTAATCACATTAACGCGGTCCACAAGTGTTGATACTTGAGCAAATGGAACTGGTGCCAATCCAGAAGCTGTATGTTCAGGTAATAAGATCTCTTCACTTGATACTTGAATCACTCGATTCTCACGTAAGCTTGCTGCGCGTTTTTCTAGTTTTTCTTTATCCATTTGATTACGATTATCAATGATGATTGGTTTGATTTCTGCTTTCGTAGCAATTGCCATTTTCTTATCAATCATTGTACGTTCTTCTTGAAGTTCACTGGTTTCATTTTCTAGCGTTTCAAGTTTAGCAATGTCTGTTTCATTATCGACAAGACCTCTGATTTCAGTCAATCTTGATTCGATTTCTTTTCGTCTTAATTCTAAGTTCATGATTTATTTCTCCTTTTAGATTTGTGATTTTATTTTGATACGTTTTTTAATAATTCTTGATTTTTGTTCCTGCTCTGCTAACTCCATAGCCTTTAGTTCTAACTCCATAGATTCTAAAGAACGAGCGTATATACTCGTTGCATCATATGCTGGTGTATCCACAACCGACACATCATACAAACGTTCTATCTTAGTAATGGTTCTTTTTGGAATTTTACCTTCACGATTCCATACTTGTTCATCAACCGTAAAAGCAAAACTCATCTTATCCAACAATCCACTTCTTACCATCTTGTAGATGTCTTGATTCGTATTGGTGTCTAGTAATTCAGCACGTACTTTTAAACCAATATTGTCTACAGTTAGCGATAAGGACTGGTTCTTGGTTCTGGCAATAATTAAAAAGGAGTCCATATGATTATATTTCATAGGAACATCCTTCATTTTTGTATCACTTAAAGCTCTTGAATCGATTTCTTCAATGAAGCCGTATTCTTCATCACCAATGAGTGTTTCATTATGAAAGACTAGTGCGTAGCCTTCCAAGATCATTTTGTCTTCTTCTTCATGTAGTGTGACATCTGCAAGTCTAGTTTCCTTGATCATCTTTTCTAACCTCTACTTTCTTAGGTTTTGTAATTGCTTGTTTTTGATATTCATATTCAAGCTCGGAATCCTTATAAAATAATGACTCTAGCTTTTCCTTTTTACAATATTCATCAATAATAATTGTCTTTTGTTTTTGTGTTTCCAAGATGACTTTAAGTGCATCTTCTGAAATCTTTCCATTAACTGTTATTTTCATCTTTAGGTTCCTCCGTTCCTACTTGATATTGATTTGCTTTATCAGCATCAACAAAGTTTAGTGATTGAAGACGTTTGTTCCCACCTTCTATAGGTTCTAGTCCGAGTAGTGCTCTTGATTCATTGAGTGACATAATTCCTAGACTCATCAATTTTTCAATGGCTGTAACTTTGGTGTTCCATGAAGCATACTGCAACCTTTCGCTATAAAAAATAATTTCTTCTCCACGTTCTAATTGATTATTGGTAAGTAAGCCTATAGAAAAAGCCTCGCTAAGTTGAATAGCTAAAGGCTCAATGGTTGACTCGTAAAATGAGTTAAATTCCTCTTCTGAATACTTGCTTGTGAATATTGGGACAGAGACACCAAAATAATCGAGTATTTTTGATTGCAAGAATTCTAGTGTATCTTTATCAATCAATTTAGGATCTACATCTAATGGAATGTATTCACTCTTTAAATCAATAGGAATTATGGAGCTTCCTTTTGTGTTGACTGAATCAGAAAGTGCGCTATCAAAAAGTTCTCTTTGTTTTTTCTTATCTGTTTCTGATAGCATACCATTCATCTTAACAATACCTTTAATCTGCATCGAGGATTTGATCGCATTATCAATCCCTTGCAACAAACTATCATTGATTGAGATTGTTTTAAGAATCGCCTCATGATCTCCACTTGATCCATTACCACCAAAGATATCGTTTTGTCCAAAATGACGTCTTAAATGAATGATATTCTCATAAGGCAGGATATAGGACTCACCATTATCAAATAGCAACTTGATGAAATAGGTGTCAGCATTATCAACAATCATTTCAACTGTAATCGGTCTAAGTGGATAGATCCCTTTGAGCTCACCCGAATCTTTATCAAACTTTGGATAAATAAACGCATTATCATTCAATAATAACAATGTAATCGTTTTGTAGATAAAATCATAAGGTGTCATTATCTCGTTTGGTTTATACTTCAATAAAAAAGACAGCCTACCTTTTTTCTCGGTCACTGTCTTATCGTTTTCGGTTTTGATAAATCTTGGTTTAAGCTTAGCACATTGGCTAGCAACCCTATCAATGCATATCTTAACCACATCACTTTTTGAAATATTTGTTCCAAACGGTGTATAAAATGTATTTAAATTACTAATTAACTGGAGTGCATCAAATGATCCAGTTTTACTTTTTCTTTTAATGAGACCCATGTGCACCTCCTAGATCATATTTTCGTAATCTGTTTTATATCTATTTAAAACTACATAAGCGATGATTAGCGCAACCGTTCCATCAATTCGTTTGTACTTAGAGTTAAGTTTTGATGGTTGTATGTTTCCATTTAAATCAACCTTTGCTTGTGTATTTGATAGACACCATTTCATGATTGGATTGTTATTATAGTTTACTAAACTGTTTTTTAAATCCGCTTCTAGAATTTTCATGGGTTCAGACAGCGAATAGATGCCTTGTCTGACTTTGTCCATATTAAATCCTAAGTCTTCCATTTCTTTTATCCAATACTGTGAATTCCACGGGTCATATCCAACCCATAAAGGTCTGATGCCATACGTTTGTATCATTTTCATGAACCATTGAGTCACCAAACTAAAATCATTTTGATTGCCTACAGTTAAAGTTACAAAACCCTTTTTAATCCAGATATCATATGGCACGTTATCTTCTTTGATTCTTTTCTCTACAACTTCGCTTGGCATAAAAAAATGTGGAATCACATACTTCTTGTTGCTATCTCGTTTTTGAATGACAAGTACTGTAGCTGTTAAATCAGTGGTCGATGATAAGTCTACGCCACCAACCGCATATGAATCTCTTAGCTCATCAATTGAGTAAGTATCTTCATTGTTTAGGTCATCAAAGGATAACCACGATCCAGAATCTGCTTGTTTGATATTAAAATCTTTACAAAGCATAGTCACTCTAGTTGATAAATCATGCTTCGATTTGTTCATAACATCTTCTAAGTATAAAGGCGTTTTAACCACACCAATACTGGGATTTGACTTTTGCCAAGTTGATTGATCTTCATATATTTCTTTGGTTGAATCTTGAGTGTATAACCAGGGCAATACCCTATGATCTGATATTTCACCTTTTAGCATCTTTCTTGCATAATCTAACTTGCTATCTAAAAAACCACCAATAGTTGTTCCTTCGGTGGTTATGATAAATATGAGTGGTTCTTTTTTAGTTGATTGTGATTGCTTGATTGCATCATAGACCTTAGAATCGGTCATTTCATGAACTTCATCAATACACCCAACCTCGATATTGTAGCCATCCTTATTTCTTGATTGTGCTGATAGTTTCTTTATCTTGTTCTTTGTTTTTGGAGAGTAGATGTGAAAGATGTTCTTCTTGCTTCTGGTTTCTTTAGATAATGCTGGAGATTGTTCCCTCATATTATTAATCTCTTCAAAAAGAATGTTAGCTTGTTCTGTTGTATTAGAAGCACATACTATGTCCACTCCACCACTTGAAAGAAAAAACTCAGCTAAATCAATCCCTGCAACAAATGTTGTCTTACCATTCTTGCGAGCAATCAGTAATATGACTTCATTAAATCGTCTTAATCCTGTATCAGCCATTTTGAATCCATAAGCAGTTTGAATGAGTGCTTTTTCCCAAAGTTCTAAGATGAATGGTAATCCATTAAATGGTGACTTTGTATGTTTACAAAATGTCTCAATGAAATCAATTCTCAAGTTACCTGGTTTTTCATCAAAGATGTACGCAGGGTTATCCAGATCTTGGATAAGTTGATCTAACTCCGTTTTCAGTTCTTGCCCGACGATGATATTCCCATCTTCAATTTCATTATAGTATTCAATTAAGTAGTTCATTCATTTGCTCTCTTAAGAAACTCATCAAATGCATCGTCTCCATCATCAACTTGTGTTCCAAGAATAGTATTTAGTGTTTTAATGACTGCCCCGTATGAATTCACAAGTTTCGTGTAATATTTAGCTGCTTCGGTTTGACGTTGTGTACCCTTGCTGGATATTTGAATAGCTCCATGCTTTCTGATTTGCTCTTGTAACTTATCAAGTTCCACCTTCATAAATGCAGCTTGATAAATTAAATTATCTACTAATTCTGTCTTTGATTCATCAACCAAAGAAAAAAGCGACTTTAATCGCTTGTATTCATGTTCTATTTTCATAACTTGTTAATATCCTCTAAATATACTTTAGAAAAACTATCAAAATATGGATCGTCTTGAATTTTATTTTTCTCGAAAATATGCAAGCTTAATTTATTTAATATAGGTATTAATTCCGAATTCAAGTCTGCTATTTTCTTTATTTCTTGTGATGCTATATCTCGAGCATGTGTTATTTCTTCTCTTAATCCTTTCAATTTCAACCATTCAGGTTCTGTTAATCCATCTCTAAGACTAGCTTCATATAATTTTCTAGCTTGAAATATGGCATTGTGACAAAGCGTCATATGCAGATCACTATAAGCAATGTGCTTATTTTTAAACTCCTCATCAGATATATTTAGTTCTTTAAATCTGTTCAAAATTTTATCTGTTAAAAACTTTAGAAGCATCAAACTTCTTATAAAATTTTCTTCTAGGACATGCATATTCTCACCTACTTCAAAACTAAATTCTGGATTTTCAAAAATAAGAGCCCGCATTTTTTAATTGCCCCCTTGTGCGGTACCCTTCGCAATAATTAATAGGCATCGGGGCGGGGGTTATTTCTTAGTGATTATCTTAATGTTAAACCCTTCTTCATCACTTGGTTCTTCAAAGAAACTTGTAACATGTTCAAATGTTTCTTTCGTATCAAAGCCATTTCTTTCAGGATTGCTTAATCTTCTCTTTTCGATATGTCTTAAGCATAATTCATTACTTGCTTTAAGATAAATTAGTTCGTGATTAAAGTCATCGCTTTCTTCTATAATTGATTTAAACCAACTTCTTTGTCTTTTAGTATTTCCTGGAAAGTCAAGAATTACTACTAATCCATTATTTAACAATTTCAATATATGCTTCTTAAGTAAAGGTTTAATTCTAATTGAATATTTAACATAGTCATCAAAATTTTTAATCTCTTCTGGATACATATTTGATAACCACTCATCTTCAGATATAAGAACTGTTCCTTCTTCCAATGATATTTCTTTAGACATTGTTGATTTGCCTGCACCCATTTTTCCGGAAAAGAAAATCAACTTCCCTTTTTTATTTTCCATAAAAAACCACCTACTTTTATAAACATTATACCAAACAATATTTATTTATTCGAGGTTTATCGTGAAATCAAATTACCATCTTCATCAAATTGTTGTTGCTTCGAGAAACGCTTATGTTCTTCATTATGACATTTATTACATAACAATTCTAAATTCTCTTGATTCAAACTGATTTCTGGGTTAGTTAGATTAAGGACTGTAAGTCTAATCTTATGATGGACTTCTTTTCCTAAAGCACCGCAACGTTCACACTTTCCATTGGCTGCTCTTATCTTGATTTCTCTTACTACTTGCCATTGAGTAGACTTATAAAATCGATGGAGTTCTTTGGGTTTTCTCATATAACTTTCTCAATTCAGCAATCTTATCATCTACATGTTCCCAACGTACATCTAAATCATCCCTACCGAAGTGTCCATACTTCGCTAACTCATGGAACTTAACGCTATCAAGCTCAAGTTCTTTTTTAATGTTTTGTGGTCTAAAATCAAATGTTTGATTGACAAGATCTTGTATTTTGTCATCACTAATAACTCCAGTATTAAATGTGTTCACATAGACACTGACTGGCTTAGCAATACCAATCACATAACCCAGTTGTATCTCGCAATGTGTGGCCAAAACTGCCCCTACAACGGCTTTTGCTACGAATCTGGCATAATAAGCCGCACTGCGATCAACCTTGCTTACGTCCTTGCCAGAAAAGGCTCCACCACCATGTTTTGCATAACCACCATACGTATCAACGATAATCTTTCGACCAGTTAAACCTGAATCTGCATAAGGACCACCAATTACAAACTCACCTGTTGGATTGATTAGAATTTCAGCTTCTCTGATTGTTTTATCATCTAGAACTTTCGGTAAAACTTCATTGATGATGATATCTTCATATAGTTCTCTTCGTATCCACGATTTTGTTTGTGCTGAAACAACGATAGTTTGAACTTTCTTAGGTTTACCTTTTTCATATAAAACGGATACCTGACATTTGCCATCAGGACTAAAGATATGTGCATATTGTTCTTTACGAGCTTTGTCCATCTCTTTAGATATTTGATTTGCTAGCATAATAGGTAGTGGCATTAACTCTGGTGTTTCATTGCATGCATAACCAAACATGATCCCCTGATCACCTGCACCTTGTTCATGTGATTCTGTTGAATCAACTCCAAGTGCGATGTCCGGAGATTGTTTACTGATCTTTTCCATGACTTTGAAACTTTCTTCATAGCCGATTTCACGAAGTTTGCTTTTTGCAATGTCTGCATAATCGACTTTTGCAGTTGTTGTGACTTCTCCAAAGACAAATACCAAATCATCTTTAATAGACGTCTCAACTGCGACTCTTGCATTTCTATCTTGTTCTAAAATGGCATCCAGTATAGCATCACTAATTTGATCACAAACCTTATCAGGATGTCCACTAAACACTGATTCACTTGTTATGACTTGCATTCCATTATCTCCTTCATTACCGAGTAAAAAAGGAGCTTACGCTCCCAATTACTTATTTTGTTATTTCCCATGCTGTGTAAACTGACCGATATGAACAATCCCAAGTATCAAGTATTACTCCATCAACACATGTTGTAATGTGTCCAGCCATTTTTAAGATGTACGTCCCTTTCGGATGTAACTCACAAAAATCACTACCTTTGATTCTTGGCTCTCCCTTGACAGGTTTAAATATGAGTCTTGGATAATCTTTTAAATATTCGTATAAGAATTTGGTATCTTTGTAATTAGAATATCCAAGTTCGCGTTTAGCTTGATTAAGTTCTCTTCTACATTCGAGATAGTCTTTGCTTGTTGCTGTTGCGATTGCTCTTACTACACAATCGGTTGTTTTAATACCTTTTGGATGTGCATTGAACTCTTTATACATTATTCATTCCATCCTTTGTTTAACCATTTAACAAGTTCTCTCGATGAGTTTGTTTTATATGCAGGTTTATCAAATCCGTCAAGTCTTTCATAAACTGTATACTTTGAATCGTTCCATACACAATCAATTTGAATGACGATGAGGTTATTATTGGTTTCGATATCTGCGATTCTGAAATCATCATAAAGTGGACCATTCAGTGGGCAGTTATTCTTGAACCACACATAACTTGTCTCAAGGTCAACCTTACCACCCGCTTTGATTTGCTTGATGATGTTACCCATCTTCTTAGTTTTATTGGCTAAGCTTGTATCTCTGCAAAACCAGTCAAACCATCCTGCATTAATTTGAGTTGTTGTATCAGGTCTGTCGAACTCGCCTGATTTAAATCTTTCAATCCATTCAGATAATTTAATCTGTTTTTCCATAACTTTAGTCTCCTTATAATTTTTTGGTTACTCTATATATCACTCTAAAGAGACTTAATAGCAAGCACTTTTTTTACTATAGTGACTTATTTTCAAAGTAATCAAAATCGCTAAGTGGAGACCTTTTTCCATTTCTAATCAAATAACAATTATCATTAGATGCCTTATGTTTGATATAACGTCTCACAATGACATCAATAAACTTTTCATCAAGTTCCATGAGATATGATTTTCGATCCAATTGATCAGCTGCGATCATCGTTGATCCAGATCCACCAAATAAATCTAATACCGATTCATGACATCTTGATGAATTGCTGATGGCTTTTCCAACTAATTCTAAAGGTTTCATGGTTGGATGTTCTTCATTTTTTCTTGGTTTGTTATATTCCCAGATGGTATCTTGAGATCTGTCATCAACAAAGTAATGAGCAGCTCCTTCTTTCCATCCATATAAAATAGGTTCATGTCTCCAGTGGTAATCTTGTCTGCCTAGTACTAGTGCATTTTTTACCCAGATAAGACATTCTGCTAATTTGAAGCCAGAGTTCTTGAATGCATTTCTAAAGTTTAATCCTTCAGTATCGGCATGACAAACATAGATAGCGCCACCAGGTTTTGTATGATTGAACATATTCTGAAATGCACTGTATAAAAAAAGATAGAAGGTATTATCTTCCATCTTATCGTTTTTGATTTTTCCAGCTGTTCCTTCATAGTCAACATTGTAAGGCGGATCGGTAAATAACATATCTACTGTGTTACCATCAAGTAATGTTTCAACTTGTTTTGCATCTGTTGAATCACCACACATAAGTCGATGAGGTCCAAGTTCATATATATCGCCAATCTCAGAAAAAGGTATCTCTGGAATTTCATCATCGATATCGAAATCATCATCAGCTGCATTATCTGGAAGCAGTTCTTCCATTTCTTCAAATCCAAACTGAAGCATGTCCATGTCAATGCCAGCTAACTCTTCTTCAAGTCTTGATAAATCCCATGTGGCAAGTTCAGCTGTTTTATTATCCGTTAAGCGAAAGGCTTTGATTTGTGCCTCATTTAAATCATCTGCGACAATACATGGCACTTCTTCTAAACCAAGCGACACAGAGGCTTTTAGGCGCGTATGTCCGGCTATGATGACGTTGTCACTTGTAATGACTATTGGAACCTTAAATCCAAACTCCCTAATCGAGTTAGCAACTGCTTTGATCGCTTCGTCATTGTTTCTTGGATTGTTTTCGTACTCTTGGAGTACTGATACTTGCTTCATCACGATATTCATTCATCCAAACCTCCTCACCATTTTCTATGCGTTTTTGCATAAGTTCAATTTCTGCTTTCTTTTCGTTATACTCAATACCAAATTTCGTAATGAGTAAGTATTTAATTGCTGTGATATCAGGTAGTGATTGTTTCTTGAACTTTGTAATGCGTTTTTTAGTTCCAGTCTTTGTTTCTTCAATCACTGTTTGTGTTTCTTCGTATTCAAAACCTATCGCGCGTTGATAAATGGCATCGAGTAGTTTCTGTTTTAATTCTTCATCACCATATTGAAAGGCTGCATTAAACTTTGGATGTGCTTTCTTAAGTTTAATAATTGTTTTCTCTGTAATTCCTAGATATTCAGCAATCTGTTTTTGAGTTGCTCTTTTAGATATCATTTCAGATATGGCCTTTAATTTAACCTCTAAGTGTCCTGATTCATCCCATCGCTCATATAGATCAAGCATTTTTCCTTTCATTCAATCACTCCAACTGTATACAAAAAATTGTAATTATTCACCAGTTGGAATACTACAAGTATCTCTGCAAAAACAAAAAAGAACTCATCTCTGAATTCTTTAAGTGTCTCTAGGCTGGTTTTAAAGCCAGTATTCCATGTTGTTTATAGCTTTGCTCAGTTTAATCATAACACACCCTTGACAAATTCACAACGGTTCATCATGGTCCATCATGGTCCATTTTTAATTGTTAACTAATTATTCATCTTCTTCGTCATCTTCATCATCTTCATCATCTTGTTCAAAGATATCATAACTTGGTTCATCATCAGGATCATATGGATAATCACCTGGATTAGATAATTCTAGTACTTCCCCTCCGGTATGCCAGCAACTAATAGCATCTAACGCCATATACTCAGCTTCTTCATATGAGTCAAATAACTCATCAAGCTCATCAGTTTCGCCATTTTGATAGTTTATCACTACTTTAAATTTGGGCATATTCATTTCCCCTTTCTTATCATATTTGTTCAGTAAAATAATGTATTATCTATATTTTACATTACTTCTCTAAATTTTCAATAAGCTTAGTGCTTTTATATGCCATCTTTTTAGTGTCGAAATAGATACAAACATCTTTGCTGCTATTTCACTCCAACTTAACCAATCTATATACCGATAGATCAAAACTTTTCTAAGTTCAGTGTCTTCAAGTTCATCAATAACTGATATGATTTCACCTTTTAAGATTGGAAGTCTCCTTTTCAATTTCACGATTAAGTTTTCATTATCTAATGCCTTACGTATCCATTTCTCAAAAGGTGCTTCTAGACTTTTAGTTCCATCCACACGAATCTGATCAAAGTTAATACCTGGTATAGAGTTTGCAAGACGAATATATTCTTCAACTTCAACTTGCAAACGTGATATTTTAAGTTCTGTATTGTGATATCTGCTTAAGTATTCTTTTACATTCATCTTGTTTCCTCCTTGAATTTGCTTAATACATCTATTTCAATTGCGATCCCAGTCGGATCATCTGACCATACCTTTTCAACATGCTCTACAACAACCTGTGCGTCATCAATCCAGAACCCAACTTCTGTCATACAATCTTTCAACATCTTTTCCAAATTATCAGTGTCCGGTCTTGTTACCCTCCACTCAAAATGTCTATGTCTTTTACCTTTAGGAAACCGCCATATGACATGAAGCTTAATCGGACCTTCCATCGGTTTTTCAGGTTTGAATGGTTTTAAGTGTTTGATGATTATTCTTCTTGCTTCTTTTAATTTCTCTGGTTTATAAAATACTGGTTTGTTTTTGACAAGAGCAATTTTATTTTGTTGTGCGGTAACTGTAGGCGGATCTAGTAACAGGAATATTTTCATAGTTACCTCCATTTTTTTAATTTTTAGGTGCAGATAGGCAAGTGCTGACGATGATGCATTTGTTTGGGATAGGGCAAGGCTAAAAGCCCTATCCTACAAACATGCGTCAGCGGTAATGGAACATACCTATATATAAGCCCTATATTCCACTTTTTTTCTAAAACGGAACAAAGGTAGATTTTTCCTTTATTCCAAATTCCATAATTTAAGACGGAATTAGTCATTTTTCCCTATATTCCATTTAAGGCTTTCTAGGTGAAATTACACCATGTTCATTAATGTAATTATCTTCGAATTCTTGTACACGTTTTCTGATTGTACGATCAGTAACTCCTAAATATTCTGCAAGTACTGATACTAAACATGTATTGTCTTCGTTCTTATTTATTTCAAATGCAGCATCGAACTCATCTTTTCTAGATTCAGGTGTCTGATTTCTCTTACCACTTTTTTCTAAATTTGCTTTAGGGTCACCTTCTGCATAATGTTTCTTTAATATACCTTTATCATCAAGTTTATGAATCGGGTACTCAAACCAAAAATTGACTGGCTTGAAGTTACCAAATTCTCTTAGACTACTTTCAAGTCTCCAAGCTGTAGATGTTTGTACATCTGCGTATTGAGCCATAAATTCATCAGTAGTTTCAAGTTGAATCATATCGAGTTGTGCATCTGGATCACGCGCAAATACTCCTGAACCAGAAGCTCTATCCATCGCTCTTTTAAAACCTTGAGAGCCTTTAGAATGATGATGACAGTAGATGGCTGCACATCCTGTTTCATTACAAATTTTGTCAAATTGATTAGAGAAAGCTCCCATTTCAGAAGCATTGTTTTCATCGCCTGTAATTACTTTGTATATAGGGTCTATGATAATTGCATCGAAGCCTTGATTTGCAACTTTTCTTATAAGCTTCGGTACAAGTTTATCTAAAGGCATTGCTCGACCACGTAGGTTCCAAACTTTGATATTTCCGCTATGCTTAGGAGCAAGTTTTAATGCCTTATAAATCTTATCAAAACGATGTAAGCAGCTTGCTCTATCTATTTCTAAATTCACATAGAGGACTTTTGATTTCTTGCACTGAAAACCTAGCCACTTACCACCTTCAGATAATGCGATAGCTAGTTGCATTAATAAGAAACTTTTTCCTGCTTTAGATGAGCCTGAAATAAGCATTTTATGTCCAACTCTAACAACACCTTCAATAAGTTCAGGTGCTAGAGGAGGTAAATTTGATAATTCTTCATCAAGTGAATCAAGTCTAGGCATTTCATCGACAATACCTTCAGCAAAATCTAACCATTCATTCCAATTACGTCTACCTATGTTAGTATCCACCAATGTTTGAATAATGCCATTTCGAGTCACACCAGGTAATCGTGATAACCTTGATGGATTTCGATTAGCTGTATCAACTTTGAGTCCATTCTTATCTAGGAAACCATATAAGTATTCCACACGCTTACGATATTCTTCTGCATCCATTGCATCGACTCTAACGATGGCATGTAAACTTCTACTACCACTATGAACTAAACAAGCGATAGGAAGTTCGAACTTCCGATAGATTGCATCTTGTTCTGGAATGGGTATATTGTCTGATTCAACTAATGCATAGGTAAATCTTGTGATGTTTTCATTCTTAACACCACTCCCATCAACTGGATTAAACCTAATCCATGCACCACTTTCATCTTTCCAATCGCCAATCACTGCGCCAATATCATCTGGATGTTTTTTTAGTAAATCAATTAATTCTTTCGCTGTTCTGTCAAACTGACCTCTGCCTGGCATCCATTTGCCATCGGCATTCTGCCAAACATCTGTTGTCACATACGCAACATATTCATCATTTTTAAATAATATTTCAAGATATTTTACAAGCTGTTCAGTTGGGCTCATACTAACAGTCGGATCATAGATCATGCCATCTCCATCGTATTCGATGATGTCATCCCATTCCATAAGTCCACCGTTTTCATGAACATAAGGAACCCATCCTGCGTCTTTTGCCATTTTTATAATCGTTCCTCCGGCTATGGGATTAGAGGAGCCAGCAAAGCTCCTCCATTTTCTATCACACTCACCTTGTTTATAGCGAGCATCATTTTGACTCCAGTTATCCCAAACAGAGCAATCATATCCTTCAGCTTTAAGTGCCATGCCTATATTTATCCATTCTTGATAAGATACTTCTGATACATCAATCTGTTTTAAAGCATCAAGTAAATTGTCCATTTAAATCCTCCTACGGTTGATAACTTGTAGCATTGATACCTCTTGGTAAAAACCAGTTGTTTTCTGCGATTCGTGTAATCATTTTGCTTGCTGCATCAAATGCCCACATACCAACATGTAAGAATCCATAACGTTCCAAGAAACGGATCTGTTTTGGTGTAGCTAAGCCTTCAATTTGTCTATTCTTAAGTTTTTCGATAAGCATACTCGCCATCCCACAACTCGTGACTGCTTCTGGATAAATGCCATGTTTTTCTAAGTAATCAAGTTGTCTTTCAGTTGCTGGTCCCATCTCCCACATAAATGCAGGTTCATAATTTGCTAAATCTTCAGCTGCAATAGAGAAAGCATATTGAATCGGATCAACAAGTTTTGTTTTCTTTCTACGCATCGCTGCTAGTTCTCTTGCGAGAGCATCTTCACGTTCTTGTATTACATCATTTTCAGCTTCTTTTTCAGCAGCAAGTAAATCAATACCACTTTCTTTATCCATCATCTTTTGATCGATACGTTTAGCAAGCTCTGCATCTTTAGAAATCAGTGCGGACGGTCTACATAAATCATGGCGTTCTGTCATCCATAGAAAATCAAGTAATAGTAACTCTTCTTTTCCTGGGTGGAGTCTCATCCCACGACCTACCATTTGTTGATAGAGACTTCTAATCTTAGTTGGTCTAAGTACGATGATGCAATCCACAGCTGGACAGTCCCAACCTTCAGTAAGAAGCATGGAATTACATAACACATCATATTCACCGTCTTCAAAGTCAGCTAAGATCTCATCTCGGTTTGTGCTGTTTCCATTAACTTCTGCTGCTTTAATACCATGTAAATTGAGTAGTTCACAGAATTTTTGAGATGTTTTAACTAGCGGTAAGAACACAACAGTTTTTCTGCCTTTGCAGTACTTCAACATTTCAAGTGCAATTTGATTTAAGTAAGGTTCTAAGGCAGATCCTATTTCACCTACTGCATAATCACCATTTGAAACGCTAACATTGTGAATATCAAGTTCAAGTGGAATCATCTGTGCTTTAACTGGGCAAAGATAACCTTCTCTTATCGCTTGATGTAGTGAGTATTCATAGGCTTTTGAGTCAAAATACTTTCCTAAACTTTTCTGATCAGAGCGATCTGGAGTTGCAGTCACTCCGAGTACATTAGCCCCATCGAAATGAGTAAGTATACGTTGATAGGTATCACTCATGGAATGATGTGCTTCATCTACTACTATGGTCTTGAAGTGATTCTTAGCAAATGCTGTGAGTCTTTTCTCTTGAGATAATGTTTGTACTGATGCAACAGTCACTCGCTTTTTTGAACCGATGGAACTAGACTCAGCCTTTTCTAAAGCTGAATCCAATCCACTCGTTTCCTTTAATTTATCTGAAGCTTGATCAAGTAACTCTCCACGATGGGCCAGAATTAATGCGTTACTTCCGTCTTTAGTTTCCTCTTCAACCACCTTTGATAACACGACTGTTTTACCAGTACCAGTTGGAAGTACTAATAGCGTTTTTTGATGTCCTTGACTCCACTCATGTCGAATTGCACTGACCGCTTCATTTTGATAAGGTCTTAATACCATGACTGATCCCTCCTAAAATGGGAGATCATCTGAAAAAAAGAACTCTTCGTTGTAATCGATGAAACGCTCTATATCATTTGTAAACTTCTCTTCACCTTGATTGTTGGTATATGAGCGTTGCTTGAAATGAGCTCTGCCTTTTGAACCAATCACTTTATTCCAGTCCATTGTTAACTTTTCACCATGCTTCTTCTGACCAATACATCTAAAGAATGATGAAATACGCCATTCTAAAGAGCGATATAAAAGCAAATCAAACTTAACTGTTGCAATTCCTTCTTTGGTATCGACTTGAACTGTAATAGTAGCTTTGTTACATGCAGGTACTTTGGGTCCACCAGGAAATCTACCACGCTCAAAATTTGTGACTGTAAAATTGTAATCACCTTCAGGTAGTAAAACATACTCCTGACCGTCTTCTTCGATGGCATCGTTCCAATCCATCAACATATCTTTGTTATCTATCATGGTTATTGTTCTCCTTTATTTTTTTTAATAGTTTCTACGATCTTCTTCCAATTTGGAATGATCCATCTGGTTATAAAATCGTCTGAATAATTGGTAATCGGTTCTGTTTCTTGATAATGACCTTTAGCTGCAACCACTTGTTGTAATTCAATCACTGTTATATTCGAATCATCAATCATCTTTTCGAGTTTTGTTATGATTGAAACACTCGTAATATCTTTAGGATCAGGAAAGGGTACTTCAGGCTTTGTGAACTCTTGATCTTCAAATAAGTGTGCGATGGATGAAAAGCTGAGTTCGAGTTCTTCTGGTAAATCGTATCTGTTCTTGGCATCATAAGTAGGATTATGTGTTGTGTATAAAACACGCTTTCCGCCTTGAGCTTTCTTGGAGTTATTTTCTGTTGTAATCACATAGATTTTGTAGTTCACAAAGAAGAGTGCATCAGACCATTCCTTGATAAGTGGTGCCACTTGTTTAGATAGTTTCATTTCATAACGGTCAAAAGCTCCTTGTTCTTCTGGGAGTTCAAACTTTCTAGGTTTTGCATGAGCTGTAATGACCACATTGATACCGACTTCAATCAGTTGATCCATCAGAGTGAGTAGTTTTGAAAACTCATCGACTAAGTAGACATACCCTTTACCATAGCCAAAATCTTCTATGTTGTTCTTCCGATACTTCTCACACACTGCATTAGTGCATAATGATTCAGCCCAGTCTGCGGTATCTAAAACAACCGTTTTACATATCGTTGGATTAGTAATAATTTCTTTCACTACTGAGATCAATTCATCCCATGATTTATTGCACTTGATTCTTCTAATATCTAAATTGCTTGTGCCACCTTCAGTGTCAATAAATAACGGATCTGGAAACTGACTGGCAAATGTTGATTTACCAATTCCCTCTGGACCATAAATGACAATTTTTAGTGGACGTTTTTCTTTACCTTCAATAATTTTTAGCATGTTTTATTTATCTCCTTCTTCGATAATATTTGCCTCTTCACGAGGATCTGATTTTGGTACTAAAACCAATGAGCCAAGTTGCATATTGATATACGCTCCGATGAGGCCATCAACTTTACTCTTACCTATTCGTTTGGTAAGTTCTGTAATCCCAGCTACCTTCTTTGGTCCATAAGGATCGATGCCTACTTGTTCACATGCCTTGATGACACCTTCTTCATCAGTAATCTTTCTTGATCCTTTATTATGAACGAGTTTGTACTTAGACCACTTGTGACCATTGAGTGCTTTCTTGATAGCAAACTCCATCACATCTTTTGCATATTGAAAAACTTCATCCAGATGTGGTAGTAACGCTTCAATATCAGCATCAGTCATAGTCGTTACTGGTTTTTTTAACGCTTGCATGACTAATTTGTTAGCTTCAGCTCGTTTCGCACATATCGCTTTACCTGCGCAGTATCTACAGTACTTACCTGGATGCGCTTCAGGGTTTTCTACTTTTGTTCTTTTCACTGCTGGAATGAGAACATTCGATTCAAACTGAAGTAACTCTTCGATCGGCATCTCATAATTGTTTGTGTTGTTAATAACTGGTTGGTAAATGACAAGTCTGACTTTTTTGATTGGATATAAATCCTTGTAGGCTTTATAAAAGTAGAGTGCATAGATACCTAGTTGAGAGTTAAACAGTCCCGATTCATTATCAAATGCATAAACTGGTGTACGACCGGTTTTTAAATCAATCACTGTGAGCGTTCCACCATCCAGAGATGAAATGATTCCACAATCTAAGGTTCCTCCTGCATCATCATCAAAATCCATATCAAGATGCTGCTCGATAACGATGAGTGGTTCTGTATCTGTTCTCTTCTTTTCAAACTCAATGGTCTGAATGACAAAGTCTGCGTATCCGTCTGCGATTTCTTGCATCTCTTCTGAGTACATATCCAAATCCTTGATGACTTCTTCAATCGGTTTTACTTCACTGTCATAGTCGATTAAGTTGAGTGACTGGCTAATGAGTGCTGCGCCTAATTCATGGCACTGTGTTCCAAATTCAGCTTGTGGATTTGTCTCTTGGTTTGACCCATCATTAAGCAATGTACTAAGTGGACAGTTTAACCATGTACTACTCTTACTAGGGCTATACTTTCTACTGTGAATCGTTGGACTTCTTGACATCTGTAATTCCTCCTTCTTTACCATCCGTCTCTTCTGGAAGCAACATCACTTCCAGTGCCAATGTTTTAGTCGTCTCACTAATAAGCAGTAATGTTTCGACTAAATCCTTATCCGTCAGATAAGGCTTATCGGCTTTTGGTTCTTTTTTCATTTCTAAACCTCCTTTGGTTTCACGAAAAGGTCGTTCTTCCTCTTCAAAGGATTAATGGCGAGGTTCGTTTTGGTTTGCCGGTTATTTTTTATTTTTTTCATATTTTTCTGTAAGGATCTTGATTAATTTTGTTTTGCGTTCTTGTATGGTGCTTCTTGCCTTATTAAGTTCTGTAGCTATTTCAGCATCAGTTTTTCCTTCATTGAAATATTTCAAAATCAGTTGATCTGTTTCATTAAACTCACTGACGAGATTCCAAATGAATTCACTTTGTTCTTGTTCCTTGAGTTGTTCTTGATGTTCTTCATAAGAGCCGTCTTTGAAATCGAAATCGTAATTCTCGCGCATGTAATCAATAGAGATAGGAAGGCCATCTCTTACCTTTGGACACAAACTGCAATCTGCTCGACATTTCACCAATCCAAACTTTTCTGATGGAATCAAACATCGTGATTCGGTATCTCGTCTACGTCTTTCATTTCGCACATCATTTCTATGAAAGTGGAAATACTCCTCATCGCAAGGAATGAACCTTAAATCTCCATCTGCATCCTTATAAGGAATCCAGTGTGTCAATGTATTATCTGGATCACTTTGAAGTTTTTCCAAACTTCCATAACCATATAGTTTAGGATTTTGGTTCTTTTCTGTTTTTGTTAGCTTCATAAAAAAATACCTCCATTTGTGAATTAATGGAGATACTTTTTAGGCAGTGTTTAGGCAGTTTCAAGTCATCGCAAAAGAAAGGAAAGTAAACTCCATTCATTTGCAGACAATGTCCCAACATATGCTGCATTATATTAAATTTTTAGTTTTACATTTCCGGGAGTTAGTTCATGACACTAACGAAACATAAAACAATGTGATTAAAAATTCGTTTAAGCAGAACACATTTACAACTGTTATATTGTTAGAAAATAACCTTAATGTTATAATAAATTCATACATTTCGACTATTTATCAATCTGCTGCCTAAACTAACCTTATTATATTTCATGATCTTATGATGGTAAATGTCACAGAATAGACAACATTTAAAAAGGAAGTGATTAAATGGAGACACTATGCTTTTCGACTTTTTTGAATACTTTAAGGCCATGCCTTGAAGGCCCAATTAGTAATACAAATTTGACAATCAAATTGTTGCAGCCAATTATTGACTGCGAGAATTTAGTAAGCAAAACTGGTGAACCTTTAATAATTGATACCGATATTACATCTAAATGGATGACTAGAAAAAGAGATATATATAATCCAATTAAATCTGCATTAAATAAGCAAAAAGTCTTAAATGTTATAAAGGATACATTTGAGAACGACATATTTGATAGCTTCGATGTTGGAAAAGAACAGGATTTTTATGAAAAGTTGCATAAACTCATTAATGAAGACTCAACGATTACAGATGTTAAGAAAAATGGATTTCTAGATTCTAGCATTCCAACCGCAGATAGAGTCACCAATATTTTTATACATGCATTACAAGCCGAAAATAAAACTGAGGATAGAGGTTGGAAAACACAATTATACAGGGATGATATTGAATCCGAATTGAAAACCGTGCTAGATAAACTATCGAATGAGAAACGCAAAGAAATTAAAAAAAATGAACTCAATATGAATCCTACTTCCTTTAGAAAAAAAATTGAAGAGGATAATCATGAGCTCATAGATAAAGTTGAATTCAATGTTATTTACTACTTCGTCATACGTGACTATTTCAAAGAACTTGAAGCTAAACATGATGCAAATTTCAATAAAGTAGCAAAACATATTAGAAAAAATTATGAGAGTTTAAAAAAAGTTGGTCAATCTCAAGATCAAATTCACGATAACTTAACTGACATGATAGCAACAAAAAGTGGTGCAAATCGTAATACTTGCGAAAAAATAGTAGCATTCTTTATACAGGATTGTGAGGTCTATGATGAAATTACCGAATAAAATCATAAAATATGAAGATAGCATTATATCAAAATTTCCAATAGTTCTATCCAAAATTAACAATAGAGACATGTCAGTTTTAGAACTTTATAAAGAAGTTTCTGAAAAGCTAGAAAACATTGCAGAATTTGTAGAAATTTTATGCTGTTTGTATTCTCTAAATAAGATTGAGTTGAATAGTGTTTCAGGAGGTTTACATTATGTTGAAAGAACTATGGAGTGATAAGTTTATATCTAATGATAAAATTAGAGACAAGATAGTTTTTAATGAGAATCTAAATGTTGTATTAGGAGCAGATCATGCAGTTAATTCAATAGGTAAATCTACTTTCTTAATGATAGTTGATTTTGTTTTTGGTGGGGATGACTATGTTGAGAAAACGAACTATATTATTGCTAACGTTGGACATCATTCTATAAATTATATGTTTCAATTTAATAGTGAAAAGTGTTATTTTTCAAGAAATACAGAAGATTACAAAAAGGTGTTAATTTGTAATGAAAATTATGTTCCAATAGATGAAATTGGCATTGATAAATACAGAGAACTTTTGTTTGAAAAGTACAATATTGGATTACCCTACATATCTTTTAGAAACATCGTGTCAAGGTATTTTAGAGTTTATGGACGTGATAACTCAAACGAACAACGACCATTACATGTCTTTCCAAAAGAAAAGACTGGATTACCTGTTAATTCTCTTATTCAATTATTTAACAAGTATGAGCCTATTGATGCTTATCAAAGGGATGTGGATTATGCTAGCGACAAAAAATCAGCACATAATAAAGCACAAAAATATACTCTTATACCAAGCATAAATAAATCAACTTACATTAAAAATATAACCGAAATAAAGAACTTAAAACTTGAATTAGAGCAGATTCAGTATGCAAAAGATGACATGATTGCAACTTCTCTTGATCAAACAGATGAATTCATTAAGTTAAAGATTGAACACTCTAAACTCAAGAGAGCTCGTTCAAGTTTGTTTAATGAGTTTGAAGTGGTTAGTAGGAAAATTGAAAACTCTGAAAATCAAAACAATTATGAAGTTTTGTCAGATTTTTTTGAAAATGTTAACGTAAAACGATTCGAGGATATTAATAATTTCCATACTCAAATATATCAAATTCTCATCAACGAATTTGAAGAATCAAAAGAAAAGATCCAAATAAAAATTGACAATATTACTGAAAACATGTTAGTCTTGGAAAAATTGATGGAAGCTACTGGTTATAATCAAGATGTACCTAAAAGTCTAGTACAAAGAATTTCTACTATTTCAACAGCTATCAATAGAATGAAAAATGAAAATAATCAATATGATCAATCTATTGAATTTAAAAAAATTCTGGATGAAAAAAAGAAAGATTTATTTGATGTTAGAAAAAACATAACTTTAGAATTGTCATCATTACTAAACAAACATATGGATACACTAAATGACAAAATTTATAATGGTGAAAAAACTCCTCCCCAGATAACATTTTATGATAATAACGATTATTTATTTGAGGTTATCAACGATGCAGGAACCGGTGCAAAATATAGAGGTATGTTGATTTTTGATCTTGTAATACTCGATAAAACTCCTCTTCCGGCAATAATTCATGACTCGTTTCTATATAAGAATGTGGAAGATCAAGCCGTCCAAGAAATACTTAAATTATATAATACAATTAACAAACAAGTATTTATTTCATTAGACAAAATTGAATCTTATAGTGATAGTGCACAATCTATATTGAAGTCTAATCAAGTCATCTATTTATCTCCAAATGGAAACGAACTTTTTGGTAAATCTTGGAATAAGAAAAAACAATCTTAATAAAAAAAAAGCGACTCAACTCAATTATGAGCTGGGTCGCTTTGACTTTTTATTATATATTTAGTATATTTCCTTCAGTCTTTTGTTGGATATTGTTTAGAACAAAATCTCTTATGTTCTGTGGAATATTATATTTATCAAACAGTCTATTCTCTAAATCTTCTATAGATTCATTCCACCAATCTTCATTATAATCTTGGATAGGAACAGATCCCCATGCAGTTGTGCTATGTTGTGAATATTTATTTATGTATAAACAAGCTCTTGCAAATCTAGTTAATATATATTTCGCATGATATAATGCTTGACGTTCATCATCATATGAACCTTGTTCTTGAAAACTCTCTGTTGATACTTCAAATGGCTTACCTAAAATTATGTCAGAAAACGCACCACCAAACCCCGCTTTTACATCCATGTTCCCCCACGCGTAAGGGACGAATACTTTATACTTATCAATTGCTTTAGTTCTTCTTGGCAGTGGATAGTCACTTTTTATATAGAATATTGATTGTCTTCTTTTGTAAAGCCCATATATTTTTATATCATCATCTTTCAATTTTTGTTCCTGGATATTAGGTAACCCATATTTACTTGGATCGTCCATTACATCAGTACCTAAGCCATATGGTTTACGTGATGATGTAATGTCTTGTATAGAACGGAATGAAGCGTGATTCGTGACTAACTCAACCAATGTAACAAGTTCCTTTGGCTTCTCGATATCTTCTTTATTTATTGGCAAGAAAACTTCATCTTCATCTTCCCCATTTGTATAAATCATTTGCTTTCCTCCAAGTTGATTGTCATAACCTTTTTTCCATAATACAAAGTTTGTCCACTCAGCGCCTGAGATTCCTGGGAACACATTTTGTCTATTATCTATAAACATTATTTGTGGATCACGTTTAATTTTTTCATTATTTAGTTTAGATAGATTATTAGCATTCTTTGGCTCTTGCCACCCTACTGGAAAAATTAAAGAAACCACTTCACCAATCTCTCTTGCCAACAAATAAAAATCAGTATAAATTTGTTGTTTTGCATCACTTTGGTATGGAGGATTTCCTATAACAGCATCGAATTTCACAATATCACTTCCTATGTGCCATGTTTTTTTACTTTTTATATGTTTCACTAAATTTGCATAATTACTATTATATTGCGATGACATTTGATTAACTAAGTCATCCATTACTATCACTCTAGTTTTGAAATCTTTTATATCTTTAAATCCGTTTAACGTTCTCCTAGTAATTGCAGCAGCCATCTTTGTTCTACAAATTACATAGATGTTATTATTTAATATATCAGCCCATAGATGTTCAACATTTTTCATTTGACCTTTATTTCTAACGTCTTGAAAAATACTAATCGCAGCATATAATGGGTATAATCCAGATTTTGAATTAATCTCTAATATATTACTATGTGTGTTAAATATATCATTTGTAAGATTACTCTTAACTATCCATCTTATTGTGCTATCGTCATTAATTTTAATCGGGGTTTCAAAATCATCTTCAAAGAAGCTAGCCCCTCCAATTGTGACACCCATATGTAAATTTACTGCACGCCATGGAGTTAATACTGTCTCTCTATCAGGATTTTTAAATGTGGCAAAGATGTCTGCAATGGCTTGTACTCTCTCTAGAGGAGGTAATTCGTCCGCAGCTTTTGCTTGTCTACGTATTTTTAAACCTGCTTCAACAAATACTTCATTATCGAAATACTTACCAAATTCTTTAAATAAATCTTTTGTAATTCCTTTAGGCATAAATTCAATCCATGATTTATCATCAATTATCTCTGTAAAATTTTCAACGCCTATTTTTTGTTTAATATCAATATCAGCTCCATACACTAATAATGGTATACGAATTGCAATGCCTCTTAGAATTTTAATAGCACTAGAACGTTCTTTAAGCTTTTTCATTCTTTCAGCCAATTTTTCTTTTTCTTCTTGAGATAATTCTTTTTTATTTTTTTTCTCTTTTGCTTCTCGGACTTCATCATCAAGGCCTTGATCATTGACAAGAATATCGTCACTGGTTTTGGATGCTCCACTAGATTTTAATATTTTCTTTAAATCTTGAAATTTTGAAATTTCCAAATCCGTTAATTGTAATAAATTATCATTATACAAATGTCTATCATCAAAACCATTTCTTGCAACTCTATCAATCAACGCTCTTTTTAACTGAATTAGCATATTTTCAGTGCTGTATGGTTTCATTTCAGATCCAACTATGCCTATAACAGGACAAAAATTCAAGAAATCACCCATCTTAGTCTTATCATCATTTGTAGAACCTTTTTTCGTAGATAGGTTACCAGCTTCTGCTATCATCTTCAAAGTTCTATCAGGTGCAAAATCGAACACGTAGCAGTTTGTTTTCATTTTGTTTGCAATAATTGCAGGGGTTTGTACTCTAAAAATAGTTTGCAAATATGAACTAGCAGATGTAGAAGATGATCCGGATAACATAAATACAGCTGTCCATTCAGGAACTGAAACTCCTGTAGTAAGTCTACCACATGATAATGTAATAGTTCTTGTTTCATCTGGTCTCTTACTGATTGCTTTCTTAACTAATTTAAACGCATCATCACTCTTTACTTCCTCATCTCCATCTCCTGCAACATTCACAATCGTAAAATGTTGAAAAATCGGATGATTTTTAAGTAGATTTGATAATGCCTTAGCCTCTTTAACACCAGGTAACATCCATAATGTATGCTTAAAATTATCACGATACTGAATAGTAGAATATGGATAATTATGTTCACCTGATTCTACTAATAAATCAAGAAATCTTTTAATATCTTTCTCATGAACAAATGTATCAATTTTTACAGTATCATCCAATTCTTTTTTGTCAAATAATGGATCACCTGTCCATACTCTAAAAAATTCTTTAAAGTTGAAAGCGGTATCCTCGATATCTTCATATTTATCGCTAGAAATAATAGCCGCTAAGTCATATGTATAAATGTTCATTTTAGGTAGTGATTCATATGGATTAGAATCTCCAAAATGTTTTTCTACCCATTCCAATTTTGCCCTCTGCTCCATTACATAATCCCAAGTATACACTTCTTCATTCTTAAATGTTTGTTTACTTAATGGACTTAATAAGTTAAAGGGTGTACCAGATAAATATAATGTTTTCGTTCTAGTTGAACTACTTATCAATGATTGAATAACTTGATTGCCAAGTGATGTTTGTGTTCCTTCATGGGCTTCATCTATAATAACAAAATCCCATCCCATGTTGAATATTAAATCATTTTTTTCAAATTTACCACCAACAAAAGAAGAACCTCTTAAATCCTGAATACTTGCAAAGTATATAAAGTGTTTGCTTTCTTTTTTACTAAGATGCCTTAGACTTATTAATGTTTCACCTTGTGTTTTACTGCCATATATGTATTTTTCTTGATCGTAAAATATCTTTTCAAAATCTTCATACCAGCTATGTTTTACCACTGGACGATGTGTTAAAATCAAACTCTTTTTAAAATTCATTTGCCTAATAACTTCTAATGCAGATAGCGTTTTGCCAAACCTCATCTTTGCATTCCAAAGCATATGACCTGTAGTTTCTTTTTCGACACCTTTACTACTGAATTGTTTTATGGTTTGTTTGATTGCCTCATTTTGTTCAGGTCTAAAAATGATTGGTGTTTTGTTAGATGAAATTTCTCCCGATAATAAAGATTTTCTATCTTCTTTTACAGCGATTATTGCTTTTTTTACTGTCTCAAGATCACAACGATACCATTCTGTGGCACCATTTAAGTTCTCTTTAGGTTGTTCTATATTAGATCTTTTTAGTACATTATGAACATCATTATCTCTAAATGCAACATTTTTGTTTGTAATCGCTAAAGTTGTATAAAATAATTGATAATTTATTCCAGCAGTTCTTGTGTAATCGTTAATTCGTAAAGATGCAGCCGCATTTAGAAGGACTGAGTTATCAGTAAGTATTGATATATCATTCACTTGGTTAATAGATGCTTCTCCAACCTTTAACAAACCTTCGTGTGTTTTGTCTGAAATTCCAAATACATAAATTAATTTATACGAAAATGTTTCATTAAAACCCTTCATCATCTTCATTTCCTCCCACTTAAAAGATCTACAAATTTAATCATTTTATTATGATCCCAATCTTTAATGAAAACATAGATTCCATTATGTTTGTGTATTGAATTATTTTCACATCCATAACATTTCTCAGTCACTTCTTCACCAAATAAATCTAATTGTACGACCTTTTGATTATTGCAGCTTTCAGGTATTACACCTTTCAAACCATCCATTTGAAAAAAGTTCCAGGATATTATATTTGCAATTTCTTTCAATTTAAATGCTTCTGGCATACAATCAAATCTATTTATGTAATAATCTATAAATGAGTAAAGTAAATTTTCTCTAGCTATTAGTAAACTATCACCTTGCCATTCAAAGCCATATACAGATTTATATGCCAAAAGAACGTTGTCATACCATTCCAAATCATTTGAATTCTCATTTATTATTCTAATTTTCCTGTCAAGGATTCCTATACGATCAATAACTTCTATTGGTGTTCCACTAACTGTGTCATATCTACTCACTACGTATGGTGCTTCACCACATGTTACTTCAATTCGCTTGTCCTTTACATAATCAATCCATGATTTATTTGTGAACTCTATTTTGTTATAATTAGTTTTCCAAGTTAAATTTTGACTAATATTAAAAACATTCTTTTTTCCAAACCAAATATCATCAACTTGATTATTCTGATTATTACACGCCCAAGAAGGAGTAAAAACTTCAGCTTTCTCTTTAACTCTGATTTTTTTTTCTAAATTACTTTTTTTTGATCTAGGTTTAATTATGTTTCCATGTTTACCAATAATCAATTTTGAGGAAATTGGTTTAGAAAAGGAATATTCAAAACCGTGTTTTATGTAATTATTAGTACACCATCTAATATTTTCTTTTGTAGTACGATCAAGTAGAAGAATTTCTAATAATTCCTTGTCAATCTTATATATGGTATTTTCCAAAATATCTACTTTTTCTTTTAATAGTTGATTCATTGTAAATTCACCCCTGCTAGTTCGAATATACTATATTTGATATTTTGTAAAAAGATCATGTAACTTTTTTTTAGTTTTTATCGTTGGTTCAAATTTCCCAGTTTCCCAACGATTAACTGAAGCAAAAGAAACACCCAGTATTTCTGCAAGTTCTTTTTGAGAAACAAACATTTTTTCTCTTAATAATTTAATTTTTTTAGAATATTCCATAGAGTACACCTCAGCACATTATTGACATTATTATAGCACTTTTTAAGCAATAATACTATGTTTAAATGTAAATCGTGTAAATACCATTCAAATCGTGTAAATTGACTTGTAATCGTGTAAAAACCAAGCAAATCGTGTAAGCCTATTAACAGTCTAATATTTTTATCCTTATTTTAGATTATTTTTCACATTGAAATTTACTCGCTATAGTGTGAAAAAGCCCTTATTAAAGCAAAAAAAGGCCTGATACAAATTGTATCAAACCAATGCTTCTTATATGTGTGAGGTAAACAGTGCTAATACAGTTTAGCACCCTAGTCAAATTTTAGCACCTCTAAAAAATGGTTTACGGCGTATGGATTTTAATATGATTACTGTATTTACCCAATCGATTTTAAGAACATGCGAAGTCCTAATCTTGTTATTTTTTGACAATTTAATCTAATAAATTCCAACTAAACTCGGGATTATATTTAAATCGATTATCTCCCTTAAACTTTTTACTGCGACACTGTACTCAACCGTTTTATAGATAAATTTTGATGTGACCTCGTTATAATCGTTTTCGTATACATTACGTTCTATAATCTCTTTTAGAATTTCATTAGGTTTTGCTCCGGCTAGACATGATGAATTTCGAACACCGTAAATTTGTCTATCTTTCACGACATCAGAAACAATCGATTTCACCAGCTCCATATTTGACTTCCCACTTTGCCAAATCATATGAATGTCATAGATATGCCTTGAATAGCGGTTATATTTGCCTTCTAAATGATAGTCACAAATAGCAAAAAGTTTATCTATAAAAGTTCTTTCAACCGATTGAATCAACATTTTAAATGGCTCTAGCTCATATTTCGCAATTAGTTGATCTTCACTAGCCTTAGTTAAATACTTGGTTATATAATTACTAACATCTAGATTTACACAAGGATAGGGTCTATATACAACAATGGTTTCAACAATGATGTGTGGAACCATAGCCCCATCTTCATCAAAAGTATTGTCAAATCCGATATGGTATTCATTGTGATCTCTTCCTGAACGAACGTCTGTTTCATTAAGTAAAGTCATATTGAGCACTTTAATGACTTCTAAAATTGAGTTCTTCAGTTGCTTTCTTTCACTTGGTGTGACTTTTGCACTTTTGAACTGTACTGCTAAATCGATATCTTCAGAAAAACGATCAATGATGGAATAGCATTTTGATAGTGATGTTCCTCCTTTAAACACGATAGAGATGTTGGATTCAAGTTTCGTTAATTCTTTTAGAAAAAGTGATACATAATAATCTTTTTCAACTTGGGAGTTTTCAAGACCCAAATCACTTGCAGTTGCAATTACTAATTCCTGAAAAACTTCATTATCTCTTTGTAATAACATTGGCTCCTCCAATTTTATAGAATTTCACTTGTGCAGCTAGTGGATATGATTCTACAATACGATCCAGTTCATCAACCGACAACATAATCCCTGAAATGTATGACAAAAGCTTTGATTCTGCTTGTATTAAATCATATTCACTATATTTTTCAAACTCTGTCAAAAGATCTAATACTTGAAGTAATTTGAAATTTTTATTTGTGACTTCTACTCTTGGCGCATTGATAATCAATCTACTCTTATTAAGTTTAATCTCTCTTTTTCTGTTTGAAACCGCATTTGAGTAGACAACCTCAACGCTTGCTGTTTGTGATGTTAATCCCAGCATATTAGCAAAATTAATGCCACTTCTATACCCGATTATATTATTCTCTTTATCTTTCAAGTATGTTTGCTCGACCACATTCGATACATTAACTACATGTGATTTAAGTACTCTGTCGGGATTCGGCAATTCATAAACCCCATTTTTAGCCTTAAGTATTTTTTCTTCATTTAGTAGTCTTCGAATGGACTCTCTAATCGTTCCTTCGTTTATCTCTGGAAATTGTGCATACAAATCTTTGAGAAAAAACGGTTGACTAGTTTTATAGTTGGTTTTAATAAACATATAGATTCTGTCGATTAGACTTAAATTTTCCATACGTACCTCCAAAAGATAACCTCATACTCACTATATCATAAGTTTATTGATTTGTGACTTTTTTTCGTTATTGTTAAGAAAATATGTCACAATAATATAAGTAGACACTTTCAATGGGATTTAATATGTTCACTGAACTTGTGACTTTTTTTCATCATTAACCAGAAATAATGTCACATATTTTCTATATTAAATATCCATAGATAATAAAAATGACCCATCCCAATTGAGTAAGAAATTAGTCATTTTGGAGTTCGGAAATTCATGTTTTTTCTCCTCAAAACATTATAATATTGCTTCTAATTAGCAACAACTATTAAAAAAACTTCATCAATTGAGACATTACTTGGCAGAAAAACAACATCATTTGATGTGTTTATCAAAGAGAATCTAAATAATTGGTTATAGACAAATGAAAAGCATACACACATTTGATCGTGTATGCTTTTTAATTTTTATGATTCTTGTTTCTTTAGATTAAAGAACATCATGTATATCAATAGTGGTATAAGTTGAATAAGGTACTGCATCACATTCACCAACTTACCATATAAGAGATCTCTTAACCCCCATCCAAGTTGACTCATTTGTGTCGTTAAGAGATAATCTAAAATCCTAAAGATACTCTGAATTGAAAAAATAAATATGATGAACCATAAAAGTATGAGTAATACCAAGTTAACTATTTTTATACTCATTCGATCAATTCGTTTAAATAGTTCATAAAGATATTGTCTTCGATATAGGATGCCATAAACTAAAGTACTTAAGACAAGAACAATTAAGATGATATCGTGTATGTAAAATATGAAATGAAGATTAAATATAACTTCAATGATTCGAATGATCAATAAACACATGGTGATTAAACTTAGATGTATAGCTCTCATATATTCTTCCCTCCCTATTTTCGTATAGGATAATAATTCATTGAAATTAATTGATACTCCTAATACTATTGTGAAAATCATAATTAAAGTGGAATGTGGGTTTAAATCTCATTTTCTGTACTGTGTGATGCTACCTATTTTAATACAAATTGGCACCCCACCAAAAATTTTGGCACCCTACTGATTTTTTTGGCACCCCTGATGATAAAATTGGCACCCCCACAAAAATGGCCTTGTTAAGGTATTTAAAAAGTCTATTTAAATAAATAATTAAATAGATAAATCAAAAATTTGACATCTGGATTTTTAGCCATATTGTAGAATCTTATTCCATATTGGCCTGGATAATTAACTCTTGGTGTAATTCGTATATAGCCACTTTTTTGTGCGAGCTCTTTAAATGTGGATAGATCTTCCAACATGAGATTTGTTGTTCTTTCAAATATAATACTCCATTGTTTTCCTTGCTTTACTGTTGCGCCTCCAGCCTTATTTGAAGTGTCAATACGAACAAAATTAATGTATTCATTTGTTAAAATGAAGTCGTCCATAGTCCATCTCTGTTCAGTTAAACCTTCTTTGTATCTACTTAGTTGTTCTAAAATTTCGTTTAATTTCATAAACTTCCTCTTTTCATGATTATTTGCACTTATCACTTTATTTTTGAAGTAAATTTAAAACTACAGCAATATCGAGCATGCCAATCAATTCTTTTTCATAAATATCAAGTGTCATTCGATTTTCTTTTAGACTTGCAATTCCTACTTCGATCCAATAGAAGCAAAACATGAATTCAGATGGCAAATTGTGGTCATTAGGCAAGTCAAGTTGAATACTGATTGATGAAATCTTCTTCCATTCTTCAATGAGTTCTTTATCACAGTCCGCTACATTCCGTAATGAAAAGACTCCATTTCTGAAGAAATATTCTCTTGGTCTCAGCTTGTTCTTCTTAAGATAAGAGATCAATTCTTTATCATTTGTAATTGTGATAAAGTCTCCTATTTCTCGGTAAAACACATCTGTGTACATGCCATTGATTAAATCAACGACATAATCGCCATCACCGTATGGTTCAGGGTGTCTATAAAACTTCTTAATCAAATTCCTTGGTACATTAATTTCAATACTTTTCATAAGTATCTCCTTCTGGCTAATGCCAATTTTTTACAGGTTTGACCTGTATTACCCTTTGTACCAAGGTATTTTTGTTATTTGTTAAATGTGGTAATTGATTAATATCTACATAACTAATTCTTTTCCAAACTCTTCAATTTCACAATTTGATAAAGAATCATACCAGCCTGTGAATAAATTAAATTGGAAAACATCAAATTTTGATGCATATAGTTTATTAGCTACATGATTTTTTAGTGAGCTATTATTATCGGTAAAAGCAACTAAAAATAGCTTAACATTTTCACCATAAAAAATCTTTTGATTTTCTTCTCTGGAAAATTCGCAAGTAAGATTTTTATGTGTTTTGAACATGATGTCACTTAGTATTATATCATCAATAACCATTGATGCATTTCTACACCACCCCATATTAGCTTTAATTTCTACCATTGCTTTAACATTATTATTTGAATCGACAACAAGGAGGTCTGGTCTATTCTTCTTCCCTCCAATATGTATAGATGAATCTAGAAATATTTTATATTCTCCGGGTAAAATATCAGAAATAAATATTGCGATTCCATCCTCGATATCTGTGCTTATAGTTCTCAAATGTCCTCTATAAATGTTATCTCCGATTTTGTTGCCTGTACTCAAGTAAATATTTGAAATATGTTTTTTTAGTTTTTCAATTGCATCACTTAGTTCCATATGATCCCCTCGCTATTATATATATGTCTTTTTAAACTAGTTAATCACTGCTCTATAGTGGAATAACTATATTTTTTACTAGTAACTGAATTTCTTGAAACAGGGCAATATGCGTTTTTATGAATGGTTCAAGTTCAATATATGCTTCATCCATGTGAATTTCACCTGCTATAACTTCTGCAATTAAGGAGTAATTATCTCTCTCAAGATAAATTTTATGCAAACAAACAATTATTTTGCCCACCTCAATAGTGATTTGAAATGATTTACTGGATATATGAAATGCTTTTTGAAAAAGATACTCCGATAGTTCCCTAAGGAATTGCTTGGATAATTTTTCTATTTTTTCATTCAATGCTCTACTCAGCTGAAAGTCATGAACAATCGTAAGTGAACTTTTAAATTTTCTATCAGTTACTACTTTCTGAAAACCGCTTTTATTATTAGTTACGTTTTTTGTAACTCGATTGATTGTTGCCTTATTTGTAATTCTGGTATCTTTATGACTTACTTTATTAGAACTAATTTTGTTCGTATTTTTAAGTATTTTGTGGGCTAAAGAACGAAATATTTTTGGATATTTCCTAGCTGCATTGTATGCTTTTTTGTCCGTTCCTTTAAATGGCAAAGTAAAATCCTCCTTTTTTGAAAGTATAATCACCGTCTCAAAATTATAAATTAAAAAATCTGATGAATTCTTGACCCCATTTAGAAACAGAATATTTCACCTCGAGTTCATCGTTAGAAATATACTCCCAACCATGCTTAGCATCATTTGCAAAGGCATTTTTTATATTTTCAACTACTGAACTAATATGTTCACTAATATCTCTGTCAACATTATTAATGATAAGGCCTCTCGAAACAAGTCTTTCAAAAGACAATTCATTTACCTGATATTTTTCATCCTCGCTAAACTTTTTTAGTTCATCTATGTCTATTTTCATTAAATCGTTTAAATTTCTATAGAATTGATCAAGTTCTTCTATTGAGTATGATCCGCAAGAAAAATTGTAGAATCCATTAATATAAAACTCCACTTTGTTTGTTAGATTTAAGCTTATTACTGTATTGTGAAGTATTGTCAACCCCTCTAATATTTCTTCATTAGATTTGGTTATTTTATCTTCTTCTAAATTTTCAATTCTTTCGACCAACTGGTTATATAGCTGTTCTCTTTTTTTCTCTTCGCTTATTTGCTTTATTGCTTGATATAAGGGATTCCCCGGTATCATTGGTGCAATAATGTTATCAAACACACTTCGTAAAACTATTTTTCCTTCTTTCTTCATCAATCTCACCCCATTTGTTAATCATCATTTAATCTCAAAACTAATGCTGAAATTGTTAACGTGTGATATCATTTCTATAAAAACTTAACAGCATCATAAATAATTATCTTTAGCATTTCATCATTAAGACTTATAGTGCATGTAGCTGGCTGCTGCTCTTTCATCATCAAATTCCTTTATATGCACCTTAGCATCATGAAAAAGTTCACTAAGTTTGTTGTCTGTAATATTAAGAGCAGTGATAATCGAACCAATTCTATACCAACAGATTAGTTCATCAATGTACTTATCTTTGTCATTTTAATATTTGTAGAATTTTGTTACACTACTATCCTCAATACCCAAGTCATATGCAGTTTGCCATACAGCTTTCTTGCTATCTGTGTTTACAAATTCATTTTTAACAACTCAGTATATTTTTCTTTAAAATACGAAAATAATACCAGTCCACAGTTAAAATCGAATGTTTTCATGGTTCTTCACTAAATAAGTGGTGATTACAGAAAATGCTTTTTATAGTCTATCAAAGAAATATAGGTCTATTCTGAATCTTTAATTTTTAAATCTAGAAGCTCTTTAAAATCGTTAAAGCATTCTGAGCAAACCCATTCATCACTTTCATATTTCTTTCCTTCCCAAACAAATGGTTCTAGTAGGGTTTGATAACCCTCTCTTAATGCCTCATCGATTAATAAGCTAAACTTGTCTGTGCAAAAACTACAATGATCATGATCGTTCCCGTCGTTTATTGACTTATATTGTTTATAAACAAATTCTCTCCCTTTTAAATGTTTCCCTAAATCGCATCTCCAATCATCTATTGTAATCATTTATTGTCTCCCCATCCAAATCATGTTCAAATTCCCGTTCCTTACGCCTTGTGTTTGCATTGTATGAAACTATTTATTTTTTCTATAATATTATACCATTCGATTGTTCATTAATCTACGATGTATCAGTTATTATCCAATTGATATCGTGTAAATCGTCGGGTAATCGTGTAAATGGTTGGGTAATCGTGTAAATGGTTATAAAACGGAATACTAAGAGTTAATAAAAACTCTCGATTATGGATTGAAATATAAATCTGGAAATTGGCATATAGGGGAAAATCTCCCTTTCTGCATGAAAAAAAGGACTAATACATATCATATCAGACCTATGCTTCTAAAATGAATTGAGTGACCAATATTAATGCAATAACAATAAACTTGTTATTACTGATTATTCATCTATATGATCCTCTGATATCTCATTTTTATAACCACATTCAGAACAATGCCAAAATCCGCAGCTATCATTAAACCCTTTTTGCTTACTTAATAAAGCATTACATTTATCACAGTACCAATAAACATCAGCAAACTTATCGCCAGAGTAAATACCAGGATTAAACAACTTTTCGTTACATGATTTACACTTGAAAGAATCATAAGAAGGATCAAACCCCTTTTGCTTAGACAAATCAGCACCACAATGTGGGCATGCATAATCTTCTGGTATATATTCTACCTCATTATTTCTCTTTTCTCTAAAATCAATAATAGCATTACTTAAATTTTTTGCATAGGTAGAGGGTATATTAGAATCAGTATTCTCACTATAACTCCAATATCTACCTGTAACTTTTCCAAAATCATTAAAATCTAAAGTGAAATTCCAAGAATTTATACCACTAATGGTACGAACTTCACAATAAACGTAATGTTTTTCAACTGTAACAAATAGCCTTTTGATAGTTTTTGCACAATCTATAGCCAAATTGGTAAAGTCTTCAAAACTAAAATACTCATCGAATAAACAAGTGGTTTTTTTTCTTTTCACTTCCTCGTTACTGTCAACTATACCTAAAGTTAAATGATGAAAAATTGATCTAATTTTTCCCATATCATGTCTCCTCTATCATAATATTTGCATCAATATTAATGCTATCGCTATAAGTGTCTTTTTTAATATTATAACATTATTCCAGTATTATTAATATTTCAAAAAAGAGATTTAAATTAATTCTAATTCGAAGAATATGTAAGATCTCAGAAAAATATTGTTCTCTGAATCTTATTAAAACATCAGTTGAAGTTATTGATGGTTACGGTTTATATAAAGAAATCTAAGTAAATGCTAACAATAAAAGCATGTTATTCAAGTTTAGAAAATGAAGAAGAATAACATGCTTGCAACAAAAAAAAGTCTAGTACTTTAGCGAATAACCAATCTTATGATATCAAAATTATGCATTCTTTATGTGTCATTCTACTTATTTAATACAAATTGGGATTTTTCCGAGATTATAATTTTCTCAAATAAAACTATCTTTAGAAAGTGATTATTCTAATATTATTATTACAATAATTAGTTTTTAAAAAACCATTTCTAAAAATAAATAATCTAGTCTAATCATTTTAAAATAGGTGTGTCAATTAGTATTAGATGAAATAAAACATCATTAATACGCTTTGGATCTGTATTCGCTATAAAATCATGACTCACATATTTGTATCTACCATGAAAAAAGTACTCATCAGAATAAGCATCAGTTCTTTCAAAAAAATACACAAATTTTAATTTCCCATCAGTTTTTTTTACAGCAATGTTTTTTCTTGCTTCATAATCATTCATATCAAATGGATGTGATGCACGAAGGCTATTTACTCCAAAATATCGTACCTCTTTAGGTGACTCTATTCCATTATCAAAATATACATCATCTCGATAACCACCTGTTAATGTAGCAAGACAAAAAACATTCCCATGAGGTGTCACCACCATACCCTTATTAAGTAAATCTTGGTTACATCCCATTCTTCCTGACAAATTAATAATGTCCTCACGTGTAAACACAATAAATCCTCCTTATATATATTAAATTCATAAAAATAATCCTGTGATCTCATATATATTTATTATATCGGATATTATTAGTCCTATGCTGCTATTATTTTACGTAATTTATCTTTTGCTTTACTTTCAATTTGTCTTACACGTTCTCTAGAAACTCCTAAATGCTTACCGATTTCTCCCAGTGTTTTTTCTTCAGATCCTATACCAAATCTCATTTTTATGATGTCTCGTTCTCGTTCATCTAACACTTCTAAAATTATATTCACATATTCATCAAGTTCTTTAATTCTATTGTATTCTTCAGGGTTGGGATTTGTTATATCACTTGTTGTATCAATAATTGTCGAACTCCCATCTCCAATCGGATGATCAAATGATATAGTATCATCAATATATAGGTTAATTAATCTCAATGTTGATGTTGGAACCTCACTGATTTTGGAAATAGTGTCTATGTCAGGTTCAACGCCATGTTTATTAATATAGTTTCTTTTAACTGTCCGTACTTTCGATAATGTATCATAGATATGAACCGGAATTCGAATAGTTTTAGATTGATTAGATATTGAACGTGATATAGATTGTCTAATCCACCAAGTTGCATAGGTCGAGAACTTAAATCCTCTTTCGACTTCAAATCTTTCAACAGCTTTCATTAATCCCATATTTCCTTCTTGAATAAGATCCATCAGTGAAACATCGTGATATATATACTTCTTAGCTATACTTACAACTAACCTAAGATTAGCTTCAACTAATCTGTCACTAGCTATTTTACCCAACTTAATAATCTTGTCATCAGTTGAGTTGCGAGCTCTTGATACCAATATAGCAAGCTCGATTTCTTCTTCTCTTGTCAACAACTTAACTAGACCAATATCTTTTAGATACATACTTACGTTATCACCTAAATTAACTAGATCTTTTGCTTTAGATAACTCTTCTTCTAGACTCTCTAATTCAGAAATATTTGGTTCTTTTTCCAGTTTCAATTAGTTTCTCCTTATATATTAAGTTTTTATAGTTGATACATGAATTATACACATCTAAATTACCTTGTCAAGGGAATTTTTACATATTAGTGTTTTTTCAATAATTAAGATCCATAAAATGCATTCTTACCTTCTGCAATCTTAATATAGATAATTTTAACTTATACTATTGTTCTAACTTACTTTCTTGAGATATCCGCTAATTAAGTGTTACAATGTATATAAAGGTTCGGTGATATTTATAAAAAAACATATTGAAGTAGTTGCTGCTATTATCTTGAATGATCAAAACTATGTTTTCTGTACAAAAAGAAAAAATATTGGTGAATTAGCTCTTAAGTGGGAATTTCCTGGGGGTAAAATTGAATTAGGTGAATCACCTCAAGAAGCACTTAAGAGAGAAATGCTAGAAGAATTGGAATTAGAAATCACTGTTTTATCTCACTTCCATACTGTAAACTATGAATATAAAAATTTTGCAATCACATTACATTCTTACATCTGTGAAGGGTCTCTTGATTTCTATGTACTCAACGATCATGATGAAGCTAGATGGGTTCAAATTAATAATCTTTTAACTCTTGACTGGGCTGAAGCTGATCTACCGATAGTTAAAAAACTAATGGGGGAATAATAAATGAAATACTTTGTAGTTTTTCAAAACAAAACATTTAAGGAAGAGCATCAATCTGGAATTCTTTGGGCACCAAAAAAAGATATAAATGGAAGATTTACCCAATTCCATTGGGAGTCAATGACCAAAATAAGAAAAGGTGATGTTGTTTTTAGTATTATTAGCAATTACATTGTTGCTCGTTCCATTGCAAAAAGTGAAGCTATCGATCACAGCAATCCATTTAATAATGAACTGTGGAGCAGAGATGGTTGGTTAGTATATTTGGATTATGATTTTTCAATTGAAAAAATTAAAATTTCTGAGCACATCGATGAAATACGAGATCTTCTACCCGATACATATTCACCTTTTAATAAAGTTACCGGTGGTGGAAATCAAGGTTATTTATTTCCAATATCAAAAGATTTAGGTAGAAAGCTTGATGAATATATCTTAGATGTTTATGAAGCTGATGATTTAGAAACTGTATTTACCATAGATGAAGAAACCTCTGATATAATCAGACAACTTTATGAAGAACAAGGAATTGAAGAAGGTCAAGTCATCTTAGCAGAGACAGAGAGACCAAATGGTTCAAATAAACCTAGAGTGAAAAAACAAGTCATTCATGGTAGAAAAATCGATTTTATCGAAAAAGCTAAAAAGGATGCGAAAACAGGTGTATTAGCTGAAGAATTAGTTGTAGCATATGAAAAAGAATATTTAATTAAACATAACAAGGAAGATTTAGCAAATCGAGTTAAATGGGTTGCTAATGAAGCCGATGGTTTTGGATATGATGTCTTATCGTATTCACTTGATGGAAAAGAAAAATATATTGAAGTTAAAGCTACTATATTAGGAAAATCACAGTCATTTGATATATCTGCAAATGAAATAGAAACATCTAGAAATAAGAAAAATAACTACTGGATTTATCGTGTTTATTATATGAATTCTGATGAACCCAAATTTTTCAAGATTAATGGAGACATTGAAGAGCATTTTTATTTAGAACCAACCTCATACAAAGCTTACCTAAAAGAAAAGAAACTGGACGAATAATCCAGTTTCTTTTTTTTCGATTAATTTTCAATTTTTCTCATAATAGGAAACACAATCACCATCACATACAACAACCCATAAAACCCTAAGCTAACAGGACTTACTTCTACCATCTCCACCTGTTCAACTCTTAAGATATTTTCAACTCTATCTAAATCTAATTCACTTGCTTTGATATTGTAAAGATTGCTATTCGTATAAAAGACCACATAATACTCATAATCTTTACTACCTCTACTCATCTTATAGGGCTTCCTATAAACTTCAGCACTACTTGCATCCCCCAAGACATCATAGACCTCATTCCAGGTTACTTTCCTATCAAAATTAGCTAATAGAATTCTATTTTCCTTAAATTGAATCATTCTATAATCAAAAAGAAGAGTGCATGTAATCACTACAAAAAAGAAAATCTTTACCAGTAGTTTTTTCATGAAATCCCTTCTTTCTTTTTTATGCTTTTTTACCTCTTATATATTGGTTAGGATAAGGGATGTTTACTCCCATTTCAGCTGCTGAGTTAATCACTACATAAGGATCTCTTAGTAACAATCTTCCTAAATAAACTAAATCACATCGATTAGATGATACTGCATGATCAGCAAGTCTCATATCCGTAATCAACCCACCACCCATGACAGGTAATCCAGTCAAATCATGAATCTTCTTTGCTAAGTCTAGCTGATACCCAGGAAATGCATTAATCTTAACTAAAACATTACCCCCGCTACTGACATCAATAATATCAATTCCTAAATCCTTAACACTATTAATCGCTTCACTAATGGTTTCAGGTGTAACTCCACCTTCAACATATTCAGTTCCAGAAACTCTTAATGCAAGCACCTTTTCCTTTGGCCAAACTTCCATAATAGCTTCAACAACTTCTCTTAAAAACTTTTTACCATCTTTATACTCATCAGTTCTTAAATTTGAAATTGGTGATATAAATTGAAAGATCAAATATCCATGGGCACCATGGATTTCTAATAAGTCATAGCCTGCTTCATCTGCACGTCTTGCTGCTTCCTTAAAGGATAAAATAACTTCTTTAATCTCTTCTATAGTCATTTCAGCAGGTACTTGATAGTCATCAGAATAGCTTTTCGCACTTGGAGCTATTGGTCTATCGACCTTAGCCTTTCTTCCTGCATGATTGATTTGTATACCAGCTACGGCACCATTTTGGTGGATGACATTCACGATCTTTTTAAGTCCTGCAATATGATCATCACTCCAAATACCTAAATCGTTAATGCTTATTCTACCATCAGGTAAAGTTGCAGTCGCTTCTTGAATGATTAAGCCAACCCCACCGATAGCTCTAGTTCCATAATGAACAATATGGAAATCATTAGCAAAGCCTAATGTGTTTGCACTATACATACACATTGGTGGCATCACCACTCTATTTTTTAATGTAAATCCTTTAATTTGATATGGTTCGTATAGCATAAAAATCCTCCTAGAATTATAAGTCTCATTTATATTATTTTAACATGTTTTAGATGTCATTTATATAATTTATTAAATTATAGAAAAAAAGTCCTATTTTAGGACTGATTTTCATCTTTAAAATAATTTTTATTTTTCAGCTCAATCCATTTATCCTTGAGCCTTATTTTATTTTTCTTATCCATAAAAATATATCTTTGAATAAATAAAGCTGTAATTAAAACAAGCGGAATGACAGGTGTTCCAGGACCAAACCAAAATAGTATCACTGCACTTCCTACACCAATTAACCATCCATTTCCACTCATAACCCCTATTACAAAAAATACAAGTGCCCATCCATGAAAAATCATATAGCTAATCAAAAGAGAAAGTAAACCTCTAATGCTTTGCATCGACTTCATAATCTCCCAAACCATCAAGAAAAAAAGCTTCCAAAATAGAATAAATTTTTTCATATCAGTTTAAAAAAAGACAAACACAAAACGTGTTTATCTTTTAGTAACCTCTGGTTTAAGTTTTCCTTGATCGATTGCTTCAGGATAAGGATACGCTTCTTCTCTCATTCTCTTATAGAGAACATAGATCAAACCACGTACTGTGTCGATTCTAGTAATTACACCAAAACCTTTTTCTCCTTCAACCTTTACTTTTTCACCAATTAGATAAGTTTCATTGCTCCAAGCCATATGGATTCACCTCACTAGAGTATTATATCACAATTTTATTTAATATTTACTTTTTGGATAATCAATTAATTCATTAAATCGTATGGATTAGTTTGTTTCTAGCTCTATTTGATCACTACTTTCTTTATGACTAGGTTTTTCATTATATTCACTTTGATATGGAATGTTTCCATGATGTTTATCTAAGCTAAAAATGAAAACTATCATAATGCTTATCATTGTGATTGAAATAAAAATAATAAAAAATAGTGGTATCGATTGATCCTTCTGCTTACGCTTTTTAATAACAATAATACATATAATATTAATGAGTGAAACAGTCCATAATATAATCATGGCGAAGTATAAACCTAACTCTAGTTCAAACCTGTTATCTGATAATACTAAACCTATGACAGTCATAAAGCCAGCATATATAACAAAAAATACAATATTGAGCTTTGCATTCATTATCCAGTAATCGTATTTTTTCATATATCCCCCTATGAAATGTTAGTCTACTTATTCTTAGGTCTATAGTTTTTTAATGCAGAACCAATTAAATAGGCTTTAGGTTCCTCATTAATATTTTTTAAAAATCGTAATAGTTTTGCTGCATCCTTACTCGGATTTAATGAGAGTAATGCTGCTAAATCACTATGGAATAATGGATGATGGAAATCATGCAAATTCTGTAAAAGTGGAAGTGCTACTTCCTCATTTTTTCTTACAAATTTATAAAATGACTGAAGTATTCTAGGAATCGATGTGTATAAATCTGCACCCGTTCTATTTTCCAGATTTAAAGCAATTTCATACATCTTCGATGCTTGAAATTTGCTCATGTAAAATACCATTTCCTTTAATTCACTATCCTCTTCATCCCAATTGATAAGCATCTCAAGTAATCCTGCACGCCATAAGAATCTATGGGGTGATTTCTTATCTAAGTCATATTCCTTAATGAATTTTTCTTTAACATCATTTAATAAATTTAAATTCAGTGTTTCATATAAAGAAAATATGTCTTCAGGTATATTGGTTTTCGTTTCCTCATGCGTTAGATATCTATAAATGTCTTCTAAGATGTTATCCTTTTCTTCCTTATAGGCATCAAATAAGGGCTTTATATAAACATCCTTTGTTACAACCTCCATCTTATTCTTTTCAAATAGATAGGTGTGATATGCAAATCTTTCCTTGGATAAATGCTCAGTCGATAAAATCGAAAATCCCATTCCACCATTTGGATAGGTTCTATGTGTAGGATGACCTACAATATCATTTCTAATATATTTTAATTCATGTAGTGTTGAATTGGAGTTCACGTTCACGTGATACTTATATTGAGTTAACCCAATGGCTAAATCATATAGGGCATCGATTGCTACAAATAAGCCCTGAAGGACTCCAAAGACATCGAGTAGAATCGCACCTTTTTCAGTTTGTTTTTCTGCTTCATATCTTTGAATCATTAAGTCGACGTGCTCGAGCATCGAAAAAGAGGACTGCGCACGGTAGCCGTGCGAGTTTTGTGTATCCTTTCTCGATTCGAATACAAACGACTTCAGGCTTTCTAAACTCATAAGCTCTCCTTAATTTTTTGAACTAACGTTGGTGCGGGTAGCTGCTTATAGATAGGTCCTTCTAAATACATCACACCAAGTCTTTCTAACGCTTCCTTCTGATCCTTAGTCTTTACATTTCTAACAACTAAAGCCATTTGGAAGCCTTCAAGTAATTCCTTCATTTTATGGATATAGGAATTCCATTTAATGGATTCCTTCTTTAAATCGATGTGTAGTGCATGATATGGATAAAGTAATGCCATTTCTAATGAGGTTGTATCTAGGGATATACCATGATCGATAAGCTCTTGAATTTGCTGCGCATATTGATTTCCGCGTAGCTCCATATCAAATTTAAGTCTGATAAACTCATAAGGAATAGCGTATTGCTTAAATAAACCCAAAATAAATGGATTAAATGTAGGATCGACAAAGGTTTCCTTAGAAATTGGAATCGTTAGTTTAATCAAGCGTTCGGTTTGTTTTTCTAGTTCCACTAGATACTCACAAACACGCTTAATATGAAATCTTTCTAATTCAACTAATCTATTTCTCTTTTTAGCGATTTGAAGTAAATATTTATTATCTATTGCTAGATTTAATAATGCGAGTTCACTTTCGTATTGCCACACTCTATTTTTCTTAATATCTGTGATTTGATTGAAGACAACACCCATACTTTTCTCTTCAATCGCGATATTTAAGTGATCGATAACCTGCTGCTCAAAAAGCTCATCCTCATAGTCTCTATAGACAAAGAACACATATCTGTCTTCCTTATCTCTTTTCGCTTTCTCTAGGGCGATATCTAAATATCTAACGAGCTTATCTAAATGCTTTTCAACAGTGACTACGGGGTATCTTAGGATTCCCATATTACAATTGAACTTTTCAAATCTTAAAATTCTAGATTCATAAACCTCTAGATATCTAAAATAATCCTTTACAACCTTCGTGACACTTCTAATGTCATTATAGGGAAGTATAATCATTAATTGATTAAAATCATATCTGAAGCTTACTCCATCATTAAAGAATTTTTTCGTGTGCTGAGCAAATTCCTTAAAATAGGCACTCATCTTTTCTGTACCATAGATATGCTTTAGGTTTTGCTCCAGCTCAATTAATAAAATGCTTGCTTTATCCTTAAGAAGCATTTCAAACTCTTGAGTCAGTGCATAATAGTTCCCTAGCCCTGTTTCTTGATCTACGGTTGCTTTTTCAATTAATTCCTTGGTTTCTTCTACTGCTTTACTTTGATCACTAAATAAACTCATAACGATCACTTCATCCCCTATCTTTAAACTATATAGCTTTTCTAGGATGCTTTTTTCTTGATAACGATATAAGAGTTCCTTGGTCACTCCGCTTTTATTGAGAAGTCTTTGTACTGTCTCCTTATATAGGTGAACATGCTCATAGCTGACATCTCTTAAAAACAATTCTAAATGATGGTGTTTATCAATATTAAATAGGCTTTGTGCCTCAGTATTATAGATAGACCTTCCTTCACTGAGCTCTCTATACGCAAGAATTGGTGCGTCTAGAACCTTTGCGTAAAACCTGTTTTCCTTCTTTAATTTGGATAGCTTTTTTTCATCTAAAACATGTGCATAAACAATCGCACTTAATAGCTTTAATAAATCGTAATACTTTCCAGGATCTAGAATCTCTTCTTCAAAATGAATCGAGATTGCACCCAGATCCCCTAGGGGGTAGGTATAGACAAAATTGATATCACTTTCATAATCATTTTGAGTGATTATATTCTTTGTCCAACGAATACTCTTTGTGTCCTCAAATATTTCTTCGCCTGTTTTCATGACTTGTTTAATAACAGTATCCTCTAATAATCCCTCTACTATTGTTTTATCATAAAGTCTTTCCTTTTTGTAGTGGAAAAAATTAGGTGATTCCTTATCAAGGTAAATCACATAATCATGAACCTTGATATACTTTTCGACATGCATGAAAAATACTCTAAAATAATCTCTATGTAATAGCTTCTCATCAATTAAATGTGAAAACTGAAGTAGGTCATGTGAAATATCTAGATGCTTTAAAATATTGGTGTGCGATACACCCTTTTCTGAAACCTTTTCGATATAAATAACTTCTTGACTTGGCTTAACCTCTTCAACTGTTTTACCCTTTTTATCTAAGCTTTTTTGAAGTGCTTTATATCTTTTTTGGTATAGGTCAAGAGAAGGCTTATTATCCATTTGACTATACAAATTGATAATGAGTTCATATGCTCTCTTCTTAAATAAGTCATCAGCCTTATCAATTAATTCCTCATATTCAGCCTCTAATGTTGATGCCTTATGGAAGTCTTGTTTTTTTAGATAGACCTCGAGTAGACATAAAACAACCTCAGCATGGTCGTGATTCTTTTTTAAATCCTTCAAGGCCTTTTGAATCACTTCATCATATCGTTCTAATTGAATTAATAGCTTTAGCTCTTCAATAAAATAATCACTCATTAAGTCGAAGTTGTATAGCTGATAAAGGCTATTTAAAGCCATCTCGTATTGGCCATCATTTTTATATAGCATAAAGAGCTCCTGATGACAATAAATCTTTGTCTGGTCAGGAATGACATCCTTTAGTACTCTTAATAAATCTTCAAAGTATGGAAGGTTTAACGCTTTTTTATATGCAATTTCATCCAGTACTCCTAGGTACTGCTTTAAAATAGTAAGCTTTTGTTTTCTGATTTCGATATAGGCCTTCGCCTCATCTAGTCTATTGATTTTGATGGCAGAATGAATCATATGCTTTAAAATCTTTTCTAGATAGGGTGTTTCTGCTTGAAGCTCAATTTCCTGGTAAACCTTTTTTCCTTCGGTAAAGATTAAATCATAAAGCTCTAGTTCATAGGCAATCTCAAAATAATGGTTAAAAGCCGCCTGATAGTCAGTATGACTCAGCGGTTGATCTAAAAAGTCTTTAATAATCGATAGACTATGAGGTTGTTTAGGAAGCTTTAAGACATCACCTAGACGCAAATCAAATCATCATCCTTTAATTTCATTATATAAACGATCAGCTAAATTCAAATATTTTTCAGCGAGCATTTTAAAATCGAAATGAAGGACTTCTGATAATCCAACCATTTCTTTTCTCAGTGCTACCTGGTGCCATTGTAGTGCCTGAAACATTCTATAGAACTTGACTGAGTTTTGTTCATCAAGATTCGCTTTTCTACCTAAATAGACATCTAGTAGCTCTAAAGCGTCTTCAAACTTCACATTACCGAAGGATGCGATATCATAATAAAATTCATTCCATCCTGCATATTCCCAGTCTAATAAATAGATTTGATTTTTTCCAATCACCATATTTGACCTTTGGGCATCGTTATGACAAAATACCTTAGGCATATTTTTATGTTCTTCATTGTAAAGCTTAATCCAGTTATTCTTTAATTCTATATATTTATTACTTCTAATATTGGTATAGGTTTCATAAAGATCAAGTCTTTCGATTAAGCCGTAATCTGAAGCTGGCTTTAAATTAGAATGATGTAGCTTCTTTAAAGTATCAGAAACATCTTTTAAGTGTGGATGAAAATCCACAGTAGTTAAGACGACTCCAGGTACGAACTTCGCAGCCTTTTCTCCAGTTTCGACATCAAAATAAACGGTTTCGTTATTGAGTCCTAAGTCTTTAATAATTTCTAAATTCTTTAATTCTGTTTTTCTATCGACAAATAGATTGCCATCCTTACCGATAATTCTAAATGTGTATTCTATGCCTTTAATTTCGATATGATAGGTTAAATGACTCATTCCACCTAGCATTCTATTTAATACCTTTACATCCTCTTCATTAACATGAAAGGCTTTAGCTGCTCTTTCTTGAATCAGTTTGCTGTGCTCCATACTTACCTCTGATAGAAAGTGACCTGTCCGTTTTCATAGATGGCGTAGCTTCTATGATAGTCACCTAGTGCGCCGGGATTTATCAACATGATTTCGTCATCCGCCATTAAATATCTTTCATGGGTATGACCGAATATTACAATACTTGCTTCATTGAGCTTCGTTTTTAGCTTTAAGCGATCAAAGCCAAACTTAACAAACTCCATATGTCCGTGGGTTAATAAAATTCTAATTCCCTCTAAATCTAGTACTCTAAACCAAGGTAGATCCACTCCAAAATCATTATTTCCTTTAACGGTAATGATATGAAATCTTTCATATTTTTTTGGGTCAATGCACATATCCCCTGCGTTGATATGATAATCAACATCAGGATGCCTTTTGATGACTTCCTTTAAGCCCTCAAAATCACCATGAACATCACTTGTAATTAATAATTTCATCGATATTCTCCTTCAAAAGCTTTAACGCATTTGCTCGATGTGAAATTCTATTCTTAATCTCTGATTCCAGTTCCCCAAAGGTCATCTGGTATTCAGGCATGTAAAAGATGGAGTCATAGCCAAAACCATGGTCACCTTTAATCTCGTTTGCAATATATCCATGAACTTCCCCGCGAAAACTTTTGTATACACCATTAGGATAACACAAAACAATCTCAGAAACGAAGTAAGCCCTTCTATTTTCAACATTTTCTAATTCACAAAGGACCTTTAAATTATTCTCATAATCCCCTTTACCTGAATATCTAGCTGAATAAATACCTGGACGTCCGTCCAGTGCTTCTACGACTAATCCTGAATCATCAGATATCGTCATTCTTTTATGTTTATTTGCGAAATATTTTGCTTTAATGAGTGCATTATCTAAAAAGCTTTCACCATCTTCAATTACATCCTCAAAATCACTTAACTCCTTAAGGGAGATGAGTCTAATTTCTGTGTGGTTAAATATTTCTTTGAGTTCCTTGATCTTATGCTCATTTTGGCTTGCTATCAGGATTTCGATCATATAGAACACCTACTTCCTCATATCTATTATTAATATATATTATCACATATTTATTTGTCTAGTATAATATTTGAATGTTTTACGCTATAATAAAATAAGGTGATGACATGAATAATAATAACGAGATCATAAAATTCGAGGATCTATTTAAAGAAGAAATTAAGCAAAGAAAAGTTAGACAAAACCCCGAGCACAAAAAGAATTATGGATATGCGTTAATTGTATATATATTAATTATGTACGTCTTAGCCTCTGTCCTCTTTTTAGCAGCAAGTGAAATACCTGCTTTAAAGGTAACCTATAATGAAACTGAGCTGATATTTGAAAATATCTCTTCAGACCTTGGTGGTATAGCCTTTATGGATGATGAGACCTTTGAGCTTTATAAGGATCAGTATGCAGGTGCAGTGAAATCAGTTGCAATATATGAAGGCTTTCACATCTTGCTCAATAAGCAAAATGATTATTATGAGGGTTTATTACTGATTACCGATCCAGATACAGAGCTTATAAAGATTAAAGAAGCTGCTCTAATCAACATGCTTTCAATAACTCCTACAATTAAGCAATGGGCTACTGGCATACCAATAAGAATTTATGAGGGAAGCACACAAGAGACTCCAGAAATGCTTTTAGGAAAAACAATTCTTCTAACTGGACCTGTTACAGAATTAAAGACTTTTACACTTGCTTTATTAAACTTTGCTATTTATATTTTACTTCTTCCAGGCATTTTATATTTATTAAAGATGGATATAGAGTACGATTTTAAGGAATCAAAGGAACAAAAAGGACAATTTTTTATTGCAGTTATCATTGGTTACTTATATATTATGCTTGGTAATATCGCATCAGGCTATTTATCTAGTTTTCTAAGTAGTATATTTGGACTCGCTCCAGGTGAAACAGTCAATCAAGAGGTTATCGTATCTGCTTTAAGATCCGATGGAATGATCTTAATGATGATATCAGCAGTTATTCTAGGACCAATTGTTGAAGAGCTTATTTTTAGAAAAGCAATCTTTGGATTAATTAAATCCGATAAAACAGCCTTATTTGTATCTGCATTTGTTTTTGGACTAATCCATTTAGTCGGTGAAGCATCGATAGCTGAAGCATTAGTCAATGGTATTAGCTATTTCGTGATGGGATTTGTCTTTGGGTATATCTACATTAAGAATAATAGAAATATTATGGTACCTATCGCAGTTCATATTTTATCCAATCTAATTAGTATTGTTGTTATATTGTTTATACTTTAAAAAACAGGAGATTTTAAGATGATTCCATTTGGTAAAGCAATTTGTTATTCAGGTTATAGAGAAAACCAAAGTCCACATACAAAGGTTTATCCAACCTATGATGAAGTCTTATCTGATTTAAAAATACTTGAGAAGCATTTCAACTATATTCGCATGTATGACCCCTATAATCACGCCCAGACCGTCTTAAAGGTCATATCCGAACACAATATCGACTTGAAGGTTATGCTCGGTGTAGAGCCATTTGGAGAGATATCCAATCCAAACTGCCCATGGGGTGGATTGCATAGTGACGAAGAAATCAAAACGAATAAGGTCAAGAATTATCAACAATTAGACCTTTTAGCAGATTTATGTAATCAATATGGTGATATTGTTTTGGCTGCTTCTGTAGGTAATGAATGTACCTCAGATTGGCATTCTAATTTAATGAATCCATCAACGATGGCAGATCATGTTAGATATTTGAAGAGTAAAACAAAAACTCAAGTCACCTTTTGTGAGGGTTCCTATTATTGGGAAACTAAGGGTGAAGAGATTGCTAAGGAAGTTGATTTTATATCGATTCATTCCTATCCACTATGGATGAAGGTCCCTCTAGAACAAGCTGCTGAATATACAGTTGGTGATTTTCACAAAAATAAAAATAAATATCCTGATAAGCAAGTGATATTTACTGAATATGGTTGGACTACAGAAGCCAATGAAAAGATGAATGCCAAGGATGCATCTGAGGAAAATCAAAAGTTCTATTTAGATCAAATGCAGCTATGGAGTGAGGAAAATCAAGTTACGATGTTTTTATTTGAAGCATTTGATGAGCCCTGGAAGGGATCAGATGATCCAACTGAGCCTGAAAAGCATTGGGGAATTATGGATGTAAATAGAAAACCTAAATTATACGCAAAAAAATATTTCAAATAAAAAGCTCGAGGGGGAGAAAAAATGAAATGTAAAAAGTGTAAAAATGAGATTTTAAGTACGGATTTAACATGTCCATACTGTGATTATGGGATGGATGCTCATATTGAAAATGAAAACCCGAATGAGATTCCACTTAAGGATCAAAAGTTTTCAGCATTCACGAAATATCCAAAAAAGGTTAAAAGCTACAAAAAAACTCATGGAATATACGCCATATTAAACTTGTATAAGAACGCCTTTGATTTCCATGGTTATTCTGGATGGTTTGAATATTGGACTCAGCAACTATATTTATTTGTATTATCTATTACCTTTACTTTAATGAGAAATGCATATATAGTTTCACCAGATACATATTCATCTATTGGAAAGATTATTTTATACTCATTAGCGATACTTATTATTCTTACGTTAATACCAAGTCTTTCTGCTACGGTTAGAAGATTACATGATACTGGACGCTCTGGCTATTTGGTGTTGTTGACATTTATTCCATTTTTTGGAAGTTTGATTTTAATTTTTCTAACGTTAGCTCCATCTGAATAGGATATTTATATATTCAACTGTTTGATGATAAGAATACATATAATAAAAAGCTCAATTCGTGACGAATTGAGCTGTTTTTTTAGATATCGTAATTGACATGATCATCGATATTTCTATGGGCTACCGACTTCTCAAATTCTTTATTATACATGTTTCTCTCATAAGGCATAACAAGTAGAAAAAGTAGAATGAGACCACCAATTAAAGGAATAAAATTGATGAAATACCACATTCCAGTTTTACCTGCATCATGTAATCTTCTCACGGTTGCTGCAATAATAGGTATAATCGAAATGATAATCATTATGGCTGAAAAATAATATAAGAATCTAGTAAAGTCGGATGCTGGAGGTAGCATTGGACTCATTTTATTGTGTGTGTCTAGTCCAATAATATAAAATACTGTGATGAATGAAAGCTGAGTCCAATATTCACCTCTGTCTGCAACTCCTAAAAAATTAAAGGTGTTTTTGTATAAGCTAAGTATTGCAAATATTCCTCTTTTCCCCTTTACATGATAATCATCTCTATCATAGATAACATTTTCTGATGGTTTATGCTCTTCTCTTTTGACATCTGGATCATGAAAAAAACCACAATGAGGACAAATGAGTTCATAATCCTCAATGATACGGTTACACTGATAACACTTCATAATGAATTCCCCCCTGGAATATATTTTTTAGATTGTTTCTTTTTCAAATCTTAATTTATTTGTTGGTCTTTTTTCATATGCCCGGTTATACTCAGTTCTCTTAAATGGTGAAAGTGTCAAAAAAACTACGATAAAGCTTCCAATCAGTGGTATGAAGTTTGCAAGATACCAATATCCTGAATATCCAGCATCGTGAAGTCTTCTAATTGTCGCTGATAAGACAGGTATAGCTGATATTAAAATAACAAGCGCAGAAATAATAAACAAAATTAAAGCAGTCATTGAATGGTTTATCGGTAAAGGATTGTTTGGACTAACACCAAGTATTATATTTCTTGTGACTATGTTAATCACTGCAAAAACCATAACAAATAAGCTTTGTGTCCAATATTCTGCCCAATCAGATACACCACTAAAAACAAATGCTTTTTTATACAAATCAAAAATAGCCTTAAAACCTCTTTTACCATCATGATGATAATAATCTCTTGGATAGCCATCTGGCGTTATATTTTCTTCTTTTTGAGCTATTTTTGAAATACTACCTAAATTTAAACCTGATAATTCTTCTTCATTTTTATAGCCGCAAAAAGGACATTCTAAAGCATTGTCCTTGATGACCTGATTACACTTCATGCATCTCATCTTTATTTCCCCCATAAAGTTTTTTGTTTATTATAGAATAACATGAGATGACTGATATATCAATAAAAAAAAGACACACTTTTTTGGTGTGTCTATAGTGGTTAAATATAAATTTATGTGTTTCCATTGACCTCAACATCTCTAAGTAATCCTACGCACAAAGCTAAATTATATTCCTTTGCGTAATCAAGAGCTGTTTTTTGAAGTCTATCCTTTTTCATTGGGGTTTCTCTCTCTAATAGTTTTCTTAAGTAAACATGGTCTCTATTTAAGACTGCAAGTGCTAGGGCTTGCTTCTGAACTAATCGTTCATATTTAGGAGTGACCATATAATCAGATAAATACTTTAAGACATCCTTCTTATCAAAAATCATTGCTGTATCAATTGGCGTTTCATATCTTCTATTATGAATATCAATATAAGCATCACTTGCAAGCAGTAATCTTAAGGTATCGATTGTACCGAACCTGACTGCGTTAAAGATTGGAGACTCAAATTGATCATTTAATGCATTTGGATCTAGATTCTGATTGAGAAGAAGGTCAATGGTTTGAACACTTGAGGTTTTTGCTGCGTGATGCAAAAGTGTATTGCCATAGGTATCCTTGATAAACCAAGATTGATTACCTTCCTTAAGTAAGAATGGAATAACATCTACTCTTCCACCAGCAATTGCGTAATGAACAGGTAATTTATCCTCTGCAGTTTTTTTGTTTAAATAAGACCCTGATTCAATCAAAAGCTTAATCATATCGATTTCGCCCTTAAATGCTGCTAGATGAATTGGTAATTCTCCAACTCTATTTTCAACATTGACTGTAGCGAACTTAGAAATTAAAAGCTTAGCGATGTCAAGCTTACCCTTTCTTGCACAATCAAAAAGAGGTGTCTCACCATGGGAGTCAACCATATTCACATTGATATCTAAGTCGAGAAGATATTGGATCACATCCATCGCAGATCCTAAGACTGCATAATGGAGTAAGCTCTTCTTCTTTTCATCTTGCATTCCAATATGAGAAAAATTGAGTTTTACATATTCTAAATCATTTTCTGCGGCCTTGAGAAATATACTCATATGTTCACCACCTTCATCTATATTTTAATATAAATTAAGGAAATTTTAACAATTTATGTATTGAATTCATCAAATGATGTGAAAAAGTCATTAAAAAGAAAGAAATGGAGGAGGAAGTATAGCCTTAGGAACCTAAGGCTATTTAACTCATATTTTATGCTTAAAAATAAAATGTAAATTTTTATGAATTTTCTCTCTATTTACTAACATATTTTCTCATTTTTGAAAAGAATTTAGTCATTATCTACTCACTTTAACTTCTTCTTCTCTTGATTATATATATGTCTTTTTTTCATGAAAACATAAAAAAAATACTTATCTCTCGACAAGTACTTTCTACTATTTATTTGACTGCTTCTTTGAGTAATTTTCCTGCTCTAAATGCTGGTGATTTTTGTTCAGGCACTGTAATTAATTCACCAGTTCTTGGGTTTTTGCCAGTTCTCTTTACACGGTTTCTAACTTCGAAAGTTCCAAATCCTGTAACGACCACTTTTTCCCCACGTCTACCTAATGTTTCAGATACTGTGTCAGTAAATGCTGATAATACATCTTCCGCAACCTTTTGTGTAACTTGTGCGCGATTTGCAATGACTGCTATTAATTCTGTTTTGTTCATTTGATATCCTCCTTAAAGTAACTATATTTTAACAAATATTTGATGATAAAGCAAATAATTGAGACATTTTCACATATATTTGTTGGCTTTATAAAGCAAATTTTTTAAAAATCTTCGCTTTTTAGGTCTCTTGATAGTAAATTGGATAAGCCCTCTGCGATTGGTAAACCATTAAAAATGATTTCATAGGCTGAGTTAATCATCGGCAATTCTACACGCTTTGTTAGAGATAATTGATGCATCGCTTCAATGGTTCTAAATCCTTCAATGGTTTGTTTCTGCTCTTTATATATTTGATCCATTGTTTGGCCTTGACCAATTTTTTTACCTGCTGTGAAATTTCTAGAATTTTCAGATGAAGCGGTAACGATTAAGTCACCGATACCGGTTAAACCGAATGCGGTTTCCTTTTTTCCACCCATCATTTCAACAACTCTAACGATTTCAACGATACCTCTAGTAATCACTGCAGCTCTTGCATTTTCACCAAGTCCAAGACCTGTACAAATACCAGAGATTACTGCGATTGCATTTTTAACTGCACCACCAACCTCACATCCGATCAAGTCGTTTGATGTATAAACTCTTAAGTACTTTTCATTGGAAAAGATATATTGAACCTCTTTTGCAAGCTCTTCATCCTTCGATGCGCTCACAAGGAGTGTTAGCTTTCTTAAAATCATTTCCTCTGCATGTGAAGGACCTGTTAAAACGACAAATCCCTTTAAATGGTTTTCCTTGATTTCTTCTTCAACAATTTCACTGACTCTCTTTAAGGTATCTGGTTCAATACCCTTAGAGACGTTGATAAAGATTGAAGGTTTTTTTAATAGCTCATCAATTTCCTTTAATACACTTCTTACTGCCTTCGTAGGGACACTGAGTAAAAAATAATTTGAGAAATCAATGACTTCTTTTAAATTGGTTGTTGCACAAACTTCATTTGGTAGAATCGTGTCAAAAAAAGGATGATAATGATTATTAATCTTCGCTACAGCATTTGGATTTAAATCATAAATTAAAACACTATGGCCATTATCATGTAGGGTTTGACCGAGTGTGGTTCCCCATGCGCCACCGCCGATAATACTAATCTTCATGTTATGCCTTCTTTCTTAAGAGTAATTTAATCGGTGTTCCTGTAAAATCAATTTTCTCTCTAAGCTGATTATTTAAATATCTCAAATAGGAGAAATGGACGAAATCTGGATTATTGACAAATAGGACGAAGGTTGGAGGTTTAATTGCGACCTGTGTCGAATAATTAAACTGTGCCTTCCCATGATTATGAATTGGAGTCGGATTCATTGCGACTGCATCACTAATCAAGTCATTTAAAATGCTCGTTTGAACTGTTTTATGATAATTCTCATAGGCTAAATTGATTGCTGGAAAAATAGTTTGTACTCTTGAGTTATTTTTAGCTGATATAAAAACGACCTGTGCATATTCTAGGAATTTAAACTCATCTCTGATTTTTTCTTCCATTTTTTTCATGGTTTTATCATCTTTTTCGATTAAATCCCATTTATTAACGACAATCACTACACCCTTATGATAATCAGAAATATAGCCTGCAACATGCTTGTCCTGCTCGATTACGCCTTCATTACCATCAATCACGAGTAATGCAATATCACTACGTTCGATTGCGGATAGTGCACGTAAAACTGAATACTTATCGGTATTTTCATAGACCTTACCACGCTTTTTAATACCTGCGGTATCAATAACGACATAGTCTTTTTTATCTTTTCTAAATTGTGTATCGATTGCATCTCTAGTTGTCCCTGAAATTTCAGAAACGATGACTCTTTCTTCACCTAATATCGCATTCGTTAAGCTTGATTTCCCAACATTTGGACGACCAACTATTGAAAACTGAATCACTGAATCATCATAAACCTGATCCTCTTCAGTCATATAGCTAATGACCTTATCCAGTAGATCTCCTATACCAATACCATGGATTGAAGATACAGCAATCGGATCACCAAAGCCTAATGCATAAAATTCATAGGTATTAGAAATTTGATTGACATCATCTATCTTATTCACTGCTAGAATAACAGGTTTTTCTGTTTTATATAAGAGTTTTGCAATATAATAATCACTATCCACTAATCCATTTTTCCCGTCAACGACAAAAATGATCGTATCTGCTTCATCCATCGCGACCTGTGCTTGTGCTTTAATTTGAGTTAAAAAAGGAGCATCGCCAATGTCGATGCCCCCAGTGTCTATGACCCTAAAGTTTTTCGTCAACCATTCAGCGGTGGCATAAATACGATCTCTAGTCACGCCAGGTTGATCATCTGTAATCGATAGCCTTGATCCAACAAGACGGTTAAATAAACTGGATTTACCGACATTCGGACGTCCTACAATTGCTACCTTATAAGGCATAATAAAACCTACTTTACTTTTTTGTTTTTTTAGTCTTTGTTAATTCTTTTTCGAAGAGGTCACCAATGGTGGTCCCTGAATTATCTTCTTTTTCATCCTCTAAATATTGTTCAAAGGTTGCACGTTCAGCTTTTTCTAGGACACGACGAATCGAAAGCTTTAAGCTCCATTGGTCTTTATTCGCATCAATGACAATAGCTTGAACCATATCACCAGCTGCGAAATAGTCTTCAGCCTTACCAATTTTTTCATTGGATAGTTCGTTGAATGGAATTTCTCCTTCAACACCTTGAACTTCAACCTTAATACCATCCTTAGATACTGAAAGCACTGGAACCTTAACGATATCACCACGTTTAACAGTTACGTTTTTCCATGGGTTATCTTCTTTTGATTTCTTAGATAGTGCAATTCTTTCCTTCTTAGGATCTAATTGAATAATGGTTAATGTAACTTGATCGCCAATTTTAACGTTATTTTCAAAGTTGTCATTTGGATTCCATGAGAATTCATTCTTATGAAGTAATCCTCTAACATCCTTAGCAACTTCTACGATAATACCAAAAGGTAATTTTTGGAAAACTGTACCTGTCACTTCAGAACCTATTTTATGTTCTTCATAGAATTGTTCGTATGGAGTCTTTTGTAAAGCCTTCATCGATAAATCTAGGCGGTTTCCTTCTTTTTTAATAACCTTAACTTCAACTTCTTGACCAAGTGTTAAGACATCTTCAATCTTTTCAATTCTATAATGGCTCACTTGAGAAATTCTGAGTAACCCTACAACATGCGTAAAACGGATGGTTGCAGCATGTGCTTCAATTTTATCGACGATACCTTTGACGACATCTCCGGTATTGATTTGTTCTAATTCACCTTGTCTAGCTTGAATACGTTGTTCATAAGCTTCTTGTCTTTCTTTTTCAAAGATTTGCTTTCTAGAGCCGACAATACGCTTAGATCTTCCCTTTTCAGTCGCTTCAATGATTTGAATTTCTAAGGTTTTACCCTTTAAAGTTTCTTTGTCTTTAACAAGATCATAGTCCAAAAGACTATATGGAAGGAATACTTCTTGGTCCATATAGCTTAAAACTAAGCCCTTATCTAAGACTTGTCTAACCTTAGCCTTAACAGTTTCTCCTGTTTCAACTAATTTTTGAACCTTTTCAAACTTTTCTTCTATTAATAATGGAAGACGTGATAAAAGAATCTGCGCTGGTTCGTCAGTAATCTTTTGAACTCTCGCTTTGACCTTTTGTCCGATCTTCACCAAACCGATAAATGTATCTGGTGCTGGTCTATCATAGTTATCCAAATGAATTTTTCCTTCAGTTCTGTCTTGGATATCTAGATAAATCGTATTCTGCTCTACTTGAATGACTTCGCCTTCTACGATAGAGCCTACCTTAAGTAATTTTAACTCCATGTTAGTTCTCCTTTTTGTCGGTTAATTCTATGATTTTATTAACTACCTCATCGATAGTTAAATAAGTTGTATCTAATACGATAGCATCATCCGCGATTCTTAGTGGTGATTCCTTTCGTGTTGAATCCTTTTGATCTCGATTGAGTATATCCTCGATGACCTTGGATAAGTGTGTTTCCTTACCCTTTTTTGTTAATTCCTTGAATCTTCTTTTTGCACGTTCTTCAACGTTTGCAGTTAAAAATATTTTCAAATCGGCATGTGGTAAAACGACTGTGCCGATATCTCTGCCATCCATAACGATGTTGCCATATTCAGCAGCCATCTTTTGTAAATCGACTAATTTTTTTCTTACATAGGGAAAGCTTGAAACTAACGATACATTATTAGTGACACCTTCACTTCGAATCCCTTCAGTAACGTCTCGATCGTTAATGAAAATGCGATCGAAATCATAATGTATTTTAGAGGTTTCTAAAAAACGATACGACGCTTCATCATTTAAATTGATGCCGAGTTCGATTGCTTGAAGTGTAACTGCCCGGTACATTGCTCCCGTATCAATATGCGTCCATCCCAATTTTTTAGCGATTAAGGAACTGATTGTGCTTTTGCCTGATCCTGCTGGTCCATCAATGGCTAATTTATACCCTGGCATGTTTTTCCTCCATACATGTTTAATTATAACATAGAATTACCGCTTGAAACATAAGTATTCTACTTTTTTGGACTCGAATTCGCATAAAGTTTTTTGACTTCATGCACCTTCAGTGGGCGATACGCTCCGCGCTCGACACCTTCGAGGGTTAGGAAATCATAACGAATTCTTGTAAGTTTTTTAACTGGGTGTCCAATTGCTTCCATCATTTTTCTAACTTGCTTATTTCTACCTTCAGTTAAAGTGATTGAAATGAGTGTAGATTGTTGATCTTTATTGAGTTCAATTAAACGAACTTCTTTTGGAACTGCTAGGTAATCACCATCGATAATAACACCTTTTCTAAGTGCCACGATTTTCTTACGAATGACAATACCTTCAACTCTTGCAAGGTATTCCTTTTCGATTTCGTGCTCAGGATGTGTCATCCGATTGGTGAAGTCACCATCATTGGTTAATAATAAAATTCCTGCTGTATCAAAATCTAGACGACCTACAGGATATAGGCGAATATCTCTATGTTCTTCTGTAAGTAAGTCTAAAACAGTTTTTCTATTCTTCTCATCAGAGGTTGTAGAAACGAATCCTGTTGGCTTATTTAACAAAAAATAAAGATGCTCCGCCAGTTCAATTGGTTTGCCATCTACTTCGATTTTATCACTACGATTCACTTTAAAGCCTAGCTCTTTAACAATAACACCGTTCACCTTGACGCGTCCTTCAAGAATAATTTCTTCGGATTTACGACGAGATGCGATGTTTGCTTGAGCGAGTATCTTTTGCAGACGCTCCATTTATTTATCACCTATGGTATTATAACACACTTTTATTGAAAGTAAGAAGGTAATAGCGAAATAAAAAAGAAAAAAATGTGAAGATATTTCACACTTTTTCTCGTTTGAATATGTATTTTAAGTTTCTTTTTTATTTAGAAGATGGTTCATATGATATTTAAAATAAAGAAAATAACAAAAATAGAAAAATATTGAAGGAATAAAAAGGAAATTGATGATTAGGAATTGATTTTGCTCTCTAATGATTAAATAGTGACCTCTAGAGTTAAAGTTTAATATTTGAAAATAGGGTTCAATCCAGATTAATGAAAGTCTTAGAACTACCTGTAATAGCATTACTCTTAGAACAATCCAGGGTATTGAGTATTTAAATTCATAAGGATTCGTAAATTGAATCGTATATTTTATTTTTAAGTTAACGATTAAGATTATAAAACTAATAATTGATATGTTGATAAAGAAATTTGGGATTGATAATAGCTCAAACCATTTTTTGTCAATCAAAATCAAAGGCTGAGAAGAAATACCTGAGGTAACAAAGCCTAGTGCGTCATTCAATAGATAGAAAGCTACCTTGACATTGATTAAGATAATTCCGAAGATCAAACTGATAGCACCAATGAAAATAACGGATAACCATTTCCCATAGAAAACATCAGTTTTACTCACTGATAATCTTTGATACATGGTTTGGTTTTGATTGTAATCATCTATGATGATAAATACTAAGGCTGCCAGCATCGAAAAAATAACAATCAGTTTAATGATAAAGTCCATTTGAATGTATACTGATACATCATATATATCACCAGAAAATATAGTATAAACTAACATTGCAAATAAAGCTAATATTACGATTGGTCTAAATCTTTTTAACTCCTGAAAGGATACTCTAATCATGGCAACCTCCAATAAGATAGCTTAGGATAAGTATTTTCTTCAAAGATAAACATTGAAAGTCCGGGTAGTTCTTCTCCTGATGTTAGCTCTTCAAAAGTGACTTCTTTATATTCGTTTTCGCTAAATGAGTAATTACCCGCTATCGAATCCAGCGGACCAACAGTTGAATATAGGTGTAACACCTTATTGTTAAAAGAGCCATTATAAAAGAATGGAAACTGATCATAGTGATCAGTATTTTCAATTGTTCCATCAAAATAACCATTTTGAATTCGAGCATTTTCATATGTAAAGTTTCCGATGAATGCCTGAACTACTCTACTAATTTCTTGATGATTATTTGATATATCACCAATAACAAATGCTCCATCTATCATTGGATAAGGATTGTTATTATAGATTGACTCTACATCATTGATTCGGTAATCAAATTTGGCAAATCCAATTAAGCCACCAATCTGATTGAAATCACCATGAATTTCTCCACTATAGGAAACATGCTTATAAATAGTGCCATAACTAACACCAACAAGTCCACCTACAATCTGTGCACTACCTCTGATGTTATCTAAAACATTACCTTCTACAGAAACGTTCGTAATAAAGGAATTACCAGCAAATGCTGCTAAAAAACCCATACTAACTGTTTCAACTCTATTAAATGAAGTTGGTTTCATTGTAGAATCTTTAATGATTAAGCCATCTATATATGCCCCATCTAAAATAGTAAATAAACCTTGATTTGCTTGAGTACCCGAAGTATTCATTAATGTGATTGTGTACTGGTCTGGATTCAATATGGTTCCAGAAAAATAATTGATTTTGAATACAGCTTGAGATGGAATATCTGATGTTAGGTAAAATTTCCCGGATGGGTTATCTCTTATTTCTGTGTAGAAATTTGATTCGTTTAATCCAATCCAGGTGTTATCCATATTCAAGTCATTGATAATAACGAATAGTCCTAAATCTATAGTTTTGACATGTTTTTCATCAAAAGAAAATGATACTCGAAGCTTAGCTACTCCTTGTTTTTTCGCTATAATTTCATTTCGATGATTGATATGGAAATATTGATTTGTATTCTCTTTATATATACTTAATGCAGAAATAGAGGATTCAATATTTCCTTTTAGTGTGTAGGACTCTTCATACATGGTAACTTTGTTAAATTTATACTGATCTTGAAAATATTCGATATTGTAGTCGATATAATCTCCTACTGTGATATATTGAATTTCGTTTTTTCTCGTGTAATCATAAATTGTTGAACTCTCTTTTTGAATTCCTAGCATGATAAAAAGAGTGATTAGCAATATAAATAAATAGCTCTTCTTTAATATATACATCATATGCGCATCCGCTCCTTTACAAATTCTTCAAGAGAGATTTCTTCATCTGTTCGAATGGATTCAATATCATATGACTCGATAAGACTTCTATTTTTTACAATTAAACATTTGCTAGCTACCTTTTCAAATTCATTAATTTGATGGGTAGCAATCATAAATGTTTTGTCTTCACTATATAAATTAATAATCATTTTTCTAAAGTTTTCGTCATAGATTAAATCAACATATGGAAAAGGTTCATCTAATATATAGAGCTTCGCTTCAATGGATAGACACATGATATAGGATAAGATTTTCTTTTTACCTTCTGAAAGATCTTTGATTTTGACATTTCTTCTTATATCAAAATCACAAATTCTTTCCATAGCATAAACCATGTTAAATCTTTGATTTAGGGATTGATGGAAATGAAAAAGATCTTTGATTCTCATGTACTGGTAGTAATTCAAATTGGTTGGCATATAGCTTATATCTTTTTCTTCAATATTGAACTTCAATGTTTCCTGATCATTTGGTTCACTCAAAGAAAGTAGTCTTAATAATGTGGATTTCCCAACACTATTTCTTCCAGCTACAATATAGATTTCACCAGACTGAATTTGAATTGGAGCATCATAAAAAACAGTGGTTTCAGTATCCCAATAGGTTTTAAATATTTGTCCTTCAATAAGTGTTTTCATCTGCTCCCCTTATTATTCAGTCTTTCTTCTAGATTAAAATAGATATTTCTTGTAGCATCATAATAATCCTGTCGGACATGATGCTCACTCATTTTCTTTATATTTGAATAAATTAAAAATCCATATATAAAGATTGTTGGAATAAAGAATGGATTGATCATGATGATTGGATGATAATTTTCAAGAATTGGTTTATAATTATAGGAATTTAAGTTAAGGAAAGGTAGTAATAGTTCTAGTAAATATAATAAACTTCTA
>PGXL01000033.1 GCA_002839095.1 Tenericutes bacterium HGW-Tenericutes-2 | reverse complement strand
GAATAAAGAACTCGCTCCAATGTATCATACCGAGAATGCACACGAAGCAATCATCGATAGAGAGACTTTTCTCCTTGCTCAAAGGATCAGAGAGGATCGTAGCAAGGTGAAAGTTGGTAAAGATAAGAACCTGGCCAAGTACAATGTCACTTATCCATTCTCAGCATTTATCGTTTGCTCAGAGTGTGGTCGAACCTTAAAGAGACGTTATTGGAACTACGGTACACCAGCACAAAGAGTCATGCAGCAATGTGGTGGTTACATCGACGGTAAAGCTCACTGTAAGGCTAAGGCAACTTATCAAGAGATGATTGAAGGAGCGACTGTGAAAATGCTAAACGAGGTGTTTTTACAGGAAAAGGATATCATTCCAAACATCCAGAAAATCATCAAATCGACCATACGAGTTAGTGATGTTGAAATCAAGATTCAGAAGCTTCAAACACAAGGCGATGAGCTTGAGAGAATGATATCAAACCTCATTGATGTTCAAGTGAAGAATCCTAATCTTTCCCAGGAGGATTTCAATAGCAAATACCAATCATTGACCTTGCAGCTACACAATAACAAAACCGAGATTAGAAAACTTGAAGGAGAGTACTTAACGAACTACGATACACGTTCAAGACTTGCGAAGATTGAAACAACGCTCAACAATTTACTAGAACCGATTCAGGAAGTTGATAGTGACACCTTACGCTCATTTATCTACAAGATCATCTCAGTAACACCTGAAAACATCGTCTTCTGTGTGGCAGGAACCAAGAATTATACTGATAAAGAATTCTCAGAAAATAGACATACTTTTGAAGCACTAAAACCACTAGCAACTGGTACTTATCACAACGAAAAGTATGATAAGATTTTGAATTATAAGGTCGTTATTATCTAATTTTTTTTGAAGCAAAATATGTTGCCTAAGACAACCATTAGGACAAAAAGCCCACAAATCGTTTATAACTTAACACTGAAATATAAAAAAGGCTATCTCGTAGTTTGTTACAAGATAGCCAATTTTATTATTTGTTCAACAACTGAGTTACTATGTTTGAATCTACAAGATTGTCATATGAAACTTTCATCAGCACCAAATACACATGCATCACATTAGATGATGTATACATTTCTTTTTCAGAAACCCATTTCATAACTTAGAAATTTTAGGCATAGCTCCTTTAAACAAAAGCATATATGAAAGTATAACTACTCCTATAACTACAAAAACGTCTGCAAAATTAAAAATGGGATAATTAATTAGTGTAAAATCGAGAAAGTCGGTCACATAGTTCAATCTAATTCTATCGATAAGATTCCCTAAAGCACCGCCGATAATGATTGCTAAAGATAGTTTAAGGGCTACCTCTTTTGTTTTAAATAATCGTATTAAATAGTACGTTAATACGCCAACAACAATTGCTGTGAATATTATTAAAAATGCCTGCATATTCATCATAATGCTAAATGCTGCTCCCGTATTCCTTGCATAAGTTAAATGAAATACATCTTGAAAAATGGGTATAAATCCTAGCGGTTTCAATTGCGTTTCTGCAAGATACTTTGTCCACTGATCAACCCCCGTCAATAATATTATTATAAATATATATAACATTTTCTTCCCCCTTAATTTTAACTTCTGGTTTGATCTATCTACTTAAATACAATTATGCTCCCTTAGATTACAACTAGATGAAATTGTTTTTATTTGAAGAGACTAAGATTATCATAACCAATATGAACACAATCCCTTAACACATTCGAATCAAATCAACTATTTATTTTTGTAATCATATTTGAGTATTCTCATTGCGTTCAGAACTGCTAATAAAGATACCCCAACATCAGCAATCACGGCTTCCCACATAGTTGCGATTCCGATAGCTCCTAAGGCTAGAAACAGGAATTTGACTCCTAGTGCGAAGTATATATTTTGCCAAACAATCTTTCTGGTTCTCTTTGCCACAAAGACCGCAGTACCTATCTTTGAAGGTTCATCATTCATTATCACGACATCAGCTACATCGATGGCTGCATCGGCACCGAGTCCACCCATAGCTATACCGATATCAGCTCTCGCTAATACTGGTGTATCGTTGATACCATCACCTACAAAGAATAGTTTTCCCTTGCTCGATTTTTGGAGTAATAACTCCTCTACAATGTTGAGTTTATCTTCAGGCAACAATTCGCTATGAATTTCATCGATATCTAGCTCTTTTCCAACTGTATCAGCAACTAATTTCTTATCACCAGTTAGCATGACAGTTTTTTTAATGCCTAATGATTTCAACATTTTGATAGCTGCTTTTGAGTCTTTCTTTATCTGATCTGAGACAACAATATTTCCAACATATTTCCCATTGATAGCGATGTATATAATTGAACCCAAGGCAACAGATTCCTTGAATTCAATACCTTCTCTTTTCATCAACCTAGCATTCCCTATTGCAATGATATCATTTTGATAAGTTGCTTTTACACCGTGTCCAGATATTTCTTCAACATCAGTTATTAAACTTTGATCTATTTCTTTATTGTATTTATTGACGACTGAGACAGCGATAGGATGATTAGAAAAACTTTCCACATAAGCTGCTTTTTCGAGCAACTCTTCTTGTGTTGCACCATTAGCTGTATTGATTTCAGTCACTGTAAACGTTCCCTCAGTCAATGTGCCAGTCTTATCAAAAACTGCAATCTCAATGTTATTTAATGCTTCTAGGTAGTTTCCACCTTTAACTAAGATACCATTTCTTGATGCAGCTCCAATACCACCAAAGAAACCAAGCGGAATCGATACAACGAGTGCACATGGACACGAAATAACTAAGAATATAAGTGCTCTGTAGATCCATTCCTCAAAAGTTGCACCTTGTATAACGAGTGGTGGTATTACCGCAATCAAAACAGCCAACGAAGTGACAATTGGAGTATATACTCGTGCAAATTTAGTGATAAAATTCTCGGTTGGTGCTTTTTTGCTGGTTGCATTTTCAACCATTTCAAGTACCTTAGAAACAGTTGATTCGCTTGCGAGTTTGGTAACTTTAACGGTCAATAAACCATTGATATTAATACAACCAGAGAGTACCGTCTCACCTTTTGTAACATTTACAGGCACAGATTCTCCTGTTAGAATTTTTGTGTCAATTGTGGAATCTCCTGACAACACTTCACCATCAAGCGGAATTCTTTCGCCTGGTTTAATGATCATTATCTCTCCAGTTTGAACGTCTTCAACACGCATTTCCACAGAAGTGTTGCCTTTTTTAATCGTTGCGACATCAGGTCTGATTGACATCAATTTTTTTATGGATCTTCTGGATCGATTGACTGCTACGTCTTGGAAAAATTCACCGACCTTATAAAAAATCATAACTGCAACTGCTTCAGGATGCTCTCCAATAGCAAATGCACCCATAGTTGCTATCGTCATTAAGAAGTTTTCATCGAACACCTTACCTCGATATATGTTATTGACTGCCTTCAGTACAACTTCTCCACCGATGATGAAATAACTTAGTATAA